>CAVRIG010000027.1:0-27900 GCA_963721175.1 uncultured Alphaproteobacteria bacterium | reverse complement strand
ACACGCGCCACGGCACCTTCGACCAGCGACGCAAGCTCGGCATCGACGGTCGTCGGGGACGCGCCGGGATAGTTCGCCCTGACGGACACGACCGGCCGGTCCACATCCGGCAGTTCGCGCACCTCGATGCCCCAGAGCGCGCCGATGCCCGCAATCACGATGAGCAGGCTCATGACCGCCGCGAGGTAGGGACGGCGCACGCTCAGGTCCGAAAGGCCGCGACCGCCCAAGGTCATGAACTGCCCTCGCCCGGTGTGTTGAGGACCTCGACGTCGATCCCGGGCCGCAGCCGCTGTGTGCCTTCGACCACGACCGGATCATCGGGTTCGAGCGGCCCGTCCACGATCACCATGCCGCTCCGGCGTCGAACCAGGCGCACCGGCACCTGTTCCGCAGCGCCGTCCGCGACGCGCCAGACGAACAGGGACCCGCGCGAGAACTGCAGCGCCAGCTCCGGCACGGCCGGGTACGTGGGACCGGGCAGATCCAGGCGAAGGGAGAAGGACGTACCGGGCCGAAGGACATCGTCCGCGTTGTCGATTGCGGCCCGGACCCGCACGGTCCGCGTGGCGGCGTCGACCCGGCTGTCGATCGACGAGATTTCGCCGCCGAAGCTCTGCGCTTCCACCGCCGGCGTCTCGGCGCTGATAGCCAGCCCCGTTTCCATACGACCCAGCATGGCTTCGGGCAGATCGAACTCCACCAGGATCCGCGTCCGGTCGTCGAAACTGGAGATCGCCTCGTCCGCCGAAACCCGATCGCCGATTTCCACCGTTGCGATGCCCGTCACCCCTTCGAAGGGCGCCCGTAACGTCCGGTCGGCCAGGTCCGCGCGCGCCTTCTCGAGCTCGATCTTCGCGACCTTGTAACCCGTCTCGGCCTCCTCCAGACGCGCCGTCGCCGCCGCCCCCCGATCCTGCAGCGACCGGTAGCGATTGCGCTCCGACGTCGCCCGTTCGAAGCGCGCTTCGGCCAGGGCCACAGCCAAGCGTTCATCTGTATCGTCGAGCCGCATGAGCGTGTCGCCGGCGGCGAAGGCGGCTCCCGGTGCGATCTCCAATGCGACGATCTCGCCGCTCGACGGGGTGCGCAGTGTGATCGACCGCTGGGCAAAGCCGGTGCCGATCGCGGAAAAGGTCAGGTCATCCTTCGCACTCTGCACTTCAGCTACGATCACGGGAGGACCGGCCGCATCGGTGGGCGCGGCGACATCCTGCGGTTGACCCGCGGTCGCGGACGCCCAGATCGACGCCAGATCGGCCCGGTTCTGCCACGCCAGACCTGCCGCGACGATCAGGACGAGCGACATCGACGCCTGTTTCCAGAATGGTGTCTTCTGCATGTCCTCGAGCCTGCGATGCGGATCCTGGCGTGTGCAATCGCTCGGAACGTAGCGCGGAATCCGCAGCCGTCACGTGCGGGACGGCCCGGGTCTTGGCTTAGGGCGGTTGCGAAGTGCGATGCGCGAACGCCTGAAAGGGCCGCAAGGTGCGCGACAGCGCGGCGTCAGATCTCGTTCGCCCAGGGCGGATTTGCCCCGGCGCGCGAGACCGTCACGGCGGCCACCCGCGCACCATGTTCGAGCGCGGCTCGGGCGCTGTCCTCCGAAAGCGACTTCAACGAAGCCTTCGTCAGGTGCCCCAATTCCGACAGCTTGGCGAGCACACCCGCATTGAAGGAATTGCCCGCACCGACCGTGTCGATGATCTCGACACGCTGTGCCGGCACTGTGACCTCCGCGCCATTGGAGAGCACTGCGGTGGCGCCTGCACTCCCCTTCGTCAGGATGACGATGGCAGGCCCCTTGTCCAACACCGCATCGACCTTGCTGCGCAATGGCACGGGGTCCGGCACGAGCCAGTGCAGATCCTCGTCGGACACCTTCACGATGTCGGTCTTCACAAGCATCCCATCCAGCCGTTCGCGGTACCGGACGATATCGGCAATGAAACTCGGGCGGATGTTGGGGTCCATCATCACGGCGCGCGTGTCGCCAGCCCGGTCAAGGAGCGCGGCATAGGCTTCGGCACCCGGCTCGCTGGTCAGGCTGATGCCGCCGAAATAGAGCGTCGAGACCTCCTGCGACAGGGCCGGCATGTCCTCCGGGCACAGCATCCGGCCGGCCGAATTCTCGTCGTAGAAGGTGTAGGTCGCGTGCCCGTCGGTCAATCGGACGAAGGCCAGAGTCGAGGGCCGGTCCGACGTGATGACATGGGACGTGTCGACATGGCTCGACTGCAACGCGGTGCGCAGTTGCTGCCCGAACATGTCGGTCGAAAGCCCGGTCAACAGCCCGGTCCGGGCACCCAGCCGACCCAAGGCGATCGCGGTGTTGAAGACGGCGCCACCGGCAAAGGGCACGAAGCCTTCCGTCCCGGCCGCGGTCGGGTAGGGGATCATGTCGATGAGGGCTTCGCCGGAACAGAGGATCATGCGGGCGCTTTCGTTGTCGGATTGGGTTGCGGCTGCATCGGACAGGATGACCGCGGTTACAAGACCACACGTAACGCGGAATTCGCGTCCCGGATCAAGCTTTGCCCGAACGGTTTCTCGAGACTGTGTCGGAAATCAGTTGTCAGGTCGTCGCACCGGCCCCGTAAGGGCTCAGGAAAGGCCCGGCCCAAAGCCAACTATCCCCAGAGTTCGACGGTTCCGTCCTTGGCGTCGGCCCGGCTCTGGGCGCTTTCACGGAGCTGCGGAACATAGAACGTCTGTTGCGCACGCCCCCCGTCTTTCGAGGCATAGAGCGCGATGTCGGCATCATCGAGCAACGTGTCGGGGCTGGTCGGAGTGATGCCGTTCCAGACCGCCGTCCCGATGCTGCCCGAGATCTGGACGGGCGTGCCGCAATAATCCATCGGCGTCTCGAGGCCGTCGATGATGCGCCGTCCGACCCGCTCGAGATAGCTGCGGCACGTCGTCTCCGGCATGATGATGACGAACTCGTCACCACCGACGCGGGCGACCACGTCCTTCTCCCGCGTTTCGGACAGGAAGACTTCCGATACGTGCAGCAGCGCCTGGTCGCCGGCCGCGTGCCCCAGCGTGTCATTGACGGTCTTGAAGTAGTCGAGATCGACATGCATCAGCGCGAGCGGTGTGTGCGACGCGACCAGCCGCGAGAGCGCGATATCCATGGCGCGGCGGTTCTTCAACCCGGTGAGCGGGTCGGTGAACGCCTGCTGCTCGGCCGCGGCCTTGGCGCCTTGCAGCCGCGCATTCAGCGTCCGCGAGGCTTCCATCGCGGCCGATTGCGCCTCGAGCAGGTAGAGCATCTCGATCGTCAGATCGGTCGCGGCGAAATCCGCGTTCGTGAGCGCGAAATCGCGAACTGCTTCCGCGACCGAGATCCCGAAGGAGAAATTGACGACGAAACCGCCGCCTTCCGCAGCCACGGCTAGGCCCTTCAAGGGCGTGCGGGGCGGCTCGCGCAGTTCCAGATGCAGCTTGCGCCCCGTCACCGCGTGCAGTTCCTGCATCGAGCTTATCGCCCGCGGACGGACCACGCGAAAAACCTCGAGAAAGCGCTGGGCGACCCAACGCCCGGTGGGGCGCAGCTTGCGGAGCGTCGGGCCGACATGTGTGATATGCCCCGTGCCACTGACCGCAAGGTGCATCGGGCAGAGCGTGTCGAGCACCTGCAGGGATGGCTGACCGAAGTAGCTCATGACAGAAGCGCCCCGAGTTCGAATTCGCGACCTTGCGAAAAACTGTCTTCGAGCAGCTTGATGACCAGCGTCTCGGTGCCTTGCCCGCCGCCGCGGTGCTCGACAAGCGCCAGCACGCCGTAGTCGTCGGCCATGGTGCGCAGAAGACCCATGAGAACGTGCCCGATCCCGTCGATCTTCCCGCGGCAGATCAGGCTGAAATGAGAGCTGGAATGCTCGCGCAATTCGAGGACCGGAAGATCCAGGTTCGGCATCGCCATGCGGGCGCGGTCCCGCAGATCGTCGAGCGAATGCAGGAACTCCTCGAACGTGAAACCGCCGAATCGAAGAAGCCGCCGGACGGCCTCGTTGTTGCTGTCCGACACGAGATGCGTTCCGATGTCTTCGAAGATCTCGGCGCGGGGCCGATCGAGCACGCTGGTCAAGGCGTCGAGCGTGCGTTCACCGACATCGTCGCCGTAGACCAGCATCGCCTCGAACTCGTCGAACTCCAGCCCGGCCTTCTCGACGATCCGCGACCACGTGACCGAGCCATAAAGATCGGTCACGAAAAGCTGCACCGTTCTCAGGACCAAGCCGTGCATCACCATCCTCGCGCATTTACGTGTCCGGTGATCCCATAGAACTCTTAAGTTTCGGAAAAGAGTTAAAGTTTTAACGTCTTTCCGGCGGATCCGACGTCACGTCGCCCCCATCATTCCAGTTGTCGAAAGATGCGCGGTCACACTCAGAAATCGGTCGGCGCGCCGCCTTCGGCCTTGCGGCGGCTCGACGAAATCCGCCAGTTCCTCGCGGATCGCCCTTCATCCATCGCGGGCGCCTCGAAGCTGGCGATGATCTCCTTGAACAGCCCATGCGCGCGCTCCGCGGTCCAGACGGCGCCCGCCGCTTCCCAAGCCTCGAAGTTCTTCCAGTCGCCAGGAACGGCTGGTAGAAGGCGGTGGTATAGCGGTCCTGGGTATGCTGGATGCCGAAGAAATTGCCCGCTGCTGCCGACCTCCCGGATCGCGTCGAGCGCGATCTCGTCCGGCCCGGTCGCCCCAGATCGCGGGTTCGATATAGCGCTGGATCTGCTGGAGGACCTCGCAATCCATGATGAATTTCTCGGGGCTCGCGATCAGCCCGCCCTCCAGCCAGCCGGCGGCGTGATAGACCATGTTGGTGCCCGACTGCACCGCCGCCCAGAGCGAGTTCGAGGTCTCCCACATCGCCTGCCCGTCCGGCACGTTGGCCGCGCAGACGCCGGAGGACCGCAGCGGCAGGTTGTAGAACCGCGCCATCTGCCCGGTCATCTGCGTCGCGCGCATGTATTCGGGCGTGCCGAAGGCGGGCGCGCCGGATTTCATGTCGACGTTCGAGGTGAAGGTGCCGATCGCGCAGGCGCATCCCGGGCGTCACGTACTGCGCCAGCGCCACCGCGCAGAGCGCCTCGGCCAGCGACTGCGCCACCGCGCCCGCCATCGTCACCGGCGCCATCGCGCCCGGCCAGCGTGAACGGCGTCACGACCACCGCCTGCCCCCGCCGACGCAGCCGCATCCAGCCGTCGATCATCGGCTAGTCGTGCTTGAGCGGCGAGGTCGAGTTGATGTTGGTGTACATGTCGCGGCGTCGGCATCGAACTCCTCGTCGGTCAGCCCGCCGGCGATGCGCACCATCTCCATCACGTCCTCGACCCGCTCCTGGCCCAGGCTGTAGGCGTGCACCACCTTGTCGGTCAGCGTCAGCTTGTCGTAGAGCACGTCGAGGTGGCGGACGCTGGCATGGATGTCCACCGGCTCCACCGGATAGCCGCCCGCGAAGTGGATGCAGTTGAAATACTGCGTCAGCTTCAGCAGATCCTGGCACATCGCGCGGGTGCCCGGGCACCTTGTGCCCGATCTCCATGTCCCAGTAGTTCGGCGGCGACGAGACGTTGCCGAAGAGCATGTGCTTGCCGCCGATGGTGATCGTTGCGGTCCGGGTTGCGCGGCGTGATCGTCGAATTGCGGCGGCGCCTTGCGCGATCATCTCCATCACGAAATCGCGGCCCATGCGGACGTTCTCGCCGTCGATCGTGCAGCCCGCCTCCCGCAGGATCTCGAGCGCCTCGGCGTTCAGGAACTCGATCCCGATCTCTTCGAGGATGCGCATCGCGCCGTCGTGGATCGCCTCCACGCCTTCCGGGGTCAAGCGGCTCGGTCGGGCGGTCGGTGTTGACGGGCAGGCGCCACGGCATCTGCTCGATCATCTGGGTGCCGCGCCGCGCCGCAGCCCCGGCACGTCCGCCACTTCTGGTCCTTCGCCGCACCGCCTGATCTGCCATCGGAACCTCCGCCCGCGCTGAACTTCCTCTCAGCATGCGCGTATCGCGCGGTGCGGAGGTTTTCCGAATGCGACAGATGACGTCGCGATAGGGCGTCAGTGGACGCTTTCCACGCCGGCGCGGTCGGAAGCGCCGGAACCGGCACCTTACAGGATGTGGTCGCGGAGCCAGCCGGGCAGATGGCCGATGTCGGGAAGAACGGCGTCGGCGAGGTCCTGCAGGTCGCGGCCGACGGCGGGTCCGGTCAAGACGCCGACCGTGGCAAAGCCGGCGGCACGACCGGCGGCGAGGTCATGGCGGCTGTCCCCCACCATGACGCAGGCGGCGGGCAGGAGTCCGGTTTCGCCGGCGAATGCCAGCAGCTGCCCCGGCGACGGCTTCCCGCCATGCCCGCTGTCGAATCCCGCGACGAAATCGAACCGATCGATGATGCCGGCCTCGTCGAGATGCACGCGCGCCGGTCCCTCTGCGTCATTGGTTGCCACGCCCAGCCGGTAGCCTGCAGCAAGCAGATCGTCGAGCAGGGGGATCAGCGGCACCGCCTCCACCTGCCGTGCCTGTGCGGCCTCTTCGTTAACATGTGCTACGATCTCGTCCACCGACCTGTCGGGCATGAACACGGCCAGCGCCTGCGCGATCTCCCGCGGCGTGCCGGCGATGACCACGCTGTCGCGGTCGAACTGCCCCGTCCGCGTGTCGAAGCCAATCGCCTGCCCCATCCGGAATGCCGCCTCCGGCCCGTCCGCTGTTCGAGCGAGGAACTTCTGCGCCCAGGCTTCCCAGGTCCGTCCGAAGTCGAAAAGGGTGCCGTCCTTGTCGAAGACGATGCCCCGCACGCGCTGCCCCGTCACGTCCAGTGCACCTGCTCTCCGCCCGGCAAGGCGGCCCGCGCCTCGACCACCCGCACGTAGGAAATTCCGTGATCGTCGCAGAACCCCTTGACCCACAGATCGTCCATCATCAGGAAGTCGAGGACCGCGGCCAGCAAGTCCGGATCTTCGGCGCGCGACCGCAGATCGCCCTCGTCAAGGCCGGAAGAGCCAAGAAACATTGGCAACAAGTCCTCGTGACCGGCAAGCCATCCCAGCGCCTGCAGCGCCAACGTCTCGGCGAATTCCCGCGTATCCATTCAAACTCCACACAAGTTTTAGGAGATCCCGCAACCCTTTTTTAACCGTTAATGGAAGATAACCATGCAACGCCACAGTCGTTGGTTCGCGAAAGGACAAGCAGAGTGCAAGCGTCTCTTCTCATAGTGGACAGCATTGCCACGAACCGGGTTTCGCTGAAAGTGAAACTGTCCGCGGCCTGGTACGAGGTTAGGGCGGCCGCGTCCGGCTCCGACGCTCTGGCAACGGTGGCCGACGTGCAACCCAACCTCGTGATCGTGAACAACACGCTTTCGGACATGAATGCGTCGGACTTCACCCAGCGGATCACTGCCCTGCTGGGTGACGCCACGCCGCCCATCATCGCCCTCACGGAGCAGGAGGACGCCCGGGAAGACCTGCTGCGCTCCGGGGTCGAAGACGTGCTGCAATTTCCCGTCGAAGATCGCTTGCTGATCGCGCGCATCCGTTCGGTCCTGCGCGACAATGCCTCGGAATCCGAATGGCGTCTGCGCGACGGCACGACCAAGGCCTTGGGCTTTGCCGAGCCCGTTCAGGCCTTCGACCGTCCGATCCCGGTCATTCATCTGCGCGACCCCTCCTGCGCGGACGGCAACACGCTCTTCGGGCTGGTGCAGGAGCCGGGTCTGAAGGTCGCGACCACCTCCATCGATCTTGCGCTGCGGAACATCGACGAAACGGCCCGCGCCTCGGTCATCGTGCTGGATCTGCCCGCGGTCGGGGGCGAACGCTGGCTGTCGGTCCTTTCGGACCTGCGCGCGAATTCCCGCACGCGTCACAAGGCGATACTCGTCATCGCACCTGTCGATCGCGCGGATCTTGCCGCCCAGGCTCTGGACCTTGGCGCGGACGAGGCAACGATCGGGCACGTTCCCATGCCGGAACTGGCGCTGCGTGCGCGTCGGCTGCACAAGCGGCGCGAGATCAACGACAGCCTGCGCGCCACCATCCGCAACGGGGCGGAGGCCGCGATTCGCGATCCGCTGACCGGGCTCTACAATCGCCGCTACGCGGTGCCGCATCTGGACCGCATCGCCGAGCAGTCCCGGCTGTCGGGCCGCCCCTACGCGGTGATGGTCGCCGACCTCGATCACTTCAAGCAGATCAACGACTGGTATGGCCACGACGCCGGCGATGCCGTCCTGGCCGAATGCGCCCAAAGGATGCAAGGCAACATGCGCGCCGTGGACCTCGTCGCCCGCATCGGCGGGGAGGAATTCCTGATCGTGATGCCGGGGACGGGCCGTGCGGCGGCTCGCAATGCCGCACTTCGGCTCTGCCAGCGGATCTCGCAGCAACCCGTCAAGCTCAAGGGACGGGACGTTTCCATCGACGTGACGGTCTCCATCGGTCTTGCCCTGAGCTCCGGCATCAGTGCCGACGCCGCAGCGGAGCTGGCCGCGCTCGAAACCCCGGAAAGCCTGATCAACCGTGCCGATCGCGCGCTTTACCGGGCCAAGCAGGCGGGGCGCAACCGGTTCAGCCTGGAGCAGTCCGCAGCCGCCTGAAATTCCCGGCAGCATGGGTGTCGTCCAACGGCCGCCTTGATGCACGTGCCCGAGGAACTCATCGCGTGGACTGCGTCATCCCGCCGCTAGGGCATTTGGTCCTCTTCATCTGAGGCCCAACTCGGCACACATATGGTACAAAAGGATAACAGGCTTGACCATGCTCGACAGTCAGAACCAGACCTCCCGCTCCGATGTCGGTGAGGATCAGCGCGCGCTCTGGCCGGCCCTGCGCCGCGGCTTCCTCCGTCGCTGCCCGAGTTGCGGAACCGGGCCGCTGATGCGGAGCTACCTCAAGGTGCACGACACCTGTGCGGTGTGCCGTGAGGATCTCTACCACCATCGCGCCGACGACGGCCCGGCCTATCTGACGATCCTGATCGTCGGTCACCTGATGGCGCCGCTTCTGCATTTCTCCTTTGTGACCTGGCGCCCGGACCCGCTGGTGCTTTTCACGATCTTTGCGGTTGGCTGCGTCGCGCTGTCGCTTTACCTTCTGCCCAGGCTCAAGGGCGCCGTGGTCGGTTTCCAATGGGCCCGGCGCATGGGCGGGTTCGGAGAGCCGGCCTGACCGCCGACCGGACAGCAGCAAGGGGCAGGCATGACTTCCGACAAATCCGCGATTCGCAACGCCGCGACGGTCATCGTGCTGCGCGACAGGACGACACGGCCGCAAATCCTGATGGGACAGCGCGGCGCGAAGGCGGCGTTCATGCCCAGCAAGTTCGTCTTTCCGGGCGGTGCGGTCGACGCGACCGATGCCGCCATCCCGCTCGCGGCGCCCCTGCCGGATCTCTGTGCCGCCCGCCTCGACGAAGACATCATCGTGCCGCCGGTCTCGTCGGCGGCCCTTGCCGCCGCGGCCATTCGCGAACTTTGGGAGGAGACGGGCCAGGTCATCGGAACGCCGGGCGATTGGCCGGACGCGCCCGAGGATTGGCGCCGTTTCGCGGCAACTGGACACCGGCCCAGCGGTGCGCCGCTGCAATTCGTCTTTCGCGCGCTGACGCCGCCCGGCCGGCCGCGCCGGTTCGACGCGCGGTTCTTCCTTGTGGATGCCGACGACCTCGCCTCCGACCCCGACGATTTCACCCACGCCTCGGACGAGTTGTCGCACCTGCAATGGGTCGAGCTCGCCGAAGTGCGCCGCCTCGACATGCCGTTCATCACCGAGGTCGTGCTGAGCGAAGTGCAGGCGCGCGCGGAGGATCGCGACCCGCCTGCCTCGGTGCCGTTCTTCAAGAACAGTGACGAGGAGAACCTCTTCCTCCGCCTGCGCGGCGCCCGCATGCCCGAACACGACTGATGCCGGGGAGGTCGAGGGGACGCCCCCTCGAAGCCCGCGTGGCTTGAACGCGCATTATCGCGTGCGGGCCGGCCAGGCCCGCTCCGGTCCGGATCAGATGGCGAGGATCAGCCCGAGGATCGAGGCGCCCAGCACGCACATGCCCGCAATCTCGCGCCGCGACACGGTCTCGCGAAACACCAGCACCGAGGCCATGAGGCTGAGCATCAGTTCCACCTGCCCCAGCGCATTCACATAAGCCGCGTTCTGCAGCGTGAACGCGGTGAACCAGCAGAACGAGCCGGCCATGGAGGTCAACCCGACCAGCCCCGCCGTTCGCCATGCTGTCCAGACCCGGGTCATCTCGCCCGGCAGGCGCCAGCGCATCCAGACCGCCATCGCGACCATCTGCATCGCGGTCACGCCCGAGAGCGTGATCCCGGCGCGCAGCAGCGGATCCTCCACCGCCAGTTCCAGCGACGCGCCGCGGTAGCATACGCCCGAGATCGCGAAGAAAACGCCGGAGGCCAGACCCAGCCCCGCCGACGGGTTGGCCAACCGGCGCAGTCCCACGCTGCCGATCCGCGGCGGGTCCGAGAGCAGGATCACGCCGATCAGCCCTACCAGGATGAAGGCGAATGCGCCCGGCGACACCCCCTCCCCCAGGATCACGAGGCCGACCAGAACGGTCTGGATCACCTCGGTCTTCTTCAGGGTGATGCCGACCGCGAAATTGCGCCGCCCGAAAAGGAGCACGACACAGACCGTGGCGAAGATCTGCGCCAGCCCGCCCGCCGCGCCATAGAGCCAGAAGGCAGGCGGCAGCGCAGGAAGATCGGTCCCGGAAGACCAGAGATAGAGCGACAGCAGACCCGCGATCAGCGGCGCGCTGTAGAAGAACCGCGCGGACGTGGCGCCGGTCGCGGTCAGCCCGCCACCGGCCAACGACTTCTGCAGCATGAAGCGCGCGGTCTGGAAACACGCCGCGGCGAGGGTTGCGATGATCCAGAGGCTCATGCGCCCTGTTGGGTCAAATCTCCGGCGATTTCCAGAGCGGATGCGGCACCGGATCCTTCGCGCGCAGGAAATGCTGGCGGAAGATCTGCAGGTAGCTGTCGTAGCGATACCCGTCATTGCGCGCGAGATACCGCGCCTTGTTCTCCGCATAAAGCGCGGGCAGGCGATACCACGGCACCTTCGGGTGCATGTGATGCACGACGTGCAGGTTGTTGTTCAGGAACAGGAACGCGAGCGGACCCCGGTCCTCGATGATCACGGTCCGGCCGCGCGCCTTCTCGTGGGCCTGGTGCTCCAGAAACGTGCGGATCTTGAGGATCGACAGCGCCGCATAGGCGCAAGCGCAGTAGAGCCAGAGCGGCATCGGGCTCAGCCAGACGAGCCACAGCACCAGCGCCACGCCGGGCAGGTGCAGCAGCCAGCCGCGCAGAGCTTGCCCGTCCCCCGCCCGGATCGCCCTCCAATCGGCCACCATGAACCCCGCCTGCCCCAGAGCCGGCCCGATCAGCATCCTGCCGGCGAGCGTGTTGTTCGTCCGCCGCAGGAGTTTCAGCCAGCCGCGGCATCCGCACCCAGCGCGCCGGATCGAAGTAGTTGCTTTCTGGGTCGTCGTAGGGATCGGTCAGGATCGAATCCTGATGATGCGCCAGGTGCAAGTCACGAAACCGCAGGTAGGGAACGGCCAGCCCCGGGTTCACGTGCATCAGCGCTTCGGATCCATGCCGCGAGGGCAGCGGGTGGCCGTGGCAGACCTCGTGCGTCAGCGAGGCGTGCAGGACCAGAAGGAGAATCAGGGTGACGGCGGCCAGCACCGTCGACATGGCCGAAAGCCAGAACAGCGTCACGGCCCAGAGCGCCAGACAGAGTACAATCATTCCAAGCGTCACCCATTCCACGCGCGGCGCTTGCGCATGGGGGAGACGCGCCGAGGTATTGGGCATTCGGTTCCTTGTCCAGTTGGGGCGCAGGACCGCAGGCGGAATGTTCTAAAGCGATACGCTACGCGAAAAAATGGTTCGACAATCGGGGGCGTCGGCGGGAAGGTATTCCGGGCCGACGCCATGAAACCGCCCACATTCTCGTTACCCCAATGTGTTGCGTGAGAATACGAGGCATTAGTTAACAAACACTGCAAGCCATGATAATTGGCAACATATGATGGAGATTCTCGACAAACAGAACCGCGCCCGTGCGTTCCGCGACCGACTGGGACGCGCCCTGGTTGAGGCCGGCATGACCCAGACGGCCCTGGCCCGCGCGGTGGGGGTGGACCGATCGACCCTGTCGCAGGCGCTCTCGGACGATGGCCCTCGGTTGCCCGGCGCGCAGGTCGTCGCCGCCTGCGCCACGGTCCTAGGGGTCTCGACGGATTGGCTGCTGAGCATTTCCGACCGCCCCGAAAGCGCTCAGGACCTGGTCGCCGCCTCGCTCGGCCTGACGGCCGCCGCCCGGGCGCTGATCGACGACCAGATCTTTGCGTGGCACCGCGAGGCGCAGGGCTACAAGATCCGCCATGTTCCCGCGGCCCTGCCCGACATGCTCAAGACGCAAGGAATGCTGCGCTGGGAATACACGCCGCATCTGGGCCGCAGCGCGACACAGGCGATCAAGGCGTCGACGGAACGGCTGAACTGGATGCGTGGGGCGCAGTCGGATTACGAGATCGCCCTGCCCGTCCACGAGGTGGAGAATTTCGTCCACGCCGCGGGCTACTATGCCGGGCTGCCCTCCGACGTGCGGCGCGAGCAGCTCGAGCAACTGATCGAGATCTCCGACCAGCTCTATCCGCGCCTGCGCCTCTACTTCTTCGACGCCCGCAAGCTCTACTCCTCGCCGATCACGGTCTTCGGCCCGCTTCTCGCCGTGCTCTACAGCGGCGGCCATTACATGACCTTCCGCGACCGGGAACGGATCGAGACGCTGGCCAACCACTTCGACGTGCTGGTGCGGCAGGCGGTCCTGACGGCGCGGGACGTGCCGCAATATCTCGCCGCTTCACCGATCAGGTCTGATCCGCGACCTCATCCGTCGCGTCGCGGCAAGCGCGATCACACGGCGTGACATAGCTCGCGGGCATCTGTATCGTCGACCGCTCGTTCACCGCACCACACCTGTTCGATCCGCCCGAAGGGAGCCCAACCTCACCATGTTCCTCTCCGTCTTCGACATGTTCAAGGTCGGCATCGGCCCGTCCTCCTCGCACACGATGGGGCCGATGGTGGCCGCCGCGCGGTTTCTCGACATGATGCGCGCCTCGCCCTTCGCACTTCGCGGGGCTGAAGGGCTCGCTGCACGGCTCGCTGGCCTTCACCGGCGTCGGGCCATGCGACCGACCGCGCCACGATCCTCGGCCTCGCCGGGCTTCACGCCCGAAACCTACGACCACGACAAGGCCGAGGCGGCGCTGGAGACGTATCCGCGAGACGCACAGCCTGATCGAGCCCGAGGGCCTGCGCCGCTGGCCTTCGATCCCGAGCGCGGATCTGGTCTTCGACTACGACCGCACCCTGCCCGGCCATGCCAACGGCATGATCCTGATGGCGACCGACGCGCAGGGCGACGTGATCCTGCAGCAGACTATCTACTCCATCGGCGGCGGCTTCGTGCTGACCGAGGCGGAACTGGCCGCCGGCAAGGACACCGACGAGGGCGCGCCGGTGCCCTACCCGTTCAAGATCCGCCGCCGAGATGCTGGAGATGGCCGAATACCTCGGGCAAGACCATCGCCGACATGAAGACGCGCCAACGAGATATCGCGCAAGGGCGAGCCCGGACATCTGAAAGCCGGCGTCAGCGCGGATCTGGCAGGTGATGAACGACTGCATCGACCGGGGCCTGACGACCGGCGGCATCCTGCCGGGCGGGCTGAACGTCAAGCGCCGCGCCAAGGGCATCCACGACGCGCTGATCGCCGAGCGGGGCACGAACCAGACACGCGCCGCACACGATCAACGACTGGATGAGCATCTACGCCATGGCGGTGAACGAGGAGAACGCCGCCGGCGGCCAGGTCGTGACCGCGCCCACCAACGGCGCGGCGGGCGTGGTGCCGGCCGACGCTGCGCTACTACCTCGACCATGTGCCCGGGGCGTCCGAGCGCCAGGTGGAGGATTTCCTGCTGACCGCCGCGGCCATCGGCGGGCTGGTCAAGTACAACGCCTCGATTTCCGGCGCCGAAGCGGGCTGCCAGGCCGAGGTCGGCAGCGCCGCCGCGATGGCCGCCGCGGGGCTCTGCGCCGTGATGGGCGGCACGCCCGGAGCAGATCGAGAACGCCGCCGAGATCGCGCTGGAGCATCACCTCGGCATGACCTGCGATCCGGTCAAGGGCCTGGTGCAGGTGCCCTGCATCGAGCGCAACGGGCTGGGCGCGATCAAGGCGGTCTCGGCGGCGTCGCTGGCCCTGCGCGGCGACGGCACGCACCTCGTGCCGCTTGACGCCTGCATCGAGACGATGCGCCAGACCGGCGCCGACATGAGCGAGAAGTACAAGGAAACCTCGCTTGGCGGGCTGGCCGTCAACGTGCCCAACTGCTGAGGCCGGGCGGAACGATTTAGGATTGATCTGGCCTTTAGCGGGACACGCGTGCCCACCTGGCGCCGCGCCGCAAATTGACGGTCCGCGGTGCGCCCGGCAAAGTCCGATTGTGAACCCACACATCCCGCCGTATGAAGACCCGCATGGCTCAAGACCGTCCCGTCCTCGGCATCCTTCTGATGTTCGGTTTCTGCATCCTCGCGCCGATGGGCGACGCGGTGGCGAAGCTTCTGGGCGAGCGGCTGCCGCTGGGCGAGATCCTGTTCGTGCGCTTCGCCGTGCAGGCGGTGGTCCTGATCCCGCTCGTGTGGCTCACCGGCCGGGCGTGGCGGATGCGGGGCCTGGTGCTGGGCCTGACGCTTTTGCGCACGGTCCTGCACATCGTCGGCATCGGCGCGATGTTCACCGCGCTGCAATACCTGCCGCTGGCCGACGCCATCGCCATCGCCTTCGTCATGCCCTTCATCATGCTGCTGCTGGGCAAGTTCGTGCTCGACGAGGAGGTGGGCATCCGGCGCCTCTCGGCCTGCATCGTCGGATTCATCGGCACGCTGCTGGTGATCCAGCCGTCCTTCGCCGAGATCGGCTGGCCCGCGCTCTGGCCTCTGGTGGTGGCGTTCACCTTCTCCGCCTTCATGCTGGTCACGCGCCGGATCGCGAAGGAGACGGACCCGGTGGGTCTGCAGGCGGTCTCCGGCGTCATGGCCGTCGCGATAATGGCCCCGCTGCTGATCTGGGCGCAAGGTTCGGACATCGACGTGCTGCAGATCGTGCGGCCCGACGGGTACGAGACGTTCCTGTTGCTGGCCATCGGCCTGCTCGGCACCTGCGCGCATCTGCTGATGACCTGGTCGCTGCGCTTCGCTCCGTCCGCGACGCTGGCGCCGATGCAATATCTCGAGATCCCGGTCGCGACCCTCGTGGGGTGGATCATCTTCCGCGACCTGCCCGATACGCTGGCCAGCATCGGGATCTCGATCACCATCGGCGCGGGCCTCTACATCGTCTTCAGGGAGCGGGCCACCGCGCGGGCCCTGGCCCGGGATGCAGCAGCGCCTGCGTGACCGCGCCGAGCCGCGCCCGCGGCAGGAGCAGGATCATGCCCGGCCCGTCCATCTCCAGCGCCATGCCCCCGCCCGCGGCGCGGTTCGACGTCCCGATCTGGCGCCCCGGCGCCATCGCCAGCCCGTCGATCGGCCACTCGAGCCCCGTACTGGTTCCTGACACCGGGCACAGCGGGAAGAGCGATACGACGTCCTCGGCCGTCAGGTCGAGTTCCAGACGCGGCGGGCAGTGGAGGATGACCTCCCGCTCCGCCAGCAGCACGCAAGGCAAATGCGCAAACCGAACGAGCGCATGAAGGGCTGCAAGCTCGTGATCCACCCGCGCGCCGGTGAAACCGACCGCCAGGATCAGCGGCACATCCAGTCGCATCAGCGCTTTCTCGAAATCGGTGCTGTCCTGTTCATCCACCTGGTGCAGCGAAGCGGGGTCGAGCCGCCCGCGCGTGTCGCCATCGAGGCTGTCGAAATCGCCGATCACCGCGCGCGGCACATGCCCCGCCGCGAGCACCAGCGCTGCCCCGCCATCGGCCGCCACGACCTCCGGCGCAAGGACCAGAGCTTCCGTCAGATCCGACTTATCCGCAGCCCCACCACCCACCAGCGTGACCGGCCGCGTCGAAGAAAAAACGGGGCGACTCATGACATCTTAATGGCTTGTTGGGAAAAAGGTCACAGATGTGGTCCCGATATCGTACGCCCTTTGGCCCAGATTCGGGGCAATTCGACGTGTGCTATATGGTAAAACGGCTCCGCGGTCTTGCAAAGGACGAGCATCTTATGATGAGCAACAACAAGATACTCACCGTCTCCTACGGGACGTTCTCCTGCACGCTCGAAGGGTTCGACGAGAGTTTCGACACGATGAAGGCCATCGCCGAGTATTTCCGCGACCTGGCCGCGGATGATCGTTACTTCGGCGCCGAGCCCCCGCAACCCGATGCCGAGATGCTCGCCCGAATCGCGGAACGCGAAATCGCCCGCCGGGTCGAAGCACATGCCAGCGAGGCGGGGATCCACCTGCGCGCGGGCGGCGCCATGGCAGCGATCACGGCCGGTGAGACTGCAACCGACCCGAGCCGGACCCAAGCCCCCTCCGCGCCCGAAGCGCCTGACCGGGAGACCGCCGAGGTCCCGCAGGACACGGAAGACGACACCGCTCCCGCAGTCGCGGCGGATGCGAGCGCTCCCGCTGCGCCGACCGGCACCGGTTTCACCGTGCATCAGGCCTATGATCAGCATCTGTCTGCGGCGCTGTTCAATTCCACATTCACCGCAATTGCGCAGACGGGCTCAGGCACTCTCGACAGGGGCGGCACCGGAACGTGACCCCGCGAGCGTCGTTGGCGAGACGGACGAGCCCGTTGCCGCCGACGAGGTCGAACCGGCAGCCATTGCCGAACCCGCCGCGGAAGAACCAGACCAGAACCGTGACGACGTTGCGGAGTTTTTCGCCCAGGCCCCAAGACAGGAGATCCGGTCCGCGGAAGTGGTCAGCGCTCCCGTCAGGAAGCTCGAGCCCAACTCCATCGCCGACAAGCTGCAGCGCATTCGCGCCGTCGTGTCGAAATCGCAGCCGGCCCCGCAGACATTTTCCGAAGACGAGCATGCCGAGGAAATCCTGGACGAGGACAAGGCCGACAACACCATCCTGATGGCGGATTTCTTCTCGAAACCGGACATGGCGCCGGACTCGGACGGTTCGGATGAAGAGACGGGTTTCGCTGCCGGACTTGCCACCGCGGAGACTGTCGCCGGGGACGAAACCGGACCGGACCAGCAGGTCATGCGGGAGGACCTCGCGGATACGGTCGCCGAAGACGGCGAATACGAAGGTGGCGAGTATGATGTTGCCGAAGATGGTGACGACGAAGACGACCTGGCTGATGTCGCCGAACTGGACGGCGACGCGGACGATGATGCGGACGCCGATCTGACCGCCACGCTCGCGCGCATCGGTGCCGACTTCGAGGATGGCGATACGCCGGGCGCGCCCGTCGAAGAAATCGCTCCCTCTGAAGAGGAGAGCGATGACGCCGACCACGGCTACGACTTCTCCGGCCTCTTCGCGGATGACGAAGCCGCAGATGAAGACGGGGCAGAACCCGAAGCCGTCGTCGAAGCGACGGATGTCGATGCCACCTGGCAAGAACCCGCCGTGCGCGCGCGCGTGATCAAGGTCAAGCGCTCCGAGTTCCGCGCGGCGATGGACGCCGGGATGCTGGAGACCGATCCGGCCGCGGACAGCGTCGCCGATTTTGACTCGGACGCACCGACCGCAGAGGTCGAAATCGGCGAACTTGGCGCGCCTGAGACCACGGCCGATCCCTCCGTTGGCACGTTCGGGTCTGCCACGGACGAAGACATTCGGGACGGCGACGGCGCAGATATGCCCGACGGACTTGTTCGACGATACGTCGCCACGGACGAGGAGGAACTGGACCGCCTGATGACCGAAGCGGACCAGAAGATGGACGATCCCGACGGCAACACTCGCAGAGCCGCGTTCGACCAGATGCGCGCGGCCGTCGATGCAAGCAAGGACGACGACGACCTGAGTGCCGATGAAGAGGATGACGACGAGGCGGAGTACCGCACCGATTTCGCCGAAGCGGTCAAACCCCGCCGACCGATGGCCGGCACGCGCACCGACCGCCCCCGTGATCAACGGCCCGCCCCGTTGAAGCTGGTGGCCGAACAGCGCGTCGATCTGCCGACCGCCAAGACCGGGCCCGTGCAACCGCGCAGGGTCGCCGCGACAGCGTATCCCGAAACGGTCGAGACCGAGGGCGGCTTCGCCGAATATGCGACGACCCTGGGTGCGCACGACCTGCCCGACCTGCTGGAGGCCGCCGCGTCCTACCTGAGTTTCGTGGAAGGAAGGGACCAGTTCTCGCGCCCGCAGCTCATGACCAAGGTCCGGCAGCTCGATCCCGAAGGCTTCAGCCGCGAGGACGGCCTGCGCCATTTCGGACAACTCCTCCGCGCCGGCAAGATCGAGAAGATCAAGGGCGGCCGCTTCACTGTATCGGACGATATCGGCTTCCGCCCGGACGGCAAGCGCGCCACCGGCTGATCCGCCGTCCCAACCGCCCGCCGGCGCCCCCGTGTCGCCGCACCCGCATCAAGTGCGGTTCCTGCTTCTTTGGGTCCTGAAATACCTCGGGGGGTCGCTCCGACGGAGCGGCGGGGGCAGCGCCCCCTCCCTCTTCCCAACCCTTGACGACGATCCCACCGAGAACGAGATTCCCTCTCCCGGCCGAACACTGGCCGGTCAGGGCCTTTTCAATCCTCGCGCTCAGGGTCGGGCTGTCCCACTCCGATGAAGAGCCGCTTGAACGGCAGCGCCCAGACGATGCCGAGCGCGATGTAGATCAGGAGCTCGGCCCAGATCGGCGGACGGTCGAACCAGCCCACGACCGTGACCGCCGCCATGATGTAAAGCGGCACGCCCAGCACCAGCACCACCAGGGCCAGACGTTTGCGGGTCTTGTAGCTCATGTCGTCTCCGCCGAAATTTCGCCTCAGTCGGCGAACGGATCTCGTACCAGGATGGTGTCCTCCCGCTCGGGTGAGGTGGAGAGTAGCGCCACTGGGCAGTCGATCAATTCCTCGACCCGGCGCACGTACTTGATGGCGTTCGCGGGCAGGTCCGCCCAGCTGCGCGCGCCTTCGGTCTATTCCGACCAGCCCGGCATCTCCTCGTAGATCGGGCACGCAGCGCGCCTGCGCCTCGGTCGGCGGTGGGCAGGTACTCCAGCCGCGCGCCGTCGAGATCGTAGCCGACGCAGATCTTCAGCGTCTCGAACCCGTCCAGCACGTCGAGCTTGGTGAGCGCGATGCCCGTTCACGCCCGCTGGTGGCGCAGGTCTGGCGCACCAGCACCGCATCGAACCAGCCGCAGCGCCGCTTGCGCCCCGTGACGGTGCCGAATTCGTGCCCCCGCTCGCCCAGCCGCTGGCCGTCCGCGTCCTCCAGCTCGGTCGGGAACGGGCCTTCGCCGACGCGGGTGGTGTAGGCCTTGACGATCCCGAGCACGAAGTCGATGGCGCCGGGCCCGACGCCGGTGCCGGTCGCCGCCTGCCCGGCGATCACGTTCGACGAGGTCACGAAGGGATAGGTGCCGAAATCGATGTCGAGCAGCGCCCCCTGCGCGCCCTCGAAGAGGATCCGCTTGCCCGCCTTCCGCGCTCTCGTTCAGCACCTTCCAGACCGGGGCGGCGTATTCCAGGATCTCGGGCGCGATCTCTTCGCAGTTGCGCGATCAGCCCGTCGCGGTCCACCGGCTCCAGCCCCAGCCCCCGCCGCAGCGCATCGTGATGCACCAGCGCCCGGTCCACCCGCACCTCCAGCGTCGCGTCGTCGGCCAGGTCCGCCACCCGGACCGACCGGCGCCCGACCTTGTCCTCGTAGGCCGGGCCGATGCCGCGCCCGGTGGTGCCGATCTTGGCGCCCTTGCCGGCGGCCTCCTCGCGCGCCCGGTCCAGCTCGCCGTGGATCGGCAGGATCAGCGGCGTGTTCTCGGCGATCATCAGCGTCTCGGGGCGTGATCTCCACGCCCTGCGCGCGGATCTCCTCGATCTCGGTGACCAGGTGCCAGGGGTCCAGCACCACGCCGTTGCCGATCACCGACAGCTTGCCGCCGCGCACCACGCCCGACGGCAGCGCGTGCAGCTTGTAGACCTTGCCGTCGATGACCAGCGTATGGCCGGCATTGTGCCCGCCCTGAAAGCGCGCGATCACGTCGGCCCGCTCGCTCAGCCAGTCGACGATCTTGCCCTTGCCCTCGTCGCCCCACTGGGCGCCGACGACCACCACGTTGGCCATGCCCTGTCCCTTTCGCGTGACAAACCCGCGCCGGTATAACGATCCGGCATCACGCCGCGAAACCACCAATTTCGAAAGGCTGGACTTCGGGGCCATCGCGATTAGGCCACCAAGCGCTGGCACGAAAGGCGATCCGATCCATGGGCTTCATCCTGCGCTGGCTCTTCGCATTCGTCCTGCTTGCGGCGAGCTACAACCCGACCGAGTACAACTATGCCCGCTGGGTGAACGACTACGGGTCGCAGAACCTGTCGGTCGCCGTTCTGCCGGGTTGGTGCTGCTGGTCGGCTACATCATCTATCTGCGCGCGACGCTGCGTTCGATCGGCGCCTTCGGGATGATGCTGTCCTGGCGCTGGTCGTCGCGATGCTCTGGGTGATGTACGATCTGGGGCTCGCTCGATCTCCAGGACCCGACGATGAACACCTGGATCGGGCTGGTGGCGCTGGCGACGGTGCTCGGCATCGGGCTCAGCTGGAGCCACGTGCGGCGGTATCTGAGCGGTCAGTCCGACGTGGATGATGTCGAAGAGTAGGAACGCATCAGGACAGCGTATCTACACATCGTCAGATCGACATTCGCCAAACCGCTTCCGCTAGCATCATTCAGCTGTCCTACCCGGGCCGGGAATGGCACGAAGTGCCTCGGCCCAGCGGCGGCCCGGATCTCGTGCCCGCTCACTCCGGCAACGTGACCGGCGCCCCATGGGGGGTCGAGAGATACGCCGCCTCCCACGCCGCCTTCACCCCCGCCAGCGCGTCTGGGTCGGCCAGCCCGCGCTCGACCAGCAGCGCCTCCAGCGTCTCCAGCCAGGCGGCGAAATAATCGTCGCCGCCGTCGAGGTCCCGGGCGAGCCCATGTCGCGGCCAGCGTCCGCGCCGAACCGCTCCGCCCAGTCGGGCCAGGAAAAGACCCGGCCTCGGCAAGATGCACCGTCAGCGCGAAGACCTGCGCATGCCAGGCGCTCTCGAAAGACCGGCTCGGGTGTCATGCGGGCTCGAGGTAGCCTTGCCAGAGATCCAGCACGACCTCGTCGCCCGGATGCTCGGGCGCGTCCCACAGGTCCCGCGCCGCGAAGGCCACGGCGTAGAGCGGCTCGGGCGGCTCGCCCAGCCGTGCGCATTGGCGTCGGGCAGGACATGCGCGCCGTGGCACCGCAGGATGCGGCCTTCGCGCACCGGCGGCGTAGCCGGGCAGTCGCGTATGGCCGCCGGCAACGAACCGATTGCGCGGGTCGGCGGAGCGTGCGCACAGCGTCGCCGGGCGCGAAGGCGCGGCGCATCGTTCGTGGGCCGCTCCGTCGGGCCGCCCTTGGACCAGCGACCTGTCGGCGCACTGCATCGCGCCGGCAACGCCCGGTCCGCCAGATCCGACTGGCCTGCGGCGTCGCCGCGCTGCCAGTTCGTCTCGCGTCGACGAGCACGCCGCTGCGCAACCAGCAGGTCGGCAAGCCCGGCCATCCATTTCTCGTAGTAGGAAAACGCGCGCGTAATCGCGCGGGCGCCAGACGCTCTCGCGCGTGCCGCGGCCATGTCGATGGTTCCACTGCGCCAGCGCCCCGGCCGCCAGCGTCAGCGCCAGCGCGCGGGCGTGCCAGTCCTCGTGGAACACGTCGCCCTCTGGCTCCGGCACGACCGCGCCGTCGCCGAAGCGTCCGCCCATGTCGTGCACCCGCCTCATCGGTCGCCGTGCAAGGCCGGTGCCGATCATCGCATTCGCGCGTGACCAGCGCCGCCAGCGCTCTCCTCGTCCATGCCTTCCGTGCCTTCGGGCCGCATCGGCAGCACGAGATACCGGATCTCCGCCGTCGAATCCCAGACCCGCACCGCCGTCCCCTCGGGCAACTCCACCCCGAATTCGGCCAGCACCAGCCGCGGTTCGCGCACCGCGCGGGCGCGGTAGGCATCGGACTTGTACCAGCCCGGCGGAATGCCCAGAAGCGGCCACGGATAGCAGGAGCAGAGGGTGCAGACGACCATGTTGTGCACTCTCGGGCGTGTTCTCGACCGCCACGACATGCTCGCCCTGCCGACCGTAGAATCCCATCTCCGCGACGACCGCGGTCGCGTCCTCCAGCAGCGCCGCGCGGAACTCCGGATCGGTCCAGGCGCGCGCCACCACGCCAGCGCCGTTGCGCGGGCCGATCCGGTCTCATAGGTGTCGATGATCGCATCGAGCGCGGCCGGATCGACCAGCCCCTTTGCGGTCAGCACCGTCTCCAGCGCCTTCACCCGCAGCGCCGGATCCGGCGGCAGCAGCGCGTGGGGGTGGTCGTGGTCGGATGTCATGCGGCATGGGGCGCAGAATGACGTCGCAAATCGGGCCTGTCCAGCCGGTTCGCCCCTTGCCCCTGCCGGCAATCTTCCTTAGATACCCCGCGAACCGCTCGAAGCTGTCCAAGGCCCTCATGGAAAACGTCGTCCTCATCGTCCACCTCCTCCTCGCGCTCGGCCTGATCGCCGTGGTGCTGATGCAGCGGTCCGAGGGCGGCGGGCTGATCGGGGGTGGCGGCGCTACGGCAGGGCGCGCACCGGCGACGGCCCTGGGCAAGTTCACCTGGATCCTGGCGATCGCGTTCATCTGCACGTCGATCACCCTGACCGTGCTGGCCGCGCGCAACGCATCCGGCACGTCGGTCATCGACCGGCTCGGCGTCACGCCGCCCGCAGCCGAAAGCGAAGAACCATTGGCCCCCTCCCTGCCCGACAGCGACAATCTGCTGCCGCCGGCCGAGGGCGACAATGCGCCCCTGGTGCCCAGCGCGGACTGATACCAGAATTTGAGGTTAACCAATTCGTCGCAACAGCATGTTGCGGACCCAAGATCACGTGGCCTTGTCACATGGACACGAATCCGGATACACTTGACTCCCGTGGTGCTGCGTCCTTGTGCAGCGGGATCACCGGCCGGACCACAGGCCGAAGACCAATCGCGGGAGGCTCTCGGGCAGAATGGCGCGCTACATTTTCATCACCGGCGGCGTCGTGTCGTCGCTCGGCAAGGGTCTTGCCTCGGCCGCCCTGGGCGCCCTGCTGCAGGCGCGCGGTTTCTCGGTCCGGCTGCGCAAGCTCGACCCGTATCTCAACGTCGATCCCGGCACGATGTCGCCCTTCGAGCATGGCGAGGTGTTCGTGACCGATGACGGGGCCGAAACCGACCTCGACCTTGGCCACTACGAACGCTTCACCGGCGTGGCCGCGCGCAAGACCGACAGCGTGTCCTCCGGCCGGATCTATTCCAACGTGCTGGAGAAGGAGCGGCGCGGCGACTACCTCGGCAAGACGATCCAGGTGATCCCCCACGTCACCAACGAGATCAAGGACTTCATCGCGATCGGCGAGGACGAGGTCGATTTCATGCTGTGCGAGATCGGCGGCACCGTCGGCGACATCGAGGGCCTGCCCTTCTTCGAGGCGATCCGCCAGTTCTCCCAGGACAAGCCGCGCGGGCAGTGCATCTTCATGCATCTCACGCTGCTGCCCTACATCCGGGCGAGCGGCGAGTTGAAGACCAAGCCGACGCAGCACTCGGTCAAGGAGCTCCGCTCCATCGGCATCGCGCCCGACATCCTCGTCTGCCGCTCCGAAGGGCCGATCCCGGAAAAGGAGCGCGAGAAGCTGGCGCTCTTCTGCAACGTCCGGCCGGACTGCGTGATCGCCGCGCTGGACCTCGACACGATCTACGAGGCGCCGCTGGCCTATCACCGCGAGGGGCTCGATCAGGCGGTGCTCGACGCGTTCCAGATCAGCCCGGCGCCGAAGCCGGATCTGCGGAAATGGGAGGATGTGTCCGACCGCATCCACAACCCCGAGGGCGAGGTGCGCGTCGCCATCGTCGGCAAGTACACGCAGCTCGAGGACGCCTACAAATCCATCGCCGAGGCGCTGACCCATGGCGGCATGGCCAACCGCGTACGGTCAACGTCGAATGGGTCGATGCCGAGATCTTCGAACGCGAGGACGCGGCGCCCCATCTCGAAGGGTTCCACGCGATCCTCGTGCCCGGCGGGTTCGGCGAACGCGGCACCGAAGGCAAGATCAAGGCCGCGCAATTCGCGCGCGAACACAATATCCCCTATCTCGGCATCTGCCTCGGCATGCAGATGGCGGTGATCGAGGCGGCGCGCAACGTGGCGGGCCTGGCGACCGCGGGGTCGGAGGAATTCGACCACGAGGCCGGGACAGAAGCGGTTCGAGCCGGTGGTCTATCACCTCAAGGAATGGGTGCAGGGCAACCAAAGGTCGAACGGCGCGGTGGGCGACGACAAGGGCGGCACGATGCGGCTGGGCGCCTACGACGCGGTGCTGAAGGAAGGCTCGCGCGTCGCCGAGATCTATGGCACGCACGACGATCGACGAACGCCACCGCCACCGCTACGAGGTCGACATCAAGTATCGCGAGCAACTGGAGGCGGCCGGCCTGTGCTTTTCCGGCATGTCGCCCGACGGCAGGCTGCCGGAGATCGTCGAATGGCCCGACCATCCGTGGTTCATCGGCGTGCAGTTCCACCCGGAGCTGAAATCGAAACCCTTCGATCCGCATCCGCTGTTCCGCGATTTCGTCCGCGCGGCGAAGGAGAACTCGCGTCTGGTCTGACCGACGTGAACGCCTCCAGGACCGGATCCGACGTTCCCGGATCCTGCGCGCCTTGGGCAGAAGGCGGACTTCGCCCCGGCCCGGCCACAGGAGATATCAGCGTAGATGCCATGGCCGCTCCAAGCCGAGGCTGTGTAAAAACTCCGATTGGTGTATGCTTGCTGGCAAAGACCGGAGGCAGGCATGTCGGGCTATATCGAGGGGACGGATCGGGCGCAGACGACGCTGTTTCCGGACCGGCTGGAGGATTGGATCGGTGAGGATAACCCGGTTCGTGTTATCGACCTTTTCGTGGACGAGATCGATCTTGCGGAGATCGGCTTTGGACGCACGTCTCCGGCATCGACCGGTCGCCCCGGCTATCGCCCGTCGGTCCTGCTGAAGCTCTTCATCTACGGCTATCTGAACCGGGTTCCATCGAGCCGCGCTTTGGAACGGGAAGCCGGTCGCAATGTCGAGGTGATGTGGCTGACGGGTCGGCTGGCCCCCGACCACAAGACGATTGCCGATTTCCGGCGCGACAATGGTCCTTCGATCCGCAAGACCTGCGCACAGTTCGTGGAGCTCTGCCGGCGGATTGGAGTGCTGAAAGGCGACTGTGTCGCGATCGATGGCAGCAAGTTGAAAGCGGTCAACAACCGCGACAAGAACTTCACCAAGGGCAAGATCGCCAGCCGGATTGCGCATCTTGAGGCGAGCATCGAGCGCTACCTCGCGGAAATGGTGCGGACCGACCGGCAGGAGGAGGGAGAGGCGCGGGCAGAAAAGATCGCCAATCTCGCCCAGCGATCCGACCGCATCCGGCAGGAAATCCAGCGGTTGCAGGGATTGAACGAGGCTTTGAAGGACGCCCCGGACGGGCAGATTTCCCTGACCGACCCCGATGCCCGCGCCATGGCGACCAGCGCGAAGGGCAGCGGTTTCGTGGGCTACAATGCGCAGGCCGCGGTGGATACCGAGACCCATCTGATCGTCACGCATGATGTGATCGACGCGGGGCACGACCGCGACCAACTGGCCCCGATGGCCAAGGCGGCGAAAGCAGCGCTCGGGCGTGACGAGATGAACGCTATCGCCGACAAGGGCTACTTCAGCGGCCGCGAAATCCTGGCCTGTCACGAGGATGGCATCACCACGACCCTCCCCCGGCCCGAGACCTCGGGCAACCGCGTCAAGGGCATGTATGTGAAGGCCGACTTCGTCTATGACGCAGATGCGGATGTCTACCGGTGCCCGCGGGCGAGACGCTGACATACCGATACACGACCGAGGAGGGAGGCCTGGTGGTGCGGCGCTACTGGACCAATGTCTGCCAGTCCTGCCCGCTCAAGGCACGCTGCACGACCGGGAAAGAGCGCCGGATCACCCGATGGGAGCACGAACATCTGGTGGATGAAATGCATGACCGAATGGGCCGCGATCCCGGCTTGATGACGCTCCGCCGCTCGACCGCCGAGCACCCGTTCGGCACGATCAAGGCCTGGATGGGAGCGACCCATTTCCGGATGCGGCGGCTGACGCATGTCCGCACCGAAATGGCATTCCATGTCCTCGCCTATAACATCAAGCGCTTGATCAACATGATCGGTGTGGGATCCATTCTGAGGGCGATCGCTGCCTGAAGGAGCCTGCCTGCGCTATCTGCATGGAAACCCTCTCTCCAGATGCCCGTGAGACTGCGAGAAGCCCATTTGCATCGCCATGGGCATCATATCCCGACCGTCTGCCAAAAAAACGGACCGCACGGCCCAACCCCAAAAGAGCCCGTCGTTTTTACACAGCCTCAGCCCAGAGCAGACCCGTAGTAGCATCTTGAGTTGTACCCCTTCAGGTGCGAGAGTTGGGCCTTCAGGAAGTTATGTTATGTGAGCCAAGTGCATGCTAACTCCAAGGGATAAAAGAAATCTAGACGTGCGGTAAAGGCATTGAAGACCCCAATTCTAGGGTCAGGACCCATTGATTTTCGTTTGTTTGCGTGATTCACCGATCGAAAATTGAGCGGTGAACATGTCTGATCTCTTCTGGCTGTCGGATGCGCAGATGGCGCGTCTTGAGCCCTGTTTTCCGAAGTCCCACGGCAAGCCACGCGTTGATGATCGGCGTGTTCTGAGCGGGATTATCTTCATCAATCGCAATGGGTTGCGTTGGCGTGACGCGCCTGCGGAATACGGTCCGCACAAAACGCTGTACAACCGTTGGAAGCGGTGGAGCGACAAGGGCGTCTTCGCACGGATCATGGCAGTTCCGGCCGCAGAGCACGGTGAAAAGAAGACTGTGATGATCGGATAGTGTCCCGGGGCGTGGTGTGGGATCGACGACCCTCGGAGAGGTCCGAAGCTGATCAGGATGCCACGGCGGGCAGCCTGATGTTTGGATTGTCGGTGACGCGAGCAAGGGTTTCAAGTGACATGTATCGTCTGGCGACTGCCCATTCATCGTTTGTCTCGAGCATCAGCGCACCGACGAGCCGGATGATTGCCTCGTCGTTTGGGAAGATGCCGATGACGTCGGCCCGCCGCTTGATCTCGCGGTTCACTCGTTCGAGCGGATTGGTCGAGGCGATCTGTGTCCAGTGTTTCCGCGGGAATGTCATGTAGGCCAGGACATCATCGCGGGAAGCGTCCATCAGCTCGCCGAGCTTGGGCTGCTTCTCCCTCAGCGCATCGGCGACAATCTCCCATTGCGCCTCGGCATCGGACTTGGTTTCCTGAGCGAAGATGGTTTTCAGCATCGCCACCACGGCCGTGCGCTGCTTGGCCGGCGCATGCGCCAGGGCGTTTCTCATCCAGTGAACCCGGCACCTCTGGTGAGTTGCGTTGAACACTCGGTGTGCAGCAGCTCGCAAGCCCTTGTGATCGCCGGCGATCACCAGCTTCACTCCGCGCAGGCCACGGTCGGCCAGAGACCGCAGGAACTCCGTCCAGAAAGGCTCCGGCCTCGGAGAGGTCAGTGGCGACGCCCAGCACCT
>CAVRIG010000026.1:0-554891 GCA_963721175.1 uncultured Alphaproteobacteria bacterium | reverse complement strand
TTTGAATGTCGTTAGCTGCGGATTTTGTGCTCTGCTTGGCCATGTCGGGTCTCCTTTGAGAAGCGTTAAATGTTAATTTTTTTGATTAACTCCAAGGTAATGCTGCATCGCAGCAATTCAACCATTTCACGCCGCACTGCAGCAGAAAAATGTTTGGGTCATAGGGAAAACACCTTGCGACGGGAGATGGTCGTCGCGCGGTAGATCCGGGTTCAGAGCTTGAAACCAAGCTTATGTTCCGTTTGATGAGCTGAACATCGCCACTATAATTTGCCGGACGGGCGCCGTAAGGAAACATCGGGACTGAAGGGGCTAGTGGCCGATGACCGGAAAGACAGGCGCGGTAAAGGGACTGAGCTCGCGGATCGAGAACATGCGCGATCTTGAACCTGACGCGCGGAGAGAGCTCGTCGGCAAGGCGGCAGATTTGGATCCTGCGGCGTGCGAAGCACTTGCCGGGAGCGACGCGCTGCCGCTGCCAATCGCCAACGGGATGATCGAAAACGTCATAGGCAAGTTCGAACTGCCACTCGGCGTCGCGACGAATTTCACCGTCAACGGGCGCGACTACCTTGTGCCGATGGCGGTAGAGGAGCCTTCGGTGGTGGCGGCGGCCTCTTACATGGCGCGGATCGCGCGCGAGAACGGCGGCTTCTTCACCGACAGCACCGAACCTCTTATGCGGGCGCAGATACAGGTGCTGGGTCTGTCCGATCCCGCCGGCGCGCGCCAGCGCCTCCTGGCAGATCGGACTGCGTTGATCGAGATGGCCAACGCAGTAGACCCACTGCTTGTCGATCTCGGAGGGGGCTGCCGGGATGTCGAGGTCCATATTTTTCGCGACACACCCGTCGGGACGATGATCGTGATGCATCTGATCGTCGATGTGCGCGACGCGATGGGGGCAAATACCGTCAACACGATGGCGGAGCGGCTTGCGCCCGAAGTCGAACGCGTCTCCGGGGGCCGGGTATGCCTGCGGATACTGTCGAACCTCGCCGATCTGCGGCTCGCCCGGGCGCGTGTGGAATTGGACCCGACGACGCTCGATACCGCGGAACTCGACGGAGCGGAGGTGGCGCGCGGCATGATCGAGGCCTGCGCCTTGGCGCTTGTCGATCCCTACCGGGCGGCCACTCACAACAAGGGCATCATGAACGGTATCGACCCGGTCGTGGTGGCCACCGGCAACGATTGGCGCGCGATCGAGGCGGGCGCACATGCTTATGCGGCCCGCGACGGGCGTTACACGTCTCTGACCCGCTGGGAGATCGGCGCGAATGGACATCTGGTTGGCACAATCGAACTGCCCCTGGCGCTCGGGCTGGTAGGCGGCGCGACCAAGACTCACCCGGCCGCGCGCGCTGCACTTGCTCTGCTGCAAGTCAAAAGCGCCACGGAACTGGCGGAGGTCACAGCCGCGGTTGGGCTCGCGCAAAACATGGCGGCTCTGCGCGCACTCGCGACGGAAGGTATTCAGAGGGGACACATGGCGCTCCACGCGCGAAACATCGCGATCACCGCAGGCGCATCAGGCAGCGACATTGACAGAGTGGCTAGGGCCATCGTTGATCTGGACGACATCACCGTTGCCCGCGCAAAAGAGATGTTGGAGGATCTCTGAAACCGGTCAGCTGCACGAGGTGGGGCGATCGTGACAGAATTTAAGTCAGTGCTTTTGTCCTTTAAGGTGATGGATTGGATGCCCTTCCTGCCGGTTCACAATTGAACCATCGTGACCGATACTGGTTGCTAGGCCCAACAGGCCGAACGTGCATATTTGGACGTCTCGCAGAACATGTGTCGAACGGGTTATCTGTTGACCCCACGACTTGATGCTTGAAGTCTTGCCCTTGTGCCAAGCGGGGGAACCATGTCGAAGCGGTCGTTCATCGAGATATGGAGTCTCGCCTTCGACGACGTTGCGTTGATCGAGGGCTTCAATAGGTCAAGTCGTGTCTGGGTGGCGTTCCAGCTGCGATTTTTTCACGAGCATGCGCGATTTCCGTCCCGCGAGGGCGATGTCGCGGCGGACAGCCTGCGGTATCTTGCTGAGCAACTAAGACTTCCTGTTCCCGATCATGGCGATTTCCGCTTCGGTCATGTGAACGCACGTCGGCAGCGTGGGGCGATCCTGCGCCAATACGGTATCCGGCGCGCGTCGGACCGGGACAAGGCGGAGCTGCGGATCTGGCTCTCCGGCGCCTGCCGCCAGTCTCCACGGCCGATCAAAGACCAGATCGAACTCGGGTATCATCATTGTCGTGAGCGAAGTTTCTTCGTGCTGTCTGACAAGATCATGGAACGTCTGGTGCGTGGTGCGCGGCACGATGCCATCGAAAGTCTGTTGGGCGTGATCGCAGGTCGTCTTTCGGGCCAGGTCAAGGCGAGGCTCGATGCCTGCCTGGCCGATCCAAAAGGGGCAACCGGATTTCTGAGCCTAAAGGCAGATGTCGGAGCGGCGTCTCTGGCGAACATTCTGGCGGCATGCGACCGGCTGGCATTCATCGACAGGCTCGATTTGCCCACCGATCTTCTGGCCGTTATCGATGCCGGTCTGGTTGGGCAGCTCAGCCGCCGGGTCGAACATGAGACCGCGGCCGAGATGCGCTGCCATGGCGATGTCCGTCGCCGTGGCCTGCTTGCGCTTTATCTCATGCAACGCAAAGCCCGGATGATCGACGATCTGGTCGACCTCCTGCTGGAAATTGTCCACCGGATGCAGACACGATCGCGGCGCCGTGTGGTGGGCGCGATAGCTCGGGGCATCGAGCGGGTGCATGGCAAGGAGCGGTTGCTGGTCGATATCGCCGTTACGGCGACTGACGATCCCGATGGCCGGGTGATGGATGTGATCTATCCGGTCGCGGGGGCCACGAAGCTGAAGGCCGTAATTGAGGAACACCGGGCCAAGGGGACGCTCGACCGCCGCGTTCAAACGGTCATGCGCGTTTCCTATGCCAGCCATTACCGGCGGATGCTGCCCCGGTTGCTGTCGGTGCTGGAGTTTCGATCGAACAATGCCGGCTGGCGGCCGATCATGGATGCGCTTGCGCTGATCGCTCAACTGGGCCGGGAGGGCCGGCGTCTTGTCCCGGCCAACGTCGCGCCGACCGGGGCGATCCCGGCCAGGTGGAAAGACATGGTGGTTGACGCGTGCGGCCGCCTGAATGTCATTTCCTTCGAACTCTGTGTGCTGGCGCAACTGCGCGACAGGGTTCGGGCCAAGGAGATCTGGGTTGCCGGTGCCGACCGCTACCGCAACCCGGAGGAGGATCTCCCTGCCGATTTCGACATGCGGCGCGATGCCTACTATGCCGATCTGGGGCTGACGCGGGACGCACAGGCTTTTGTGTCAGATATCGGGGCCGAACTGGAGACGGAGCTTCACCTCCTGAACCGGACCCTGCCCGGAAACGACAAGGTCAGGTTGCGTGGCTCGGGCGAGAACCGGATCAGGATCACGCCCTTTGCACCGGTTCCCGAACCGTCTGGACTCGGCCTCTTGAAGGGCGAGATCGGGCGGGCATGGCCGATGACCGTGTTTTGCTCGATGTCCTGAAGGAGGCCGCGCTGGACACAGGTTTCCTCGACGGCTTCGAGACTTCCGCCAGCCGGGAAGTTCTGCCGCGCGAGCTCCGGGACCGGCGCCTGCTTCTGGCGCTCTATTCGGTGGGCACGAATGCCGGGCTCAAGCGGGTCGCAGCCGGGGTTTCGGATGTCAGCTATGACGAATTGCTCCATATCCACCGGCGCTATGTCGATACGCAAGCTCTCCGGGCGGCGGCGGCCCGGGTTACCGATGCGACGTTGGCCATTCGAAATCCCGCAATCTGGGGGCCGGCCGGAACGGCCTGCGGGGCGGATTCCACGAAGTTCGGGGCCTGGGACCGCAACCTGATGACCGAATGGCATGCCCGATATGGCGGGCGCGGTGTCATGATCTACTGGCATGTCGAGCGGCAGGCGACCTGCATCTATTCACAGCTGAAGCGCTGTTCGTCATCCGAGGTTGCCGCAATGATCGAGGGCGTGCTGCGCCACTGCACGGATATGGAAATCCAGCGCCAGTATGTGGACTCCCACGGTCAGAGCGCCATCGGCTTTGCCTTTTGCCGCTTGCTTGGCTTCGAACTCGCTCCGAGGCTGAAAGCAATCGCGCGCCAGAAGCTGGTCCTTCATGCCCCGGGCATGCGTGCAAGCCTGCCGAACCTGGCGCCGATCCTGTCGGACGTGGTCGATTGGGGTGAAATCGCCCGGCACTACGATGAAATGGTCAAATATGCTGTCGCCATGCACCACGGCACCGCCGAGCCTGAAGCCATCCTGCGCCGGTTCGCCAGAACGGACGTGATGCACCCGACCTACAAGGCGCTGGCCGAACCGGGGCGCGCGATCAAGACGATCTTTCTGTGCCGCTACCTCCGATCGGAGGCGTTCCGCCGCGAAATCCACGAGGGGCTGAACGTGGTCGAGAACTGGAACAGCGCGAACGGTTTCGTGTTCTTCGGCAAGGGCGGCGAGATCGCATCGAACTGCATTTCCGATCAGGAGACCTCGGCGCTGGCGCTGCAACTCGTTCAGGCCTCGATGGTCTATGTGAACACGCGGATGGTCCAGTCGCTTCTGCACGATCAGGATGTGGCCGCGCGCCTGTCGGCGGAGGACTATCGTGGATTGACCCCACTGATCTATTCCCACATCAACCCTTACGGTCGCTACGACATCGATCTGACGACACGGATCGATTTCGACAGACAGGTTGCGTGAAGGGAGCCATCATGCCGGGAAGGGACATATCTGTTCTTCGATTGAAGATTTCGCTGGAAGATATCACCCCCATCCCATGGCGAGAAATCGAAATCCGTGCCGACCGCACTCTCGCGCATCTTCACGATGCGATCCAGGCTGCGTTCCTGTGGTACGATCTGCATCTTTGGCAGTTCGAGATCGGCGGGCAGTGCTACGAGTTGAAAGGGCAGGACCAGGGGATTGTGCCGATGTTCGGGGCCCCCGTCGGGAATGCCGCCTCGAAAAAGCTCGGCTTTTTCCTCAAACCGGTCGTGCCACCGGTTATCTACACCTATGACTTCGGCGACGACTGGCGACATCGCATCGTACCTGTTTCAACCCGGCAGATGTCCCCCAACGAGCCGCTTCCCCGTTTCCTGGAGGGAACATGGGCGACGCCGCCTGAGGACATTGGCGGGCCGTCCGGCTATGAAGTGTTCAGGGAGGCACGGGAAAATCCCGACCACCCGGAGCATGGCTGGGCCAGGGAGGCCGGCTATGTGGATTGGGCCCATGCGGAGATCCAACGGAACGCCATCATCGATGCCTTTGCAGAGCTGCAGAAGCAGAGGCGCCGCGTGGCGAATCCGTGGATGTCCGAGGGGTAGACCGGCATTTTGAGCATACCCATACTGGCAGATTGCGTGAACACGGAAACAGGCCGGTTTCATGTTCATTTTGAGTGGTTTCCGATATACTGAACACATATCAACACAGACACACCCAAAATGAACAGTTCCACCGCGAAAATCGGGTACGCGCGCACCTCGACCACGGACCAGAACCTCGATGCGCAGGTGAGTGCCCTGAAGGCGGCGGGATGTGGCATGGTCAGGACGGAACAGAAGAGTGGGGCCAACCTCGCGGGGCGGCCCGAGCTCAGGACGATCCTCGACTTCATTCACCCGGGCGAGACGCTGGTGGTCACCCGGATCGATCGCCTGGCGCGCAGCCTCGGCGACTTGCAAACCATTGTCACGCATCTCAAGGCCAAAGGCGCGCATCTGGCTGCGACGGAGCAGCCAGTGGATACCTCCACCGCAACCGGCAAGGCCTTCTTCGACATGCTGGGGGTATTTGCCGAGTTCGAGACCAATCTGCGCCGCGAGCGCCAGGCCGAAGGCATCGCCGCCGCGAAAACTCGTGGCGTGTACCGTGGACGCACGCCCAGGATCGATATGACTGCCATCCAGGCAAAACTGACCGAGGGCCTCTCGCCCACAGAAATTGCCCGCGACATGGGAGTTTCGCGCGGCACCGTCTACAAAGCGAAGGCCATGATGTGAAGAAGAACAAGAGAAAGGGACGGTCAACAGCAGCCAAGCCGCCGGCGCAAGCAGACACACGCACCTCCAGGGTCCCGCCGCCGCGCAATTTAACCCCGGAGCTGTGCGATCGTCTTCGCCGTGAGCTCCTCAAGGCATGTCTGAGCGTGGCTGAAGTCCATGGTCTTACCGTCGAAGGTGGCGAGTTGAGCGACATCGATCTGCGTCATGGCTTCGACATCGGATTCCGCGTCGGCATTCCAATGCAAGACGGCGCGATCTATTCTCCGGACCGAGCCATGTTCGAAGTGCTCGCACCGCATTTCGGTCTCAAGCCGTCCGACCACGGACGGACCTTCACGACCCGGGGCGAGATCTTCCGGATCACGGCGATCAACCCCAACCGACCAAAGTATCCCATCAGCGCCGAGCGCGTCACTGACGGGCGAGGGTTCAAATTCCCGGCGGAGAATGTCTTGCTGTACTTGCAGAACTCACCGGGTTGAAATGTTCCTCATGCGTTCCGACAAAAATCCAAATATGCAGCTTCGGGCCTATTGGGCCAAATCCGCAGCCAAGTTTAGATGGCTATGCAATATACGAATGATTTCGACCCCCTGGAGGGTCTAACCCATCAGCTAGAGCCCTTCGGGCGTCACGCGAAAGGCGTCCTCGGGTGGATAGGTGCGGGCCAGCCATCGGGGACCATCGGTTGCCATCCAGAGGGCGGCGGCAACGGGGGCCGCCGCGCGCATCACCGCGAAATCCGAGACATCGAGGGTGTTCCTCGCCCGGGCGGCGAGCACGACCTGGCCTAGGAAGCGCCCCTGCCAAAGCATCGGGACATAGATCGACGAGCCCATGCGCGCGGTCTTGAGGTATTGCTTGAATTCGCCCGTCAAAGCGTCGGTGTCGGGCAGGTGCAGCGGCGCGCGGGACCGGCGCACGCGGCCCGGATGGCCGCCGACGATGGGGTCATGAGCCGGGTCTGCTCGGGCGGGAAGCCTATATTGCCGGTCAGCATGTGCCAGGCTTCGTCGGGGGTCACGATGAAGGCGCCCGCGACGAGGAACTGCGCGGTGCCCTCGGGCAGGTCGAGATCGCCGGTGCGGCGCCCCAGCGTAGCGTGGAGCGGCCGAAGGAGCGTGCGTAGGGCGTCTTCGGGGCCATCGGAAGCGGAGGCGGCGGCGCAGGCGGCGGAGGCGGCCTCTTCCAGCAGCGCCAGGCTCACAGGTCGGGCTCCCGGTCGAAATCGGGGGGCCGTTTCTCGAGGAAGGCGCGGTAGCCCTCGCGGAAGTCTTCCGAGGCGAAGGTGGCGGCGAAGATCTCCTGCAGGTGCGTGGATTCAGGCGGTGGGGTGAGGCCGTTGACGATTGTCTTGATCGCTGCGAGCGCGGAGGCCGAGAGCGATGCGAGGTCGTGGGCTAGAGCCTGCGCGGCGGCGCGGGGGTCCTCCTCGACCCGGTCGACGAGACCGATGCGCAGGGCCTCCGCGGCCCGCAGACTGCGCCCGGTCATCAGCAGGTCCTTGGCGCGGGACGCGCCGACTTTCTCGATCAGCGCCCAGGTGTCGGCGGGGCTGTAGGCGAGGCCGAGCCGGGCAGGGGAGATGGCAAAGCGGGCGGCGGGGGAAGCGATGCGCTGGTCGCAGGCGAGGGCGAGGCCGCAGCCGCCGCCGTAACAGGCGCCGTGGCACTGTCAGGTTGATGGTGCTGCTCAGGCCCAGTAGGCGGCTCTCACATGCTGAACCTCGAAAATCTCTCGCGCCTTAAGGGCCATCGGTTTCCGCGGACCGTCATCGGCTACGCCGTCTGGGCCTATCACCGCTTCGGGCATTGCCAAGTTGTTTGATCCAAGACGCAAAGGTCTCTGCGATGATCGGTCATGCGGTCATCTTGAGGGCATAGTCGTTCCAGAGACCGTGTGCGTCCGCTCTGGCGCTACGGTATGAGATGGCGGAAAGGCGATATCGGCGAGGGCGGAAGATTGTATTGATCTGATCATGGGCCGCCAGAAATCTCTGTGCTTGTCTGGGTGACTTGAACCGCCCCATGAGTTTCTCGCGCTTTCGTGTTGGCCGATGCGATCGTTCAATCCGGTTGTTCAAGCCCTTGTGCGCCCGATGCTCAGCTTTCGGCGCAAGATTGCGGATCGGTCCGGTGTAGCTGCGCAGTTTGTCGGTGATGACGACACGCGGCGCGCCGAAACGGTCGATCAGCCGCTTCAAGAACCGTCTGGCGGCCTTCGCATTGCGTTGCTTTTGTACGAGAATGTCGAGTACGTCACCGTTCGCATCGACGGCCCGCCAGAGCCAATATTTCTCGCCCCCGATCGGGATAACAACTTCGTCGAGATGCCATTTGTCACCGGCGTCCGGCCTTTCACGTTTGACGCAGTCGGCGAAATGGCGGCCAAATCGGTTCACCCACTGGCGCACGGTTTCACGACTGACGGTCACACCGCGCTCCGCGAGCAGATCCTCAACATCTGCCGTGCTGAGCGCAAACCGATGATACGCCCAGACTGCATAGGACACGATCTCACGAGGAAAACGGAAACCCTTCAGGCGGGGCATCTCAGATGGGACATTCATGACGGCCGTCTAACCCGACCGAGCAAGGCAAACAACTTGGCAATGCCCCCCCTGCCCTGCTCCACGCAAGATCAAGGACTTAGCAGCGCCAGAACCCCCAGCCAAAACCTTCGCGGTTTTGGCACGTTTTTGACCGGCTACTCGTAGCCGCGCTTCGCCTTCGCCATGTGCAGGTCGAAGCGGGCATCTTTCGCGTCCGCCTCCGTGTCGAACCAGTCCGTCCGCAGCTGCCCGGAGCTTCCGATCCGGCCCCAGTTGCGCACCAGGCCCCAGTCTCCGAAGAGACCGCGCACGATCTCGATTCGGTAGAATCGGTACATGTTGGCGTCTGGCTCTGTCCTGGTCAGATGCATGATCCCTACCCCCACATCCTGGCTGCGATGTCCTGTTCTTCCTTGCCCACGGCATCGGCGTAGATCGCCGTCGTGCTGAGCTGGGCATGGCCCATCCATTTCTGGAGCATGTGCAGCGGAATGCCGTTCACCGTGGCGTTGATCCCGAAGCCGTGGCGCAAGCCCTTCGGGCTGCGGTGCGGCGCATCCGGTATCCCGGCCTCGATCATGATCCCCTTGACGATCTGCCAGACCCGCACGCGGCTGAGCGGCCAGATCGGCGCCCTGGCCTGCTTGCGGGATTTCTGGGCCTCCCGGATGCCATGCGCGGTGTTCAGCGTGTCCAGGTAGTCCGGCGGCACCGGCACGCTCCTGTAGACGACCTTTGACGCGCCAGCGGCATCCTTGCGCTTCTTCAGGCTGCGGATGGTGATCGTGCCGCCCGACAGGTCCACCCGGGCCGGGGTGATCTCCACCAGCTCGGACGGCCGGCAGCCGGTGAAGTGCAGCGTCTCGCAGAGGGTGCGATCGCGGGCAGGCTTGCGCCGCGCCACGGCCAGGAAGGCCGCCCGTTCTTCGGCGTTGAGGTAGAGCCGGTTCCCGGCGGTGTCGTAGAGGCGCATTTCGCTCATATTTAACAGTCTACCCGATGCGCGTTAAGGCGTGAAGCAAAATCATCCGTCCTGCCCTCGCGGCCGGGTCGGCGCGAAACCTCGATTTTCTTATGATTGCAGGTTAGTTGCGCTTGGCCGATGGGCTGTTATTCGATCGGTCAAGGCCTCAGAATTCTTTACAGTATGGTCAATAGTGTTAAGTATGGTCTGTGGCCGGAAGTTGATTAGACGGTTTGTGCTATACTCCCAGCAGTTGTTGGCAGGCTCAGGTGACCACCTTTGGATACCCTATTGGAAAGCATCCCTGCCTTGATCGCGCTTCTCGGGATTTGTATCACCCTGTTTTGGAATTCGCGGGCTGATCGTAAGGCACGAGCACAGGAGCGGCAGTCCGATCACCGTGCAATTGCGGCGGCAGTTCTAGGGTCAGGATTCATAACCAGTAGATGACGACTGCTGCGAGGGCGATGGCTGAGAGGAAGACCTTGGGACAGCGATCATATCGTGTTGCCACACGCCGCCAGTCCTTGAGCCTGCCGAACATGATCTCGATGCGGTTGCGCCGTTTGTATCGACGCTTGTCGTATTTGACTGTGGTCTTGCGTTGCTTTCTGCCGGGGATGCAGGCGCGTATCCCCTTGTCTTTCAATGCTTCTCTGAACCAGTCGGCGTCATAGCCACGATCCCCGAGCAACCAGTCGACATTAGGCAAACTGCTCAGCAATGCCCGGGCACCAATGTAGTCACTGACCTGTCCGGCGGTGACAAACAGATTGAGAGGGCGTCCCTGGCTGTCGCAGATGGCATGGAGTTTGGTGTTCATGCCGCCCTTGGTGCGACCGATCAGGCGGCCACGCCCCCCTTTTTTGCGGCCATGCTGGTCGCGGTGCGGTGTGCCTTCAAATATGTCGCGTCGATCATCACGGTCTTTTCCTCGCCGTGTTCGGCAGCCAGGCCGACCATCATCCGCGCGAAAATGCCTTTCTCGCTCCAACGCTTCCACCGGCTGTAGAGCGTCTTGTGCGGCCCGTAGGCTTCCGGGGCGTCTCGCCAGCGCAACCCATTGCGATTGATGAAGATAATCCCGCTCAACACACGCCTATCGTCAACGCGAGGTTTGCCGTGGGACTTCGGAAAGAAAGGGGAAAGCTTGGCCATCTGTTCGTCAGTCAGCCAGTAAAGGTCGCTCATGTCACCGCTCCGTTTTGCGAGCCGTGAATCACGCAGCGCGTTGAAAATCAATGCATCCTGACCCTAGCAACGCAGGAAACACGTCCGCCCCGCTTTCTTCAAGTTGGCTGTACGCGCCGAAGGCTGGACCCACGGTAAGACTGTCACTTACTTTCCATGCTACGCCCGCAAAGACGCCATATGTCCGGCCATCGGACGGGTTCACACCATCCTCATAGTCCCAGCGGATTTCTGGCGAGATGAAAAGTGTGGCAGCGTCGCTTAGGCTCAGACGCACCGGCAGCGATAAGCGAACGTCATGGATGTCTGACCAAGGCTGGGTGGAAGGGTTGCTGAAATCATACGTTGAAACGGCCAAGGCTGGTAGACAGACCTATCGAGTTGCCCACCGCCGAAGTTGTAAAGGCTGGTACCGCGCAAAAACTGCCGGCTCGCGAAAGTCGCCGCCCCCGCTCAGATCCGCATCACCCTGAAAGACGCCTAACCCATCGACCCGATTGTTCCATCCGGAAGGCATCTGCGCGAACACCGGCGGAGAGAGAGTTACCAGTGCCACGACAACTGACATGGCGATGGGTATTTGAATTTTCATAGCAAACAATCTCGGATTAAGCAGTTGCGCCAAGGCGAGCGCCTGCCTCTTTTCTAGGGCAAAGCCGTCGACAGGGCAAACAGTGGTCAGAGACGCGCCCAGATGTCGCGTAAGGGCCAAGTCCACGGGAATGCGGTGCAAAGCTCCTGCGGTCCGGGGATGGCGTGTGTGCCGCGTTCACGGCGCGGGCGGTAGTCATGCGGCTCGGTCAGGAAATCCGAGGTGGAAACATGGCGGGCGGTCGCAGTAAGCTGAGCGGGCGAGAAGATTGGTGCGCCTCCTGCAACGTAGTGCAATAAAGATAGCTAAAGATGCCTTCCGGCGCGCTCAAGTGCACTTGTAGTAGCTGACCGAATAAAATCCCTGAAGGTCAAGTTTCTCGGTCTTCAAGAGCTTAGCATTGCTACCACAGGCTTTCCTTGCGGTAGGAGCAGGGTCAACGTGCAATCCGGCACGCACTTGCACGGTTCCTTCGCCTGAACCTACCGAATCTCTGGCTCACCATAATAGCTTCGGTAAAGTCCGTCATCCATGCACGCAGACAAGATAACAAAGGCGAGTAACCAGCGCATATTAGCTTTCATACCCCAATGCGGTCTCGTTGTCGAAGCTGTGTTGCACACGCGACGTGTCGCCGGTTCTACACCGAGTTCTATCAGCCATTCTCTTAAGACCTGCCAAACATCGGCAGAAGCTGGGGCGGTTCGATACCGGGCTCTCTCGTCAAGCGAATGCCTCAAGTCTTGCGGGATGCCGTGCGGCCAGTCTTAGGATTTTTCATGGAGTGGATGCATGGACGACGCGTAACGCCCAAGTCAAGGCCTGCTTCAGGTGCGATTTCAGACAGCGCCGAATGCAGAGCCATTGAAGCACCGGAGGTGGACAATTAGGTGGACCAGCGCCAAGTTGGAAGCGCATAGTCTTTAAAAACAGGTGCTTAGAGGGAATTAATGGTGCCCAGGAGAGGACTTCGAACCTCCACGTCCGTAAGGACACTGGCACCTGAAGCCAGCGCGTCTACCAATTCCGCCACCTGGGCAGGTGTCGTGCGACGTGCGGATACGCGCGCTTGCCAGAGCTGTCAAACGGAATCTTTGGGCATCTGAAGCCACTTCCGATCGCTTGGGATGGCTCGGGGATGGTCTGCCACAAGCATGGTGCGCGATCCAAGCTCCGAGCACGCGAAGGAGCGGAACGAGCGCGGAGGGCCTGACGCTTTCGGCGCGACAATTCATGGAAGCTACGTTCATTGTCGGCATGCTGGAATACGTTCGACGCTGGGCTGACGCGTCGCCGTGCCGACGCAAACCACTGGTATCGCACTCACTGAGCGCGTCGATTTTGCCCCTTGTTAGGCCGTCATACGAGCGATACATGCCAAGAACACGGTTCGAAAGGAGCGCCGCCCATGTCGAAACTGGTGACGATCTATGGCGGTTCGGGTTTCGTCGGGCGGTACATTGCCCGGCGCATGGCCAAGGCGGGATGGCGAGTCCGCGTCGCTGTCCGGCGACCGAACCAGGCGATCTTCGTCAAACCCTACGGTACCGTCGGACAGGTGGAGCCGGTGTTCTGCAACATCCGCAACGACGAGTCGGTGGCCACCGTGATGGGGGGCGCCGATGCGGTGGTCAATTGCGTCGGTATCCTGGCGCCGGCGGGCAAGAACACGTTCGGCGCCGTTCAGTCGGAAGGCGCGGAACGTATTGCCCGGATCGCGGCGGAGCAGGGCGTCGAACGTATGGTCCAGGTCTCGGCGATCGGAGCGGACGCGCAGAGCGACAGCGAGTATGCGCGAACGAAGGCATTGGGAGAGGCCGGTGTCCTGCGGCACAGGCCCGATGCGATGATCCTGCGCCCCTCCATCGTATACGGAGCCGAAGACCAGTTCTTCAATCGCTTTGCGGCGATGACGCGGCTCGGGCCGATCCTGCCGGTGGTGGGTGCCGCCACACGGTTTCAGCCGGTCTATGTGGATGATGTGGCACAGGCCGCCGTCTTGGGAGCCACGGGCAAGGCCGGTGGCGGTGTCTACGAGCTGGGCGGGCCGGATGTGAACACGTTCCGCGAGTTGATGCAGCACATGCTGGGCGTGATCCACCGCCGCCGGATGATCGTGAACATTCCCTTCCCGGTGGCGAGCGGGATGGGGTTGTTCTTCGACACCGTGAACTTCGTGTCGTTCGGTCTCATTCCGGCCCAGATCACGCGCGATCAGGTGCGCAACCTGAAACAGGACAACGTCGTGTCATCGGGCGTCAAGACGTTCGCCGACCTGCGCATTACCCCTTTGTCGCTCGAAGCGATTCTGCCGGAATATCTTTGGCGCTTCCGCCCGTCCGGACAGTACGACGCGATCAAGAAAAGCGCCGACAACCTGCGCGCCTAGGCGTAGGCGTAGACCAGCAGGACCGCGCCCAGGATGATGCGGTAGACCACGTAGGGCGTGAAACTGACCGAGCGGAGCAGCCGCATCATGACGGCCAGGGCCAGCCATGCGGACAGGCACGCGAAGACTGCGGCGATCGCCGCGTCCCGGGCCAGTGCCAGATCGGCCTGGGCGATCGCGTCTCCGGCCAGCAGAACGCCGGAGGCAAAGATCGTGGGAATCGACATCAACATCGAAAGTCGCGCCGAACCCTCCCTGTCATAGCCGAGCGCCCGTGCCGCGGAGATCGTGACGCCGGACCGCGACGTGCCGGGGAAAAGCGCCAATGCCTGCGCCAGGCCCATGACGGCGGCGTGCTTCAAGCTCCAGCCTTCTGCGCGTCTCTCGGTGCCACCGGATCTTGTCGGCCCAATAGAGCACCAGTCCGAACACCAGCATGGTCCAGCCGATCACGGCGACGGAGCGCAGACTGTCGGACCACCCGGTGACATGCAGAACCAGACCCGCAAGGACCACCGGCACCGTCGCCACCGCCAGGCACATTGCAAGAAAGGCGCCCCGCGTGTCGATGCGGCCGGAGAGCAGGTGGAAGGTCCCTGCGAGCGCGACCTTCACGTCGGGCCAGAAATACGTGACGACGGCGATGAGCGTCCCGACATGGACCGCGACATCGAGCGCCACGCCCTGGTCGGCCATCCCGGTCAGGCCCGGCAACAGGATCAGGTGCCCGGACGAGGAGACAGGAAGAAACTCCGTCAGCCCCTGGATCACGGCAAGCAAGAGGAGATGGAACAGGGGCATGTGCGTTTCGCGAATCCGGTTTGAGCTTGTACTATCCAAGTGAAGTTGAAGATGGAATCGGTCAATTAGGACCGAAGTGGACCTAAAAATTAAAGTATCTGGCCGGTGCCATTTGCACTGTGGTGAGAAATAGCTTATTTAGGTCAGCATGATTGACTTTTATTTATCCGGAAAGTGGAGTAGCACCGCAACTCTGAGGAGTGAGGACCTGTAATGACTGACAACCCCATGTTGAAATTCGTCACCGTCGGGCGCGACATGCCCGAGAAGCGGGATGCGAACGTGCGCAGGATGGATTTCCGCGAGATCTATGCGGAATACGCGGATGAGAAGGCAAGGGAACAGTCCGGTCGCTGCAGCCAGTGCGGCGTGCCTTACTGCCAGACGCATTGCCCGCTGCACAACAACATACCCGACTGGCTGAAGCTGACCGCGGAAGGTCGGCTGCAGGAAGCCTACGAGACAAGCCAGGCCACCAACACGTTCCCCGAGATCTGCGGGCGGATCTGTCCGCAGGATCGACTCTGCGAAGGCAATTGCGTCATCGAGATGTCGGGCCACGGCACCGTCACGATCGGATCGGTCGAGAAATACATAACCGATACCGCTTGGGAAGAGGGCTGGGTCCAGCCCATTCGTCCCGCGCAGGAGCGCCAGGAAAGCGTCGGGATCATCGGCGCCGGTCCGGGCGGGCTGGCCGCGGCCGACATGCTGCGGCGCGCGGGCGTTCAGGTCACGGTCTATGACCGATACGATCGGTCTGGCGGCCTGATGACCTACGGAATCCCGGGGTTCAAGCTGGAAAAAAATGTGGTGATGCGCCGGAACGAGCAGCTCGAGGATGGCGGCGTGACATTCCGTTTGAATTGCAACGTGGGCGAAGACATCACCTTTCAGGAGATCAGGGACGCCCATGATGCGGTGATCATCGCCACCGGGGTCTACAAGAGCCGCGAGCTGCAGATGCCGAATTCCGAATGTGGCGGAGTGGTGCGGGCGATCGATTTCCTGACCGCGTCGAACCGCAAGAGCTTCGGCGACGACGTGCCGGAGTTCGACGACGGCACGCTCGACGCGGAAGGCAAGCGCGTCGTGGTGATCGGCGGCGGCGACACGGCGATGGACTGCGTGCGGACCTCCGTCCGGCAGGGCGCGACAGTCGGTCAAGTGCCTCTATCGACGCGACCGCGCCAACATGCCGGGATCGCAGCGCGAGGTCTCCAACGCCGAAGAGGAAGGCGTCGTCTTCGAGTGGTTGTGCGCGCCGAAGGGCTTCACCGAAATCGACGGCCGCGTCTCCGGCGTCATGGTGCAGCAGATGCGGCTGGGCGCACCCGACGCGACGGGCCGCCAGACGCCCGAGGTCGTCGAAGGCGCCGATTATGTCGAGGAGGCCGATCTGGTCATCAAGGCGCTCGGCTTCGAGCCGGAGGAACTGCCGACGCTCTGGAACCACCCCGAACTGGAAGTGACCCGCTGGGGCACGATCAAGGCCGAGTTCACCACCGGCAAGACGGCGCTCGAGAACGTCTATGCCGTGGGCGACATCGTGCGAGGCGCGAGCCTCGTGGTCTGGGCCATCCGCGACGGGCGGGATTGCGCGGATACGATCCTGCAATCCTTCAATGCGATGCCGGCCATGGCTGCCGAATGAGCGAAAACGGCGTTTCCGGCCAGTGCCTGTGCGGCGCGGTACAGGTCCGGGCGAAAGTGCGCATCCCGGCCCTGCGCGCGTGTCACTGCGACATGTGCCGGAGACACACGAGTTCCATGTTCATGTCGGTTCAGACCGAAACCGGCAGCGTCGAGGTTGAAGGGCCGGTCGTGCGCTACGCCTCGTCGCCCTGGGCCGAGCGGGCGTTTTGCGGCACCTGCGGATCGACCCTGTGGTACGGTGTACCCGCCAACGACGAGATAAACCTGGCGGCGGGCCTGTTTCCCGACGCCGCGGGTCAGACGATGACCCAGGAGTTCTTTCACGACCGCAAGCCAGGCGGCTATGCGTTCAGTGGGGATCACACGCGATTGACCGAGGCCGAGACCATCGCGCTTTTCGCGCCTGACCAAGGAGACAGCCAATGACCAAGTACGACGCCGATTGGGTTCGGGCCGAGGAAGCCAAGCGCACGTGGATGGCCGAGAACGGCATGTACTCGGAGGCCGAAGAACACGCCTCCTGCGGTGTGGGCCTCGTCGTCAACGTCGACGGCAAGCCGTCGCGGAAGGTGGTCGAGTACGGGATCAAGGCGCTGAAGGCAGTCTGGCACCGCGGTGCCGTCGATGCCGATGGCAAGACCGGGGACGGTGCCGGCATCCACGTGCAGATCCCGGCGCATTTCTTCTATGACCAGATCCGTCGGACCGGCCATGCACCGCGGCGGGACGAGCTGATTGCGGTGGGCCAGGTCTTCCTGCCCCGCACGGATTTCGGCGCTCAGGAAGTCTGCCGCACGATCGTCGAGACCGAGATCCTGCGCATGGGCTACTATATCTACGGCTGGCGCCACGTGCCGGTGCATATCGGCTGTCTGGGCGAGAAGGCCAATGCCACAAGGCCGGAGATCGAGCAGATCCTGATCTCCAACTCCAAGGGCGTGGAGCAGGAAAAATTCGAGCGCGAGCTGTATGTCATCCGCCGCCGCATCGAGAAAGCCGCGTCCCAGGCCGGGATCAACGGGCTCTATATCGCGAGCCTGTCGTGCCGGTCGATCATCTACAAGGGCATGATGCTGGCCGAACAGGTGGCGGACTTCTATCCCGACCTGCAGGATGAACGCTTCGAGAGCGCCTTCGCGATCTATCACCAGCGCTATTCCACCAACACCTTCCCGCAATGGTGGCTCGCGCAGCCCTTCCGGATGCTCGCCCATAACGGCGAGATCAACACGCTGAAGGGCAACATCAACTGGATGAAGAGCCACGAGATCCGCATGGCATCCGCCACGTTCGAGGACATGGCCGAAGACATCAAGCCGATCGTGCCGCAGGGGTCCTCCGACAGCGCTGCACTGGATTCCGTGTTCGAAGTGCTGGTGCGCGCCGGACGGAACGCGCCGATGGCCAAAACCATGCTGGTGCCCGAAAGCTGGTCGAAGCAGGCGATCGAACTGCCGGATGCGTGGCGGGACATGTATTCCTACTGCAACTCGGTGATGGAGCCTTGGGACGGCCCAGCGGCGCTCGCGATGACGGACGGGCGCTGGGTCTGCGCCGGGCTCGACCGCAACGGCTTGCGCCCCATGCGCTATGTCGTGACGAACGACGGCATGGTCGTCGCGGGGTCGGAGACCGGGATGGTGCCGCTGGACGAAGTCCCGCGTGGTCGAGAAGGGCGCGCTGGGGCCGGGGCAGTTGCTTGCCATCGACATGGAGGAGGGCAAGCTCTACCACGACACCGAGATCAAGGACCGTCTCGCCGCATCGCAGCCCTTCGGCGAGTGGGTCGGCAAGATCAACGAACTCGACGAAGCGCTGGCCGGTGTCACGGAACGCGCGGTCTTCGAAGGCGCGGAACTGCGCCAGCGGCAGATCGCGGCCGGCTACAGCATCGAGGAACTGGAGCAGATCCTGGCCCCCATGGCGGAGGACGGCAAGGAAGCCATCGGCTCCATGGGGGACGACACGCCCAGCGCGGTGCTGTCGACGAAGTACCGCCCGCTCAGCCATTTCTTCCGGCAGAACTTCAGCCAGGTGACGAACCCGCCGATCGACAGCTTGCGCGAATTCAGGGTGATGAGCCTCAAGACGCGGTTCGGCAACCTCAAGAACGTGCTCGACGAGGACAGCAGCCAGACCGAGATCATCGTGCTCGACAGCCCGTTCGTGGGCAATGCGCAGTGGGACGAAGTCAAGAACGCGCTGAACGCGGACCTCAAGGAGATCGACTGCACGTTCGAGCGGGGCGACGGTGCGCTCAGCGATGGGCTTGCCAGGATCCGCCAGCAGGCGGAGGAAGCCGTGCAATCGGGCGCGGGCCACATCGTGCTGACCGACCACCTGTCGGGACCCGGCAAGGTGGCGATGCCGATGATCCTCGCGACCAGCGCCGTGCACTCGCACCTGACGCGGCGGGGCTTGCGGACCTTCTGCTCGCTCGTCGTGCGGTCGGCGGAGTGCATCGACCCGCATTATTTCGCCGTGTTGATCAGCAGCGGCGCCACGATCGTGAACCCGTATCTGGCGGAGGATTCGATCGCCGACCGTATCAAGCGCGGCCTGATCGATGGCACCCTGACCGAAGCGATGACCCGCTACCGCAGGGCCGTCGACCAGGGCGTGCTCAAGATCATGTCCAAGATGGGAATCTCGGTCGTGTCCTCCTATCGCGGCGGGCTGAATTTCGAGGCCGTGGGGCTCTCCCGTGCGATGTGTGCCGAATATTTCCCCGGCATGACGTCTCGCATTTCCGGCATCGGGGTCAGCGGGTTGCAGGCCAAGGCCGAGGAGGTGCATGCCAAGGGCTGGACCTCCGGGCTCGACGTTCTGCCGATCGGCGGCTTCTACAAGGCGCGGAAATCCGGCGAGACACACGCGTGGGAAGCGACATCGATGCACATGATGCAGATGGCGTGCAACAAGGCGTCCTACCAGCTTTGGCAGCAGTATTCGGCCAAGATGCGGGCGAACCCGCCCATTCACCTGCGGGACCTGATGGACATCAAGCCGCTGGGCCCCGCGGTGCCGCTGGACGAGGTGGAGAGCATCACTTCGATCCGCAAGCGGTTCGTGACGCCTGGCATGAGCCTTGGCGCGCTGTCGCCCGAGGCGCACAAGACGCTGAACATCGCGATGAACCGGATCGGCGCGAAATCCGACAGCGGCGAGGGCGGCGAGGATCCGGCGCATTTCGTGCCGGAGCCCAATGGCGACAACCCGTCGGCCAAGATCAAGCAGGTGGCGAGCGGCCGGTTCGGCGTGACGGCCGAATATCTCAACCAGTGCGAGGAACTGGAGATCAAGGTGGCCCAGGGTGCCAAACCCGGCGAGGGTGGCCAGTTGCCCGGTTTCAAGGTGACGAAGATGATCGCGAAGCTGCGACATTCGACGCCGGGGGTGATGCTGATCTCCCCGCCGCCGCACCACGACATCTACTCGATCGAGGATCTGGCGCAGCTGATCTATGACCTGAAACAGATCAACCCGCGCGCCAAGGTCTGCGTGAAGCTCGTGGCGTCCTCGGGCGTGGGCACGATCGCGGCCGGCGTGGCGAAGGCCAAGGCGGACGTGATCCTGATCTCCGGCCACAATGGCGGGACAGGCGCGTCACCCGCGACGTCGATCAAATATGCGGGCCTGCCTTGGGAAATGGGCCTGACGGAAGCGCACCAGGTCCTGTCGATGAACCACCTGCGCGGCCGGGTTACCCTGCGCACGGATGGCGGTTTGCGCACCGGGCGCGACATCGTCATGGCGGCGATGATGGGGGCCGAGGAGTACGGCATCGGCACGGCGGCGCTGATCGCGATGGGCTGCATCATGGTGCGCCAGTGCCAGTCCAACACCTGCCCGGTGGGCGTCTGCACGCAGGACGAACGTCTGCGGGCGAAGTTCACGGGCAACGCGGACAAGGTCGTGAACCTGATCACCTTCTACGCCCAGGAAGTCCGCGAGATCCTTGCCCGGATCGGCGCGCGCAGTCTCGACGAGGTGATCGGACGCGCGGATCTGCTGAGCCAGGTGAGCCGCGGGTCGGCGCATCTCGACGATCTCGACCTCAACCCGATGCTGATCACCGTCGATGGGGCGGCCGACATCAAGTACGACCGCTTGAAGCCGCGCAACGAGGTCGACGACACGCTCGATGCGGAAATCGTGCGGGATGCCCAGCGGTTCCTGGAGGATGGCGAGAAGATGCAGCTCAGCTATGCGGTGCAGAATACGCACCGCACTGTGGGCACAAGGGTCTCCAGCCATATCGTCAAGCGCTTCGGCATGAACAACAATCTCCAGCCCGACCATTTGACGGTGAAGCTCACCGGGTCTGCAGGGCAGTCGCTGGGCGCGTTCGCGGCGCCGGGTCTGAAGATCGAGGTGTCGGGGGATGCCAACGACTATGTCGGCAAGGGGCTCTCGGGTGGCACGATCGTCGTGCGCCCACCGATGGCATCGCCCATCGTCGCGTCGGAGAACACGATCATCGGCAACACGGTACTCTACGGCGCGACGGCGGGCTACCTCTTCGCCGCGGGCCGCGCGGGCGAGCGTTTCGCCGTCCGCAACTCCGGCGCGCATGTGGTGGTCGAAGGCTGCGGCTCGAACGGGTGCGAGTACATGACCGGGGGCGTGGCGGTGATCCTGGGCGAGATCGGTGCCAACTTCGGCGCCGGCATGACCGGTGGCATGGCCTATCTCTACGATCCGGACGGCACCGCGCACCGGCTCCTCAACCTCGAGACGCTGGTCACCTGCCCGGTCACCGTCGACCATTGGCAGGAAGAACTGGAGGGGCTGCTGGAACGGCATCTGGAAGAGACCGGGTCGCGCAAGGTCTCTGACATCCTGCAGCACTGGGACATGGAGCAGCGCAACTTCCTGCAGATCTGTCCCAAGGAGATGCTCGACAAGTTGGCCGCGCCGCTCGGGATCGAAGAAGAGGAGGCGGTCCCCGCCGAATGACCCGCGAATAACCCGCGTGATGGCGTTGCCTGCGCCGGGACAGTGGGTCTATACCCGGCGCATGGCAAGAACGGGCAGTGCCGGAAAAGGCAAGAGGGAACAGCCGCGGCAGGTCCGACCTGTCAGGTTCGTCATGCGCTGGGCGCTTCGAGCCTTGGCCGTGGCGGTCGTTCTGGTGGCCGGGTCGGTCCTGCTCTGGAGTCGCGTCAATCCGCCGACGACCTGGTACATGATGAGCGAGAGCCGCCGGCTGGGCGGCGTCGATCAGCGCTGGGTGCCGATCGATCGGATAGCGCCGGTCATGGCACGGTCCGCGGTGGCGGCGGAGGACGCCAATTATTGCCTGCATTGGGGTTTCGACGTGACGGCCATCCGGGCAGCGATCGAGGATGGCGGGGAACGCGGCGCTTCGACCATCTCGCAGCAGGTCGTGAAGAACGTCTTTCTCTGGCACGGACGCAACTGGACCCGAAAGGCGCTGGAGGCGGTGCTGACACCGCTCGTCGAAGCGGTGTGGTCCAAGCGGCGGATCCTCGAGGTCTACCTCAACGTGGCCGAATTCGATGACGGCGTCTTTGGTGTGGAGGCCGCTGCGGAGAGCTATTTTGGCGTCGGGGCGGGAGATCTCAGCGCGGTTCAGGCGGCGCGGCTGGCCGCGATCCTGCCGTCACCCAAGGATCGGTCCGCCGCGGAACCGTCGGATTTCGTCCGCAAGCGCGCCGCGCAGATCCGTGATGGCGCGGCAACGATCGCCAGGGACGGACGCGCTTCTTGCTTCGAGGATTGAAAATCGCACGCTGGCGTTGCATTGAGTCAGAAACCACCCCGAAGAGACCCCGCACATGGCCAAACTCTATCACGTGTCCCTCTCACCGTTCTGCCGCAAGGTGCGTCTGGTCCTGGCGGAGAAGAAGGTCGAGGTGGAGTTGATCGAGGAGCGCTACTGGGAGCAGGATCCCGATTTCCTCAAGCGCAACCCGGCGGGCAAGGTGCCGGTCCTGCGGCTCGACGGGATCACCATGGCGGAGAGCGCTGCGATCTGCGAGTACCTCGAAGAGACCCGGCCCGAGCCCCCGTTGATGCCGAAAGAAGCCGCCGACCGGTTGGAGGTGCGGCGGCTCGTGGGGTGGTTCGACGACAAGTTCCATTGCGACGTCACGTCCAAGCTGCTGTATGAGCGGGTGAACAAGAAGGTCATGAAACAAGGCTATCCGGACAGCACCAACGTGAAGGCCGGCGTCAAGGCGATCAAGTACCACCTGGATTACATGGCGTGGCTGCTGGACCATCGGAGGTGGCTGGCCGGAGACGTCATGACGCTCGCCGATTTTGCGGCCGCGGCGCATCTGTCGTCCCTGGATTACACGTCCGACGTCGATTGGAACCGCCACGACGTCGTGAAGGACTGGTACGCGAAGATCAAGTCGCGCCCGGCCTTCCGGTCGGTGCTGGCCGATCAGATCCCGGGACAGTCGCCGCCCCCGCATTATGCCGATCTCGATTTCTAGGGGCGCTGCCTCCGCTCGGGCGCGTCCGGGGCTCCACCGGAGTGTGCGGGCGTAGTGAAGCAATGGGTCTGGGAAAATCCGATATCATCGCGCGCGCGCTTGAGGAGGGCTTCGTCGCGGCGCGCGTCTGCCGGCCGGATGCGGTGCCGGAGGTGCCCGAACGGCTCGCGGCCTTCGTCGAGGCGGGGTATCACGGGCAGATGGGCTGGCTGGCGGAGCGAATGCATTGGCGCGGCAACCCGGCGACGCTCTGGCCGGAGGCGCGTTCGGTTCTGATGCTGGCCGAAAGCTACACGCCCGAGCATGACCCGATGGCGGTTCTGGACCATCCGGATCGCGGGGCGATCAGTGTCTACGCGCAGAACCGGGACTATCATGACGTCGTGAAGAAGCGGCTGAAACGGTTGGCGCGCTGGATGGTGGCGGAAACAGAGTGCGAGGTGAAGGTCTTCGTGGACACCGCACCGGTGCCGGAAAAGGCGCTGGGTCAGGCCGCGGGGCTGGGCTGGCAGGGCAAGCACACCAATCTCTTGAGCCGCGAGTGGGGCAATTGGGCGTTTCTGGGTTCGATCTTCACGACCCTGGAGCTGGAGCCCGACGCGGGCGAAAGCGATCATTGCGGGTCGTGCCGGGCGTGTCTCGACATATGCCCGACCGACGCGTTCCCCGCGCCTTACCGCCTCGACGCGCGGCGGTGCATCTCGTACCTCACGATCGAACACAAGGGGCCAGTGGATCCGGAGTTGCGCGCGAAGATGGGCAACCGGATCTATGGCTGCGACGATTGCCTGGCCATCTGTCCGTGGAACAAGTTCGCCGCGACGGCGCGCGATCTGCGACTTGCGGCGCGGGAGGACCTTGTCGCCCCAGAGCTGGCTGAGCTCGCGAAGCTGGATGACACGGCTTTCCGGGCGAAGTTTTCAGGCTCGCCCATCAAGCGGATCGGGCGGGACCGCTTCGTGCGCAACGTGCTCTATGCGATCGGAAACTCCGGCGATACTGCGCTGGCGGAGGTTGCGCAGTCTCTGGTACATGATTCCGACCCGACGGTCGCCGAGGCCGCGACCTGGGCGGTGTCGTGTTTGGGCGCGCATGGGCGTGGCTGACCGACTAGTTCCGCGCGGGATCGTGAAAGCTGGGATCTTGAGATGACGCTGGCGCTGGGCGTGGATACGGGCGGAACCTACACCGATGCGGTCCTGATCCGGGACGAAAAGGACGTCGTCGCATCCGCCAAGGCGCTGACCACGCGGCATGATCTGGCCCTGGGTGTGGGCGCGGCGGTGCAGGCGGTGCTGGACGCATCGGGTGTGGACCCGGCGGAGATCGCGCTCGCGTCGCTCTCGACCACTTTGGCCACGAACGCGCTGGTGGAGGGTCAGGGTGGTCGTGTGGCGCTGATCTACATCGGCTTTCGCGAGCGCGATCTGGAGACGCATGGGCTACGGGAGGCGCTGAAGGGCGATCCCTGCCTGTTGCTGCGGGGCGGACACACACATGCCGGGAGCGAGGTGGCGGCGCTGGACGAGGCGGCCTTGCTTCAGTTCCTGGAGACGCACAAGGGCGGTGTCAGCGGGTTTGCGGTGGCCGCGCAGTTCGCCGTCCGCAATCCCGCGCACGAACTGCGGGCGATGGAGTTGATCGAGGCAGGTCACGGGACGTCCCGTGAGCGCCTCCCATCAGTTGTCGTCGAAGCTCGGCGGGCCGAAACGCGCGATGACCGCGGTTCTGAATGCGCGACTGATCGGGATGATCGACCGGCTGATCACGCGCGCCGAAGAGCAGTTGCACGCCATGGGGGTGACGGCGCCTCTGATGGTGGTGCGCGGGGACGGTGCGCTGGTGAGTGCGGCGCAGGCCCGAGCGACGCCCGATCGAGACCATTCTGAGCGGGCCGGCGGCCTCCATCGTCGGGGCGCGCTGGCTGACCGGGGCGCAGCACGCGATCGTCAGCGACATCGGCGGGACCACGACGGACGTGGCTGTGCTGCGCGATGGCCGCCCGACAATCGATCCGCAAGGCGCGCTGGTCGGCCCCTACCGCACGATGGTCGAGGCGGTGGCGATGCGCACGACTGGCCTTGGCGGCGACAGCGAGGTGCATTTCCAGAGCGAGGGGCTGGCCGGTGGCGTCAGGCTGGGCCCGCGGCGGCTGGTGCCCCTGTCTTTGATTGCCAAGGACGCGCCGGCGCTCGTACACGACACGCTAGATCGGCAATTGCGCGACCCCTTGCCCGGCGATCATGACGCGCGATTCCTGCGTCGGCTGCCGGGGATGGCTGCAGAAGGCTTGGGCGAACGAGACCGGGCATTGCTGGACCGGATCGGCGAGGAGGTCCAGCCTGTGGGCGCGGTGCTGCGCAACCGGATGGACATGGGGGCCCTGACCCGGCTGGTGGAGCGGGGCTTGGTGCAGGTGGCCGGAGTGACGCCGTCCGACGCCGCGCATGCCTTGGGCTGGGCGCAGTCATGGGACAGGGAAGCCGCGGAAAAGGGCCTCTCGCTGTTCGGTCGGCGGCGCATCGGGTCGGGGGATCGGATGGCGACGACAGCGGCGGCGATGGCGCGGATCATCGTGGATCAGCTGACCCATCAGACCGGGCTTGCGCTGCTGGAGACGGCCTTTGCCGAGGACGGAGAAGATTTCGGCCTGCGCCCGGCCGAGCTGGCGCGGCACGCATTGATGCAGGCGGGGTTGCGACCGCACCGGGGCCTGGTACGGCTCGACACCGGGCTGAACGTGCCTGTGGTGGGTCTGGGCGCGTCGGCTTCGGTCTACTACCCGGCCGTCGGTGACCTTATGGGCTGCAAGATGATCCTGCCGGAACATGCCGCCGTCGCGAACGCCATCGGGGCGGTCGTGGGGCGCGTGACGATGCGCCGATCCGGAATGGTGACCTCGGCGGGCGAAGGCCGGTTCCGCGTCCACCTGGAGAGCGGGCCGGAGGATTTCATCGACCGCGCGGATGCACTCGACAGGCTCGAAACCGCTCTGCGCCACGCGGCCGAGACAGCGGCGCTAGAGGCTGGTGCGGGTGACCTGCGCATCCGCGCGACCCGCGATTTGCGCGTCGCGCAGGTCGAGGCGCGGGAGGTGTTCGTCGAGGCGACCGTGACGGTCGAGGCCAGCGGGCGGCCTCGAGTTGCCACGGGTTGAGCCCCCTATTCCGCGGCGCGTCTGGGCAGGACCCAGTTCGGTCGCGGAAAGTGACAGGTGTAGCCGTTGGGGATCCGCTCCAGGTAATCCTGGTGCTCCGGTTCCGCCTCCCAGAAATCGCCGACAGGTTCCACCTCCGTCACGACGCGGCCCGGCCATATGCCCGAGGCTTCCACGTCCGCGATCGTGTCGAGAGCGGTCTCCTTCTGCGCCTCGTTGCAGTAATAGATGGCCGACCGGTAGCTGGCCCCGACATCGTTGCCTTGCCGGTTCAGCGTCGTCGGGTCGTGGATCTGGAAGAAGAACTCCAGGATCTGGCGGTAGGTGATCTCGCGCGGGTCGAACAGGATCTCGATCCCTTCCGCATGAGTTCCGTGGTTGCGGTAGGTCGCGTTCGGCACGTCCCCACCGGTATACCCCACCCGGGTCTCCGTGATGCCGGGCATCTTGCGGATCAGGTCCTGCATGCCCCAGAAGCAGCCCCCAGCCAGTACGGCGCGTTCGGTTGTCATGCCACATCCTCCACTTGATCCAGATACTCGCCGTAGCCCTCGGCCTCCATGTCATCGCGATGGATGAAGCGCAGCGAGGCGGAATTGATGCAGTACCGCAAACCGCCGCGATCCGCCGGTCCGTCGGGGAACACGTGGCCCAGATGGCTGTCCCCATGCTGCGACCGGACCTCGGTCCGGATCATGCCGCTCGTGACGTCGCGATGCTCGGTGACGTTCGCGATGGGCTTGGTGAAGCTGGGCCAGCCGCAGCCGGACTCGTACTTGTCGGCGGACGCGAAAAGCGGCTCTCCGCTCACGACATCGACATAGATGCCCGGCTCCTTGTTCTTCAGGTACTTGCCCGTGCCTGGGCGTTCCGTTCCACTTTCCTGCGTGACCCAGAATTCCTCGGGCGACAGGGCCGCGAGTGCGTCCGGGTCTTTGGAATAGCGCGTCATGGCTGTCCTCCAATATGTTCTGTGCCATATTTGGGGTCCGTGACGAAAAAGGGAAGAGTGAACCGGCGGCGCATGGCGCGCGTATAGTTTTCAACATCTGGAGGGTCCTCCCATGGTCCGCGCAATTTCACTGCTGATCGCCATTCTCGTCGCACTGCCGCTGAAGTCCGCGCCGATGTCTTACAGCTTTCCCTCGATCGACGGCGGAGAGTTGCCTTTGTCCGCATGGTCGGGTCAGCCGATCCTGGTCGTCAACACGGCCTCGCAATGTGCCTATACCGGCCAATACGAGGGATTGCAGAAGCTCTACGATGCCTACCGCGCGCGCGGTCTGGTGGTACTCGCGGTGCCCTCCGACGATTTTAGGCAGGAGCTGGGAAGCGCCGAGGAGGTAAAGGAGTTCTGTGAGCTGACCTATGGCATCGACATGCCGATGGCGGACATCACGCCGGTCACGGGCGCCAAGGCGCACCCCTTCTACCGTGAGGTGCGGCAGGAGGCGGGGTTCGAGCCGCGCTGGAACTTCAACAAGGTCCTGATCGGGCGCGACGGGCGCGTGGCCGGCACATGGGGATCCGGTGCACGACCCACGGGACGTGAGATCGTCGATGCCGTCGAGGCCGAACTGGCCAAGTGACTGAGCCGCAAAAAAAGGCGAATGCACTCTCGTTCAGGTGACCTTCTGCACGCGCGCCAGTTGCACGGCGAGGATGCCCAGCATGATGATCGCGACCCCGACGATGTCGCGCGCCGACAGTGTCTCGCCCAGGATCAGCGCCGCGATGGCGACGCCGAAGAAAGGGTTGAGAAAGTGGAATGTCGCGGCCTTGACCGCCCCGATGCGGGCGACCAGCGCAAACCAGATCCAGGTGGCCAGCAGGCCGGGGAAGAGCGTGGTGTAGGCGAAGGCCAGCGCCAATTCCGGCGTGAAATCCACCCGAATCGTCTCGGTCACCGCGGAGGCCACGGCCAGGACGATGGCGCCCACGAACATCTGCAGCCCGACGATCATCATAAGGTTTCCGCCGGATGACGCGCCCCGCACCATCAGCGTCGCCACCGCCAGCGCCACCGCACCGATCAGGCAGAGCGCGGTGCCGGTCAGGTCCACACCCGCCGTGATGCGCGCCTGCATGATCAGGACGACGCCGATGAACCCCAGGACAAGCCCCGCGATCCCCAGCGCCGGCAACCGTTCGCGGAACACCGTCCAGATCGCGAAGGCCACCATGAGCGGCATGGTCGACGCGATGATGGAGGCGAACCCGGCCTCCACCCACTGCATCGCGACGAAGTTCAGGCCGAGGTAAATCGCGTTCTGGCAGATCCCGAAAACGATGGTCGCGCGCCACTGCTCGTGCGTCAGACTCCAGCTCTGCCCCAGGGCGCGCGCGATGGCCACTCCGATCGCACCCGACAGGAAGAACCGCAGCGACAGCGAGGCGAGCGGCGAGGCGTCGGCCACGATGATCCGCGCCGACGAAAAGGCCGAGGACCAGATCAGGGCGAAGGCGAGGCCCATCAGCACCGCGCGAATGTCGAGTGTCATGCGGCGGGTCCGGCCGGTTCCCAAAGCTCGACCGGGTTGCCATCGGGATCATGGATGCGTGCGAAGCGTCCGATTTCGCTGTTCCACTCCTCGCGGGTTTCCACGGGGATTCCTGCGGAGGCGAGCTGCGCGATGAGGCCGATCAGGTCGTCGACGCGAAAATTGAGCATGACCGGCCGGTCGCGGCGGAAGTACTCACTGTCACGCGAGAACGGCGAGAAGACCGTTGGTCCGGCATCCTGCATCCACACTGGTCCGGACATGTCAAACCCGAGGTTGTCGCGATACCACGCCCCCAACCGCTCGGGATCATCGGATCGAAGGAACACCCCGCCGATACCTGTCGCCTTGGCCAACGCTCACCTCCTGAACGAAAACGGGCAGACCCGCCGCGTGACCTTTCCTCAAAGGCGGCGCAAGGACAAGGACGGCTGGCCAAAAAAGATGTCCCGACCCGGCGATCGATGATAGGCTGGCCGAGCGGCAACCGAGGAGACGCGCGCATGGAACGCCGCCTTTCGGCCATCATGGCCGCCGACATGGCGAATTTCTCCCATCTGATAGAAAAGGACGAGCTCGGCACGCTGTCGCGTCAGAAGACGCATCGCAACGGCCTCATCGACCCCTCGATCGCCGCGCATCGCGGGCGGATCGTCAAGACCACGGGCGACGGGCTGCTTGTCGAGTTTCCGGCGGTGCAGGATGCCGTCGGCTGCGCGATGGAGTTGCAGGCCGAGATGTCGCGGCGGGAGATCGATCAGCCGCCGGACGACCGCATCAGCTACCGGATCGGGATCAACCTCGGCGACATGATCTTTGACGAGGGAGACATATTCGGTGACGGCGTCAACGTGGCCGCGCGGCTGGAGGCGCTGGCAGAACCCGGCGGCCTCTGCGTGTCCGATATCGTGCATCAGTCCGTGCCGGAGCAGATGGGGTCGCAATTCAGGTACATGGGCAGCCAGCGGGTCAAGAACATCTCACGTCCCATTCGCGCCTGGACCTGGACGCCGGAGCGCAAGCCGGACCTGCGCATGTCATCGCAGGCGCGGCAACAGGATGTGCGCTACTGCCGTTCCGCGGATGGAACGACGATCGCCTGGGCCTCGGCCGGAGAAGGCGCTGCAATTCTCCGGGCGCCGCACTGGATGAACCATCTGGAATACGAATGGAAAAGCCCGTTCCAGGCGCCTTTTCTGGAGCGGTGGGCGGCGGGGCACAGGCTTGTCCGGTTCGACCAGCGCGGAAACGGGCTGTCGGACTGGGAAGTGACGCGGGTGGACATCGATGCCATCATCGAGGACATGGAAGCCGTGGTCGCCGCGGCGGATCTCGACACATTTGCGCTTCTGGGGATCAGTCAGGGCGCGTCCTTTTCGATCCTCTATGCCCTGAAGCACCCCGAGCGTGTCAGCTGTCTCGTCTTGCTCGGCGGTTATCTGCGCGGCCGTTTGCAGAGGAACGACCCGGAACAGGAAAAGCTTTGCGAGGCGTCTCGGCTCATGATCCGGGACGGATGGGGGTCGAACTATCCGATGTACCGCAGTTTCTTCACCAACTCCTTCCTGCCGGACGCGCCGCAGGATGTCCGGAACAAGTTCGATGAATTGCAGCGGATGTCGATCAGTCCGGAGAACGCGTTGCGGGTCTTCGACATGAACGCGCATGTCGATGTGCCGGTCGAGATGGCGGCGCAACTGCGGGTTCCGGTTCTGGTGGCGCATTCTGAGGGCGATCGGATGTGCCCGCTCGACGAAGGTCGGCGCATGGCGCGGGCCATACCCGGCGCACGGTTCGTCGAACTCAGCGGCTCACATCATGTGCCGATCGAGAGCGATGCGGCCTTCGGCGAATTCTTCGACGCAGCACTGCCGTTCATCGAGGAGCATTGCGCCACATGAGCCGCCAACGAAGAAGGGCCGCCAATCGCGGCGACCCCCTTCGTCAGGCTGCAATGTGGGCAGGTCAGCCGTTGACGCTGTCTTTCAGCGCCTTGGCGATCGTCATCTTCACCACCTTGTCGGCTGGCTTCTTGAACTGCTCGCCGGTCGCGGGGTTGCGCACCATCCGCTCGGGACGTTCGCGGCAGTAGATCTTGCCGACCCCCGGAAGGGTGACGGCACCGCCGCCGCTCACTTCCTTGGTGATCACGTCGCACACCGCATCCAGTGCAGCGCCCGCCGATTTCTTGTCCGAGCCCATCTCGTCGGCCAGGGCGGCCACCAATTGGGTCTTTGTCATCGGTTTTGCCATTTGTTGGTCTCCTTCACTTGCCCGACTGATTGGGCCTCATGAAAAGACTGTAACGGAATGTAGTAGCTCCACACAACGCTTAGTGTTGCCCGAAACACCCGTTTGCAACGGTTTTTCGCGGTTTTTTGCCCTTCGAAGCGCTCTCTGGGCAGCCGCGGGCCCATAATCGGCCGCGTCGGACCGCATGGGCGCTCCTGCACAATGGAGCAATACCTTACCTGCGCGCAGCCTCTTGCCCTGCTATGACTTGTCCTTGGATCCCGCGAATTCCGGATCCTGTCCGATTTTTTGATGACGAACAGGTACGGAGAACGGACGATGGAAATGAACATTGTGGACGCACTTGGCTTCCTGGCTGCAATCCTGGTGCTTCTGACATTCTGCATGCAATCCATGCTTCGGCTGCGTCTCGTGGCCATGCTCAGCAACGTGGCTTTCGTCGCGTATGGCATTGCCGAAGACCTGCTCCCGGTCATGGTGCTGCACGGGGTCCTGCTGCCGATCAATGCCTGCTGGCTGTTTCAGGCGCATCAGCCGAAATCATAGAAACGCCGTTTCGTCGAAGGACCGCAGTTTCCGGCTGTGGATGCGTTCCAGCGGCATGTCGCGGATGAACTCCATGGCGCGGATGCCGATCAGAAGATGGCGCGCCACTTGCGTCTTGTAGAAATCCGACGCCATCCCCGGCAGCTTCAACTCGCCATGCAGCGGCTTGTCCGAGACGCAGAGCAGCGTGCCATATGGGACCCGGAACCGGTAACCGTTGGCGGCGATCGTCGCACTCTCCATGTCGAGGGCGATGGCGCGGGACTGGCTCAACCGCTTTACCGGCCCGGCATGCTCGCGCAGCTCCCAGTTGCGGTTGTCGATCGTGGCCACGGTGCCCGTCCTCATCACGCGCTTCAGCTCGTAGCCCTGCAGCTCCGTCACCTCGGCCACCGCCTGCTCCAGCGCGATCTGGATTTCCGCCAGCGCCGGGATCGGCGTCCAGACCGGCAGGTCGTCGTCCAGCACGTGGTCGTCCCGCAGGTACCCATGCGCCAGGACGAAATCGCCGAGTTGCTGCGAATTCCGCAATCCCGCGCAATGACCCACCATCAGCCAGGCATGCGGGCGCAGAACCGCGATATGGTCGGTGGCCGTCTTGGCGTTCGATGGCCCCACCCCGATGTTGACCAGCGTCACGCCGGCCCCGCCTTCGCGCTTCAGATGATAGGTCGGCATCTGGGGCAGCTTTGAGGGCTGCGTGATCGGCTGGTCGCCGCGCGTGATGCACTGGTTGCCGGTCGACACGAACTCGACATAGCCGCTGTCGGGATCGTCGAGCCGCGTGCGGGCGAATGCTTCGAATTCCGACGACGTAGAACTGGTAATTGGTGAACAACACGTGGTTCTGGAAATGCTCCGGGCTCGTGGCGGTGTAATGTTCCAGCCTCGCCAGCGAGTAATCCACGCGTTGCGCGGAGAAGGGTGCCAGCGGCGCAACCCCGTCCGGCAGCCTCGTAGGTGCCGTTCACGATGTCGTCGTTGGTCGTCGACAGGTCCGGCACGTCGAAGACGTCTCGCAGCACGAAAGCGGCGGCCCCTTCCTGCGGCACTGTCGTGTCCGGACCCATGGCGAAATGCACCGGCATCGGCGTGTCGGAGGGGCCTATTTCGACAGGCTGTTGATGATTCTTGATGAGCAGCCCGATCTGCTGGGTCAGGTACTGCCGAAAAAGCCGGGGGCGGGTGACCGTGGTGGCGTAGCGTCCGGGGTGCGACACATGACCGAAACTGAGCCGTGTGTCGACCTGCGCATGGGTGACGGTGCGAAACCGGATCTCGGGGTAGAAGGCCCGGACCCGACCCGTCGGCGGCCCGGCATCCATCGCTTCCATGAACCGCGCGCGCAGGAAATGCGTGGACTGGTCATAGAGCTCGATCAGACGGTCCACGGCGGCGGAGGCGTCGCGAAAGAGCTCGTGCGCGGGCGATTTGGGTGTGTCTATCAGGCTCATGTGATCGGCTCGAACACGGGGATGAATTCGAAGCTGCGCACGTCGACGAGGCCGAGGTCCGACAGACGCAGTTCCGGGATGACGACCAGCGCCAGCAGCGAATGCTGCATGTTGGCATTGTTGAGCGTGCAGCCGCAATCGCGCATCGCCGCAATGAGGCGGTCGGCCTTGGCCGCGACCTCGCAAGCAGGGCTGTCGGACATGAGCCCCGCGATGGGCAACTCCACGAGCGCCAGCTCCGCGCCGTCCCGATAAAGACACATGCCGCCCCCCACCTCTGCCAGCCGGTTGGCGGCAAGCGCCATCTGCTCACGGTCCGTGCCCACGACAATCATGTGGTGGCTGTCATGGGCGACGGTCGAGGCCATGGCCATGCGCCCGGTATACCCGAAGCCCGAGACGAAGGCATTCTGCACGCCCCCCGTGGCACGGTGACGCTCCACCAGTGCGATCTGGCATGCGTCGCCATCGCCCTGCACCAGCCCGTCGCTGACCGGCAGGTCGACTTGCAGCGCCCTGGTCGGGCGCCTGGTTCTCGACGACGCCGATGACGTTGGCGCGCACGGCGTTGGCACCGGCGGGTGCCGGGATTTCGAAATCCCGCGACGTCAACGCGTGGCCGAGCCGGACAGTCTGCCGCACGCGCACCGGCCAGTCGTAGTGCGGGCATCCACGCTCAGCTTGCCGTCCATCGCGACCGTCCGGCCCCGCGCGATGACGTGCTCGATCGGCAGCGTCTCGAGGTCGGAGGTCAGGATCACGTCTGCCCGCCGCCCCGGCGTCAGCGAGCCCAACTCGCGTTCCAGCCCGAAATGCGTGGCGGTGTTGAGCGTCGCCATCTGCAGCGCCACCAGCGGATCGCAGCCGCAGTCGATCGCGTGCCGCACCACGCGGTTCATGTGGCCGTCGTTCACCAGCGTCCCGCAATGGCAATCGTCGGTGCAGAGGATGAAGTTCCGCGGATCGAGGCCACGCTCCGTCACCGCCGTGATCTGCGCCTTCACGTCGTACCAGGCAGAGCCCAGCCGCAGCATCGAGCGCATCCCCTGGCGCACCCGCGCGATGGCGTCCGCTTCGGAAACGCCCTCGTGGTCGTCGGCCGGACCGCCGGCAACATACGCCGCAAAAGGTCCGCCCAGATCGGGCGAGGCATAATGCCCGCCGACGGTCTTGCCCGCACTTTGTGCCGCCGCGATCTCGGCCAGCATCTTGGGATCCGCGGCGGCGACGCCGGGGAAGTTCATCATCTCTCCGAGGCCGATGATGCCGGGCCATGTCATCGCCTCGGCCACGTCTTCGGGCGTGATCTCGTGCCCCGTCGTCTCCAACCCCGGTGCCGAGGGCGCGCAGGAGGGCATCTGCGTGAAGATGTTGATAGGCTGCAGGGCCGCTTCGTCATGCATCATGCGCACGCCTTCGAGGCCCAGCACATTCGCGATTTCGTGCGGATCGGTGAACATGGTCGTCGTGCCGTGGGGGATCACCGCGGCGGCGAATTCCGCCGGGGTCAGCATGCCGGACTCGATATGCATGTGCCCGTCGCAGAGACCCGGGATCATGTACCGACCAGCGGCCTCGATCACCTCCGTCTCCGGTCCGATGCGATCCGAAGCATCCGGCACCACGCAGGCAATGCGGCCATGACGGATGGCGATGTCGTGGCCGGGCAGCGTTTCGCGCGTATGGACGTTGACCCAGATCCCGCCCCGGATCACCATGTCGGCCGGCGACCGCCCCGCGGCGGTTTCGATCATGTCGGGGGCCGCTTCGGCCCAGGTCGGCAGGCGTTCCATGGTGCGTTGTTTCCCATAAGCCGCACAGGATCAAGAGGGGACGCATTCCGGGCAATCCGTGTCGGTTCCACATTGCCGTTACGTGGCAGGGCATTCTAACCTGCGCGTGACAGGGAGAGTTTCCATGGATTTCGAAACCGTCTCGCCGGAGAGTTTCGGCGCGTCGCTGCGCGGGCTGGGGATCAACATCCTGGTGCGGGACGTTCTGGCCGAATGCGGGTTTCTCGCGCAGGTGTTCGACATGGGCATCCACCGGACGACGGCGGATTTCGCGATCGTCACCTATGGGGCCCAGGTCTTTCAGATCCACTGCGACGCAACCTATGCGAGGAACCCTCTCCTCGGCCTGCTGCCGGAGCAGCCGCCGCGCGGGGCCGGCCTGGAAATCCGGCTCTATGACAGCGATCCGGACGTCGCGGCGTCGCGGGCCGAGGCGCTGGGCGCGATGATCCTGCAGCCGCCCGCCGACAAGCCGCACGGGCTGCGCGAGGCCTACATCCTCTGCGAGAACGGCTATGCCTGGGTGCCGTCGCGTCCGCTCTAACGGTCCGATGCTGACGGGTTCCCGCTTGAACCCGCGCGCGCGGCAAGGCAGGTTGAGACAAAAGGAGATCCGCCGATGACCGTCACCGAATTGCGCCCGAACATGGAGAATTGGCAGGAACGCGTGGACCTCGCCGCTGCGTTCCGCTGGACCGCGCGGCTCGACATGCACGAAGGCGTGTCGAACCATTTCTCGCTCTCGATCAACGATGACGGAACGCGCTTCCTGATGAACCCGAACCAGGTGCATTTCTCCCGCGTCCGCGCGAGTGACATGCTGGTGATCGACGCGAACGATCCCGAGACATTGAAGGGGCCGAACGCGCCGGATCCGACCGCCTGGGGCCTGCACGGTGCGTTGCACCGCAATTGTGCCCACGCGCGCTGTGCGATGCATGTGCATTCCGTTCACGCGACGGTCCTGGCCTGTCTCAAGGACAAGGTGCTGCCGCCTCTCGACCAGAACGCGTCGATGTTCTTTGACCGGCAGGTGGTCGACGACAATTACGGCGGGCTTGCCTTCGAGGAAGAAGGCGAGCGGTGCGCAGAGCTTTTCGCCGACCCGAAGAAGTTCGTCATGGTCATGGGAAACCATGGCATCATGGTGATCGGCAACACCGTCGCGCAGACCTTCAACCGGATGTATTTCTTCGAGCGCGCCTGCGAGGTCTACATCCGCGCCTTGCAGACCGGGCAGCCGCTCGCGATCCTGCCGGACGAGATCGCTGCAAAGACGGCCGACGAGATCGAGAGCTATCCCGAGCAGGATCTGCGTCACCTCGCGGAGTTGAAGGCGATCCTCGACGCCGAAGGCAGCGACTACGCGTCCGGATGAGCGACGGCGTCGCGCGGTTCCTGGACCCACAGGCGCAGACCCACGCGCAGGCTCTGCGCGAGCTGACCGAAGGGCGCAAGGTCTCGCACTGGATCTGGTGGGAACTGCCGCAACTGGCCTCGCTGGGCCGGTCGTCCCGGGCCACGGAGTACGGGCTGGCTGATCTGGATGAGGCGGCGGAGTATCTCGCGCATCCGGTGCTGCGCGCGCGGCTGGTCGAACTGTGCGAGGCGCTGCTCGCCCATCGCGGCAGAGAAGCGGCAGAGATCCTGGGCCCGGTCGACGCTATGAAGGTCAGAAGCAGCGCGACGCTCTTCGCCGCAGTGCCCGACGCGCCGCCCGTCTTTGGCGAAGTGCTGGACGTGTTTTACGACGGGGAGCGGTGCCCGCTGACCCTGGCGGAAATCGGCTGATCAAGCCTTCCAGAGATGCAGCAGGATCGCGATGTCGCCCGCATGGGGGCCCGTCGAGGCGTCCGAATAGATGCGCACCCGGGTCCGGACGACGCGCGACAGCCGCGGCGCGAGCGTGTCGAGCTTGGCGCCGAACCCTTCGGCTTCGAAATGCGCATCCCGTACGGCGATGACGGCCAGTCCGTCAGGCTGCAGCAACCGCACGACCTCATCCAGCCCATCCGGACCCACATGACCCAAGGTGAACGTCCCCGCGCTGACGACACCGGCATAGCTGGCATCCGGCGCATCGAGCCCCGCCAGGATGTCGCCCGCGAAGAGTTTGCGATACACGTCCTTCTGCGCGGCTTGGTCCAGCATCTCCTGCGAGATGTCGGTCCCGTCGATCTCCCCCGGCTCGTGCCGCGCCAGCGCCACGCCGCAGAGCCCGGTGCCCGCACCCATGTCCAGAACCGGCCCGCGCCCGCCAGCTTCGGCAAAGGCGTCCGCGACACTCACGTGCAGCACGTAGTCGCTGGCGGCGACGAAATCGCTGTCATAGGTCGCGGCCCAGTCGGCGTAGAGCTTGCGCGAGTTGTCGGGGGTTTTCAGGCCGTAGGCTTGTTGCAGTCGCTTTTCCTTGCTCATGCGTGCATCAAACTTGCTTGCGGGTCCGGATGCAAGCCGCCACATAAGGCGCATGACGACACTGCTTTCCTTTGGACACGGGTATTCCGCCCGCGCGCTGACCCGGCGGCTCTTGCCGAAGGGCTGGCGGGTGATCGGCACGACGCGCTCGCACGAGAAGTTCGGGGAGTTGCGGGCCGAAGGCGTGGAGCCAGCCTGCTTTCCCGGCGATGACATGACCGAGGCGCTGGAGGCGGCGACGCATCTGCTGACCTCCGCGGGACCGACAGATCAGGGCGACCCGGTGCTGCACCACCTGCGGGATGCGATTGCCGCAAAGGCGCCAAGTCTGCACTGGGCGGGATATCTATCGACCACGGGCGTCTATGGCGATCACGAGGGCGACTGGGTGGACGAGGACACAGCCCTGGCACCTTCGACCCGCCGCGGGCAATGGCGCAAGGAGGCCGAAGCGGCGTGGCAGGCGATCCCGGACCTGCCGCTGCACATCTTTCGGCTGGCCGGCATCTATGGCCCTGCGCGCGGGCCCTTTGCCAAGGTGCGCAAGGGCACGGCGCGCCGAATCATCAAGGAAGGCCAGGTCTTCAGCCGCATCCATGTCGATGACATCGCGCAAGTGCTGGAGGCGTCGATCGACCGTCCGAAACCCGGCCGGATCTACAACCTCTGCGACGATGATCCCGCACCTCCGCAGGACGTGATCGCCCATGCCGCCGAGCTTCTGGGCATGTCGATACCGCCCGCTGTGCCATTCGAAGAGGCGGAGATGACGCCGATGGCGCGCAGCTTCTATGCCGAGAGCAAGCGCGTGCGCAACGATCGGATCAAGGAGGAACTCGGCGTGCGCCTGATCCATCCGGACTACCGTTCCGGATTGCGGGCGTTGTTGGACAGCGAGGAGAATGGGTAGAACCCTGAACGACCTGCTCGATCAGGTCCACGCCGCGACGGAGACGCCGCCGGTCTCGGTGGAAACCGTGCTCGACAATCTGGGCCAGCGGTCCTTTGCACCCGCCATCCTGATAATCGCGCTCCTGATGGTATCGCCGCTTTCGGGCATCCCCGGCGCGCCGACCGTTTCCGCCGGCCTGATCGTGACCATCGGGTGCCAGTCGCTCCTGGGCCGGACTACCTCTGGCTTCCCGGTGCACTGCTGCGGCGCACCATTCCGGTGAAGCGGTTGCGCAGTGCCGTGGCCTGGCTCCGGCGTCCTGCGGCGTGGTTCGACCGGCATTCCCATACGCGCTGGCCGATCCTGACCACCCCGCCCATGCGCGTCGTCGCGACGGTCACCTGTGTCATCGTGTCCCTGTTTTGGCCCATTCTGGAGCTTCTGCCGTTCGTCACCAGTTTCGGGGCCGGCGCGGTGTCCCTGCTGGCTTTCGGACTGCTGACGCGAGACGGGCTCTACGTGCTGCTCGGCTATCTGGTCATTGGTGCGCTGGTCGCGACCGCGGTGTATCTGATTGGCGCCGGATCATGAGATTCAGCAGCGCGAACCCTGCCAGAACCAGAAGCGCCATGACCATGTTGGAGCCGTAGAACGACAGCCGTTCATCCAATTCCATCGAGTTCAGGAACGGGTAGGGCAGGCCCGATGTCACGCTGCCTTCCGGCACGGAGTTGTACCGTTGAACGAAAAGTTCCGCCCAGGTCAAATAGACGGCGATGAAAGCCAGAAGTGGCAATGCCGCGCGCCACGGCCGGCCAAAGACGCGGGCGATCAACAGTGCGTCGACGATCTGCAACCCCGGCCCGAGTGCATGCAGGTAGTATTGCTGGTGCCAGACGATCGGCCCGCGGCCGTTGACCAGCGCGGGGTCGGTGAAGAAGAGCTTCCAGTAGAGGAACACCACCATGACATTCACGACCGCGGCGACGGCAGCGGTGCGATTGTGCTGCCGCGTGATGCGCCCTTCGGAGAGCGCGAGCATGCGCGAGGCAGCGTAGAAGCTGAGGAACAGCGCCCAGATGGTGAGGAACCGGAACGGTCCGCCCGGGCTGGCGTAATCCTGGCTCAGGAGCTGGTAAAGGCAGTAGCCGCCGGCCAGAAGGAACGTGATCCAGCGGTAGACCATGACCGGTGTTGCGTGGATGTTCATGGCGCGTTTTCCCTTCGCAAGGGAATTTCGCAGAGAAACAGCCACGACGTAAAGCGAAATCTGGTTTCAGGCCCGTGCCTTGCCGATTGCCGCCACGCCGAGCGTGTCCAGAACCTTCGCTTCGATATGCTTCGCGTCGAGCTCCGCCACCGCGTACATGTCCGCCGGCGAGGCCTGGTCGATGAAGATGTCGGGCAGCACCATGGAGCGGTACCTGAGACCGGTGTCGAAGACGCCCTCCTCCGCCAGGAGCTGTGCCACATGGCTGCCGAACCCGCCGATAGCGCCTTCCTCGATCGTGATCAGCGCCTCGTGATTGGCGGCGAGATCCAGGATCAGGTCGCGGTCCAGCGGCTTGGCGAACCGCGCGTCGGCGATCGTCGGGGTGATGCCCTTCGCGCTCAGCGCCTCGGCGGCCTTCCGGACCTCGCCCAGACGGGTTCCGAAGGACAGGATGGCGGCGCGGCCACCCTCCTGAATGATCCGACCCTTGCCGATCTCCAGAACCTCGCCGCGCTCGGGCATCTCCACGCCTTCTCCCTCACCACGCGGATAGCGGAAGGCGATCGGCCCGTCGGAATGCGCGGCCGCCGTCGCGACCATGTGCACCAGTTCGGCCTCGTCCGCCGCCGCCATTACTGTGAAGCCTGGCAGGTTTGACAGATACGCCACGTCGAAGGCGCCGGCATGGGTCGCGCCATCTGCCCCCACCAGCCCGGCACGGTCGATGGCGAAGCGTACGGGCAGGCGCTGGATCGCCACGTCATGGACCACCTGATCGTAGCCGCGCTGCAGGAACGTCGAATAGATCGTGCAGAAAGGCTTCATCCCGCCTGCCGCGAGACCGGCGCAGAAGGTCACCCCGTGCTGTTCGGCTATGCCCACATCGAAACAGCGCGACGGATAGCGTTCGGCGAAGAGATTGAGGCCGGTGCCGTCCGGCATCGCCGCGGTCACGGCCACGATCTTGTCGTCACGCGCCGCCTCGGCCAGCAACGCCTTCGCGAAAACGGACGTGTAGGACGGCGCGTTGGAGGTGGACTTCTTCTGCTGCCCGGTCACCACGTCGAACTTCGCAACACCATGGCCCCTGTCGCTGGCCTCCTCCGCGGGGGCATAGCCCTTGCCCTTCCGAGTTATGGCGTGGATCAGGACAGGTCCCGTGGCCCGCGCGCGGACGGTCCGCAGGATCGGCAAGAGCTGGTCCAGATCGTGCCCGTCGATCGGCCCGAGGTAGGAAAAGCCCAATTCCTCGAAGAGCGTGCCGCCCACGGCCATGCCCTTCAGCAGGTCCTTCGCGCGCTTGGCACCCTCTCGGAAAGGTTCGGGCAGCAGGCTGACCGCGCCCTTGGCGGCGGCCTTGAACTCCTGGAACGGATCCTCGGCGTAGAGTCGCGAGAGATAGGACGACATCGCGCCCACTGGCGGGGCAATCGACATCTCGTTGTCGTTCAGGATCACGATCAGCCGCTTGCCGAGGTCACCCGCGTTGTTCATCGCCTCGTAGGCCATGCCCGCACTCATCGCGCCGTCGCCGATCACCGCCACCACGTCGCCGGAGCCTTCGGGCACCGCGCCGCCCAGATCGCGGGCGACGGTGAAGCCCAGCGCGGCGGAGATCGAGGTGGAACTGTGCGCGGCACCGAACGGGTCGTAGGGCGATTCCGACCGTTTGGTGAAGCCGCTGAGCCCGTCCTTCTGGCGCAGCGTGCGGATGCGGTCGCGGCGCCCGGTCAGGATCTTGTGCGGGTAGGTCTGGTGCGAGACGTCCCAGATCAGCTTGTCCCGCGGCGTGTCGAAGATCGCGTGGAGCGCGACGGTCAGTTCGATCACCCCGAGCCCCGCACCCAGGTGGCCGCCGGTTTCGGAAACCGCCGAAATCGTCTCGGCCCGCAATTCCCGGGCGATCTGATGCAGCTGGCTGTCGCTCAGGCGTTTCAGGTCCGCCGGGCGGTTTACCTGATCCAGCAATGGCGTGTCCGGACGCTTGATCATCCAAAGGGCTCCGTCGAGTTAGCTGTCGCGCGAGATAACGAACCGCGCCGTGTCGCGCAATGTTCCGCCCGCTTCTCCGTAAACATTTAGGTTGGAGATGGCCGACTCCATCAGCTCCGCCGCGCGACGCTTTGCCCCGTCCAGCCCCAGCAGCGACACGAAGGTGGCCTTGCCCGCCGCGCTGTCCTTGTGGATGGCCTTGCCGACCATGGCCTCGTCCCCCTCGATATCGAGCACGTCGTCCGCGATCTGGAAGGCGAGCCCGAGATCGCGTGCATAGGCGGCCAGTGGGGCGATGTCGGCCTGCGCCAGGCGCGGTCCGGCGCAGGCGGCCCATTCGATCAGCGCGCCGGTCTTTCCCTTCTGAAGAGCCTGAACATCCTCGAGATCCAAAGGTGTGTTTGCCGTTTCCGCCGCAATGTCGAGCGCCTGGCCCAGAACCATACCCTCCGCGCCGGCGGCCTTCGCGAGGCTCAGCGTCAGATCGGCCCGCACGTCGGCCGGCCCGACCTCGGGCCGCGAGACCAGTTCGAAGGCGAGCGAGTGCAAGGCATCGCCGGCGAGTACAGCGGTCGCCTCGTCCCAGTGCCGGTGCACCGTGGGCAAACCGCGCCGCAGATCGTCGTTGTCCATGCAAGGAAGATCGTCGTGCACGAGGCTGTAGGCATGCAGCGCCTCGATTCCCGTGGCCGGCAAAAGCGCGCGGACGGGATCGACACCATGCAACCGCGCGCCCTCCATCACCAGGAACCCGCGCAGGCGCTTGCCGCCCCGCGTGGCGTGGGCCATCGCCTGCACGATCGGCACCGGCTGCAACGCACCCAGCACAGCGTCGAACTGCGCCTGGATCTGCGCGGCGCAGTCGGTCAGCCTGTCGCGGAACAAGGGGTTACTTGCCTTCCACCGGCGTGGTGCCGGTCGGGTTGCCGTCGGCATCGAGCGTGATCGCGGCGACCTTCTCCTCGGCCTCCTTCAGCTTCGTGTCGCAGCGCACCTTCAGTGCGGCACCCCGTTCGTAAAGCTTGATCAATTCATCCAGCGCCACGTCCCCGCGTTCGAGCTGGTTCAATACCTGTTCGAGTTCGGCCATCGCCTGTTCGAAGCTCATTTCGTTCACGGGGGTGTCGGTCATGTCGCGGCCTTCATCAATTCATCCACATGCACGCGGGCGGATCGGGCCAGCGCGTCCAGATCATATCCGCCCTCCAGGACGGAGACCACCCGGCCGGAACAGATCTCGTCGGCCAGAGCGCAGATTTCCGCGGTGATCCAGCCGAAGTCCGCCTCAGTCCATTGCAGGTTGGCCAGGGGATCGGCGGAATGGGCGTCGAAGCCGGCGGACACCAGGATCAGTTCGGGCGCATGCTCGCGCACCCGCTCCAGCGCGTCGGACCAGACTTCGCGCATCTCGCGCCCGCCACTGCCGGGGTCGAGCGGCAGGTTGACGATGGTGCCGTGCGGGCCGGTCTCGGAGGCGTAACCGCTGCCCGGCCAGAGCGGCATCTGGTGTGAGGAGACGAAGAGTGCGCGCGCGTCGTCCTGCAGCAGGGCCTGCGTGCCGTTGCCGTGATGGACGTCGAAATCCAGAACCGCGACGCGGCCCAGCCCCCGGTGTTCCAGCGCGTGTTTCGCCGCGATCGCCACGTGGCCGAAGATGCAGAAGCCCATCGGCTTTGCCTGCTCGGCATGATGACCGGGCGGGCGAGTGGCGACGAAGGCATTGCCGGCGTCGCCGTCCAGAACCATGTCGACTGCCCGCACGGAACCACCCACCGCGCGGTAGATGCCATCGAGCGATGTGGACGACAGGTAAGTGTCGCCGTCGAGCCATGCCACGCCGCTCTGTGGAATGTGCCCGGCAATCGCGGCGACATAAGACGGGTCATGGCAGAGCTTGGCCTGCTCCTCGGTTCCCATCGGCGCCTCCTCGCGGGCGAGGTCGAGACCCTCCAGCGCGCTCAGGACATGGTGAAGGCGCGCGACCTGCTCCGGCGCGCCGGCGGGGTTCACATGGCCGTGGCAATCTTCGTGGGTGATCAAGGCTGTGGTCATGTTCGGTCTCGCCCCGGGCGTTTTCCGGCGCCTCCATTGATGTTGGTTCTCCCGGTCCGCGACCGGGACGTTTTCGATCAGTCCGTGGTCAGCATGTAGCCCGCACCGCGCACTGTCTGCAAATAGCGCGGCTGCTTCGGGTCCGCCTCGATCTTGCGCCGCAATCGCGTGATCTGGACATCGACCGCGCGCTCCTGCGCCTGCCCGCGGTCGCGGCCAAGCTCTTCGACCAACTTCGTCCGCGACATCGCTTCGCCGAGCTGCGCCGAGAAGATCCGCATCAGCTGGGTCTCCGTCGCCGTCAGCCGGATCACATCCTCGCCCTGCCACATCTCCCCACGTTCGGCATCGTACCGGATCTCGCCCAACGAAATCACCTTGGGCGTCTGCGGCGCGGGTGGCACTTCGGGGACGCGCCGCAGGATGGCATTGATCCGCAACAAGAGCTCCTTGGGCTCGAACGGCTTGGCGAGGTAATCGTCCGCCCCGGCCTCGAGCCCCTTGATCCGGTCCTCGGTGTCGCCCTTGGCCGTCAAAAGCAGGATCGGCGTGTCCTTCGTCTCGCGCAGGCTCCGGGTGAGGCTCACGCCGTCCTCGCCCGGCATCATCACGTCGCAGATCACCATGTCGAAATCGAGGCCCGCGAGGATGCGCCGCGCGTGGCCGGCATCGCGAGCCGCGGTGACCAGGAAACCGTTTCGCATCAGGAACTTCTGCAGAAGCGTACGGATGCGTTCGTCGTCATCCACGATCAGGACGTGGGGATCGTGGTCCATCAGGCGCCGCTTTCCTTCAGCCGCGCATAGGCACGGCGCATCTCGGGATCCATCATCGCCTCCAGCACCTTGCGGAATCCGACGACCGCTTCGGGTCCCGCGTCGCGATAGGCGGCCCGCATGCGCGCGCGCTGGGCGTCGGACAACTCCCCCTCCAGCCCGCGTCCCCGGTCCGTCAGGTAGAGATGGCGCTCGCGCTTGTCGGTCCGGCCCACGCGGCTTTCGACGAGTCCATCCGAGATCAGCGTGCGCAACACGCGGTTCAGCGATTGTTTCGTCACGCCGAGGATGTTGAGCAGATTGTTCACGGTGGTGCCCGGCGCGCGGTTTATGAAATGGATGGCGCGGTGATGCGCGCGACCATAATCCATGTCGGCCAGGATCCGGTCCGGATCGGCGGTAAACCCGCGATAGGCGAAGAACATCGCCTCGATCCCCTGCCGCAACTGCTCGTCGGTCAGAAACAGCAGGTTCTCGCCGGTATGGATCGCCGCTCTCTGCCCCTCGGACATCTTTCGCCTCGTTCGGATCATTTTTTCATCACTATATGTCAGCCTTGTTGACATTCCAAGAGAGAACAACTATCGAATCTCAGGTTTCGCGTAATAAAATGTCCGGATCGGACCTTGTTGCGCAATATTTGGAAAGCGTGGCGTGAGAGGGGAAAACCATGGCAGGCGCATATGACGATCGCGACGGCAAGATCTGGATGGACGGCCGGATGGTGGATTGGCGGGACGCCAACGTGCACATCCTGACCCATGCCATGCACTATGCCTCGTCGGTGTTCGAAGGAGAGCGTGCCTATGGCGGCAAGATCTTCCTGAGCCGGAAACATTCCGAACGGCTGCATTTCTCCGCCGGCGAACTGGATTTCCAGATCCCCTTCACCGTCGACGAGATCGAAGCGGCGAAGCAGGAAGTCCTGACCGTGAATGGCCTCTCCGATGCCTATGTCCGCGCGCTTGCGTGGCGTGGTGCCGGCGAAGACATGGGTGTCGCTTCGGCCCGGAACCCGGTGCATCTCGCCATCGCGTCCTGGGAATGGGGCGCCTATTACGGTGAGTCGAAGTTCAAGGGCGCCAAGCTCGACATCTCCAAGTGGAAACGCCCGAGCCCTGAGACGATCCCGGTCCATGCCAAGGCCGCAGGTCTCTACATGATCTGCACGACGTCGAAGCACGCGGCGGAGGCGAAGGGCTGCGTCGATGCGCTCTTCATGGATTACCGCGGTTATGTCGCGGAAGCGACGGGTGCCAACATCTTCTTCGTCAAGGATGGCGAGGTGCATACGCCGATGCCCGACTGTTTCCTCAACGGGCTGACCCGGCAGACCGTCATCGGCATGTTGAAGGACCGGCAGGTCAAGGTGAACGAGCGCCATATCGACCCGGGTGAGATGGAAAGCTTCGAGCAGTGCTGGCTGACGGGGACCGCGGCGGAAGTCACGCCGGTGGGTCAGATCGGCGACTACAATTTCGAGGTGGGCGAGATGACCCGCGATATCGCCAAGGATTACGAGGCGCTGGTGCGGGCGTGAGCCTGCCCGATGCCGATGCCTTCGCCCGCGATTGGGCGGCGGCGTGGAACAGCCATGACCTGACTCGCATCCTCGCGCATTATGGCGAGGATGTGGTGTTCCGCTCCCGCAAGGCGGTTCCGCTGGTGGGCGGGGGAGAATTGCGCGGCAAGGACGAGTTGAGAAGGTACTGGGCCGAAGCGCTTCGGCATCAACCTGAGCTGAAGTTCACGGTTCGCGACGTGTTCGAGGGCCACGAGATGCTGGTCATCGCCTACGAAAACCATGTCGGCGTGATGGCGGCCGAGACCTTGCGATTCGGCGTGGACGGATTGGTGGTGGAAGCCTCGGCCTGTCACCGGACGCAATGACGTGAATGCGGTTCTGACAGGAAAAATCGAGGCGTCCGGGCTGCGATCCGGTGGCACGATCTCGTTCCACCATCATCTGCGGAACGGTGACACGGTCATGGAACAGGCCTTGGCGGCCTGCCGCACTGCCGGTCTCGGGGATCTGCATCTCGCGGCCTCGTCGCTCTTTCCCTGTCACGGCCGACTGATCCCGTTTCTGCAGGACGGGACGGTGACGCGGATCACCACCGCCTACATGAACGGCCCGCTTGCGGATTTCATCAGTTCCGGGGGACTGGCGAACGCCGTGCGCCTCACTACCCATGGCGGCCGCGCGCGCATCGTCGCATCGGACGGCACGCCCGATCTGGCTGTCATCGCAGCCCCGGCGGTGGATGCTGCGGGCAATCTCGGCGGGGCGGTCGGACCCTGGGCTTGCGGGCCGCTCGGCTATGCGATGGTCGATGCGGTCCACGCGAGACATGTTCTGGCGCTGACGCCGCATGTCGAGGAGCGGTTGTCCCGTGTCTGCATCCCTTCCAGCCAAGTCGACGGCATCGTCACGGTCGATAGCATCGGCGACGCTGCCCGGATCGAAAGCGGGACGACAGCGCGGCAGGTATCGGATGCGGGCCGCGCGATGGCATCCCGGGCCGCCGCTGTCATCCGCGCTGCGGGGTATCTGCGCGACGGCTTCCGGTTCCAGACCGGTGCGGGCGGCGTCTCCCTGCAGGTGGCGCGCGCGTTGGCGCCGGAGATGCGGGCAGCCAGCATCACCGGAGACTTCACCGCCGGCGGAATCACGGCCGCGCATGTGGAGATGGTGCGCTCCGGTCTCTTCCGCCGCATCATGGACGTGCAGGCGTTCGATCTGGCTGCCGTCCGGTCCTATGCCAGCGATCCCTGGCACCACGCGATGTCGGCCGCGGAATATGCCGATCCCGATCGTCCCGACAGCATCGCGCGGCAGCTGGACGTGATGATCCTGGGGGCCGCGGAAGTGGATACGCAGTTCAACGTGAACGTGACCACCACCAGCGACGGGCGGATCATCGGCGGGTCCGGAGGTCACCTCGACACCGCCGAAGGCGCCGCACTCGCCATCGTAGTGGTCCCGGTCCATAGCAAGGGGGTCGCGCGGATCGTCGACCGCGTGCGCTGCATCACCACCCCGGGGCTACATATCGACGTCGTGGTGACGGATCGCGGCATCTGCGTGAATCCGCTGCGTCCGGAGCTTGCGGCCGATCTGCGCAGCGCCGGACTGCCGGTCGTCGACATCCGGTCGCTGGCCGGCCCGGCGCTGGCGCGGCCGGAAACCGGGAGGATCGTCGCCCACTCGGAGGATCCGCGCGGACTGGTGCTGGACGACATCCGTCAGATCGACGGCTGACCGCCTGTTACAAAACATTCGCGCAAACGTTGCATTGTTGTGAAGCACCTGTCACGCGGCGCAAGTAGCCATCTGGCATAGCTCAGCTTTCCAGGGAATAGCCTCATGCCAAATCTCCTGCAGTCCCGCCGCAGCTTCTTGCGGACCACCGCAGCATCGTCTCTGGTGCTGGCCATGCCCGCGGTCAGCCGTGCAGGCTCGCGCCCCGTCTTCACCCACGGTGTGCAGTCCGGTGATGTCGACATGTCGTCGGGCATGATCTGGACGCGCACGGACCGGCCCGCGCGGGTGATGATGGAGGTCGCCACGACCGAGAGCTTCGCCGACGCGCGTTCCCTGACGGCCATGGATGCGATCCCGGAATCGGACATGGCGATCAAGCGTCTGGTGACCGGGCTGCCGGCGGACCAGGACATCTTCTACCGTTTCACGGCGCACGACCTGTCGGACATCAACGCCACGTCGGAGCCGATCGTCGGCCGGTTCCGCACTGCACCGACAGCGCGCCGGGATATCCGCTTCGCGTGGTCCGGCGACACGGCCGGCCAGGGCTGGGGCATCGACGACGACGGGATGCTGACCTATGCCACGATGGCTCAAGCACGCGCCCGATTTCTTCATCCACTCCGGCGACACGATTTATGCCGATGGACCGATGCTGGACGTGGTGGAGAAGGACGGCGCGGTCATCTGGAAGAACACCACGCTGATCGAACTCGAAACGCAAGGTGGCGGAATCGCTGCAGGAGTTCCGCGACCAGTGGAAATACAACATGATGGACGCGCATGTGCAGGCGATGAACGCCGTGGCGCCGACCTTCTTTCAGTGGGACGACCACGAGGTGGTCAACAACTGGTCGGACTCCAAGGACCTGATGTCCGACGAACGTTATTCCGAGAAATCCGTTCACGTGCTGCAATCCCGCGCGTCCCGCGCGTTCCACGAGATGACGCCGCTGCGGATCACGCCATTCGAGCCGGGCCGCGTCTACCGCAAGATCGCCTACGGGCCGATGCTCGACGTTTTCTTCCTCGATCTGCGGTCCTACCGCGGACCCAACAGCGACAACGTGCAGGCCGAGATGTCCGACGCCACCCGCATTCTCGGACCTGAACAGATCGCATGGCTGAAGCGGGAACTGGCCAATTCGCAGGCGACCTGGAAAGTCATCGCCTGCGACATGCCGATCGGCCTGGTGGTCCGCGACGGCGAGACCCGGTTCGAAGCCATATCAAACGCGGACGATGGCGCGGCCAAGGGGCGCGAGTTGGAGATCGCGGACCTGCTGCGCTTCATCAAGACGGCCGGAGTCAAGAACACGGTCTGGTTCACGGCGGACGTGCATTACACCGCCGCGCACTACTACGACCCGAACAAGGCGCAGTTCAGCGATTTCAATCCGTTCTGGGAATTTGTCTCCGGACCGCTCCATGCCGGCACCTTCGGTCCGAACGCGCTCGACGCCACGTTCGGGCCGGACGTCAAATACGTGAAGGCACCTACGGAGGAACAGGGCGCGAACCTGCCGCCATCGGAAGGCTTGCAATTCTTCGGACTTGTGGATATCGATGCTGCAACGCAGCAAATGACTGTGCGCCTGATGGATCGGGCGGATCAGGAATTGTTTTCCGTCACGCTCGACCCCCAAGGCGCGACGATCTGAGTTTTCGGTAGGTGGTGGGAGTGGAGCTCCGCGTTGCGGGGCTCCATTTTTTGTTCAGTAGAGCGCGATCGGATTGATCATCGCCTGCACGGTGCCCCGGATACGTGGCTGTCCGAGCACGAACATGAACTCCTGCACGCCCGCATCGACCAGCGGGCCCGTGTCCATCGTCTCAAGGATGTAGATTCCGTTTTCCTTGAGGAACGTCACATGGCCGTAGAACACTTTGTCGCCATCTGCCGGCGGCACGGCATCGAGGCCCCAGGTATCCGCGCCCACGGCCATGGGGTTGAGACCGGCGAGATACACCGCTCCTTCGTTCGACAGACCCGGCTCTCCCGAACCCCAGGCCGGCGGATCGCTTTCGAACATGCCGTCGGTCCAGCCGGTGTGGAACAGGATGATGTCGCCCTCGCTGAAGGTGACGCCCTGCGCTTCGGCCGCGGCCTGGATTTCCTCGGACCCGAAATGCTGGCCCGCCTCCATCGTGTCGACGCCGAAATGCGACGCCATGTCTACGATCACCCCGCGTCCGACCAGCGGAGGCACCGCATGGGTGCCAAGCTTGGTCAGCCCGGTAATGGCCGAGATCTCCTTTTCATCCAGGCAATTGTAGTAAAGCCCGCCTTCGCCCAGATGCCCCAGCCCGTCGATTTGGGAACCGATGCCGATCCAGGTCTGGATGATGTCGTCATTGTAATTGGCTTCGTATCCGAACCCGGTCAGCTTCACCCCGCCCTGTTGGTTGGGCTGCACGACCTGAAGGCTCAGCGAGCGGGGCGGGAAGGCAGGTGTCTCGGCATCGATGGTAATGCCGAGCGGATGCGCCTTGCCCTGCTTGACAAGCTGGGTCGCTGCCAGGATACGTTCGGGAGTGACCAGGTTCGCCGCTCCGATCGTGTCTTCGGCCCCGAATTTGGACGGGTTGCATTGGGCAAAGGCTCCGGTCGCGAAAACGGCGGCCGCTCCCGCGAGAGCCGCAAAACGGGTAAGTGTCATGATTTTCCTCCCAAGTAAGTCGCGGAGGTCTTCCGCGATGACCCGAGCCTAGCAAGGGTATTTGTGCGGTCAACGGGAAGTTGTCAGGCTTTGGGGTCGGTCACGGACCGGGCGCGGGCGCGGCCGCCCTTCAGACCCAACTGGCGTTCGCGCCAGATGATGAGCGCACCGCCCGCGATGACCAGCGCAGACCCCACCAGCATGACCGTTGTCGGCAGTTCCGAAAACACGACCCATCCGATCACCACCGCGAAGATCATCGAGGAATAGTCGAACGGCGCCAGCATCGACGCCGCGCCGAAACGGTAGGAGGAGGTCACGAGGATCTGCGCCGCGCCGCCGATCAGCCCCGCGCAGATCAACAGGGCCAGCGCCCAGGGCTCCGGCCAGACCCAGCCGAACGGGATTGTCAGCAGCGACAGCGTCGCGGCCGTGGTCGAGAACCAGAAGACGATCGCCGCGGTGTGTTCGGTCTGGACCAGTTGCCGGATATGGATCTGGACCAGCGCGCGCAGGATGGAGGCCGCCAGCACCATGACGGCGCCTAATGTCGCGGCGTCCGACATGTCCGACGTCGACAGCCGCGGCCACATCACGATCATGACCCCGATCAGCCCCATCGCCACGGCGGAAATCCGCACGATCCGGATCTGTTCTCCCAGCAGCATCGCGGCCAGGATCACCGTGAAGATCGGCGTTGCGTAGCCGATCGCCGTGACCTCTGGCAGCGGCAGCATTCCCAGCGCCGCGAATGTCAGAGCCATCGCGGTCGTCCCGAACAGTCCGCGCCAGACGTGTCCCATCAGGTTTTTCGGGATCAGCCCTTCGCGCAACTGGCCGCGTTGCCAGATCCAGAGCGTGATGACCGGGATCGCGAACAGGGACCGGAAGAACACCGCCTCGCCCGGCGGCACATGTTGCGTTGCGGCCTTGATCATCGCCGCCATGCAGGTGAAGAGGAAGACCGCCGTGATCTTGAGACCGATGGCCAGAGGCATGTTGTTGGATGTCGACGGCGCGGCCATTCGAGGACAAATGCGCCGAATCCGGAGCAGCCGCAAGAGGTTGCGACACTGTCAGGAGGGTGGCGACCATGGATGAGTGCCACGCGGCTTCGGTCGCCTTTTCGGAGACCGTGGCAGTGGCAAAGCCCCGCAGCTATCAGCAAGAGGGCGGTGAGATGCATTGCGCTTCGCTTCCGTGAAGCGCCGGCAATCAGCCTATGGTGCCGCGATTCTGTCCCAGCTGTCCGCGGTGCAGGAGCATGTGGTCGAGGATCACGCAGGCCATCATCGCCTCGCCCACCGGAACCGCGCGGATGCCCACGCAGGGGTCGTGGCGCCCCTTGGTCACGATTTCCGTTGCCTCGCCGGACTTGGTGATCGTGCGGCGCGGTTTGAGTATCGACGACGTCGGCTTGACGGCAAACCGCACGACGACGTCCTGCCCGGTGGAGATGCCGCCCAGGATCCCGCCCGCATGGTTCGAGCTGAAGACCGGCTTGCCGTCATCGCCCATGAAGATCTCGTCCGCGTTTCCCTCTCCGGTCAGCATCGCCGCGGACATGCCTTCCCCGATCTCCACACCCTTGACCGCGTTGATCGACATCATCGCGGCGGCAAGATCGGTGTCGAGCTTGCCGTAGACCGGCGCACCCAGCCCGGGCGGCACGCCGCGCGCGGTCACCTCGATGATTGCGCCCACGGAGGAGCCGGACTTGCGCAGCCCGTCGAGGTAATCGGCCCAGGTCTCCGCCGCCTGCGCATCCGGCGTCCAGAACGGGTTGCGATCGATCTCGTCCCAGTCGAATTGCTCCCGGTCGATCGCATGCTCGCCCATCTGCACCATGTAGCCGGTAATCCGCAACTCCGGCGCCAGCGCCCGGATCGCCTCCCGCGCCAGCCCACCGGCAGCCACCCGTGCCGCCGTCTCCCGTGCGGACGACCGCCCGCCGCCGCGATAGTCGCGGATGCCGTATTTCTGCCAGTAGGTGATGTCGGCGTGACCGGGCCGGAACTTGTCCATGATGTCGGAATAGTCCTTGGACCGCTGGTCGGTGTTCTCGATCATCAACTGCACCGGTGTGCCGGTCGTCTGACCCTCGAAGACGCCCGACAGGATCCGCACCTCATCGGCCTCGCGCCGCTGCGTCGTGTACTTGTTTTGCCCAGGTTTGCGCCGGTCGAGCCAGTACTGGATCATCGCTTCGTCTACGAACACGCCCGGCGGACAGCCGTCGACGGTCGCTCCCAACGCCGGCCCGTGGCTTTCGCCCCAGGTGGTGACGCGGAAGAGATGTCCGAACGTGTTGAGGCTCATGGCGGGCTCCGATCGCGGTCCTGATGCGGGGATACGCGGCCGAAAGGCCGAAGCCAAGTAAACTCATGATCGTAAATGGGATGGCATGGCGCGACTCGTCTCGAGGACCGCGTTCCGGAATCGCGGAGGGTGGCTTGGGACGGCCTTCGTGTCGGCCGGACCCGCCGTGTCCCCGGTCATGCCGTGTCCGCGGTCATATCGACGTCTTCAGACTCTGGCGCCGGAGGAGAACCCGTCCGGCAGGAATCGCACCATGGCGTTGGGTCCGCGCGGATCGAGATCGTAAAGGGACGGCCGTGCTTCCAGATAGGCGCGCCACGAACCCTCCTTGAAGGAACTGATGCGAACCCTGTGTTGCACATGCATTTTCGGCGCGAGATTTGCCAGGGCCATTCCCTTCCCATTCTGGCTGTGAACAGCGATCATCTTGCGGATGTGCCGGTCGAGTTCGAGAACCTCGGTCGGTGCGATGTCAGCCGGTCGGGCGCAAGAAACCGGTCGGGCGCAAGAAAGTTGCAGGAACTCGGTGCAGTTCGTACGAAAGGCAGTGGTCGTCTGTTGTTTGCCGAGACCGATAACCTTCCGACCGATTTCGCGCAGCCGCCGGACCAGATGGGTGAAATCGCTGTCGGAGGTCGCCACGACGAAAACCTCGATTTCCTGGGTCAGGGCAATTTCCATCGCATCGATGACCAGCAGGATATCGGACGCGTTCTTGCCGCATCCCGCGTGGACAAGGCGAAACCGGCAGTCGGTGGACCATTTGGGCGACCTGCAGGCGTCGGCATAGACACGGGTGATGTCGAGGCGGCCGAAACGCATTGCCACCGACAGGATCTCCGAGCTGTGATCCGCCGAAATGTTGTCGCCATCAACCAGCGCGGCAACCCGTGATGGCATGTCACCCTCGACAATGATTCCTTCTGGCGCGTTTTATTGGCAGAAGCTGGCTGAAATATGGCCCGTCAACGTTATCCTTGGACGCCGCGGTCCGCCTTGGTGCGGAAGGGCATGCTTGCAACCGTCCGGCCGGAAGATTAAACTTGTGATCACCTCGGGGTGCCGCTTGCGGCTGAGATGCGATCTCGCGAACCCGTTGAACCTGAACCGGTTAGAACCGGCGGAGGGAAGGTTTGGATCTCACTCCATATCTGACCTCTCGCCTGAACAAGGAGAGAGACAAATGAAACACGCACCACTCGCGGTCAGCTTTCTGGCGATGACCGGAGGTCACGGCAGCCGTGGCCGATACGCCGGTGCTGACCGTCTACACCTATGACAGCTTCGTCAGCGAATGGGGCCCGGGCCCCGTGGTCGAGAAGGCGTTCGAGGAAACCTGCGGCTGCGACCTGCAATTCCAGGCGGCGGGCGACGGCGCGGCGCTGTTGGCGCGGGTGCGGCTGGAGGGTGCACGGTCCGATGCCGATGTGGTGCTTGGCCTCGACACCAACCTCACCCATGCCGCCGCCGAGACCGGGCTCTTCGCGCCGCACGTAGTGGAGGCGGAGTTCGACTTGCCCGTCGAGTGGTCGGACGAGCTGTTCGTGCCCTACGACTGGGGCTATTTCGCATTTGTTCACGACGCAGGCGCTGATGCGCCGTCGAGCTTCGAAGAGCTGGCAGCGAGCGACCTGAGTGTCGTGATTCAGGATCCGCGATCCTCCACCCCCGGTTTGGGCCTGCTGATGTGGGTGAAGGCGGCCTATGGCGACGAAGCCCCGCGGATCTGGGAAGGTCTCAGCGACAACGTTCTCACCGTGACCAAGGGCTGGTCCGAATCTTACGGGCTCTTTCTCGATGGCGAGGCGGACATGGTGCTGAGCTACACGACCTCCCCTGCCTATCACCTCATCGCGGAGGAGGATGACGGCAAGGAAGCGGCGAAGTTCGACGAGGGGCATTACCTGCAGGTCGAAGTCGCGGGCAAGCTCGCGGCGTCCGATCAGCCGGAGCTGGCGGATCAATTCCTGCAATTCATGGTCACCGACGCGTTCCAGTCCGCAATCCCCACGACCAACTGGATGTATCCGGCAGTGACGCCGGAGGGCGGCCTGCCGGTGGGGTTCGACACGCTGATCGAACCGGGCAAGGCGCTGCTGCTGCCCGCCGAAGAGGCGGCTGAAATCAGGGAAACGGCGCTGAGCGAGTGGCTGGGCGCGTTGTCCAACTGAACGGCCCGAGCCGCGCGCCGGGACTCGCGGCCGCGGCATTTGTCGCGGCCCTGATCCTGGCGGCGCTTGGCGCCGTTTTTTGGCGGGCCGACGCGGGGCGTGGACTCGGGTCCGCGGACTGGGCCGCGATCCGGTTCACGCTCAGCCAGGCGGCGGTCTCTGCCGTCATCTCCGTCGCGCTGGCCGTGCCGCTCGCGCGGGCCCTGGCGCGGCGGTCATTCCGGGGGAGGGGTCTGCTCATCACGTTGCTGGGCGCCCCGTTCCTGCTGCCAGTCATCGTGGCGGTCATGGGGCTCCTGTCGATCTTCGGGCGCAATGGCTGGGTGAACCTTGCGCTGGCGGGTCTCGGGCTCGAGCCGGTGTCGATCTACGGCTTTCACGGCGTGGTCCTGGCGCATGTGTTCCTGAACCTGCCCCTGGCGACGCGGTTCATCCTCCAGGGTTGGCAGGAGATACCGGCCGAGCACTTCCGGCTGGCGGTGCAGTTGCGCCTGACAGGGAGGGAGATCTTCCGGCATCTCGAATGGCCGATGCTGCGGCGCGTTCTGCCCGGTGCCGCGGGGCTCGTGTTCGTGCTCTGCCTCACATCCTTCGCGGTCGCGTTGATCCTGGGCGGCGGGCCACGGGCGACGACGATCGAACTTGCGATCTACCAGGCATTCCGGTTCGAATTCGACCTCGCGCGGGCGGCGCTGTTGTCGCTGATCCAGGTGGCGGTCGCGCTGAGCGCCTGCCTGGTTCTCTTCCGGATGCTGCCGAAGCACGACCCCGGGCAGGGGCTCGACCGGGTGCACCAACGGTGGGATCAGGCGGTTTGGGACATGCCGGTGATCTGCGCGGGCGCGCTGTTTCTGCTGGCCCCGATGTTGAGCATCCTGGGGCAGGGCGCGCCCGGGCTGTTGGATCTGCCAGGGTCCGTCTGGGCGGCGACGGGACGGTCGTTCCTGGTGGCCATGGCCAGCGCTGCTCTGCTCTTCGCGCTGTCGTTGCCGCTGGCCGCACTTGTGGCGCGCCACGGCGGGGCGGAGGCGGTCGGGCTGCTGGGGCTCGCCACATCGCCGCTGATGATCGGCACGGGGCTCTTCATCCTGATCTTTCCCGTCGCGGATCCGACGCGGATCGCGCTGGTGATCACGGCAGTGGTGAACGCGGTCATCGCGCTGCCGTTCGCGCTGCGTGTGTTGGCTCCCAGCTTGCGGGACGCGATCGCCACCTATGGCCGGCTGTCCGCGTCTCTGGGTCTGAGCGGCTGGACGCTGTGGCGGATCGTGCTGCTACCCCGCCTGCGCCGGCCGCTCGGGTTCGCGTTGGGTCTGGGTGCGGCGCTTTCGATGGGCGATTTGGGGGTCATCGCGCTTTTCGCCGACCAGGACCGCGCCACGTTGCCGCTGAAGATCGAGCACCTGCTCGCGGCCTACCGAAACGAGTCTGCCGCCAGTGCGTCGCTTCTGCTGACGCTGTGCAGCTTCGCCCTGTTCGGGGCCTTCGATGCCTGGGGGCGCCGCAATGCTTGAACTCGACCGCTGCGTGATCGGGCAGGGCGACTTCTCCCTGCGCGCCGACTGGACGCTCGATCCCGGGGCGCGGCTTTCGGTGATCGGACCGTCCGGTGCCGGAAAATCGACGCTGCTGGCGGGAATTGCCGGCTTCGCACCGCTGACCCAAGGCGCCGTTCGGTGGCAGGGACGGGAGATGCCGGCGCGCCCCGACGCGCGACCCGTCGCGATGCTGTTTCAGGACCACAACCTCTTTCCGCACCTGACCGCGGCGCAGAATGTCGGGCTGGGAATAAAACCCTCGCTGCGGCTCGACGCCGAGGAGACCGTGCGCGTCTCTGATGCATTGGCCTCCGTCGGACTGGAAGGTCTGGATCAGCGGCGTCCGGCCGAGCTCTCCGGTGGTCAGCAAAGCCGCGTGGCACTGGCGCGGGTGCTGGTGATGGCGCGGCCGGTGATCCTCCTCGACGAGCCCTTTTCAGCCTTGGGTCCGGGCCAGCGTGCCGAGATGCTGTCGCTCCTGCGTAGCGTGGCCGACCGGCTCGACGCCGTGCTGATCATGGTCACGCACGATCCCGGTGAGGCGGAGCGGCTGGGCGGCCGGGTGTGCTTCGTCGAAGAGGGCGTTGCGGCGGCACCCGTCGCGGCGGCGGCGTTCTTCGCGGACCCGCCGCCGGGAATGAAGCTCTACACAGGCCGGTCCTGAGGCCCTGCGATGCGCGTGCCAGTGCCCCGCCGGCTGACCGGAATTGACAATTCGGCGTCGAAGGCGTTCCGGTGTCCTCGGCCGTGCTCCGATGCCGGCGCGACGTGCAGGAGAGCGACAGATGCATCCCAATCCGGTCTTCCATACCGGCGATGACGCCAGGAACCTCGCCTTCGCCGCGACCCGGGCCTTCGGCGTGCTGGCGGTGAACGGCGCGGAGGGCCCGCTGCTGAGCCACGTGCCGTTCCTGCTGGAGGATCGGACGGTGTGGCTGCACCTCGTGCGGTCCAACCCGATCGCGCGGGCACTCAACGCGCCCGGACCGGCGGTGATCGCCGTCTCCGGGCCGGACAGCTACGTTTCGCCCGACTGGTACGGTGTGGCGGATCAGGTGCCGACCTGGAACTATGTCGCCGTGCACCTGCGCGGCGAGCTGGAGCTGCGTCCACAGGACGAGCTGCACGACCTGCTCGACCGCCAATCCGCGCTCTTCGAGGAGCAGCTGCGCCCCAAGAGGCCCTGGATCACGTCCAAGATGCCGCCCGAACTCATGGAGCGGATGATGCGCGCCATCGTGCCGTGCCGGATGCATGTGACCTCCGTCGACGGCACCTGGAAGTTCAGCCAGAACAAGCCCGAGGAGGCCCGGCTGAGCGCGGCGGAGGGGTCGCGCACGCAGGGATCTGGCGCTGGCGCTTGCAGAGCTTGCGGCGCTGATGCGCAGCGCCTAACCTCGCCCGCGGACCCAACAGGATGCGCCGCATGAAACTCTACCATTCGCCGATGTCGCCCTACGTCCGGAAGGTCATGGTGTTGCTCCATGAAACCGGACAGGTGGACGACGTGGTAATCGAATCCGCCTCGACCAAGCCCACCGACCCTCTGGCCGGCCTGGTGGCGAAGAACCCGCTGATGAAGATCCCGGCGCTGGAACGGGACAACGGCGCGACGCTCTACGACAGCCGGGTGATCTGCGCCTTCTTCGACGACCGGGCGCAGGCCGGACTTTACGGCTCCGGCGGGCGGCGGTTCGAGATCCTGACGCTGGAGGCGACCGCGGACGGAATCCTCGATGCCGCCCTCGCACTGACCTATGAAGGCCGGCTGCGTCCGGAGGAGAAGCGCTGGACCGACTGGGCCGAGGCGCAGTGGAACAAGGTCGCGAGTGCCTGCACCGCGCTCGACACGCGCTGGATGAGCCATCTGAGCGGGCCGCTCGACATGGGTCAGATTGCCGTCGCCTGCGCCCTCGGCTATGTAGACCTGCGGCATGACGCGCGCAATTGGCGGCAGGGCCGTGATGCGCTTTCGGAGTGGTACGGCCGTTTTTCCGAACGCGCCTCCATGCGTGCCACGAAACCGCCCGAAGGCGGCTGAGTATGGTGCGGCACTCGGGCGGAGTGCGACTTCATGCCCCGCTTGGCGACTGGACGCAGTCGCAACCTCCCGCTAAATGTCTAACGGAGTCGGGCCGCGCCGGGTTGCGCGGCCTGCTGGCCAAGACGGCTTTGGATGCCAGCAGAATGGAGAAGATGCGTGTCGAACGTAGAAGAACACGACAGTGAGCGCAGGGATTTCCTGTATTATGCCGCGGCCGGCGCCGCCGTTGTGACGGTGGGCGCCGCCGTCTGGCCGCTGGTCGACCAGATGAACCCCTCCGCGGATGTGCGGGCATTGAGCTCCATCCGGGTCGACGTATCCGGCGTGTCGGAAGGGACGCAACTGACGGTGAAGTGGCTGGGCAAGCCAGTGTTCATCCGTCGCCGCACCCAGGAAGAGATCGACGCCGCTATCGATGTGGACGTGAGCGACCTGCCCGATCCCGAAGCGCGCAACGCCAACCTGGCGGTCGACGCTCCGGCGGTCGATGCCAATCGCAGCCTTCTGCCCCCCGGTGCCGAGGAAGGAACCAGCGAGTGGCTGGTCATGATCGGAGTGTGCACCCACCTAGGGTGCGTGCCGCTGGGCGAGGCCGGTGATTTTGGCGGCTGGTTCTGTCCTTGCCATGGTTCGCATTACGATACGGCTGGACGGATCCGCAGGGGGCCCGCGCCAGAAAATCTGTATGTTCCGGTCGCGGTTTTCGAAGACGATTCCACCATCAAGCTCGGTTAACGGAGGAAGATACCCATGGCTGGTATTCCGCACGACCATTACGAACCGAAGTCAGGCGGCGAGAAATGGCTTCACCGCCGCCTCCCCATTGTGGGGCTGATGTACGACACGCTGATGATCCCGACGCCCAAGAACCTCAATTGGATGTGGATCTGGGGCATCGTTCTTGCCTTCTGTCTGGTGCTGCAGATCATCACCGGCATCGTGCTGGTGATGCACTACACGCCGCATGCGGACATGGCATTCGCGTCGATCGAGCACATCATGCGCAACGTGAACGGCGGCGCGATGATCCGCTACCTGCACATGAACGGGGCGTCGCTGTTCTTCGTTGCCGTCTATGCGCACATCTTCCGCGGGCTCTATTACGGCTCCTACAAGGCGCCGCGCGAGGTCACATGGATCATCGGCATGCTGATCTACCTGCTGATGATGGCGACCGCGTTCATGGGCTACGTTCTGCCCTGGGGGCAGATGTCCTTCTGGGGTGCGACCGTGATCACCGGGCTCTTCGGCGCCATCCCGTTCATCGGAGAGGGCATCCAGACTTGGCTGCTGGGCGGACCGGCCGTGGACAATGCCACGCTGAACCGGTTCTTCTCGCTGCACTACCTCCTGCCCTTCGTGATCGCCGGGCTGGTGGCCTTGCACATCTGGGCCTTTCACACGACCGGCAACAACAACCCCACCGGGGTCGAGGTGCGGCGGTCGTCGAAGGAAGAGGCGGCCAAGGACACCGTGCCGTTCTGGCCCTACTACGTGATCAAGGACCTCTTCGCGCTCGGCATCATCCTCGTGGTGTTCTTCGCCATCGTGGGCTTCATGCCGAACTTTCTCGGCCACCCGGACAACTACATCGAAGCGAACCCGCTGGCGACGCCTGCGCATATCGTTCCGGAATGGTACTTCCTGCCGTTCTACGCGATCCTGCGCGCCTTCACCGCGGACGTCTGGGCGGTGATGTTCGCAAGCTTCATCACCGGCGGCATCATCAACGCGAAGTTCTTCGGCGTGCTGGCGATGTTCGGGGCGATCGTGGTGATGGCTTTGGCGCCGTGGCTGGACACGTCCAACGTCCGCTCGGGCCGGTACCGTCCGATGTTCAAGTGGTGGTTCTGGCTTCTGGTCGTCGACTTCTTCGTCCTGATGTGGGCCGGTGCGATGCCGGCGGAGCCGCCCTATTCCACCATTTCGCTGATCGGCTCGACCTACTGGTTCGTTTACTTCCTGATCATCCTTCCGCTCCTGGGTGTCATCGAGAAGCCGGAACAGCAGCCCGGAACGATCGAGGAGGATTACGCGGCCCATTACGCGCCCAACACGGGTGGCACGACCACCATCACGAACCCCGCCGAATGAGAGGGACGAGATCCATGATGCTGAGAACACTGGCGCTCGCCACGGGACTGACACTCGGCCTGTCTGGCGCAGGGCACGCCGCGAGCGAAGAGGCCCATGTGGAGAATTTCGAATTCTCCTTCGAGGGGCCGTTCGGCACCTATGACCAGAACCAATTGCAACGCGGATTGCACATCTACACCCAGGTCTGCTCGGGGTGTCACGGTCTGCAATATGTCCCGATCCGCACGCTTTCCGCCGAAAGCGGGCCGGGCCTGCCCGAAGATCAGGTGCGCGCCTACGCGGAGGAGTTCGTGGTTCTGGACGAGGAGTCCAACCGCCAGCTTTATGATCCGGAAGAGGGCGAATTTCGGCCGCTGACACCCACCGACAAATTCCCTGCGAATCACACGGCCGGGGCACCGGACCTTAGCCTTATGGCGAAGGCCCGGGCCGGCTTTCATGGACCTTACGGGCTCGGGCTGAACCAACTCTTCAAGGGCATGGGCGGTGCCGAATACATCGCATCGCTGCTGGTGAGCTACACCGGCGAGGACAAGGAAGAGGCCGGCGTGATCCTTTACGAGAACACGGCCTTTCCGGGCGGGTGGATCTCCATGGCACCGCCGCTTTATGGCGATGACGTGGAACATGCCGACGGACATTCTGCCGAACTTCATCACGAGGCCCAGGACGTGGCGGCATTCCTGATGTGGACGGCAGAACCCAAGTTGATGGCCCGCAAGCAGGCGGGCTTCGTTGGCGTGGTGTTCCTGACCATCCTCTCCGTGCTGCTCTACATGGTGAACAAGCGCCTCTGGGCGCCGATCAAGGGCAAAGAGCACTGACACCCGTCTCATCGCTGATCATCACGACCCTCCGCGCCTGTGCCATGGCTCGTTCCGGAATCTGAAACACAACTGCAACGGCTACCGGGTATTATCTCGGTAGCCGGTTGCTTTTAATAGTATATTTTTCAAGGCCGTTTGCACGAGCTGCGAGACTTTTGTCGCGACGCAACAGTACGCAGAAAAATCGTTTTGGGATCTCGTCGCCGGAAAAAACGGCTAACATCCCGATCGGTCCTGGAGGCCTTCTTGACAGATCAATAACGACAGATCGGAGATCGTATGGTCAAGAAGCTCCAGCAGTTGAACCTTCCTCAAGTTTATCGTGCCGTGCCGGCAGATTTCAACCTCAATAACTGCGGCGACGCGGACTGCGGCAACTTCGGTGTTGCGCCGGACGCTGCTCGGGAGAAAGTTCGAGGACAGGTAGGCCCGATGAAGTCCGGACCTGCGCGGATGTTAGCGTCCGGCTGTCGGCTGTGCCCACGATGCAGCCACGCTCCAGAATTTGAAATACTCTCTCGGGAATGATAATTGTGCTCCTGTGGGTGCGAACACCGTTTGCGTCATGTGCTGCTGTTGCGCACCCGGAGTCCGATGAAGAGACACATTCCGTGCCTTCATTCGCTCCAGAACCAAATCAACCCTGCAAGCGAAAAAGGGAGGCCATTATCACCTTATCAAAGACATTGAGAGCAATCGTTGGCGGCGCCGTCGCTATCGTGGTCGCCAACGTCGTCAGCAATATCCTCTTCTTCCAAGTCGGCAGACCTATCCTGTTTGAAAACGACCTCCAAAGTGCCAAGGTCATCGCTGTTCTTTTCGAACTGGAACCACTCCCTCTCATGTTCACCAATGGGCTGCTATACATGGCGATCGCCGCAGGCATCGGGGTGGTCCATGGGTTGATCTTTCTCTGGATAGAACCGGCGCTGCCGCGAGGAATCATCCAGCGTGGGGCGAGTTTTGCCGTCATCCTCTGGGCGCTGATGGCAGTCTATTTCGAGTTTCACACGCCATTCAACATGTTCGGTGAGCCGCCTGTTTTGGTCGCCGTCGAATTGGGCTTCTGGGGAATAGTGACGCTTGTTCAGGGGCTGGTGCTTTCCGTTATCTATGGGAGGGGTCGCGATGAACTGGCAAGCGCTGTGGGATGATGGCTTCGTCATCTCCATTCATGCGATCGTTGCCATTGTCGCGATGGCAGCGGGCGCGATCCAACTCGCTGCTCCAAAGGGCACGATGCGGCACCGGTGGCTCGGCTTCGGCTGGGTAGTCACCATGGCGATCGTCGCGGTTTCCAGTTTCTGGATTCACGAGTTTCGCTGGTGGGGACCGTTTTCGGTCATCCACTTGTTGTCCGTGTTGGTCTTGGTCACTCTTGCATATTCAATCCGTGCGGTTCGAAGTGGCAACGTCACCGCTCACCGCAATTCGATGGTGCAACTCTACATTCTGGCACTTCTTCTCACTGGCGGCTTCACCCTCGTGCCGGGTCGGACGATGCACGCTGTGTTGTTCGGTGGATAGAACCGCCATCTATGAACTGTTGGCCTCGAAGCAGGCCGCTATCTCCCTCGCGCCGGGCCGCCCGCCAGTTCTTGTAAGAATGATGCCGCAATGGCTGCCGCATGTCCGAAACAGCTGGTCGGGAAACCATGTTCTCCGAATTATGAAGACCGGGAAACAATTTATTCCCGGTCTTTGTGTCCCAATTTCCGGAACGAGCCACCTGTGCCGTCGGGGGGGTTCTTGTTTCAGTAGCTGGTTTTTCGCCGGGCGGGTTGGTTGGTGCGGCAAGCCGGTGACGCGCGCATCCCGCAGCTTGCGCTTTCATCCAGCGGGATCGGGGTTTATCTTGTCCCTTGGGGAGGAACCGTCATGGCGCTCGATATCTCGGGGTTCGATCTCAACGCGATCGATGCGGGATTCATAGAGGACCCTCATCCCGTGCTCCATGCGCTCCGGCGCGAGAGCCCGGTGCATCACAATCCCGACGGTTCGGTCTATCTCACCCGCTACGCCGATTGCCTGAAGGTCTACCGGTCGCGCGACATGCTGTCCGACAAGACGGAGGCCTTCGGCGAGAAATTCGGGCGATGCCCGCTGCTGGAGCATCATACCACGAGCCTGATCTTCAACGACCCGCCCTACCACACGGTGGTGCGCAAGCTGATCTCCGGCGCCTTCACGCCCCGCAAGCTGGCGGAGTTCGAGCCGCTGATCGAGCAGATCGTGGACCGGTTGCTGGACCGGGTGGAGGATCTGGGCGAGTTGGACCTGATCGACGATTTCGCCAAGGTGCTGCCAACCGAGATCATCAGCTTCATGCTCGGGATTCCCGAAGAGTACCGCGCGCGGCTGCGGGGGTATTCCATCGCGATCCTGGGCGCCCTCGACCCCGTCGTTCCCGAGGACAGGCTGCAGGCCGGCAACCAGGCGGTGCGGGAGTTTTCCGAGATCCTGAACGACCTGATCGACCGTCGCCGCGCCAATCCCGATGGCGCCGCGCAGGGCGAGGTTCTGGAGGCGTTGATCTTCGGCGACCATGACGGGCGGCGCCTGAGCCAGGAGGAGTTGATCCAGAACTGCATCTTCCTGCTGAACGCGGGTCATGAGACCACGACCAGCCTTGTCGGCAATTCGATCGGCCTGCTGCTGGATCATCCGGACGAACACCGCCGGCTGATGGAGGATCCCGGGCTGATCACCACGGCCGTGGAGGAATTCCTGCGCGTCGAGAGCCCGCTCCAGATCGGCAACCGTCTGGCCGGGGAGGACATCGATCTGGGCGATACGGTGCTGCCGAAGGGAACCTACATCCACACGTCCATCGCCGCCGCGAACCGCGACCCGGCCGTGTTCCCGGATCCGGATCGGTTCGACATCTCGCGCAGTCCGAACAAGCACATCGCGTTCATCACCGGCATCCATGTCTGCCTGGGCGCGACGCTGGCGCGGGTCGAGGGGCGTATTGCGATCGGCGGTTTCGTGAAGCGATTCCCGCGCCTTGCCCAGACCGGGGCGCGTGTGCGCCTGCCGCTCGCGCGGTTTCGTGGCTACACAGCCTTCCCGATCCGGGTCTGATCCGGCCCCTGATCCAGCGGAGCGCGCGATGCGCGCAGGTGATTGTTAGACGGGGCCACTGCGCCCGAACCCCGGGAGTTTACCTGCCAAGTGAAGACGGGATCAGGCCCTGAGCCGTGTCCCGTCATGATCGCGGATCCGCGCCGTCACGATGGAGCCTTCGGATTGATCGGTGCCGAAGGCGACTTCGGTGAACTGCTCGGTCCGACCCATGCGCGGGTGCTCCATCAGGATGTAATGCGTCTCCCCGACCTGCTGCGCCAGATGGGTGCGCAGGCGAGCGTCGCCTGCCGCACGCAGCCGGGCGGCCCGGTCGCGGATCGTCTGCCCATGGAGCTGGGGCATGCGCGCGGCAGGCGTTCCAGGGCGGGGTGAGTACGGGAAGACATGCAGCCATGTCAGACCACACTCTTCGACGAGGCGCAGGGAATTCTCGAAATGCGACTCCGTCTCCGTAGGGAAGCCCGCGATGATGTCCGCGCCGAAGGTCATGTCCGGCCGAAGGCGCCGAGCCTCCTCGGTGAAGCGGATGGCATCGTCGCGCAGATGGCGTCGTTTCATCCGCTTCAGGATCAGGTCGTCCCCGTGCTGCAGCGACAGGTGCAGATGGGGCATGAGGCGCGGTTCTGTGGCGACAGCTTCCATCAGCCGGTCGTCCGCCTCGATGGAATCGATGGACGAAATCCGGAGGCGCTTAAGGTCCGGCGCGAGTCGCAGGATGCGCATCACCAGATCGCCAAGGCGCGGCGTCGCCGGCAGGTCGGCGCCCCAGGACGTCAGGTCGACACCGGTCAGCACGACCTCGTTGAAACCCTTGTCGACCAGCCGCAGGATCTGGTCGATCACGACGCCGGCAGGCACGGACCGCGAATTTCCGCGGCCATAGGGGATGATGCAGAAGGTACAGCGGTGATCGCAGCCGTTCTGGACCTGCACATAGGCCCGCGAGCGGGTGCCGAACCCGTCGATGAGGTGCCCGGCGGTTTCGGTGACCGACATGATGTCGTCGACCTGCACCGCCTCGGTAGCGCCGATGAAATCGGCGGCAAGCCCGGTCCAGATGTCGGGCCGCATCTTTTCGGTGTTGCCGATCACCGCGTCGACCTCCGCCATCGCCGCGAACCGCTCCGGGTCGGTCTGCGCGGCGCAACCGGTCACGATCAGGCGGGCACCGGGGTTGTCGCGGCGCAGGCGGCGGATCTCCTTGCGGGCCTTGCGCACCGCTTCGGCCGTGACCGCGCAGGTGTTTACCACGACGGCGTTTTCCAGCCCGGCCGCCGCCGACATGTCCTTCATGGCTTCTGTCTCGTAGGCATTGAGGCGGCAGCCAAGAGTGGCGAAGACCGGTGCTGTCATTCGACCGACGCCAGGAAGTCCGGGGTCAGCGTCCCGGAAAAGACGTGTGTCGTCGGGCCTGTCATCCAGACCCCGGCATCGGTCCACGCGACCTGCAGCGTACCGCCGTCGAGATCGATCCGGACGTCCCGGCCGGTGAGACCGCGACGGGCCGCAGCCACTGCCGTTGCACAGGACGAGGATCCCGACGCCAGCGTGATGCCTGTGCCACGCTCCCAGACCCGCAGGCGGATATGGTCCGGGCCCACGATCTGGGCCACTTGCACGTTGGTGCGCTCCGGATAGAGCGGATGGTGCTCGTAGCGCGGTCCGAAGGTCTGCAGCGGCACGGCCTCGGCATTGTCCACGAAGAACGTGCAGTGCGGATTGCCCATGCCGGTGGCCGTCGGACCGCCTTCGATCGGCAATTCCAGCGTGTCGACTTCCTCGGCCAGCGGAATGTCCTTCCAGTCGAGGTGAGGCGGACCCATGTTGACGGAGGTCAGGCCATTACCTGCGTCCCGCGCCTGCAAGGTGCCTCGGGCGGTCGAAATCGACACGTTGCCCGCGCCGCTTTCGTCGAGCAGCAGGCGTGCGATGCACCGCGTCGCATTCCCGCAAGCTGCCGAGGGGGAGCCATCGGCGTTGTAGAAGGTCAAATGTGCGCCATGGCCGTCGCCGCCGCGCGACAGGATCGCCATCTGGTCGAAGCCGACGCCCCGATGTCGGTCCGCGAGTGCAAGCACGAGCGCCGCCGACAACTGCGCAGGCGCGTCACGCCAGTCGAACACGACGAAGTCGTTTCCAAGCCCATGCATCTTGAAGAAGGGCAATCCTGTGTGGCGCTTGTCCATCATGGCGCGCATATAGCCGTGTGGTTCCGATGAATCCAGAGAGGCTCTTGCAATCTGCGACAAAGGGCTTGACCCTGCCCCCCGCTCTTTCTAGTTACCGCCGAAGTGGGCCGTTAGCTCAGTTGGTAGAGCAACTGACTTTTAATCAGTGGGTCACAGGTTCGAATCCTGTACGGCTCACCACTGAAATCAAGCACTTGTGGGGACTTCGAAGCCGCAACATCCCATCAGATCCCGAATTTGGGGGACATATGGGGGACAAGAGGCTCAATGTCGCGCATCTCTCTGCCGCGTAACGGTGGTCCAACCTCTCGCCCATCTCAGCAGGCTAGGCAATCCGAACGCGACAGATGCGCCACGCGTACAAGGTTAGGCACGCCACGCGCACAATCAGGAGTTGGTGCCGGAAAGCCTTTTCCGGATGAATTAATCAGGCGCCGTGAGCGAGGATGAAACAATCGCCGCCGGGCAAGCCAACCGGAAAAGCCTTGCGTTGCCCGCGTCATTCGGCGGCTTCCAATTCGACCTTCATCCAGCCGGGCTGGCTCTTGTCGAACGCCTCGTAGGCCGAGATGACGTTCGTGAGGGGCTCCATCTGGGTCAGGATCTTCACCGGATCATCGCGCCCGTACGCACGAGATCCACCACGTAGAGCCCGTGCCTGCGGTGCGGACAGTTGCCCATCTTCATTGTCAGGTACTTGTTCATGGCCTGACCGATCAGGAAACCCCCTCATGTTCGGCGGATAAACCCCGATGATCTGCCGCTGACGCCGACTGGCTATCTCGAAGCTATGGGATCATCCATCGTGTCACCGGACATCTGGATCTCCGTCTCAATCCTCCTTCGATGTGAGGCAGACAGTCATTGTTCGAGAAAGGCCAGCAGCCGATCCTCGTGGGCGCGCAGGCCGGCAAGTCGAATCTCGGGCAAGCCGTCCAGGAGCGCCAGACGCTCTTCGGCATCCAGCGCGGCGAGGTCGAGCACTTTCGGGTGGATGTAGCTGCCGCGCGATATGGCCGGGGTGTTGCCGAGCCGCTGTGCCGCTGCCTCGGCCATGATCCTGATGCTCAGGCGATCTGGCGCCTCGGCCGCGGCGAAGGCGGCATGGGTGCCGGTCCAGGTGCGGAAGGTCTTGGCCGTCGTGCCCTCTCCGCAGATATCTTCGAGCCTGGCGTTCACGTCCTCCGAACGGATCGCGTGTACCGCGCCGGTAGCGTCCTGCCAGCCGATCAGCTCCGCCCCTGGAAGGTCGCGGACATCGTGAAGGGCGCGTTGCAGGCGGGGCCCATGCAAATGGCATCTGACCGGCGTGCCGCCCTTCCCGGGAAAGTCCAGCGTCACCCCGCCATTGTCGTCGAAGGTGATGTGACGGCCGAGCAGCGTGGTGGCGCCGTAGCTCTTGTTGTCGCGCGCGTAATCGGCCGTCCCGACGCGCAGCGCGGCACGGTCGAGCAGCGCCAGCACCGCGGCCAACGCCAATTCCCGCGAGCCGGCCTCGGCCCTCAGACCCTCCGCGACCCGTGCGCGGAGCAAAGGCAGGGTCCGGCCGAAGGCGGCGAGGCCGTCGTATTTCCTCTGGTCCCGCATCGCCCGCCAGTCCGCATGGTAGCGATACTGCTTGCGGCCCCGGTCGTCGCGGCCGGTGGCCTGCAGGTGGCCCCTCGGCTCGGGCGTGATCCAGACGGTGCTGTAGGCCGGCGGCACGGCGATGGCCTCGATGCGCTCACGCTCTGCCGCGTCGCGGATCAGGCTGCCATCGGGCGCGTGGTAGCTGAAACCGCGGCCGCGACGACGACGGGTGATGCCCGGCCGGTCATCGGGGTAGTAGACAAGTCCTTTCGGTACGGGCGGGGTCATCGGTCGCGCGGGGTCAGTCACTGTCCGTTTGGGCCTCGCGCTGCGGGCCCGACGGGGCGGCGCCTTTGCCATTTCTGCTGAGCACCACACTCGGAGGGCATGTCCATTTCCTTTTGCTTTGGGCCGTTGCTGTGGGCCGCCGGCGGCCTGCAGACGGCGGCGGTCTGCGAAACCTGGGAATGCTCAGGTTTGTTCCCGCTCATCAGCCGGCCGGTTGCCCTGTGCTCAGAGCACCAGGACCGTGCGGCCCCGCCGCCCGATTGAGTTGTCAAACCGCCCACCAGCACAACAGGACCGACGCGACCGCGAAGGTCATCTGCGCCGGTCGCAAACGCCGGAAATAGAGCGGCACGTCACCGCGCGGCGCACACCGGACATCCTCCACAGCGAGCACAGCAAGCGCTCCCGCGATGATGAGGAGCGCGGCCGGCACGGGCACGATCAAAACCACGAGCCCGGTACAGAACAGCAGCGCGAAGGCTGTGAGTTGACGCAATCGGGGGCCACCTTCCGTCCGGAAGCTCAGGCCGCGCCGGACGCCGGCGAAAAAGAGCAGGAGTGCGGCACCCCAAAGCTGCGCCGCCAGGGCAGCGATTTCAGCCCAACCTTCATGCCACCAGCAGATGGCGGCAAGCAGAGGGAATGGGACCATTGCGCCCCAGCCGAGAACGAGCCCATCCAGGGGAATGCGCGAGGTTTCGGTCACGCGGAATGTGCGGGTGTTCCGGTCCATTCCCTACAAGACGCCGCGGCGCAGCATTTGTTCCACGAACCCGCGGAGTAAAAGCCTATCCGGGTTATCGGTCTTCGAAGAGCCTGCGCAGGTTCAAGTCTATGGGAACGTGATGTCCATGACCTCCGCCAGGAAGAAGGCGAAGTATTCGTCGGTTCCGAACATGTTGCCGGCTTCGGCCCGGAATGGCAGGCGGTAGCCGCGCACGTCACGAAAATCCGACAGGTAGCCGCCGAATGGCTGCAAGCGATGCACCTTCTCCGTGTTGGCGTTGCTCCAGCGCTGGAAGGACACCTGCACCGGACGCCCGGCGGAATCGACAGTGACATCGACCGCCTGCTCCAACTCCCCGTGCCGCAGGGTCACGCGGGCGGTGTCCTCGTCCACGGCCTCCCATGTCACGCCGGGTCCGGGCAGGAGGGCTGCAGGGGTCCAGAAGGTCGCCTCCGCCACGTAGCGCCCGAAGGCGGAGCGGGTGTGGTCGGGGGTGCCGCCAAGCCGCGCGACCGGCAGCAGTCCGAAGATCCGGAACCGCGTCCACTTGCCCGTATCGGATCCGGAAACCGGCATTCCGCCGCGGGTCCGCATCGTCCAGACAAAGCCTTCGGGTGGGGCGAGGATCTGACGCGCTTCCATGGGCTGGTAATTCGGGTTCTCCTTCGTCCCCAGGCTGAACCGGCCCGTCATCTCGATGATGGCCACCGGCAGAAGCGGTGTTCCCGGCTGGATCGTGAAGGTGAAGTACCTGCGGGCCGGCTCGGGCAGGCCCTCCAGCATCACTTCGGAAAACGGGACGGGCTGGTCGGGCTGCAGCGCCTCGAGCCTCGCCCATTCGGCACGGTCCGCCCGGCGATCCAGAACAAGCAGGAGGGCCAGCGCCAGAAGTCCGAGGGCGACGATGATCAGGATTGCGACGAGAAACTTCATTGTCGGAACGTCTCTCCATTTTGCGTTCACGAGTCTGCGACAGCAGTCGGCAGCCGCGCAACCCCGCAGAGCGGTTCGCCGGCTGCATCTTTCCCCGGCTGCTGTTCCGCGAAAAGACGTGGCGGCGGGATTACATCAGCGGGCGCTTCAACGGGGCGTGGTCGATCTCGACGCCGGCGACTTCGCACAGGCCATCGAAGCTCAGGACCGTCAGGTATCCGTCCTGCCACTTGGCGATCCCGCGGTCCCGCAAGCGCTTAAGGGTCTTGTTGGTATGCACCAACGACAGTCCAAGCGCATCGGCGAGATCCTGTTGCCTGTAAGGCAGAAGCATGCGCCCGTTTTCGGTCAGATCGAGCGCGTTCGCCCGATTGAACAGCCGGATGAAGGCGCGTGCGACGCGCTCCATGCCCCGCAAGTGCCCGAGCATGGCGAGCGATTCTCCGAGGAAATGTTCCTCGATCGCGGCGATCCAGGTCAGATCGAAGGCGCGCTCGGGATGATCATGAAAGAGTGACCACAAGGATTTGCGGTCAAAGACGCACAGTTTCATGTCCGTCGTCGCCTCGACGGAATGATGCATCTCGTTCATCACCCCGGCCTGCAAGCCGATGAAATCGCCAGGCAGGATGAATCCGATCACCTGGCGATCACCCGTTTCAAGCGTCTTGTAGCGCAGGCCAAGACCTTCGAGCACCGTATAAAGTTGCGGAGTAGTCGAGCCTTCGTTCATGAGCGAGGTTCCGGCGTCCACCTGCAACTCGCCGCGTTTGAACTTCGCCATGAAGTCGAGTTCGTCTTCGCTCATCGGAACGAAGATGTCGTGTTTCCGGAGCGGGCACCTTCTGCAGTCGATCATCATCCAAAATTCGATTCTCTATGTCGTAGTTTAATGTGAGGTCCGTGAATCTCTAGCATAAGGGAGGCATGACGAAGAAGGATGTAATGGAAATACCTGCGAATCGCGCCCTGAAGCCGGGGCCCTCCGATGAACCCGTTTTCCTGGTCATGGAACGCGATCCGCTGATCGCCGATGATATCATGGGATCATTGTCTTCCATGGGGCCGTGTCGCGTGATTCTTGCCAGAAACGCAGGTGAAGTGCCGAAAAAGCTGAGCGGCGAAAACAGGATTTCCGCCGCGTTCTTGGACGTGTGTTTCGAGACCGTGCTCGAACGTGGGCTCGATCAAACCCTGAGCCGGTATGGTGCGCGCATTATTCTCACCGTGGGCGAGGATGACCAGGCGCGAGCCCTTGCTCGAGGATGGGGAATGCTTCTTCGTCCATTCTCGGAAAACATGGTTCGCAACGTGGCGGTGCCCCAGCCCCTCCAGTAGCGTTGCGTCGGACGTCGCCCTGGACAAGACGGCTGGTATGGGCCGTGGGCGCGGGACGCCGCCGAATTTTGAGCATCTGATCAAATATTCGCAAGACATCCGGAACCCGAGGCCGGATGGAAAGTTGTTTTTGTGAATGCAACAAGCTGCCGGAGGTAGCCATGCTCTATTGGGCTCTGATATTTCTCGTCGTCGCACTGATCGCCGGCGTTTTCGGGTTCGGCGGGATCGCGTCCGCATCCGCCGGAATTGCGCAGATCCTGTTCTTTATCTTCCTCGTGCTGTTCGTGGCGGCATTGATCATGAGAGCTGTGCGCTAACCGCCGACACTACGTGAGAGACCAGGCGCGCCGCCCAAAGCGAACGGCGGCGCGCAACTTTTTCAGAACGCAAAAATGCGAAGGAGTGACCAAAAATGGCAGATGTACTGCGCACCACACCCAGCGAGGTCGAAACCGAAGCCGGCGTCCGCGACACGAAGGCCGTCGCGGAAGGCCTCGCGGACGTGCTTGCCGACACCTATCGCCTCATGTTCAAGACCCACAGCTATCACTGGAACGTGACGGGGCCGTTGTTCTATCCCATCCACAAGATGACGGAGGAGCAATACTCCAACCTGTTCGAGGCGTCCGACACGATCGCGGAGCGGATCCGGGCGCTGGGCCACCTTGCCCCGCTGCAATTCGCGAGCCTCGAGAAGCGATCCGTCGTCAAGGATGTCGGCGAAACGCCCTCCGCTCGGGAGATGATCGAGGATCTCGCCGAGGATCATGAGCGGACTGCGCACCGTCTTCATGCACTCGTCGAACTGGCGGGAGAACACGGTGACCCGGTGACGGACGATCTGGCGACCGCACGCAGTGCGTTCCACGAAGAAGCCGCCTGGATGCTGCGGGCGACGGCGGCCGATTAATGCTCACGAGCATTGTATTATTGCTGAAGCGGAACGATGACCGGCCTCAGCAGTTTTAAGGAAGTGTTAACAAGTAGAGGGTGGATGAGTGAAGGGCCCTGCGCTGTCAGGCGCAGGGCCTTTTTGATCAGGCGCTCAAGGTTTCGGTGCTGGCAAAGAACATCGCCTGGCTTATCGCGGACTCGACCTGGTCCTCGGAGTAGGGCTTCGTGATCAGGAAGGCCGGTTCGGGCCGTTCGCCGGTCAGCAGTCGTTCGGGAAAGGCAGTGATGAACACCACCGGTACATCCTCGATCTCCGTCAGGATGTGGTTGACCGCATCGATGCCCGACGACTTGTCGGCCAACTGTATGTCGGCGAGGATCAGATCCGGAGGATCGCGGCGCGCCAACTCGATCGCGCGGTCGCGCGTGCGGGCGATGCCGGTGACCTGATGGCCCATGCTTTCCACGATTGCGGATATGTCCATGGCGATGACCGGCTCGTCCTCGATGACCATGACACGGCCCCGGATCGCGCTCTGCATTTCCCGACGCGCGATGGTGACCAATTCGTGCGCTTCATCCGCCGACACTTCGATGATGGCTCCGATCTCCTGGATCGAGAAATCCCTCGATACTGTGGAGAAGCAACGCTTCACGCGTGTTCTGCGTCAGGCCGGAAAGCCGAAGCTGAGCCTGCGTTTCCTGGGTGTCGGCGATGTCGGCCTCTTCGACCGGCGCTCCCGAAGAGCTCCAGATCTGATGAAAGGCGCGAAACAGGGCGGTGCGGGTGTCGAGCCCGCTGTCGAGTACCTGGCTGTCGGCCAGCACGGCCTCGAGCGTCGCGATCGCATAGTGGTCTCCCGTCCTCTGATTGCCTGTCAGAGCCCTGGCATAACGACGCAGATAGGGAAGTTCGCGTTCGATCGGCTCCGCGAGACTGCTCTGGCGTTCTGTTTCCATATTGTGAGTGTCCTCGAAAAAAATCTCTCCACGGGGAACCAAACTCGTCAAAGCGTGTTAGGTTCCCGCCCGGGTACAAAACAGTGCCCGGGCAATGATGGCAAGAAATCGTCGTAATGGCAAAAAATCGCGGGACTCCAATCTTGGACGAGCAAATCGACGCCAACCTCCGGCGCGTCTATCGAGAGACGTTGAACCAACCCGTTCCCGACAGGTTCAAAAAGCTCATTGAACAGCTACGTGAAGAGAAGAGCGACCGAGAAATCGACAGGGCCGAAGCTTCATCCGAGGACGACGAGTGACCACCACCAAAGATCCAAGAGAGGAACTGGTCGAACATCTGCCGGCCCTTCGCGCGTTTGCCTTGAGCCTGACGCGCAACTCCGCTGCGGCGGACGACCTCGTTCAGGACGCTCTCGTCAAGGCCTGGAGCAATTTCGACAAGTTCGAGCAGGGCACGAACATGCGTGCCTGGCTCTTCACGATCCTGCGCAACACGTATTATTCGCTGCTTCGCAAACGCAAGCGGGAGGTCGAGGATCCGGATGGCATCATGGCCGGACAATTGTCCGAAAAACCGCACCATGACGGGACGCTCGTCATGGCCGATTTCAGGGCCGCCTTCGCCAAGCTGAGCGACGAGCATCGCGAGGTTCTGATCCTCGTGGGCGCGGAGGGTTTCTCCGTCGAGGAAGTCGCGGACATGTGCGGCTGCGCGGTCGGAACGATCAAGAGCCGTACCAATCGCGCCCGCAAACGTCTGAAGGAATTGATGCAGCTCGATGACGAAGAGGAATTCGAACTGACCGATGCGGCCACGCTGGCGATTGTCAACGGGAAACCCGCTGCATGAAATTACCGCTCGCGCGGGACAAAAAGGTGCAACCGAAACTGGCGGCCCGGCTTATGCTGGTCCTGAGCATTGCGATAATGCCACTGGGCCTGATTTCGGTTTATCAGACGCATCGGGTCCTCCAGGAGCGGCAGAGCCTTTCCGAAACGGCGCTCTTGGGGCGCACAGAACAGGCGGTGTCGGAAAGCCGCAAGGTCATCCAGAAAGCATTCACCTCCGCGGAGACGCTAGCGATCCTCCTGACGGAACTGCCGCCCGGCGACGGCACCTGCGACGCGCTGATGCAGCGGGTCGTGCAGTCTTCGGACCAGATCGTCTTTGCCGGTTACAACGACGACGCGTTGGGGCTGGTCTGTTCCTCGAAACCCGGCGGCGTTGATCTGGAAGTGCCGCTGCCGACCGCGGCGCAGTTGGAGCAGTTGCACCAGAACGTAACTCTTCGCCCGTTCGCATTCCTCGGCGGGATTGCGACCCTGGGCGTGACGGCACCGGTCGTTTCCGACGGGCAGGTTGACGGTTCGGTCTGGGTCGCGGTGTCGATCTCGGCCTTGAACGAGGCTCTGTCGACCGCGAGCGACGACGTCGATCTCGTGCTCTTCCAGCCTGATGGCGAACTCATCGCGACGGATGATTTCGGAGATGACCGGCGGTCTGTGCTTCCAGAGACTCAACTCCTCGCGGATCTGGCGCGGCAGGGCGGAACCTCCTTCCGGGGACGGAACCGCCACTCCAACATCCGCGACTTTGCCGTGTCCCCGATCGTGGAGGGTCGAATTTTCGCGCTCGGCAGCTGGGAGCCGCAGCACCGCGGCATCATGCTTCCGGCCTACGAGGCTGCGATGGCGCTCTATTTTCCGCTGGCGATCTGGGTCATAGCGATCGCCGTCGCCTATGTCGGCGTGCATCGGCTCGTGATCCGGCACGTTCGGCAATTGCGGGAGTGGATGCGCCAATATTCCAGGGGAGACATCGACCTGGATCAGGCGCGACTTGACGACGCGCCGGAAGAGCTGGAGGTGGTGGCGGAGGCCTTCCGCGCCATGACGCGGCGGCTCTCGGAACAGGATCGACGCCGGGAGGAGGACATCCGGGAAAAGACGGTTCTGCTCCGCGAGGTGCACCACAGGGTCAAGAACAATCTGCAGCTCATCTCCAGCATGCTGAACATGCAGATACGGGCCACGGACATTGCGGAGGCCCGGAGCATTCTGCGCCGGGTGCAGGATCGAGTCCTCGCGCTGTCGGCGATACACCGCTACCTTTATCTGGCGCGCAAACTGTCCCTGGTCCGGGCCGACGAGCTGCTGCAGGAGATCATCCAGCAGCTTGTGATCGTCGGAACGCTCGACGAGACGAATCATCGCATTCAACTCACGACGGACCTCGACCCGGTGGAGATAAGCCCGGATCAGTCGGTGCCTTTGTCCCTGCTGGCGACAGAGGCCGCGATGAACGCGGTGAAATATTGCGGGAATGAAGGTGATGAGCCTCCCTGGATCACCATCGCGCTCAAGAGATGCGATGACACGGACCTCTGCTTGAGCGTCTCAAATTCTCTCGGCAGTTCCAGGAACGCCGAGGACGAGGTCATGACATCGAAGGGCTCCGGACTTGGCTCGCGCCTCATCGAATCCTTCGTGATGCAACTCGACGGAGCGCTCGACATCAGGGCATTGCCACAGCGATACGAGCTTCATGTCGTCTTTCCGATCGTGCAGCCGGGCGACGAAGCGTTTGTCCCCGAAGGCTGATTTCAGGCGCCGTTCGGGGCTCGGGAACCGTTGCGACAGTGTGGCGTTGAGTGCGGAGATCAAATGAAAGGAACTCTCCATGACCCGCTACGGCATTCCCCTTCTTGCCCTGTTCAGCTTTGGAATGCTCGCTGCTTGCGAGACTGTAAAAGGGGCTGGTCAAGACATTCAGACAGCTGGCCAGGAGATTTCCGAGACAGCCGAAGAAGCCGACGAGTAGGAGTGCACCGCATCGCGGGTGGGCCGAAGGGAGGGGTGAGAACATCGGTTTCCTTGCTTGCGCTTCCGATACTCAAGAGATCGGTCGAGATAAATGTTCTGCGGTACATTCGACAGTGTGAAAGTCATCATTTGCAAAGCTTTGCCAATCGGAAAGGACATCGTGAATGAGCGATCCTGACGACAAACCGCCCCTCGAATCTCCTACCAAGGGCCGCCCGATCTCACGCAATGAAATCCTCGAAGTGATGGCGGACGAAGGATATTCGGGGGATGGCCGCAAGGCCTGGCTGAAGGAGGTCCTGACGCAGGTTGCGCAAGGTGAGGACACCGACCCGGACCCCGAGCGGCAGGAACTGATGCAGGAGATCAAGGAAATCCTGCACAATCAGGTGGATGACGATCCCAAGGCAGACGACGTGAGTTGACACCGTCGGCGCGATGGCGTCGGCCGGGTGCGCGTTAGACACCACAGCAAATAAGGATTATCTTCCGAAAGCGGCAGCCGGTGGGATTCTGCGGAACTCCCGCGGCGCTTCTTGCGTTCAAGATGCGGGAGGAGAGACAATGGCTTTCAGAACATTTCGCCGCGACTGGATTACGCGTCCAATCCACCACTGGGCAAAAGGTGCACTTCCTACCCTGTCGCCGACAGAGGAAGAGGCGCTCAATGCCGGCGAGGTCTGGTGGGACGCGGAGCTCTTCTCCGGCGATCCCGACTGGTCGAAGCTGCGCGACGTACGGGCCCCGCAACTCAGCGAGGAGGAGCAGGCGTTTCTCGACGGACCGTGCCGTCAGCTTTGCGACATGGTGGACGAGTGGAAGATCAACACGCAGACTGCGGGCCTCTCCGAAGAGGTCTGGACGTTCCTGCGAGACAACAAGTTCTTCGGGATGATCATTCCGAAGTCGCATGGCGGTCTCGGCTTTTCCGCCTACGCGCATTCGGAGGTCGTCCGGTTCATCTCCACCCGCTCGCTGGTCGCGGCCATCACCGTGATGGTGCCGAACTCGCTGGGGCCGGGCGAGCTTCTGCTGCAGTTCGGCACGAAGGCGCAGAAGGACCATTGGCTGCCTCGGCTGGCCGACGGGCGTGAACTCCCGGCCTTCGGCTTGACCAGCGAAGCCGCCGGATCGGACGCGGCCGCGATGGAGGACACCGGCGTCGTCTGCCGCGGCGAGTGGGATGGCAAGGAAGTGCTTGGCCTTCGGCTCAACTGGTCGAAGCGCTACATCACGCTCTCGCCTGTCTGCACGGTTCTGGGTCTCGCCTTCAAGATGATCGATCCCGACCGTCTGCTCGGCGACGAATCCGACGTAGGCATCACCTGTGCTCTGGTTCCGACGAACCTGAAAGGCGTGGAAACGGGCCGCCGCCACATTCCGAGCGGTCAGATGTTCGAGAACGGCCCGACCACCGGCACCGACGTCTTCATCCCGCTCGACCACATCATCGGCGGTCCGGACTATGCCGGGCGCGGCTGGATGATGCTGATGAGCGCGCTGGCTGCCGGTCGCGGGATCTCGCTGCCCTCGCTGGGCTCCGCGGCGACGTCCATGGCGGCGCACACGACCGGCGCCTACGCCCGCATCCGAGAGCAGTTCGGGATTCCGATCGCCAAGTTCGGCGGCGTGCAGGAAGGGCTGGCACGGCTTGCCGCCGGCGCCTATTCGCTGGACGCCGCTCGGCGGCTGACATGTGCGGGGCTGGACGAGGGCCACAAGCTGGCCGTGATTTCGGGCATCATGAAGGCCTCCGGTACCTACCGGATGCGCGACGCGATGAACGACGCGATGGACATTCATGCCGGCAAGGCGGTGATCGACGGGCCGCGCAACTACCTCTCGATGTTCTACAACGCGCTTCCCATCGGCATCACGGTCGAAGGTGCCAACATCCTGACCCGCAGCCTGATCATCTTCGGACAGGGGGCGATCCGCGCGCACCCGCACCTGCTGAGCGAGATGGACGCGCTGTCAAAGGATGACCGGGCGGAATCCCTGGACGCGTTCGACCGGGCGTTCTGGGCACATGTCGGGCATACGTTCCGGACAATGGGCCGTGCCACGGGGCGCGCCTGGACGGATGGCTGGTCCGCGCCGGCCCCCAGGGGTCCCGCGCGCGAGATCTACCGGCAGATGTCGCGCTGGTCGGCGGCCTTCGCGCTGGTGTCCGATTTCGCCTTCCTCACGTTGGGCGGCGACCTCAAGCGGCGCGAAATGCTGTCGGCACGGCTGGGCGATGTGCTTTCGGAACTCTACATACTGTCGGCGACCGTGAAGCGGTGGGAGGACGAGGGCGCTCTCGAGAGCGACCGTCCGTTGCTCGACTACTCCGCCGAAATGGCCTTCGCCAAGATCGGAAGGAGTCTCGACGAGGTGCTTGCGAACTTGCCTGCGCGCTGGGCCTCTTGGTTCCTCCGGCCCCTGATCCTGACCGGGCAGCGCAGCCGCGGCCCGTCCGACCGCCTGACCGAGGCCTGCGCCGACCTGATCTCCAACGCCGGGTCGACCCGGGACCGGATCAAGGGCGCGTGCCATGACGGCTGCGCCAAGGATGGCGTCGAGAGTCTGAACGCGGCATTCGCGGCCGTGACGGACTGCGCACCGATCCTGAAACGGTTGCGGAAGGCGAACCTGACCGTGGCGCAAGCCCGCGCACAGGGTCGCCTGACGGACTCGGAAGCGGAGCGGATCGACGACATGCGGGCCAAGGTGGCCGAGGTGGTCCGGGTCGACGATTTCTCGCCGGCCGAGATCGCACAACGTTACCCGGATGCGCCTGCGCGTAAACCTGCGGCCGTTGCCCGCGATCCAGAGGCCAAGGAGGCCGCAGAATGACCGAAGAACGCCCCGTCTACATCGTCGATGGCGCCCGAACGCCGTTCCTCAAGGTGCGCGGCGGGCCGGGGCCGTTCACGCCGGTCGATCTCGCCGTGCAATGCGGCCGGCCGCTGTTGCTGCGCCAGCCGTTCCCCGCCAACGCCTTCGACCTCGTGATCCTCGGCTGCGTGAACGTCATCGCCGACGAGATGAACCCGGCGCGCGTGGCGGCACTTCGTTTGGGAATGGGTGCGGACATGCCGGCCTTCACCGTGCAGATCAATTGCGGGTCGGGCATGCAGTCCATCGACACCGCGTTCCGGTACATCCGGGACGGATCTCACGACCTGATCCTGGCCGGCGGCACCGAGGCGCTGAGCCATGCGCCGCTGGTCCTCTCCTCGGAAGCAACCGAATGGTATGCCAACATGGCCACCTCCAAGAGCGCCGTCGAGACCGCGCGGCACATGGCGGACTTCCGCCCGGGATTCTTCAAGCCCGTGGTCGGGCTGGAGCGCGGCCTGACCGATCCGATCACGGACCTCAGCATGGGCCAGACGGCGGAGATCGTGGCGCACCGCTTCGGTATCAGCCGGGACGATGCCGACGCCTACGCGATGGAGAGCCACAAGCGCCTGGCGCATGCGCAGAACGAAGGCTGGCTCGCCGACGAGATCACGCCGGCCTTCGACCGCGAGGGTCACCTGCATGACCGCGACGACGGGCTGCGTCCGGACACGTCGAAGGAGGCGCTGTCGAAGCTCAAACCGGTCTTCGAGAAACCCTATGGACAGGTGACGGCCGGCAATTCCTCGCAGGTGACGGATGGCGCCAGCTGGTGCGTGCTCGCCTCCGAACAGGCGGTGGAGACGCATGGGCTGGAGCCCATCGCCCGCATCGTCGACAGCGAATGGTCGGCGCTCGACCCCTCGGTCATGGGGCTGGGTCCGGTGCTGTCCTCGACCGCGATGATGCAGCGGCGCCAGCTCAAGCGCGACGATGTCGACCTTTGGGAAATCAACGAAGCCTTCGCGGCGCAGCTTCTGGGCTGCCTCGCCGCCTGGGACGATGCCGGGTTCTGCAAGGACGTGCTGGGCCTCGACGGTGCGTTCGGTGCGATCGATCACAGCAACCTCAATGTCGATGGGGGTGCGATCGCGCTCGGCCATCCGGTCGGCACCAGCGGAAACCGCATCGTGCTGCACTTGGCCCGTGCGATGCAACGGCGCAAGGAACGCCGCGGAATCGCCACCGAATGCATCGGCGGCGGGCAGGGCGGTGCGATGCTTCTGGAGGCCGCGGCATGACTCAACCTGTTCTGGAATTCCTCGGGAAAACTCCGCTTGAACTGGGTCCGGCCGCAAATGCCGAGCCGGACAAGGGCTGGCGGGTGGCCACGGACGACGACGGGGTCGTGTGGATGGCTCTCGACGTCGAGGGGCGCAGCACGAACACGGTGACCGCCGAGGTTCTGCAAGGCCTCTCCGAACAGGTCGGGCGGATCGAGATCGACAAGCCCCGCGGCGTCGTCATCCGCTCCGCCAAGCCGGGCGGGTTCGCCGCCGGGGCCGACATCGGCATGCTGTCCGGAATGACGGACGAACAGGCGGCGAGGGAGGAGTTGCGCCAGGCGCACGCGATCCTCGACCGCCTCGAAAAGCTCGATTGCCCGACCATCGCCATCGTCCACGGCGACGCGTTGGGCGCGGGTTTCGAAATCGCGCTGGCCTGCGACACGATCCTCGCCATCGGCGGTGCGCGTTTCGGCTTCCCGGAGGTGAACCTGGGGCTGCACCCGGGCCTTGGCGGCACCTTCCGCCTGCCGAATAGGATCGACGCGACCGAAGCGATGACGATGATGCTGACCGGGAAATCGGCGCGCACCAAGAAGGCGCGCAAGCTCGGGATCGCGGACAAGGTGATCGAGGAACGTCACGTTGCCAACGCCGTCAGAACGATTGTGACAGACGGAATCCACCACGAAAGCCCCGGCTTTTTCGGTCGCGCCATGAAGAGCGGGACGGTCCGGTCCTTTGCGGCGGGTCGGATGCGCGACAAGGCGGAGGAGCGGGCCCCCCGCGATCATTACCCGGCGCCGCACGCGTTGATCGACCTTTGGGATCAACATCACGGCGACCGTCGGGCGATGCAATCCGGAGAGATCGAATCTTTTGCACGACTGCTCTTCACCGACACGACGAAGAACCTGATCCGCGTCTTCCACCTGCGAAACCGGCTGAAATCGGATGCTCCTGATGCGGATGACATCGTCCATGTCCACGTCATCGGCGCGGGCGAGATGGGCGGTGCCATCGCCGGCTGGTGCGCGATGAAAGGCAAGCGGGTCACACTGACAGATCCCGACTGGTCGAAGCTGAGCGAGGCGATGGGGATCGCGACCGAGATGTGCAAGCGCGGGCACCTGTCTTCGATGGAGACGCGCGACACGCTCGACCGCCTGACGCCGGATACCAAGGGGCACGGGATTGGCCATGCCGACCTGGTGATCGAGGCCGGTCCGGAGAATGCGAAGGTCAAGGCCGCCATCTATGCCGATGTCGAGCCGAAGATGAAACAGAACGCGATCCTGGCCACGAACACGTCGAGCCTGTCGCTTTCGGCCCTGAAAGAAGGGCTGCAGCGGCCGACGCGCTTTGCGGGGCTGCACTTCTTCAACCCGGTGGGGCAGATGCCCCTGGTCGAGGTGGTGAGCACCGGCGAGACTTACGGAACCGTCACCGACACGCTCGCCGGCTTCTGCGACAGCATCGGCAAGCTGCCGGCGCGGGTGTCGGATGCGCCGGGGTTTCTCGTGAACCGTGCGCTCATGCCCTACCTGCTGGAGGCGGTGCTGCTGATCGACGAAGGTGTTCAGAAGGAGGCGATCGACCTGACCGCCGAACGCTTCGGCATGCCGATGGGGCCGGTGGAACTGGCCGACCGCGTGGGCCTCGACATCTGCCTCGATGTGGCCGAAAGCCTGCGCGACCAGGTGGACAAGCCGCTGCCTGCAATGCCGGACTGGTTCCGAAAGATGGTGCAGGACGATGGCAAGACCGGCAAGAAGTCAGGCGAGGGCTTCTATACCTGGAAGAACGGCGACGCCCGCAAGACCGGCAACGCGGAGCCCGAGACGCGGCTGACCGACCGGCTGATCCTGCCGATGGTCGATGCCTGCGTCGAGTGCCTGCGCAAGGATGTCGCGAAGGATGCCGAGCAGGTCGACGCGGCGATGATCTTCGGCACCGGCTTCGCGCCGTTCCGGGGCGGTCCGCTGCACTACGCCAGGCAGCGGGGCGTGAACGACGTCTGCGCGCGTCTGGACGAACTCGCCAAGGAACATGGAGATCGCTTCAAACCGGATCGCGGCTGGTCGCACTTCGCCTGACATGGCGGCGGGCACGATCCGCCGCGACGCCGACGCGCTGGCGCGGGAGATCATCGATCGCGTAGGACCCGAGATCCGCCTCGCGTTGCCGCTTGGTTTGGGCAAGGCAGTCACGGTTCTCAATGCGCTGACCCGGCTGGCCGAGCAGGATGATGCGATCAGGCTCGAGATCTTCACGGCTCTGACGCTGGAACGCCCGAGGCCCAGCAGCGATCTTGAGTCGCGGTTCCTCGGGCCTGCGATGGACCGGCTCTTCGGTGCCTACCCCAAGATCCGGTACGCCGAATTGCAGCGCGAGGGTGCGCTGCCGCCCAACATCGCGGTCAGTGAATTCTTCTTCATGGCGGGCAACTGGTTGGGCAATCGTGGCGCGCAGGCCTCCTACATCACCGCGAACTACACGCATGCGCTGCACTACCTGTTGGATCGCAAGCCGAACGTGATCGCGCAGCTTCTTGCGCGCGACGAGGACAGGTTCAGCCTGTCCTGCAACACCGACATCACGGTCGACCTGCTGAAAGCCCGCCAGGACGGCAGCGCGGAGTTCCTGATGGTGGGGGAAGTCAATCTCGAACTGCCGTTCATGGACGGCACCGGCGCCATAGAGGCGGACCAGATCGACCTGCTGCTCGACGATCCGGAGACGCAGTTCGAACTCTTCTCCGCCGTGAAGCGGCCGGTGTCGCTCGCCGATCATGCCATCGGTCTGCATGTCTCGACCCTCATCCCCGATGGCGGCACGCTGCAGATCGGGATCGGTCAGATCGGCGATGCAGTAGCCTCGGCGCTGCTGCTGCGTCACGAACGGTCCGAGACATCCCGCGGGATCCTGCGCGACAGTCCCTTTCCACGGGGTGCCTTCGACGAGGCGGGCCGCTTCGACGAAGGTCTCTACGTCGTCACCGAAATGCTGGTCGAAGGGTTGCTCGCACTCTTCGAGGCCAGGATCGCTCGACGCGAATCGCAAGGCGCCTGCATCCATGCCGGGTTCTTTCTCGACAGCCGCGCCTTCTACCGGCGCCTGCGTGACATGCCGGCGGACGAGCGTTCTCGCATCTCGATGATGCCGGTCTCCTTCACCAATCAGCTCCTGGGCGGCGAGGTGGAGCGGCGTATGGCCCGCCGGAACGCGCGTTTCGTCAACACCGCGATGAAGGTCACGGCCCTCGGTGGCGCCGTGTCCGATGCGACGCGCGACGGCGAGACCGTGAGCGGCGTCGGGGGTCAGTACGACTTCGTCTCCCAGGCCTTCGCGTTGCCCGGCGGCCGGTCGATCCTCACCCTCAAAGCAACACGCCAGAGCGGCGGCCGAACCGTGTCGAACATCGTCTGGGATCACCCGCACGAGACCATACCGCGGCACTTGCGCGACGTCGTCGTCACGGAGTACGGCATCGCCGACCTGCGCGGCCGTACGGACGAAGATGCCATCCTGTCGCTCGTGGCGATCGCCGACAGCCGGTTCCAGGACGACCTGCTCGCCCGCGCAAGATCGGCAGGCAAGATCCGCGACTCCGCCCGAATTGCAGAGGAGCATCGGCGCAACACGCCCGACCTGCTCTCCACTTGGCTGCGCCCCCATCGCCAGACCGGTACGCTGCCTGTCTTCCCCTTCGGGACGGATTTCGATGAAACCGAACGCCGGCTGCTCCCGGCGCTGGCCAGCCTGAAGCACGCCTCCGGGTCCTGGCGGGGGATGCTGCACCTGTTTTCACAGGGAGTCGGCCATACGCCGACGGATGTGGACCGCCACTGCCTGCGGCGTCTGGATCTCGACGCAGGAAACAATCCGATGGCGATAGTGCAACGTATGCTGGTGCTGGGCGCGTTGCGACAGACTTCGGATGCCACCATCCGCTGACCGCAAGCGGTTTTTGCCGGAACCCACCCGAACGTCCGGAAGTTTTTCCCCTGGAACAACCCAAGCCGGGCAAGACTTCATGACGGAAATCCTGGAAATCCTGCAAGCGGAGTTCGGAAGCGCAATGGTCACGCCGTGGCCGGTGATGCTGGTTCGGCTGGTCGGCAGCATCTTCCTGGCGGGGCTGCTCGGCTTCGAGCGTGAAAAGCACGACCGCCCCGCCGGTTTGCGGACCCATATGCTCGTCGCCGTCGCGGCCACCTGCTACTGCATCACCACGCTGGAACTGATTTCCAGGGACTTTGGCAACGACGTGCGCATGGACCCGATCCGCCTGGTTGAAGCCGTGACGGCCGGCGTGGCCTTTCTGGCGGCGGGTCTGATCGTCTTTGCGCGCGGCGAGGTTCGGGGGTTGACCACGGGCGCCAGTCTCTGGCTGGCAGCGTCGATCGGGCTGGCCGTGGGGCTTGGCCTTTGGGGCCTCGCTGCGGCGGTGACGGTGTTGAGCCTCGTGATCGTCTCGCTGCTGCGCGTGGCCGAGCGGTCGATGAAGGCCGACAAATCGCAACCTTCCTGAGTTGGACGGTTCTTCGGGCAACATCTTCCGCCATATCGCCGAGCGCCCGGAACCCGGAGATTTTTCCGAACGTTTGCCAGGCAGACAGAAAATACGCGACGCAACGCCCGGAAATGGAGTCCAAGACAATGATCAAGCTGCTGCTTTCTACGGCTCTTGCCGCAGCGACAGTCGGGCCCGGCATTGCGCAGGCGGCCGATGACGCGTTTCGCCGGGACGCGGACCCGGCCGAGCTTCACGCCTCCGAGTTCATTGGCATGCGGGTCTATCGCACCGACGCCCTCAAGCCGAGGCCTATGAGGGGGTCCAGGACGGTTGGGATGACATCGGCGAGATCAACGACGTCATCTTTAGCCGCGAAGGGACCGTCGAGGCGGTGCTGGTCGATATCGGCGGATTCCTCGGAATCGGCGAGAACCAGGTCGCGGTGGACATGGATTCGCTGAAGTTCGTCGCAGACAGCGGGACGCCGGATCAGGAAGTGGATTTCTTTGTGGTATTGAATGCGCCTCGGGATGCGCTCGAAACGGCGCCCACCTATGGCGCGATGGGCGCCAGTGTGGCCGGAATGGGCGATCAGGACGCCGCCGCGAGCGACGCATCCGACGCGACTTTGTCAGACGCGGGGAACTCAACTGCGGCGAACCATGTCGACGCCTGGGAAACGGTCGCCGGAACCGAAAAGGCCGAAGCGGCAGGCGAGGCGCGCGACGCGGGTGCGACCCAACCCGAGACGAAGAGCAGTGGCACGGGGCTTGCGCGAGAAGGATTCGTGAGTGCCTCCGAGAGCGATCTCGTGGTGGACGAACTGACCGGCGCTCTGGCCTATGACATGAACGACAAGCGTATCGGCGAAGTCTCCGAACTGATTGTCGCGGAAGACGGCAAGATCCAGTCCGCGGTTGTGGATGTCGGCGGTTTCCTCGGTATCGGTGAAAAACCGGTTCAGCTGGAGATGTCGCAACTCGACATCATGCGCGCTGAAAATGGCGTCGAAGTGCGCGTCTACATCTCGATGACGGAAGAAGAACTCGAAGCGCTACCCAGGTTCGAGAAGTAGGTGCAATTCGGCGACGACGACATGCCCGGCGTAACGCGGGCCTGTTCCAATTTTATCACAGTTGCAAAACGAAAAGACGCGCGCCGGGTTTCGACACGCGTCTTGTGATTGTTCCATGAAGTTATCCTGGCGCGATCAAGCGCTGGGAACAACTCTCAGATGCGCTCAAGCCACTGATCGACTTCCCGCTCAGCTTCCTGGCGCCCTTTGCCGTAACGCTCCTGCACAAGCCCGACGATTTCTTCGCGCCGTCCTTCGGCTTGCTGCCATTCGTCGTCGGTGATCTTGCCCCACTTCGCCTGAGCTTGCCCTGCAAGCTGCTTCCAGTTGCCTTCGATCTGATCCCAATTCATGTTCGGATCCTTTCCATGTGAGTTTCGATCAACTCGTCTTTTCTATAAACGTGTCCAACCCGACGAAGTTCCCCATCGGCGGTACCGTCCGCTCCGTTAGGAGCTGGTTTCGGCTCAGGCCGCGCGGCGCTCGTGTGGCCCTTCCTGGACCTCCTCGACGATCTTTGCGACGAACGCGTCGAGATCCGCAGGCGACCGGCTGGTGATGATGGCCTGATCGACAACCACCTCCTGGTCTTTCCAGTTTGCGCCGGCATTCTTCACGTCCGTGGCGATCGACGCATAGGACGTGGCCTCGCGCCCGCGCAGGATGTCCGCTTCAACCAGCAACCAAGGGCCGTGACAGATCGCGGCGATCGGCTTGCCCGCGTCGTAGAAGTCGTTTACGAGGCGCACCGCTTCGGGCTTCGTCCTCAGAATGTCGGGGTTGATTTGCCCGCCGGGCACGACCAGCGCGTCGAAATCGGCTTCGCTCACGTCGCCGATGGTCGCGTCCACATCGACCTCGTCGCCCCAGTCGTCACCATCCCATCCGCGGATCTTCTGGCCATCGGGGCTGGCGACGGTCACGTTGGCGCCGTGTTCCCTCAGGTTCTTCAGCGGATGCTCCAGTTCGGATTGCTCGAAGCCGTGGGTGGCGATTATGAGGATGCGGGATTGCTTGATATCTGGCATGGCTCTCTCCATCAGGTGTTGTTTCGATTTCAGTTGAGGCAACGCCTCGGCGCCCTCGCAGTTCCACGGCGCGACACGGTACGTCAGGTCGAGGTCGATCTCGCCCCGAAGCTGTCGACCCAGGGGACCCAGACGCGCCGGACAATCACCATCCCGAACACGGTCAGGGGCGCGGCAAGGACAATGCCCACGGGGCCGAGGACGATGCCAAAACCCACGATCGAAAACAGCGTGGCCGCCGGGGCAAGATCGACCGTCTCGCGCTGAATCAGCGGGATCAGCAGAACGCCTTCGATCTGCTGAACGCCGAAATACAGCAGCGCGACCCACAGCGCCGTCGTCGGTTGGTCCACGAAGGCGACGGCGATTGCCGGAACCGCACTGAGCACGGGGCCGACATAGGGGATGAACTCGAGAAGCCCGGCCATGACGCCGAGCGCGATCGGAGTGGACACGCCCAGCAACCACAGGCCCAGCGAAATGCAGACACCAACCGTGACCATGGCAACCAGTTGTCCGATCAGCCACGCCTGAAGGGATGTGCCGATGGCGCCCAGGGTCTCTTCGCCCTTGGGCCGCAGATGCGCCGGCAGCAAGCGCAGCGCGCCCTTGCGATAGCCGCGCGGGTTCAGGGCCAGAAACACCCCGCCGGCAAAGGTGAGCAGGAGTCCGGTCGCGATGCCGACCGCGATGCTCGTTGCGCCCGACAGACCCCAAAGCATGGTTCCGGATTCGACGGCCTCCTGCATGTTCCTGGAGATCCAGTCTTCGATGCTGCCCAGCTTGAGCCAGCGCTCGAACTCGTGGACGGCGCGCGGAAGCTTGTCGCTCAACTCGGAGATTTCGACGGCCATCTGTGTGCCAAGCAGCGTGAGCGTCCCCAGAAGCAGGGTCAGCAGCAGGATGATACCCAGGATGATCGCGGCGGCCGGGCCGATCGGAAGCAAGCGGCGCAGTCCTCGACCCACGGCGTCGAGCAGGACGGCAACCAGAACGGCGGCGAACATCATCAATGCGACGGTTTTCAACCACCACAACACAAGCGCAGCGGCAATGACCGCCAGCAGACCCAAGCCCGTGCCGAAATTGCGCATTGCGCGCGAGTTCTGCGCGGGGTCTGTCATTCTCGTGTCCCTTCGGCTCCCGATCATGGCCGCACTGCGAACCCGGCGTCGGGGCTGCGCGCTGTCATGTGCGGCCCAACGCCCCAGAGCATCGGCAGTTCCCCGCCTGAACCTCCGGGGTTGGATCGGTAACGGGAACCTCGACACTCCCGCCTCTGTTGTGGCGGGGAGACCTGAAGGAGTTCAGAATGAACAAATTGATCTTTGCCTTGCCCGTCGTGGCGCTGACTGCGGCTTGCGAAACCACATCGACCAACCAGTCCACCCTGACCGGTGCCGCCGCCGGAGCGGCGCTCGGTGCGGTGGTCGCGGATGATGACGACCGGCTGGAAGGGGCCGTGATTGGGGGCGCCGCGGGTGCCGCAGCCGGCAATCTGATCGGGCGGGCCAACAGCCCCGGCGATTGCGTTTACCAGGACCAGTACGGAAATGAATACGTCGCCGAGTGTGGTTGAGTGATCAAGCGGGCGGGATGAGCACTTCGATGTGATCGTCCCGTCAGCGCCGCACCGAAACCGATCAGCCGGTTCGTTCTGGCAAGCGCAATCAGGATCCGGATCTTCAGACCATCTGGGTCGCGGCGACGGCGCGAGACCAACGGTCGACATGCTTGTTCCGCTCGGTGTCGTCCATTGACGGCACGAACTGGCGGTCCCGTGCCCAGTCGGCGGCGAATTCAACCTGATCCGGGTAGAGACCCGCCCGCATCCCGGCAAGCCATGCCACGCCGAGCGCGGTGGTCTCCAGGTTCGCAGGTCGATCGACGGGCGCGTCGAGAACGTCGGACAAAAACTGCATCGCCCAGTCGTTGGCCGACAATCCCCCGTCCACGCGCAGCACGGTATCGGCGGCGCCCGGCCAGTCGGCGCGCATCGCCCGCCAGAGGTCGGAGGTCTGAAACCCCACGCTCTGCAGAGCGGCTCGGGCCATCTCCGCCGGGCCGGTATCTCGAGTGAGCCCGAAGACCGCGCCGCGGCAATCCGGGTCCCAGTAGGGCGCGCCGAGACCGGTGAAGGCGGGGACCAGCGTCACGCCATCCCGGCCTGCCTCCGCCAGTTTCTGCGTCTCGGCCGCTGCCGAGATCACGCCCATCCCGTCCCGCAGCCATTGCACGACTGCGCCGGCGACGAAGATCGAACCTTCGAGCGCGTAGGTCACCTGGCCCTCCAACTGGTAGGCGATCGTGGTCAGCAGTCGGTTCGACGACGTGACCGCTTCGGCGCCTGTGTTGAGCAGGGCAAAACATCCGGTTCCGTATGTCGATTTCATCATTCCCGGCTGGAAGCAGGCCTGACCGATGGTCGCCGCCTGCTGATCTCCGGCGACCCCCAGTATCGGAATGTCCGCACCTAGGAACCCTGTCGTGCCAAAATCCGCGGCGCAATCGGTGACAGTCGGCAGCATGTTCAGCGGGATCCCCAGCAGTTCGCAGATCTCGCTGCTCCATTCACCCTTGTGTATGTCGTAGAGCATCGTGCGGCACGCGTTCGTCGCGTCGGTCACATGCGCGGCTCCGCCCGTCAGCTTCCAGATGAGGTATGTATCGACGGTGCCGAAGAGCAGATTGCCCGCCGCCGCACGGCTCCGCGCGTCCGGAATTTCGTCGAGGATCCACTTGGCCTTTGTCCCGGAGAAATAGGGATCGATGATGAGACCCGTGCGCGCGGAAATCATCGGCTCGTGGCCCGCTGTCCGCAGGTCGGCACAGATCTCCGCCGTCCGCCGATCCTGCCAGACGATCGCGTTGTAGACCGGTTCACCGGTCTCCTTGTCCCAGATCAGCGTCGTCTCACGCTGGTTCGTGATGCCGATCGCGGCGATCTGGTCGGCGCCCAAGCCGGCCTTTTCCAGGCACTCGCGGCATGTCGCTTGGACGGTCCTCCAGAGATCCGCCGGATCATGCTCGACCCAGCCGGACGCGGGATAGTGCTGTGTGAACTCCTGCTGCGCCGACGCGACGGGCTGCATGTCGGCGTCGAACAGAATGGCGCGCGACGAGGTCGTGCCCTGGTCGATGGCAAGGATGTAACTCAACGGACTGCCCCCCTTATGACCTTGGACCGCATCATTTCGCGGTCCGTGGGGCAGGTCAACGGGGAGCGGTCAGCCCGGTTGCGTGGCGTAGACCAGCTCGGGGCCAAAGATCAAGTCGGCATGGTCCGAGAGATAGATCCGCAGCCAGGGCGTGAACCGCTCCGGATGCCGCTCGACCTCCGCCATCAGGTCGTGGCAATCGATCCAGCGGGTGTCCATCACCTCGTCCGGTTCGGGTGTGACGCGCATGTCGGGCGCCGCCTCGGCCACATAGACATCGACAACCTCATGCTCGATCAGGCCGCCACCAACATCGGCGCGATACTCCAGATGGTGACGGTGATCGGGGGCCAGCCCGGTGATGCCGAGCTCTTCCTCAAGCCGACGGACGGCGCAAGTGTCCGGATTCTCGTCCCAATGCGGATGGGTGCAGCAGGTGTTCGTCCAGAGCCCGGGCGTGTGGTACTTGCCCATCGCTCGACGCTGCAGCAGCACATCGCGCCCGCGCAGGACGAAGACCGACACAGCCTTGTGCCGGAGGCCCTTGCGATGCGCCTCCAGCTTGTCGACGGGAATCAGACGCGCCGTCGACCCAGGCTGGAATTCAGGATGCTCATACGTATTCGGGCCGCACCAGGCCGGTGAGATGCGCGAGGTTCTTCACCCCGATCTTCAGATGCGCCATCGGGCGGGCCGTGACCAGCTTCTTGTTCATGTAGGCCTCGAAGGTCAGGCGTTGGACATCCACGTCGTGGCAGAGCGACACGAACCGCTCCCGCCGCATGTCGGACCTGTAATAGGCGTTCTGCATCGACGCCAACACCCGGAACACGGTCTTGTGTTCGCGCATGAAGAGCTTCCGCGCCAGCATCAGATCCTTGACGCGCCCCGAGGCCAGCGTCGCCGCACAGGCCGACGCAGCCACGCGTCCGCCAACCATGGCATAGTAGATCCCTTCGCCCGAGGATGGGGCCACCACGCCCGCGGCGTCGCCCGCCAGCACCACGTCCCGGCCGTTGTCCCAGCGGTCCATGGGCTTCAGCGGGATCGGCGCGCCTTCCTTGCGCAGGGTCTCGCACTGGTCGAGGCCCGCGGCACGCCGGAGTGCTGCGGTCGCGTCCTTCAGGTTCACGTCCGGATTGATGGTGCCCATGCCGACGCTGGTCGTGCCGCCGTGCGGAAAGACCCAGCCGTAGAAATCGGGGGAGATCTTGCCGTCATAGATCACGTCGCAGCGCAGGGGATCATAGACGTCGTTCGCCTCGGGTGCCTTGATGATCTCGTGATAGGCAAAGACCAGCGGCACCTTGTCCGCGTCCGGCACCTCGCCCCGGCCCACGCGGCTTTTTGCCCCGTCGGCGCCAATGATGAGACGGGTGGGCAACTCGCGTTCCTCGCCGCTCTGCTTGTCGCGGAAGACGACCCGCGTCGTCCCGCCTTCGCGGTCGATCCGCAGGAAGGTGCCGGTGAAGTAGCTTGCCCCCGCCTCCGCCGCGCGCTTGCGCAGGAACGGGTCGAAATCCTTGCGGTCGACCATGCCGACATAACCGTTCTCGATCGGGATATCGACGCGGCGCCCGGTGGGGGAGATCATGCGCGCCGTGTTGACCTTGGTCAGCAACTGCTCCTCGCCGATGTCGAAATCCTGCATCAGCCGAGGCGGGATCGCACCGCCGCAGGGCTTGATCCGACCCTCGCGGTCGAGGAGCGCCACGTTGTGACCGGACCGGGCCAGATCCTCGGCGGCGGTGGCGCCACAGGGGCCTCCGCCCACGATAACGACATCGAACATTCTCATTCTCCCGGAACCAGGGACGCGGGCGGAGCGGGGCGCGGTTGCGTCATCACACGCGCGGCCATTGCAGCGGCAGCCAGGAACAGCCCCGCCTCGAAGAGGAACGCGACACCGAACGCCGTCTGCGTCGGCATCGACGTGCGGAAGATATCGACCAGCGCGGCACCCACGAGCCCGCCGAACCCTGCGGCGATCGCCTGGGCCGCACCCCAGAGGCCCATCCGGGTGCCTTCGCGCGCGGATCTGCCCTGGCTCGCCAGCGCCATCATCGACCCGATGGCCGCGACGGCGAAGACCCCGTTGAAGAAGCCCATTCCCACGACCGCCGGAACCAGCGGTGCGCCCGGGCCGAACTGCCCCAGCAGTGCGATACTGCCGAGCATTCCCGCGGACCCGATGCAGCCCGCGATCACCCAGGATCGGAGCGAACCGATCCGCAGGCCGGTCGCCATGATGCCCACCAGCACCATGCCCAGGAAGACGCCGCCATTCTGCGCGCCCGAGAGCGAGGTGCTTTGACCGGGTGTGAAGGCAAAGACGAGGCCGGCGTAGGGCTCGAGGATCAATTCCTGCATGAAATACGCCGTCATCGACAGGAAGACGAAGACGGTGAAATTGCGGGCGTGCCGTTCCGACCAGACTTCGGCGAGGCCCTGCCGGAAGGGCATCGGGCGCGGCTCGGCGATGGCGACGACGCGGGATTCGATGCCCCAGACCGCGAGGGTGGTCAGCAGCACCGCGGATCCGGTCACGATCCAGACGATCCGCATCAGCAGGGCGGGCGAGTAGGGATCGAACATCGCGCCCACTACACCGGCGGTCACCGCAATCCCCGCAATCATCATGAGCCAGGTAATCGTTGCCGCCGCCGCTCGGCGCGGTGCGGCCGTCGCCGTGGCGAGCAGGGCCAGCAGCGACGTTCCGGACGCGCCCACGCCCAACCCGATCAGCGCGTATGCCAGGATCGACAGCGCCATCGCCGCGCCAAAGCGACGCCTCGAAGAGCAGCACGCCATAGGCCGCGAGAACCGCGCCGAGCGCCAGCGCGGCCATGCCGCCGATGATCCAGCGCGTGCGTCGGCCGCCAGCATCGCTGAGGAATGCCCCAGTTGGGGCGCGTGATCTGAATCCCGTAATGCAGTGCCACCAGCAGGCCGGGCAGCACCGCGGGTAGGGCGAATTCCACGACCATAAGGCGGTTCAGCGTCGAGGTCGTCAGCACCACGATCGACCCGAGGCACATCTGCACGAGGCCCAGCCGGACGATGGAGAGCCAGGAGAGCGTCATGTCAGCCCCCGAAGCGCGAAGGCCGCGATCATCATGCCCGAGACATAGAGCAATACGCCGGTGCCGTTGTACCAGGGCGCCTTTGCCTTCGGGTCGCGGAACATGATCGTCATCGCCCAGAACTGCAGCAGAAGCACGGCCGCAACGCCCGCGGCGTGAAGCGTGCTGCCCCAACTCAGAAGCAGCGCGATCACCGCCACCTGCGGCACCGACATGACCACGCAGGCCACCTGTGCTGCACGACGCGGGCCAAGCGTGACGGGCAGCGAGTTGACGCCGGTCTGCCGGTCGCCTTCCAGCGCCTTGAAATCGTTGAGCGTCATGATCCCGTGCGCGCCGAGCCCGTAGAGCAGGGCGACCAGCACGATCCGCCAGTCCGGTGCGCCGGCGCTGAGCACCGCCGCGCCCGGTGAACCAGGGCAGGGTCTCATAGCTGATGCCCGACGAGCCCCGGCCCCCACCAGCCCGACCGCTTCAGCCGGACGGGTTCGGCGGAATAGGCCCAGGCCGCCAGCACGCCGATCACCGTCGCGACGAAGCCCCACGGGCCGAGCTGCCAGCCCACCAACAGAGACAGGACCGACATCGCCAGGGCGATCCAGAGGCCCCAGCGCCCGGGAATGCGGCCCGACGGAATCGGGCGGTCCGGTTCGTTGATCGCGTCGACATGGCGGTCGCACCAGTCGTTGGCCGCCTGGCTCATCCCGCAGACGATCGGGCCGGCGAGCAGCACGCCCAGCACGACGAGATGCCAGTGACCGGACGGGCTGACGCCCGAGGAGATCACGCCGCACAGATAGGCCCACATCGGCGGAAACCACGTGACCGGCTTGATCAGCCGCAACGCGGCCAGAGGGTCGGGCAATCGCCGCGACTGTGCGATGGGAGTGACACTCATGTGTCAACTATGGCTGACACTTCGAGTCGTTGCAAGCGTCGTTGCGGGACCGGGCTGTGTAGAAATGAAGGTCAGTTGCCCTTGTTCAGCAGCCCGTACTTGCGCAGCTTTACGTAGAGGCTTTGCCGGGAGAGGCCCAGCATCTCTGCCGCGGCGACCCGGTTGTTCTTGGTCAGGCTCACCGCCGTCTCGATGCACATCTTCTCGACCACGTCCGTGGTCTCGGCCACGATCTCCTTGAGCGAGGCCGACCCCACCAGTTCCATCACGTTCCGGTCGCCGTCGTCGGGCATGCGCGATCCGGACGACCCGCGAACCCCTTCGACCCGCGACACGTCCCGCAGGATGAAGGCGAGCACGGTTCCGGCCCCGTCGTTGATCCGCGTCGCGGAGATTTCCACCGACAGACGTGCCCCCAGTTCGGAAACCAGCTTCGTGGCGAAGATCCGCATGTGGCCGGTGCGATTCGCGTTGTCCAGAAGAACACCGAGATCGATCTGCCCTCGCACCAGAAACTCGCCGAGGCTCTTGTCGTTGACGTCGCCGCCATGGGCAGCCCCGACCAGGTCGAGGAAACTGTCATTGGCCGACAGGATCTTGCCGTCCTTGTCGGCGAAGACGATGCCGTCGCTGGCGCAGCGGACAAGTGCCGCAGCACGCTCCGTTTCGATATTCGATATGACCGGCGCTTCCCCGGCCGGGAGAAGCCGGCAATAGAGGATCCGCTGACCCCCCGCCCGAAACACCGACGGTTCGATGGCCAGCCGCTGCTCGGTACGTTCCGATCGCACTTCGACGCGTCCTCCGCCATCGGCCAGGGATGCGTTGAGCAGGCTTTCCATCAGCTCTGCCGAGCTCCGGTCGGCCAGCAGCTGCGCCAGCGCCGTGCCGGAGGCCGCTTCGCGCTTCAGACCCAGGAACCCCGCCGCCCGCTCGGAGCAATCCGAAATCCGGCCATCCTGCAGGCTGACGAACAGAAGCGCCTCGTGCGTCCGCGTCAGCATCACGCGATAACGGCTGTCGAATTCCCGCCGGGCCTCGTACCCCTGTTCGAGCGCGATCTGCGCCTGGACAAGCTGCTGCTGCGTCTCCGCGATCGGGCGCAAGTCCCGGCCCAGAAGCAGCACGGTGCTGTCCTGTCCGAAGCGATGGAAGGTGTAGCGCACCGGATACTTCCACGCCGCATTGTCCTCGTGGTTCAGCTCCAGCGGCTTCTTGATCGTCTCGCCGTCGACATGCCGCGCATGGGCCTTCTGGAACTTGTCGATGCTGTCGACGCCCAGGAAATCCACCAACGGCCGGCCTTCCCAATGGCTGAGATTGCCGAAGGTTTCGGCGGACGGACTTACGATGACCGAGAGGATCGTCGCGGCTTCATCCACCACCAGAGCAATATCTGACGCCGCGGCGATGATACTGCTTAGTATCTCGGGGTCTATGAGGGGAACGGCACCGCTGTTCCAGAAACTGTTACCACCTGATTTCATCTAACTTCGTCGTCCCGACGACACTTTGCGGCGATTCATCGCGAGGGTCACGACTTCTTTCGCGCTCTTTGAAACCAGATCCGCGCGGGAAAGTTCCATCGCAACATCTTCGGATTCGCCAAGAAACCCGCCCACGACTATGGGGGGCATATCCGACGTGACCTTGCCGAAGCGCCGAACAGTACCGGAAATCGACTCCAATGTCGCTCGACCCGCCGCGGTGAACAGCACCATGTCCGGCCGGTCGCACACGAAGCGCGACACGAGGTCGGAAGGGGTCTCGCAGAACGACAGGTCGACCCGCGTCCCCAACCGGCGCAACTGCGCGGCCAGAACGAAGGCCCCGAGCGAATGATCTTCGCCCAAGGGCACGACGACGAGCATTGCAAGCGCATCGTCGACCGGCCGGATGAAATCCAGGCTCTCGACCGAAGCGATCGACAACAGGGATTGCAGACGCAACGAACCGACGGTCACGGTGGCAAAATCGATATCATCCTCTTTCCACATGTCGCCGAGCAGCCGCGCGACACTGGGAATGTAGATGTCGATCACCGCATCCACGGAGAGCCGGTGACCCCGCAACTCGTCCAGCATCGCGGCCGCATCGAACCCGGCCCGACTGCACACCGCACGAACCATGTGGTCGATCACGAACTGACGCGTTCCCGCCGCCGTCATGGCCTGGCGCTGCGACAGCATCGACACCGCGCTTTCCGCAAGTGCAGACGTCCCGATCGAATGACCAAATCGGGCTGGGTAGGTTCGTGTGAGATCATCTTGTGGCATCTACCGGTCCCTTCTGGGCGTCGGTGGTCGCTGGCCGTCGCCTGACGACCACAACTCTCACCTGAAAGGGTGTGCGCTTTTCCCGGATATGTCAAACGAAATGGACATTCTCGGCCGGCGGTGACGGGAATTTGAACAGGTTGCACGATAAATCCCCTGATATCAGGTAAAAATTCGAGGAGTTGTCCATTCTTCGGGGCGGAAGGGTGTAAGTTAAGATTGACACTTTTCGACGTCTCGTTACTCTTGGATCTACGGAAAACGGGGAGCCGCTCCGAAATGCTGGAAAGTTCAGCGCAACAATCTGTGACCATGGGCCTTTACTCCACCGAAGAGCGCCGACGCCGCGACTCGACGGTCTGGACGACGGTGCAGGGCATCCTGGCGCCGCTGCAGTTCCTGGTCTTCCTCGTCTCGCTGGTTCTGGTTCTCCGCTATCTCCGCACCGGCACGGGTACGAAATCGCGACGCTGTCGATCCTGGTCAAGACCGCCTGCCTCTACGTCATCATGGTGACCGGCGCGATCTGGGAAAAAGTCGTTTTCGGTCAATACCTTTTCGCCCCCGCGTTCTTCTGGGAGGACGTGTTCTCCTTTGCCGTGATCGCGCTGCATACCGCCTATCTCTGGGCGCTGCTGACTGCGTGCGCTGGCGCCGGGACAGCGACTGATGGTCTCGCGCTCGCCGCCTATGCCGCCTACGTCGTCAATGCCGCGCAGTTCCTGCTGCAAGCTTCGCGGCCGCCCGCCTGCAGTCCGCTCAGACCGCGGAGGTGCCGGCATGACCGAACTGCCCCGCACGCCACCTGCCTCCGGATGCCGCGACACGCCGGTTCTCAAGCAGCGCGGCCAGCGCGAAGTCTTCTGCGGCCTCACGGGAATCATCTGGCTGCACCGCAAGATGCAGGACGCCTTCTTCCTCGTCGTCGGCTCGCGCACCTGCGCGCATCTGCTGCAATCCGCCGCCGGCGTGATGATCTTCGCCGAACCCCGCTTCGGCACGGCGATTCTCGAGGAGACGGATCTGGCCGGTCTGGCCGATGCGCAGGACGAGCTTGACCGCGTGGTCGACGAACTGCTCGCGCGCCGATCGGACATCCGGCAGCTCTTCCTCGTCGGATCCTGCCCGTCCGAGGTGATCAAGCTCGACCTCGCCCGCGCCGCCGAGCGGATGACCGCAAGCTACGCGCCGCGGTCCGGGTGCTGAACTACTCGGGCTCGGGCATCGAGACGACCTTCACCCAGGGCGAGGATGCCTGCCTTGCGTCCATGGTGCCGGTCCTGCCGGAAACGCGATGAACGCCAACTCCTGCTCGTGGGCGCCTTGCCCGACGTGGTCGAGGATCAGGCGCTCTCCCTGCTGACCGCCATGGGCATCGGCCCGATTCGCGTCCTGCCCGCCCGCCGTGCGGCGAGCGATCTTGCGGTCGGACCGAACACCGTCTTCGCCCTGACGCAGCCATTCCTGGGCGAGACCCACGCCGCGCTGGAGCGCCGCGGCGCGCGCCACCTCGCCGCGCCCTTCCCGTTCGGCGAAGAGGGCACCACCGCCTGGCTCGCCGCCGTGGCCGAGGAATTCGGCGTCGATGGCGACACCTTTCGCCCGCGTCACCGAGGGCCCGCGCGCCCGCGCCCGAAAGGCCGTCGCGCAGGCCGCCGAGACCCTCAATGGCCGCTCCATCTTCTTCTTCCCCGACAGCCAGCTCGAAATCCCGCTGGCCCGTTTCCTCACCCGCGAATGCGGCATGAAGGCGATCGAGGTCGGCGCGCCCTTTCATCCACAAGGGCCTCGTCGGCCCGGATCTCGACCTGCTGAGCGAGGGACCGACCCTCTCCGAAGGCCAGGATGTCGACCTGCAGCTCGACCGCTGCCGCGCCGCGCGCCCCGACCTCACCGTCTGCGGCCTCGGCCTCGCCAATCCGCTGGAGGCCGAAGGGCTCGCCACCAAGTGGGCGATCGAACTGGTCTTCACGCCTGTCCATTTCTACGAACAGGCGGGCGATCTCGCCGGCCTCTTCTCGCGCCCGATCCGCCGCGCCGACCTCCTCCGTTTCGAGCGGGATGCTCCTGCTTCACCTGGTCCGGAAAACTTCGCGGGAGAGGTGCCGCCTGGGGGCAGACTCCCTGCGGGGCCGGCATGAAGCTTACCGTCTGGACATACGAAGGCCCGCCGCATGTCGGCGCCATGCGCGTCGCCACCGCGATGAAGGGCCTGCACTACGTCCTGCACGCGCCGCAGGGCGACACCTATGCCGACCTGCTCTTCACCATGATCGAGCGGCGCAACCACCGCCCGCCCGTCACCTACACCACCTTTCAGGCGCGCGATCTGGGCTCCGACACCGCGAATCTCTTCAAGACCGCCTGCTCGAGGACGCCTATGACCGATTCAAGCCCGAGGCGATGATCGTCGGCGCGTCCTGCACCGCCGAACTGATCCAGGACGATCCCGGCGGCATGTCCGAAACGATGGGCCTGCCGGTGCCGGTGATCCCGCTGGAACTGCCGTCGCTATCAGCGCAAGGAAAATTTCGGCGCGGACGAGACCTTCTTCCAGATCGTGCAGACCCTCGCGCGCCCGATGGACCGCACCGCGCAGGTCACCGCCAACCTGATCGGCCCCACCGCGCTCGGGCTTCCGCCACCGCGACGACATCACCGAAGTCACCGGCGCTGCTCTCGGACCTGGGCATCGAGCGTCAACGTCGTCGCGCCGATGGGCGCGTACCCCGTCCGACATCGCCCGCATGGGCGCCGCGCATTTCAACGTGCTGATGTATCCCGAGACCGGCGAAGCCGCCGCCCGCTGGATGGAGCGGGAGCTCGGCCAGCCCTTCACCAAGACCGTGCCGATCGGCGTCGGCGCCACCCGCGATTTCGTCGCAGAAGTGGCCGGGCTCGCCGGATGTGGCGCCGTATCTCGACGAAGCCCGCCTGCGGATGCCCTGGTACTCGACATCCGTCGACAGCACCTATCTCACCGGCAAGCGCGTCTTCATCTTCGGCGACGGCACGCATGTCAAGACCGCCGCCCGCATCGCCCGCGACGAGATGGGGTTCGAGGTCGTGGGCATGGGCTGCTACAACCGCGAACTCGCGCGCGACATCCGGGCGCTCGCCAAGGATTACGGCGTCGAGGCGCACGATCACCGACGACTACCTCGAGGTCGAGCGGGTGATCGAGAGCCTCGCGCCCGAGATGATCCTCGGCACGCAGATGGAGCGGCATATCGGCAAGCGGCTGGGCATCCCCTGCGCCGTCATTTCCGCGCCCGTGCATGTACAGGATTTCCCCGCCCGCTACTCCCCGCAGATGGGGATCGAAGGCGCGAACGTGATCTTCGACACCTGGGTGCATCCGCTGGTCATGGGGCTGGAGGAGCATCTGCTGCACATGTTCCGCGACGATTTCGAATTCCATGACGCGGCCGGTCCGTCTCATCACGGCGGCCACGCCGTGCGTGCCGTCCCGGAAACCGCTCCCGAGCTGCAGGACGCGCCGGAGCAGATGCACGACGCGACCGACTCCGGCAACGTGATCTGGCTCGCCGACGCGGAAAAGGAACTGAAGAAGATCCCGTTCTTCGTCCGCGGCAAGGCGCGCCGCAACACCGAATCCTTCGCCGCCATGAAGGGCGTGCACGAGATCAGCATCGACACGCTCTACGAGGCAAAGGCCCATTATGCGCGATGACGCCGTCTCTCCGGCCGGATGCCCGGCTACCGCGTGGTGATCATCACGCTGGACAGCCATGCCGCCGGTCCGGCCCGCCGCGCGGTCGAAGTGCTGGCCGACGATTTCCCGGGCTCGACGTGTCGATCCATGCCGCCGCGGAATGGGGCGAAACCCCGGGCACCTTCGAAGCGGCCGAGGCCGCGGTGATGTCCGGCGACATCATCATCGACGAACCTGCTGTTCCTCGAGGAGCACGTCGCCCGCATCCTGCCCGAGCTGCAGGCCCGTCGGGACAGCTGCGACGCCATGGTCGGCGTGATCGCCGATGCCTCGGTCGTCAAGCTCGACGCGCATGGGCACGCTCGACATGATGGCGCCGCAATCGGGCGCGATGAAGCTGATGAAGCGCCTGCGCGGCTCGTCGAAGCCGTCCTCGTCCAGCGGCGCCGACAAGATGCGGATGCTGCGCCGCCTGCCGAAGATCCTGAAGTTCATTCCCGGAAAGGCGCAGGACCTGCGCGCCTGGTTCCTGACCATGCAATACTGGCTGGGCGGATCGGACGACAACGTCGAGGCGATGATCCGCTTCCTCTTGAACCGCTATGCCAAGTGCTCCGAATGGCGTGCCGCACCCGAAGCGCCGGAGCCGATCGATTATCCCGATACCGGTCTCTACCATCCGGATCTGCCGGCGCGGATCACCACCGAGCCTGCCGACCTGCCGCAGCCCGCCGGCGCGGAATTCACAGTCGGCCTGCTGATGATGCGGTCCTATGTGCTGTCAGCTCCGACACAGCGCATTACGACGCCGTGATCCGCGCCTTCGAGGCGCGGGGCCTCCGCGTCCTGCCGGCCTTTGCCGGTGGCCTCGACGCACGCCCGGCGATCGAGAGCTATTTCCATGACCAGCATGGCGCGAAGATCGACGCGATGGTCTCGCTGACCGGGTTCAGCCTCGTCGGCGGCCCGGCCTACAACGACAACGCCGCGGCCATCGCGGTGCTGAAGGATCTCGACATCCCTTATGTCGCGGCGCACCCGCTGGAGTTCCAGACGCTGGGCCAATGGGCCGACAGCACGCAAGGCCTGGGGCCGATCGAGACGACCATGCTGATCGCGCTGCCGGAACTCGACGGCGCCACCAACCCGACCGTCTTTGCCGGACGCCACGGGCACAGCGGCTGCCACGGCTGCGCGCATATGTGCTCCTGCTCGCGCGAAGCGAAGGCGATGGCGCCCTGCCACGAGCGGATCGAGAAGCTGGTCGAGAAAACCGAGCGGCTCGCCCATCTGCGCCGGCTGCGGAACGCGGAGAAGAAGGTGGGGATCGTCCTCTTCGGCTTCCCGCCCAATGCCGGCGCCGTCGGCACCGCAGCCTATCTGTCGGTGTTCGAGAGCCTCTTCAACACGCTGACGCGGATGAAGGCCGACGGCTACGACGTGGACGTGCCGCCCTCGGTCGACGCGCTGCGCGCGCGCGGTGCTCGAAGGCAACGCCGCCACCTACGGGCAGGAGGCCAATGTCGCCGCCCACGTGGACGCCGACACCATCGTGCGCACCAGCCCGCATCTGGCCGAGATCGAGGCGGTCTGGGGCCCGGCGCCGGGCCGGGTCCAGTCGGACGGGCGCGGTGTCTTCGTGCTGGGCGCCGATTTCGGCAAGGTCTTCGTCGGCGTGCAGCCTGCCTTCGGCTACGAGGGCGACCCGATGCGGCTGCTGTTCGAGCGCGGCTTCGCACCGACGCACGCCTTCGCCAGCTTCTACCTGTGGCTGCGCAACACGTTCCGCGCCGATGTGCTGCTGCATTTCGGAATGCACGGCGCGCTGGAATTCATGCCGGGCAAGCAGGCGGGTCTGGGCGGCCGCGACTGGCCGGACCGGCTGATCGGCGAGATGCCGAACGTCTATCTCTACGCGTCCAACAACCCGTCCGAGGCGACCTTGGCCAAGCGCCGCTCCGGCGCGGTGACGGTCACGCATCTGACGCCGCCGCTCTCGAAGAGCGGGCTCTACAAGGGGCTGCTGGAACTGAAGGACAGCCTGACCCGCTGGCGCAAGATGGACGCAGGGGAATTTTCCCGCGGCGATCTGGAGACGCTGATCGCCGAGCAGGCCGAAGCCGTGGACATGGACGGCAGCGATCCCGCCCGGCTGTGGCTGAAGCTGCTGGAGACCGAGGACGCGCTGATCCCGGACGGGCTGCACATCGTCGGCAAGCCTCTGAGCGATACGGCCCTTGCGGACTACCTCGCGCTGATCGACATGGACGACGACACCCGCGCGCGGGTCGAGGCGCATCTGCGCGGCAACGCCGAACTCGACGGGCTGATGACGGCGCTCTCGGCGCGTTACATCGTCGCCCGTGCCCGGCGGCGACCTGATCCGCTCGACCGACGTGCTGCCGACGGGCCGCAACATCCACGCCTTCGACCCGTTCCGGATGCCCACCGAATTCGCCTGCCGCGACGGCGCGAAGCAGGCGGAACTGCTGCTGGAGACGCACAAGTCCCTGCCGCGTTCGGTGGCGCTGGTGCTCTGGGGCTCCGACAACATCAAGTCCGATGGCGGCCCGATCGCGCAGGCGCTGGCGCTGATGGGGTGCCGGCCCCGGTTCGACAGCTTCGGGCGGCTCTCCGGCGCCGACCTGATCCCGCTGGCGGAACTTGGCCGTCCGCGGATCGACGTGATCATGACGCTGTCGGGCATCTTCCGCGACCTGCTGCCGTTGCAGACGCGGATGCTGGCCGAAGCCGCGCTGAGCTGCGCCGAGGCCGACGAGCCGCTGGACCAGAACTTCATCCGCGCCCACGCGCTGGCCTATGCCGAGAAGATGGGTGTGGACATGGAGACGGCCGCCCTGCGGGTGTTCTCGAATGCCGAAGGCGCTTATGGCTCGAACGTGAACCAGCTGGTCGACAGCTCCGCCTTCGGAGACGAGGACGAGTTGGCCGATGCCTACCAGGCGCGCAAGAGCTTCGCCTATGGCGTCGACGGGAAATGCGCGTCGAACCCGGAGTTGCTGCAGAAGGCGCTCGCCGATGTCGATCTGGCCTATCAGAACCTCGAATCGGTCGAGCTGGGCGTCACCACGGTCGACCACTATTTCGACACGCTGGGCGGCATCGCCCGCGCGGTGAAACGCGCCCGCGGCGGCGAGGAAGCGGCCGTCTATATCGGCGACCAGACCCGCGGCACCGCCAAGGTCCGCACGCTGAAGGAACAGGTGGCGCTGGAAACACGCAGCCGCAGCCTCAACCCGAAATTCTTCGAAGGGCTGCTGAAGCACGGCGCCGAGGGCGTCCGCCAGATCGAGGCGCAGGTGACCAACACCGTGGGCTGGTCAGCCACGACCGGTCAGGTGGATCCCTGGGTCTACCAGCGGATCTCGGAGACCTTCGTGCTCGACGCGGAGATGCGCCAGCGCATGGCCGATCTCAACCCCGTGGCCTCGTCGCGCATGGCGAACCGCCTGCTCGAGGCTTCGGACAGGACCTACTGGACCCCGGACGCGGATACGCTCGCGGCGTTGCAGGATGCCGCCGACGCGCTCGAGGACCAGATGGAAGGCATCGCGGCGGAATAGCGCCAGAAAGGAAGACGGCAACATGGCCCCACTCGACAGAACTCCCCCGGTGTTGCGGGGACAGGACGGCGAAGGCTCGGTGCAGGTGCACCAGGACGAGTCGGCGAAGATCGAGGGCGCAAAGGTGTTTTCGGTCTACGGCAAGGGCGGGATCGGCAAATCGACGACCTCGTCCAACCTCTCGGCGGCGTTTTCGATGCTGGGCAAGCGGGTGCTGCAGATCGGCTGCGACCCCAAGCATGACAGCACCTTCACGCTGACCGGCCAGCTCCAGCCCACGGTGATCGACATCCTGAAGGAAGTCGATTTCCACCCAGAAGAACTGCGCCCCGAGGATTTCGTGACGATCGGCTTCAACGGCGTGAAATGCGTCGAGGCCGGCGGCCCGCCCGCGGGCACCGGCTGCGGCGGCTATGTGGTCGGCCAGACGGTGAAGCTGCTGAAACAGCACCACCTGCTGGAAGAGACCGATGTCGTGATCTTCGACGTGCTCGGCGACGTGGTCTGCGGCGGCTTTGCCGCGCCGCTGCAGCATGCCGACCGCGCGCTGATCGTGACCGCCAACGATTTCGACAGCATCTATGCGATGAACCGGATCATCGCGGCGGTGCAGGCCAAATCAGCGAACTACAAGGTGCGGCTGGCGGGATGCGTCGCGAACCGCAGCAAGGACACCGACGAGGTGGACCGCTACTGCAAGAAGGTCGGCTTCAACCGCATCGCGCACATGCCCGACGTGGATGCGATCCGCCGCTCGCGACTGAAGAAGAAGACGCTGTTCGAGATGGACGACGACGAGGACATCGTCCGCTGCCGGGCTGAATACATGCGCCTGGCGGAGACGCTCTGGAACGGGACCGAGGGGCTGGCACCCGCGCCGATGGAAGACCGCGACATCTTCGAGCTCCTGGGGTTCGATTGATGGCCGACGGGACCCGCGATATTCCCATGGGCGCGGCTCCGGACCAGGTCCGGAGCGCCAGCGCCTATGACCGGACGCGGGACCGGGTCGAGACCTATTTCGACCAGACCGCCACGCGCACCTGGGAGCGGCTGACCTCCGACGCGCCGGTGTCGAAGATCCGCCAGACCGTGCGCGAGGGGCGGGACCGGATGCGGGACCTCATCCTGTCGCGGCTGCCCGTCGACCTGAGCGGTGCTCGGGTTCTGGATGCGGGCTGCGGCGCGGGACAGATGAGCATCGAACTCGCTCGGCGCGGCGCCACGGTGGAGGCCGTCGACATCTCGCCCGCGCTGATAGACATCGCAGCGCGCCGGATTCCGAAGGAATTGCGGCACCGCGTCACGTTTCGTGCCGGGGACATGATGACCCACGGCATCGCGCGTTTCGACCACGCGGTAGCGATGGACAGCCTGATCTACTACACCGCCGCCGACATTGCCGCGGTGCTCGGCAGGCTCGAGGAACGGGTATCGGGGAACATCGTCTTCACGGTCGCGCCCCGCACGCCGCTGCTGATGGCGATGTGGTATGCAGGGAAGCTCTTTCCGCGCTCCGACCGGTCGCCCACCATGATCCCGCACGCGCTCGATCCGCTGGCCGCGGCCTGCAGGGCGCATCGGGTCAACCGCCGGTTGCGGCCCGTCGATCGGGTCAGCCGCGGTTTCTACATCTCATCCGCGATGGAACTCAAACCATGATCAGGTTCGGCGCAAATCGGCTCAAGCAGCTCTCGCTCCGTGCGATGCCCTTTGCGGATGCGGCGAGCGACAGCCTGCCGATGGGCCAGCTGCTGCGCCTGTCGCTGTTTCAGGTGTCGGTCGGTATGGCGACCGTCATGCTGCTGGGCACGCTGAACCGGGTCATGATCGTGGAGCTGTCGGTTCCGGCGATGATCGTCGCCTGCATGGTCGCCTTGCCGGTGCTGACCGCGCCCTTCCGGGCGCTGCTCGGCTTCCGGTCGGACACCTATCGCAGCGCGATCGGCTGGAAACGGATCCCCTACCTCTGGTTCGGCTCGCTCTGGCAGTTCGGCGGGCTGGCGATCATGCCGTTCGCCCTGCTGGTCCTGTCGGGCGATGTGGTCCACGAAATCCCCTTCGCCGGCGAGGTGCTGGCAGCACTCGCGTTCCTGATGACCGGGCTCGGATTGCACATGACCCAGACGGCGGGCCTCGCGCTCGCCTCCGACCGCGCCACGGACGAGACGCGGCCCCGCGTCGTCGCGCTGCTCTACGTCATGTTCCTGCTGGGCATGGGGCTGTCGGCGCTGATCGTCGGCGCGCTGCTCGAAAACTATTCCAGCTTGCGACTGGTCCGCGTCGTGCAGGGCGCGGCAGTCGTCGGTGTTCTGCTGACACTGGTCGCGCTCTGGAAGCAGGAGCAGGTGCGGCCGATGTCCAAGGCCGAACGCGCCGAACCACGCCCGCTCTTCCGCGATGCGTGGAACGATTTCATGGCCGGTGGCCAGGCCGGCCGGCTTCTGGCGTGCGTCTTCATGGGCACCATGGCCTTCAACATGCAGGACATCCTGCTGGAGCCTTACGGTGGCGAGATCCTGGGCCTGTCGGTGTCCGCCACGACCTACCTCACGGCGCTCTGGGCGACCGGTGCGCTGGCGGGGTTCGCTCTGGCGGGGCAGCGGCTGGCCCTGGGATCTAACCCGTTCCGGCTGGCCGGTGGCGGCATCCTCGCCGGGATCTGGGCGTTTTCGCTGGTGATCTTCTCCGCCCCCATGGGCTCGCCGTCCCTCTTCTATGCCGGCGCGCTGATGATCGGGTTCGGCGGCGGCCTCTTCGCGGTCTCCACCCTGATGGCGGCAATGACCATGCCCGCGACCGGCACCGCGGGCCGCGGCCTCGCGCTGGGCGCATGGGGCGCGGCACAGGCCACGGCGGCCGGGCTCGCCATCGCGCTGGGCGGAACGTTGCGCGACTGGATCGGCGGTCTCGCCACGGCCGGACATTGGGGCGAGGCGCTGAACACGCCCGCGACCGGATACTCTTTCGTCTATCATTCCGAGATTGGCCTCTTGTTCGTCACTCTCGTGATCCTGGGACCGCTCGTACGCCGCGCGGGCCCGCCCACCCGACCGGACCCGCACGCCGCCCGCCTGGGCCTTGCGGACCTGCCCACATGACCCCGCCGAGGAGGACACACCCATGACCGAGACATTTTTCTGGGAGTTCGATCTAGCCAGCCTGACGCTCTGGCTGTTCTGGATCTTCTTCGCGCTGCTGATCGTCTACATCCAGCGCGAGAACATGCGCGAGGGCTATCCGCTCGAGGATGAAGAGGGGAACGTGGCGCCGAACCAGGGGCTTTTCCCGGTTCCGGGAGACAAGACCTTCAAACTGCCCCATGGTCGCGGCGAGTTGACCGTTCCCTCGGGCCAGCGTCTCGATCGCGACGATATCAAGATGGCGCGCACGGGTCCGGGCAATGGCTACCCTCTGGAGCCCACCGGCGATCCGATGGTCGACGGTGTGGGTCCCGCAAGCTGGGCCAACCGTGCCGATGTTCCGGAACTCGACGGGCACGGCCATCCCAAGCTGGTGCCGATGGCGGCCACTGACTCGTTCGCAGTCGCTGCAGGCCGTGATCCGCGCGGCCTTCCGGTCATGGCGGGCGACGAGGAGATCGTGGGCAAGATCACCGACATGTGGATCGACGAACCCGAACAGATGGTCCGCTATCTGGAATTCGAACTGGACTCGAAATGGGGCGCGGGCACGCGGCTCGTTCCGCTCACGCTGGCGCGCATCATGTCGACCCACGTCCAGATCCACTCGATTTATGGAAAGCATTTCGACGGCGTCCCGAAACACGCGAGCCCGCGGCAGGTGACAAAGCTAGAGGAAGACAAGATCAGTGCCTATTATGGCGGCGGCAAGCTCTATGCCGACATCAGGCGCCAGGAACCGAAGCTCTGAGTCGATGAACCCGAAACCCGCAACCCATCAGGGAGGAGTGCGCCATGCCTCATGATGATTTCCAGATCGAGCCCGTGCGGGGCTTGCCCGAAACTCCACCCAAGGGGGAACAGATCCTCTGGCAGGGCCGGCCGGACTGGTGGGCGCTGACGCAGGAAAGCCTCAACTTCTGGTGGGTCGCCGGATATTTCGGCCTGCTCACGCTCTGGCGGTTCTCGTCGGTCTACGACATGATGCCGCTGGGCCAGGCGCTGGGCGCGTCGATGCCCTTCGTTATCCTCGGCGCGGTCGTCTGCGCGCTTCTGGCGCTCTTCGCCTATATCCAGGCGCGGCTCACCGTCTACACGGTGACAACCGCGCGCGTCGCCATGCGGATCGGTGCGGCGTTGACCGTGACGTTCAACATCCCCTACCGCCAGGTGGCGAATGCCTCGCTCGACCTGAGGCGCCGCGGGACCGGAACCATCGCGTTCGAGACACTTGGCGACACGCGGCTGTCTTATCTCGTCTGCTGGCCCCATGTCCGGCCATGGCGGATGCGCAAGACCGAACCCGCGCTCCGGTGCATTCCGGAGGCCGACCGGGTCGCGCGTGTGATTTCCGAGGCCGCGAACGCACGGATCAGCGAACCCAAGGTCGAGCGCATGCGCCCGGCCGCAACCGTCGCGGCGGAGTAGGAGCGATGGCAGACACACATCCGCCCCGCATGCGTCCCGACACCGACGAGATCGTGCCGACGCTTCTGGTCCGCATCATCTTCGCCCTGCTGCTCGCCATCCTTGCGCTGGTGACCGTGGCGAAGCTCTCCGGCCGTCCCTTGGAGGCGACGGCCCCGGATACGGCGATCATCCAGCAACGCGCGATCTACCTCTCGGGCGACATGTCCGGTGCAGCGCTCGTGCTCGACGAGACCGGCACGGTCCTGGCCGAATTCGGCTCCGACAAGGGTGGGTTCGTCGCCGGGGTCGAGCGGGTTCTTTTCCGTGAACGTACCAAGTATGGGGTCGACCCGCACGGTCCCGTTCTTCTTCAACTGCGCGAAGGCAATCGCCTCTCGCTGACCGACCCTTCGACGGGCTGGTCCGCGGAGCTGATGGGCTTCGGCGCGGATAACACCCGCAGCTTTGCCAGGCTGCTGGACCAACCCTGAGCCCGGAGGAAGCCAACGATGGGACTACTGACAAAAGAGGTGGAACGACACCCCTGCACCGTGGAGGTCAGCCACTGTTTCGACAGCCTGCACGCCCATGTGAAATTCAACGACGGGGCCGTCGTCTGGCCCGGCGACGAGGTGATGGTGAAGGGGCCCGAGATCATGGCGCCCTACGGTGAGGTCGTCCGCGAGGACCGGGAGGCCGTGATCTACCGCGCGTCGAAGCTCGAACGGCTCTGGACCCGGATGACCGGCGATTTCGAATTCATGGAGCTCTGCGAGTTCTCCTTCTCCGAGGAGGTCAAGCTATGAATGTCCAGAACAAGCTCGCCTCCGGCGAGACGAACGTCCAGACCGCCGCCAGGCACAGCGCCGACGCCACGACCGTCGAGGAAGGCCTCGCCATCCAGGAGGAGCAGTCGAAGCTGGACAGCGTCTCCGCGACCGATGTGGCGATGCAGAACACCCTGCTGACCCCGCGCTTCTACACCACCGATTTCGACGAGATGGACGCGATCGACGTCACGCCCGTCCGCGACGAGTGGGACAAGCTCATCGCGCAGATGAAGGCGGACCCGAATCGCGGGCACTTCAAGAAGAACGAGGACTGGGACCATATCGACTGGGACGGCATGGAGCCGGAGCTGAAGAAGGAGTTCATCGACTTCCTGATCTCGTCCTGCACCGCCGAGTTCTCGGGCTGCGTTCTCTACAAGGAGATGAAGCGACGCGGGAACAATGCCGACATCACCGGACTCTTCCAGCTGATGGCGCGGGACGAGGCGCGGCACGCGGGCTTCATCAACGACGCCCTGCGCGAGGCAGGCGTGGCGGTGAACCTCGGGTTCCTGACCCAGAAGAAGAAGTACACCTACTTCCGACCAAAGTTCATCTACTACGCCACGTATTTGTCGGAGAAGATCGGCTATGCCCGCTACATCACGATCTTCCGGCACCTCGAGGCGCATCCCGAACACCGCTTCCACCCGATCTTCAAGTGGTTCCGCGAGTGGTGCAATGACGAGTTCAGCCACGGCGAAGCGTTCGCCCTGCTGATGAAGACCGACCCGAAACTGACCAGCGGCAAGAACGTCTGGTGGATCAAGTTCTTCCTGACCGCGGTCTATTCCACGATGTATGTCCGCGACCACCAGCGCCCGGCCTTCCACGCCGCACTTGGCGTCGATCCGGACTGGTATGCGCACGAGGTCTTCACAAAAACGTCGAAGATCTCGGAGCAGGTGTTCCCGATCACGCTCGACATCGAGCATCCGCGCTGGCAGCGGGAGCTGGAGGCGCTGCACCATGCCAACGTCGACATCGCGAAGGCCAAGGAAGGCGCAGGCATCGGTGCCAAGCTGCGGCAGTTCGCCGGATCGGCGCGGGCGGCACGGGCATTCCTGTCGCTGATGCTGATCCCGTCGAAGAAGCACGCGGTTCCGGAAAACGTTCGGCTGGAGCCGGCGTACTGATGCGTCTGGCCCGCCATATGCGCGGCGTCGTCCCGGGATCGGCCCGGGACCATCGCGCCGTGGCGGGCTGTTTCCGCTCGGGGGCGAGGCTGGCATGACCCCCTGGATCGCAGCCCTGATCGCGCTTTTCGTCTGGTGGTTCTCCACCGGCGCGATCCTGATGGCCGTGAAACATGCCGACCACAAGGGCGAGGCCGCGCGCCAGCGCGTCCTTGTACTTGCCACGCCGCTTCTGCTGATCGGGCTCGTCGGTCTGCACTACTCGCTGGGCCAGAGCTCCGTTCTGGGTGTCTATGTGGGGTTTCTCGCGGCCCTGTCCCTCTGGGGCTGGATCGAGCTTGCGTTTCTCACCGGCGTGATCGCCGGCCCGAACACCGACCCGCTGCCCGACCGCGTGACCGAGGGCGAACGGTTCCTGCGGGCCTGGGGCACCGTCGCTCATCACGAGATCCTGCTCGTGCTCACCCTTCTGGCGATCGCGGCGGCGAGTGTGACCGCGCAGAACCATTTCGGCGCGCTGACCTTCGCGGTGCTCTATTTCGCCCGCATCTCGGCCAAGCTGAACATCTATTTCGGCGTGCCCAAGATCCAGATCGACTTCCTGCCCGACGTGCTGTCGCACCTGCCGTCGCATTTCCGGATCCGGGCGCTCAACTGGCTGTTCCCGATCTCGATCACCGGGCTCAGTTTCGCCATCGCCTGCTGGCTGGAACGGCTCTATGCCGCTACCCACCCGGGTGAGATCACGGGATATGCCCTGCTCACCGCGCTCACCGCGCTTGCCCTATTCGAACATTGGATGATGGTTCTCCCCATCCCCGATGAACGCCTCTGGCGCTGGATGCTGCCCCGTCAGCCTCTCGCGCCCAAACCTACAACCCAAAAAACTGAAACAGGGGGACATCATGGACTTTGATGTATTGTTCCAAAGCCAACTCGACACGCTCAAGCAGGAGGGCAATTACCGCATTTTCGCGGAGCTGGAACGCATGTCCGGCGCATTTCCCAAGGCGATATGCCATGACGAGGAAGCGCCCGATCATGTCACGGTCTGGTGTTCCAACGACTATCTCGGGATGGGCCAGCACCCCAAGGTCACACAGGCGATGAAAGACGCGATCGACACCTGCGGCGCGGGCGCGGGCGGCACGCGGAACATCTCCGGCACCAACCACGCGCACAAGCTGCTGGAAGCCGAACTGGCCGACCTGCACGGCAAGGAGAGCGCGCTGCTCTTCACCTCCGGCTATGTCTCCAACTGGGCGGCTCTCAGCACCTTGGGCGCGCGACTTCCCGACGCAGTGATCCTCAGCGACTCGCTGAATCACGCCTCCATGATCGAAGGCATCCGCCACGCGCGCTGCCAGAAGGTGATCTGGAAGCACAACGACCCCGAGGATCTCGACCGCAAGTTGGCGGCACTTCCGGCGAATTCGGCGAAGATCGTGGCGTTCGAGAGCGTCTATTCGATGGATGGCGACATCTGCCCGATGCAGGAAATCGTCGAGGTGGCCGAAAAGCATGGCGCGATGACCTATCTCGACGAGGTCCACGCGGTCGGGCTCTACGGTCCGCGCGGCGGCGGCGTCAGCGAAAGGCTGGGTCTCGCCGACCGCATCACGCTGATCGAGGGCACGCTGGGGAAGGCTTATGGTGTCGTGGGCGGCTATGTCACCGGCTCTGATGCGCTCTGCGATTTCATCCGGAGCTTTGCCTCCGGCTTCATTTTCACCACCGCGTTGCCGCCGGCCGTCGCTGCGGCCGCGCGGGTGTCGATCCGTCACCTCAAGGAAAGCGATACCGAGCGCAAGTTGCAGCGCGAGCGGGTGGCCTACCTCCGCAAGCGGCTGGACCAGGAAGGCATCCCGCATATGGCGAACGCCAGCCACATCATTCCGGTCATGATCAAGGATCCGGTGAAATGCCGGATGATTGCGGATTACCTGATGCAGCGCTACGGGATCTACGTACAGCCGATCAACTATCCGACGGTGCCCAAGGGGACGGAGCGGCTGCGCTTCACGCCCTCGCCGCTGCACAGCATCGACGACATCGAACACCTGGTATTCGCGCTGAAGGATCTGTGGAAACAATGCGCCATCAGCCATGCCGTGGCCTGAACGGGCGAAATCCCACCGCCCCTGTTCGGGCACCGTTGACTCTTCGGTGTCCAACCTAACTGTTACTCCAAGAAACAGGAAGGAGACCTGAAATGAATCGCGTATTTGCGTCGCTCATCGCCCTGTCCGTGGCAGCGCCAGTATTTGCAGCCGAAAACGCCACCGGCGATCCCGCCGAGGGCGAGAAGGTGTTTCGGAAATGCAAGGCGTGCCACATGATCGAAAACGCAGATGGCGAGGCGATCGAAAAAGGCGGCAAGGTCGGGCCGAACCTTTGGGGCGTATACCATCGTCAGCCCGGAACCCTTGAGGGCTTCAATTATGGCGATGACATCGTGGCCGCAGGCGAAACCATGCCGGACGGTTGGGTCGAAGAGGAATTCGTGCAGTACGTCGCGGACCCGCGTGAATGGCTGAAGACCACGCTGGACGACGACTCGGCGAAGTCGAAGATGGCCTTCAAGCTGCCGGACGAGGAAGATGCGCAGAACGTCTGGGCCTATCTCGTGAGTGTCGGTCCGGAGCCGGCGACGAACTGAGGCATCCCACAGTTTCACGGACAAGGGTCGCAACTTCGGTTGCGGCCTTTTTCATGTCAGCCATTGATGAACGCGCGGGAGGCCCGGGCGACCCTCTCCGGCAGCTCCTCGTGCAGGAGGTGTCCATACCCCTCGAATTCCTCGACCCGTGCGTCGGGCATCCGTCCGGCGGCGGACACGGCGACGCGCGGCGGCACCGTCTTGTCGTTGGACCCGGTCAAGAAGAGTGTCGGCGCGTCGATGGTCGGCAGGGCGGTCAGCAGGTCGTCCAGCGTCCATTGCGCCATCATCGACAGCGCCCCTTTGACATGCGCTTCCCGCGCGACAAGCCGCTGATAGAGTTCGAGGCCTGCAGGATCGATATGCGATCCGGTGCTTTCGATCAGCGACCGGATCCGATCGGGTCGGGAGGAAGTGCCCGAAAAGAGACGCGCCGTGAAGGGCACCGCGGCGAGCATCTTGGCCATGAACGGGAAGATCACGCCGGCCAAGCCGTCGAAATTGCTCAGCGCCGGATTGATGCCGACAAGACGCAGTCCCGGCATGTGCCGCGCCATCTGAAGCGCGATCGCGGCACCTGCGGAGTGGCCGATGATCGCGCGCGGATGAAATCCCTGCGCGTCGCACAGCGCCGTCAGATCCTCCGCCATCTCCGCAAGTCCCGAGCGGCGTTGCGCGCCCTGCCGCGTGAACCCGTGACCGGGCAAGTCGGGCGCCAGGACGTGGAAATCCCGCACCAGAAGCGGCAGCAGATCGCGGAAGCTGTGGACGGATCCTCCGGCGCCATGGAGAAGCAGGACCGCGTCGCCTTCGCCGCTTTCCTGGAGGTGCCATTCATGCACCGGTCCGCGCACCACCCGCGACCAATGTTGGTTCGGCCAATCCTCCGGAACGGGTTCCTGCATGGTCAGGCGTGGTCCAGTGCGCACTGGACGGCGCCGGAGAGCTTCTTTGCATCCGCGCGGGGCAGGGGCAGGTAGCCACTGTCGAGATGCTGGGCCAGGTCGCGCAGGACCGGCTGCGGGCGCGGCGACATGTCGATGACCAGCACGTCGAGCCCCTGAAGCCGCATGGCGCGCGCCATCTGAACCGCATCTTCGCGCGCGCGGGCCCGGTCGGGGCTGCCGTCGAGAGCCACGTTGCTCTTGCCGTCTGTCACCAGCACAGTGACGGGCGTCATTCCGCGCGCCCGGGCCTGAAGCCCGATCTGCATCGCCTGGTGGAGCCCGGCCGCAAGCGGCGTGCCGCCACCCCCGGGCATTGCGCCCAGCTTGCGCTTGGTCTGCACGAGCGACCGGGTCGGTGGTAGAAGACATTCCGCGCCGGCCCCCCGGAAGGACACCAGCGCCACGTGATCGCGCGCGGCATAGGCTTGGCCTAGCAGCAGTTCGATCGCACCCTTTGCTTCGTTCAGGCGCGAAATCGCGGCGGAGCCCGACGCGTCGACGGCAAAGATCACCAACCGGTCGGATTTCGTCTCGAACCGCTTCAGCCGGAAATCGGAGGGGCGCAGCAGCAGTCCCTGGCGGTCCGGGCTCTGCTTTCGGCGGATCGGCTGCCAGGGTGCGGCAGCGCGCAGGGTCGCCATGATGTCGAGCCGCGCGCGTCCGTCGAGCCGCCCGGCGCGCGACGGCAGCGGCCGGCCGCGCCGGTTTCCGCGCCGCTTCTGACCGGCACCCGCGCCATGCGCACCCTTGGTCGTGCGCATGCGTCCAAGGCCCGCGAGAACCTCGGGAGGCAGCAAGGCCCGCACCGCCTCGATCACCATATCGCGTGAGAGCGGCAGGGTGTCTTCGGCCTCGGTTTCCTCTTCGGTCTCGGTTTGGTTGTCGTCCGGAGCATTGTCCTCCGGCGCCTCGTCGGCCTCTTCGGGCGGCAGGCGCGTGGCGCGGTGGGAAAAGACCATCGCGGCGGCCTGCGCCAGATCATGGTCGACCACCCTGTCGCGCCCGGCCATCCCCGCCAGACCCTGAGCCGCAGTCAGGGCCATCAACGGAGCGCGCAGAGATTGGATGCCGAAGCCAGCCGCCGCTGTGGTCATCGTCTCCATATCCGCGTCCGACAATGCGGCTTGGAGCAACGGGGGAAGCGGTCCTGCGCAGAAACCCTCCGGGCCATGCGAGTCCGGCGCGATGAAGAACGCGAGCCGTTCGGATAGAACGTCGGGCAGATGCTCGCTCTCCTCCGCACCCTCATCCAAAGCCAGCAGGACGGCATCGGGAAAGGCGTCCAGATACTGCGCCAGCTTCGCCGCGAGGTCGGGTGCGCAGCGCTCGGCCATGGCGAGGCAGATCACGCGCGGCCGGGACAAAAGACCGGTCGTGCGCACCACGCTCCCGGACGACAGTGTCGCCGCGATGTCGACCCCGCCGAACAGGTGCAGGTCATCTACGTTGGGGGCCAGCCGCACCATCTCCGGCATCAGGTTCCGGGCGGCGTTCAGCAGGCAGTTGCGATCGGGACCGGCGCGCATCCGGATCACGGCGCCACCCAGCCCGCGCGGACCCGCCGCCAGCAGCCGAATCGCCGCCGCGGCGAGATCCCACGCGTCGGTCATGCGAGGACGGTTTCGACGGCGCGCTGCACCCGCGTGGCGGAGCCGGCCTCGTCCAGCGGGTCGCGGCGCAGGCGGTGCGACAGGGCCATCGCGGCGATCCGCGAGATATGCTTGTCGGTCACGTTGCGCTTGCCGTCATAGGCAGCCAGCGCCCGCGCCGCGCGCAGTAGCGTCAGTTCGCCCCGCAGCCCGTCGGAGCCGAGCGCCAGGCACAGCTCCGCGCATTGTCCCAGCACGCGGTCGGAGGCCTTCACCCGATCGAGCCCCTTGCGGGCGGCGGTGATGGCATCGCGGATCACCGCGTCCTGCGAATTGTAGACGGCCATGAAGCTCGGCGTGTCCCGTTCGAAGCGGTCCCGCCGCTTGATCACCTCGATGCGGTCCTTGATGTCGGTGGGCGAGCGGACCTCCACCGAGAGCCCGAACCGGTCCAGCAATTGCGGCCGCAATTCGCCCTCCTCGGGGTTGCCCGAGCCCACGAGCACGAAGCGGGCAGCGTGGCGGATCGACAGGCCTTCGCGCTCGACCACGTTTTCGCCCGACTGCGCCACGTCGAGCAGCAGGTCGACGATATGATCCTCCAGCAGGTTGACCTCGTCGATATAGAGATACCCCCGGTTGGCCCGCGCCAGCAGCCCGGCTCGAACCGCGTTCTCACCGCGCGTGAGGGCCCGTTCGATATCCAGCGCGCCGACCACCCGATCCTCCGTCACGCCCAGCGGCAGGTCGACCACTGGGGTCGGTTTGCGGATCACTGTCTGCGACGCCAGTTCCACCCAATCCGGACAATGCTCCGGTGACGCGGAGTTCAGCGGACAGCTTTCCACCGCCTCGATCTCCGGCAGCAGCCCCGCCAGCGCGCGGACGGCGGTGGACTTGCCGGTGCCCCGGTCCCCGAAGACCAGAACGCCGCCGATGCCGGGATCGACCGCGGTCAGGATCATGGCAAGTTTCATGTCTTCCTGCCCGACGATGGCGGAAAAGGGAAAGGGTTGGGTCATGCGGACACCTCCAGTTTCTCCAGCGGGCTGCGACCGCCCCATGTGCCCTGATCGCCGGCCACCGTGAACCGGGCATAGAGTTCTTCGCGGAACCAGTTTCCGTCGCGCACGGCGCGGATGGCGCGGGCATGCGGCCCGTCACGGCGCGCGAACCCGTCCATCTCGCGCGCATCCGGCCAGATCGAAAAGGTGACCTGCTGCAGCCAGGGCACCTCGCCGATGCCGATCTTGAAAATCACGTTCGGATCCGTCGCCGATCACCTTCGAGATGTCCGGCACATGCTGCCAGAATTTGCAGCGCCACGGCGGGCTTCAGCGTCGCGCGGGTGAGCGCGGCGATCGGGCCGGGTGCAGGTTCCGACAGTTCGGAAGAAGGGCGTCTGCCCGACCAGCGGCCACGGGCGGAGACCGGGCGCAGGAAGACCGTCCAGCTTTCGTCCGCGCGGTGCCGGTAGCGTCGGAAAATCGCGCTTTCGTCGATCCGTGCGCGCGCCGCCGCTGCGTCCGGCCAAGTGGCCAGGATGGCGTAGACGGCGGTGTTCGGAACCGGCGTGAAGCCTTCGCCGATGCCCGATCCGAAGAGCTTCCAGAATCCGATATCCGGGACCCGTGCCATCGCTCCGCGGGCGGCGCCCATCATCGCGAAGGCCCACAGTCTCGACACGGTCGTGTCGAATCGGAAGAAGGATAAACTGACGGTTTGATTCATCTGCACTGTCACGGCTCGAGCTTGCGGCCGCGGGTTTCATGCTCTCAGGGAAATCGCCGATTGTCAACTAAACTGGACACTTGTAGTGTTCCGAAAGATGACACGTTTCGACTCGATAGAATCGTCCGTGACGGGCGCCCGAACCGGCGCGACAGCCATCGTGATCGGCGCCGGGCTGGGCGGACTTGCCGCCGCGATGCGGCTGGGTGCGAGGGGCTACCACGTCACGGTGATCGACAAGCTCGACGTTCCGGGCGGGCGGGGCAGCTGCATCCATCAGGATGGCCACCGCTTCGATCTGGGTCCCACGATCATCACCGTGCCGAAGGTCTACGAGGAGCTTTGGGCCGCGTGCGGGCGCGATTTCCATGACGATGTGACGCTGACGCCGCTCGATCCGTTCTACGAGATCCGCTGGCCCGATGGCACGAAATTCGCCGCACAGCAGGATACCGACAAGCTGCGCGAGGAAGTGCGCAGGATCTCGCCCGGGGACGTCGCCGGCTTCGACCGGTTCCTGGAGGACAGTCGAAGCGCTACTGGTTCGGCTTCGAGGATGTGGGCCGCCGCCCGATGCACCGGCTCTGGGACCTGATCCGGGTTCTGCCGGCCTTCGTGCGGCTGCGGGCGGATCGTTCGGTCTATGCCCATGCGGCGCGGCGGGTCGAGGACGAGAAGCTGCGCATGGCGCTGTCCTTCCATCCGCTCTTCATCGGCGGCGACCCGATCCACGTGACCTCGATGTACATCCTGGTGAGCTATCTCGAGAAGCACTTCGGCGTTCATTACGCGCAGGGCGGCGTCGCGGCCATCGCGCAGGCGATGGGTGAGGTGGTGGTGGATCAGGGCGGGACGCTTCTGATGAATGCCGAGGTCGACGAGATCCTGCACGATGGCAACGCGTGCGCGGCGTGAGACTCTGCAGCGGGCTGGAGCTTGGTGCCGATATCGTCGTGTCGAACGCCGATGCCGGCCATACCTATGACCGGCTGCTGCCGGACGCGCCCAAGAAACGCTGGACCCCGGCGCGACTGAAGCGCACGCGATGGTCGATGGGCCTCTTCGTCTGGTACTTCGGCACCAAGGGCACGCGCGGGGATGTGGCCGGATGTCGGCCATCACACGATCCTGAACGGGCCACGCTACAAGGGTCTGCTCAAGGACATCTTCATGCGCGGGCACGCTTTCGGACGACATGAGCCTCTATGTCCACCGCCCGTCGGTCACGGATCCGACCGTCGCGCCCGACGGCGACGACACGTTCTATGTCCTCTCGCCGGTGCCGCATCTGGGGCACGACAACGGCGTGGACTGGGCGAGCGAGGCCGATCGCTACAAGACGAAAATGCTGGCGGTGCTGGAGGACCAGCTGCTGCCCGGAGTGAGCGAGCATATCGACACCGAGCTGATCTTCACGCCCGAGACCTTCCGCGACCGGTATCTCAGCCCGCATGGTGCGGGGTTCTCCATCGAACCGCGCATCCTGCAAAGCGCGTGGTTCCGTCCGCACAACATCAGCGAAGAGTTGCAGGGCCTCTACCTCGTCGGCGCCGGCACCCATCCCGGCGCGGGCGTGCCGGGTGTCATCTCCACCGCGGAAGTGCTGGACAAGCTGGTGCCCGACCCGGCGGAGGTGGGCATGATCGACCCAAAAGACCTCGACCATTGCCGCGAGGCGATCCGCCACGGGTCGCTGTCCTTCCACGCCGCGTCGCACCTGCTGCCGGCCCGGGTGCGCGATCCGGCGTTGGCGCTCTATGCCTTCTGCCGGCTGGCCGATGACGAGGTCGACCTGAAGGCGGACAAGGCGGGTTCCGTTCTGCACCTGCGCGACCGGCTGGATCTGGTCTATGCGGGGCGTCCGCGCAACGCGGCACCCGACCGGGCCTTTGCCGCCGTGGTCGAGGAGTTCGACATGCCGCGCGCCCTGCCCGATGCGCTGCTTGAGGGACTGGCCTGGGACGCGGAGGGGCGGCGCTATCAGACCCTGAGCGGCGTTTTCGACTATTCCGCGCGCGTCGCCTCGTCGGTCGGCGCGATGATGTGCGTGCTGATGGGCGTGCGGGATCCGGATGCGCTGGCGCGGGCCTGCGATCTGGGCGTGGCGATGCAGCTGACCAACATCGCGCGCGATGTGGGCGAGGATGCGCTGGAAGGCCGGCTCTACCTGCCGCTCGACTGGCTGGCCGAAGCCGGGATCGATCCGGACGCGTTTCTCGCCGATCCCAAACCGCGCAAGGCAATCCGGCTGCTGACCAAGCGTCTCGTGATGGAGGCCAACAGGCTCTACTACCGCTCGGAGGCCGGGATCCCGGCCCTGCCGCTCGCCTGTCGACCCGGAATCTGGGCGGCGCGGCTGATCTATGCCGGGATCGGGCGGCAGCTTACGCAGATGGATTACGATTCGATCTCGGCCCGGGCACGGACCTCCAAGGTTCAGAAGATCGGGTGGCTGGCGCGATCCGCAGCGCACAGTGGCGCAAGCCTCGTCATGCCGCGGTCCGCGGTGCTTTTCGCACGGCCGCTGCCCGAAGTCGCGTTCCTTGTCGACAGTGCCGCCCACCGTCGGCCACAGTCGCGAAGCGTGGCTCTGCTGGACACGCTGGCCACGCTGGAAGTGGATCGGCGATCGACCGCTTGAACGGTTCGAAAATTCCTCTAAATCCTCCTCATGTTCTGGCTGCTCTTCTTCATATTCCTTGCTGCCTGCCTTGACGGCGGGCATGACCGGCGGCCTGTTCCCGCCGGGAGAATGGTACCGCAAGCTGAACAAACCGTCCTGGACGCCGCCCGACTGGGTGTTTCCGGTCACGTGGACCACGCTCTACGGCTGCATGGCCGTGGCCGGCGCGCGCGTGGCCTTGCTGCCGGGCAACGGGATCGCGATGGCGTTCTGGGCGCTGCAGATCGCGTTCAATGGGCTGTGGACGCCGGTGTTCTTCGGCCTGCAGAACATCCGGCTCGGCATGGCCGTGGTCGTCGGACTCTGGCTCAGTGTGCTGTGCGCGATGCTGGCAATTGGCAGATCGACTGGATCGCAGGTGCTGCTCTTTGCGCCCTACCTCCTCTGGGTGACGATCGCGGCCAGCTTGAACGCAGCGGTCTGGCGGCTCAATCCGGATCAGGCGGCGACGGCCTGAAGCTCCAGCCTGCGCGGCGCGGGACCCGCAGCGCCAGCATCGGCTTCAGCAGCGGCGATCGGAAGCGCTTGAGGTCGAGCGCCTCGTGCACGCCGACCGTCTCCTCGCCGTCAAGCTGCGTTCGGACCGCCGACCGGGTGTAGAACGGCGCGTCGAGCATCGTCAGCACCTGCCTCGGCTGATATCCGGCATCCGCGCGCGTCTCCCGCCGGACGGCCCACAGGCTGCGGCGCAATGGCGCCTTGGGCGGCAACCGCCGCCGACGCGCCTCCCCGGTTTCGTCAAAGCTGAAGGCCGCCGACAACGTCGACCCATCGAGCCGCGCCGCATCATAGAAGCACGTCGCCCCTGACCCGGTCGGAAAGCGGCCCCAGGTCCAGTAGCTGAAATCATCCTCCAACGCGCGGGTGCCGAAATTGGCGTCGAAATATCCCTCGCCCTCCCAACTCCACCCGGGGCGGTCGATGTCGACCTCGATCCGCGCGCGGGGTGCGAAGGGCCGCCAGACATGGGCGCCGTCCGGCGTCAGCGGCAATTCGACGCCGGTCAGCGCAGCGGGCTTCAGCCGGATCTGGCCACGGATGCGGGAAATCAGCGGCGGCGAGCTGACTTCGTCGATATCGATGACCAGCGTGTCATCTTCCCAGCGCATCGTCGACGGACCGACCTCCAGCCGCGTCGCGGTCCGGCGCAGCGCGGACTCGCCCCGGTCGGTCATCGTGAACCGCCCGCCGGGACCATAGGTCGCCACGTTGATGCAGACATGGTTCTGCGGATTGCGCCGGCCTGACCATCGGTACCACGGCGAAAATACCGAGCCGATGAAGCCGATGACGGAGACGGCACGCGTGCCGCAATCGCTCAGGCCGTCGACATACCACCACGCATAGCCGTTCGGTCCGACGGCGACGTCGAAATTCGGTCGTTCCAGATCGCCTCGGCCAGATGCCGGGCGGAGAGAGTCGCCATCGGCACCCCCGCTCCCGGATGCGTCCCGCCCCCGCAGAGGTAGAGCCCCGGCATCGTCGTCCGCGCCGTCGGACGCCGAAAGGCCGCCAAGAGCCCGTGCGGCGTCTGTCCGTAGAGCGCGCCGAGGCTCTCCGGGAACATCTCCCCGAAATCCTGCGGCGTCGTCACGGAAGCCGGGCTCGGCGTCGGGCTGAAACTCAACCCGAAATGCCGCATCCGTGTCATGATCCGTTCGTGCCATCTCTCCAGATCCTCCGGTTGGCCATGTTCGGGTGTGGCAGGTGCGTTGGCTATGATCTCGAACCGCTCGGGACCCTCGGGCGCCGGTCCGGCCCCACGATCTTCGGAACAGAGATAGAGCGTTGGATGTTCCGGAATGCGGTTCTGCACAAGGTCCCGGAATTCTGACTGCCCGTCATCGGCGAAGAACACGTTGTGATGTGCAAGCTCCGGACCTGTCAGGTGGGCGGCAAAGCTGTGGACCCGCGCCGAGAACGACCGTCCGGCTGTCAGCGTGGCCGGTGCCACATGCTGCACGGCCGAACCCAGCGCGCCCGTGGCGAGCGCGCGCGGATCACCGGCATTCACGATCAGGTCGGCGGAGATGCGGGTGCCGTTCGCCAGGACCACGGCCGAAACGCGCCCCGATTGCACCTCGATGCGGGAGACATGGGTGCCTGTTCGGATTTCCGCGCCAAGACGCGTCGCGAGCGTTGCCATGGCGCGGGCGAGTTGATGCATGCCGCCCCGGACCACCCAGACACCGGACGCCTCCGCATGCCAGATCAGGGCCAGCACGGCCGGGCTCAGATGCGGCGCGCCGCCAACGTATGTTGCATATCGGCCGAAGAGTTGCTGCAGCCGCGGATCGCTGAACTGCCGCTTCAGCAGGCCGGAGAGCGTGGAAAGCGGCGCCATCTTCCCGATCAGGGACGGGTGTGCCATGACATGCCGCATGAGTGCGGAAAATCGCGGCTCCGGCGCTTGCATCATCGGCAGGTCGAACGCGTCGAACAGCGCTGCCGCCCGGTGCCGAAACTGGTCGAACTCGCGCGCGGCCTGACTTCCCGCGAAGGCTTGGACGGCTGCGCGGCTGTGCGCGGGATCCGAATGAAGGTCCAGCGTGCTGCCATCGGACCAGAAGTGCCGCGCCAGGATCGTCTGCGGCACCAGGTCCAGATGATCCTCGATCCGTTCGCCGGCCATTGCAAAGAGTTCGTCGAATACATGGCGCATCGTCAGCACCGTCGGACCGGCATCGACTGGCCCTGCCGCGCTGGGCGTGGTGCGGATTTTTCCGCCCACATGGTCATGCCTCTCGAGTACGGTCACGCGCAGGCCCATGGCCGCAACACGGATCGCGGCCGCGAGCCCGGCAACGCCCGCACCGATGATCACGACATGCTCGTCGGTATATCCTTGAACGGAACTCATCCCGTCTCCGTTTCGCGCTGGGACAATTGTTGACTCAACATCCCAATGTGTCCAGTATGATTTACACTTGCTTGTCGGTTATTACTGACACACCGGGACGAAAGGACATGCCCATGCCGCTGACATCGCGTATCGAGGAGGCTGTGAAGCAGTCGGTCGCCATAGCACAGGGCCGCGGCGCCGTGCCCGTCCGGCTGGCCTCGGCACTGGGTTACGCGACCGCACCCGGTGGCGCGCGGATCCGGCCCACGATCCTTCTGTCGGTGGCGATGGCCTGCGGCGACGATCGCCCGGAACTGTCGGACGCAGCGGCGGCGGCGCTCGAACTGATTCACTGTGCGTCGCTGGTTCATGACGATCTGCCCTGCTTCGACGATGCGGACATTCGGCGCGGAAAACCCTCGGTTCACAAGGCTTATTCTCAACCTCTCGCGGTGCTGACCGGCGACAGCCTCATCGTGCTTGCCTTCGAGGTTCTCGCCCGCAAGGCGCATCTCGCGCCCGATCGTGCCACGCAACTGATCCTGACGCTGGCCCAACGCACCGGAATGCCCGGCGGGATTTGCGCGGGGCAGGGATGGGAGAGCGAGGAGACAGTGGATCTCTCCGCCTATCACCAGGCCAAGACCGGGGCGCTTTTCATCGCGGCGACGCAGATGGGCGCCGCGGCGGCCGGGCAGGATTCGGAACAGTGGTTCGAACTCGGCGCCAGGATCGGCGAAGCGTTCCAGGTCGCCGACGATTTGCGGGACGCGCTCTGCGATATCGAGACCTTGGGTAAACCTGCGGGCCAGGATGACCTGCACGGGCGCCCGAACGCGGTTGCGTCGCTGGGCGTCGAAGGGGCAGTCCGGCGGCTGCGCGACATTCTCGGGGGCGCGATCGCATCGATCCCGTCCTGCCCAGGCGAGGCGCAGCTGGCGAAGATGGTTCAGTCCTATGCCGAGAAGGTCACGCCGGTCGCTCCCAGCCGCAGCCGGGTCTGATCACGATGTGCGGCCGCCATGTTTGATGGGGGCGCAGACCTGCCCGGCTGGAAGGGCGGGTGGCTCAACCGCCTCGTCGCCTCGCCGCGTTTTCAAGACTGGGCAAGCCGGTTTCCCCTGACACGGGGGCGGACACGCGCGGACGGTCAGGCGATCTTCGATCTTGTTCAGGGATTCGTGCAGAGCCAGGCTCTGATGGCGCTCGTGGAGCTGCAGCTTCTCGAGCGGTTGCGTGCCGGGCCACAGGATGCCGCGTCGCTGGGAATGGAAACCGGCCTCGAGCCGGGTCGGATGCGGATCCTCCTTCAGGCCGGCGCGGCGATGGGCCTGCTCAAGCGCCGCCGTAACGGTCGGTTCGTGCTGGCCCGCAAGGGGGCGGCGATCCTCGGCGTTCCGGGGCTCCAGTCGATGATCCGGCACCACCGCGCGTTCTACCGCGATCTGGAGGACCCGGTGTCGCTGCTCCGCGGGCCCGAGCGCACCGAGCTGTCCCAGTTCTGGCCTTACGTCTTCGGCGCGCGGGGCGACGTCCCGGCCGAGGTCACCCGTACCTATTCAGACCTGATGACACAAAGCCAGGCTCTGGTTGCGCAGGATACGCTACGGCAGGTGCCGCTGCACGGAATCGCGCGGCTGCTGGATGTCGGCGGGGGGACTGGTGCCTTCGTGACGGCTGTCGCCCGGAAGTCTCCGCGCGTGAAGCTGGACCTTTTCGACCTTGCCCAGGTCGTGTCCGAGGCGCCCGACCGTCTGGCAGACGCCGGCATCGCAGATCGGGTGACGATCCATGCGGGTTCCTTCCGGGATGACCCGCTTCCGCGCGGCGCCGATGCGATCTCGCTGATTCGGGTTCTCTACGACCATTCGGACGAAACCGTGGCCGCCCTGATGGCCAAAGTGTTCGACGCCTTGCCTCCGGGGGGACGTCTGATCGTGTCCGAACCGATGGGCGGTGGCGCGAAACCCGACCGGGCGGGAGACGTCTATTTCGCCTTCTACACCATGGCGATGCAGACCGGCCGGACGCGCAGCGCTGAAGAAATCGCCGCTATTTGCGCCGCTGCGGGCTTCATTCGGATCCGCTCGCCACGGCCGGCGCGACCCTTCGTGACGCGCGTTCTGACCGGTGTCAGGCCAGATTGACAGTTTTTGTCCAGAAAGTTTGACAACTGAGTCTGTAAGTTTAAGATGACAGTTAAGCACAGACACCCACGCTGAGTCTCGAACCGGCCAAAGGGTGCGACTGCGAAACGGGAGGACCGACTTGCATACCACCGCTGTCATCTTGAACGGACCCGGGATTTGTCGGTTGACCAGTTGCCCCTGGCCGAACCGGGTGCCGGCGATCTCGTGGTCGAAATCTCGCATTCCGGCATTTCCACCGGAACGGAGAAACTGTTCTGGACCGGAGAGATGCCTCCGTTCCCCGGCATGGGCTACCCGCTCGTGCCCGGATACGAGGCCGCCGGCGAAGTGGTGGAGGCCGGATCGATGACCGGCTTCAAAGTGGGCGAGCGCGTGTTCGTGCCGGGCGCCAATTGCTACGACGGCGCTTTCGGACTTTTCGGCGGGGCGGCTCGCAGATTGGTGACGGACAGCACCCGCGTGACGCGGATCGACCCGAGCTTCGGTGCCGAAGGCGCGCTGCTGGCGCTTGCCGCCACCGCGCGCCATTCGATGGCCGGTCTCAACAAGTCCGTGCCCGACCTGATCGTGGGCCATGGCGTCCTCGGGCGGTTGCTGGCGCGGCTGACGATTGCAGCCGGCGCGCCCGCGCCGACGGTCTGGGAAACCGACCCCAAGCGGCGCCAAGGAAAGCAGACCTACGAGGTGATCGACCCCGCGACGGACAAGTGCCGCGACTACCGCTCGATCTACGACGCATCCGGCAACGGCGCGCTGCTGAACGAGCTGGTCGGCCGGATCCGCAAGGGTGGCGAAATCGTGCTGGCGGGCTTTTACACGGCACCGCTGAGTTTCGCCTTCCCGCCCGCCTTCATGAAGGAGGCGCGGTTCCGCGTCGCCGCCGAATGGACCCGCGAAGACCTGACCGCCACGCGCGCGTTGGTCGAGAGCGGCACGTTGAGCCTGCATGACCTGATCACCCATACCGCCGACGCGACCGACGCGAAGTCGGCCTACGAGACGGCGTTCAACGACCCGTCCTGCCTGAAAATGATTCTGAATTGGGAGCGTCCGGTTTGAAAGACGACATACCGAACCTGAAAGATTTCGACCAGCGACTGCGCGACGAGGCTGCGGAGCCGCTGGACGAAATACCTGCTGTCGAACCCACCAAGAAGACCCAGATCATCGCGATCTACGGCAAAGGCGGGATCGGCAAATCGTTTACCCTTGCGAACCTGTCCCACATGATGGCCGAACAAGGTAAACGAGTGTTGTTGATAGGGTGCGATCCCAAGTCGGACACCACAAGCCTGCTCTTCGGCGGCAAGGCCTGCCCGACCATCATCGAGACCTCGACGAAGAAGAAGCTCGCTGGCGAGGAAGTGAAGATCGGCGACGTGTGCTTCAAGCGCGGCGGCGTCTTCGCGATGGAACTGGGCGGACCCGAGGTCGGTCGCGGCTGCGGCGGGCGCGGGATCATCCACGGTTTCGAACTGCTGGAGAAGCTCGGGTTCCATGACTGGGATTTCGACTACGTGCTGCTGGATTTCCTCGGCGACGTTGTCTGCGGCGGCTTCGGTCTGCCGATCGCGCGGGACATGGCGCAGAAGGTGATCCTGGTCGCCTCCAACGACCTGCAAAGTCTCTACGTGGCCAACAACGTCTGCTCGGCGGTGGAGTATTTCCGCAAGCTGGGCGGCAATGTCGGCGTGGCCGGGCTGGTGGTCAACAAGGACGACCATTCCGGGGAGGCGCAGGCCTTCGCCAAGGCGGTGGACATCCCGATCCTCGCCTCGATCCCGCAGGATGACGACCTGCGCAAGAAATCCGCGAATTACCAGATCGTCGGCACCGCGGCCTCGCCCTGGGGCGCGCTCTTTGCCGAGCTTGGCGACAACGTGGCCGTGGCGCCGCCCATCCGCCCCAATCCGCTGGATCAGGACGGGCTTCTGGCCCTCTTCGACAGCAAGGATACCGGCGGCGATTTCGTGCTCGAGCCCGCAACTGACGCCGACATGCGGGGCAAGAACGCCGTGCTGAAGGACTCCCTCGAAGTGGTTTACGACGACGCATGACGGATGAAGTGAGATACGACACCGCCGACGAGGCCGACGTGATCCGGGGTGAGGCGCGCGAAACCGACGCGTCCGCCGACGAGGTGCCCCAGGGCTTGGGCTGCCATTCCGGGTCGGAGATGAAGAAGGCCGCGGGGATCGCCAATGCCGAGCTTCTGGAGAAGTTCGCAAAGGACTACCCGCAGGGCCCCCACGACAAGCCGCAGATCGATGTGCCCGGCCTTTGGCATCCCTGCGCGTCGGCTTGCGGATGCGCCGGGTGGCGACGGTTCTCTCGGGCTCGGCCTGCTGCGTCTATGGCCTGACCTTCGTCAGCCATTTCTACGGTGCGCGGCGCAGCGTGGGGTACGTCCCCTTCAGTTCCGAGACGCTGGTGACCGGCAAGCTTTTCGAGGACATCCGCGAGAGCGTGCATGACCTCGCCGATCCGGACGAAATACGACGCGATCATCGTGACGAACCTCTGCGTGCCCACGGCCTCCGGCGTGCCGCTTGCGGCTGCTGCCGGACGAGATCAACGGCGTGCGGATCGTCGGCATCGACGTGCCGGGCTTCGGCGTGCCGACCCATGCGGAGGCCAAGGACGTCCTGGCCGGCGCGATGCTGAACTATGCGCGCCAAGAGGCCGAAGCCGGCCCGGTGCAGGCACCCACGGGTGGTGTTTCCGACCGGCCGACCGTCACGCTTCTGGGCGAGATGTTTCCGGCCGACCCGATGGTGATCGGGCAGATGCTCGATCCGATGGGCCTGGCCGCCGGGCCTGTCGTGCCCTGCCGCGAATGGCGGGAATTGTACGCCGCGCTCGACTGCTCGGTCGTGGCGGCGATCCATCCCTTCTACACGGCCGCCATACGCGAATTCCAGGCGGCCGGGCGCCCCATCGTCGGCTCCGCACCCGTGGGGCGCGACGGCACGGTGGATTGGCTGAACGCGATCGGCTCCGCCTATGGCGTGGCGCGCGGCAAGGTGTCGGAGGCCGAAAACGCGGCACTTCCATGCGATCCGCGAGGCGCTCGACGCCGCACCAGTCAAGGGTACGATCACGCTCTCGGGCTACGAAGGCTCCGAACTTCTCGTGGCGCGCCTGCTGATCGAGAGCGGCGCCGATATTCCTTATGTCGGCACGGCCTGTCCCAAGACGCCCTGGAACGAGGCCGATGCGGAGTGGCTGCGCGCGCAGGGTGCCACGGTCAAATTCCGCGCTTCGCTGGAAGACGATTGCGCGGCGATGGAGGCGATCCGCCCCGACCTCGCGATCGGCACCACGCCGGTCGTGCAGAAGGGCAAGGAGTTGGGCATCCCGTCGCTCTACTTCACCAACCTGATTTCGGCGCGTCCGCTGATGGGTGCGGCCGGTGCCGGATCGCTGGCGCAGGTCGTGAATGCCGCCATCGCCAACAAGGGCCGCATGGAGCACATGCGGGAGTTCTTCGAGGGCGTCGGCCACAGCGACACCGCCGGTGTCTGGGAAGGCGATCCGAACCTGCGGCCGGATTTCCGCGAAAAGCATCAGAAGAAGCTCGACAAGCTCGCTCGCGCGGCCAAAGCGCAGGAGATGATCTGATGCTGGTCACCGATCACGACAGGGCAGGCGGATACTGGGGCGCGGTCTATGCGTTCTGTGCCGTCAAGGGCCTGCAGGTCGTGATCGACGGCCCGGTGGGCTGCGAGAACCTGCCTGTGACCTCCGTGCTGCATTACACCGACGCTTTGCCGCCGCACGAGTTGCCGATCGTGGTGACCGGACTTGGCGAGGGCGAAATGGGATCGGGCACCGAGGAGAGCATGAAGCGCGCCTGGGATACGCTGGACCCGGCGTTGCCAGCCGTGGTCGTCACCGGTTCGATCGCCGAGATGATCGGCGGCGGGGTCACGCCGCAGGGCACCAACCTGCAACGCTTTCTGCCGCGCACCATCGACGAGGACCAGTGGGAGGCCGCCGACCGGGCGATCACCTGGATCTTCTCCGAATTCGGGATGACGAAGGGCCGGATGCCGCCGGAGAAGAAGCGCGAGGAGGGCGCAAAGCCCCGCGTCAATATCCTCGGGCCGATCTACGGCACGTTCAACATGCCGTCCGACCTTGCGGAGATCCGCAGGCTGGTCGAGGGCATCGGATGCGAGGTCAACATGGTGATGCCGATGGGCGCCCATGTGGCCGAAATGCGAAATCTGGTAAATGCGGATGTCAACATCTGCATGTACCGCGAGTTCGGTCGCGGGCTGTGCGAGCTTCTTGCCAAGCCGTATCTGCAAGCTCCGATAGGGGTCGAGAGTACCACCAAGTTCCTGCGCGCACTGGGGAGCATGGTGGGCCTCGACCCCGAACCTTTCATCACCCGCGAGAAGCACTCGACCATCAAGCCCGTCTGGGATCTTTGGCGGTCGGTGACGCAGGACTTCTTCGCCACCGCGAGCTTCGCGATCGTGGCGAACGAGACCTATGCCCGCGGGATCCGACTGTTCCTGGAGGACGACCTCGGGCTGCCCTGCGCATTTGCGGTCGCCCGGTGCGCCGGCAAGAAGACCAACAACGAGGAAGTCCGCGCGATGATGGGCCAGAAGCGGCCGCTGATCGTGATGGGCTCGATCAACGAGAAGATGTACCTGGCCGAGCTGAAGGGCGGGCACGGCCCCAGCCCCGCGTTCATCCCGGCGAGTTTCCCGGGTGCCGCGATCCGGCGGGCAACGGGCACGCCCTTCATGGGCTATGCGGGTGCTACGTATCTCGTGCAGGAAGTCTGCAACGGGCTCTTCGACGCGCTCTTCCACATCCTGCCGCTGGGAACGGAGATGGACAGCGTCGAGGCGACGCCGACGACGCTCCGGCGCGATTTCCCCTGGGATGCCGAGGCGCAGCGATTGCTCGACCGCCTCGTCGCGTCCCACCCGATCCTGACACGCATTTCCGCGGCCAAGTCCCTCCGGGACGCCGCCGAGAAAGCCGCTCTTGCCGCCGGTGCGGACAAGGTCGGCATCGAAACAGTACGCGCATTGGACCCCGCTGTCGCAGGGACCGATCTGGAGGAGGACCAGACATGACCGACATCACCAGCCAACCGATCCAGGAGATCGCTTCGCGTACGCACAAGCCGCCCAAGGCGGAGTTCATGACCTACTTCGCCGTGATCTTCCTGGCCACGCTGCCCCTGTCGCTTTTTACCTGGGCGCTGGGCGTGATGCGCACCGCAAGCTTCAATCGGCCCAATCCGGTCCGGAGCGCCTGGAGCCAGGCCCGGATCATCACGCCGATGATCTTCCAGGGATGATCCTGGGAGCCCATACCGAATTTTCGCCCCGCAACGTGCGCGGGCGAACACGAAACTGGCTGCTGGCAACGGCAGACAGAGCCCTAAGGGAGGAAACTCCCAAGGGACCCGGCCGCGGGGAACGCGGCGTCAGCGTAAGCTTTCGGAGGAAAATTTATGGCTGATCGGACCGACCTGTCTTTCACAGGTCTCACAGACGAACAGGCGCAGGAATTGCACTCTGTCTACATGAGCGGGCTCTGGCTCTTTACGGCCGTTGCCGTCATCGCTCACTTGGCAGTGTTCATCTGGCGCCCGTGGCTCTGAGGAAAGGGTAAGGAATGGCAAAGTTCTACAAGATCTGGCTGATCTTCGACCCTCGCCGCGTATTCGTCGCGCAAGGCGTCTTCCTCTTCCTGCTGGCAGTGATGATTCACCTCGTCCTGCTGAGCACGGACCACTTCAACTGGCTCGAAGTCGCTGCCCAAAGGGCGGCGGGCGGCTGAACCCGTTGAGACAATAGCTGCGGGCGGGGCAACGGTACATCCATCCTGGCCCGCCCGCAGCAAACCGAACAAGGAACGAGGCCCACGCCATGTTCGTGCGGCCGCAACCGATAGGGTGAGAAGATGGCCTTGCTCAGCTTCGAGAGAAAATATCGCGTCCGCGGAGGTACGCTGATCGGGGGCGATCTGTTCGACTTCTGGGTCGGCCCGTTCTTCGTGGGCTTTTTTGGTGTCACCACGGCCTTCTTCGCGCTGTTGGGCACCGTCCTGATCTTCTGGGGGGCGTCCCAGCAGGGCACGTTCAACCCCTGGCTCATCAGCATCGCGCCGCCGAATCTCAGTTATGGTCTGGGCATGGCGCCGCTGATGGAAGGCGGGCTCTGGCAGATCATCACGTTCTGCGCGACCGGCGCATTCGTCAGCTGGGCCCTGCGCGAGGTGGAGATCTGCCGCAAGCTCGGCATCGGCTACCACGTACCCTTTGCCTTCGCCTTCGCGATCCTCGCCTATGTGACGCTGGTGATCTTCCGCCCGCTTCTGATGGGCGCATGGGGGCATGGCTTCCCTTACGGCATCTTCAGTCACCTCGACTGGGTGTCCAACGTTGGCTACGCCTACCTGCACTTCCATTACAATCCGGCGCACATGCTGGCGGTGAGCCTCTTCTTCGCGACCTGCCTCGCTCTCGCGCTGCACGGGGGGCTGATCCTGAGTGCGGCCAACCCCGAAAAGGGCGAGATCATGAAGACCCCGGATGACGAGGACACGTTTTTCCGCGACTTCATCGGCTACTCCGTCGGCACGCTGGGCATCCACCGTGTCGGTTTTCTCCTGGCGATCAACGCCGTCTTCTTCAGCGCTGTCTGCATCATCATCTCCGGTCCGGTCTGGACGTCCGGCTGGCCGGAATGGTGGAACTGGTGGCTCGAGCTCCCGATCTGGGGCTCCAATGTGGGGTTGTGACCGATGATGTATCCTGAATATCAAAACATCTTCACGCAAGTGCAGGTCCAGGGCACGCCCGAATGGGGCATGGACAACGAGAACGCGATGATCAAGGAGAGGATCGGGAGCCCCGGCTTCTCCACCCTGATCGGCTGGATCGGCAATGCCCAGTTGGGGCCGATCTATCTCGGCTGGACCGGCGTCGTGTCGCTGGTCAGCGGGATCCTCTGCCTCAACATCATTGGGTTCAACATGCTGGCGCAGGTCGGCTGGTCGATCCCGGAATTCCTCCGTCAGCTCTTCTGGCTGGCGCTGGAGCCGCCGTCACCGGAATACGGGCTGTCGATGCCGCCGCTGGCCGAAGGCGGCTGGTGGATCATCGCCAGCTTCTTCCTGCTGGTCAGCGTGATGACCTGGTGGCTCCGGACCTACCTGCTCGCCGCGCAGCACAAGATGGGCAAACACGTGGCCTGGGCGTTCCTGTCGGCGATCTGGCTCTTCCTCGTGCTCGGCCTCTTCCGGCCGATCCTGATGGGATCATGGTCGGAGGCGGTGCCCTACGGCATCTTCCCGCACCTCGACTGGACCGCGGCGTTCTCCATCCGCTACGGCAACCTCTACTACAATCCGTTCCACTGCCTTTCGATCCTGTTCCTCTACGGTTCCGCACTGCTCTTCGCGATGCATGGCGCGACCATCCTGTCGGTCACCCGCTACGGCGGCGACCGGGAGCTGGAGCAGATCGTCGACCGTGGCACGGCGACGGAGCGCGCGGCCCTCTTCTGGCGCTGGACCATGGGGTTCAACGCCACGATGGAAGGCATTCACCGCTGGGCGATCTGGTTCGCCATGCTCACCCCGATCACGGGCGGCATCGGCATCCTCCTGACCGGCACGGTCGTCGACAACTGGTTCATCTGGGCGCAGGAACACAACTTCGCGCCGATGTATGACGGCTCCTACGGCTACGAAAACTACGGCTCCTACGAAGCCTTCATCGGGAAGGAGTAAGCGCGATGATACCCGATTGGTTCAACAAGTGGAATCAGGACAACCAGACCAACATCTACGGTCCGGCGATCCTGGTGGGAGCGGTCGGCGGCGCGGTCGTGGTGGCTATCCTGCTGGTGACCTGGGGGCAGCCCTTCGCCACCACCAGCCTGCAGACCGGCCCGCGCGGCACCGGCATGTCCCGGGCCGAGTTCCAGGCGCAGGTCACGGTGCCTGATCCGACCATAGATGCCTACTACACCGAGGAGCCCTACCTGCCCGAAGGAGGCGAGACGCTCGCGGGCGAAGAATATGAAAACGTGCAGGTCCTGGGCGATCTGACCGTGGACAACTTCAACCGGCTGATGGGCGCGATCACCCAATGGGTGGCGCCGGAGCAGGGCTGCGCCTACTGCCATGGCGACGGGGATCTCTCGACCTACGGAGAGGACAACCTCTACACCAAGGTCGTGTCGCGCCGAATGATCCAGATGACCCAGACCATCAACGACGAATGGTACGGGCACGTGAACGCCGTGCAAGAGGTGGGTGTGAACTGCTACACCTGCCACCGCGGCCAGAACGTGCCCTCCGACATCTGGTTCAACATCACGCCGGTGGTCGAAACGATGGAAGGCTGGGCGGCGGTGCAGAACCGTGTGACCCCGGTCAGCCAATACACGTCGCTGCCGTCCAATGCGCTCGAAGTCTACCTCACCGATCCCGACGTGATGGTGAACGTGCACGACCTCGAAAGCCGCGTAGAAGGTGTGCCCGGTCTGACCGAGGATGTCGCCACGATCCAGAAGACCGAGATGACGTTTTCCCTGATGAACTACTTCTCCAATTCGCTCGGGGTGAATTGCGTCTTCTGCCACAACAGCCGCGCCTTCTACGATCCCGCGCAGTATACGCCGCAATGGGCGACCGCGCAGCTTGGCCGGCAGATGGTGATCGACATGAACCAGAACTACCTGATCCCGCTGCGCGACACCTACCCGCCGGAGCGTCTGGGGCCTGTCCACGAGGATGCGCCCAAGGCCGGATGCCGGACCTGCCACAAGGGCTACCAGCGTCCGCTGCAGGGAATGAACGTCATCGCCGACTGGCCGGAACTGGCCTCGAGCGATCCGCCGGAATACGCCGCACCCGAGTGACGGCGAAGAGGATGCGAGGGCTGCGCACCTGCGATAGCGGCCCTTGCGTGCCAGACACGGACCATCGGCTTCCTTGGTCCGCGTCAGGGGTCGGGCAGACCGGCCCCGGTTTCCTTCCTGTTGGCTGCAGGAACGTGGTGCCCGTGTTCGACGAATGCGATTGGACACGGGCCCCATGCGCCACCGGAAGACCATATCTGGGTTGACAGAGGATGTGCGCCATGACCCGACCAACCACCCCCACACTGGACCGCGTGGCTTGTCCCGCTGATCTCAAGCGACTGACCGACCGCGAACTCGCGACGCTCGCCGACGAACTCCGTGCCGAGACGATTTCGACCGTGTCGGAGACGGGCGGACACCTGGGTTCGTCGCTGGGCGTGGTCGAGTTGACCGTCGCCATCCACGCGGTCTTCGACGCGCCGCGCGACAAGCTGATCTGGGATGTCGGTCACCAGTGCTATCCGCACAAGATCCTGACCGGGCGGCGCGACCGCATCCGCACCCTGCGCCAGAAGGACGGGCTTTCGGGCTTCACCAAGCGGGTCGAAAGCGAATACGACCCGTTCGGCGCGGCACACAGCTCCACGTCGATTTCGGCCGCGCTGGGCTTTACCGTGGCGCGCGAGATGGGCCGGCCGACCGGCGACGCGATCGCCGTGATCGGCGACGGGTCGATCAGCGCCGGCATGGCTTACGAGGCGCTGAACAATGCGGGCTCCGAAGGGCGCCGGATCTTCGTCATCCTCAACGACAACGAGATGTCGATCGCCCCGCCCGTGGGCGCGATGAGCAACTATCTCTCCAACCTTTCGCGCTTCCCGCCGCTGGACGGCTTGCGCGCGATGGCCGAAGGGATGGAGGCCGTGATGCCCCGCCCGATGCGCGATGGTGCTCGGCGGGCGCGCGAGATGGTCACGGGGATCGAGGGGCGCGGCACGTTCTTCGAGGAGTTGGGCTTCGAGTATATCGGCCCGGTCGACGGGCACAACGTGGCGGAACTTTGCCATGTGCTGCGCGCCGCGCGGGCGCGGGCCACGGGCCCGGTCCTGATCCACGCCTGCACCGTGAAGGGCAAAGGCTACGCCCCCGCCGAAGGATCCGCCGATAAGTATCACGGCGTGTCGAAGTTCGACGTCGAAAGCGGCATCCAGTCCAAGTCCAAGCCTAATGCGCCCTCCTACACCTCCGTCTTTGGCCAGGCGCTCACCGATGCCGCCGCGCGCGATCCTAACGTGGTGGCGGTGACTGCGGCCATGCCCTCGGGTACCGGCGTCAACATCATGGCGCGGCAATTCCCGGGGCGCGTCTTCGATGTCGGTATCGCCGAGCAGCACGCGGTGACCTTCAGCGCGAGCATGGCCGCCGCCGGGCTCAAACCCTTCTGCGCGATCTACTCGACCTTCCTGCAGCGCGGCTATGACCAGGTGGTGCACGACGTGGCGCTACAGGGGCTGCCCGTGCGCTTCTGCCTCGACAGGGCCGGTCTGGTCGGCGCGGATGGTGCGACCCATGCGGGCGCATTCGATCTCGCCTATCTCGGCTGTCTGCCAGGCATGGTAGTGATGGCCGCCGCCGACGAGGCGGAACTGGTGCACATGGTCGAAACCGCATTGCAGCACGACAGCGGGCCGATTGCGTTCAGGTATCCTCGCGGATCCGGAGTCGGGCTCGAGATCCCGGAGCGGGGCCAGGTGCTGGAGATCGGCAAGGGCCGGATGATCCGCGGCGGCGAGGGCGATGTCGCCTTCCTGTCGCTGGGTTCGATGCTGCCCGAGATCGGGCGCGCGGCCGACCGGCTGGAGACGGAAGGCCTGCAGGTGTCGATCGCGGATGCGCGGTTCGCCAAGCCGCTCGACATGGAACTGGTAGCGGATCTTGCCGCGCGGCACGACGCACTGATCACCGTGGAGCAGGGGGCCATGAACGGCTTCGGCGCTGCGGTGCTGCAGGCGATGGCTGCAGAGGGCCTGCTCGATCGCGGGCTGAAGGTGCGCACGATGTGCCTGCCCGACCGCTATATCGACCAGGCGAGCCCCGACGAGATGTATGCCGATGCCGGGCTCGACGTGCCGGGCATGGTCGCCACCGCGATGTCTGCGCTGCAGCGCGACGCCCGGGTCGTGGATCTGAAAACCGCGGGTTAGGGGTTTTCAGCCACCATCTCGCGGACCAGACGCGCCACGGTCTCTGGCGCGTCCCAATGAATTGAATGGCCGGGACCATCGAGGACAGTCGTTGCCACGCCGTCGAGCGACGCCACGGCCTGCGTCACCGGAACCAGAAGATCGTCGCTTGAGAACACGGCGTGAAACGGCACGGCCGGCGGCGTCAGGAACGGCGCCGGATCGACGGTTCTGAGCACGTTGACCTGCCGTTCCATGGCGTCCGCACTCTGGGCGTGGGGATAGGCGAGCGAGGCCTCGACGGCCGCAGTGACCGCGCCAACGGTCCTGTAGATTTCCTCCGAGAAGAGCCAGGGAAACAGTGCGCGCAGCCAGGTGTCCGGAGGCGCATCCGACCGGCGGATGGCGATCAGCGCCCGGAACAGATCCATATTGCGCTTTGCAGCGATCGGAGCGGAGCCAAGCGTCAGCAGCGACGCCACGCGGTCCGGTGCGGTCTTGGCCAGCACCCACCCGATATTGCCGCCAAGCGAATGGCCCAAGACGTGGGCGCGCGGTACCTGCAGATGATCAAGGAGTGCCACGAGGTCGCCGACCCAGTGCGGCATACTCACGGGTGCGTCCCAGGGTCGTGTCTGCCCGGTGGTCCTGTTGTCGGGCCGGATCAGGGTGAAATACGGCTCCAACGGGGGAAGCAGCGGCATCCAGCTGGCGCTGTCCGACATCATCCCGGCCAGCAGCAGGAGCGGTGGCCCCTCGCCGCTGATCTCGTAATGCAGGTTCACGTCCGGCAGTTGCAGATCAGGCATTGAGCAGGCTCCATGTCGGAAGCAGGTCGTCCGGAAAGGGCGTGGCCGCGTGGACCCCGCGGGCGATGGCCCGCGACAGGCAGAGCGCCGCAGCGTGGCCGATCACGGCAAGCTCGCGCTCGGGGTTTTCCATGGGCCGAGCGTCGGTCGACAGGGCGAACACCAGGTCCCCGTCCCCCGGGCTGTGCGCCGGCACGCAGGCGCGGGCGATCCCGTCATGGGCCATGACAGCCACGCGCTTGCACTGCGCCTTGGTCAGGATCACGTCGGTGGCGACGATCGCGATGGTCGTGTTGGCACGCTCGCGCATGGCGGTCAGCTTGCGGCTTTCGGGCAGGCGCGCGAGGCCGGCGGCCGGGTCGGGCCCCAACCCGCCGAATTCGGTGCCGATCTCGAAAGGGGCCGCCCAGAAATGCCGGTCGCCTGGTGTGGTGACGCTGCCCATCGGGTTGGCGGCGACGAGCGCGCCCACCATCGCGCCCCCCGGAAGCTCCAGCGAGGCCGAACCGAGGCCGCCCTTCATCATCGCCGTCATCGCGCCGGTACCGGCGCCTTCGGAGCCGATGTCGAAATCCGTCCCCAGGGCATCGAACGCGGCCCGGCCCAGCGCGCGGTAGGGGTTGTCGGTCCAGCTCTGGTCGCCACCGGAGAGCAGGTCGAAGATGATCGCACCGGGCACCAGCGGAATGATCGCAGGCCCGACCCTGTAGCCGCGCCCGGCAGCCCGCAATGCGTCCACCACGCCGGAGCAGGCATCGAGCCCATAGGCGGAGCCGCCCGACAGCACCAGCGCGTCGACCTGTGCCACCGACTTGTCGGGTTCGAGAAGATCCGTCTCTCGCGTGCCCGGCGCTCCGCCGAGGACGCTGACGGATGCGGTAAAGGGCCGATCCGCGCCCACGACGGTCGCCCCGGATTTCAGATCCGCATCGGAGGCGTTACCGACCAGAAGGCCCGGCACGTCCGTGATCAGGTTCCTGCGTCCGGGGGTCATCCCTGATCCGGCGGAGCGGGCTTGCGCACGCATGTCCTTGCAGCGCGCGCCGCGGTCGCGCGGGCCGCCTCTGACGCGGTCATATGCATCGCCCGCCATCGACCTCCATGGCGACGCCGGTGATCATGCTGGCCTCGTCCGAGCAGAGAAAGCAGGCGGCGTTGCCCATGTCCTCGGGGGTGGAGAAACGGCCGAGCGGGATGGTGGCGATGAATTTGGCGCGCATTTCGGGTGTGTCCTCTCCGAGGAAGGTCTTCAGGAGCGGCGTCTCGCCGGCCACCGGGTTGATGGCGTTCACGCGGATGCCGTCGGGGGCAAGCTCCACGGCCATCGTGCGGGTGGCCGTGATCATCCAGCCTTTCGACGCGTTGTACCAGTTGAGCCGGGGTCGGGGTGACACGCCGGCTGTGGACGCGACGTTGAGGATCGCGCCTGCCCCGCGCTCCTTGAAATGTGGAACCAGGGCGCGCGCGGTAAGGTAGACGGATTTCATGTTGACGCGGAAGACGCGGTCGAAATCCTCCTCCGTGATCGACTCGAGCGCGGCCGGCATGTGCGACACGCCCGCGTTGTTGACGAGGATGTCGAGATGCCCGAATTCGGCGAGTGCCACGTCGGCCATCGCCTGGACCGAGGTGCCGTCGCCAACGTCGACCGTGCAGGGGACGCCGTTGATTTCGGACGCGACCCTCTCGGCGCCCTTGCCGTTGATGTCGGCCACCATGACCCGCGCACCCTCGGCCGCGAACTTGCGCACGATCCCGTCGCCGAACCCCGATGCTCCGCCCGTCACGATGGCGGTCTTGCCCTTCAGTCGCATTATGTCCCCCTTGTTGTCGGTGTCAGCCGTGACGCGCGGCCACGGTCTTGAGCGTCGAGAAGCCGTAGAGCGCCTCGAACCCCTTCTCGCGGCCATGACCGGACTTGCCGACGCCGCCGAAGGGCAGCTCCACCCCGCCGCCGGCGCCGTAATTGTTGATGAAGACCTGGCCGGATCGCAAGCCGCGCGCAAGCCGCATTTGCCGCGCTCCGTCGCGGCTCCAGATCGAGGCGACGAGGCCGTAATCGGTGGAATTGGCGATCTCCAGCGCTTCGTCCTCGGCGTCGAAAGGAATCACGACCTGTACCGGGCCGAAGATCTCGTCGCGGGCAAGAACGTGATCGGGCGGCACGTCCCCGAAGAGCGTGGGCAGAACATAGGCGCCGGTCTCGGGCGCGTCCGTCATCCGGCCGGTGGCGACGGTCTGAAGGTCCGAACCCTGGGCGAGGAAATCCTGGACGATCTCCTTCTGGCGGTGGGAGATCAGCGGCCCAACGCGCAGATCGTCGAGCGCGGGGCCGACCGTCAGTTCGGAATAGGCAGCGGCCATCCGATCCAGAACCTCTTGGTAGACGCCGCGCTGCACCAGGATGCGGGAGGAGGCGGAGCAGGTCTGGCCGGCGTTCTGGATCCCCGCGTTCACGAGGAAAGGCAGCGCGTCGTCGAGATCGGCGTCGTCGAAGACGAGTTGCGGCGACTTGCCGCCAAGTTCCAGCGTGACCGGTACGACGTTGGCGCCCGCGGCCTGCTGCACCATCGCGCCGGTGCGCACGGACCCGGTGAAGCTGATGTGCTGCACATCCGGGTGCCCCGCCAGCGCAGCCCCGGCCTCCGCGCCGAGTCCCGGCACCACGTTGAGAGCACCTGCAGGCAGGCCGGCGTCGCGCGCGATATGGGCGAAGGCGAGTGCGGTGAGGCAGGCTTCCTCCGCCGGTTTCAGGACGCAGGCATTGCCCATGGCGAGCGCCGCGCCGACCGACCGTCCGATGATCTGCATCGGGTAGTTCCAGGGCACGATATGGCCCGTCACCCCGTGTGGCTCGCGCAGTGTGTAGACGGTGTAGCCATCGAGATAGGGGATCGTCTCGCCCGTCACCTTGTCCGCCGCACCGCCGTAGAATTCCATGTAGCGTGCCAGCGCCACCGCGTCGGCGCGCGCCTGGGTGAGCGGCTTGCCGACGTCGAGCGCCTCCAGATGCGCCAGATCATCGACCCGCTCCAGCACCTTGCGCCCGATCTCCGACAGAATGCGCCCGCGCTCGGTGGCGGTCATCCGGCCCCACGGGCCTCTCAGCGCCTGGTGCGCGGCCTTCACGGCGGCATCGACTTCGGCCTTTCGGCCCCTTGTGATCTGCGCCAGGTCCGACCCGTCCGAAGGGTTGATGAGAGTCAGCGTCTCCGTCGGCGGGATCCAGTCGGCGCCGATCAGGCAGTGGGAGGTATCGAACCAGAGGCTGTCAAGCACGTGCGGTCTCCTGCGTCAGATCCGGCAGCACCGGGGCGGCATCTATCAGGGATCGGGTATAGGGATGCTTAGGGTCTGTGAAAACCGCCTCCGTCGCCCCTTGCTCCACGATTTCGCCGGACTTCATCACCAGCACCCGGTCGGTGACGGAGCGGACCACCGACAGATCGTGGCTGATGAAGAGATAGGTGAGCCCGTAGTCGCGGCAAAGCTTCGCCAGCAGGTCCAGCACCTGCGCACGGACCGAGACGTCGAGCGCGGAGACCGCCTCGTCGAGCAGGATCAGCTCCGGCCGGATGATCAGCGCGCGGGCGATGGCAATACGTTGTCGCTGTCCGCCGGAGAACTGGTGCGGATACTTGCGCGCGTCCTCGGGGCGCAGCCCGACGGCTTGCAGGGTCTCGGCCACGAGGTCGTCGCGCGCCTGGCCCTTTGGCGGGTCGGGCAGCAGGTGGAAGGGTTCGGTGATCAGCCGGTCGACCCTGTGGCGCGGATTGAAGCTGCCATAGGGGTCCTGGAACACGACCTGCATCTTGCGGCGAGTGGCGAGGTTGGGTCTCTGCCCAGTAAAGACCGGCTCGCCGTCAAGCGTGATGGAGCCGCTCTGAACCGGCTCCAATCCCAGGATCGCCCGCGTCAGGGTCGATTTCCCGCAGCCCGATTCGCCCACCAGCCCGACGCGCTCGCCCCGCTGGATGGTGAAGCTGACGTCCTTGACCGCTTGGAACCAGCCGGGATCCGCGAAAAGCTGCCGCCGCGGCAGGCGGTAGTCGCGCACGACGTCGCGCACGTCCAGCAGCGGTTGCGGCGGCGGCGGTTCGGGCAGGTCCACCAGATGCCGCGACGCCTCGAAGAGCATCCGGGTGTAGGGATGGCGCATGTTGCGCAACAACTCCTGCGTCGGCCCGGATTCCACGACATCGCCGTTGCGCATCACCACGATGCGGTCGGCCATGTCGGAGACGACCGCCAGGTCATGGGTGATCATCATCAGCCCCATGCCGAAATCCGCCACCAGCCCCTTCAGCAATTCGAGGATCTGCGCCTGCGTGGTGACGTCGAGCGCCGTCGTCGGTTCGTCCGCGATCAGCAGGCGGGGACGGAGCGCGATGGCCATGGCGATCACCACGCGCTGCCGCTGCCCGCCGGACAGCTCGTGCGGGTAGCGCGAGAGCGGAAACCGGTCGGGCGGCAATCCGACGCGTTCCAAAACATCCCGCGCACGCGCTGCCGCCTGCGGCTTCGGCATGGCGTCGTGGATCAGGATCGTCTCGATAACCTGCGCGCCGATGGTCTTCACCGGGTTCAGCGCCGTCATCGGTTCCTGGAACACCATGCCGATGTCGTTGCCGCGCAGGCTGCACATCTGCGCCTCGGTCGTTTGCAGCAGGTCGCGGCCATCCAGCAGAACCTCGCCCGAGGCCGTGAACCCCTTGGGCAGCAATTGCATGACGGTGAGGGCGGTCATCGACTTGCCCGATCCGCTCTCGCCGGTGATCGCGACGATCTCGCCCTCGGCCAGGTCCAGCGACACCGCGTTCAGGATCGGGTGCCCGTAGACTGCGACATCGAGGTTGCGGAGCGACAGAAGGCTCATGCCCGCGCCACCCGCAGCCGGGGATCGAACCAGTCGCGCATCCCGTCGCCCAGCAGGTTGAGCCCCAGCACGGTGAGGATGATCGCCAGCCCCGGCATCAGCGCCATGTGCGGCGCGATCGACACCATGCGTCTGCGCGTCGGCCAGCATCCGGCCCCAACTCGGCGTCGGCGGCTGCGCGCCGAGACCGACATAGCTCAGCGCGGCTTCGGCCAGGATGCCCAGCGAGAACTGGATCGTTCCCTGCACGATCAGCAGGTTCATGATGTTGGGCAGGATGTGTTCGGCGCTGATGCGCACCGGCCCCTTGCCCGCGACTCGCGCGGCGAGGATGAACTCGCGCTCCCAGATCGGCAGGGCGGCGCCCCGCGCCACACGGGCGAAGACGGGGATGTTGAAGATGCCGATGGCGATGATGGCGTTGACCGCCCCGGCACCCAGGATCGCGGTGATCAGGATTGCGATCACGAGGCTGGGGAAGGCGAAGATCAGGTCGTTGGCCCGCATGATGATCTCGTCCGCCCAGCCGCCCCGGCGCGCCGCGGCCCAGAGCCCGAGCGGCACGCCCAGCCCGATGCCGATGCCGACCGCCACCAGCGCCACCGCGATGGAGGTGCGGGCGCCGACCATCAGCATGCTGAGGATGTCGCGGCCGAAATGGTCGGTCCCCAGCCAGTGCGCGGCCCCTGGCGGCTGCAGCTTTCCGGGGATGTTGAGCGATGCGTGGTCGAACGGCGTCCAGACGAAGGAGAGCGCTGCCGCCAGCAGGAACAGCGACGACAGAGCCGCGCCGAGGATCAGCGTGTGTTTCATGTCCCCCGCCTCACGTTCGCAGCCTCATGTCCTCATCCTCAGGCGCGGGTCGACGGCGGCATAGGCGAGATCGACGAGGAAATTCACCACGATCACGGCGAAGACCAGCAGCATCACGACGGACTCCACCACGATCAGGTCGCGGGCGGAGATCGACTGGAAGATCAGCCGTCCGAGCCCGGGCAGGTAGAACACCTGCTCGATGATGATCGCGCCGGCGATCAGGAAGGCGAATTGCAGCCCGAGGATCGTCAGCACCGGGATCAGCGCGTTCCGGAGCCCGTGCCGCCAGAGCGCCTGCCGCGCGGTCAGCCCCTTGGCCCGCGCGGTGCGCATGTAATCCTCGCCCAGCACGTCCAGAAGCGCCGACCGCATCACACGCGCCAGGATGGCCGCCTGCGGCAGCGCAAGTGCGATGGCAGGCAGCGTCAGGGACTTGAGCCCGGCCAGCAGCCCCGCATCCCAGCCCGCGAAGCCCCCGGCGGAAAACCACCCGAGATTGATCGCGAAGACCAGCACCAGCATCATCGCGAACCAGAAATTGGGCACGGCGACGCCGAGTTGCGTCGCCCCCATGACCGCGATGTCACCCGGCCCGCCCCGGCGCGCAGCCGCGAAGATGCCCGCCGGAATCGCGATCGCGGTGGACAGGACCAGCGCGTAGATCGCCAGCGGCAGCGACACCCAGAGCCGGTCCGCCACCATCTGCGCCACCGGCGTGCGGTACTGGTAGGAGGTTCCGAAATCGCCCACCACCATGCCGCCGACCCAGTCGAGATATCGCTGCCATTTCGGCACGTCGAGCCCCAGTTCGGTGCGCAATGCCGCCAGCGTGTCCTCCCGCGCGTTCACCCCCAGCATGAAGGAGGCCGGGTCGCCCGGCGCCACCTCGATGATGGCAAAGATGACCACGCTCGCCACCACGAGGCTGACGATCAGGGAGAGAAGTCGCTTGAGCGAATACCGCAGCATCGCAAGCACGTTAGGCGTCGTGCCCCGGCTGGTCCAGCGCCGACGTGAACCGGACCGACCGCTTACGTCGCCCGGTCAATCCATGGCAGGTGCGCATTCGCGGAACAACGGGGAACCATCCTGCGTTCGGTTCGTTGAATGCGGGAAGACAGAGAAAGGAATGTCATGAACCGTTTTATCTTGACGACCGCAACCGCGGCAATCGTGGCCGGTACTTCGGCCCTTCCAGCGTTCGCAGCAACTGACTGGGATGTCAGCGAGATGCGTTGCTCCGAGTTCCGCGCATTGGATCAGGAACAGCAGGTCGATGTCGCCACCATGGCGATTGCAGAGCTCGAGGGCGGCGGCGAAAGTATGTACGACACGTCCAAGGCCGGTGATCCGGAGACCGAGGAGACGACCGAAGCCGGGGCCGACGACGGCACCGAAGGTACACTGGTCGAGAATGACGGCACCGCCACCGCGACCGACGGCGAAGAGGATGTCGACCGGGAGAGCGTGTTCGAAGCGGATATGGAGGCGCTGTTCATGGCGTGTGACCGCAACCTGCAAGCCACCGTTCTCGATGCCGCCGCCGGCATGGACACGAACCGCTAAGCTGCAATTTCCGAAGATGCGACAGGGGCGCCACTTGGCGCCCCTTTTTGCATGTGCGATCACTCGCGTCATGCAGGCACCGATTTTCCTCGGCCACGAGATCTACCGCCGGTCGTCCTACGGCCACATGCACCCGCTGCGGATCCCCCGGGTCAGCACCGTCATGGACCTGTCGCGCGCGCTGGGCTGGTTGCCGGCGGAGCGGTTCCGCGCGTCGCCCCGCGCAAAGCCCGCGGCCCTGACCCATTTCCATACCGCCGAGTATCTCGCGGCCCTCCATGCGGCCGAGGAGAACGGAGACGTCACCCCGGACGTTCGTACGCGCCACCAGATCGGCACCCACACGAACCCGGTCTTTCCACAGATCTGGCGCCGCCCCGCCACGACGGCGGGCGGTTCGTTGCTGTCCGGCGAATTGCTCAAGGATGGCGGCATCGTCTATCACCCCGCGGGGGGCACGCATCACGCCTTTCCGGATCGCGCGGGCGGATTCTGCTATCTCAACGATCCGGCCCTCGCGATGCTGTCGCTCCGGCGCGTCGGTGTGCGGCGTCTGGCCTATGTCGACATCGACGCGCATCACCCCGATGGCGTCGAAGATGCCTTCGGCCACGACCCGGATTGCCTGATGATGTCCGTGCACGAGGAGCGGCGCTGGCCCTTTACTGGCGCGATCGAGGATCGCGCCGGCGGACAGGTCTTCAACATGCCGCTGCCGCGCGGTGCCAACGACACCGAGATGGCCTTGGTTCGCGAGGCGTTGATCCTGCCGAAGGTGCAGGCGTTCAGACCTGATGCGATCGTCCTGCAATGCGGGGCCGATGCGGTGGAGGAGGATCCGCTGTCGCGGCTATCGCTCTCCAACAACGCCCATTGGGCCATGGTCAGGGCGCTGATGGACCTCGCGCCGCGGTTGCTGGTTCTGGGCGGGGGCGGGTACAACCCATGGTCGGTCGGCCGGCTCTGGACCGGGGTCTGGGCCACGCTGAACCGCGCCGACATCCCCGACCGCCTGCCCGAGGACGCCGAAGCCGTGCTGCGCGCGCTGGAATTCCGCGGAAATTCGCGTGGCCGCAACCCGCCGGATCATTGGTTCACGACGCTGGCCGACCCGCCGCGCGACGGCGAGATCCGGGACGAGGTTCGTGCGCGGGTGCGGCAGTTGAACGCGCGTCAGGGTGTCGGTTCCATGTAACGACCTTGGTGATCGGCACTCCGTTTCCGCATCGGAGGGGCGCTGCCCCCGACGCTCCTGCGGAGCGTCGTCCCCGAGGTATTTTCCGACCCAAAGAAGCAGGGCGCGGCGCGTTACCCGGACTGCCGTCGAGTGCTACGGCTGGTAGTCGGCATCCGTCACCTTTTCCAGCCAGTGGGCGGCGTTTCCGTCCTCATCCTGTTCCTGCATCGCCATGTGGGTCATGCCGACATCCGGGCTGGCGCCGTGCCAGTGTTCTTCGCCCGGGTCGAACCAGATGGTGTCGCCGGGCAGGATGGTCTTCGGTTTCTCTCCGCGGCGGCAGATCAGTCCCTTGCCCGACAGCACGTACAGCGTCTGGCCGAAGGGGTGGGTGTGCCACGCGGTGCGCGCACCGGGGTCGAACCGGACGACGGCGGCGTGCAGCCGCGCCGGGGCGGGCGCGGAATTGACCGGGTCCATCCACACGTCGCCGGTGAAGTAGTCGGGATTGGGCCGCGTCGAAGGACGGGATCCTGTCGGCATGTGCTTCATCACTGCTCACTCTCGCTTGGAGTCGACGGCGCGGTGCCGACACTAGTGGGGAACGGATTGCCCCGCCCGAACGGTGGAGCAATCGCAGCTTTCAGATCGGTGGGTTCCCTCAGTCGGCCCAGCTTATCTGCGTCAGATCGACGGCGGCCGTCGGCGCGTTCTCCCACAGACCCTGCACGCCGGCTTGCGCGACCGTGATCGCGGCGAGCTGGAACAGATACCCGTTCACCGCATCGTCGGCGATGATCTTCTGCGCCTGGCCCAGCAGTTCCGTCCGTTTGTCGGGGTCGGTGGTCTTGTTCAGCGTCTCCATCAGCGCCTGGAACTCCGGGTTGTCATATTGGAAGTAGTAGTCCGGGTTGGCGTAGATGCCGATATCCATGGGCTCTGTATGACTGACGATGGTCAGGCCGAAGCTCTTGCCGTTGAAGACCGATTCCAGCCATTGTGCCCATTCGACGTTGATGATCTCCGCCTTGATGCCGACTTCGGCCAGTTGCGAGGCGATGATCTCCCCGCCGCGGCGCGCGTAGGACGGCGGCGGCAGGTGCAGCGTCGTCTCGAAGCCGTCCGGGAAACCGGCCTCCGCCAGCAGTGCCCTGGATTTCTCCGGATCATAGGCCGACTGGGCGGTCAGATCGACATAAGCGGGATTGTGCGGCGCGAAATGGGTGCCGATGGGTGTGCCGTATCCGAACATGGCGCCGTCGATGATCGCCTGACGGTCGATCGCGTGCGCGATGGCCTGCGCGCACCTTGAGGTTGTCGAACGGTTCCTGCTTGTTGTTGATCGCGAGGATCGTCTCGCCTTCGGTCGACCCGATCAGGACCTGGAACCGCGGATCGGCCTCGAATTGCGGACATGTTTTCGGGTGCGGGAAACGCGGAGAAGACGTCGACGTCCTCGGCCATCATCGCGGCGAAGGCGGCGGTGGGGTCGGAGATGAACTTGAACGTCGCCTGCTCCAGCGCGGGCGCCTCGCCCCAGTAATCGGGGTTGCGCTTCAGCGTCGATCCGGTCGCCCTGCACCCACTCGGCGAAGGTGAAGGCGCCGGTGCCGACCGGGTTCGTGCTTGATGTTGTCGATCGCTTTCGGGGGCCACGATCACCGCGTCGCCCCAGGCCATGTTGAAGAGGAAATTGCCGTTCGGCCTCGTCAGCGTGATCCTGACGGTGAGCGGGTCGACGACCTCCACCTCGGCGATGTCGGCGAAGAGACCCTTCTGCGCGTTGGTCGAATCCTCCGCCCGCGCCCGGTCCAGCGAGAATTTCACGTCCTCGGCATCCATCGTGGTGCCGTCGTGGAATGTCACGCCATCATGCAGCTTGAAGGTGTAGACAGTGCCGTCATCGCTGACATCTCCCAGCTTTCGGCGAGGCCGGGCACGATGGACCCGTCGCCGCATGAAGCGCGTCAGCCCCTCGAAGACGTTGGCGTAGACGACGGTGTCGATCGCCTGCGCCGCCGCACTGGTCGGGTCGAGGTGCGGCGGTTCGAGCTGCACGGCGACCGTGAGGTCGGTCTGAGCCTGCGCTCCGACCGCACCCACGGCGCAGGCGGAGGCCAGCGCAAGCCGGGCTACGAGATGTTTCATGAATCCTACTCCCTGACGTTGTCCGGCGCGTTCGCACCGGCATTGCCGGGAGTGTCCGGGCAAAACCGTTCCGGATCAAGGGGCGGCTTGAACGTCCTGCTCCGCCGAGGCCCACAAATCTACAACTTGCTGTGGGACCCGTCGCAGACCGGCGCCTTGCCGCTCCGTTTGCAGCCGCAAAAGAAGACCTTGCCGTCCTTCTCTGCGGTGTATTTCACGGGTGTGAAATCGGTGTCCTTGTGGCTGCCGTCACAAAACGGCTGCCGCGCGCTTTGCCCGCAGGCGCACCAGAAGTAGGTCTTGCCTTCCTTGACGTCGGTTGCAAAGGGCGCGGTCTGGGCGATTACCGGTTCAGCCATGAACGGCCTCCTGTCCTGGTGCTGAGTGTCGTGGCGTCGCCCGATCACTCGCGCGGGTCGGCCTGTTCCACCGGACCGCCCTGCTTCGTCCAGTCCGAGAAGCCGTCGCGCAGGTGGGCGGCCTCGAACCCCATGTCCTGGAGCGTCGCGACGGTCAGCGCGGACCGCCAGCCGCTGGCGCAGTGGAAGACGTATGTCTTGCCTTCCTGGCCGAAGACCTCCTTGAAATAAGGGCTGTCCGGGTCCACCCAAAATTCGATCATCCCGCGCGGCGCATGGACGGAGCCGGGAATGAATCCCGATTTCTGCCGCTCGCGTACGTCGCGGATGTCGACGATGACCAGGTCGGGATCATCAAGTCGCTCGATCAGGTCCGGGGTGTCGATTTCGCGGATCCGGGCCCGCGCGGATTTCACCATCTGGGCGGCGGTCACTCTCAGCTTGTTCATTCCGTCCTGCTGTTCTGCTTCTACGCAGACTGAGCACTGAAACGGTGGCTTCAGTCTTCGAAGTCTGCAGGCACTGGCAATCATGATTGCACAGGACGGCAAGGATGCCCAGCAGGTGGGGGCACAAGAAGAACAGACCAGGCAACGCAGGCAGGCTCGCGATCGTCTGCCTGCGTCACCGGAGATATGCTCTAAATGGCCATAACCTGTCGCGAAGGAGTCGTCATGCTGACGGTTCCGGTCTGGGGGTTACCTTCGACGACATGAAGGCTGCAACTGCCGTCGGGGGCACGGACGATCTTTCCCGTGCTGTCGGCGTCGACGAAGACGCCGGTGACCCAGATCCTCTGATCCGCGCCGGTGTCCGGATAGCCCGAGTATCCACCCTCGCGGTTGGAGTAGTTCAGGAGCCAGACCGGTCGCACCTGAGCCGTGCCGGGGGGGAAATTCCGCGCCACGTTGCGCCCCGATCTGTCGATGCCGCCCATCACGTTCTCGACCCGGTACCATGTGTCCGTCGCGTCCAGCACCAGGTCGGAGAAGAAGCCGAACTTGTAGTTCCAGCCCACTCCGCGATTCGCGAGCCGTGTGCCAGCCGGCCAGACCCCGCCCGGGTCCTGCGGGTTGCCCATCGATGCGGGCAGCGGCTGTTTCAGCGTGACGCGGTTTGCGATCTTGTCCACGCCGCCGAGGTCGAACATGTCGATATCCTCGATCCGGCTGTAAAAGTCGTAGGCCTTGCCCAGCGCATTCCGGTAGCCGAAGATCAGAAGCCCGCGATCTTCGCTCCCCGCGGAGGTTTCGTTCCAGCCGGAAGCATTGACCAGATCGACCACCGTATCTCCGGGGGCCAGCGGTGCGGCCAGTTCCGTCAGACTGTCCTGACCTGCATGATGGTACCGCGTGTGGTGCCCCGCCATGATCATCAGCCCGTCGGCGTCAAAGCAGCGGAACCCCATGTGATGCATGTGCCGGTCGGCATTCGCGAAACCCGACCAGTCGCCCGGCGCACCTTCCTGCCGCAGGTAGACGCCGAGGCGGTAGATCCGGTTGGGGTCGAGCGCCAGCGGTTCCGCCATCTCCTCGGCGCCGGTGTAATGACCGGCCTTGGAGAAGGCGCCGGGCAGGTTGGGGGTCTCGGCCCCGTCGAAGACATGTGTGGGCGGGTAGTTGTAGCTGTTGCCCAGGTGGCCCGTCGCGTTCGAAATCATGCCGGCGCCGCGCGAGATCGCATAATCCGCGGTGACCAGCGTGGCATCGCCGAAGTCCGGCTGGCTCAGCGCGGTGTTCGGGAAGCTGACGGCGCCCGTCTCCCCGTCCACACGGAGCGCGGAGTGAAAGCTCGACCCGTCCGGGCTGACCTTGATCTCGAAATCATCGGAGCCGGTCGTCCCCATTTCGGCACGACCGGAGTATCCGGTCTGAAAGAGCAGGCTGGCCGTGTCGCTGGCGCCGGACTTGTTGACCTTCACCTGATGGCCGCCCGACGCGTCGTGGGTCAGCAACACCGCATCCGAGGAAACGACAAGCCGGTTCGCGATGTCGGCGGATGCGTTGATGCCCAGCCTGTCGGTGGAGGTGCTGCCACCGCCGCCACCGCCACCACCAGCGCTTCCCCCGAGGGTCACCCAGCCGGTGCCGTCGAAGACGATCTGCGTCGCGCTCGACTGGTCATAGGCGATCCAGCCCTTCTGCGGCGCGAGGAAGCTCCAGGCATCGCCTTCGAACGTGGCGATGCTGGCCTCGTGACCCGCGAACGCGTCGAGGGCAGGACCCGTCACGATGTAGCGGTCCCCGGGCTGCGCCGCGGCTTCGGGCGCCTGGATCCGGTCCTGCACACTCAGTTGCACGAGCGTGTCGAGCGTTCGGATTGCCTCGTTATGGGTGACGTGTTTCTGCGCCTGCCCGCCCTGGATGTAGGGCAAGGACAAGTGAATCGAGTTCTGCGACATGGGTCCCCCGCGCGAAATGACAGCTCGCGCCCGAAGATCGTCTGGCTTCCTGAAAATCGGTTAAACCGAGCGTGCGCCGGTTCCGCGATGCAGGTCGTTCGTCAGTGCGTTGATGCATCCGCGCAGTCCGAAATCCTCGATCGTGACCAGATAAATGCCGCAGGACGCCCGGAGCGCGGTAAATCGCCCGCCCGTGGTGTAGTCCGTCCAGAATTCGGTCCCGAAGAGCCACGGGTTCGCCTGCGCCACGCCGCCCAGAAGGAAGATGCCACCGCGCGCCGCGAGCGTCACTGCGAGATCGCCGGCAAGTGCGGCGAGATGGCTGCGGAACATCCGCATGCAGGTTTGGGCCGCGACATCGCCCCGTCGCGCGCCTTCGAAGATCTCCCGCCCGGTCGTGCCGGCGGGCCCACCGCAGGCCTCGTGCAGGTAGGGCAGGCCGGTGCCGCTCAGCATCGCCTCGGCCTCCAGCGTCAGCGTGTCGCCGATCCGTGCCGCGGGCCAGAGCGTGGCGAGGCGCTCGAAGATCGGCACCTCTTCGGCGATGCGCGGGCCGACGGCGACGTGGCCGCCTTCGCCGGGCATCACGTGGTAGCGCTTCCCGTCCCAGTAGAGGCTGCCCACGCCCAGCCCCGTGCCGGGTCCGATCGCGACGCGGTGCCCGGGGGTCAGAGGGCCGCTGCTGCCGAGTGCTGTCACGTCACCGTCCGTCAGGTTGGCGAGCGACCAGGCGGCGGCCTCGAAATCGTTGATGACCATGACCTTCCCGGCACCCGTCGCGGCGGCGATCTGCGCCTCGGATACGAGCCAGCCGCCATTGGTCAACCGGATCTCGCCGTGCTGCACCGGTCCGGCGGCGGCGGCGACGACCGCCTGCGGCCTGCCGCCAAGATCGCGCGCGACATCTCGCAGCGTGTCCGCCACATTCCGCTCGGGCGTCATGGGAAAGTTGCGGCGGGACAGGATGCGCCCCTCCGCAACTTGAGCCACCCGCATGTTGGTCCCCCCGATATCCGCGACCAGATCCCAGGTCATGCGGGCGGTCTGCGGTGGTGCGGGGTCTGGGTCCAGCGTGAGCTTCGCATACGCGCCTCGTTTTGGTGACCGTTACCTAGACCAGAGCGGCCGGATGTCACAAGCGTCACTGCGCGCGACGCAAGCGAAGCGCGTTGGTCACCACGAAGACCGACGACATCGCCATGGCGAATGCGCCGAGCATCGGCGACAGCTGCCAGCCGAACACCGGGTAGAAGACACCCATCGCCACCGGAATCAGCGCCGCGTTGTAGGCAAAGGCCCAGAACAGGTTCTGCCGGATGTTCCGAAGCGTGGCGCGACTGATGTCATAGGCCCGGGACACGCCCCGCACGTCCCCCGACATCAGCACGATGTCCGCGGCCTCGATCGCGACGTCCGTACCGGAGCCCATGGCAATGCCCAGATCGGCCTGGGCGAGGGCGGGCGCGTCGTTGATGCCATCCCCGACGAACGCCACCGGCCCCGTCTTCTGCAGCTCGCGCACGGCCTCCAGCTTTTCGTCCGGCAGGACTTCGGCCTTGACCGTGTCGATGCCGAGATCGCGGGCCACTGCCTGCGCCACCTCCTTGCGGTCGCCGGAGATCATGGCGAGCCGCACGCCGCGGTCCCGGAGCGCCCGAAGCGCTTCGGCGGCCTCGGGCTTGACCGGGTCGGCAATGGCCAGCACCGCGATGGCGGCGCCGTTGCGTGCGGCAAAGACCGGTGTCGCCCCCGCCGCCAGCATCCGCGTCTCGGCGGCGCGAAGAGGCGCGAGATCGACGCCCCGCTCCTGAAGGTATCGCGCGGAGCCGACCGAAATCTCCGCGCCGTCGACCTGTGCCGTGGCGCCCTTGCCGGCCGTCGCCTGGAATTCGGTCGCCGCAGTCAACGGCCCCTCCACCGCCGCGACGATGGCGCGGGCGATGGGATGCTCGCTTTGCGCCTCGACCGCCGCGATCTCCCTGAGCAGAGCCGCGTCACCCAGGATTTCACGATCCACGACCTGCGGCTTTCCCATTGTCAGCGTGCCGGTCTTGTCGAAGGCGATGGTCGTCGCGGAACTCAGACGCTCCAGCGCGTCGCCCCGCCGGAAGAGCACGCCAAGCTGTGCCGCGCGCCCGGTGCCCACCATGACCGACATCGGTGTGGCCAGACCCATCGCGCAAGGGCAGGCGATGATCAGGACCGACACGCCGGCCACCATCGCCTGCGCCAGCGTCGCGCCAAAGGCGAGCCAGCCCAGGAACGCGATGACGGCCAGCCCCATGACCAAGGGCACGAAGATCCCCGTCACCCGGTCGACCAGCGCCTGCACCGGCAGCTTTGTGCCCTGCGCACGTTCGACCATCCTGACGATCCGCGACAGCGCCATGTCCGAACCCACCGCTTCGGCACGGTAGCGCAGCGCCGTGTCGCCGTTGACCGTCCCGCCGAGGACCTTGTCGCCTTCGGCTTTCTGCACCGGCACCGGTTCCCCGGTCATCATGCTCTCGTCCACGTAACCGTGTCCGTCGGTCACCCGCCCGTCGACGGCGAGCCGGTCGCCGGGCCGGGCCATCAGGATGTCCCCCGGCCGCACGGATTTGAGCGGTGTTTCGGCGAACGCGCCGTCCTTCTCGACCAGGGCCGTGTCGGGCCGGAGCCCCATGAGCTGCGAGATTGCATCCCCCGCGCGCCCCTTCGCCCGCGCCTCGAGCGCCCGGCCCAGCAGGATCAGCGTGACGATCACGCCTGCCGCCTCGAAATACACGGCAAGGTTGGGGTCGGGGATCAGCGCAGGCGCGAAGGTGACGACGGCGGAATAGGCCCAAGCCGCCCCGGCGCCCAGCGCCACGAGCGAATTCATCTCCGGCGCGCCGCGGAAGAGTGCCTTGAATCCGATGTCGAAGAACACGCGCCCGGGCCAGGCCAGAACGGCGGTGATGAGGGCGAATTGCACGACCTGCCAGGCCTGCATCCCGATCCCAGCCGCGACCCAGTGATGCAGAGGGGGGAAGAGATGCCCGCCCATTTCGACAAGGAATACAGGAAGCGTCAATGCCGCGGCAATTGCGAACCGCCGCCACATCGCTGGTGCGTCGTGGTCGTGTCGCTGGTCTTCGGCGTCATCGTCCGTCTGCGCTTCGGCAGGGTATCCGGCCTTGGTCAGGACCGCGGCAAGTTCGTCCGCGGATACACCGGCCGAAGCCGAAACCTGCGCCATGCCGGTCGCCAGGTTGACGGTCGCGCGGTCGACGCCCGGCTGACCCGACAGCGCCGCCTCGGCCCGGCCGACGCAGGATGCGCAGTGCAGGCCGGTGACGTGGAGTGCGATATCCTTCGGCATGGATCGGGCCTTCATTCGAAGAGTTACCTTTCAAATAGGGATTCCAGTCACTGGAAGGTCAAGGGACTTGCCAATCCCGGCGCCCCGCTCGATTGTGCGACCATGACGCTCTCCCGACGTATCGAAGACGCACGCGACGACCTGATCGCGCTCACCCGCGATCTGATCCGGATCCCGACGCTGAATCCGCCAGGTCGGCACTACGCCGACGTGTGCGCTTTCCTGGAGAAACGCCTCAAGGCTGCCGGGTTCGAGACAGAGTTGGTCCGCGCCGTCGGTGCGCCGGGGGACAGCGACACCTATCCGCGCTGGAACCTCGTGGCGCGCAAGGCTGGCGCCGGATCGGGCGACTGCGTGCATTTCAATTCGCACCACGACGTGGTGGAGGTGGGCCACGGCTGGACCCGCGATCCGTTTGGCGGCGAGGTGGACGGCGACCGCATCTACGGCCGCGGATCCTGCGACATGAAGGGCGGTCTGGCGGCCTCCGTCATCGCGGCAGAAGCCTTCATGGCCGAGCATCCGGATTTCCGTGGCGCGATCGAGATTTCGGCCACGGCGGACGAGGAATCGGGCGGATACGGCGGCGTCGCCTACCTGGCGGAACACGGGTATTTCGACCCCGAGCGCGTGCAGCACGTCATCATCCCGGAACCGCTCAACAAGGACCGCATCTGCCTCGGCCATCGTGGCGGCTGGTGGGCGGAGATCGAGACCAAGGGCGAGATCGCGCATGGCTGCATGCCGTTCCTGGGCGATTGCGCGGTGCGCCACATGGGGGCCGTTCTGGACAAGTTCGAGGCGGAACTCTACCCGGCGATGGCCGCGCGCCACACGGAGATGCCCGTGGTGCCCGAAGGCGCGCGATCCTCGACGATGAACATCAATTCGATCCACGGCGGCCAGCCGGAGAACCCGCCCGATTACACTGGCCTGCCGGCCCACTGCGTGCCAGACAGCTGCCGCATCGTCATCGACCGGCGTTATCTGATCGAGGAACCGCTGGAGGACGTAAAGGGCGAGGTGATCGGGCTGCTGGAAAATCTCAAGGCCACGCGGCCGAATTTCGAATACGAGTTGCGCGAGCTGAACGTGGTCATCCCCTCGATGACGGACATAGATGCGCCGGTGGTGCGGACCGTGGCGGAGGCGATCGCCGCGACATTGAACGTCGCGCCGACCTTCGTCGCGTCGCCCGGCAGCTACGATCAGAAACACATCGACCGGATCGGGCGGCTCAAGAACTGCATCGCCTATGGGCCCGGGATCCTGGAGCTGGCGCACAAACCCGACGAGTGGGTCGGCATCACCGACATGCTCGACAGCGCCAAGGTCATGGGGGCGGCTCTGCAGCGGCTCCTGCTGCCCGGAACGTGGCCGACGGAATAGCTGTTCAGTTCCGGCATCTGGCCGATCGGATCGAGGATGAATTGATCCGGCTTCCAGGTCCAGATTTTGCAGATGTATTCATAGGGTGTGGGTCCGCCGAGTGTTTTCAGCCAGCGTGCGGAGTTGTAAGCCGCCATGAAGTTCCTAGGGTGGATGCGCAGATGATCGTGGCCGTCGTAATGGAAGTGTTTCGCGGCCGCGTTCTTGATCGTGCGGTTCTTCCGTTTGACTCGGCCGTTGGGCCACGGATGGTTCGGTTTGGGCAACCTGTTCTCGATCCCGTCCGCCTCACAGATCATGTCGAAGCGCATCGGCCGGGAACAGATGGTGTTGCGGTTCCGGGCAGGCAGGCGAGAGATGCCACGTCGCTGGAGGCAGAGATACAAACCGGATCGCGTCAGATTTGAAATCGAGGGCTGCAGACCATGGAGGCAGTCGGCAGCAGCGTGTGGCGCCGAAACGCAAAGAGTGCCGCCTCCTCTGCCTGAGTCAGGCTCTTTGAGCGAGCTCTCTCGGTCCCGTCTTCGGATCCTCAATCCTCGCTCGCTTCCGCCACTTCGCAGCTATCTTGTGATTTACTCCCGGTCCCCGGCGCAGTTGCGCGAGCCACGTTTGCGATCGCCTGATTGCAGCTCTGCATGCGTGCCCTCTCGGCAGATTTGGGATCCAAATCGCCTGCCGGGTAATAGTTCGCCGCGCCCCCCATGACGAACTGGTCTCATAATCCTTCTTTCCATACCTGCGAAAGAATCTCACCATCAAGCGGCGGGATCAAACAGCTGGCGCCGGGTGTAGGGAACCGCGTGTTCTTTCGTCTGGCAATCGCCTAAAACGTGCGGTCCTTTGGCCATTACACCGTGGCCAAAGGACCGCTTGAACCAAGTCAGCCTCGAACAAATCCTTGCGAGCGCATGCAGTTCAGGAACTCCAGGTCATCTTGTTCAACGCCCTCATCAACTGCGGCCTCGCAATTGGCCTGCGCCTCAGCTTCCGTCACGATGGCGGCGGGGGTCGCGGTATAGATCTGGCCCTGGTCGGACGTGGTACAGGCGGCGAGGGCGAGGAAACCCAAGGCTGCGGCAATTCTGCTGAGGGAAGGGGGCATTGTGGTTTCTCCTGATTGGCTGGAACTTGGTGGTCTTGGTTTGATTTGTTTAACGCGCCGGTAAACGCCGCCTGCAGTGCCAAAGTCCGGAAAGTTGCAGCCGTTGTCACCCACAACAAGTTAAGAGACTAGACGCCATGCTCGGACGAGACAACGAATTTCATGAACTCTGGTCGGCCCCGACCGTCCCGATTGCGAGGTCGGCATCGTCTGGGACGAAAGGAAACACCAACGATTGCCCTGCTCAGGCAGCCTGACCTGCCTTTCGGGAGTATTGGGTCATCGGGATCGTCTGTCACGGCATGTCCTGCGAAATCTGATTTCACTGCGATCTGAAGTACCGCTTTGCTGTCCTTGTACCTGCTGATCGGAACGGTCCGTCGAGACTGCCCAGGAGCCGGTCCAATCGACGGCGTGGACCAGATAATCGTTGCCTTGCGACATGCAGGCAGCGCAGGTGCAGGCGCCCGCGCGCCCGTCACTACACCCGGATCCAGATCAGTCAGATAGGCAGTTCTGAATCGCATCTATCCTGCGCCGTCTGGATCGCTAGAAGAGCCAGCGTGCGCCTCCGAAGATGGCGGTGCCGTCTAGATAGTCGCCAGCATCATCGTTGTAGCCGTAGTTGCGCCAGACGAGCCAGAGTTCGACATTGGCCGAATCGATGTCCTGCACCGCCGCGAGTGCGTAGGAGGTGCTCTCCGACCCTTCCGTGGAGATGTCCGTCCCGCCGTAATAGTCCACGGAGAATGCGGTCGATCCGATTGCGAAGAAGTCACGTTCGTATCCCAGCTTGACATATCCATACCGACCGGAGCCTTCGTCCTGCTGCTTGCCGGAAGCGAGTGTCACGCTTACGCCCGAAACGTGCAGCGCGGACACAGATCCGGACAATGTGTCCGGAATGCCGCTGTCGTCCCACGCATATCCGAAAGACCCCTGCAACTCGAAGGACGCAAACTCGCCCGCATAGACCGCGACGAGGTCGTACAAGCCGTCGTCATTGTCAGCGAGCAGGTCCTGGCCGTATGAGGTGCGAAACTGAAAACCACCGACCCACGGCGTATCGTAGCGGATGCGAACCTTTCGGCCCCAACCGTCGTAGTCGGTGAAGGCCTGGCCCAACGTGACGCCCGAGAGGGCGCCATCCTCGAACCTGAAGAACTGTCCTCCGGCTGGGTCTGCAACGGAGGAATAGGCCACAATTCCCGTACCCGAGAGGTCGGTCTCCGCCACGAATTCCGAAGCCATATTTCCCTGTCCGATCCAGAACTTGCCGTATCGTTGATTTTCGAACGATGCGTCGATCTTGCGGATATCGCTATTGTCGGCGTCCCAGTCCCACGAATCGTCGACCTGGCTGACGTCGCCCGAGGCGCGCGGCTGGTACTGTGCCTCGAGGATAGCTTCCATGTCCCATGTGCCCAGGTCGTTGAAGAACTGGAGACGAAGGAGCGACGGGTAATTGTCGTTGTCCACAGGAACGAACGTGTTGGTCTCCACGCCGTCGTCGTAGTGCAGGACGCCCATATTGATCTGGCCCGAGAACCTGAGCGTCGTGCCGGGCCAAATCTCGGTCTCGATCGGCGGCAGGCCTTGTGCCGCAGCGATCATCGGGGTCACCGGCATCAGCGCGATCACAAATGCGCAGGTGCCACTTCTGGTGAACTTTTCACCTTTGGCCACGACGGAACTCCTCTTCTTGTCGACCGGCAGCCCGTGCAGATCTATCTCTAATTGAAATTTTCGTTCCGTCCGCAGGCCCTGTCAACGCCGTTTGGAAACCGGCAGGTCTTGCCGGTTCGAAATTGACACACTCGGTTTAACCCGATGTCGCAAATCCACTTGCGCGCTTGCGAGACTGCAGGTCATCCTGACAGGCAGTGATGCGGAGCAGCCGCCAGAAGCAGTCGCCGACCGTGTGGGTGAACGCCTCGAGGATGAACGATGTCGGCCCGAAGATCAGAACGAAGCCCATGATGGTGACGGCGACAGTGCCGTTGAGGTTCGACAGGATGCGGATGCCCTTGTCGAAGCCGGTCGTCGCCGACGGCATGTAGCATATTAAAAGCGCACCCAGAATTGCTGCCGAGGTGTGTGGCGTGACCGGCGCGCCGAACACCGAGGCAAGGCCCGAGCGGACTTGAAGCGCACCCCATCGCTAGCGACCCCGCCAGTTCGAAGACAACCGCCAGCACTCCGAGCACGTCGGCCGCTCCCGCCGCCTTGCCTGCCACGGCGCCCGTGAAGAGGAACCGGATCGGCGTCGAGATCATCGAGGGTTGTTTCAGCCGGAAGGCGAAATTGGCGATAACCTACGCACACACCGCATAGATCGACCAGTCGTGAACGCCTCAGTGGAGGTTGGTGATCACCATCGCTTCACGCGCCGCCGCGGGCGTACGACCAGACCCGGCGGCCCCGAGAATTGGTTGATGGGGTCGGCCACGCGCGGGCCAACGCGCATGCCACCGGCAAACAATATCGCCGGCCAGGAGGGCGTGGAGAATTCCGGCTCCTAATCGTCATCTCCCAACTTGACCGAGCCGTGGGGGCCGAGAGCGAGGAAAGCGGATAGCACGACGAAACCGGCGCACAGCGGGAGCCAACACCAATTGGCTCCCGTCATCACGTAGCTGGTGAAGCCGACCGCCGCCGCGTTCATCAATACGGTTGCGATCGCCCCCATGCCCCACTTGCAGGCAGTTGGCGATAGAAACGGCGAAGACGGGGTCGAGTTTCACGCGTCCGGTCTTCTCTGCCTGGGTCGCCCGCGCGAGGTCCCGTTCAGGTCGCGCGGGCGCAAGCCAATTCGATCCAGCCCCCGACCGGTTCAGACGGCCGGGCGCGCCGAGGACAGTCCGGATGTCGCCCAGAGTCTTGCGTTCGGCGTCAGACACCTTCTCTCCGCCGAAGCCGAGGAAACCGCCCTCGCTGCTGGCCTCGGCAGTTTTCTCGGACGTCTCGATCAGGAATGTGCGGAAGCCGTCCGCGGCCTCGGGCGCATTGGCCTCGACGGTGCGCATCACCTCGCCGAGGCGTGCAACGGCCTCCTCGCAAGCTTCCGCCGGCTTCTTGCCCTTGACCAGCGACTTGAGCCCGTCGCGCGCCACCTCCCGGCCCTCGGAGGCCTGGTAGGCGGCGACGATCTCGCCTGCGAGGCCGCTCTTTTCGGGATCTGCCATGGCCGAGCGCATCGAGCCGGCCATGGCAAAGCTCTCCTTCACCGCGCCGATGAGCCCGCCGGGATCCGCCGCCGTCACCGCGAACCCGGCCAGCATCGGTCCCTGCAGCACCCCGGCCCACTCGCTTTCCGAAAACTTGTCCCTGTACGCCATGTCGATCCTCTCGATTACGCCCCACTCATTGCAATCGAGGCCGGGCGAGGCGGAGCCGGTCCTCGAAAAAAGTCAATTCAGATCTCAGCGAAACCTGCGAGAAGGTCGAGGATCTCCATGACAAAAAGTCCGATCGCCGCCGTGACCGGGCAGTCACCCCTGCGGACGGTGCAGTTTTCCTTACGCCAGAGGGTTTGTTCAGACTGGAGATGAGGTTATTGAGATGGTCGACGTCGAGGATCGAGCGCAGCGTTTCGTTGCCCTTGGACGCGATCACTACACCCTTAGTTGCGATCGCGCCGAACATCTTGAACCTGTCCCAATCTTGTTCGGAGCGAAGGAAACACTCGCCGTTTGGGATCACCGAAAGCTTGCCCATGCAGTCTCTCCGCTACATCGGTCGGATGATAGCAGCCGCACACGCAAATTCAAATCCCGACGAGGCGAACGCCAAAGGATTCAACTCTGAGTTATACCAACGGCCCCGGTCCGTGACTTGCGCGGGATTCCCTTCGGTTCGCCGCTGTGATTCCCTTCCATGGAAGCATGGAGGTTTCGATGGCGGTTGCGATCACACGAACGGATTTGTCGGCGCGTGAGCTTCGGGTTGCGGCGGCGAAGACGAAGGATGCGAAGGCGGCGCGGCGCATGCTGGCGATCGCACTGGTGCTGGAGGGGGTGGACCGCAAGACCGCCGCCGAGAGCTGCGGGATGGACCGGCAGACGCTACGGGGTGAGGAGGATCGGAAAACCGTCCAGTGGACGGTTTTCCCGACGAACGGGCACCGCTACAACGCCGAAGGGCTGGAGGGGCTGTCCGACCGCCGCTCGGCCGGGCCGAAGCCGCGGCTGAGCCCTGGGCAGAAGGCCGAGCTGGCACGGATGGTGCGCGAGGGTCCCGACCCCGCCGTGGACGGGGTGGTGCGTTGGCGGCGCGTCGACCTTCAGCGCAGGATCGAGGCGCGCTTCGGCGTCACCATGCACGAGCGCACGGTGGGCAAGCAGTTGGCCGCGCTCGGATTTCGCCGCCTCTCGGTGCGCCCGCAGCACCCGAAATCCGATCCCGAGGCCCAGGAGGCGTTCAAAAAAACTTCGCCGCGACCGTAACCGGCGCCCTGCCGGATCACGCCCAGGACAAATCCTTGGAGGTGTGGTTCCAGGATGAAGCACGGGTCGGCCAGCAGGGCACGCTCACCCGCATCTGGGCCCCGCGCGGCAGTCGCCCACGCGCGCCTCGCGACACCCGCTACACCTGGGCCTACATTTTCGGCGCCGTCTGCCCCGAACGCGGAGCCACCGCCGCGCTGGTCATGCCCAACGCCGACACCGCCGCCATGAACGCCCACCTCGCCGAGATCTCCCGCACCGTCGCCGAGGGCGCACATGCCGTTCTCGTGCTCGACGGTGCCGGATGGCATGGCGCCAAGGCTCTGAAGGTGCCCGACAACATCACCCTGCTGCCGCTCCCGCCATACGCCCCGGAACTCAATCCGGTCGAGAACGTCTGGGCCTACCTCCGCGCCAACCGCCTCGCCATCTCCGTGTTCGAAACCTACGAAGACATCGTGGCACGATGCTGCGACGCTTGGAACTTCTTCGCTAAGGACATCGCCACTGTGCGCTCGATTACCACCCGAGAATACGCCAAAGCGGTCAAAGACTAAGGCCGTTGGTATTAGTGGAACCGGCATACAGCATTTGTCCGGCATTGCCAATTTGATCGCGTTGACCCATTCGGATATTGAGACGCCATGACCGGCGAAATGACAACTTGACTGCGCGGTGGCAGCGGCTTGTGGCCCACAAGCTCGTTACAATCGCAAACGAGCTTTGCAAGCCTTGGCTGATGTGGACCAATCAGGCCGCCTGGAAAACACAATTACGAAGCGCCACACTCGGAGAACCAATCTCGTTCTCAGTTCACTGAGTGCGATAGACGAAGTTCAGTCTTCTGCTTTTGCCTCCCGGGGGGCGCGGGAATGGCACGGCGTTTCTGACCTGTTGCTTGGCCGCATGGTAAATATCTTGCGAACCAGAGCCGTCGACGATGTCCACCGACGCCAAGGTCCCATCAGGGTTGATCTGGAAGAACACCCGCGCCCATCCTCGGCCAGATACGGCGACTGAAGCCGTGCGATTGAGATGGACCAGAACCAGACCAGCATAATTCGTAACATCGGAGTTCCCGGGGCCTCGCGAGTTTCCGAAGCCTTGGCCGCCCGCCCGCCCTCTGCCACCTTGCTGGCCAAAGGCATCGGTTCCATCTCGCATGTAAGCCGTCAGAGGGGACTCGATGAGTTGAGTCGCAGCCAACCGCGTTTCGGTTGCCTCGGGCGACCCATCGGGAAGGCCTTCCAATTCCGACGATGGTCTTTCCGGACGAAGCTGGGGGCGTAAAGACGTTGCCGCGAGCAGTTCGGACTCGCCGGTCTCGGGTCTTGGCTCCGATTTCGTTTCAGCCTCGACTGTCGCGAGAGAAGAGTTCGGGTTCAATACTCCGATGGCTCCAACGACACGACAGGCACGGATGGCGGTACCGGCGTGGCTGTAACGGGGGGAACAGGAACCGCTGCGGTTGGCATGGCCGCAGGCAAACTTGCGGCAGGGTTCGGCGGTGGTGCCTCTGCCTCTCCGCGCCGGCTCGGCTGCCCTTGCGGGATGGAATTTTCGACGTCGGTTCCGGTCGGAGGCGCAAGGCGTGGATCCAAAGACGCGCGCTCCTCTGCACCGGCAGGCGCGACGGTCGTCGGCTCGGATGGGCCGCCTGGTTCCGGTGTGGACGGTCCGGTTGCCTCTGGGCGAGCGGCCTGCGCGGTGCCGGTGTCGGGAACCGAAACAGCTTGTGGATTGGCAGATGCGACGAGCGCCCGGCTTGTCGGGTCATCAGCAGATTCTGGAACCGGAGCAGCTTCGACGGGAGGTTCGGGGACGGCGGCCGGTTCAGGTCTGACGGGTTCGCTGATGGAGTCGGCGACGTCTTCGAACGCATTCCCGAGGTCAACACTTTTGCTTGATGTCTCTTCGACACTCGGCAGCGGCTGGACAGGCCAGGTGAACCCCACGCCGAGAAAATGTGCTGCAAGGGACAACAGGACCGCTATTGCCGCGAAGGTCGTTGATCTCGGGATCATTCAAGAGCCCGTTCTGTGACCAGGATGATGGATGTGGCACCAAGGGTGCGCAGCATGGCGGAGACTTCAATGACGCGCGGACCACTGGCATTGCGGTCTGGCACGATACGGACCGGGCCAGGTTCGGTGTTGCTCATGTAGGTGCCCGGATCGGTCGGCATACCGCGGAAACTGAGCGTGCCGTCTGCGCGCAGAACAAGCGCGTCCGGTGGTTCACGCCCCTCGAGGCCCGAGGTATCCACAAGTTTCAGATCGGCATCGAGAAGTGGCGCCACGGTTCCGGCAATCAGGAAGAAGATCAGCATGATGAAGATGACGTTGATAAGTGCGATCGAGGGGTCGCGCCTCCGGTTTTGTCGCGTGGATCGGATCATGCAACTACTCCAGCACCAGAACAGTCAGTTCAGGATGCCCCCGCAGCCGGGCCAGAAGGTCAACCAGCCTTTGTGCTGAGACGTCCGGCTCTAGGCTGACCAGCACCTGTCCGCTGTTCATCTGCGCGACCAGATCGTCGAGTGTGGTCGCCGCACCGTTCAGAACCAGACGCGTTGCGCCCAACTGAACAAAAAACCGTTCCGGCGGCGCAGCTTGCGGGGTCGCCCCGCCAGAAGCCTGATTGAGCTCGATTTCACCAAAGCTGGAAAACGTCGACGACAACATGAAGAACAAAAGCAATAGAAAGACCACGTCGATGAGCGGGGTCATCGAGACTGCGCGCCTGACGAAAGGGGCTGCGTTACGCATGGCGTTGCAGGGCGCCTTGATCTCCAATTTCCGGCGACGCGGTTGACCCCGGCGCCAGAACGGTCCGAAGTGCCATGTCAGCGAAGACGCGCTCGCGCGCGGTGCGGCTTTCGAACCATGCCAGTATCATCGACGTCGGCATTGCCACCGCCAACCCAACCGCAGTGGTGAGCAGTGCCACCCAGATACCGCCCGCCAGCAAGGACGGATCAACCGAAGAGCCACCCGCCTGCAGGTTCTTGAACGCCTCGATCATGCCCAGTACCGTGCCAAAGAGACCAAGCAGCGGCGCAATCTGCGCGACGGTATCAAGAAGGCGAAAGCCGCGTTCCAGGCGCGCCAGCGCGAGCCCGGCTTCTGCGTCCAGCCGTGCCTCGACGCCCGGGCGATCCCAGGCATCCATGGCTGCGGTCAGGATGGGAGCGAGGTAACTGCTGCTTTTGGCCAGACGCGCGCGCGCGCCAACCTGGTCACCATTGTCCCAGGCATTGAGCGCTTCGGACAGAAACCGGTGGCGCCCCACCCTGGAGGCCGAGAACTGCCAGACCTTGTACAGCGTGACCGAGAGCGTCAGTACCGACATCACGAACAGGATCGCAACCACGGGTCCGCCGAGTGCAAAGATATTGCCTATCGCGTCGAAAACGATCATCCGAGCAACTCTACCGAAAGCCTGCTGCTGAGCGAGAGCGACTCTTTGCAGACTGTGTTTTCAACTCCCTCCACGACGCACGAATTCGCGCCATTGATGAGAGTTTGGCCTATGTCGTTACAGGCTGTTTCGGGCAGATCGAATTGGCGCACCCTTGTTCCGTCGGCCGGGAGATCTCGAAAATCGAACAAGGACAAATTCGTTACACTTCCGGATACATTGAAAATTACAGTCTCGAACACCGCCCTATCGATTGCTGTACCGGTTTCGTTCCTGGCCACGAATGTCAACCTGCATACGCCGTCGATATCTTCCAAGTTGTTGAGCTCAAGATGAAGATTCGACGAAGCAGATTGATCGGACTGCGCTAGAGCGGCGCACGGCACTGAGCCGGCAACAAGCAGCACAATCGCGAAGCGACAGAATGGCATGGTCGGGCTCCCGTGTTATTGGCGCCGGTCACAACGGCATGAGGCATTTCCAGGAATGCGTTGGGCGGCATCCAACCGCTTTAATGCAGGCTTCGAACGCGTGGAAGGCCTCCGTCCGGCTTTTGCGAAATTGTGATTTCGGACACACCGACTTTTGGTCGAATGGCAGCGTATCCGGTTCTGTCGCAGACTTTCGGATCAACCGACATCAGTCGCATCACGATGTTCAGATAGCATAAAATTTCTCGCCGACAGCCGCATGGATGACGGGCATCGCCGCGACCGCAAGGACGCGAACACATGCCTCGTGGTGCTGTCGTAGCCCTGACACGCCTCCGCGTTCTGCGCGGTCGAATTCAATCATGCGAGGCGTCTGGGCAAGCGCATTGGTCCCGCCGCCCTGACCGGCGTCGCTCCCGACGCCTGCAGTGCTGCGCCGAATGCAAGGGATCTGCGTGGGTCCACATGATCGAGTTCCGGAACTGGCGCATGCTCAAGCCGGCTCTCCGGCGCTGAGCGACCTGAGTTGCGCCAAATGCGCTTTCATGCTTTCATCCCGCAATATTTTTTCTCGTATTTCGCATATTCCAGCGAGGCATTTTGGACATGGCCTTCATTGTAGCCCGAACCGGCTCACTGGTTGACAACACGAATTCCACGACTCTGGCAGACACGTTCGCATTCTGGCTGGACATCATTTCGCAGCTTCCGCTGATACTCGTCAGCTACCTGATCCTCTGGCTTCTCTTCCGGTATCGAGAAGCGCTGTTCGACGGCCTGATGACCCGGATGACCGGGGTCAAGCTGGCGGGGATCGAACTGATATTCGCGCAGCGGGAAATGCAGGCGGCGGTGCGCGATTTCGATGCGCAGCGGGTGCAGAAGACCTACAGCAGCGCGACTGTCCCCGTGCGTGTCACCAGGGACGAGCAAAGCAGGGTTCTGCGCAGGCTCGCCGAAAACGGCGAACTCGTCGACGGGCGGTGGGTCCTGTGGGTCGACGATGTGCCGCAGCAGAATGCGCATGAGGCAAGGCTGCTGGAGACGGCGGGCGCAAAGGTCATGAGTGCGACGAGCAATGCCGATGCGCTCGACCTTCTGCAACGGACGGATCACCTCTTCGACCTCGTGATTTCGGACATCGCCCGACCCGAGAACGAGCCGGCCGGTGAGGCACTGGCGCAAGCCATGCGGGAAGCTGGTTTCGACCTGCCGGTGATCTACTACATCAGCGAAGTGGATTTCGCGCGGCCGGATCCCGCCGGCAGTTTCGGTCTGACCAATCGACCGGACGAGCTTTTTCACCTAATTCTCGATGCACTCGAAAGGACGCGGCCTCTGGCATGACGATCGCGCGGGTTTGTCCGTTAGGAAAGGAGTTCCGACGCCATGTATACATATCTCAGACCCCGTGAAGAAGAACTTCCGACGCGGTCCTCCATCCGTCGGCGCGGCAGCCTCGAACTCTACCACGCGCTCGACGTCAAGCGTCTGGTGGCCTTCATCGGCTCGGGCGTGTCTGCCGCCTACGGCCGTCCGTCCTGGACAGAGCTGGTCCGCATTCTGCTGCGGGTGACGGCCGAAACGCTGCGCCAGCAGGCGCGCCAAGCGCAGCCACGGACGACGCAGCAGGACGGGTTCGATGCCCTGGTGGTGCGCGAGCTGCTGCACGAGACCTGCGACATTCTGGGTGTGATGGTGCCACGGGCCGCGCGTGCGGAGTGCATCGCCTCGCAGGTCTGGCAGGATACGCCCGAAAAGGCTTTCGAGTCCAACGGCAGCCGTTTCGACAAGGCGGAGCTGAGCAACCGGGTCGAGATACACGCCATGACGCTCTATTTGGAGCAGGATCACGATTTCGGCGAGATCAGCATTACAAATCTTCTGGAGCTTTGCGAAACTCTGGTCGGCAAATCCGGCGAGCCGAAGGTCTTGCGTAAGGCGATAGAATGGACGTTCCGGCGCGACGGCCATATCGCGCCCCGGCTCTTTGCTGCGGGACTGCTCAAGTCCGCTCCCGTGGCGGAGGAGGGGGGGATTTGGACCCGCCCGCATCTGGACGAATTCGGCAAAGCGGGCGCGGAGGCGAATTCCGATGTCTTCGCGCAGTTCGCCAGCTCCGCGGGTGTCGCCATCTCGGAAACCGATGCCGATTGGCTGAGCCGCGCGACCAGGAACCCCTCCTTCGAAAAGTTCGCCTATCTCAGCCTGCTGGCCCGGATTCTGCCGGACCGCGACGACCCGCTCAGCCGCCATCTGCGCGCCATCGACGGGCAGGTAAGCAAGAGCGACCTCTACACCGGTGGCGAGATCTTCGAGGACCCGCTCTACGAGATGCGGGAAACGCTGGGCATTCGCCGCTTTCTGACGATCAACTACGATTTCGAATTCGAGCGCTTCCTGAACGAACGACTGGGCTATCGCGACGCGGATAACGATGTCGGCAATACCCAGGCGTCGAAGCGCATGCGCGACGGTTTCGGCGGCTTCGCGGAGGTGAGCAACGCGACCGAGGACGAGCTTGGCCAACTCGTTGCCTTCGCCTCCGTCAGCAACCCCTCCGGCGTGCATGTTCTTCATTTGCACGGACAGTCCGCGTCGCCTGAGTCCATCGTCCTGACCGAGGCCGACTACCAGAGACGATACCTGGGCAAGACCGCGCGGCGCAGGTCCTTTCACGAAGCGCTGGAGGCGCTTTTCGTCGGCAATTCGGTGCTCTTCGTTGGCGTCGGAATGAACGAGGCAGACCTGCTGCAGCCGTTCCGGCAATTCGCCAGCGTGACGCGCGAGAACACCGCCTTGCGCGGCCCGCGCCACGGAAAATCCTTCGCGCTTTTGCCATTTCAGGACAACAGCCGGTCGAGCGCCAAGGCGTTGGAGTTGGATCAGACCTATGGCGTCTCGTCGCGCTTCTATGGCGAGACGATCATGCGGGAGCTGCAGGCACTGGTCGGCACCATCCGTCAGGCCGCGCGGAGGCATCTGGTGGACGAGGCCGACTGTGACGCGACCGATTGGAAGGCCCGCCTTGAAACCGAACTGGCCGCGCTGAGGGATGCCGTGACTGCGGTGCAGGGGACCGAAAAGTCGCTGGAGGCCAGCGTCGCCGCGTTCAAGCAGGCGGGCGAAAGCCTGTCTGACCCGGCGGTTGCTGCCGTGCTGTTCGAGGCAATGCGCGAAATCGCCGCCCGTCCGCAGAGCTTGCGCAAGAGAAACCTTTCACAACTCGAAGCGACCGCAATTGCGACGCTCTACGGCCTCGCCTGCGAGGGCGCGGTTAAGCCCGATGGCGAGGATGGCGCCACGCGGGACAGGAGTTGGCGCCTGCTCGACCTCTTCTTCGACCGCTTGTCCTCCGATATCCAGTCACGCGCCCTCTGCGCCGAACTCCGCCGCGTCGCCGAAAGCCGCCATCGCTGGGCGCGCGAATGGGGCACGACGCCAATGGCGCGGCGGGCGATTTTCCGCAACATCTCCCGCTACGAGGATCAGCCGCTCTGGTCGCGCCATCAGATCGACCTGCACCCGATCGAAGGTGCGGAAGCCTCCGAACTGGTCAACAATCCCGTGTATTCGGGGTTGCAGAAACTGGCCCGTGACTCCGATCTGCAGAAGCTCTCCGGCCGGAGGATCCTGCGAGCCGCAATTCCACGCGGCGGCGGCAAGGGCTCAGCCCTGCGTGCGCTCACCGAAAGCCTCCAGACAGCGGGGGAGGCGGAGCAGCGGCTGGCCGCCACCATCTTTCCCGCCGTCGGCGCGGACGATCCTGAGACGCCCCAGGCTTACCGGGGTGCCTTCATTACGCACAGCAACTTCCTGACCGAGTATGGAACCGTCTCGGCCGCCTTCTACCGTTTTTTGCGCGTCGCAATGATGCAGGGCTTCGGTGTCGATACCCTGCCGAACCAGGAACCGGCAGCCGCGGCTGGCGAAATCGGCGACATCGTCGACGACGCGTCGCTGCTGGAGCCCTCCGAACGGCTGGTTCTCGTCAAGGGCGCCAAGCCGCGCCGGGTGGATTATGTCAGCCATGACGGCGTGTCGGCGGGCGGCGTCAAGAGCTACGATTACATCGAGGAGGAGGACGAACCGCTCCTCGGCGGGGTCCAGCGCCTGCCGCTGCTGCGCGCGGCGATGCATCGCCTGGTGAAGCTGAGCCCGACGGCGCCCGGACATCGCTGGCTGATGGTGCTCACAGGGGTGGACCGGCTCTGCGAGGCGGGCGTTCCGGTCTCCAGCACCATCGGCAATTTCTTCCGCACCCTGACGGATCACCGCTTCGCCGAACTGCCGTTCGATATCCTGCTCCTGAGCGGAGACACCGATTTCGGCATCTGGGGCCTCAGCGCAGAGGATGAGGAAGCCTCGAAGGCCGCCGCCGCTGATTCCGCCGGCAAGCCCGGCTCGCGGAAGGGGAGGAAGGAGAAAAAGCAGAAACCGCGCGCGCCATGGCCGGTCCTGCGCTCGAGCCTCGAGGACGGGTTCATCGGTCGGCCGTGGCGCCTGAAGGGTGATACAACGCCTCTGGGCAGAGACGTGGAATTCCTAAAGCAGACCCACTGGGGCCCGCGCGACTTCCCCGAATTGACCGCCACCATGGCGCGTTACAGGGTTATCGACTGCTGGGTGATGCTGCTTCTGCGCGATCTCCTCAACAGCCGGGGAGAGGAGCGAGACCCGGGCGCGAAGCCCGATCCGGACCGGCTGCCGCGAATTCTCGAGAACATGAACGACGCAGTGCGCGGCGACCGCATCCACCGGCTGGTCGACCAGATCCTGTCGATCCGCGGCCGGGTCGAGCGGCTCGACCAGAAATCGGTGCCGAGCTGGGCCGCGCTGAAGGAGTTGGTCCTGCGGCACCTGTCGCTTATCACGATCCCTGTGGAACGCGGCGTGATCCTCAGTCTGCCGGAGGTGGAACGCTACCTGAACCGGTCGCTCAAGGAAGCCACGAACCTGCATGGCAGCAAGTTCGACTGGGTCAAGAACCGAAAGAGCGACTGGGGCAACGGTGCCGGGAACCGCATCGCGACTGAGTGCGAATTGAAGCGAGAAGCCCTGTCGCAGTGTTTGCGCGAGCTGGTCAATGCCGGTCTGGTCATTCCGGTCGAAGCGCGCAATCCCCTGCTCGACGATGGCGAGGCGGATCGGCGCTTCGGTGTGCACTCCGTCCTGCGCCAATGCGTGACGCGCAAGATGAACCTGCCCTTGCGGGACCTGGCGCAGCGCAACCTCTACGACGTGTCCGTGCACGACATCCTGCCGCGCGACCTGCCGACGCCAGGCCATCCCGAGTTCCGCGAGATCGCCAGCCTCGTCACGCATCTCATCGAGGTGTCGCGCAAGCAGATCGAGCCCTGGATACGGTGGACCGAAGCGGCCGCGCAGACCGAAAAGGATCGGCTGGAAAAGCAGCGCCTGCTCGACGAGTTCGATGCCGAGGCCTTCCACGCCACCAGCCGTCGCCTGCGCGCCTGTTTCAGCATACTGCACGGCGTGCTGTCGATCGGGGCCATCGCCCGGCTCGACCGGCTCGAAAACGTCGACGAGGACAACGAGGAGCCGCCCTTCGAAGCCTATCGCGGGATGATCCGCGCCCTGCTCAACGCAACCACAGCGCTGGACCACATCAAGAAGGAGGCGGGGTTTCGCGCGAATCCCGAACACGCGCATAGCCGCAACCGGTATGGCGACCGTGCCGCGCTGCTGAAGCTGCAGCCGGACAGTGACCTCAAAACCCACCACAACTGGCCGAAAGTGATGAGCGCGATCAAGCGGATGCGGGAGCCACTGCATCTGAGCGAGATCGTCTGGCTTTACAATGAACGTGCGCTGATCTCGTTTCTGCAGGGCAGGATGTTCGACAGCCGATCCCTGTTCGAACTGGCGCGGCAGAAGGCCACCAGCGCGGCCATCCACTTGCCGCTGCGGGAAAACCCCACGGCGCGCCGCATCCACCTCAGCCGCGCGCTCGTCCTGCTCGAAGGGGGCCGGATTGAGGAATGCCGGCGCGAGCTTGAGGTTCTGAAACGCGAGAGCGCGCAGAACATCCGGGTGACCGGCGAATCCTACCAGTTGGCGAAAGGTTATCTCGGGCTCTGCGCGCATCTGGAGGGACGCTTCGATACTGCAGCGCGCGCCTATACCTGGGCCATCAGCCATTTCGAGGATCGCCACAATCTGCGCGCGGTCGCAAATTTCAGCCGCCTCTACGCGGACCTTTTGCGGCGGGACAAGAAGTTCGACGAGGCCGCGATGAAGATCGACCGGGCCCGGATCGCCGCCGCCAGGCAGGAGCATCGTGACCTGCTTCACCATGCACTCATCAGCCATGCGCGTTTGCTGCGCGACATGAACGAGCCGCGCGAAGCCGCCCGGCTGCTGCGCAAGGCGGAGGAATATGCAATAAGCATGGGATCCTACAAGATCGCCGCGGATTCGCTGCGTTGCCTTGCGGAACTGATGCTGGGAGAGGGGGAAACGGAATTCGCCGGCCGGCTCGCGGTGGAGGCGATGGCAATCACCTCGGTCACCGGAATGCGGCTGCGCAAGATCGCCAGCGTCATCCTCTACGGAGAGGTTCTGCTCGCCCGGGATCAACCTCTCTACGCCCGGCCGATTCTGCGGCAGGCGCTCTACGATTCCGAGCGGTGCGGCTATCAACTCAAGGCCAGCCGCGCGGCCGAACTGCTGCATGACGTCGAGATCCAGCTCAGCGCTGCGGGCGGGCTGGCCGATCGGCCGGAGATCAAGTCGCCGTGACGCTCAGCATGCCCTCGAGATCGTGTTGCAGAGCAGCGTCGTCGATGATCTTGCGATAGAAGCTCACACCGCGCAGCGGTTCATCGGCCCTCGATCTTTCCTCCGTGTCGTCCTGCATCGCCACGCCGAGATGGCTCAGAACCTCGCCGGGATCGATGGCCGAAAAGATCACCGACCTCCTGATCGTGTCCGGATTTTCCTGCGCCACCGCAGCAAGCCGGATCCCTGCGTGGTGAAAGCTCTCCTTGTCGACCCGCATCGCGACGCCCGCGGCATCGAGCGTCTCTGCCAGTCGCCCGCATTCTTTTTCCCAAAGCGTCTCCACATAGCACGGCGAGTTCCTGCAGGCTGCCGAGCACCGGCAGGTCCTCGTTCTGTGCGATGACCGGCAGGCTCAGGTCGAAGATGGCGATGTCGAACGGCGCCTTCTCCTCTCTGGCACTCTGGATTGCGGCCATGCCGGAGAGTTCCGACCGGCAGGACACGATCTCGATCTCCCGGTCGATTTCGGACAGCAGTTGGGCCAGCGCCGTGCTCTGGCTCCAATTGTCCTCCACGATCAGTGCGTGTGATGCCATGGGCTACCCCTTTCTGAAGAGAAGCGTGAATTTGTGACGCCGTTCGTTGCCGCGGGCCGGTTCGATCTTCAACTCTCCGCCGAGGCGTTTCATCACCTGATCTACGATCCAGAGACCAAGCCCGGCCCCGTCGGAGATCCGCAGATAGACGCTGGGGTCACGCACTCCGCGCGCGACGAGTTGATTGACCGGCAACGTGATAGGCTCACCTTCGTTCGAGACGCGGATGAAGGGACGTTTCGACGAACTCTGGCCGATCTTCACTTCAATCCTGGTGTTGGCGCGGCTGTACTTGACGGCGTTTTCGAGCAGGTTGAACAGGATCTGATCGAGGATGTCGGGATCCGCCTCGGTCGCGTGCCACGCCCCGGTCAGATCGTCCTTGGCGGGATTGTGAGCCACGACCGGCACATCCGGGTCGTTTTCACCGAGCTGATCCGTGTCGTGGACCGCTAGCTTCACGATCTCAGCGATCACGAGCCCCGAAAGCTTGCGCTTGTTCCGTTCGGGCAGGGCGAAATCCAGATGCAGCGCCTGGAACAGATCCGTCCGGCGAGAGATGCGGTGCACGCGGCGCATGTTCGCCACGGTATCCTCGGCGGCACGCATCACGTCGAAAGAGGCGTCGTTGCCGGCCTCGCGCCGGAACTTCTCCGCGGTATCCAGCGCGATCTTCAACGGTGTCGTGATCTGGTGGTTCAATTCATGGAACATCAGCTTCGCCATGCGCTCTTCCTCGCGTCGCGCCTTCTGATCGGCAATCATCCGGACCAAGGCCAGCGTCACCGATAGCCGGTCGGCAAAGAGCCGCAGGACAGTCGCACTCTCCGGCAATTTCCCGGCGCCAACAGAAAAGACACAGAGTTCGCCGGAAATCGTCCCCTTTTTGGGGAGCAGGGCCCGGTCAGTCGCCTCCCCCGCGGGCTCGCCGTGCCGGAGCACAGTCTCCGCGTCCCCGGGACCGGTCCGATAAACCACCGAAAGACCCGCGACCCGATTTCCTGGCCAAACCGCGGCCAGTGCGTCGAGCGCGAAGCCGGCGATGCTTTCCGGGGAATGATCAGTCCGGCCGTTGATCCGCTCGTCGAACGCCTCGAGCTGGCTCAGCGTACGGTAGAGAACCGGATCCTGAGCAACCGCGTCCTGCGCCAGCGCGCGGCTCTGCAGAATGCGCGCGAAGGCCGGCGCGACGACATCGAGCAGGTGGGCGGAGGTTGCCACAGGGCCGGCACCCCGCGCCTCCGGCAGACCTACCGACAGCGCTCCCACCGTGACGCCGTCCATGCGCAGCGTGCCATGGAGCGCCCGGCCGAGATCCGTCGGTCTGCCCACGGTCCAGCGCGGCTCCGCCTCCGCCCGGGCCTCGTAATGCGTGGCCGGGTTGGCCAGATCGATGCCGGGTATCAGCGACAGCCGCGCCCAGTCTCCGCCGAATGCGTCGCAGAGCTGCGAAAGCGCCTCGGTCATGCTGGCCTCGTACTCAGCCTCGTTCGCCTCCGCACCGCAGACGATCGCCGCGAGGGTGGCAGCCAATCGCCTGGCGCCATCGAACGGCGGCGCCGCATCGTCCGTATGGGTCGTTGACAGTGGCAATGCTTCAATCGTTTTTCTGTATTGGCTCCGACAATGAACGGGCAAAAGGGGCCGGCAAGTTTTCTCAACCGACGCATGAATCCACCAAATTTGCAACTCCGGAGAGCTGTCAACGACGTCCGGATGCGGCCGAACTGACCGACGCGGATTGCCTTTGGGTAACCAAGATCCCTGCAGACCTGCTCCAGGGGCCGGACCATGTCTTCGCTGCGATAGCTGAACCAAGTATCTGTCGCGGGCGAGAAGCGCGAGTGATGTCTTAACGCTTGATCAGCCGCACCAGAAGACACTTTGCCGCCCGCGAGTCCCGTCGATGGGAGGATCTCGTCCAGAACGACCACCGCGCCTCTCGGCCGGCTCGCCCATCATTGCGAGATCGTCGAGACCGCAACGCAGGCTGGCGCTTGCATTCCGGCGCCTTGGGCCTGTCAGTACATGGCAGGGTGGAGGGTTACCCGGATGGGCGCGCCCGCTTTGACCTCCGCGCTGCCCCGTGCGAGCAGCCAGCCATCGGCACGCTCCAGACGTGCGACGACTTCGAGTGATCGCATCTGCATCGCGTCTGCCGGCAGGCTGAGGGAAAAGGATATCGTATCCGATTTGCCATCGCTTTCGGCGTGTGTCGTGTCGGCGCTCTTGGTCGCGTCGGGGTGTGCAAGGCCTTCGAGATGAATCTCGACCTGACCTGCGGGAATGACAGCGCCACCTTCGAACGTGACTGTGCCAAGGATATCGCTTGCTTGCGCGGTGGCGACGCCGGACGCTGCGGCGACAACCGCAACTGCGGCCGCGATCGATACCGTGCGGCGGGCTGTGGGGCGTCTCATCGAAGCTGCCTTCCTGTTGAACGGACGGGAACAAGGAGGAGGGTCACCCGCAAGTGACCCTCCCATCATGCGCTAGATGATGACGAAGTTGTCTGCCGACAGGTCCAAAAATCTGCTCAATTCGGCAAACTGTACGGCTTCGGCGTCTCCGGTGCCGTCCTCGTCGTAGGACAGGGTTCCATCGTTGGTGTCGTAGATGATGCGATCCTCGGCATCAAAGGCGACACCCGCCGCGCTCCTATAGAACGCGTCGAAGGAGAGGACGCCGGCATTGCCCAAGTTCGCGAAGATCAGGCTGTCGAGCAGGATCAGATCGTCGTCGACATCGAGATCCCTGATCAGGTCGACATTGCCGTCGCCAAGGGCAGTCGAGAAGCGGAAGAAATCCTCGCCTTCGCCACCGATCAGGATGTCTGCCCCAAGCCCGCCGTCCAGCAGGTCGTTGCCGCGGCCGCCGCGGAGCGTGTCGTTGCCGGCAACGCCCGGCTCCACCGGCTCGGGAGGGAAGTCCACCGACACGTTGAGCTCGTATGTCGAGCCCTCCGGCACGGTCTCCGTCCAGCCACCGCCCGGCGCCGTGGGCGTCCAACTGCCCTCGACGATGTAGTAGGTTCCGGTTTCCTCGACGGTGTGGGCAATGCTGGAATCCCGGTTGCTCGTGGAGCCGGGGTCGCCGCCGCCATCATCGTTCTGGGCAACGATGTTGCCGTCGCTGTCCAGCAGCCTGACCCAGCTGTCATGGACATTGGGATCGGCGATCCCGTCGATGTCGATCGAGATCAGTGTCCCGGCCGCCAGATCAATACTGTAGTAGCCGGCCTGGCCGTTGCCGGTGGCGTTGACCGTCGTGTGAAGGACAGTCGTCGAATCGAAGATGTCCGGATCTTCTTCCAGGGTGAAGTTGTCCGAGATGTCGAAGGCGTCTGCGATCGAATTGTTCGTCGCATCCGGTCCGAGCGTGGCATAGCCGGTGCCCAATCCGGGTTCTGGCAGAGGTTCACCCCGATAGGCATAGTCGCCGAGCAAGGTGTCGTCGCCGTTGCGGCCGCGAATGTCATCGTCACCGCCCTGGCCCGTCAGTACGTTGGCCGCGCCGTCTCCGGACAGTCGATCATCAAAGCCCGACGCCGCGAGATTTTCGATCGAGTTGTAGGTGTCGCCTTCGGACTTGCCCTTGCGCAGGTCAAGTTTGACCGGACCGGTCGCGTTGGCGTAGTCCGCCGTATCGCTGCCTGCGCCGCCATTCAGGAAGTCCTCTCCGTCTCCGCCAGTCAGCGTATCGTCGCCATTGCCTCCGGAGAGTTGCGTTGGCCTCGGCGTTGCCGATGAGATGGTCATCGTAGAAGGAACCGACGACGTTTTCGAAGCCGACGACGAAATCGTGCCGGATCACGGTGCCGCGCCCGACGATCTGCACAGGGCCGTCAGCGTCCCCGCCGCGGGCGGTTTCGTTGGCGAGGTCGACCGTCACACCGTCGGAGCTGCCCGAGTAGTCGACCGTATCGATGCCTTCGCCGCCATCCATGTAGTCCTGGCCGCCGCCGCCGATGATGGTGTCGTTGCCGCCCTCGCCATACAGGATGTCGCCATCGGCGCCGCCATCCAGGATGTCATCTCCGTCGCGGCCGTTGAAGACGTCTCCGCCGCCACGACCCCAGAAGTGGTTCGCATCCGAGGTGCCGATGAACCGGTCGATCCGATCATCGGATCCGATCAGGTTCTCGATACTGTAGAACGTGTCGCCCGAGGCCGTGCCGCCGCTGGCGACGTTGGTCTCGAGGTTGACCAGCAGCTGGAACGGGCTTTCCCGGCTGTAGTCGACCGTGTCGACGCCCGAGCCGCCCCGGAAGATGTCGATGCCGGCCTGGCCACTCATGATATCGTCGCCATCGCCCCCGTCGAGGATATCGTTGCCTTGGCCACCGAGAATGGTGTCGTTGCCGGCACCGCCATAGAGCGAGTCGTCGCCGTCATCGCTCTCGGTCTGGTCTTCAAGGTCGGCGACGGCGATCGTGTTGTTGATGTCGCGGCTGGCAAGCGAGTCGCGGCCGCCGATGATCACGTCATCGCCGTCCAGACCGAAGATCGTGTCGTCACCGGCGCCGCCGTCGAGCGTCTCGCCGTCGTTGGTGCCGATGATGATGCTGGTCATCGTGTTGTCGCCGACGCTGGGCGGGGTTCCGCTACCCCCATCGCCCGAAGGCGGGGTCGCGTCGCCGACATAGATGATGTTCTCGACGTTGGCGATGGTCCCGACGTTCAGGCCGCTGCCCAGCACGATGACGGTATCGTCACCGCCGCCTGCCTCCTCGCGAACCACGTCGTCGACCGAGTTCGACGAAATAGACATCGTCCCCGTCATACCCGGCCATCCGATCGTTGCCGGCACGACCGTCGAGGATGTTGTCGCCGTCATTGCCGATCAGGATGTCGTCATAATCGCTGCCGATTCCGTTCTCGATGTAGTATTCGGTCTCGTCGGCATTATGTCCGGCAAAGATCGAGACGTTGTTGTTGTGGCCGTTGACGCTCGAGAATTGGCCGGCGCGCAGGTCGAGGATCGTGCCGTGGGTGGATCCGGAGAAGTTGATCGTGTCCTCGCCGCCGGTGTCATGGATCACGAAGCCGATGTCATGGAGCATGCCATAGGAGGCCAGCTCGTAGCCGTATTCCGTACTGTCGAAGCCGTAGACATTGTCGCCCGTCATCAGGTCGATGGTCTGATAGGTCCGTTCGCCATCCTCATCGACGGTCGAGAAGAAGCGGCGGATGACAGCTTCGATGTCCGCGATCAGCGGCGTCGCCGCCGACCAGCGCGTGTCCTCGCCCACATCAATTCCATCGAAGTAGGACATGACGCTGTATTGCTGACGATCGTAGGTCCAGGTCGCATTGTTCAGGTAGTTGATCTGGATGCCGCCGGGGCCGCTGTAGTTGTAAAGGCCGGGATGGTTCAGGCCGAACTCGTGGCCGAACTCGTGGATGTAGAAGTCGAAGACGTAGCCTCCGATGTCCGTGAGATCCGGCTCGGTATCGTGGAAACGCTGGCCGATACTGACATAGCGGTTACTTGAAAAGGCACTGCCGTCGCTGCCCTCACCCAGCTCGGGGCTGACCACCCGGATCCAGTCCGTCGTGCGGTCCCAAGGCGTATCGTAGACGATCTCGAACTCCAGCGGCGTGACAGACGCCCACATCTGCAACGCGCCGACCGCAGCGGCTTGATAGTCCGGATGATCGTTGAGTTCCTCGACGTTGATCCGAAGCGGCTCCGCTGCGATCTCCGGCGTCAGGCTGCGGCCCAATGCACCAAGGTAGTCGAGGAAATCCTCGTAGTCTTCGCTCTTGCCGTATGGGTTGTCCGGCGTCTGGTCGTTGACCCACCAATCGTCGCTGTTTTGGTTTGATATCGGCATGGTTGAGATCCCGCATGAAAATTGTGAATGAACAACGCTGTAGTTCTACAGCAGTGAAGAGACGTCACTGGGCCGACCAGTGAACGGTCATCGTGTAAGTCGATGATGCTCGCGGGAGTTGAGTCTGTCCACTGGCATGAAGGGAACCCAGGAACATGCGCGCGCTTTCGCCTATCGGCAGATTTGGCGGACAAGACCCGGCTGCGACAGATCAATTCGCTTCTTGACGCGCGGTTCGCTCTCCACCAGCCTGAGTTTAGTATTCGCCGCTTGGGCCGGTGTTTCGATGAGCACCCGAAGCACACGTCATCGCGACCATCTTGGACGAATTTCGGCGAAGCGAATGGCGGCGAAGCGGCTTGCGGCCTACGGCTTTGAGGCGGAATATGTGCCGGCGCCGACGACCCACGAACACTCAACCGGAGGAAAAGACATGTCCTTGAAATACTCGATAGCAACCGGCCTTGTGATGGCCGCGATGGGGGGCTCGGCATTTGCCCAGTCGCTCGTCTATTGCTCGGAAGGGTCGCCCGAAGGGTTCGACCCGGCTCTGTATACGGCCGGGACGACCTTCGACGCCTCGAGCCATCCGATCTACGACCACTTGACCGAATTCAAGGTCGGCACGACAGAGGTGGTGCCGGGCCTCGCCGAAAGCTGGGAGGTCAGCGATGACGGCATGACAGTGACGTTCGAGCTGCGCGAGGGAGTCAAATTCCATTCCAACGACCAGTTCACGCCGACCCGCGACTTCAACGCCGACGACGTGATCTTCAGCTTTGACCGTCAGGGCAATCCCGAGAACCCCTACAGCCAGGTGTCCGGCGGCACGTTCGAATACTTCAACTCGCATGTCGATGCCCGACCTGGTCGAGAGCATCGAAAAGGTTGACGACTACACGGTCCGGTTCAACCTGACCCGACCCGAAGCGCCGTTCATCGCCAACATGGCGATGGATTTCGCGTCGATCGTCAGCAAGGAATACGCCGACGCGATGATCGAGGCGGGCACGCCCGAGATGCTGAACCAGGCTCCGATCGGCACCGGGCCCTTCTCCTTCCAAGCCTACCAGAAGGATGCCGTCATCCGCTATCTGCGCAACGACGACTACTGGGGCGACCCGGCCAAGGTCGAAAGCCTGATCTTCGCGATCACGCCCGACGCCTGCGTCCGCTACCAGAAGGTGCAGGCCGGCGAGTGCCACATCATGGCCTATCCGAACCCCGCCGACGTTCAGGCGATGAAGGATGCCGAAGACATCGTCGTGATGGAGCAGGAAGGGCTGAACGTCGGCTACCTGGCCTACAACACCAAGGTCGCCCCCTTCGACAACCCCAAGGTGCGCAAGGCGCTGAACATGGCGATCGACAAGCAGGCGATCATCGACGTGGTCTTCCAGGGCTCCGGCCAGATCGCCAAGAACCCGATCCCGCCGACCATGTGGTCCTACAACGACGCCGTCGAGGACGATCCGTATGATCCCGAAGCGGCCAAGGCGATGCTGGAAGAGGAAGGCGTCACCGACCTGTCGATGAAGATCTGGGCGATGCCGGTACAGCGGCCCTACAATCCCAACGCCCGGCGCATGGCCGAGCTGATGCAGGCGGATTTCGCCGAGATCGGCGTCGACGTCGAGATCGTGTCCTACGAATGGGGCGAGTATCTGGAGCGCTCCAAGGCCGAGGACCGCGACGGGGCCGTGCTTCTGGGCTGGACCGGCGACAATGGCGATCCGGACAACTTCCTGGCCGTGCTGCTGGGCTGTGACGGCGTCGGCAACGCCAACCGCGCGCAATGGTGCAATGAGCCGTTCGACGCGCTGATCAAGAAGGCGAAGGTGCTGCCGACCCAGGACGAGCGTGCGCCGCTTTATGAAGAGGCGCAGGTGGTCTTCAAGGACCAGGCGCCCTGGGCCACCATCGCGCATTCGGTCGTCTACATGCCGATGCGTCCAGAGGTCGAAGGCTATGTGGTGCACCCGCTGGGCGGGCACATCTTCAACCAGGTCGGTCTGAAGCAGTAGACCGGTCGTGACCATCGGGGGCGGCGCGATCTGTGCCGCCCCCCTTTGCAGATCAGGACGCCCCTCTTGCCGGAAACCCTCAAAAACCGTCTGTTGGAATACGCGAACGTCGCCGCCGAGATGGAGGTGGATGCCTTGGCACTGGTGCCCGGGCCGAACTTCACCCGCACCGTCGGACAGGAGTTCATGAGCCATGAACGCCCCTTCGTGCTGGTGATCCCGGCAGATGGGCCTGCCGCCGCGCTTGTGCCGAACCTCGAACTGGGCAGCTGGGCGCAGGTGGGCTTCGACGGCGCGGTGTTCGACTGGCGCGATCAGGACGGCTATGCCGCAGCCTTCGCCGACTTGATGCGGCATCTGTCGATCGGATCACTGGCTGTCGAAGGACAGGTGATGCGCGTTTTTGTCCACCATGCCTTGAAGGCCGCGCAGCCGGACCTGACGATCGTCGACGCCGAGCGCGAGATTTCCGCGCTGCGCATGATCAAGACCGACGCGGACATCGCTGCCCTGCAGGCCGCCATCGACATCTCCGAACGCGCCCTGCTCCGGACGCTGGAAAGCGTCCGGCCCGGCCAGACCGAGAAGGAGATCGAACGGATGCTGATCGGCCTGTTGTTCGAGGAAGGCGCCGACGATCTGGCCTTCGGTCCCATCGTGGCGGCAGGCGACAATTCCGCCCGACCGCATGCCCATGCCCGCAGCGACTACGAGGTCAGGGCAGGCGATGCGCTGCTGTTCGACTTCGGCGCACGCAAGGACGGCTTTTGCGCCGACATCACCCGCACCGTCTTCCTCGGTCATGCCAGCGACGAAGGCCGCGCCGTCTATGACACCGTTCTGCGGGCCAACCTGGCCGGATTGAGCGCGACCCGCGCAGGTGTCCGCGCGCATGACATCGACGATGCGGTGATGTCGGTGCTCGAGGCATCGCCCTATGCCGACCGCATCCGCACCAAGACCGGCCACGGCCTTGGCCGCGAGGTGCACGAGGCCCCCTACATCATGCGCGGCAACCATATGGCGCTGCCCGCCGGCACCGTCTATACCAACGAACCCGGGCTCTACGAGATCGGCAATTTCGGCGTCCGGATCGAGGACGATGTTCTGGTGACCGAGGACGGCTGTCGCTGCTCTGACGCAATTTTCCAAGGAGCTGATGGTGATTCCATGCTGAGGTATTTCCTGAGCCGGCTCCTGACCTTCATTCCGACCTTCATCGGCGTGACGCTGATTTCCTTCAGCTTCATCCGCGCGCTGCCGGGCGATCCGATCGTGGTCATGGCCGGCGAACGCGGCCTGAGCGAGGAGCGCTATGCGGAACTGTCCCAGCAATTCGGCTTCGACCAGCCGATCTACGTGCAGTTCTGGGACTACCTCACCGGCGTCCTGCAGGGCGATCTGGGGCAATCCTTCGTGACCAAGCGGCCGGTCTGGGACGAGTTCTTCGCCCTGTTCCCCGCCACGCTGGAGCTGTCGATCTGCGCGATGATCTTTGCCGTGCTCCTGGGCCTGCCCGCCGGCGTGATCGCCGCCGTCAACCGGGGCAAGTTCTTCGACCGGGCGCTGATGTCGACCGCGCTGGTCGGCTATTCGATGCCGATCTTCTGGTGGGCGCTGCTGCTGATCATCGTGTTCTCGGGCAATCTGCAATGGACCCCGGTATCCGGCCGGATCGACCTGATCTACTATTTCCCGAATCCCACGGGCTTCATGCTGATCGACAGTCTGGCCTCGGGCCAGAAGGGCGCCTTCCGCTCGGCCGTGCGCCACCTGGTGCTGCCGACGATCGTGCTGGGAACGATCCCGCTGGCGGTGATCGCGCGGCAGACCCGGTCTGCCATGCTCGAGGTGCTGGGCGAGGATTACATCCGCACCGCCCGCGCCAAGGGCATGTCGCCGGGCCGGATCAACGGCATCCATGCGCTGCGCAACGCGCTGATCCCGGTGATCACCGTGATCGGCCTGTCGGTCGGCACGCTGCTGGCGGGGGCGATCCTGACCGAGACGATCTTCAGCTGGCCGGGCATCGGCAAGTGGATGGTCGACAGCATCTTCCGCCGCGACTACCCGGTGGTGCAGGGCGGGCTGCTGCTGATCGCCGTGATGGTGATGGTCGTGAACCTGACCGTCGACATGCTCTACGGCGTCATCAACCCCAAGATCAGGAAGCGCTGATGGATGACGCACTCTCCGCCGAAGCCGAAATGGTCCACGAACGTCCCGGGCCGCTTGCGCGAGTTCTGGTTCTATTTCCGCGAAAACCGCGGCGCGGTCATCGGGCTGTGCATCTTCGCCGTCTTCGCCTTCCTCGCGCTGTTCGGCCCCTGGGTCGCGCCGCACGATGCGACGGCAGCAGTTCCGCGGCAGCGACCCTGCAGCCCCCGGTCTGGCAGGAGGGCGGCAGCTGGACGCTATATCCTGGGCACCGATCCGCTGGGCCGGGACATGCTGTCGCGGCTGATCATGGGCGCGCGGTATTCGTTCTTCGTGGGCGTCGTCGTGGTCAGCGTCGCGGCCTCGGGCGGGCATCCTGATCGGGCTGATCGCCGGCTTTGCGCCGAAGTGGCTCGACACCATCATCATGCGGATCATGGACATCATCCTGGCCTTCCCGTCGCTGCTGCTGGCGCTGGTGCTGGTGGCCATCCTCGGGCCGTCGCTGACCAACGCGATGATCGCCATCGCCATCGTGCTGCAGCCGCATTACGTGCGCCTGACCCGTGCCAGCGTGATGTCGGAACGGCAGAAGGACTATGTCACCTCCGCCCGCGTCGCCGGTGCCGGGCTGTGTGCGGCTGATGTTCGTGACCGTGCTGCCGAACTGCCTGGCGCCGATCATCGTGCAGGCGGCGCTGTCGTTCTCCACCGCGATCCTCGATGCCGCCGCGCTCGGCTTTCTCGGCATGGGCGCGCAGCCGCCGACGCCGGAATGGGGCACCATGCTGGCCGAGGCGCGCGAATTCATCCTGCGCGCCTGGTGGGTCGTGACCTTTCCGGGCCTGGCGATCCTTGTCACGGTGCTGGCCATCAACCTGATGGGCGACGGTCTGCGCGACGCGCTCGACCCGAAACTGAAGCGGAGCTGAGCCCATGTCGCTGCTGCGCATCCGCAACCTCAGTGTCGATTTCGCCACCGCCTCGGCGCAGTTCCGCGCCGTGGACGCGGTCGATCAGGACGTGGACACGGGCGAGATCCTGGCCATCGTGGGCGAAAGCGGATCGGGCAAGTCGGTGTCGATGCTGGCGCTGATGGGCCTGCTGCCCTGGACCGCGACCATCACCGCGGACGAGATCAGCTTCGACGGCCACGACCTGCTGCACGATCAGGCACGCGCGCGCGGCGCCGCATCATCGGCAACGACCTGGCGATGATCTTTCAGGAGCCGATGTCGTCGCTCAACCCCTGCTTCACGGTGGGCTGGCAGATCAAGGAGGCGCTGCGCTTCCACCTCGGACTTGGACCGGCGCGAACGCCACGCGCGCGCGGTCGAGCTGTTCGAGCAGGTCGGCATCCCCGACCCGGAAAAGCGGCTGTCGCGCCTTTCCGCACCAGCTGTCGGGCGGCATGAACCAGCGGGTGATGATCGCCATGGCGATTGCCTGCAAGCCCAAGCTGCTGATCGCCGACGAGCCGACGACCGCGCTCGACGTGACCATCCAGGCGCAGATCCTCGATCTGCTGGCCGGACCTGCGGCGACGAGACCGGGATGGGGCTGGTCCTGATCACCCACGACATGGGCGTGGTGGCCGAAACCGCCGAGCGGGTCAGCGTGCAATATGCAGGCCAGAAGGTCGAGGAACAGCCGGTCGTCGACCTCTTCGCCACGCCGCATCACCCCTATACCGCGGCGCTGCTGGCTGCGCTGCCGGAACGGGCGACCGAACGGCTGCTGCCGACGATTCCCGGGCGTCGTGCCGGGCCAGTTCGACCGGCCCGCAGGGCTGCCTGTTCTCGCCGCGCTGCAAGTTCGCCGACGACCGGTGCAAGACGACGCCGCCGCCCCCGCTCGGCCGCCGATCTGGGCTATGCGCGCTGCTTCTATCCGCTCAACACGGACGAAAGGATTGCCTCATGACCGACGCCCCGGTGATGCAGGCCACCGCGCTGCAGCGGCATTACGAAGTCGAGCGGCGGCTTTCTGCGCAAGCCCCGCGTGCTGCAAGGCCGTGGCCGGCGTTGATTTCGAGGTGATGCCGGGCAAGACGCTGGCCGTCGTGGGCGAAAGCGGCTGCGGCAAGTCCACGCTCGCGCGGATGGTCACCATGATCGAGGAGCCGACCAGACGGCGACGCTGACGCTGGACGGCAAGCCGGTGCGTGCCGGACAACTGGGCCGATCTGCGCAAGATCGGTGCAGATCGTGTTTCAGGACCCCTACGGCTCGCTCAACCCGCGCCAGCGGATCGGCACCATCCTGATGGAGCCGCTGGTCATCAACGCCACGACTTTCGCGCGCCGAGCGCGAGGCCAAGGCGCGCGACATGCTCAAGCTTGTCGGCCTGCGCCCGGAACATTTCGACCGATATCCGCACATGTTCTCGGGCGGCCAGCGCCAGCGCATCGCGGTCGCGCGGGCGCTGATGCTGGACCCGAAGGTGCTGGTGCTGGACGAGCCGGTCTCGGCGCTCGACCTGTCGATCCAGAGCGCGATCCTGAACCTGCTGCTGAGCTTGCAGGAGCGGCTGCAGCTGGCCTATCTGTTCATCAGCCACGATCTGGGCGTGGTGCGCCACGTCGCCGACGAAGTGATCGTGATGTATCTGGGCCGCGCCGTCGAGAAAGGGTCCGAAGGAGGCGCTGTTCTCCGCGCCGCAGCACCCCTATACGGTGGCGCTGCTGTCCGCGACCCCGCAGGCCGACCCCGAAAGCGCCAAGACGGATCAAGCTCGAGGGCGAACTGCCATCACCCCTGGCAATCCCCGACGGCTGCCCCTTTGCGCCGCGCTGCTGGAAGGCGCAGCCCAAGTGTCGCGCCGAACGTCCCGAACTTGGCTCTGGACAGCATACGGCCGCCTGCTTCTTTCCCGAAAACCAGGACTGACCTCGGCTCGGTGGGTCGTCGCGACCGGCGACACGGCCCGATCAGGCGCACTCCAAGCTGCCTTACTCGGCACATCCAGCCGCTGTTGGCGAGACGAGACATTCGAGCTTTGGATCGAGTTGCAGCGGAACGGCGTCGCCGCTGGGACCGACCACGGTCGGTTTCAGTCTTTCCAGCGCAGCAAGCCAATCGTCGCGGGTGAAATCCACTGTCAACTCGTCGGATCGCGGCTCGATGGACCAGATGCGCACGACTCCGTTTTCCGAAACAGATGCCAATCGTGAAGAATCGAAGGAAAACGAGAGTCCCTCTATCTGGTCTCTTCCCGCCAGCATTTCAGCTTTCGATGTTTCCTTATCCCAGCCTGCGGAGACTGGTGCCAACCAGGTGTCGCCGTCCTGTCCCGATGTTGCGATCCATCTGCCATCCGGGCTGATCGCAATCGTGCGGATGCCGTCATCCGCTTCGAAGAACTTTCCCAACTCATGCAATTCTTTGTCCTGGCGAAGTTCCCACAGCTTGCCGACACCGCTTCGAGTAGCAATGGCGAGCATATTCGGGTCAGAAGGATGAAAAGCCAGTTCGAACCATCTGTCGCCGGCTTTTCGCCCGATCGGGGTTGCCGCCTTCTCTTCATCGGCAGAAGTGGAGACATCGTCGGTTCCGTCGTAATCACCGTTTAGGAGCTTGGATACTTCGTAGATGTCCACATTTCCGTTCGATGCGAGGGCAAGGTGGCGCCCGTCAGACGAGAATGCTGCGTCTAACCCCCACGAACTCGGCCGAATTGACCAATTCAGCCGCCCGGACCCATCTTCCAGTTTCCAGAGTTCGACTTGGGTTCCGGAAAAACCGGATGTGACGAGCAGTGCTCCATCTGGACTGAACTGCGCTCTCCGCGACATTTTATCTACTGGGAAGGCTTCGTTTAGCGAGGTGCCCTCGCTCGTGGACACGACCTCGTAAATCGCCGCATGGCCGCCACCGGACCCGTCGCTGATGAAGACGAACTTGCCATCCGGACTCCATTCAAACCGTTTCGCCACCTGGTCCTGTTCGGCTTGCTCCTGGTCCGAGTTGCGTTGCGAGATCTCAACCGGAGACAACTGTTGATCGTCACCGTTCCACATTTGGAGATCGCCCTGAGCATCTGCGATCAGCAGGTCGTTGCCGGTGGGTGAAAACGCGATTCTCTCCAGATCGGAACCCCGGAGTTCTGTTTCCAGCCGGAACCCGTTTACAGTCGACTGCAGCAAGCCCTGCAGCTCGGGGGTCATGCTCAGGTCTTGCGTGATCGCGGACTCGGCGATCAGCAGGGCGTCAATCGGATTGTCGCCACCCGCCAGTTTTCCGAGTTGGGCGGCAAGAACCGAAGTTTGCCGCTCGCGTTCTTGAAAAAGACCAATTGCTCCCACTGTCACGGCAGCTACAGCCAACGCGCCTACGACGGAAATGAGACGGTTGCGGCTATCGCGCACCCTGCGACGCGCTTTTGCATTCTGCCTACGCTCTTCCTCGCTTCTTGACGCCACTACATATTCTTCCACAAGCGGCAGGTCGTCGGCGAGGCTCCTCTTGCGGTTGATCGTCCGGTAACGTTGCGCCCAAGCATCGCTCGGGTTTGTGCGCTTCCAGAAGGTTTCGATGAGCTCCAACTGGCCGCCGGTGCGCAGGTGCCGTTCGTCCTTGTTGCTGTCCTCCCATTGGCGCGCGTTCCCGACCAGCTCCCTGAAGGTTGCAACTTCCCTGGCTTCTTCGTCCGCCCAGCCGCGAAGCCTGTCCCACTGGCGGATCAGGCTCTCGTGGTTGATGTCGATCACGTCTTCCGTTCTGCCCGCCTGAGGCCGAACACTGAGAAGTGCGGCACTCGATGCGGTGAAAGGAGCGATGACCGCACGCAGTTCATCCTCTGAAGCGCCTGTCAGGTCCTGCAATTCGGAAATGGTCGGCGGCGTGCGGCGGTAACGACGCTCGAGGTCGCGTTCGCAGAGCCGCTTGAAGACCAGCTCGCAGAGTTGCTTAGCCGAATTGCCCCCCTTGACCGCGGACGCGTAGAGTTCCTCGGCATGTCGCTGCATGATTCCCTTCAGGCCGTCATTTTCGCGGAACTCCGCAAGCGAGAGCGGAGGTACGATAGCGGGCGGATCGTCTGTGGGCCGCGGGGGTGACTCGAGCCCTGCGCCGCGCCATGCCTGCTCCCACATCCAGAACAATGCATGTTGAACGAGAGGCAACTGGTCCGCCATGTCCTCCCTCGGATTTGCAGCGTCGTCGAGGATTTCCTGGACAAGCTCCGGCTCAACCGCACCACCATATGTCTCCGCGGGCCGACTGATGGCTACCGCCATTTGAGACGGCGTCAGCATCGGCGTGAGATAGGCCGTACCGTTCAGCATCTCCGCGATGTCCGGGTGCGCCGCAGTCGAGCCGATGTAGCCCGTTCGCATCGCGACGATCAGGTACAGATCCTTGTGTGGCTTTGCAAAAAATCGAGTGCAGGATTCGAAAGAACTGATCGACTTCGGCGCGATCCTCGATCTCCGGGCCGAACGCTTCTTCGAACTGGTCGATAAGAAGCAATGTGCGCATTCGACCGTGTCCCTCGGCGGCGTACCGTTCAGAGATTGAATTGGCTATGAGCCAAAGTGCGCTGTCCTCCTGGCGGAGAAGGTCCTCGATCGCCCGGCGGCGTTCAGAGATCGGCACCTTGTCGTCGGTGCCGGTCAGCAGTTCGGCGAGCGCCTCTGCGAGTTGAGCGAGCGGACGGCGTTCGGGGCGCGTCTTGGCAATACGCCAGTGATGACCCGCGGACGTGAGCAGGCCGGCTCTGAGGGCGGGTATGACACCGGCCTTGACCAGCGAGGACTTGCCGGAACCGGACGGCCCCACGACGAACACGACATGGCTGTCGTTGAGACGCCGGAGGATTTCGTCCTTCTGCTTGTCGCGCCCGAAAAAGACGAGCGACTCGTCGATGTCGTCGTCCACCTCGAACGGTCGCAGGCCGGGGTAAGGCTGCCGGGGCCACTTGAGCTCGCCACCAGACCTTTTGGCGGTGGCATCGAGTTGTGACGAAGGCGAAGACGTCTCGTCCATCAGCATGTCCTCAGTTGGCAAGGGCCGCTTGTATCTTGTCGGCGATCACCTGTTTGAGTTGCGCCTCGTCAAGACGTTCGCCAAGCACCGTCTGGAACTTCCAGGCGCGCAGATCCAGCAGGCTCTGTTCTTTGACCTTGGGACCGATGATGCACAGGCGCGCCATCTTGCCGGTTGCTTCGGAGCCCAGGAGCGAGCTGATCTGCTTGGCGTTCTGGATCGCCCAATCGTCATCGCCGTCGAAACACATCAGTATGCACGCCGAAGCCTTTTCCAGGTCATGCCGCAGCAACTCGGTCTTGATCTGTCCATTCTCGTCGCGTGGCCGTTTTATGGCACGCTTGCCATCTGCCACGGCGTCCAGAACTGCCTCACGGAACAACTCGTAGTCGGAACTGTCCTCCTTGGGCTTGTTGTAGTGCACGATGCATTGTTCGATGCCGTGCTGTGGTGTCTTGGCGTTCAGCAGATTGGCACAATGTCGTGAAAACTCTTCAGCATCGGAGAACCGGACGCGAAGGCCATCGCCGTTCCGCGACGTCTTCTCCAAATTCTCCAGATAGGATCGGTAGTCTTCCTGTTCGATGCTCGCTATGTCGTCGGCGACGATCCAGACGTACACGGGTATGCCACGCGACTTCGCGCGTTCCACCTGAAGACTGAGATGTCCCGCGGGTTCATCACGTGGCCACTTCTCGCACGAGTTTCCGGCGATCAAGATCAGCGCATCGACATTTGCCAGCTCTTTGTCCAGCAGGTGGGTCAACTCTCCTGCGTCGACCGGATCATCTTGTTCGGTCGAGGGCACGACCTTCATGTTTTGTTCGCGGAATCGCACGCGCAATTCCTCTCGCAACGAATCCACGTCGTGAGAGGCATAGCCCAGGAGGACTGGCCGGCCCACGGATATGTCGATATCCGCAATTGAGCGGCTCTTCTCCGTGTCGCCATCCACTTCCTTCAATCTCCGCAAAACGCGGTCAATGTCGTTTTGCAGTTTCGTCGCAGCTTCGCGATAATGCTGGTCGCCGAAATCCGGTTTCGGCCAGGAAAACGTCTGAGCGCGCTCTCCGGGCCGTTCCTTCGTGTGAAACATCACACCTGGAGGACTGTCGCCATCTTTCTTCAATTCTTCCGGCCACTCGAGGTGACTCGTCGGCCGCATCCTGACGACAAAAACGCGCCCTTCATCCAGTGCATTCGGATTTGCCTCGATGAACGTCTTCAGCTCGTCGCGGCAATAGTCGGAATCGAGGTAGTAGTCGCTCATCACACACAGGAAGGTGGCGGAGTTTGCAACCCGGTCCCTCAATTCACCGTTCAGGGGCTTGTTGCTGGCAAGCCGCGTGTCGAACCAGACATCCAGTCGATCTTCATCCTTCTTCCCCAAGTCGGCAACAAGGAGGTCCGTCAGGTGCTTCACGAGATCATCGGTCCAATTCTTCACGAGATTGCTTGGCGACCAGGTCGAGTCAGTCTCGCCCAAAGGGCCCCGCGCATAGCTCACGAACATGTCGTGCTGGAATTTCTTCAAATATCCCATCCGATGGCCTCGCCAAAAAAATTATGTGTAGCGCCCAGCTCACCAAGGAGCGGAGCTTAGCAAAAACTTTACGTTAACGAACTTGCCGCAACATGTACACCCTTGGTTGAAAGCTTCGTCGAACCCGTTCCGGTAGGGATGGAATCGTGGTATCGGCCATCGATGTGCCAATCGATGATCGCGCGCCAGGCGTACGGGACCGACGTCCTGACGGTGGCCGAGGGAATGGCGACCACCAACGGGCGCCACGCGAAGGACATATGCTGCTGCCGGCCTCAACAGGGGCGAGGGGATCCCACATCAGGAAATCGTCGAGCCCATAGCCTGCGGGCGCGATCGAGCAGGATATGGATCCGCCGTCCGGAAACAGCCGCCGGTGCACCTTCATCGAGATGCCATTTGCCCGCTTGAGCCGCGAGATCCCGCAGGGTCCTGACGATAAACGAATGCCAGCGGTCGACTCAGTTCCGGATCGATTCATAGGACACGGTGACGCCACGTACCATGACCCGACAGACGATTTGCATCGCAAATTCGCCGAGAGGGCACGCGCGCCGTCAGAACTGCAAACACAGCGATCGCAGACTTGGCTCGCGCATCTGCGCCGGGAACGGGGAATACACCCCAAAACAGCTGCGAAGTGGCGGAAGCGGGCGACGATTGAGGATCTGAAGACGGGACCGAAAGAGCCTCCCTCAACGGTCTTGTCTGAGGCAGAGGAGGCGGCAATCGTCGCGTTTCGGTGCCACACGCTGCCGCTGGGTGGCTGCCTCTATGATTTGCAGCCCGCGATCCCATATCTGACGCGGTCCGGTTTGCAACTCTCTGACCTCGAACTGAACCGTCTTGACAGCTTTTTGTCACCTGCGGTAGGCGGTGAAGTTCCCTCACCGAAGCGTTCTATGACTTCTTTGCCGCCCTGGCATGCTGCCCGGATCTGATCGCGCCGAGCGCGTTTCTGCAGGTTGTGCAGGCGGGAACAACCGATCCAACTCCGCTGGTATTTGATGATACGACAAAGTAACATATAAGCTGCCTTGTTTTTGATGATGAGAATGAAGCTCAGGAATTTTCGATCTCATTATGCGCCACTGCAATCACGTGAACACACAGATGGACCCAGGCAAGGTCTACCTGCCGGAGATGATCGAAGATGCTGATGGAACCGCGCTCGGAAACAACTGGACAGATCACAAATTCTCAAGCAATGCGATTTGCCCGAATTATTGGGCGCCCCTCCGCCTAACATGGTCAAAATGGTGAAGTCATACAAGCTGAAGCGTGAATTCAAGCGTATCCTGCGGAAACCTCGGGAGATTGCGCATGATCTTGCCACTTTTCTCTTTGGCACCGTCTACTACGATTCCGTTCTTTCAAAGCAACAAGTTGTGTTAGAGGGCCAGCAGCCGGAAAGCTCGAGCGCTGCCATTTACTTGATCTATCCCTCGTTCGGTATGAAGCCCTCTCACATCCGGGCACTTCGGTATCTCGCTTCAAAAGAATTTTCCACTGTCGTGGTATCGAATCTGCACCTCGGAGAAGAAGAACGATCCCAATTACTCAAATATTGCACAAGATACATCGAAAGACCAAATTTCGGATACGATTTTGGTGGGTACAGAGATGGTCTGCTGAATGTTCTGGAGCGAAGAATAGAACTTGACCGAATAGTCCTATTAAACGATTCTAGTTGGTTCCCCATTTGTGATACGTCAGACTGGCTGAGTGATGTCGAGGAGTGCGGCGTCGATTTCTGTGCGGCCGCCTCTAATTTTGGAGTTCCGCGGGTCGATCCCGAAGACTTTCGTGAATTTAGGTTCGATTACGATTCAAGCCACCGAAACTTCCACTATACATCCTTCGCTGTAGCATTTGGAAAGCGAATCGTATCCGATCCAGATTTTGCGATATTTTGGAGAAAGCTTCGCTTGACAAATAAAAAGAAGCGAACCGTCAAACGGGGTGAGATTGGGTTGACCAAATGGATATTGAAAAAAGGATACAGCCACGCTTCCACTCTCGATATTCGTGGATTAGCTGAACTCATTGCAGAATTTGGGAGATGCGCAGATCCAGAAGATCGCCAAATATCTGTTAGTCCTGGAGGACAAGCGTATGGCCGCGGTCGTGTCGTCTGTTCTCAATGATATTGAAAATGTGTCGCGGACCGATCTTGAAAAGGTGATTCTTGTATCGGTCGCGCGTCAAGGTGCCGCCTATTCACTTGCGTATTACAACATTGTCGAACAGGGGTTTCCGTTTCTTAAAAAGTCACCGGTATGGCTGAGCGACAGGTCCTCCGACATCACTTTGGACATACTCGATCAGATCGGTTCCGCAGCTGCGTTGGAAGCCGAGCAAGAAGCGCTTGAACTGAGAACGAGGCTGTTGCAGCGTTAGCAGCCTGTCGGAACGATCGGTCCTCGATATAGTTGGAGAAACATGGCTCATACTTGGTATGGCAGAGGCGAGGGTGACGATACGCGGTCCAGACGAGATGGCAGGATCCCTTGTCAAGCGTGCCTGCAATCATCGGAGTTGGCGTGGGCTGAACTGTCATGTCGACGAGACTTACCTGCGGATCGGTGACAAGTGGCGGTACCAGTGGCGCCCAGTCGATCAAAATGGCCAGTCCATCGACTTCAAGTTGAAAGCCAGAAGGGCCGCGAAAGCGGCGAAAGTCCTTTGGAAACAGGCCATAGCGAAAGTCCGGCTCCACCGGTCGTTGTCCATCTGCATGGACAAAGCACCTGGATACATCATGGAAATCCAGGACGTGGGTCACCGGTAAGTCCCGCACCTCGAGAGTATCACGCATATTGATCAGAAGTGGCGGAACGACCGAAGCGAGAGCGATCACGCGGTACTGAACCGCCTGCTGAGACGTCGGCAATCGTTTTGCGCTTTGTGCAATGCAATGACAACACTCATAGGCATCGAGGCGATTTGAGTCATCAAGAATGGCCACATCGGGACTGCTCTGACCCCCGTTACTCACCCAACCGAAACCAGCGCCGGCAGGTGACATTTGCCCGGGTGGCGGAGGGAGCAGTGGGTGATTGGCGGAACGTTTCCGTATCGTGGAGCCGATCGCCCATTGCGGTGAATTTGGCGGCGAAGGCCGCCGGGGTTTGGTAGACGAGGGCTGAGCGAGGGCGCGCGAGGTTGTAGGCGGTCACCCGGCGGGCGACGACTTCGCAGGCGTGATCCAACCCAAAGAACAGCATCTCATTCAGTAGCTCGTCTCGCATCTTCGAATTGAAGGCAGTGCGGGCCGACGCGCGAGTCCGTAGACGAGATGCAGGGACGCGCGGTCCGACGTCTCGTGCCAGGGAGTTTCACGCACCGCTGGCACGGAGTCCGGCTAGCGAATTGACTTGCCGGACTCGTCATTGGATGAGCCAGTTGGTCAGCAGTCTTCGCCGGGCAGCATCGTGACGGTTTCGTAGCGGCCGTCGGCTGTCACGATCTCGGCGCATTTGTCTGTCGCCCGGTTCAACCAGTAGGCGGTCGAACCGTCGGTTCGGGACAGTTCGTAGCCGAGGTTCTGAATGCCCATCTCGGCCTGCCCGGCGCGCGCGCCCTGAAATGCCGTCAAGTCCGTGGGACTGCCCACGGCAGGCGTTCCTGCACCGGAGGATCCCGTGTCCTCGACGCAGGCTGCCAAGGGAAGCATTGCGACGACGATGGCCGCGGTTCTGAGCGTGAAAGTCACTGTATTTCCTTTCTTTGACGATAGCGAATGCACGTAGACACCCATTTTTCGGCGAGCACCAAAGGCTGAAGCCTTGCGGCGAACAAAGTCAACCGGCACCAGGCCGGATCCGCCGGATTATCTGCAGAAGCATGACCGCACCGAGGAGCGCCGGAATGAGCATTTCCAAGACACCTGTCGATGCCAAGCGCAGGGATCGGGCAGCCCACGAGGACCGAGCCGCAGATTCCGGATAGGTCACCGATGAGAGACCGGACCCTCCGCGACTTAAAAGTGAGGCTCGCGAGCTAGCCGACCAAGGTACTGCCTGCTTTTTCCGGCAGAACCCGCCGATTTCAACCGCTGGCGGCGTCACCTCCAGCGCGCGCCAGTTGAAGGTCGGTGAAATGGCATGCGGCCCGACGCGTGTCCGATCCCGACAGTTCGAGCCGCGGGACTTCGCTCCGGCACCGGTCCCGGGCCAGCGGGCAGCGCGGGGCGAAGTGACACCCCGGCGGCGGCGACAAGGCCGATGGGATTTCGCCCGCAATGGCCCGAAATGTCACGAGTTCGTCCTCCGAAACCACCAGCCGCGGCACGCTGGAGAGCAATGCGTCGGTGTACGGGTGGGCAGGTTTCTCGATCACTTCCGCAGTCGGACCGATCTCCACGATCCGGCCCAGATACATCACCGCGATCCGGTCGGAGACGTGGCGGACGACCGACAGATCGTGGCTGATGAAGAGGCAGGTGAGGCCGAGATCACGCCGCAATTCGAGGAACAGGTTCAGGATCTGCGCCTGGATCGACACATCGAGCGAGGCCACCGGCTCGTCGCAGATCAGCAGGTCAGGCTGCATGGCGAGCGCCCGCGCAATGGCGATACGCTGGCGTTGGCCGCCGGAGAACTGGTGTGGGTAGCGGTCGGCGAGACCGGGATCGAAGCCCACACGCGTGAACCAGTCGGCGACATAGGCGCGGGCGTCCGCGCGGGACGTCAGCCCGTGCGCGATGGGGCCTTCTGCGACGGCTTCACCCACCTTCATGCGCGGATCGAGGGAGGCGAAGGGATCCTGGAATACCGTCTGCACCCGGGTCGTGACCTTGGTCTCGCTGTCCATCACAGGCGCCCCGCCAAGCCGGACGGTGCCGCGGTCGGGCGGCTGGATCCCGGCGGCGATCCGCCCCAGCGTGGACTTGCCGCAGCCGGATTCGCCGACGAGACCCAGCGTCTCGCCTTCGGTGATGCTGAGGCTCACGCCGTCCACGGCCTGCAGCGGGCGGGTTTCGACCCCGGCGCCAAGCCAGCCCGCGATTCGTTCGCCCAGGGTCAGATTGGGACTGAACGCCTTGGACACGTCCTCGACCGATCAGAAACCCGGTCATTCGACGCCGCCGGCGGGCATGGCATGGACCGGATGGTGACAGGCCACGGCATGCGCCCCGCGCGCGATCAGGTCCGGGTCCACGTGGCAGGCGTCATCCGCCCGCGGACAGCGCGGCGCGAAGGGACAGCCTGGCGGCAAGGAAAGGAGCGATGGCGTCGTCCCGGGGATCTGTCGCAGCGGCTTGCCCGGTTCCGCGGTGGCCGGCAGCGACGCGATCAGACCCTCGGTATAGGGGTGGTCGGGGCGGCGCAGCACCGCCGCCGTCGGCCCGCTTTCGACCACTCGGCCCGCGTACATCACCAGAAGGCGGCTCGCCAGCGACGAGACCACGGCGAGGTCGTGGCTGATCCAGATCATCGCGGTCCCGGTTTCCGCCGCGAGATCGCGCATCTCCGCCAGGATCTGCGCCTGGATCGAGACATCGAGCGCGGTGGTCGGCTCGTCGGCGACCACCACGGACGGGCGGTGCAGCAACGCGGTGGCGATGGCCACGCGCTGCCGCATGCCGCCCGAGAATTCGTGCGGGTAGGCGCGCAGCCGCGCCTTCGCGGCCGGGATGCCCACGCGGGTCAGCAGATCGGCCGAGTGCGCGTCTGCGGCCCGGTGCGAAACGCGGACATGTGCCTCCTGCGCCAGCCGCATCTGCTGGCCGATCGTCAGCATCGGGTTCAGCGTCGCGATCGGATCCTGGAAGATCATCGAGATGTCGCGGCCGCGCTTCGCACGCAGCGTGGCGTCGGACGCGCCCACCAGCTCCTCGCCCTTGAGCCGGATCGAGCCCTCGACGATGCGGCCCGGCGCGTCCACCAGGCCGAGGAGCGAAAAGCCCGTCACGGTCTTGCCGGACCCGCTCTCCCCCACCAGCCCGAGGATTTCACCCTCCTGGAGCGTGAAGGACACGCCGTCGACCGCCTTCACCACGCCGGCGCGGGTGAAGAAATGCGTCTTCAGCCCCTCGACGCGGAGAACTTCGGTCATTTCCGGAGCCTCGGGTTCACCTGGTCGCGGATCCGGTCGCCGACGAGGTTGATCGCCACGATCAGGATGATGAGCGCGATGCCCGGATAGACCGAAATCCAGTAGCGCCCGCTCATCATGTAGGGAAAGCCGTTGGAAATCAGCATGCCGAGCGAAGGTTCGGTGACGGGCAGGCCGAGGCCGAGGAAGGACAGCGTCGCCTCCAGCGAGATGGAATTGGCGATCTGCACGGTGGCCACGACGATCAGCGGCGGCAGGCAGTTGGGCAGCAGGTGGCGCAGCACCACGCGCCGACCCGAAAGCGGCGTGGCGAGTGCGGCCTCGATATAGTCCTTGCGCCGTTCCGAGGTGGCCGCAGCATAGGCCGTCCGCGCAAAGTAAGCATATTGCGCGGCGACCAGCGCCCCGATCAGCTGCGCCTTGCCCTGCCCCAGCAGCGCCACCAGAACCAGCGCCAGAAGGATCGCGGGAAAGGAGAGCTGCAGATCCACGATCCGCATGATCAGCGACTCGATGCGTCCGCCGAGATAGGCCGCGAGTATCCCAAGCACCGTACCGATGGTCAGCGCGACGCCGCCCGCCGCCAGCCCGATCTGGATCGACACGCCGCAGCCCGTACATGATCGCCGAGAGAAGGTCGCGCCCCTGCGGATCGGTGCCGAGCAGGTGGGTATATCCGCCCGAGCCCACGAAGCCCGGCGGACGGCGCGCGTCCATCAGCGAGAGCGTGGCGAGGTCGTAGGGATCCTGCGGCGCGATGAACGGCGCCAGCAGCGCCAGCACGCGCGAGGATGACGACCACCGCCAGAGCGGCGAGCGCGATCCGGCTCTCGCGGAACTCCGACCAGAACCGGCGCAGCGGGGAGATTGCGGGCGGTGGCGTCGTGGCCTCCGGCTCCGGGGTCGCGGGGCGAATGGCGTCGGTCATGCCGTTCTTCGGGCCCGGATGCGCGGGTCGATCATCGCGAAGACCAGGTCGACGGTGAAGTTGATCGTGACGAACAGCGCCGCGGTCAGGATCAGGTAGGCGACCATCACCGGCCGGTCGAGCACGGAGATGGAATCGATGATCAGCTTGCCGACGCCGGGCCAGGAGAAGATCGTCTCGGTCACGACGGCGAAGGCGAGGGTCGAACCAAGCTCCAGCCCGAAGACGGTGACGATGGGAATGGAGATCATCTTGAGCAGGTGACGGCGCAGGATCGATGCCTTCGGACGAGCCCCGCGGCGCGGGCGAACTTGATGGTGTCGGTCAGCATGATTTCGCGGGTGCCCGCACGCGCCAGCCGGATCATCATGGCGAGCTTGAAGAGCGCGAGGTTGATCGCCGGCAAGGCGATGTGCGACAGGCCGTCGAGTGTCAGGAAGCTCCACCGGATGCCCAAGACGGTGACCGTATCGCCGCGCCCGCCCGCCGGCAGCCATCCGAGCGACACCGCGAAGGTGAGGATCAGGATCAGCCCGACCCAGAAGGACGGCACCGAGAAGCCCAGCACGGAGACCGCCATGATCACCTTCGACACCCAGCTGTCGGGCTTGTAGCCGGCATAAATGCCTAAGCCGACCCCCAGCACTGTCGCTGTGACGACCGAGATCAGCACCAGTTCCAGGGTCGCGGGCATGCGCGAGCCGATCAGGTCCAGAACGGGGATGTTGTAGATGAAGGACCGCCCGAAATCCCCCTGCAGCGCGTTCGTGACGAAGATCCAGTACTGCTCCCAAAGCGGGCGGTCGAGCCCGAGGCGGCGGATCGCTTCGGCCCGGATGTCCTGCGTCGCGTCGGGCGGGATGACGATGTCGACCGGGTTGCCGATGGCATAGACGCCGACGAAGACGATCACGGACATCACGGCCATCACCACGACGGCCTGCAGGAAACGCTGGATGATGAAGCCGAGCATCGCCGAATGGGTGCCTTGTTCCGAGCGATAGAAGGGCCGGGCAGCTGCGCGCCGCCCGACCCGTCGATGTCAGTTGCCGATCAGCCCGCGGGCCGGATATAGAACGCCAGCGTGTCCTCGTCATATCGCGGTTCGAACACCAGTGTCCCGGCCTGGGCCGCCCAGACCGTCTGCAACTGCACGATGGAAATATAGGCCTTGTCGGCCATCACCAGTGCCATCGCTTCCTCGTACATGCCGCGCCGCGCCTCGGGATCGAGCGTCGTCGCACCCTCTTGCAGCAGTTGGTCGACCGCTGGATTCGCGTACTCGATCCGGTTGAAGGCGCCCAGCTTGGCGTCGGGATCGTTGGAATGCGCCAAGCCACCCAGCGTGTAGGAGGCCTCGCCGGTCAGCGTGCCCCAGCCGTTCATGAACACCGAGTAGTCCAGATTGGCCTGCGCCGGGAAGTAGACCGTGCGGCTGACCGCGTTGACGTTGGTCTTGATCCCCACCTGCGTGAACATCTGGCCCAGACCCTGGCAGATCGCGCCGTCGCCCGGCAGCCGGTCCGAGGTGCAGAAGAGGTCGATCTGGAAGCCGTCCGGGTAGCCCGCCTCGGTCAGCAGTTCCTTCGACTTCGCAGGGTCGTACTCGGGCATCGGAATGTCTTCGTTGGACCCGAAGAAGCCCGGCGGCATCATCTGGTTGGCGGGTTTGCCCAGCCCTTCCAGAACGATGTCGACCATGGTCTGGCGGTCGATGGCAAGGTCCATCGCCTGCCGCACGCGGATGTCGCGCAGCGGGTTCTCCTCCAGCGGGTTGCCGTCGTTGTCGTAGACCTTCGGCGTGTTTTCGCGCTGATCGAGCTGCAGGTTCATGATGTAGACGCTGTCGCCGATGATGGTGTCCACGTCCGGGTCGTTGTCCAGCGCGAGGTAGTCGACCGACGAGACATAGTTGATCACATCGACTTGGCCCGCCTTCAGTGCGGCGAGGCGCGAACTGTCGTTCGGGATTTCCTTGCGGATCACCTGCTCCCACGCGCCCATGCCGCGCCAGTAGTCGTCGAAGCGCTCCAGCACCAGATCGCCGTTGGGCTCCCAACTCACGTACTTGTAGGGACCGGTGCCGATCGTGGCCGCACCCGAGTTGAAGCCTTCCGCGGCGGTCTCCGGTGTGGAGTAGTCCGCGGCCGCCTCCGACGATACGATGAAGAGGCGGATGAAGTCGTTGGGCAGGGTCGAGGCCGGCCCGTCGGTGTGGATGTGCAGCGTGTAGTCGTCGATGATCTCCACATCCTCGACCCGGCGCACGTAGATCGTGGTCGTGGTCGGACCGGAGACGACCGGGATGCGCTCGATCGAGAACTTCACGTCCTCGGCCGTGAAGTCGGACCCGTCGTGGAATTTGACGCCCTCGCGCAGCTTGAACTCCCAGGTGTCCTCGTCGATCGGCTCCCAGGAGGTGGCGAGGCCGGGCTCGATCTGCAGATCGGTGCCGGACCAGACCAGCGTGTCGAAGACATGCTTGGCCGCAGCGGCGTGCACGCCGAGCGCCGAGTAGTGCGGGTCCATCGATTCCGGTCCGCCGCGGACGCCCATCGTCAGCGTCTGCGCCGTGGCGGCCCCGGCCGCGAGTGCAAGCCAGGCCCCGAGGCCCGTGGCGCGCAGAAAGGCCAGTTTGATTGAGTGCTTCATCCTTTTCCCCATTGTCTTGCATATGGCCGCCGGTTCGCCCGAGGGTCCGATTTCGATTTGGAACTTGCCTCTTGACGATGAGCGGTACACTCCCGACAGTCAAGTTCGATATGGAACACGCGCGCTGCGACGGGACCGCGACCGGGAAATGATCGAAAAACCATCAGCCGGCGACGACGACGATGACCCATCGGAGTCCGTGTCGCCCAATACGGTCGCGGCGCGGCGTGCGGCCTCCGCCGACGGTGGGCTCGGCATCGAACGGATGCTGCAGGCCAAGCTCTGGGACAACCCGTGCTGGCTGGCGTTCCGGCTGAACTACCTCGCGCTGCGTTACAACACGCCGCTCTATGACTGGGTGCAGCGGACGCGGGGACTGAGCCGGGTGGAGTATGTCGTGGTCTATTCGCTGGCGCTGTCGGATGGCGGGCAGGCGCGCGACATCTCCGAGACGTCCGGATTTCCCAAGAACACGCTGTCGCGTGCCATCGCGCGGCTGGAGGATCTGGGCCTGATCCTGCGCGACACGCTGCCCGGCGGCGGGCGGAACCAGCCGCTCAGCCTCTCCGCCGACGGCTGGCGGCTCTTCGAGGAGACGCTGCCTGCGTTCGAGAACTTCGAACGGATGATGCTGTCCTCGCTCGACACGCACGAGCAGAAGACACTCTCCGATCTGCTGGCCAAGATCGTGCGCGCGGGCGACGACTGGCCCGACACGCTCAACGACCCCGAGCGGGACCTGGCAGACCCGCGAACCCCTGAACCTGCGGAGAAGCGTGTATGAAGATCGCCGAGATGAACTGGATGGATGTCGAGGCAGCAGCCGCCCGCGACCCGCGCTGCATCGTGCCCATCGGATCGACCGAGCAGCACGCGCAGCTGTCGCTCTGCGTCGATTGCATCCTCGCGGAGAAGGTGTCGCTCGACGCCGCCGAGCCGCTGAGCGTTCCGGTCTTCCCGGTGATGCCCTACGGCCTCGCGCCCTACTTCACCGCCTATCCGGGCACGGTGTCGCTGCGGGTGGAGACGCTGCTTGCGGTGATGCGCGACGTGCTCGCCTCGGTCCGCCGCGCAGGGTTCCGGCACATTCTCGTCGTGTCCGGTCACGGCGGCAACGCGCCGGTGGGTCCGCTCGCGCTCGAACTGATGGCCGACTGGGGCGACGTCTCCATCCGATTCCACGAGTGGTGGAAGGCGCCGCGGACCTGGGCGAAGATGCAGGAGATCGACCCGACCGGCAGCCACGCCAACTGGATGGAGAACTTCCCCTGGACGCGGCTGGCGCAGACCCCCGCGCCCGAGGGCGAGAAGCCGCAATTCGACTTCGGCCTGATGCGCGCCAGCCCGCCCGCGCAGGCGCGTGAGATCATGGGCGACGGCGCGTTCGGCGGGCCGTGGCAGCGCCCCGACACGGAGATGCTGGCGCTCTGGGACGTCGGCGTGGCGGAGACGCGCGAGGCGCTGGAGGGGCCGTGGCCCGAGCTGACGACGTGAGCGACCATGACTGACGAGATCCTGATCTGGGGCGCCGGTGCCATCGGCGGCACGATCGGCGCCTACCTCGCGCGGGCCGGTGTCCCGGTCAGAATGGTCGATATCGTGGACGAACACGTGACCGCCTGCTCCGACCCCGGCCTGCGGATCGAAGGGCCGGTGGAGGAGTTCATGCAATCGGTGCCCTGCGTGACGCCCGGGCAGGTCGACGGCACATGGCAGCGCATCATCCTCGCCGTGAAGGCGCAGGCGACGGAAGACGCGATGCATGCGCTGCTGCCGCACCTGGCAGCCGACGGCTTCGTGCTGTCGGCCCAGAACGGGCTCAACGAACGCGTCATCGCCCGGATCGCGGGGCACGGAGCGCACGATGGGCGCCTTCGTCAATTTCGGCGCCGACTGGCTGGAGCCCGGGCGGATCCTCTTCGGCAACCGTGGCGCGGTCGTGGTGGGCGAGATCGACGGGGCGATACGCGCACGCACGCGCGACGATGCACCGCACTTTGCAGCACTTCGAGCCCGATGCGGTGCTGACCGACGACATCTGGGGCTACCTCTGGGGCAAGATGGGCTACGGCGCGATGCTGTTCGGCACGGCGCTCACCAATGACAGCATGACGGCGAACTTTGCGGATCCCGACCCGCGGCCCGGCGCTGATCGGGCTGGCGCGCGAGGTCATGGCAACCGCGTCCGCAGAGGGCGTCACGCCGCGCCCCTTCAACGGGTTCGACCCGAAGGCGTTCATGCCCGGCGCGTCCGAGACGCAAGCCCGTGCCTGCCTCGCGGCGCTGGCCGAGTTCAACTCGAAGACCGCGAAGACTCATACCGGCATCTGGCGCGACCTCGCAGTGCGCAAGCGCCGCACCGAGGTCGACCCGCAGGTGGGTGCGGTGGCGGAGATCGCCAGGGGCCATGGTATCAAGACACCACTGCTCGACCGGCTCGTCGAGTTGATCCACGACATCGAGGACGGGCGCCGGGAGTTGTCACCTGACACGTTCGCCGCACTTGCCGAGCGGATGGCATGAAGCGCCGGGTCCTTGTCACCGGCGTGGTGGGTGGTATCGGTGCCGGGATCGCGCGACGGCTCGCGGCGGACGGTCACGACGTCGCGCTCACCGATCTGCCCGGCGACGACCTCGCGGCGCGCGCCGCAGAGCTCGGCTTGCCCGCCTATCCCTGCGATCTGGGCGACGGCGTCGCGGTGAATGACATGCTTGGCCGCCTCTCCGACGCGCAGGGGGCGCCTGAGATCGTGGTCAGTGCCGCGGGCGGTGTCTGCGGGCAGACCGCGCAACCGGTGGAGCACGTGTCCGACGCCGACTGGCGCCGCATTTTCGCCGCCAATGTCGACAGCGCCTTCCATCTCGCCGCCGGCACGGCCCCGGCGATGAAGGAAGCGGGCTGGGGCCGGATGGTCTTCATCTCCTCGGGCGCGGGGCTTCGCCCGAGCCTGACCCGCATCCAGGCCTATTGCGCGTCGAAACACGCGCTGGTGGGCCTGACGAAGCAGCTCGCACTGGAGTTCGGACCCGCCGGGATCACCGTCAACTCGGTCGCTCCGGGCTTCGTGCTGTCGAACTCCGCGACGGAACTGCAATGGGCAAGCTACGGCCCAGAAGGACAGGCGCAGCTGATCGAACGCATCCATACCCGGCGCCTGGGCAAGCCCGAGGACATCGCCGCCGCGGTCGCCTTCTTCGTGTCCGAGGAAGCCGACTGGGTCACCGGGCAGGTGCTCTCGGTCGACGGCGGCGTGGCGTGAACGATCCCGTGCTGGACCACGCATTGGGCCAACGTGACGCGCTGCTCGACCGGTTGGGCGCGCTCATCGCCTGCCGTTCAGTCGGTGCGGATCCGGCTTTTGCCGACGGCATGGAAAGCGCCCGCCGCTTGCTGGAGGCGCGCCTCGCCGAGGGCGGCTTCACCGGCATCGACCGGCTGTCGAACCCCGACGGCTCCGGTCAGCCGGCCATCTACGCGGAGTGGCTGGGTGCGCCCGGAGCACCGACGCTCATCGTCTACGGCCACTACGACGTGCAGCCGCCCGACCCGTTGGAGCCGTGGCAGTCGCCGCCCTTCGAGGCGACGATACGGGACGCGCGGCTCTACGCGCGCGGGGCGTCCGACGACAAAGGGCCGATGCTGATCGCGCTCGAGGCGTTGATCGCGTTCCTGGAGGTGGAAGGGCGGCTCCCGGTCAATGTGCGGCTCCTCTTGGAGGGCGAAGAAGAAACCGGGAGCCCGTCGTTACCCGCCATCCTCGATGCGCACCGCGCGCGTCTGGCCGCGGATGCGGTGCTGTCGGCCGACGGGGCGCGCTGGCGGGCGGATCTCACCACGATCAACACCGGCAATCGCGGCAATGGCGGGTTCGAGATCTCGGTTCGCACGGCGGTGAAGGATCTCCATTCCGGCCGCTATGGCGGCGTCGTGCCCAACGCGCTCCATGTCCTCGCCGGCCTGATCGCGGGGCTGCGCGACGCGGAGGGCCGGATCGTCGTGGAAGGCTTTGCCGATGGCGTGGCCGAGCCCACGGCGGAGGAACGCGCCGCAATTGCCGCCATACCCTTCGACGAGACGCGCCTTTTCGCCGACCTCGGGACCGAACCCGCGGGCGAGCCGGGATACGGGTTCCTCGAACGGCTCTGGCTGCGTCCGACGCTCGAGGTGAACGGCATGTGGGGCGGGTATACCGGAGCGGGCGCCAAGACCGTGATCCCGAACGAGGCGCACGCGAAGTTCACCATGCGGCTGGCACCGGGACAGGAGCCGGCCCGTGCGCGGGATGCGGTGCTCGCGCACCTCCTGGCGCATTGCCCGCCCGGCGCGACGCTGCAGGTCACCGACGAGCGCGGCTGGACCGGCGCCTATGCCATCCCCGACGACCACCCCCTTCTCGTGGCGGCGGAGGACGCGCTGGAAGCCACAACCGGCGATCGTCCAATTCGCGTGCGGATCGGGGCAACGCTGCCCCTGACAGACATCGTGCGCCGGACGCTCGGGCTCGATACGGTGATGTTCTCGTTCTCCACCGCCGACGAGGATTACCACGCGCCGAACGAATTCCTGCGCCTGTCGGCCATCGACGAGGGGCTGGCGGCGTGGGTGACGCTGATCCGTCGCGTGGGCGCGCATAGTCCGGCCGATTACGCGTCCTTCCGACCGTGAGCCGAGGCAGAGCCGTCCCCGCGTCGCAGCCCGTCGACAACCTGCGCGGCGCGGTACTTCTTGTGTCGGGCGCGCTCTTCTTCACCGGCGAGGTCATCGCGGTGCGGCTGCTCGATGGCAGAGCGAGCGACGGCCAGATCGTCTTTGCCCGCGCCGTCATGCAGCTTGCTGTCGTTTCGCTGTGGCTCCTGCCGCGGCGCAGAAGCCAACTGGCGACCCGCCGGCCCGGCCTGCACCTGCTGCGCGGCCTGACCAGCCTGCTCTGCTGGTGGCTCTATTACCGCAGTTTCCAGGCGCTGGACCTGGCGCTGGCCACGATCCTGACCTTCTCGACCTCGCTCTTCGTGGTGCTGCTGGCGGGCCCTATCCTGGGGGAGCGGGTGAGCGGGCGTCGCTGGGCGATGACGGTCCTCGGCTTTTCCGGCATCGCGCTCGCCACCGCGCCGGATCTCGGCGTGAGAGGTGCCGCGCCGCTCGGCGTGGTGGCGGGACTCGGCGCGGCACTTGCGGGCTCGGCGCTGATCTTCCAGAACCGGATCCTGGCACGGACGGAGCCGACGGCCACGATCATGTTCTACATCGGCCTCGTCGCGACGCTGGGCACGCTGCCGGTTCTGGTGGCGGACTGGCGTCCGATCGCTCCCGGCATCCTGCCCTTCCTTGCGCTCTCCGGCGGTCTCGGGACGGCGGGCATGCTTCTGACGATCGAGGCCTACAGGGTCGGCGAGGTTTCGGCGCTGGCGCCGTTCCCCTATCTCAGGCTCGTCTTCTCGATGGCGGCTGGGCTACTTCTCTTTGCCGAGATGCCGGGGCTTCACACGCTCCTCGCGGCGCTGGTGATCGTGGTCTCGGCCCTCGCCGTGACGCGCGGGGAGGCACGCCCACCGGGGGAGGCCTGATCGAGGCCTGTGGGTTTCCGTTCGTGCCTCGACGTTCGCCGGCTGCCCGCTATGTGGGCTAACATGTACTTGTTTGACTGGTTCACTCGGCGATGCTGAGCAGGATCCTCTTCGCCCTCGGCGGGCTTGTCCTCGTCGCGGCCGGAATCGCCGCCGTCGTTCTCGCCGGCAGACTGCAGGAGCAGGAAGAGCCCGCGCCGCCCCTGGCCGCGCTGGTGGAGGTCGGGCGGCCGGAGCGCGCCGCCGTCCCGCCCGCGATCACCGAAACCGGGTTCGTGCGGGCAGCGGAGCGTATAGAGGTCGCCACCGAGATTTCCGGCCGGATCGTCGAGATCGGCGCAGGCTTCAGGCTCGGCTCCCGGGTCGCGGAGGGCGACCTGCTGATCCGCCTCGAAGCGCGCACCGTGGAGACCGAGATCGCACGGGCCGAAGCCGACCTAGGCAGTGCCGAAGCCGCCGCAGCGCAGGCGACGGCTCAGTTGTTGCGACGCGAGGAGCTGGCGGAGGACAATTTTGCCGCGGAGGCGGATCTGGAACGCGCCCGCGCCGATGCCGCCGCTGCGAAGGCTGGGGTCGAGCAAGCCCGCGCGGCGCTCGAGGCAGCGCGGCTGCGGCTGGACGACACGCGCCTGCGCGCACCGTTCGACGCGCTCGTGGTTGCCGAGGACGCCTCGACCGGGCAGCTTCTGCAAGTCGGCACGTCGATCGGAACGCTGGTGTCGGCCGATGTGGCCGAGGTCCGTGTGGGCCTGAACGAGCAGGATTTGCGGCGTCTCCGGCGTGGCGGCGACCTCGTCGGGCGGCAGGTGCAGATCCAACACGGGGAGGGGGATAGCGACGATGGCGGGACGCTCATGGGCACGATCTCCGCGCTCTCCCCGGTGCTCGAGGGCGCGGCGCGAACCGTCGAGATCGTCGTGCAGGTGGCCGATCCCTTCGCGGAGGGGCGCGAACTTGTGCTGAATGCCCTCGTGACCGCCACCATTCCGCTGCCGGAGAGCGACGACGCGCTTTTTCGGCTCCCGTCGAGCGCGCTCCAATCCGGCGACAGGCTGTGGCGCGTGACGGCCGAGAATACGCTCGAAGAGGTGCCGGCCACGGTCCGGCGCCGCGGCGAGGGGGAGGTCTTCGTCACCTCCGACGTGCTGGGACCCGACGACAGGATTTTGCTGACCGAGCTGAGCAACCCGCTGCCGGGCCTCGAGGTCAGGGTGCGCGGCGCATCCGACGGCGACGCTGGCTCCGAGAACGGCAGATCCGCGGAGGCGGAGGGCGAGTGACGCACCCGATCGAACTCGCGCTGCGCAACCGCGTGTTGCCGAACCTGCTGATGGCGGCGCTGCTGCTGGCGGGCGTCTTCGCGATGACCAACCTGACGGTGAAGAGCTTTCCGGAGATCAATACAGGCACCGTGCGGATCACCGTCGCCTATCCCGGCGCTACGCCGCAGGAGGTGTCGGATGGCGTCGTCCAGCCGATCGAGAACGCGATCCGGTCGATCGAAGGTATCCGCCGGATCGACGCGCAAGCCAGCCAGGACCTGGGCGCCGTCACGGTATCGGTCCTGCGCTCCGCCAATGTGGAGACGGTGCGCGACGACATCGAGACGGAGGTGGAGGGGATCACGGTCTTTCCCGACGGCGCCGAAACGCCGATCATCGTCGAGGTCGAACCGAAGGAACTCGCCATCCAGTACGTGATGTCGGGCGAGATCGACCGCGCGCTTTTGAAGGACGTGGCCCAGAACGCGCGGCAGGAACTGCTCGCGCTGGAGGGTGTGTCGACCGTCGAGGTCACCGGCGTGCCCGTGGACGAGATCGGGATCGAGGTCAGCCAGGACACGCTGCGCGCCTACGGTCTGTCGATTGCGGGGCTGGCCGACCGGATCCGCGGCGAGAACCTGGATCTGTCCGGCGGCACGCTCCAATCCGGCGACGCGCGCGTCCAGGTCCGCACCTTGGGCGAACGTTCGGTGGGCGAACGGATCGCCGAGCTTCCGGTCATCCGCGGCGAGAACGGCGTGTCGGTGCCGCTCGACCAGATCGCCGAGATCGAAGACGACTTGGCGGAGCAGCCCATCACGGCGCTTCTCGGCGACGAACCGGCTGTGTTCCTGTCGATCTTCCGGGCGGGCGAGGAGCAGTTGCTGGAACTCGTCGACACATCCAAGGACTATGTAGAGAACCGGCTGAAGCCCGGCCTGCCGCCATCCATCGAGGTCATCGAATGGTCGAACGAGGCCGAAAACCTCAGGGGCCGGATCCAGCTTCTGGCCAAGAACGCGGCCATCGGTGCAGCACTTATCCTGCTCCTGCTCGCGTTGACGCTCGATCTGCGGATCGCGGCTTGGGTGTCGGCCGGGATCGTCGTGGCCTTCGTCGGCGCCTTCGCGCTGATGCAGCTTTTCGGGATCACCATCAACCAGTTGTCGCTCTTCGGCTTCATCCTGGCACTGGGGATCGTGGTGGACGATGCGATCGTGGTGGGCGAACGGGTCTATTCGGAGCGGCAGGAAACGAAGGACGGGCGCAAGGCGGCGATTTCCGGCGCCACGCGGATGGCGCGGCCGGTCTTCTTCGCCGTCGCCACCACCGTCGCCGCCTTCGTGCCGCTGCTGTTCCTGCCGGGGACGTCGGGATCCTTCATCTCCCCGGTGGCCGCAGTGGTCATCATGGTGCTGACGATGTCGCTGGTCGAAAGCTTCTTCATCCTGCCGCAGCATCTGTCGCATGTCGGCACCGGGCCGCCCCGCCGGTTCTCTCCGCGCCGCGTCACCGACCGGCTGCGCGGGATCGTGGGCGCGGGCATCGACCGGTTCGCCGACGGGCCGATGCGGCGGCTCGCCGGTTTTTCGGTGGCGCAGCCGTTCTTCACCATCTGCCTCTGTCTCGCGATCCTGATTGGCAGCTTCTCGGCGATGAGCTCCGGGGTGGTCCGGTTCGTGTTCTTCCCGGAGATCGAGGGCAACACTGTTTCCGCGCGGCTGGTCCTGCCATCGGGCACGGCTCTGCCCCGCACGCTCGAGGAAGCCAGGCGGATCGCCGATGCCGCGGCGCGCGCGGCCGAGATCGTGGCCGGCGAGACTGAAGGAGCCGACAAGGACGACGTCCTGCGCGCGACAGCAATCTCCATCGGCTTCCAGGCTGCGTCCGGGGATCCGGAGGGAGGAACGGGAGGGGCCGCCAACGAAGCCACCATTGAGCTGCGGATCGAGGATGCGGAAACCCGCGGCTTCGCCGCGCAACGCTTCACCGAGGTCTGGCGCCGCGAGACCGGGGAGATCCCGGGCGCGCGGGAACTGACCTTCTCCTCCGCCATCGTCGGGGCCGGCGCGCCGATCTCGCTGCGGGTCTCCGCGGCGACCGAGGAAGCACGGCTGGGCGCGGTGGAGCGGATCACCGACGCGCTGGCGGGCCGAAGCGGCGTCTACGGCATCCGCGACAGCGAAGCGACCGCCTCCGAAGAGATCGTCGTCACCCTGCGCGAGGAAGGTGCCGCCCTGGGTGTGTCGCTCGCGCAGATCGCCAACGCGGTGCGCGACGCGACTTTCGGCGAGATTGCGGGAGAGATCCTGCGCAACGAGGAGGAGGTCGAACTGAGGGTCCGGCTGCCTGCGTCCGAACGCGAGACGCTGGCCGACCTGCAGCAATACCGCATCCCGGTGGGCGACGCCTTCGTGCCTATCGGCGCCATCGCCGATCTGACCCGGCAGCCGGCGCCGACGACGATCACCCGGCTCGACACCCGCCGGATCACCTCGATCGAGGCCGATGTCGACACCGCGATCACCTCCGGCGGCGCGGAATCGACTTATGTGCGGCAAACCCTGCTGCCCCGGATTCAGGAGGACTACCCCAGCGTCGAAATCAGGTATGGCGGCGAACAGGAGGAACAGTCGCGCTTCGGTCCGGCGCTCGCGCAGAACTTCATCCTGGCGCTCTTCGCGATCTTCGCGCTTCTGGCGCTGGCGTTCCGATCCTACGCGCGGCCGCTCATCATCCTGCTGACGGTCCCCTTCGCGCTGGTGGGCGCGATCGGGGGGCACGCGCTGCTGGGGCTGAACCTGACGCTGTTGTCGATGTTCGGGATCATCGGACTGTCGGGCATCCTGATCAATGCGTCGCTGCTGCTGCTCAACGAATACGAGGCGCTGATGGCGGAGGGCGTGGACTGGAACGACGCGCTGCCGGAGGCCGTCGCGCGACGCTTCCGGCCGATCCTGCTCACGACCCTGACGACGTTCCTCGGTATCTCTCCGCTCATTCTCGAGACATCGCTGCAGGCGCAGTTCCTGATCCCCACGGCGGTTTCGCTGGGTTTCGGGGTTGTCGTCGGGTCGATGCTCGTCCTGCTCGCGGTTCCGGCCTACGCGGCACTTTCGGCGCGGATCGCGGAGCGGGTGGGTTGGTCCGACGCCTCCGACGAGGAGACCGACCCTCAGGGTGCCGCACCGGACCACGCCTGAATTCTCGACCGCTCAGCGCCTTCCCGCGACAGGTCCGTTCACCGTGCCTCTTCTTCCCTGTCGCTTCCGCGCACGCGGATCGAACTCAAGTTGCCAAGTCTGCCGCCGTCCCGCCTCTCCAGACTTGACGTGTACGCTCGAATTCCGGCCCAATCGCACTGCATCCCGGAAAGCATCTTCACGATCGGCGGAAGCTCGCGCGCGGGCGCGGGAACCCGTCGGCGTCCACTTCGTTGCTCCTGCAACGGCCCCGGACGACGCTCCGGGGCGCATCACAAGTCAAGGAGACAAAAATGTTGGAATATGGTGGAATAGGCGGGCTGATCGTACTCGTGCTCGATATCTGGGCGCTCGTCTCGATCATCGGGTCAAGTGCATCGACGGGAGCCAAGGTTCTCTGGAGCCTTCTGGTGATCCTGCTGCCGATCATCGGCTTCATCATCTGGTTCATCGCCGGTCCCCGCTCCGCTTCGACCAGCTTGCGTCGCTGAGATACGCGCCGAACCAACGAACCACCACTCACGCAAAAGGCCGCCGCAGTGTTCCTGCGGCGGCCTTCGTCATGATGCGCTGTCGTGGCCGGGTGGTGGGGCACCCGGTTCTGGTCAGTTCAGCTTTGGCTGCTTGGCCAACCACTCACGTGCCTCCGCTTCCGTTTCGAAGGTTTTGGCTTCGACGGGGAGAATGTGGCCCATGGTTTCGATGAGCCCGGAAGCGCTGTCTGGCGCGCCCACCACGACGTAGTGGCGCAAGTTCGCCAGCGATTTGACCTGTGCTCTCAGCGAGGTCATGTCGAAGCTTGCGCTCGTCGACGAGCCTTCGAACCGATCGAAAATGAACACGAGGTCCATCTCGTCGTACTCGTCGAAGGCGTGAAGCATGCGCTCGGCCAGTTGTCGCATGTCGTCCTGCTGCACTTCCCCGTTGATGCGGAATGCGAAGGTCTGCGGCAGGCCGAGATCGATTTCGGTGATGACTTGGGTATCGAGCATCGGGGGGTTTCCGTTATTGCGTGAAGGGTCTTCGGGCCGGATGCGTGTCCGGCCCGAAATCGGTGGCTCAAAGTTCTTCGATCATATTGTCTTCGGGGATCATCTGGTCGTCGGTACCCTCGTATTCGGCCATCGAATCGAGTTCGTCCTGCGTCAGACTATCCAGCACGAAGCTTGCACCGTCGTGGGAAAAGCGATCCAGCGGCACGGCGACCATATGCTCGCCAAGGCCGAGAAAGCCGCCCACACCGATGACCGCCGCCGGGGTTCCGCCGTCCATCACGATGCGGTCGATATCGCCGATGTTTTCACCTCTTTCACCGATCACTCTCATTCCGACCACGTCCCGGACGTACATTCCCGAGAACGTCTCCTTCCAGGCGCTCTGTTGCGACTGGCCCGTATCCGCAGTCTGATTGCCGGGCTGCTGGTCGGTCTGCTGGTTCGCGGCCATCTGTTCATCGTCGCTCTGGCCCTCATCGGCCTGCGCTGTATCGTCCATTCCGGACTGAGTGTCCGATTGGGAGGTTTCGACGTTCACGTCGGCGCCTTCCGGATCCTGGACTTCGACCTGCGGCTCGCCGCCGGAGACCTGCACATCCGCGTCGCCCGCAGGTTCGACTTGCACCTCGGCGTCAGCCTGGGAGACGTTCACGTCCGCACTTTCGGCATCCTCGACATCGACCTGCGGTTCGCCTCTCGACACCCGCACGTCGGGTTCGGCCTGTTCGATGACCACGTTCGGCTCGGGCCGCACGAAGCGGATCCGAGGTTCCGGTTGCGAGACCTCGACATCGGGCTCGCCGCTGTCGACCGACACGTTCGGCTCGGGCACCCGAACGGTGACCTTGGGCTCGGGGATCTCGACATTCACGATCGGCTGCGGCAGGTCGACGGTGATGGTCGGCGCCTGCTGCTGAATGGTGATCGTCGCCTGCGGTTGCTCCACGGTCACTTCCGGTGACTGCTGTTCGACGGTCACTTGCGGGCGGGGCACGTCGACGTTCACGTCGGGTTCGCCCTGCTCGACGATGATGCGGCCGTCTTCGGTCTCCGCTGTCGTGGTATTCGATTGAGAACTCCGCGGCAGCACCTTGCTGTTCGGTCTCCTCGGACGTTTCGCTTTGTGCCCAAACGGTCGATGCCGCGGCGAGAGCGAGCGCCGACACGCCGCTCATCATGATTGTACGGAACATAGGATTTCTCCTTCCCTTGTTTCGGTTCATGACGTGACAAGCCTTCGAAGGCCGCAGATGTTCCAGAAATTCGAAGGCCGTGCGCTCCCTGTGCCAACGGATCTTGCCCCGGCCGCGTTCCACCGGGCGCTCTCCGCTTTCCGCACATCTGGCGAAACTCGCTGAAATGTGCCGCCGCAACCGATCAGCGGTGCTGCGCCAGCAACTCCCTCACATAACGGCGGCCGCGCCGGCTGCGGATCTGCTCGGTATCGATCGAGGTCGGTACCAGTCTCTGTGAGTCCTCCCCCTCCAGCCGGAACCGACGCTTGGCCGCCATGCCCAGCGTCGCCTGACCATAGGCGCCGATCACCGTCAGTTCCAACTCGTCGAACTCCCCGCGCGCGTCCATCCGGCCCGGATCCTCGTCGGCATTTCGCAACACACGCTCGATCAGGTCGGAGAACCGGCCCAGGTCGCGGATCTGCCCCATGCTGAGCGGTCCCTGGCTGCTCAGGCTCGAGATGCTGGACTCCAGGTCCGCTTCCTCGCTGTTTTCGGAATCGGTCACCGGCAACGTGAGCGCGCGATCCTTGGAGATGACGGTGGCCAGCACGCTCTGGATATAGACCGGTTCGGTGCTCATGTTGGTGACCAGACACCGTGCGTTCACGCCCTCTCCAGCGCCGCGCGTGACCAGTATGGTGGCGCTGCGCTGGCGAATGAACGTGGTCAGGAAGACGTGAAGGTAGACGCCCCAGATCGCCAGCATGCCCGCGTTGAGAAAGACGTTGAGCACGGCGGCGTTTTCGTTGATCCAGGTCCACATCCGTCTTTCTCCTGCGCCGTATTGTGACGGCGCTGTATCGCAAGCGACCCTGACGCCCAACGGGCGCCTCGCAGGTCAGGCAAGCCCGGCCAGCACCTTGTCGGGCGTGGCGGGCATGTCGCGGACGCGCACGCCACAGGCGTTGTGAATGGCGTTCAGAACCGCCGCCCCCGCGCCGCAGATGCCGAGCTCGCCCAGCCCCTTGGACTGAAGCGGGCCGGACCAGGGGTCGCGTTCCTCCACGAAATGCACCTCCAGCGGCGGCACGTCGGCGTTGGTCGCGATGTGGTACTCCGCAAGATCCCGGTTGACGATGTGGCCGTCACGCCGGTCATGCACCAATCCTTCGGTCAGGGCCATGCCGATCCCCCAAGTCATCCCACCATGGCATTGCGACCGTGCGGTCTTCTCGTTCAGGATGCGGCCGGCGGCAAAGCTGCCCAGCATCCGCCGCACCCGGACCTCGCCGGTCACGTCACTGACCGCGACTTCGGCAAAATGCGCGCCATAGGTCGATTGCCGGACGTCGCTGAAGGCATCGCCCGCGGTGATGTGGCCATGCCCGCGCACGGTTTCCGATCCCAGCAACTCCGCCACGTCGCGGGTGGTGTTGCCGCAGGTCGCACGCCCGTCCTTCAGGGTCAGGTCGGCCTCGTCGCAGTCCATCATCCTGGCGATCGCCTGGCGGATTTCCTGCGCCGCGAGCCAGACGGCGTTGCCGGTCGTCGCCGCACCCCAGGAGCCGCCGGAGCCGGAGCCCGGCGGGAATTCCGTATCGCCCAGATGCACCGTGACCCGGTCCGCCGGCAGCCCCAGCGCCTCGCCCGCGATCTGTGTCAGGATCGCGTAGGTGCCGGTTCCGATATCGGTCATGTCGGTTTCCACGAGCGCGCCGCCGGCGTCCAGCGAGACACGCGCCTCCGCTTCCATCATCACGTTCACGCGGAACGCCGCCGCCATGCCGGTACCGATCCACCATTCTCCGTCCTTACGCGCGCGCGGAGCAGGGTCGCGATCCTGCCAGCCAAAGCGCTCCGCGCCGTCGTGCAACGTCTCGGCCAGCATGTGCGAGGAAAACGCGTTGCCGGTCTCCGGATCCGCCTCGGGGATGTTGCGCAGCCGCAGCTCGATCGGATCGAGGCCGGTCTTTTCCGCCAATTCGTCCATGGCGCATTCGAAGGCGGTGACGCCCACCGACTCACCCGGCGCGCGAACGGAGCCCGCGGCCGGCCGATGAATTCGCGCCACGCGCTCGCCGATCACCCGGTTCGCGGCGGCATAGGCGAAGGCGCTCGCCTGCGTCACCGGTTCCGAAAAGGATTCCTCGGGCAGGTTCGACACCAGCGCCTCGTGGCCCAGACCGCTCAGCCGCCCGTCGGCGTCCGCCGCGAGTCGGATCCGCTGCCGCGTCTCGGACCGCCGCGTGACCGTCTCGAAGACCTGGCGGCGGTGCTGCACCACGCGCACGGGGCGGTCGAGCTTCTGCGCGGCGATGGCGGCGGCCACCGCTTCGGCCGAAATGCCCAGCTTGGAGCCGAATCCGCCGCCCACATACGGGGACAGCAGGCGCACCTTGTCCGGCGCGATCCCGAGGGAGTTGGCGAGTTCGTTGCGGTTGTACTTCAGCATCTGCAGCGATGCGCGCACGGTCAGGCGGTCGCCGTCCCACCAGGCGATCGCGGCATGCGGCTCCATCGGCGCACTGGTATGAGCAGCGGTCGTGTACTGGACATCGACCTTGTGCGCCGCGGACCTCATCGCACCATCCAGATCGCCTTGTGTGCCAGGCTCGCCTTCCGGCTCCACCGCGTCCGGGTCCACCGGGCCCGGTTCGCCCTCCGCCCGGATTCTGAGCAGCTGCGCCGCATGGCGCGCTTCCTCGTAACTTTCAGCGACGACGAGCGCCACCGGCTGTCCCACGTAGTCCGCAGTTTCCACACCCTGCACCGGCGCCTCGTTCGCGGTCCCTTGCGCAGCATTTCGCACCATGCGCGGGTCCCGGATCACGTTGACAACGCCGGGCGAGTGACGCACCTCGGTCTCGTTCTCCACCGTCACCGCGCCTTGAGTCGGTGCGCGCACCAGCACGCCGAACACGCAGCGTTCCGGCAAGCCTTCGGCGGAATAAGTAGCGGCACCCGTAACCTTCAGGAAGCCCTCGGGCCGGTCCAACGGTTCGCCCAGCAGACCCTGGGCAAGGCTTTCCCCCGCGTCGTCGCATTTTCCATCGACCTTCAGGTCCAAACTCATCCCGTCGCCTCCTCGAGCACGGCCCGCAGCACGCGACGCGTGAGCGGAACCTTGAAATCATCGCCGCCGTGGGTCTGCGCGTCCTGCAGCAGCACATCGGCGACCTCGTCGAACAGCGCCGCCGAGGGTTTCGAGCCGGTCAGCAGCGCATCCACCTCCATGTCGCGCCACGGCTGCGGCGCGAGCCCGCCGAACGCGACGGCGGCATGGGCGATCTTGCCGCCCTCCATCCGGATCACCGCCGCGACCGACACCAGCGCAAAGGCATAGGACGCCCGGTCCCGCACCTTGCGGTAGACCTGGCGGTCGCCCTTCGGTGCCGGCAGGAAGACCGAGGTGATCAGATCGCCCGGTTCCAGCACAGTCTCCACGTTTGGCGTATCGCCCGGCAGACGGTAGAAATCGTCCATTCGGTAGGATTTTTTCGGTCCGTCCGCCGGCTGAACCTCCACGCAGGCGTCGAGCGCGCGCAACGCCACGGCCATGTCGCTCGGATGCAGGGCGATGCACTGTTCGGACGTTCCCAGGATCGCGTGATTGCGCGTTTCGCCCTCGAGCGCCGCGCACCCCTCGCCCGGGCTGCGCTTGTTGCAGGGCGTGTCGGTATCGTAGAAATACGGGCAGCGCGTCCGTTGCAGCAGGTTGCCGCCCGTGGTCGCGCGGTTCCTGAGCTGCCCGGAGGCCCCGGCGAGCAACGCGCGCGACAGAAGCGGCCAGCGCCGCCGCACACGCATATCCGCGGCAAGATCGCTGTTGGTCGCGGTGGCGCCGATGCGCACGCCGTCATCTTCCTCCTCGATCTTGTCGAGGCCCAGCCGCGAGATGTCGACGACCGTCGCAGGCGCCATCACCTCCAGCTTCATCAGGTCCAGCAGGTTGGTGCCGCCCGCGATGAAGGACGCATCCCGTCCGAGGCCGGCATCGCAGGCGCTTTCGGTGTCGGCGGCGCGGACATAATCGAACGGTCTCATATACCCTGCTCCTTCGCCTCGCGGATCGCCGCGTTGATTCCGGGATAACAGGAGCAGCGGCAGAGATTGCCGCTCATCCGTTCGGAGAGCTCCGCCTGTGTCAGTTCGTAATCGCCGTCTAGCGAGGTGCTGACATGGCTCGGCCAACCCTGCGCGAGTTCGTCCAGCATGCCGGTCGCCGAGCAGATCTGCCCGGGCGTGCAGTAGCCGCACTGAAAACCGTCATGCTTGATGAAGGCGGCCTGCAGCGGCGCGAGCTTGCCGTTCGACAAGCCTTCGACCGTGGTAATCTCGTCACCCTCATGCATCACGGCCAAGGTGAGGCAGGCGTTCACGCGTCGCCCGTTCAGCAGCACCGTGCAGGCGCCGCACTGCCCGTGGTCGCACCCCTTCTTGGATCCCGTCAGCCCGAGATGATCGCGCAGCGCATCTAGCAGCGTGACACGCGGATCGAGGTCGAGCCCGTGCTCATCCCCATTGATTGTCAGAGTTGTCTGCATTGCATCCAGTCTTTTGTCTGCGGTCGGTGGGTTTCAGCACCAACCCGCCTTGGCGCGTGAAGTTCCGGCCCGCGTGCAATTCCCGGTCGATCCTTCGCGCCCTGCTCAACCCAAAAAACGTTGGAACATGACCGTGGAGAGTTGAGTTCGCCCATTCGAGAAGGGCCGGAGACATGGAGGCTCGCGCGCCCTTCCCGTCACCATCGGCCTCTGGGCCGACATGAAAATGGGAGCAAAAACATGAAAGTCCAACTGACTTCAATCTCCGTTTTCGCACTGATCGCGATGTCCGGTGGCGCCGCTCTGGCGCAGTCCGACACCAGCGAGTCGTTTTGCGATACCGGGTACATGAGCGCCGACGAGAATTCGGACGGCATGGTCGACAAGCAGGAACTCCAGAAAGTGACCGAGGTGGAATTTTCGAGCCTCGACGCCAATGACGACGGAATGATCACTCAGGCCGAATACCTGGATTGCCGTGGCAGCTGGTCGCAGATGGCCTCGAACACCGAGCCGATGACGGATGACGATGTTTCCGCCATGGACACCAACCAGGACGGCAGCATCGACCAGGACGAGTACATGGCGAAGGCCGACCAGGAGTACATGGCGCGCTGGGGTGAAACCGGCAGCGACAAGGAGGTGCGCGACGCCGATTTCGCGCCGGCGACACCGGAGAACCAGGGTGGCGTCGGCCCCGAGGACACGGCCAGCGACGGTGGTAACCAGAGCGGCGGAACCCAGGGCGGGACGTCCACCGACACTCAACAGACCGCCACGAACTCGCAGTCGGGCAGCGATCAGTCGAACACCTCCGCGCAAGGCGACAGCCAGAGCAACATGACCGCCCAAAGCGGCAGCCAGACCGGCACGTCCGGGCAAGGTGGCAACGAGACCGACATGTCCGCCCAGAGCGGCAGCGGCGACGGCAGCCAGACCGGTGCTTCGGACGACCAGGGGATGCAGGCGGCGTCCGGCCAGGAAGGCGAGCCGCACCTGATCCTTCGGCGGATCATCTTCATCCCGCAGGACGCCCAACGGTCCCCCGGCGAGATGAGCCGTGACGAGGTCGCACATCGCGCGGCGCTCCGCTTCCTGCTGCTCGATGCCAACCGGAACAGGATGATCGACCCGGACGAGCAGAAGGGCGGCAAGGCAGATCAGGCGAGCATGGACCAGCAGATGAACGAGCAGTTCGACCGCGCGGACGCCGACAAGTCCGGCGACCTGAGCCGCGACGAATACACGGCCGACATGCAGTCACGCTGGGAGCAGGCGCAGAGCTCGAGGGCAGCAGTCCGAGCAACAGTTCCGGCGGCGATGTCGGCGCGCCGGTCGTGTACTACCGGTATCCGCACCCGTTCTAAGGTCGGAACCACCGTTCCGACGTCGGAGTTGTGATGAGAAGGTGAACGGAGCCCGCCGAGGCTCCGTTCTGTCGTCGCGGATGCGGCAAGACCCGTCCAGAGCCGAAAGCCTTCTGCGGCACATACAGACGCGCGTCCCACCGTGAAATCGGCGGGCGAGGCGCCAGATCGAAGAGGAGGAAACCGATGAGCGGACTGAAGACCGGCACATGGGTGCTGATCGCGGATGGCGAGAAGGCGCTGTTTCTGGAGAACGTCGGCGACGATCAGGACATGAACCTGCAGGTGATCCGCAAGGAGGAGCAGGAAAATCCTGACACGTCCGACCAGGGGACCGACCGGCCGGGCCGGTTCAACGATGGCCCATCGGTGCAGCGCTCTGCCGTGCAGGACACGGATTGGCACGCCCTGGAGAAGCACCGCTTCGCGAAGGACCTGGCCGAGATGCTCTACAAGCGGGCCCATGCCGGCCGGTTCGACGATATCGTGATCGTGGCCGCGCCCAAGGTGCTGGGAGACCTGCGGACGGAGTTGCACCAGGAGGTCACCGCCAAGGTGGTCGCTGAAATCGACCAGACCCACACGAACCAGCCGATCGACGAAATCGAACGGATGCTCGCAGCAGAATTCGACTGACGCCGCGTCGTCCGTCCGGTGCGGAACCATGTCCGAGACGGGACGTTTGCCGAAAGAGAAACATCACTCGGAGAAAAGGAGTAGATCATGAATTGGGATCAAGTACAGGGCAACTGGAAGCAGTTCACCGGCAAGGCCCAGGCCCAATGGGGTGAAATCACCGAAGACGAATTCCACAAGACCGAAGGCCGCCGCGAAGAGATGGTGGGGCTGGTCCAGGAAAAGTACGGCCAGGGCCGCGAAGAAGCGGAGCGTCAGGTCGACGACTGGATCAACCGGCTCTGAGGACAATGCCATGAACATGACACGCAAGATCCATGACGACGCGCGCGGAACGCTGTTCGATGTGCTCGACGACCAGCGTGTCGGCATGCTCGGGGTCATCGGGTCGGATCGGCACATGCAGCCGATGACCCATTTCGCCGACCGCAATGCTGGCGCGCTCTGGTTCGTGACCTCGAAAGAGACCGATCTCGTGCGCGAAATTGGCAGCGGCATCCAGGCGCATCACTGCGTCATGACGCCGGAGGGCAACTTCCATGCCTGTCTCGACGGGAAGCTCGAACAGAGCGACGATAGTGCGAAGCTCGACGAGCTTTGGTCATCGGTGACTGCTGCGTGGTTCGAGGAAGGTCGGCGCGATCCGGAGGTGACGCTGCTCAAGTTCACTTTGCACAACGCCGGTGTGTGGACCTCGACCGACAGCAGCATGGTGTTCGGGCTGGAGATCGTCCGCGCCAACATGTCGACCGAGCACAAGCCCGAAGTGGGCGATCATATGGTGATTCAGTTCGGGGAAGCCTGAGCTTTCGCATCATAACGAAAAAACGGCGCCGGACATTCAATCCGGCGCCGTTTTCTTTTGCATCATTGATCAGGTGATGTCTCGTCGTCGTTCATCTCCGCATCATCTTGAGGTCCGACCGTCTCCCGAACACCATCCACCTCCACATTGTCGGGGTTTTCGGATCCGGGCGAACTCGGTTCCTGCGTCTCACCGCCGAGGTCTTCAGGCCCTTCGGCGGTTGCGAAGACGTCGAACATCCACAAGAGAAACATGCAAAAGCCGAACGCGGCAGCCAGCATGACGCCGACCAGCGGTGTCAGATGCCGCCGCTTCTGCTTGTCGATATCGGTACGTGGGGCGCTCATGGAGCCTCCATCTTGTTTGTGTTGTGTCCAGGCTGCAAACGCCGGCGCTGCGCAACCGTTCCGAACCGGGAGGATCAAAGGCCGCTTCAATCGGAACGGACCCAAAGGGTCCGCCGCCGCCTGGGACGGGGAGTCGGGACGGCGGCGGCGGCAGTGCATCGGTCGCAAAACGCGGCCGATGCACTGTACACCGTGGACACGCCCGCAAGATGGGGGGCGGGGCATGACCACGTTCGGCGGACGGAAACTCGATCGTCCGCCTGATGCTCCGGTCCGCGCGGCGGGGCTCGTATCGCGCGGAAGCTTGGCTTTACCTTACTGTGCGAGAGGCTGTTCCGCCGTCTCTGGTCCTGATTACAACCCGCCTGGATAGATGCCCGGAAGCATCCTTGGTGATGTAAACGCCACGATCCCGTGATTGTTCCCGCCCGTCGATCAACGACACGCTTTTTGTCGAAGCGATGGGCAGGAACCGGCTCGTTCAAGCCGCGTTTGAACTTCATGGTGCGCATTGACGCTGCGCCGAACTTCGGACCTGGGGGGCAAGTCGAATGAGTGACCTGACATGCAATGTCGCCGTGATCGGCGCGGGTACGGCCGGCCTGTCGGCCGAACGTCATGCACGGAGTGACGGCGTCCGGACGCTGCTCATCGACGAGGCCTTCGCCGGCACCACATGCGCGACTGTCGGTTGCATGCCGTCCAAGCTCCTGATCGCTGCGGCGGACGCGGCCTGGTCCGTCGGTCATGCAGCGAAATTCGGCGTCTCTGCGCAGGCCGAGATCGACGGGCGCGCGATATTCCGGCGCCTGCGGTCCGAGCGCGACCGCTTCGTCGACGGCGTGCAGGAGTCGATCGCAAACATCCCCGAAGAGATCCGGGTCAAGGCACGCGCCCGGTTCACCGGTCCGGGCGCGCTTGTGCTCGATGACGGCCGGACCGTGTCCGCCGACGCCGTGGTCATCGCCACCGGCGCGACGCCGGCCGTCCCGGATGCCTTCGACGCGGTGTCGGACCTGATCCTCACCAACCGCACGATCTTCGAGCTCGAGGATCTGCCCGGCTCGGTCGCGGTCATCGGGGCGGGCCCCCTTGGGCTGGAGATGGCCCAGGCGCTGGCTCGGCTCGGTGTGCGGGTTGAAGTCTTCGACAGGGGTCAGTCAGTGGCCGGCTTGCAGGATCAGACAGTATCGGACCGCCTGTGCAATCTGCTGCGCGAGGAACTGGATATCCACCTGCAGGTCGATCCGGAGATGGCGCGCGAGGACGGCCGAGTGCGGGTGAGCTGGGACGGAAACGTCGCAGGTGTTCGACCGCCTGCTTGTCGCCGCTGGCAGGCCGCCCAACCTCGCACCTCTCGACCTCGAGGCCGCCGGTATTCCCACCAACGATCACGGCCAGCCCGAGGTCGACAGCGAGACCACGCAGATCGGCGACAGTTCCATCTTCGTTGTGGGTGACGCCAACCACGACCGTCCCGTGCTGCACGAAGCCGCGCATGAAGGCACGATCGGCGGGCGCAACGCGGCACGTTTTCCCGACGTGGCCCGGTTCGACCGACACGTGCCGCTGGCCATAGCCTTCACACGGCCCGAAAGCGCCACGATCGGCGAAGTGCCCGATCGCGACGATCCCGAACATACCTGCGCGGAGGCCAGCTTCGACGATCAGGGACGGGCAAGGGTCGAGGGGCGAACCGGCGGGCTTTGCCGCATCTACGCGCGCCGTTCGGATGGTCGGCTGACCGGTGCCAGCCTGTGCGCTCCGGATGGCGGCCACCTCGCGCACCTTCTCGCCTGGGCGATCGAAGCCCGATTGGAAGCAGCGGACGTGTTGCGCCTGCCGTTCTACCATCCGACTGTGGAAGAGGGTCTGAAACCGGCGATCCGCACGCTTTGCAAGCATGTCGGACGCTCCGTCGATGACAGCCGGGCGGATGACGCGCCCTGCGCCTGATTTATCTATTCGCATACCACTGCTGGCAGTCGACACCCTGCGAAGCGATTGCCCTGTATCGACCCTCGGGTCATGCGCGGATTCCAGATGGGGTCAAAGGCAGCAGTCAGCGGGCGTTCAGCGATGCCACCACGTGGAGATTGGGCGCCTTACGACGCACGCGTTCTCTTGGAGCTGCCACACCGGACCTGCCCGTCCAGATCCGGCCCTGCTGCCGCAACTGCTCCAGCACGTGCGCCAACTTGTCGGGCAACGGCTCGCTCAGCTTTTCCGAATAGATGCGCCTAAGATTTGCATCTATCTGGAGGTCCATCAACGGAACCTTGCGATCTTCGGTCGTTGCGACCATCGAGATTTTCTTGTCATGTTTCATAGGCATCTGCTCGAGTGCTGTCAGTCAGGCCCCATCCGCATCCACGTGAGAGTGTAACACCGCCGATAGCATTTGGTTTCCTCGACAGTTGCATTTTGCGAAGTGCCCCAAGGCGTGCAACTTTTCAGCCCCCGAATGGTCGCACCGCTTCCAGGCTACGAACCGCCCATGGAGGTCTGCAGGGAACAATCGCTGCTTCTTCACGTTCGCTCAGCAACGATGGTCGGGGTTGTCGGCGTGCCGCAGATCCGCCGGCGGAACGACCGTTCGCACCGTTGAAGCCTGCATTTGGAGGACCGCTTTCATGCAACCCTTCGCAACTCCCGTTGAAGGGCCCTTGGAATGGGCCTTGGCTTGGCTGCTGGTCATCGGCCTGCTCGTCGCCTGCTGGCTCATGTCGCAGGCCTGGCGGCATCCCGAGTTGTCACGCGTGGCGGCCTTCCTGCTTTTTTCCAGCGTGGGGGCGCTGGTCCAGGTGGCGGTGTTCACGGCGCTGGCCTGGCTGCTGACCCTCTTCACCCCGGACCGTGGCGCCGGCACTGGCGCGACCGTTGTCATGATCCTCGTCGCGGCCTTGTCGGGCGCTTTCGCCGGGCGATGGATCGTGCGTCGCCCGCAAAGGCGGCAGTCGCCGCGCTGATCGAAGGAGCTAGAATTGGCCGACAGCTAGTTGCGACGCGGCACGGTCAAGTGCATTGAACTGTACTTCCTGAGGGAAATGCTGCCGCGCCGCGACGTCGGCTGTATCAAACCCGCCGGACTTGCGGCGCAAATTCGCACGCCGCGACCGCCCGAGGGACTGGGGCAGCGGCCGCGGCGTGCTGAGGTTGCCGACAAAACGGCACCCTGTCTCAACTCCCGACGGATCAGGCCGCGCTCCGGTTCACTCTGAGGTTGTTCTGGACATGCACCACGCCCGATACGCTGTCGGCGCAATCTTCGGCCGCGCGCTTGGCCCGACGCGAGTCGACCGTGCCGTTCAGGGTGACTTCGCGGTCTCTCACGGACACCTCTACGTCGCTCGCGTCGACGTCCCGATCATCGGTCAGGCGATCGTTCACATCCTCCGCGATCCGCGTGTCGGAGCGCACGTAATCCTTCGGGCCGCGCCCGCGGTGGTCCTTTTCGCGGCGGGCTTCGGCGCCCGCGTCTCCGAACCACGAGGCCACCTCGTCTCCGGCCCTGTCCAGCATGCCACGCTCGGAATAGCCGTGCGGTGCATGATCGCGGCCGTATGCGGGACCCATCCGGTCGCGGCGCGGCCCTTCATCCGCAGCACCATGTTCCGGATAGGGATAAGGTGGCATCGGCCACGCGTATCCGGAGGCCGGGATCGCGCCGTAGCCATAGCTGTCGGGCGCCATCCAGGCTCGATCCTGGTCGCGTTGATACGGGTCCTGTCGGTAACCGCGGTTTCGGCGGGCGAGCTCTTCGCGCGCTTCCTGTTCCGTCAGGTCGTCCATCCTTCTGGCCATCGGTTTCCTCCTTTCCGTTCCGTCTGCGCCGGTGCTCCGGCGCGGTGAATGGTCGAGACCACAACCCCGAAAGGCCCCGTTTGTTCCTGCCAGGCAACAAGGATCGGCCGGGTCACCGCGGCGCCTGAGAGGGCCCGGCAAAGCCCGCTCCTGCGGTCGCGCAGTTTGTTTGGACCGGCGGGAACCCTGCACTTCGCAGACTGTTTCCCGGGTAGTGCGAATGGCACGACCGGAACCCGAAACTGGGAAACCGGAAACCCGAAGGAGGAAACGATGGCCAAGAGAGGCGACGAAATCAACGATCTGAACGATCTGTTCGTGCATACGCTGCGGGACATCTACTACGCCGAAAAGCAGATCCAGAAGGCTTTGCCCAAGATGATCGACAAGGCCAATTCCGACACGCTGCGGGACGCGTTCTCGTCTCACCTCGAAGAGACGCAATCGCATGTCTCGCGGCTCGAGAAGATCTTCGAGATGCATGGGGCGGAGCCGAAGGGCGTGGAATGCCCCGCCATCGACGGCATCATCGAAGAGGCGGAAGACCTGCAGGGGGACACCGGCAATGCCGAGGTCACCGACGCGGCGATCACGGCCGCGGCGCAAGCTGTGGAGCACTATGAGATGGCCCGGTACGGCTCTCTGGTCGCGTGGGCTCGCGAATTGGGCATGGACGACTGCGTGAAGCTGCTTCAGGAGACCCTGGGTGAGGAAGAGGCGGCGGACAAGAAGCTGACCTCCATCGCGGAGGATCAGGTAAACGCGCGGGCCGCCTGAGCAACGCGCCGGGCTGCAGGCCGTCGCACGCGGCCTGCAGCCCATCCTGCCGGGTGTCTTCTGCAGAAGAGGGCGTCGTCGGCGCCGGCATCGTCGCAGCGCCGACCGACATCACAGAGACTGCGACCGCAATTCGCCCAGTTGAACGATTCTTTGGTCGGCGCCTGCGACCGGATCCTTGTGCCGACGATGTCGTTCGCGCAGAAGCCGCAGAAGCTTTCGCGCCAGGTCCCAAGCCGTTCCGGCGGCGTCTCGCGCTCGATTTTCCGGAAGGCGCGGTGCAGTTCATGCTCCAGTTGGAGCGCGTCCGGTGCCCATGTGTGTTTCCCGACACTCATCCTTCGGTCGTGATTCCTCGCCTTGGAGAGCGGCAACATGGACCTGATTCGTTCGGAATCGCGTCACATGTGCGGTATCAATACACCTCGCCACCCTGCCGGATGATCCGGTTCCGCGCCTCATCCGAACCGACCCCAGTAGCGCAGACGCCGACAGCCTGGAGACGACATCGGACGCGTCGCTGTCCTCGACCGCCCACATGCCATCGTCGGGGTCGGAGGGCAGGCCGGCCTTTTCCAGGAACGGGCGCGCATCGGCGTTGTAGACAATGAACTTGCGGTGTGCGTAGGCATCGGCGGCCCAGGTCAATGCGGCATGCATGTCCTGCAAGTCCCGCGCGCCCTCCTGCGACAGGATGACGGCCACGGCGTCGAAGAGCACGGAGGGGCCGCCGTCGATCTTCTCCTGCGCGGAGATGATCGTGCCGTCGGACGCCTTGATACCGGCGATCTTCGGCGCGACGACCTTGACGATCGCGCCCGCCGCCTCGGCGGCGTCCTTCAGCGTCAGTGACCTGCGCGGCGTCGATCCCGTCGCTTGCAAGGATCCCCAGGGTACGCCCGGCAAATGTCTCCGGACCGTTCCGGATGATGCTGAGTGCCGGCGACGCGGCGAGGTCGGTAACGGGCTCGCGCGCCGCCGTTCCGGCTTCTCCGGCAGGTCGTGCCCCAGCATCTGCGCCACGGAGCTTGCGAGGTCCTCGTCGATGTGACGCAGGTGGCCGACCACGCGGTCGCGGATCTCGGGCGTTTCCACCTTGGAGAGCTCGAAGTTCAGCGCGGACTTGATATGCGCCTGCTCCTCCTCAGTCTGGCTGATGTAGAACTGCCGGGCCTGGCTGTAATGGTCGGCGAAGCTCTCCGGGCGGTGGCGCAGCTTCTGCCCGGAGACCTGCTGCGGGTAGGATTCGAATCCGCGCTCCACCGTCTCGCGCGGCCCGCCGCTTTCGCCGTCCCAGGAGTTGGGCTCGTAATTGGCCCGGCCCTTCGGGTTGCGCATCGCCATGTGCCCGTCCTGCTGGAACGTGTGGACCGGGCATTGCGGCGCGTTCACCGGAATATGGGTGAAATTCGGGCCGCCCAACCGCTTGAGTTGCGTGTCGAGATAGGAGAAGTTCCGCCCTTGCAGCAGCGGATCGTCGGTGAAATCGATCCCGCGCACGACGTTGCCGGTGTGAAAGGCCACCTGCTCGGTCTCGGCGAAGAAATTGTCCACCATCCGGTCCAGCACCAGCCGGCCGACCTTGCGCACGGGCACGTCCTCTTCGGGGATGATCTTGGTCGCGTCGAGGACGTCGAAGGGAAATTTCTCCGCGAAGTCCTCGTCGAAGACCTGCAGGCCCAGCTCCCATTCCGGGTAATCGCCCGACTGGATCGCGTTCCACAGGTCGCGCCGGTGATAATCCGGATCGGCGCCGTTGATCCGCAGCGCCTCGTCCCAGGTCACCGATTGCAGGCCCTGCTTGGGCTTCCAGTGGAACTTCACGAAGTGCGACTTGCCCTCGGCGTTGATCATCCGGAAGGTATGGACGCCGAAGCCTTCCATGAACCGGAAGCTGCGCGGGATCGTCCGGTCCGACATGATCCACATGACCATGTGCATCGACTCAGGCGTCAGCGAGATGAAGTCCCAGAAATTGTCATGCGCGGTCTGGGCCTGCGGAAATCCGCGGTCGGGCTCCTGCTTGGCGGCGTGGATCAGGTCGGGGAACTTGATCGCGTCCTGGATGAAGAAGACCGGGATGTTGTTGCCGACGATGTCCCAGTTGCCTTCCTTCGTGTAGAGCTTGACCGCGAAGCCGCGCACGTCGCGCGCAAGATCGGGCGAACCCTTGTTGCCGGCGACGGTCGAGAAGCGGACGAAGGCCGGGGTCCTCTCTCCACCGCGCTTGAAGAGGTCGGCGTCGGTGATCTCCTTCAAACACTCGTAGGTCTCGAAGTAGCCGTGCGCCCCGTAGCCGCGCGCGTGCACGACACGCTCCGGGATGCGTTCATGGTCGAAATGGAAGATCTTCTCGCGGAAATGGAAGTCGTCCATCAGCAACGGGCCGCGCTCACCGGCGGTGAGCGAGTTCTGGTCGTCGGCGACCGGCACGCCCTGCTGGGTGGTCATGACGGGACGGTCATCCCCGCTTTTCTGGTGCGTTGCGCCGCCTTCGGAGACATGTTCCCGGCCGTCGTCCGTCATGGTGTCACCTCATTTCCGTTTATCGTTCCGAAGCTCCGTTAACGGCCGAAGCGGCGCTGCGGTTCCCCGCACGCGCGCGGAGCCACCCGTTTCGCTCATTCGTCCGCCGGCTGCTCACCTTCCTCGGTGGCGTCGGTGTCCGGGGTTGCGTCAACTTCCGCCTGCTCACCCGGGGCGGATCCCGTCTGCCCGCTCGGAGCGGCGGCACTCGCAACCTCGTCGGTTCCGACGGGCGCGTCGGTCACCGAACCATCGGTCGCCGCAACGCGCCAGACGGTGTTGCCCGCGTCGTCGGCAATCAGCAGCGCGCCGGTGCCGTCGATCGTCACGGCGACGGGACGGCCGCGCGCCCGGTCGCCGTCGAGGAACCCGGTCACGACGCTTTGGGCCATGCCGGCCGGTTCACCGTTTTCGAACGGGACATACACAACCTCGTATCCGTGGAAGCTGTCACGGTTCCAGCTGCCGTGCTCGCCGACGAAGGCGCCGTTGGCGTAGGGCTCCGGCATTGCCGACCCGTTGGTGAAGGTGAGGCCCAGCGGAGCGACGTGGCTCGACAGCGCGTAATCCGGCGCGATGGCCTTTTCGACCATGTCAGGGCGTCGCGGCCGCACCCGTTCATCGAGGTGATCGCCATAATAGCTCCACGGCCAGCCGTAGAAGGCGCCTTTCTCCACCGAGGTCAGGTAATCCGGCACCAGGTTCGGGCCAAGCTCGTCGCGTTCGTTCACCACCGCCCAAAGCGTGCCCGTCTCCGGGTGGAAGGTCAGCCCGTTGGGGTTCCTGAGACCGGACGCGTAGAGTTGCTTGGCCCCGGTCTCGAGGTCCACCTCCCAGATCGCGGCGCGGCCGTCCTCGACCTCGATCCCGCGTTCAGCGGCATTCGAATTCGACCCGACGGAGGCGAAAAGGTGCGTCTTGTCGGGGCTGAGCGCCAGGTCCTTGGTCCAGTGATGGTTGATCGGTCCGCCGGGCAGCGGCGTCAAAGGCGTCGGTTCTTCGGAGATGGAGGTCTGACCCAGCTCGTACGGGTACCAGACGATCTCGTCCGCCTCCGCCACGTAGAGCCTGTCGTCGACCCACGCAACGCCGAACGGAGAGTGCAGCCCGGTCAGGATGTCGTGCCGCTCGTCCACGGTGCCGTCCCGGTCGGTATCGCGCAGCAGCGTGATCAGGTTGCTCTCCGGCTGCGGTCCGGAGCCGCCATGGGCGAGGGTCATGACCCAGCCGCGGATCAGGTCCTTGGGCCGCGCGACCGGCTTGCCGCTTGGGCCACGCGACTGCACCACCAGCACGTCGCCGTTGGGCAGCGTGTGGACCATCCGCGGGTTGGCGAGATCGGTGGCATAGGCGGAGACCGTGAGGCCGTCCGGCACGATCGGGGTCTCCTCGCCCTGCCAGCCGACGACTTCGGCGATCTTCATTTCGACCAGCAGCGGTTGCGCGGGCTCGGGCAGCACGGGGTCCGGTCCAATCTGGCTCGAGACGTCGAAATCCTGAGCCGCGGCCGGTCCGAAAGCCATGAGACAGACGAAGGTGGAGCGGGTCAGCAGGCGTGCGTCAGTCATGGGGGCGAACTCCGATTGCGTGGCGATAGACCATGTCGCGGCCGAGCCAGACGGTGATCATCATCACCAGGACGGTGACAGCCGAGAGCGCAAGCCCCCACGGCACGACGCCGTGCCATCCATCGCGCGCATGCACGAGGCTGTTGAGCATTGCGAGGGCCATGACGACGAGATTGCCGATGCCGTGCATCAGGGCTTTCGAACGCCGCCGGATCGCGCGGCGCGCAAGCAGATCGATCGCGCCGGCAATGGCGGCGAACGCTGCGACCACGAGCCCGGCGAACAGAAGCCAGGACGAGAAGTGCTGCCACATCAGGTTCTCGGTCTGCCAGTAGAGGATGTCGGTGACGAGAACGAGGGTGAAGCAGACGATCGGGAACGGCACCAGCGCCGCATGGATCGGATGTCCAGAAATGGCGGCGGTCGGGCGAACGTTCTCATTGGCAGCGACGGGGGGCGCGGTCGTGCGGGTTGTGCTTGTCGGTGTCGAGGGCTCGGCCCTGAACTCACGTCTCATCCTCGGGATTCCCTTTCCGAATTCGGGTTACTCGAGCGGAACAACCCTCGGACCGGTTTGTTCCGGAAGCGCAGACAATCGAGAGACGAGCGGCCGGAAGACGCGGATGGTCGACCCTTTACCGAGCACCCTGACAGCCGAAAGGGCCAGGGAACATTTTCGCCGCTTCCGCGTTTGCCGCACACAGCTTGGATGCGGAAACACCAATGCAAACATCTCAGCAAATTCTGTATAGTCGGCCGAAATAGCGGACGACAGGAACCATGGCATCACGCGCAATCTGGAAAGGCCAGCTTCGCCTTTCGCTCGTCTCCATCCCCGTGGAAATCCATTCCGCGAAGAAATCCGGTGCACGCGTTTCGTTCCGGCAGATCCACGGCCCCTCCGGAAAGCCGGTTCATTACCAGAAGGTGGTGAACGGCGTCGGCCCGGTGGACGCGGACGAGATCCTCAAGGGCTACGAGACCGACAAGGACGACTACATCCTGATCGAACCGGACGAGCTCGAGGCGATCAAGCTCGAGACCCGAAGGACGCTGGAACTGGTGCAGTTCGTCGGTGCCTGCGAGATCTCGCCGATCTGGTTCGACCGGCCTTATTACCTCGTTCCGACCGACGAGCTAGCCGAGGACGCCTACCGCGTGGTGCGCGACGCGCTTCGCAACGCGGAGAAGATCGGGCTGGGGCAGCTGACGATGCGCGGCAAGGAATACCTCTGCGCGATCCGGCCCTGCGGCGACGGACTGCTGATGGAGACGCTGCATTACGCGGACGAGATCCGCAACGCCGATCCGATGTTTTCGGAGATCGCGGACGAGGCGGTGGACGACGAACTCCTGGCGGTGGCGACGCAGCTGATCGATCGCAAGACCGCGAAGTTCGACCCGGGCCAGTTCAAGGACCATTACGCCGAGGCGCTGCGAGGAGTTGATCGACCGCAAGCGCCGATCGAAGAAGACGCCGCGCGCCGCCAAGGGCCAGGATGACGGCGGAGGCGGAGGCGAAAACGTCGTCGATCTGATGGACGCGCTGAAGAAGAGCCTCAACGACTCCAAGAAGTCCTCGTCGAGATCGAAATCCTCTTCCGGCTCGGGTGCGTCCGGTTCGCGCGCGTCGAGCTCACGCACGTCGGGAACCAGGAAGAAGAAGGCATGAGCTCGCTCGACACATATCGTGCCAAGCGGGATTTCTCGGTGACGCCGGAGCCGCAGGCGGAGTTGGTCGAGGCCGGCGGCGACCGGCTCGGCTTCGTGGTCCAGAAGCACGATGCGTCGCGCCTGCATTACGATTTCCGGCTCGAGCATGGCGGCGTGCTGTGGTCCTGGGCGGTGACGAAAGGGCCATCGCTCGACCCGGCCGAGAAGCGTCTCGCCGTGCGGACCGAGGATCACCCGCTGGCCTACGGCGACTTCGAGGGCACGATCCCGAAGGACGAATACGGCGGCGGCACGGTCATGCTCTGGGATCAGGGCTGGTGGGAGCCGCTGCATGATCCCGCTGAGGGGCTGAAGAACGGCAAGCTGCATTTCCGCCTGCACGGGGCGCGGATGCAGGGCGGCTGGGCGCTGGTCCGGATGCGCGCAAGGAAGGGCGAGAAGCGCGAGAACTGGCTGCTGATCAAGGAAAAGGACGATTTCGCCGGGCGCAGCGCCGATGCCCTGCTGAACAAGTACAAGCGTTCCGTCACCACGGGCCGGACCATGCGCGCCATCGCCTCCGGCAAACAGCAGGTACCGGAGGCGCAGGAACACGACGCGCCCCGGCCCCGGTTCCAGAAGGTCCAGCTTGCCACGCTGAAGGACGCGCCGCCGGAAGGCGATGCGTGGCTGCACGAGGCGAAGTTCGACGGCTACCGCTGCCTCGTCGCCATTGGCAAGGGCGGCGTGCGCCTCTACACCCGCAACGGCAAGGATTGGAGCGACCGGTTCGGCTCGATCTGCGAGCCTGTCGATGCGCTGCCCTGCGGTGCCGCGCTGATCGACGGCGAGGTGATCGCGGGTCCGGGCGGGGGCGATTTCTCCACGCTGCAGACTGCGCTCAAGGAGGGCGGAGACCTCAGCCTCTACGCCTTCGACCTGCTGCATCTCGACGGCGAGGATCTGACCGACAGGCCTCTGACCGACCGGCGGGCGGCGCTGGAGACGCTCTTTGACAAGGTGCCCGCACGCGGCGCGATCCGGCTGTCGCCGGTCATCGAGGGAAACGGCGCGGAGGTGCTGGCGCAGATCTGCAAGGCCGGCGGCGAGGGCATCATCTCCAAACGGGCCGATGCGCCCTACCGCGCCGGTCGCACGCACCAGCTGGATCAAGGCGAAATGCATCCGACGGGCGGAGTTCGTCATCGCCGGATGGTCGCCGTCGGACAAGCGCGGGCGGCCTTTCTCCTCGCTGCTGCTGGGCAGTTACGAGGGCGGCAAGCTGGTCTATCGCGGCCGCGTCGGGACCGGGTTCGACGACGGACGATTTTGAGCAGTTGGTGCCGGAGCTGAAACGGCTCGCGCGCAAGACCTGCCCGTTCGAGGGCGAGCTTCCCTCCGAGACCAAGGGTGCGAAATGGCTGACGCCGCAGCTGGTGGCGGAGGTCGCCTATGCCGAGTTCACCGCCGAGGGCCGGATTCGCCACGGCGCCTACCAGGGGCTGCGCGAGGACAAGGAGGCGAGCGACGTGAGTGCCGCAAGTGAAGCGAAGACCGACGCCGAGAAGGGCGATGTCGGCGGCGTCGCAGATCTCCAGCGCGGACCGCGAGGTCTATCCTCAGGCCGGGCTGACCAAGGGCGGGGTCGCGGAGTACTACGCCGCGGTGGCCGAGCGGTTTCTGGAAACAGCCGGGGACCGGCCGGTGTCGCTGCTGCGCTGTCCCTCGGGGATCGCGGCGGAGTGCTTCTTCCAGAAACACGCCGGCAAGGGCTTTCCCGAAGCGATCGGCACGGTTGCCGATCGAGGAGAAGGACGGCGATACCGAGGACTACATGTACCTGCCCTCGGCCGAGGCGGTGCTGGGCGCGGTGCAGATGGGAACGCTGGAATTCCACCTCTGGGGGTCGCGGCGCGACAAGCTGGAGCGGCCCGACCGGATGGTCTTCGACCTCGACCCCGACGAAGGCTACGGCTTTGCCAAGGTGGTGAAGGCGGCGCAGGAGATGCGCGGCGCACCTGTCGCAGATCGGGCTCGACTCTGCCGCGATGGTGACGGGGGGCAAGGGCGTGCACGTCATCGTGCCGCTGCGCCGGACCGCCGGATGGGACACGGTCAAGACGTTCTCGCAGACCTTCGCCAAGGTGCTGGCCGAGCGCGAGCCGAAGCGGTTCACGGCGACGATGTCGAAGTCGAAGCGCAAGGGCCGCATCTTCATCGACTGGCTGCGCAACGAGCGGGGTCCGACGGCCATCGCGCCGTGGTCGCTGCGCGCGCGCAAGGGGGCGCCGGTGGCGGTGCCGGTCGACTGGGACGAACTGGACGCGCTGAAATCCGCGAACGGCTTCACGGCCGAGACCGCGAAGCGGCGCGCGTCAAAACCCTCTCCGCTGGAGAAGGCGGAGGCGAAGGGGATCGGGAAATCTGTGGTCGAGGCGCTGGAGGACTGGGCGACGGGCTGACCCGCCGCCGGGCCCGCGTCAGTCGGCCGTTGCAGCCCCGCCATCGGGATGCAGCACGTGGCCGGTCATGAAGGAGCTGTCCTCGCAACTCAGGAACAGGATCGAGGGCGCCACCTCGTTGGGCTGACCGGGCCGTCCCAGCGTGCTCGACTTGCCGAAACTCTCGACCTTGTCCGGCGGAAACGATGCCGGGATCAGCGGGGTCCAGATCGGCCCGGGCGCCACGCCATTCACGCGGATGCCGCGCGAGGCGAGCTTGTTCGCCAGCGCGCGGGTGAAGGACAGGATCGCTCCCTTGGTCGCGGAATAGTCGATCAGCAGATCCTGACCGCGATAGGCCGTGACGGAGGTCGTGGCGACGATCGCCGCCCCCTCCGCCAGATGCGGCAGCGCGGCCTGGACCATGAACATCTGGCCGAAGATGTTGGTTCGGAACGTCGCCTCGATCTGCTCTTCGGTGACGTCCTCGAATTCCTCCTGCGCGTGCTGCTCGGCGGCGTTGTTCACGAGGATGTCGAGCCGGCCCCATGCTTCCACGACCTGGGCCACGGCGTCCTGGCAGAAGCGTTTCTCGCCGACGTCGCCGCGGATCGCCATGCCGTCCGACCCTTCGGCACGGATCATGTCGAGCGTCTCCTCGGCGTCGCGATCCTCCGCCAGGTAGACGATCGCCACCTTTGCGCCTTCGCGGGCGAAGAGCACGGCCGTCGCGCGCCCGATCCCGGAATCGCCGCCGGTGATGAGGGCGACGCGACCATCGAGCCGTCCGGACCCGGGATAGCGCGGCGCATAGTCCGGCGCCGGCGACATCTCGTGTTCCAGCCCCGGCTGCTGATCCTGCACGCGATCGCTGGAATATTGCGTCATAGAAAACCTCCATAGACGAGCAGAAGGGCCGCCACGCCGAACGCCAGCGCGATCAGCACCAACAACATCATCGGGCTGAGACGCGCGACCTTGTCGCGCTTGCGGTGGAGGTCCACGCGGTAGGCTTCCGCCTCACGCGCCAGCCGCACCTTCGCGTCGATCGGCGTTTCACCTCCGGCCTCCACGTCGGTTTCGGTCTGGGCGCGCAGCGGATCGCGGAAGGTATGACGGTCGCGGGGCGACGCGTTCTCGTCCTTGAGCTTCTTGCGTCATGGGGGATCCATCCGCGGTCATCAATCACCAACCCCGGACCGCGGGGATTGTTCCGGCGCCTGCGCGCGAAACAAGCGTTTTCAGCGCCGCCCGGAGGGGCCGGCGCGGGACAGCTCCAGCGTGCAACGCCGGGCTATGCCGGGCGCTTGAGCACTTCGCCGATCATCGTCGCGGTCGCGATGTAGACGGGGATCCCGTCAGTGTCCCGCACCGTCACGACATAGCTTTCGCGTTCGCCATTCGGCATCTCGTCACGGATGATGTGGGCCAGTTCGCGCACCGCCATCTTGCGGGCATGTTCCAGATCGTCGAGTTCGAAACCGTCTTCGTCGAAGGATCGTTCTCGCCCGTTGTTCACGTCGAAGTAAAAGATCAAGATGCACTCTCCCTGTCACGCGTTCTTTAGACCCTCAGTCTGCTATGGGCTGTCCTGAAGACTTCGCGGTCCGCGCGGCCATAGTGCAGATACCCGGAATCGAATTCCGCAAACTCGACGATGGCGTGGAAATCAGGGAAGGTGAGCATCCGGTTTTCGAGGATGATCAGGTTGTTTTCCCGCAGCTTGCGCATCATCCGCTGGACGTGAACGTTCGTCGAGCCGATGAGATCGCCGAGCGTGGTCTGGGTGAACGGCATCGGGAAGGTGTGGTCGGTGGCCAGGCCGACCGCCTTGAACCTGAGGTAGAGTTCGCAGAACAGATGCGCGAGCTGCTGATCCGTGGTGCGCCGCCCGACATTGACGAGCCACTCGCGCAGCACCGCCTCGTCGGCCAGCGTCGCCCACCAGCAGGCGCGGTTGATGGCAGGACGCTGGAGCATTTCCTCCACCGTCTTCCGCGACACCCGGCAGATCTCCGATTCCATCAGCGTGCCGATGGAATGATCCATGTATTCGAGGATGGCGACATGCAGATCGCAGAAATCGCCGGGCAGCATCAGGGCGAGGATCGCCCGCCGCCCATCCGGCATGATCTTGTAGCGGCACGCCATGCCGGATTTGACGACGTGCAGGAATTCCGCGACGTCGCCCTGTTCGATGATGCTGGTCTGCGCTGGAATCCTGCGGGAGAGTTCGGAGAGCCTGTCCAAGTATTCGGCGTCGTCTTGCCCCAGGCTGGCGCCAAAGCGCAGCTTCCGGGTCAGGTGGCTTTCGATCGGCATTGGGTCTTTCTTCAAACCGGCCAGGACACCGCAATGCAGGAGCCGGAACCCCGACGGGCCTGGATTCGCATGGTCCCGCCAAGCGATACAGCCAGATCTCTAACCAGGGTGGTGTCGTGACGCGTCGCAGCTGTTTCGGCGGTTTCACTCCCGCTCGCCGCTATACCAACGCCGTCATCTTCGACTTCCATTGTAACATCGTTCCGGGCCGTCGAATAGAGCCTTATCCAGATGGTGCCGTCGTGCCGGGCCGTGAAGCCGTTCTCGATCGCGTCCATCACCAGTTCCTGGGCGATGAGGATGGCGAGGGTCTGGCTGCTTTTCGGCATCTCCAGACCGTTTTCGAGATCCGTCACGATGCGGATGCGGCCCTCGCAGACCTGCTGCCACTTGGATGCCATGCCACGCATCAGGACAGACAGATCGTCCTCGCTTTCGGAGCCGATCTTGTGGAGCGCGATCATCGTGTCGATCACTTCGCTGACGAAACCGAGCGCCTCGCGGGCCTCCTCGCCGTCCGCGTTTCGCAGGCTGCGTCGTGTCAGGTTGGCCAGGATCTGAAGCGAACTTGCCGTGTCGATGTTCCGCTTCGTTCAATTTGAATTCTTTGGCGTTGCTTACGCAACCGCAAGTTTCCACACGAAGTGTCGTGCTGCCCATTTCTCTATCTCCCGGCGGGTGCCTCTGGCTGGGGCGGCGCCCCCGCACTATCAGGAGTGGGGAACAGAACAGCTTGGGAACAGAAAAGCTGAGTTGGGGACGCCTGACACCAACCTAAAGAAGAAAGAGCTGCGGTCTCGACAACATAAGTTGCTGATCGCGACAGAAAATTAACCTTTTGCGCGGCAAGTCTCCGGTGGACGGAATCCGCGGATCGAAGCTGCTAGATTGCCGGCCATACTGGCGCAGGCTGTCATCTTTTTGTCATGATGCGGAACAGCGCTGGAAATGGTAATGTTCCATTCAGGGAAACAGATCAGTGCCACCCGATCCCCGAGGAACGGCGTGGCGAACCATGAAGCAATGTGGAATGGAACAGCGGAAGACATGGCAAAAGACAAAACTGACTGGGGTCCGCCGGACGACGGCGGTCTCGATGCGGCGCTGAGAGAGCAATTGAAGGCGATCGAAGAGGAGGAGACGCCCGAACGGCTGCTCGCCCTCGCCAAGGAATTGCAGCGCCTGTTGCGCGAAACCGACCAGTAGACCGCGACGGTCGACGGGCGGTCCGTGCCTGACCACCGCCGGCCGACCTTGTGTGACCGCATCGTCGCGAAAAACGGTCGGTGCCATGCCGCCGTGTCGGCCGAAGCTTTTCTTTCCAACAACAGGAACCGGACCCGCACAGCGACGTTTGCAAATCAGTGCCGTCGACAGCAGGTGTCGGTCGCGTGGCAGGCTGCGGAAAGACCGATCCCAACCCGCCAATCGACGCGACATCATGCGAGGTTTTCGGTGCAAGAACAGGCTCCTGCGGGGGGTCACGCATGTGCCTCAATCGACAGCACGTGCAGAATGAGGAGAATGGTTTCGAAGGGCTGTTGATGATCCGGCCGGTGGCGCCACGTGCCGTCGGCCCAGGTGGTCCCGGAGCCGCACAATCAAGGTGAATGAATGTGGCACGTGGAAACTGACGAAACGAAACCCGAAGAGCTCGCTTTGGATCCGGATTCCACGATCGAGTGGATCCCGGCGTTGCGCGCTTTCGCCCGATCGCTGACGCGGAACGCCACCGAGGCGGACGATCTGGTTCAGGAGACTCTGGTCAAGGCAATCCGGCACAAGGACAAGTTCAGACGAGGCACCAACCTGCGCGCATGGCTCTTCACGATAATGCGCAACACGTTCTGCAACGAAATCGCGAAGCGCAACCGCGAGAGCCCGGGCGCCGGCGATTGCGTCTCCGACAAGCCCTGGATGGAGGCGACACAGGAATGGTCAGTGCGGGGCAACGAGGTCCTGAACGCGGTGAATCGCCTTGCCGATCCACTATCGCGAAGTCTTCATCCTGGTGGTGATGCTGGGCGAGAGCTACGAGAACAGCGCGGAGATCTGCCAGATCGCCATGGGCACGGTCAAGAGCCGCGTGAACCGGGCGCGGGCGATGGTGATCGAGGAGCTCGGCGACCGCGAACTCTGAACAGGTCTACTTCGCCGGAACCTTGCGGCGGAACGTGGCGACCCGGTAGAGATACCAGACCAGAATGGCGCCGACGACCGCGGTGGAGAAGGGGCCGAGCCAACTCGAAACCTGCTCGTAGTTGCTGCCGAGATACCACCCTGCCATCGCCAGAACGGTGTTCCAGATCACGGTGCCGCCGGTGGTGTAGATCAGGAACTTGCGCCAGCCCATGCACGACGTCCCCGCCGGAACCGAGATGAAGGTCCGCACCGTCGGGATCAGCCGCCCGAAGAACACCGCCTTGCCGCCATGCCTGTCGAACCATTTGTCGGCCTTGTCGATCTCGTCCGGGGTGAGCGTGAGCCACCGGCCGTGCCGCCGCGAGAAGTCCTTCAGGCGGTCGATGCCGATCTGGAACCCGATCCAGTACCACAGGACCGCCCCCGCAACGGCGCCGGCCGTGCCTGCCGCAATCATCAGAACCAGCTCGCCCCAGCCGGCGCCATCGCCTTGCGTGGCGACATACCCCGCCAGCGGCATCACAAGTTCGGACGGGATCGGTGGAAAAACGTTCTCGATGAACATCAGGAACGCGACGCCGAGGGCGCCCATGCTTTGAGTGAGTGAGGTGATCCATTCGGTCATCGGCAAGCTCCTCGATTGATGTAGTGCGAACGGCCAGGAACCCACGGAGTTCCAGAGTTTGTGTCCGAAACCGCACATAACGCTTTCACAGTCGGCTGTCGCGATCGGCGACATGCCGTCCGGGGCGGCGTCAGGTCGTCGCCCACCCGAACAAGTGTTCCCGGCGCGCACGGCCGGACAAAACGGCTGCGGGACCGTGCGGGGTCTCGCAGGTCACTGCAACCAGCGATCCTCGCCCGGGCCAATCTCGTCGTCGTCATTCGCGTCGTACCAGTCGAACATGCCGTCCGCGAAGTCGTCTTCGCCGATGCCGTCGACCGAGGTGTCGAGGCCGCCCCTCTCGCGGAAGTCGTCATAGAGCCCGACATCCGCGAACTCGTCCCGGCTCAGAGCCTGATCGCCGTCGTAATCGTAATCCTCGAGCGAGAAGTTCAGCGGTTCCTCCCCGTACATTTTGTCCACAGTGTAGTCCCATTCCGCGCCGATTAGTCGGTCGTCGTCATCGGCATCGAAGCGGTTGAACAGGACGTTGTCGAATTCGTCATAACGGACCATGCCGTCCCCATCGGCGTCCCAATCCGAAAAGTCCGTGCTGTCATTGAAAGCGGTGTTCCATTCGTCGCGGGAGAGTGCACCGCTGGCATCGCTGTCCCAGTCCTGCATCATCTGTGCCGCTGCGGGTCCTGTGGCCAACAGAAAAGCCGTGATGGCCACAATCGATGAAAACTGCATGGTAATCTCCTTTGCCTACTCGCTGCGGATCAACGGCCGAATGCAGCAAGTGTTCCTCCGGTACGAGGCTGCGTGCGAGGCAGCGTCGCAGGTATTGCGTGCTACAACTCGCTGCCCGCACTTTCCGTCGCGCGGTCGAGGCCGGCCTGCGAGGATTCGTTGCTGAGAAACAGCGCGAAGGGCTGCAGCACCTCGAAATGGCTGAAGAAGATGACCATGGCGACGACGATCGGCACAGCGAGGATCGCTCCCATCGGTCCCCAGAGCCAGGTCCAGAGCACCAGAACGATCAGAATCACCAGCGGCGAGACCGAGATCCGCCGTCCCTGCATCCGCGGATCGACGAAATTGCCCATCACCTGCTCGATGACGAGGATGCCGGTGCCGACGAACATCGCGGTGGTGAAATCCTTCTGCAGGAAGGCATAGGCGATCGCCAGCAATCCGGCGATCAGCGACCCGAAGGTCGGCACGAAGTTCAGCAGAAAGGCCAGCATCGCCCAGACGAAGAGCAGGTCGATGCCGAAAAGCCACAGCCAGAGAGCGTAAAGTGCGCCGCTGATCGCGCCGATGATGACGCGGGTGAGCAGGTAACGGCGCAGGCGTTGCGAGATGACCTTCAGCGCGTTCTGCATATCGACATTGGCACGCCGGGAGGCGGTCGCCGTCAGCTTCTCGTGCCAATGCGGCGCCTCGATCAGCATCATGAGGATCAGGAAGATCACCAGCACGATCCCGGCCAGCATGGAGCCTGCCATGTTGACGACCCATTGCGCCATGCCGGACATCCGCTCCACCACCACGCCGGCCAGCGACTGCGTCGCGTTCGAGAAGACGCCGCCCAAGCGCGAATCGGCGCCTTCACTCCCGTTCGTCGCGTTCAGCAATTCCGCGGGCACCAGTTCGGTGTAATCCGCATCCTCGAAACGGGTCATGACCTGATCCGCGGCGAGCCAGAGGCAGCCGAGAAACACCAGAAGCGCCAGAAGGACGACGGAGAGCGCCAGCGCGTGCCCCAGCCAGCGGAGCTTGTCGGGCAGCTTTTCCCTGGCCGTCCGATCGAGCGGGTAGATCATCAGCGCGAGGAAGAATGCGAGGATCAACGGCACGAGAACACCGGCCATCGCCCGAAGCGCCCAGCCGGTCAGGACGATCGCGATCACCGCGAGAAGCCAGAGTTCGGGCCGCCGCCGCGGCGAGGTGATGTGGTCGGCCATGTCGCGCACGAAGCTCCTTCCTTTCCTGCCTCCTGCCCCAGGTGGCGGCTCCTCGGAGCGGCCGCGGGCTGGGCACGTTGCATCCGGATCGGCAATGCGATGCTGCTGTCCTCAACGCGCCATCGCACGGGGCAACACGGTTTCAGAACATGCCCGCGTCCAACATGTTCCGGTAACCGGTTCTTCGAACCGCAAAGCGCGGCGACACCACAGGTCTTGAAACGTCAGACGATGAGCCTCGACGAGCTGCCATAGCTGTTCCGGACCGGGCCGCGCGGAACTCTGGCCGCGATCAGCGCCAGACTGGCGCCGATGTCCGCGCCGCGCTGGAGCCAGGTTCCGTCCATCACGAAGGCGCAGATCACCAGCCACGCCCCCGAGGCACATGTTGAGGAAGCGCGCCGGACGCGCGCTTTCGGCCAATGCGGTCACGGCCACGGTCACAGCCAGCGCGCCCACGAGGTGGTCGGCTTCGGCCAGTGTGCCCGTCGTGCCCAGCGTCAACCGGGTGACCATCAGCCAGATGCCGATCGCGATGGTGGCCGCCAGGCCCCAGGTCCGGGTCATGCCGCCGCCCAGCATGTCGCGGACGAGATACATCGGCGGCTGTTCGAAGCTTTCGTCGGCGCGGTCGTCCGGCCCGTCATCTGTATCGCCGGTCAGGAAGACGCGCAGGATCGGCCGCCCGGCCCTTCGGCGCCGCGCCAGGAACTGGCAGGTCGCGATCAGCTCGTCCACCGAATAGGGGATCTGGATCAGCATCGCGGCGGCGGTGACGAGACACAGTGTGCACCAGGTTCCGAGCACGATCGGCTGGAGCACGATGAAGGTGATCGACACCATGCCAAGGGGCACGATCATGATGCCGAAGATCATCACCAGCCACGGCATCGTCCGCCAGCGCCGCGCGGAGCCGATCAGCCCGATCAGGATCTCCATCTGGTAGGTCAGCGCCCCCAGACCCGCATCGGGCACAGGCGATGCGCGCGAGACCGAGGACGTGATGATCTCCTCCGTCCCGTTCTTGGGATCGTCCGGTGCACCGGCGAAGAACGGCTCCCATACGCCGTCGACGTGGCCGAGCTGATAGGCGGCGAGGTAGCGCGAAATGAAATAGCCGAAGAAGGCCAGCACGATGATCGGGATGCGCTGCGACCAGTCCGAGGGCGAGTAGTCCCAGCCCTTGGGGGTCGTGGCCCCGTGACCGCGACCATCGTACGATGCCAGGCACCGGCCGGGTGCAGACGGCAAGCCCGAAGAACGGCAAGCCCGAAGATGAGCATGCCCACGAGCGAGCCGTTGAGGTAGGCCGCCGGGCTGTCGGTCCAGAACACCAGTGGCGCGGTCATTCACCCAGAGCCCGACCGCCGCCACCACCCACCGCACCAGTGCGGCCCGCCATGACAGCGCGAGGAAACTGCCCGCCATGACGAGCAGGCCTGAGACGATGTCGCTCAGCAGCAGTCCGGTCTGCGCCGCATAGCCCAGCAGCACCGGCGCGGTGATCATCCAGGCCCCCAGGCCGATGTTGAGGAACTGCGCCAAGATGTTGGCGGCGCGCGCGGCGCGAAATTCGGCTTCCTTCTGCACGCGCAGCGCGCTCGGGGTCCTCGCGCGCCTCGGCGGCAAGCAGCCAGTGCGGCTTGGTCAGCCCGTTGGCCTCGCACCAGCCGGCGGGATCCGCCTTCAGCGCCTCCACCACCGCCGGCAGTGTCTCGCGCAAAGAATGCCGGTGCCGCCAGCCCAGCAACGTTTCCGCCCTGCTGATGTCGAGCTCGTAATGCGCATCCGCCATCTGCACCATGAAGGGCTTGATGAAAGGCTCCTCGTCCTGGTCGAAGTCGTCCGGAACGAGGGGCGTGGATTTCTGCTGCACCCAGGCACCGGCGGCCGCCAGGGGCTTGGGGACCGAGAGCGTCTTCCAATCCTCCGCACCGTGGATCAGCCGGGCCAGCGTTTCCTGCAGTTCGCCGTACCCCATCGCCTCGGGCTCGCCGATCAGGATCACCGCGTTCTCGGGCAGGTCGGCGCGGCGGTCGATCGTCCGGGCGAAGGCCTCGAGCATGTCATCGCGGTGCAGGCGCCGGTGAACAGAACTGTCGGCTTGTCGATCATGCCTTGCCCGCCGTCGGTGCGCGTGTGTCGGCAGGCAGATCAATGACCGCCGAACCCTCATTCTGAAACGGGTTCGGCGATGTGCGGTTGCCTCTGTCCCGTTCGGCGAAGCCGGTTGCAGGGCCCTGGACGGGCCCCGCCATACGCCGCCATGCGCGGTCGGGACTACTGTTCGGTAAACTCGCCGCAGGCGATGCGATCGCCCGCATCCCCGGCAGGCTGGCTTTCGTAATCGTCGGGGCCCGCATGCACGATGAAGGCCGCGCCATCCTCGTCCAGCAGATCCCGCTCCACCTGCAGGTAAGGCAGGAATACCTCCACCTCGCCGTTGCCGTTGTCCTTCACGGTCAGGTTGGGCATGTCGCCCGGGTGAGGGCCGCCCTCGACGAGGACACCGTGTTTACGGTCGCCGGCGATATGGCCGCCCGCCGACGTGAAATCGTCCGCGGAACAATCACCCGTCTCGTGCAGGTGAATGCCATGAACGCCCGCGGGCAGGTTCATGAGCGTCACCGTGGCCATCGCCACGCCGGACGGTGTGTCGGTGACGCGAACGGCGCCCAGGCTGTTGCCCTCGCGGTCGCTCACGTCGGCCGAGACGTCGGCAGCCTCAGCCGCGGAAACTGCCATGAAAGCGGCCAATGCGGTGGTCGTGAAGATGTTCATGTCGTCAATCCTTCGGTTCGGGTCCGGCACAACTCGGCCGGGAAGGCTCTGGAACAGCAGGTTCGGGCCGATGTTCCACGGCAAGCGAGATCGGGCGACAGGGAACTTTGCGCGCGCCACCGGGTTTCGAGCCCAAGGCAGAACCCAAGGTAGGTACACGGTCATGTCAAAATCAGACGCAGAACGAGACGCAGACGGCGTCCGCCACACAAAACCGAAATCCGGCGCCGCGGAAACGGCCCGGCTGCGCGACGACATCGACCGCGGCGGCGGCGACAAGGTCGCCTTCAGCGATCCGGCGGCCGCACCGCTCGGCACCGACGACGAGGCCGGCGGCAACGCTCCCACGCCGGAGCAGGCGCGGCGCGCCCGCCATCAGGAGACGCGCACGTCTGAAACCGAAGGCGCGAAGCTGACGCCGGGCGACCTTCAGGCCGGCAGCAAGAAGCAGAAGTTCGGCGTGGGCACGATCGCGATCATCGCCGTCGTCTGCGTGATCGTCCTTCTGTTCTTCTTCTACTGAGGCCGGGCGCATCGCCACCGACGTCATGTCCGACCTGGACCTTGCGCTGACCATCGGCGCCGGGACGGTACTGGTGCTCGGCGTTACCGGGGGATACGTGAAGAACCGGCTCTGGCTCTCGGAGCCGACGATCTGTCTTCTCGCCGGCGTGCTGGTCGGTTCCGCCGCGATGAACACGCTCGGTTCCGCGAGCGACGGGGCCATTCCCTTGAACTGGCTGAAGGAAGCGTCGCACCTGACCCTCGGCATCGCGGTCATGGGAGCGGCGATGCGGCTTCCGGCAGGTTTCGCGCGGAGCCAATGGCGGGACATATGCTTGGCGCTCGCGGTAGGCTTGCCGCTGATGGCGGCGACCGGTGCCGGGCTCGCGGCGGGGATTCTCGGTTTCGCGCTGCTGCCGGCCTGCATGCTCGGCGCGGTGCTGGCGCCGACCGACCCGGTTCTCGCGGCCACGATCACCGGCGGGCGCATCGCCGAAGGCAACGTGCCGGAGCGCCTGCGCAACCTGCTGACGGCGGAAAGCGGGGCCAATGACGGCCTGGGGATCCTGCTCGTGCTGCTGCCGGTGCTCCTGATCACCGAAACCGTGAATGCAGCCTTGGGCGAATGGGTCCTGCGCGTCCTGCTCTGGGAGGTGATCGGGGCGCGTCGTCATCGGCATGATCTGCGGCGAGATCGCGGGCAGGCTGCTGATCTGGGCGCGCCGGCAAGAGTTCGCGGACGCGCATTCGATCACGTCCATCGGCCTCGCGCTGTCGATCACGGTGCTGTCCTTCGTGCGGCTCATCGGCAGCGACGGGATCCTGGCCGTCTTCGTCGCGGGCCTCCTGCTGAACCGCCACATCGACCGGAAGGAAACCCGCCACGAGCACATGCAGGAGGCGATCGGCCGCTTCTTCGACCTGCCGGTCTTCATCCTCTTCGGCGCGATGCTGCCATGGCAGGAGTGGCTCGACCTCGGCTGGCACGGGCTGGCTTTCGCGGTTGCGGTCCTCGTCCTGCGGCGTCTGCCGTGGTGGCTGCTGCTGCGCCCAGCCTTCTCGACCATCCGGACCGGCCGCGAAGCCGCGTTCCTGGGGTGGTTCGGACCGATGGGAATCGCATCCATCTACTATGCCGTGCTGGTGGTGGACCGGACGGATGTCCAGACGATCTGGCCCGTCGCCAGCCTGGTCGTAGCCCTCTCGATCGTGATGCACGGGGTGTCCGCCACGCCGCTGGCGACGCGCGCGGGCCGCTGGTAGGCGTGCTCGCCTGCGGGTGAAACCCGCATCTCCGCGGGCGCGCGTTCACACCTCATCGACGCGCGACCGCAAGGGAACAAGCAAAGCCTTTCCCGGTTTGCCGGGATGCCGGCGTGGTGCCGGCCAACATGTTTGGAAAGGAACCGGGAATGCCCGCCAAGTCAGGATCACAGCAGAAGGCCGCCGGCATCGCATTGTCGGCCAAGCGCGGGGAGACGAAGGTCAGCGATCTTCAGGGCCCCGCGAAGAACATGTACAACTCGATGACCGAGAAGGAACTGGAAGAGATGGCGGAGACCAGCCGCAAGGATAAGCCGGAACACGACCGCGAGTGATCGAGCCGGAGGCTGCCGCTGCCGACAGATTGCAACCGTCATCGACCGATGCCGCGCATGGCCGTCCCGCAAACTGAGCGCATGGGTGAGGGAAACCGCTGGATGGCCAAGCCGACTGCACGTTTCTGCCCCCGCATTTTTCGAACCTATGCGGGAACAATTCCGAACCGAATGCGTTTCCCGGATTGTCGGCAGGTTGCAAAGGTGTTCCTGAGCGCACTTCGGGAACCACCCACCACGACCAAAGTGATGTGTCATTTTGCATCCCGTCGACACAGGGCGCCTATCTCTCCTCCCGGGCGTTCTGCCCGCGCCGTGGCCGTCGCGCTTGTCCCTGGAGCGACGCGCTGCGGCGCTTCATCCTCCGCTGCCTGCGACTTCATGGCAACGCGGTCACCGCAACCGGCAGCAGGCCGCCCGCGAGGCCGATCAGAAGCGTGGCGAGGCCGGCGAGGAGCATCGCACCTATCGATGTGCCGGGCAGGGTTTCAATGCACGTCTCGGGTTCCTCGAAAAAGGCCGGAGCGACGAAGCGGGCGTAGACGGCGAGCGACAGCGCCGAGTTGGCGAGCCCGATCACCGCAAGCCACGCCATGTCCGCCGCCACCGACACCGCGAAGAGCTCGAACTTTCCGAGAAACCCCGCCAGTGGCGGTATGCCGACGAGCGACAGGAACCCCAAGATCAGCACCGCCGCCTCCCACGGTCGCCGACGCGCGAGGCCGTGGAAATCCTCCTTGGCCGTGCGTCCCCTGAGCCTTGTGATCGTCGCGAAGAGCGCGATGTTGGCGGCGGCATAGGCCGTGACGAAGACCAGGAGCGCGGGCAGCGCCTCCTGCACCTGGCCCGCCGCGGCGACGGCCATCAGGGCGAAACCGGACTGGCTGACGGAAGACCAGCCGATCATCCGGCGCATGTCCTCCTGCCCAAGTGCTGCGAGGTTGCCCCAGGTCATGGTCAGCGCGGCGGTCCCGGCGATGAGGCCATGCAGCTCGGTCTCTCCAAACGGGTACAGGTCGATCAGGCGGTAGAGCGCAACCGCCCCGGCGATCTTCGGTGCGGTGGTCAGGAAGGCGGCGACGGGGGCCGGTGCCCCCTCCGCCACGTCGGGCATCCAGGCATGCGCGGGAAGGGCCGCCAGCTTGAAGAGCAGGCCCAGGATCACCAGAACCACGCCGATCAGCTCCAGCTCGGACCCGGGCGCGCGGCCTGCCAGTTGCTGATAGTCGGTGGTTCCGGACATCCCCAACACCAGCACGATCCCGGTGACCATCAACGCGTTGGCGAGCGCACCGACGAGGAAGTATTTCATCCCCGCCTCGACCGAAATCGCCCAGTCGCGGTGCCAGGCGGCGAGCGTGTAGCCGGTGATCGAACTCAGCAGCACACCCATCATCAACTGCATCAGATCCGCCGCACCCGCCATCGCCATCGCGCCCAGCGTGGAGAAGAGCAGCATCGCGTAGAACTCGCCATGCCGCCGGTCGCGCGCGAACCAGGCGGGTGACATCAGGATCGTGAGCGCCGTGACCCCCAGAAGCACCAGCCGCGACCAATCGGTCGCGGGGTCGAGCGCAAAGGTGCCGCGGAAGGTAAGCGAATGGGCGCCAGCCTTCCAGACGGCAAGACCCGCGGCCACGACGAGGCCTCCAAGCGCCAGCCACGCACACACCGCTTGGCGCGCGTGCGGTAGCGCCATTGCCGCCAGAAGCACGCCGACGGCGGTGAGCAAGACCGCGAGTTCGGGGAGAATGTCGCCGACGGGCATGTCAGCCACCGACGATCGAACCGGCGCCGATCAGGTCGACGAGCCAGACCGGCCAGATACCGATCAGGACGACGAACCCCAGCAGGATGGCGAGCACGACCATCTCGGTCGCGTCAAGATCGGGAAAGGCCGGATCGTTCTGCGGCCGCTCCCCGAAGAAGAGCTGGCGCAGCATGGTCAGGAACAGGGCTGCTGTGATCACGATGCCCAAGAGCCCGACCGCGGCGAGCAACGGGAAGGCGGCGAAGGCGCCCAGGAAGATCTGCAGCTCCGCCACGAAGCCCGCCAGCCCCGGCAAGCCGAAGGAGGCGAAGGACGCCAGCACCATGGCCGCGGTGAAGCGCGGCGCAGTGGCCGCGAGACCGCCATAATGGTCGAGCGCGTAATCCTGACGCCGCTGCCAGAACCCGCCCGCCATCAGGAACAGCGCCCCGGTGATGAGCCCGTGGGCCACCATCTCGATTACCGCGCCGGTCAGCGCCACCTCGCGCATCGCCTGCGACCCGACCGCTGACCCCGCCGCGGCGATGCCCAGAACCGTGTAGCCCATGTGGTTGATCGAGGTGTAGGCGATCCGCCGTTTCAGGTTCGACTTGCGCCAGCGCCACCAGCGCGCCCCAGAGGATCGAGATCACGGCCAGCGCGGCGATCCACGGCGCTGCGGCGGCGAAGGTGTCCTGCATCATCTGGAACGGAAACCGGATGATGCCGTAGGTCCCCATCTTGAGCAGGATCCCGGCCAGGATGGCGGAAGCGGGGCCGGGCGCGTCCACATGCGCCGGCGGCAGCCAGGTGTGCACCGGAAAGAGCGGCGTCTTCACGGCAAATCCCAGCATGAAGGCGGCGAGGATCCACCCCGCGACCGGGCCGGCGAGGGGCTGCGCGAGGATGACCTTGCGCATGTCGAAGCTGGGTTCCGGCATCGAGAGCGCCATCACGATGATGCCGAGCAGGATCGCGAGCGAACCCACCAGCGTGTAGATGAAGAATTTCAGCGCCGCCGCCTGCGCCTCGCCATGACCCCAGCGCCCGATCAGGAAGTACATGCCGACGAGGCTCAGGTCGAAGAACACGTAGAACAGCACCATGTCGAGTGCCAGGAAGAGCCCGATCGACGCGCCCGCCAGAAACAGCATCCACCCGTAATATCCGCGCGTGGTGCCCGCCACCGGCCAGGCGGCGGAGACGGCGAAGATCAGCGCGGTGAGCAGCGCCAGCGTCAGCGAGATCCCGTCCGCACCCACCCGCCAGGCAATGTCGAGCGCCGGGATCCACGGCCATGCCTCCTCGGCTCCGAACCCCGGCCCGGTTCGTGTCGCCCATTCGACGACGAGCAGCGCCAGAGACACGGTCGGAAGCGCGATCGCCGCGAGGTGCGCCCCGCGGGCGCCGACCAGCAGAACCAGAGGCGCGGAGAGCAACGGGATCAGGATGGCGAGGCTCAGCATCTCATCCTCCGAGAAGCAGCAGGAACAGGGCGGCGGCGAGGCCGACGATCAGGAAAAGGTAGGCATGATGCGCCATACCGCTCTGCGCCCGGCGCAGCGGACCCGAAAGCTGCCGGGCCAGATGCGCCGTCGTGCCGGGGATGCAGTCGGCGGCAGTCTCGCCCGGCCCGGCGGAAATCCGGGCGCCCGACAGCGTGCCACGGATCACCGTAGCGACGAAACCCGGCGGACCTTCGCGGTCCAGTCCGTCGATCCAGCGCCGGTCGCTCTCTCGGGCACCGCGTGCGACATGCGTTGCGGCAGCCGCGATGCCTCGGGGGAGCGCGTCGAGGAGCCTGTCGTCGGTCCGCGCCAACAAGGTGCAGAGTTGAGTGAACCGACGCGTCAGGCCGGGATCCAGAACGCCGGAGAGCCCGAACCACTCGCGCTCCGCCGCCGGTCCCGGGTCTCGGGCGGCCCAGGCGCCGTAGGCGAGGCCTGCCGCGAGCAGTCCTAGCGACAGGACCGTCTCCCACAGCTGGCCCGTGGGAAGCAAGGCAGAAAGCAGGTTGGCAGCGACCTCATGGACTGGCGGCAACCACAGGGCGCTCAGCAGCAGCGTTATCCCCGAGAGCAGGGCGACGGCCCAGACACCGTGGGGCGACGGAAGGTCACCGTCGTTGCGCCCCGCCAGCAGGAACCGCGCGGCATAGGCGGCGGTGAGCCCCCCGGCGAGCGCGAAAACCACTGCCCAGAAGGGTCCGGCGTCACCCAAAGCCTTGAGCATCTCCTCCTTGCTCCACCCTCCGCCCAGCGGTGGCATGGCGGCCAGCGCGAGCGCCAGCGGCAGCGACAGCCAGAAGACGAGAGGTCCCGCGCCTCGGATGATGTCGTAGCTGCCCGTCGCATCGTGGCGGACCCCGGCGTTCAGGAAAAGCCCCGCCTTGAACGCGGCGTGCACCAGCAGGTGCAGCAGCGCGACCCCGGGAAAGCCGGCACCGATCGTGGCCACCATCAGCCCCATCTGCGCGGCGGTGGAGGCGGCGAGCACCTTCTTCGCGTGCCGCTGTCGCAGAGCCTCCGCCCCGCCCACCAATGCCGTCAGGAGGCCGAGGCCCATCAGCATGGAGCCAAGACCCGGCGTTTCGCCAATGAATGGCCAGAGGCGCGCGAGCAGGTAGACACCAGCCGCGACCATCGCGGCGGAATGCAGCAGCGCGGAGACGGGAACCGGGCCGGCCATTGCCCGGTAGAGCCATGGCGAGAACGGCAGCAGACCCGCCTTGCCGATGGCGGCCAGCGCGAGGCCGTAGCCGGCTATGGTCAGCGCGGTGCCCTCCAGTTCGCCGAGGGCGGCATAGCTGGTCCCACCGGTGGCGGCGAAACAGGCGATGAGCGCGAGGAAGAGGCCGAGATCCGCAAACCGCGTGGCGACGAAGGCGAAGGTCCCGTCCGGAACCGCCTTCCGCCAATCCTGCGCAATCAACGCGAAGGAGCAGGCGCCGACGAGTTCCCAGCCGATCAGCAGGGTGACGAGATCGCCCGCGATCAGGATCAGCTCCATCCCGCCGACGAAGACGAGGAGCAGGCCAATGAGCCGGGAGAGGCCGCGCTCGCGCTCCATTCCTGCCGCGTAGAGCAGGATGGGAAGCGCCACGAGCGGCACGGCCACCGCGATCACCTGCGCCGGGCCGGTCAGTTCCGCCTGCAGGATCAGAGTGCCTGACCAGATCCACGTCCCGGTCATCTCCCCGGCCAGGGTCGCGAACACAGCCGTTGTCGCTGCGACCGCGCAGGCTGCCAGGCCCGGCCCAAGCCGTGCAAGCGCAGACGCCCAGAGGGCAAGGCCGGCGAGCGCCGGAAAAAGTGCCAGCGCCCAGATCATTCCTTCAGCGTCCCGATGCTTTCGGTCATGTCGGCCTGTCGTACGCGGTAGACGGCGACGACCAGCGCGAAACCGACTGCCATCTCGACCGCCATCACCGCCATGACGATGATCGCCAGCAATTGACCCTCGGGCGCCCCGGCCAGCGCCAGCGACCAGAAGCCGATGATCGCCAGCAGCGCGCCGTTCAGCATCAACTCCAGCCCCATCATCAGCATGACGAAGCTCTGCTGCGACATCGCGCCGTAAAGCCCGATCCCGAAGAGCGCGGCGGCGAAAAGCAGAACGATGGTGAGCGTCAATCGAGCCTCCCTAATGATGATGGTGCCCGCCAGTCTCCTCCGGCTGACGGCCTGCCGGGGCTCCGCCTTCCGTCAGGCCGGGCGGACGCGCGCCGGCATCCGCGTCGCCGAAGCGCCCTTGCCGCGAAGAGAGCACCACGGCGCTAACCATCGCGGCCAAAAGCGTGACCCCGGCGGTCTCGAAGATCAGCATGGAGGGGCCGAGCAGTTCCGTGCCCAGATCGAAGGTTGCGGGTCGCGAGGGATCGACGGGCCGGTCCGGCAGATCGGAGACCAGCACGGCGCCGGCGAATGTCGCGAAGGCCAGCGCGCCCATCAGGATCGAGAGCCGTTCCTGGTGCACCATCTTCATGGGGTTGAGCCCGGCGGGGTTCATCATGAACATGACCATGAAGATCGCCATGACCATCATCTCCACCGCCATCATGAAGACTGTCGCGGCGCCGAGGTAGTCGGCGTGCAGCACCAGTGCGATGCCCCCCGTGCAGAAGAAGGACAGCATCAGCGAGAACGACGCGCGGACCATGGAATCGACCACGAAAACGCGCCAGCCGGTCCAGACCGCGAAGAGCCCGAGCACGATGATCGCCGCCAGCGTCACAGCGCCACCCATCCGGCCAGCGCCAGGTGCAGGAATGACAGCGGCAGCGCCACCACCCAAAGGAGGTGCAGCATCCGTGAAGGCACCGTTCGCGCGACGGTGTGTCCGAGGAGGATCGTGAGGGCCATCACGCCCACCGTCTTCGTCCCGAGCCAGACCGGGCCGGGAAGCAAGGGACCGAGCGGGCCGCCGAGAAAGGCGGTGGCGGCCATGGCGGAGAAGGCGGTGAGCATCGTCAGCCGTGCCAGTTGCCAGAGCGCGCGGCCGGGACCGGAGTCCTCGGCCGAGGTGCCGCCCGCAATGTCGTCTCCATCGGCGAAGTCGAATGGCCCGCGCAGGGTCAATGTCAGCCCGACCAGCAGGAAGAGTGGCAGGCCCAGCGGCTGGCGGATGACGTTCCAGACCGCGCGCTGCGCCTCGACCACCTCCACCAGCGACAGGCTCTCCGCCGGCAGAGCGGCGGCGATGAGAACGAACATCGACGGCAGCATGACCGGCAGGCCGATCGCGACATATCGATAGGCGCCGATCAGCGGGAATGGCGCGTTCGGGGACCAGCCGTGCAGGAAGACCGCGACCACCGTCAAGGCCTCGCAGGCGCCCCAGATCACAATCCCAACCGGGCTCTCCAATGGGGCATGCCCCGGCGTCAAGGGCACGACGGACAGACCGACGGCGGCGAGGGCGAGGTAGGTGCCGGGCGCCAGCCAGCGCGTCAGCCGGTCTGGCGTTTCCGTTTCCGCATTGGGGCGGGACAGCAGGACAGCAGCGTCACGCAGGGGTGCCACCGGGTTCAGCGTGCCCGCGCCCCAGATTGCCGGGACCAGCCGGTCGAACCAGGCGGCAAGCCACGCACCCGCGAGGAGCGCAATCGGAATGGCGAGCACGGCCGCTGTCATGCCGCCACCTGTGCGGCGCGCCGGATCGCATCGGGCGGCCAGGAGTTCAACACCAGCATCGCCTCGTGCCATTCCAGACCCTCGAGCATGGGTCCGATCTCCGGCGCCTGGTACTCGCCCGGCTGGCCGTCCAGCCACTCCCGCAGGCGTTTTCGTACATCCTGACCTGCCGTTGCGTCGCCGAGCCCTTGCGGCAAGGCCCGCGGCGCCAACGAAGCACACGCCACTCCGCGGCGCAGCAACCGGTCCGCCTGAGATCCGAGACCCAGGAGCCGCAGCAGGCGTGCGGCACAGGCGCTGGGCGCACTGGCCTCCGAGGACTGTCGGAAGGGCGGGTTCAGCACGCGGGCGGAGGCGATCAGGTCGCCCTGCAGGGTCAATTCCAACTCCAGCCCCGGCGGCAGCATCGGCGCGAAGGGCCCGATGCACATGGTGTAGCGATCGAGTTCGAGCCCATCGCGCGGATCCACACCGGTCATCGCCATGGGTCGGCCATAGGGCGTGCCCCCCATCATGCCTGTCCCGCCCTGCCCATGATCGCCCTCGCCCTTCCAGGGGTTCGGCGGGGTGTCCGGGCACCGATCTGGCTCACCCGCCCCGCTCCGAAGCAGGCGCGACCAAGCCGCGTTCACGTCCGGTGCCGGATCGCCGGTTCCATCCCAGTGCACCGTCTCGCGCGGCGGCGGGATCTGATCGTGGATGCGGTCGAGCGCCTGTGCCGCGCGGTCGGGCATGTCGCCCGCCACCAGCAGGATCGCGGCGGAGCGCGGGCTTTGCACACGCCGCACCGCTCCGCCGGTCAGGACTTTCTCCACCGCCATCAACATGTCGGGCCCGGCACAGGCAAAGACCGGGCACGGTGCGGCGGCGGCAAGGCGATTGAGCAGGTTTATTGCCATCTGAACACCCCCTCACGCCAGCCGTAAAGCAGCCCGATGGCGAGAATGCCAAGGAACATGCCCATCTCGGCCATGGCCTTCAGACCTTCCTCGACGAAGACGACGGCCCACGGGTACATGAACATCATCTCCATCTCGAAGGCGATGAAGACCAGCGTCATGGTGTAGGCACGGAAATGGTAGCGTTGCCAGGCATGGGCATTGGCATTGCCTCCGCCGAGGAAGGGGGCGGATTGCGGGGCTGTCGCGTGACGTGCGCGGGACGCAACGGCCGAGATGACAAAGGCCAGCGCCGACAGAAGCGCGATTGCCGTCAGGATGGTCATGCAAGTTCAACCGCCGAGTGTCCGCGGAGTTCCCCTGACTTGCACTCTCCGCCGGCCGGTTACGGTTGAAAGTTCTCGAACAGGCGAAACCTCGGTGCCGCCTGTTCGAGCGGGCCTTTCCGTCCTACTCTGCTGCCATCGGCTTCTGGCTGTTCAAGCAAGTGTACCTGTAAGCTTCGGTCGCCGCGAACCAGCCTTCCTTGTTGCCGCAATCATAGCGCTGACCGGAGAACCGGAAGGCATGCAACCCGCCGAGCGCGGCGATGGCGTCGGTCAACTGGATTTCGTCCCCGGCGCCCGGTTCCGTTCTCTCCAGGATGTCCCAGATCTCCTCGGACAGGACGTAGCGACCGACTGCGGCGAGGCTCGACGGCGCCTGGTCGGGCGCGGGCTTCTCGACCAGATCGCGCGCAGCGGCGAGGCGCGCCGTCGTGTCGGGTTCCACGAGGTCGAAGATGCCATAGCTCTTCACCTTGTCGCGGGGGACGTCCTGCGCGGCGACCATGCATTTCATGCGGCCGGGATCGAACGCCGCGCACATTTCGGCAAGGCACGGCTCTCCCATGATGAGGTCGTCCGGCAGCATCACGCCGATCGGGCCGGGCAGTGCGGCGTCCCGCGCGCAGAGCACGGCATGACCGATGCCCAGGGGTTCCTCCTGCTCCGCAAATACGACTTCGACCCCGTGCAGGAAGGCGCCCGGTTGCGACAGGACGTCGTGGACATAGTCGAAAGTGCCCGGTTTGGAGTTGCGCGTCACCAGAACGATGCGCCGCGCACCGGCGGCCACCGCTTCGGCGAGCGCGAAATTGAGCACCGGAGTGTCGTAGACCGGCAGCAACTCCTTCGGCACGGCCTCCGTCGCGGGCTTCATGCGGGTGCCGTTCCCGGCCATTGGGATGATCACCGTTTCAATTCGTTCCATTGATCTCGCCTTCTTGAGCTTGAGCTTGTGTCGGGGTCATGCAGGTGTTCCACCTGCGCGGTTGTTCCTGGCCGCCGGGACGTGTCGGTCGCGGCGGCTACATCAGGGCGAAGAGCAGAAGAAGAAACGAAACCTGCCAGAGCAGTACCGCGATCAGCGCGATCATGTCCGCGGTGCGTCCGGGCGCTGCGCATTCGCCGATACTTTCGGCATTCGCACTTGGCTTGAAGCTCCAGGCCATTGGCAACAATCCCGCATCACGGTTTGGATCTGCCTTATTCTTCACGCGTGCATTGTCATTTGCCGGCACCGTTCGTGCCGACGCGCCATGTCGCTCCAGACCCTGCATGTCCGTCTCCAGTTGCTGACAAATATTGAACCGGCAACGGCCTCTTTGGTTCCCTGTGTGTATCGCAATGGAACCTGCCCTGCGCCGACGCGTTTTTCGGACATCGAAACATCATCACATGGCCGGCGATCACGACGCGATCCGAGGAGCGAAGATGAAGAAGAAGTTCGAGAAGCTGCGTAACCCGATCGCCGAAGCGCCGGTCGATCCGCCGCTGGATCAACCCGGCGATGCACAACTGCTTGACAGGATCCTGGACGAACTGGCAACCGACGGGCGTCTCGAAGGAGAGGTATTCGATATCGAGGTCGAGCGTGGTTGCGCAACGCTGACGGGCAGCATCTCGCGCGAATATCTGCGCGTCTTGGTCAACGCGCACGTTTGCGCTGTTCCCGGCGTGCATGTGGTTCGCGATCAACTCTACGTGACGCAGGAGGGACCGATGGCAGGTTCCGGGGATTGACGGAGAGGGCCAGTTGACAATCCCAAGTTGACTGAACGAGGTTGAATGCGACCTCATGTCAGCCTGTCCGAAAGCCCTTCCCAACTGCCATTAGATTGCCACAGAAGGGAACAATTCGGCGTCGCGCGGGTTGAATGATCAAGTGGTTGTGTCGGCAAAGAACCGCTTGGAAAGGTGCCCGGATGACATCGAAGACCATCGTCGTTTCCAACAGAGTTCCAACGGACGAAAGGACGTCCGGCGGTCTGGTGGTCGCGCTACACGATGCGCTGGCCGAAGGAGGCATATGGATCGGTGCACACCCCGATCCCGGAGATCCAAGCGAAGGTCTGACCCCGGTGCCCGGCTCCGACGGCCGACGCATGACGTTCCGGCTGTCCGAGGAGGACATGGCGAACTACTATCTCGGCTACGCGAATTCCGTGCTCTGGCCGATCTGCCACCGGCGGGCCGACCTGGTCGACATGCCCAAGTCGTTCGAGGAAGCGTACCGGTCGGTCAACGCACGCGTGGCACGGCTGATCGCTGACATCGCGGAGCCCGACGATCTGATCTGGGTCCACGACTACCACTTCTTTCCCCTCGCCCGCGAGCTGCGCGCATGCGGTCTCGCCAACCGGATCGGCTTCTTCCTGCATGTGCCGTTCCCGGCACCGGACGATCTGTCGGTGCTGTCCCAACCGGAGGATTTCGCCGACTGGCTCGCGGATTACAATCTTCTTGGGCTTCAGACACGCGGCGACATCGCGCGGTGCATGGAGATGTATCGCGCCGACCCGAGGGCCGAGTTCATGACCGACGGCACTGTGAAGATGCACAACCGCATCACGTCGGTGCGATCCTTCCCCATCGGCATCGACGTCGATGATTTCCGCGCCCAGGCAGAGGCCAAGGGCCCCAATCCGTTCGGTCGGGAGGCGCCGGAATGCTTCGTCATCGGTGTCGATCGGCTCGACTACTCCAAGGGCATTCCGAACCGCTTCCGCGCCTTCGGCCGGTATCTCGAGAGCCGGCCCGAGGGCGACAAATGCAGCCTTGTGCAGATCGCGCCGCCGTCACGCGAACAGGTGCAGGCATACCAGGATATCACCAGCGAACTCGAAGAGATCGTGGGCCGCCTCAACGGCGCCTACTCGGAGCTGGACTGGACGCCGATCCGATACATTCACCGCGGCGTCGATCGCGCAACGCTGGCCCGGCTTTTCCGGATGGCGCATGCCTGCGCCGTCACCTCGCTCGCCGACGGCATGAATCTCGTGGCCAAGGAATATGTCGCAGCCCAGGATCCCGAGGATCCCGGCGTGTTGATCCTGTCGCGCTTCGCCGGCGCGGCCGAGGACATGACCGAGGCGCTCCTGGTCAATCCCCACGACATCGAGAACATGGCGCGGGCGTTGAAACAGGCGTTCGAAATGCCGCTAGAGGAGCGCAAGGAACGTCACGCCGCGTGCTTGAAGGTGGTCGAGGATACGGACGCGTCGCAATGGGCGAATCAGTTTCTCAGGGCGCTGCGCACGTGTCTGCCAACACTGGACATGCGGTTTTCGCGCCCGTCATTGCGCTCCCTGCGCGGCGGGAAACCGAACCTGAAGAAAATCAGCTGACTTCGCGACGAAAGCGGCCGTGGTCATATCGCCCCGTCATACACAGATGCGGGGTTCCCGAACAGAAGGAGACACTACCTTGAGTTGGACCACATCGCAGCAACTCCGCGACAGGATCGCAGCCGGTCGCCCGCCCGGCAACCCGCCCGAGGAGTTCCCGCCGGACCCGGGGCCGGAAATCACGCCACCGCCGACGCCGACCGAAACGCCGGATCCCGACCTTCCGGACGAATTGCCCGAGGATCCGCCGCCCGAGCGGCAACCCGACATCCCGCCGGAGGAGCCGCCGAACCCCGCGCTGGTCGCGCCGCGCGATTGGCATCCCGCGGAAGGCACGCATGAACGGCATTGAGGACCGCTTGGCGGCGTTGGAAGGACGCCTTATCGCCCATCGCCGGCTCTTGGCCCGGTTGCTGCAGCGTATGGACACAGAGGCGCGCGAGGATCATCTGCACTGGTTGGCCGAGCGCGAGGTATTCCGCGACGGACAGGAGGATCCCGGTGCCGTGCCGACGGGTGTCGAGACGCTGCCGCTGAGCCTTGCCGACGAGTTTCGGGAGATCGGCGCGCTGGTGCGGGGGCATACATGCGACCCCGACGACGTGCCTTGATGCTGCCGTGATCGTTTGAATGTGCCCAGCCGCGCGCGACGTGGGTGAGGTCCGGAACACCGTTCAACTCTTCGAACCTGCCTTGCGCCCGGCGAGTTCATCGGCCTTGACGGCACCGCGTCGACCGAGCGGCATGCCCGGACCGGTGGTCGAGTCGGGGCGGACCTGGGCCTCCGCCTCGGCATTCAACTCCGCACCGAGAAGCAGCGCGAATGCGGAGATCCACAGCCACATCAGCAGCACGATGACGCCGGCCAGCGCGCCGAAGGTCTCGTTGTAGCTGTTGAAATTGTCCACGTAGAGCGAGAACGCCACCGACGCCGCGATCCAGAGGACGCAGGCGAGGATCGCCCCCGGCCAGAGCCAGATCCACCGTGCCGGCGCCCGGTCGGGCGCGGTGCGGTAGAGCAACAGAATGCCGCCGATCGTCATCGCCAGCAGAACCACCCACCGGCTCAACTCGATCAGCATCTCGGTCAGCGGACCGAGGGAGACGATCGACAGGATGCTCGGCAGGATGATCGTGGCCCCGAGCCCCATGATCAGGCCCACCAGAAGCGCCAGTGTCAGCACGAGCCTGATCAGGATGAGCCGGAACAGGTTGCGGCTTTCGACCTGATCGTAGGCCACATTCATGCCTTCCATCAGGCTCGCCACGCCGCGAGAGGCGGAATATAGCGCGATCCCCAACGCGAAGAGTGCGGCAAGGCCCAAGCTGCTTTGTTGAGAACTCGCCACCTCTTCCGCCTGCCCGAGCACGATTTCGGCCACGTTGCTCGGCATGAAGGCGGTCACCGTCTCCATCTGGCCGGCGAACCGGGATGGATCGATGATCAGCCCCGCGATGGCCATGAGCGCGGTGATCGCCGGAAAGAGCGCCAGCAGACCGTAAAAAGCCACGCCGGCCGCAATCAGGTCGACGTGGTTCTCGTTGATCTTGCCCCAGACGCGCATCAGGATCATTTTCCAGGCTTTCCACGGCAAGTCGCGTGGTCTGGCTGCGTCGCGTCCGGGAACATCCGACATGACGTCAGCTTCGCGGATTGCCCAAGCCTTCCTTCTTGGCCTCTCCTTCGGCCGCGTCACGAACCCGCTTGCCGGCATCGCGCGCCTCGTCGGCGGCGGCGTCGACCGCGGATTTCTCGCCAGGTGCGGACTGATCCGCCTGATCGCGCTTCTCCTTGGCGATATTGCCGGCCTCGTCGACCGCCGCCTTCGCCACGTTCTGCGCCTTGCGACGCTCGTGGTTGAAGATGCGCTCGGCCTCGTCGAAGAGATCGTCACGGGCTTCACCCAGTGCCTCGTCTTCGCGTCGGGTCCGCGGCAATGCGCCGGCAAGTGCTGCACCGACGGCCATGGCCACTGCTCCTGCCACCAGGGGCTGTTCTTCGATGAAATCGGCGGCAGCGTCACGCCCGCGGGCGTAGTTCTTGCGGGCCGAGGCGTCCGCCTTTTGCGCCATCTCGACGGCACGGACACGCGCGGCGATGATGCGCTCGCGCGCTCCTTCGCTCATGTCCTCGGTTCCCCGGGACAGACGTTCCCGGGCGCGCTTGATCCGGTCCGACGCGCCTTGCGCCGCACGGCCGGCACCTTCGGACGCGGCACTTGCACGGGAACTCACCGCGCCCGCAGCGGATTTCGCGCCCGCGCTGACCTTGTCGGCCGCGCCTTTCGCACCGGCGCTTGCGCTTGCGGCGCCTTCGTGCACCGTTTCGGACGCGCGTGTGCCCATGGACCGGTTGTCGCCGTCGTCACGCGACGTCTCGTAGTCGTCGAGATCATGGCGCGCCCAGTCTGGATAGGCCGGGTCACGAGACCCGAAGGTGCCGCGCGCCGGAGATCCCGGGCCGCGATACCCGCTGGAAGTTGCGCCGAGGTCGCCTCCGCGTGTCGGACGATAGGACGATCCGTAGCTCGCATCGTCGTCCCAGTTGCGGCCCGTCGCAGGACGGTTGCCGCCAGCGGGACCGAAGTCGTCGGGATCGTCATGCGACCTGCCGAACATCAGCCAGGCAAGCCCGACGCCGGTCACTGCCAGCGCCACCGGGTTCTGCTTGGCCGACCGCGAGATGGCCGTGCCGAAGTCGCCGCCATGACGGCGGAAGCCTCCGGTCACCTCGCGCAGGATCGCGTCGAGGGAGAACTTGTCCTGCAACGCGTCCACGGTGTGAGACAGTTCGGAACGTTCCCGCTCCAGGTCGCGTTCGATTTCGTCGGGGGTACGGGTGTCAGTGGGCATCGGCGGATCCCTTCACGGCTTTGGCATCGCGTCTGACGTTCTCGGAGGTCCGGCTCGGAGCGATGCTACTGAGTTTGAGGTCGTTTGTTCCCTTGTTCACAAGGAAATAGGCGATGATCAGGAACACCAAGCCGACGGCGAATGCCGCCCAGCCATCATCCATGCCCGCCTCGGTCAGGCCGGCAACGATGGCGGCCGCCAGGACGTTGAGCGCGGTGAGTGCGATGACGGCCGCGGCGACGAGCATGCCGATGGCCGCGCCCGCACGCTTGAGGTTCTGATCGATTTCCGCCCGGGCGAGGTCCACTTCCCCGCGCACCAGCGAACTGATGTGCGTCATGGCATCGCCGATCAGGCTGGACGTGCTTCCTGTTGTCTTCTCGGTCATGATGTCTCTCCTGTCCGGGTCGTGGCAGTGCCGGGACCACCTGTGGTGCCCGCAGGCGATGCGGTGGGCGACCGTGGGGCGGCCGGCGTGCTGGCCTGGTGGATGTACTGGCCGGAGTGATCCGCATCGTCTCCGTCGCGGGCCCGACGCGATGCCTTGGCAAGGCGTACGCCCGCGAAGCCCAGAAGGGCCGCGCCGCCGAGGAAACCGACCGGGTTGCGGCGCGCGAAGCCGCTCAACTCGTCGACCATCTGGCCGAGGTCGCGGTCGCGCACGCTGTCTGCAAGTTCCGCGATCGCATCGGCGGCGGCGCCGAACGTACGCTCTTGCGGAGAACCGTCGCGCAGTTCCTCCGACGCGCGCCGGAGCGCCTTGGAGACCGAGGATATTTCTTCCGCGGCTCCTGCCTTGGCCGCATCGGCCTGCTCGCGCGCCTGTCCGGCGACGTTTTCTCCCAGGCTGCGCGCCTTGTCGCGTGCCTCGTTGCCCAGGTCTGCGGCGGCGTCCCGCGCCTTGTCGGTGTCGCTCGACGACCTTGCGGTTCCGCCGGTATTTTGTGGTGTGGTGTTCATGGCAGAATGTTCTCCCTGATCAGAATACGAAGTTGACGATCGCCAGAACGATCACGATCAACCCCACGAAGTAGATGATGGCGTGCATCTTTAGCCTCCAATGCTTCCAAGGCCCTCGAGCCATTTGCAGTACAACAACGCCGCCGGCTTTCGGTTCCTTGGGGCCTGCGGTTGTGCGGTGCACGCGGCGGCAACTGCCGGATCGGGCAGGGCGCTGCTGACGAGACGTGGCCGGCCTTCCACCCGGATGCAGGCGCCACGCGCCGCGGCGCATCGGCTCGAGTTCGCGTCGCGACGGGTGCCGTCTCGACAACCCACGTCGCGCTGCCTATCGTGCCTGAGGTGCCAACGAGCACGTCGAAATCCGAAAATGCCGTGACAGACGCAGCAGACACATCTCGATGCGGCGCTTGCAAATGTGGAGATTAGCATGGCGTCGCGTGTTTCGAGGATCATCGGCAAATTTACGGGGCTTCTGACACTTGCAGCCTGCTCGGTTGTGGGAGGGGCATCCGTGCCGGAACCGGACTATACAGTCATCATCTCCGAAGACCCGTTCGAGGTCCGGGACTACGACGAACTGGTCGTGGCGAAGACAGGCATGGCCGACGGCTCCAACGCCGCGTTCGGGCGCCTCTTCGACTACATCTCGGGCGAGAACGAGGGTGAGCGAAAGGTCTCGATGACCGCGCCGGTGCTGAACACGGCGGCCGAAGACGGAACCGAGATCTCCATGACCGCGCCGGTCCTGCAAACCGCGACGCCGGATCGCGACATGATCTTCGTCCTGCCGAAGGCGTTCACACGGGACACCGCACCGGTACCGTCCAATCCGAATGTTTCGCTGGGCACGATCGCCCCGCGCCGGGTTGCAGTCGTCCGTTACTCGGGGTCGCTGGACAAGCAGGCACCGGCCCAGCAGGCGCGGTTGCGCGACTGGCTCGCCGCCAAGGGCCTGAAACCCGCAGGTCCGGCCGAGGTGGCAGGCTACGACCCGCCATGGACACTGCCCGCCTACCGTCGCAACGAAGTTCTCATCCCGATCGAGGCGCGATGACGTTCATCTGACCGAAGGGTCATTTTGCGGCAGGCTGGGCTGCGGACGGCCCACATGGTCCGCAATGGGGCAGCGCTCCTCATGAAAACACCGCCCAAGCTCGTTTCAAATTGGCACGTGAGACGTGGATCGTTCAAACCAAGAATTGGCTGCGATGGCGGCATTGGAGTTGCGCGACTGGGTCGGTTCGCTGGCGGAGCAGCGCGATGTGCTCAAGCGAGCGCTGAACATCCTGATCGACGGTGTCTGAGAGCGATTTCAGCCCCTGGTTGAACGGTGCGCTGTTTCCGGAGCGAAAACGTCGCTTCCGGATGATCTGGAGGCGACCGTCGGTTGACGTCGGTTGACCTAGTCCCGCCGAACTCTTCATGCTTTCGAAGCACATGCTGCGGAGAGGCCGCGATGAAACATATGAGCCTGCTGCGCACAGTTCCCGCTTTCCTCGTGATCTGGCTCGGTACGTCCCTTGCCGCACAAGATCCGGGTACCTGCGTCGTGACACGGGCCGAGGGGCAGGCAACCGTCTCCGCCCGCGGCGCAGGGAGACGGTCCGCAGAAATCGGCTTGGGGCTCGGGCGCAATGCGAAGCTGCGCACCGGACCGGGTGGACGTGTCACGATGACCTGCTCCGGAGGGCTCGAGGTCGTCGTCGGACCCGAAAGCGAATTGGACGTGCAGGGGATCCTCGACGGAGGCGCGCGGCCGTTCGGCCTGCGCCTGCTCGACGGCATCGCCGGGTTCCTGTTCTCCAGCGACGCGCCGAACGGCGTGCAGATCCGGACGCCCTCGGCCGTCGCAGCCGTGCGCTCGACCGACTGGGCGATGCAGGTGGAGAATCGGGCGAGCGCCGTCTTTGCGCGCGAGGGCACGGTCTTCGTGGTGGCGGAGGAGGGCGACGCGCGTCTCGGGCCAGGCGACGGTGTCGACGTGACGCCATCGGGCGAGGTCGGTCCGGTCGTGCAATGGGGGCAGGCACGCATTGACCGGTTCGATGCGTTGCTCGGTCCCGATTGGTAGCACGCGACGGGTTCCAACGCGCGCGCCACATCACCGGAACAGTCGTGGTCCTGGCGAGCCTGCTGCTCGCACTCTGGCATCCGGGCGCGCGAAACGCGTTCTGGCAAGGGATCGAGGGGCATCTGCTCGATGCGCGGTTTCTCTGGCGCGGACCCATATCACCGCCGGGCGATGTCGCGATCGTCGCGTTCGACGATGCCGCGGTGTCGCAACTCGACGCGTTTCCACCGCCCCGATCCGCACTGGCCGCCGCGGTATCGGCGGCAACCGATGCCGGCGCCAAGGCGATCGCGCTGGATTTCCTGCTGGTCGACGCGCGCCCCGGTGACGCGGATCTGGCCGCCGCCTTGTCGGGCGTCGCCGCTGTGCTCGGCGTTGCCGAGTTGTCTCCCGATGCGGACACGCGCGATTTCGACGATGGCGGGTTCACCGTCGTGGTCGCCGCCGATCCCGGCGATCCGTTGCCGGTGCTGGGTCCGACGGAGATATTGCGCGGTGTGGCGGCGCTGGGCCACGTTATCGTGCGCCACGACGCGGACGGCGCCGTGCGCAGGTTCGACGCAGCGCTTGCCCTCGCGACCGAAGCCGGGGTCGCGTGGTATCCTTCGCTCGGCGTCGCGAGCCTGAAAGCCGCCGACGACGCTCTCGACTTGCGCCTGCTCCAGACAGGCATCGGCAGCCGTCTTTCGGTCGGGGGAACGTCCATCGCACTCGATCGGCAGGACGCGATCCCCCTGGTCTTCTACGGGCCGAATGGAACGATTCCGACCCATTCGTTTTCGACCGTCCGGGATGCGGACCTGGCGGGCAAGATCGTGTTCCTGGGCGCGACCGCCACCGGGTTCGGGGATCGGCATGCGACCGCATTCGACGCCGCGTTTCCCGGTGTCGAACTGCATGCGACGCTGGCGGCGAACCTGATCGAGGGGCGCCACCTGCGCCGCGACGCGGTGGCGTGGATGTGGGATGCCGTCTTCGCGGTCGTGGCAACCGCCCTGGGCTTCGCGGCGGCCGGCCTGGACCGCCCCTGGCTGGTGGTCCTCGCGACGGGAACGATCGTCGCGGTGACCGCGGCGGTGCTGCAGGCCGCGTTCCTGGCCGGGTGGTGGCTCGACGGCACCACGATCCTTCTGTCGCTTCTGCTGGGGGTCGGGTCCGGGGCCGGACTGCACCTGCTGGAGTATCGGCGCCGGGCGGCGAACCTGTCGCTCTATCACTCGCCGCTCTTCGTCGACAGGCTCGCCTCTTTCGCCAACCCGCGCTTCGGACCGGAGGCCCAGCCTGCGGTGGTTCTCTTCGTCGATGTCGAGAGCTTCACCGGCTATTCCGAAAGTCTCGGTCCGGAGGGCACGGCCGACTTCCTGCGATTGTTTCACGGCGTGGTCGAGCAGGCGGTGGATCCCCTGGGCGGGACCATCGCGCATTTCGCCGGAGACGGGGCCATCGTGGTCTTCGGGTTGCCGAAGCCCGGTCCGCAGGACGCGGAGCGGGCCCTGCGCTTCATCGAGGATCTTTACGCAGCCATACGCTCCGATCCGGCCTGGCCCGGCCTGGAGTTGCGGGTGGGCGGCCATGCCGGTCCCGTCCAGACGGCGGTCGTCGGGGGCAAACGCCACAGGCAGCTGACCGTCAGCGGCGACGTGGTCAATACCGCCAGCCGCCTCCAGGATTTCGCCAAGTCCTGCGACGCGTCCGTCGCGCTCTCCGCCGCTCTGCTCCGGTCCAGTCCGATTGCGATGTCCTGGGCCGAGAAGAAGGGCCTGCGGTCCGCGGGTCAGCACAAGCTGCGCGGGCGTCTGTCACCGCTCGAGATCTGGACGGGGCCCGCGCCGTGAATTTCGGCCGGGCGATCAGCAGATCGAAGGCGAGACGGTCGCTTCAGGTGTTTTCCTGCAAACAACGCTAATCGTGGACCGGTGACACTTTGCGATCTACCTTCGTCCCAAGGAGGCTGAACGTCGTGCGCTTGTTGGGACCTGTCCTCGCATTTTTTCTGATCCTGTCCGGGCCGGTGGCGGCGGACAAGACCCGCTATGTCGATCTGGCCCGGCGCGGCTGGAACTACGAACTGCGCACCACGATGGTCGGGCGCGACATGTCGATCCCGGTGCATATCAATGGCCGTGACCTCAGCGGCGCGAGCCTCTGCCTCGTGGGCGAACGGCCGCATCCGCAGTCGTTGGAGATCATCGATACCTTTCGCGACCTGGCCCGACACGTGTTCGGCAAGCCCATACCCATGCGATATGCCGGAGAGGCGGCGCGCCTCTGCGGGTCGGGACGCGTGGTCATTCTGCGGCTCTATTCGGGCGACCCGCCGAACGGCCAGTTGACGGCCGACCTGCTCTGGCTCGATCACACCTACGATCTGGGTCTGTCGCGGCACGGCTACTTCGCCGCATCCTCGCCTGCGATGGCGCAGACGTTCTTCGGCCGCCGCGGGCAGAGCACGCATATCATGGTGAAGCAGCCGTCGGGAGCGCATCCCGATGCGCTGGAGGCCGCGTTCTACAGGTCCATCCTGATCGAGGAGCTGTTCCAGTCCTTCACCTTCGGGATGGACATCCTTCTCTTCGACCGGTCGGCCGAGTTCGACTCGAAGCTGCAGGAGATGCCGCTCAACATTCGGCGGCTGCCCTGGGGGTCGCGCGAGTTCATGCAGGCGCTGGTGCGGTCGAACCCGGCGGGGCTTTGCCCGTTCGACGTGTTCATGCTGCACGCCGTGGCCGCGGCACCCATCGACCAGACCACCGATCCGCGCTTCATCGACTATATCGAAGACCGCTACGATCTTCTCATGGAACGCGCTCGGGAGACGATGGCGGATACGCGGTTCGAGAGGATCGTGGCGCCGGAGTGTCAGCGGGCAGCGGATTGACGGGTTCGGCGGGGCCGCAGTAAGACCTTCGATGGTGTTTGCGCGGCGCAGGTTTACGGCTACCGTTTCATACCATCTTCGCCGGCTGGCGACAGGGAGGACGCATGGACACCAGACCGGACACCCCGCAATCGGGCGTTGCGGCGCTTTCGGCGCATCTGGCGCAGGGGATCGTCGGTCAGAGCGACCTGATCGAGCGGCTGCTGATCACGCTGCTGGCGGAGGGGCATCTGCTGGTCGAGGGGCCGCCGGGGCTTGCCAAGACACGGACGGTCAAGTGGCTGTCGGACGCGCTCGAGGGGACGTTCGCCAGGATCCAGTGCACGCCGGACCTGATGCCTTCGGACCTGACCGGCACGCCGGTCTACCGGCCGCAGGACGGCAGCTTCGAATTCGTGCGCGGCCCGGTGTTTCACAACCTGGTGCTGGTCGACGAGATCAACCGCGCGCCGCCCAAGGTGCAGTCGGCGTTGCTGGAGGCGATGGCCGAGCATCAGGTGACGGCAGGCAACGAGACCTACCCGCTGCCCGATCCGTTTCTGGTCGTGGCGACGCAAAACCCCATCGAACATGATGGCACCTTCCCGCTGCCCGAGGCGCAGCTCGACCGGTTCCTGCTGCACGTGGTGCTGAAGTTACCGAATATGGAGACCGAAAGACTGATATTGGACCTCGTCGAGGCCGAGGCGCAGAGCAGTCCCGTGACGGCGACGCCGCTGTCGCTGAGCGAGCTGGGCGACGCTCAGAGGAAGGTGCGCGCCGTCCATCTCGCGCCGGAGCTGCGGGATTACATCGTGCGGCTGGTGGCGGCGACGCGGGACGGGCCACATGCCAAGGACATCGAACATGCCGTCTCCCCGCGCGGGTCGCTGGCGCTGGCGGCGTCGGCCAAGGCGCGCGCGTTCCTGCAGGGGCGCGATTTTGCCATGCCGGAGGACGTGGCGGCCCTTGCGCCCGACGCGCTGGCGCACCGCATGGTGCTGACCTGGCGAGCGGTCGCGGATGGACGCAAGCCGCGCGACGTGGTGGCCGACATCCTCGCGGCGGTGGAGCCGCTGTGACCGCGGCGCTGGAGGCACCGGGCGTGGCACTCCGGTCCGACGCGTTGATCGCGCTGCGCCGGGTGGCGCTGAACGCTGTCCCGGCGGAGGTTCTGGCGGCTCTGCCGGGCGGGTTCGCCACGCGGCGCAAGGGACACGGGCTGGAGGTCGCGGACATGCGCGAATACGTGCCTGGCGACGACATCCGGCATCTGGATCGCGGCACCACGGCCCGCACCGGGCGGCTGCACGTGCGGCAGTTCCAGGAGGAGCGCGACCGGGTGACGCTTCTGGTGGCGGATTTCCGGCCGTCGATGTTCTGGGGCCTGCGCCGGGCCTTCCGCTCGGTCGCGGCGGCCGAGGCACTGGCGCTGATCGGGTGGACCGTCGTCGAAGGCGGCGGGCGCGTCGGGCTGCTGGCGATCACGGCGGACGGGACCGTGGCGGTGCCGCCGCGCGGGCGCACGCGGGGCATGCTGGACGTGATCGGCGGACTTGTGCAGGCCCATGCGGATGGGCTTGCGGCCATGTTCGCGGGGCAGGGGACTGACTCGCCGCTCGACCAGGCATTGAAGCGGACGGATCGGCTCGTGCCGTCGGGTTCGGAGGTGCTGATCGCGTCAGGCTTCGATGCGCCTGGTGCGGACCTCGGGGATCAGCTCGATGCGCTGGCGAGGCGCCGCAGCCCGCGCCTGCTGATGGTCACGGATGGCGCCGCGGGGCGAATGCCGCGCGGACGGTACCCGATCCGGACGGCAGACGGCCGTCGCATGCGGCTCTATCTGGGACGCTCCCTGCAGGCGCCCGATGCCGAGCAGGTGACGCAGATCGCGGGTCGTCCGGCGCTCGTGCTGGATGCCGGGGAAACGGTCGAGGCCATGGCGCGCCGTCTGGCGGCGGCCTTCCCGTCGCGGCGGCGTGCGGCATGAGCGACCGGTCGATGAGCGAAACCGCCATGCTGGCGAGCCTGCGCGACATCGATTTGCCTTCCGTGGCCGCAGGTGGCGTGATCGCCGATCTGGCCGTCACGGTCGGGTTCGCCGGAGTGGCCGCGCTGATCGTGGCCGGGCTGCTGCGCCTGGTGAGTATTCGTCGCAGTCAGGGCGCCGACGGCGATCTTCGCATTCAACTGGCGCGTCTGGCGCAGAAACCGCCGGCAGATCGGCGCGTGGCACTTCTGCACCTGTTGCGCGCCCATGCGCCGGACCGGTACGCGGCCGTGAAAGGCAGGCTCTACGAGCCGGGCGGCGGCGTCGACATCGAAACGCTGGAGGCGGAGGTCGCGCGCCTTGTTTGAGCTGGCCGACCCCTGGGTGCTCGTCCTGCTGCCGCTGCCGTTGCTGGCGATGCGGCTTCTGGGGGCCGCGCCGCTGACCGGCGGCGCCATTGCGGTGCCGGAGCGTGTCGGAAGTGCGATGATCGCGGCGGGGCAGGGGGCGCGCACGCGCGTCTCCGGTCTGACGCTGCGGCACGGTTTGCTCTGGGCGATCTGGGCGCTTGTGCTGCTGGCAGTCTCCGGCCCGCGGGAGCTGTCGCCGATCCCCGCGCTGAAGGTCTCGGGGCGGGATCTTGCGATCGTGCTGGATCTCTCCGGGTCGATGGTGCGCGACGATTTCCACCTGGACGGCCGGCAGGTCACGCGGCTGGAGGCGGTCACGACCGTCGGCGCCGATTTCGCGCGACGGCGTGGCGGCGACCGCGTGGCGCTGATCGTGTTCGGGTCGGAGGCCTATTACGCTGCACCCTTCACCTTCGACACCGAGGCCGTCGCGCAGCGGATCGAAGAGGCGGAGATCGGGATTTCCGGCCGGGCGACCAACATCGCCGACGGCTTGGGCCTCGCGCTGAAGCGGATGGCCGAGAGCGAGGCGGCGTCGCGCGTGGTGATCCTGCTGTCGGACGGGGTGAACAACGCGGGCGCCACCAACCCTCGCGGGGTGGCGGAACTGGCCGCCGGCATGGGCGTCCGCGTGCACACCATCGCACTGGGGCCAAAGGACCTGTCGACCGCGGAGGCGGGCGAGCGGGGCGTGGTCGATGCAGCGACTTTGCGGGCGATCTCGGAGATTTCGGGGGGTGAGACCTTCCGCGTGAAGACGACCGAGGACCTGGTTGAGGTCACCCAAGCCTTGGACCGCCTGGAGTCCACCGACAGCGACGGGCTGGCAGCGGAGGTCTTTCGCGAGCACTGGGTCTGGCCCGCGGCACTGGCCGCATTCCTGAGCCTGTGGCTCGCCTGGCGGGATCTGACATGACCGGGCTCGATGTGACCCTGCTCAGGCCCTTCTGGCTCCTGGCATTGCCGCTGCTGGCGGCGATCGGCTGGTGGCTCCACACCCGGCGCGGCGGGCTCGGCGACTGGCAGCGCGCGGCTGATCCGGCCTTGCTGCGAGCGATGGCGGCATTGGGGCGCGTCGACACGCGTGCAAGCCGCGCGCCACTCGTCGCCGTACTGGCGGCGTTGGCGATCACCGTGGTCGCACTCGCTGGTCCGGCGGTGGAGCGGCGGGAGGCGCTGTCGTTCCGCAATCTCGACGGGGTCCTGTTCCTGATCGACGGATCGGCGAGCGTGACCGAGGATCCACGCTGGACGCAGATGCAGACCATGGGGCGGTTCGGCCTCGCCTCTCTGGGCACGCGGCCTGGCGGGCTGATCGTCTTTGGCGGTGATGCCTACGTGGCGAGCGACATGACGCTCGATCACGTGCAGCTGGGCCAGACGTTCTCCCTGATCGACGCGGAGACCGTGCCGGATCCCGGCTCGCGGCCCGAACGGGCGCTCGACCTCGCAGCCGGTCTGCTGCACGAGGCGGAGGTGATCGCCGGCGACGTGGTCCTGCTGACCGACGGTGCCGGCCTTGGTCCGGGCTCGCTCCGGGCGGCGGCGGAAATTGCGGGGCAGGGGGCGCGGCTGTCGCTGGTGTCGCTCCACGAGCCGACGTCGGAGTTTGCCACCCATGCGGATGTGGGTGGCGGCGCCGTTTTCACGCTGGCGCAGACCGACACGCTTGCGGAGTGGCTGTCGACAAGCGCGCAGACGCGGCTCGAACGGCAGGATTTCCCGCTGCTCTTCTGGAAGGATCTGGGGCGCTACCTGCTGGCGCTGGCGCTGATACCGCTGCTGTACCTCTTTCGGAGGCCGGTCGCGTGAGGGGGATGGCGGTGCTCACCTTCGTGGCACTTCTGGCCGGCGTCGTGCTGGGCGGGGCGGCGCCGTTCGGGCGCGTGCTGATGGCGGCCGGGATGCCCGGGCTGGCGGCAGGGCTTCTTCACCGATCCCGACTGGCGTGGCGTCGCCCTGTTCGAAGCCGGGGATTTCGACGGAGCTGCAGAGGAATTCACGCAGGCGCAATCCTGGTACAACCTCGGCATCGCCGAAGCGCATGCGGGACGTCATGCCGCCGCGCTCGAGGCGTTCGACCTCGCGGATGTGCGGGGTCATCCCGATGCGCGCGCCAATTTCGACGTGGTCGCGGCCTTCTATGCGGGTCTCGGCATCGACCCCGCCGCGCTGGCGCTCTTTCCGGAGCGCAAGGAAGGGCCGCAGGCCGACAGTTTCATCGCCCGTGGGAACGCGCGTGCCGCGGGCACCGGCAGCGAGGTGACAAACACCAACACGATGCTGGGTCTGGCGGAGCTCGACAGCCGCGGACGGCTGGGCGTGCGGCGGGTGTTCGACGACAAGTTCATGGTCGCGGACGAGCGCTGGTTGCAGCAGCTCTCGGACGTGCCGGGCGAGTACATGGCGGCGCGCATCCTGCAGGAACACAAGCGGCGGCAGAAACTCGGCCTCTCCCCGCCGGAGCCGGAGGATCCGCGATGAAGTTGTTGCTATGTCTCGCGTTGATGCTCGTGCCGCTCCACCTCGCGGCGCAGTCACGGACCGTCCTCCCCTCCGAGCTGGAGTTGCGCGTGACCGTCGACGAGACGGACCACCTGCCGCTCACCCGGGAAATGGTGCTGATCACGATCCGCGGTGTCTATCGGCGGCACATCACGCGCGAGCAACTGGTGCAGCCCGATTTCGACGGCTTCAGCTGGACGCAGCTTGGCCCGGACGCCTGGCGCGAGGAGCGCATCGACGGACGCAAGGTCAAGACCTTCACCCGCAGGATGGCGATCTTTCCCGACGCGCCCGGAGAGCTCACGATCGGTCCGTTCACCCACAAGCTGACGCTGACCGACGAAAGCGACGATTGGTTCGATCACGAGATAACGTCCGAGCCGGTCACGATCGCGGTCGCACCGGCGCCCCCGGTCGACCACTGGTGGTTCCCGGTCCGCAGCCTGAAGGTCGAGGATCAATGGTCGAACGCCCCGGATCAGCTGACCCCGGGGGAGGGCGTGCTGCGCATCATCCGGGTCGAGGCGCTGGGCGTCACGCCGGAGATGCTGCCGCCGATGCCGGACCTGACCTCTCCGTCGGCGATGATCTTTGCGCATCCCGAAAAGCGCTTTGTCGAGCTGTCGCCGCAGGGACCGGTGTCGATCGGGTTCTGGCGATGGACGATCCGGCCGAGCAACGACACCTCCGCCATCGTGGAGCCGGTGAGCTTCGACTACTTCGACACCACGCTGCGCGAGATGCGCGAGGTCACCGTGTCCGCACAGCGCGTGGCCTATGGCAGCGTCGTGCCGAATGCAGTTCCCCCTCCGGAAGCCGCGGAGCTCGTGCCGCAATACCACCTTCCCCGCGGGTTGCTGGCCGCTTTGGCTTTGGTGATTTTCGCTGGCGGCGTTGCGTTTGCCCAGTCCGGTCGGCGCGTCGGTGGGCTGCGTGCACTGAGGCGCTTTTCGATGTTGGATCCGCTGGCTTGGCAGTTGCGGCGCGCCGCCCGTTCCGGCGCCGTGGCCGAGACGCGGCGCACCGCCGCGGCTATTCTGCGCCGCGATGGGATGACGGCGGGACGCAAGGAGCTTCTGGACCGGTTCGATCGGGAGGTGTTCGCCCCCGACTCGCCACGGCAGTCTCTCGGCGATTTCGCGGCGCGCTTCCTGCGGGCGAGTTGCCGTCCGGCGGGCACGCAACCTATCCGAGATACTCAATTTTAGGATGAAATCTTGGTGAACGGCTCGGTCACTGGCCGGAATCCGCGGAGGGCCTCCACGCGGGCTTCGGAACATGTTGAAAAAAAGTGCGTTCCGGCTAGTTTGGATGCGGGGAGGAACTTACCATGAAAGACGCGGGGCATCCGATACCTCAGCAGGCCGTGTCGTCCATCCTGATCGTGGATGACCATCCGTTGTACAGCGACGCGCTGGAATCGGCGCTGAGCCTGGTCTTTTCGAACTGCGAAATCCGCAAGGCGCGCACATTGGGCGAAGCGCTGACGATGGCGAAGGAAGGGTTCGACCCGGAATTGGTGCTGTTCGATCTGAAACTGCCGGACGTCACGGGCATTTCGGGTTTCGTCAGCTTGCGGGCCCGGCTGTCCGAGGCGCGGATCCTCGTGATTTCATCCCTGGCGAGCTTCGAACTCGTGCAATCGCTCCTCAACGAAGGTGCTGCGGGTTTTCTGCCCAAGGATGCGCCGGCGCGGACGCTGCATGCCGCGCTGTCCGACATTCTGGCGGGGCGCCGGTACGTGCCGCACGATTATCAACGAACGCAGCCATGCGCCGCCGCGGGATCGGAGTTCGAACATCCCAAGCTGGCCGACCTGACCCCGCAGCAGAAGCGCATCATGAAGCTGATCTGCTCGGGCAAGCCGAACAAGCAGATCGCCTACGAGATGTCGCTGGCCGAGGCGACGGTTAAGGCGCATATCACGGCGCTGCTGCGGCGCCTGGGCGTACGAAACCGGACGCAGGCCGTCGTGTTCGTCGAGAACGCCTTCGCCCAGCAGCGCGGGGACGAACCCGAGGCGCGCGCGTTCCTGCAGAACTGACGGGGCGCGGGATCGTGCGGGACCATACGACACAGCCGTCCTGCATCCAAATTGCGGTCTCGCGCGAGCCGGATACGCAAGCCGCCATCGCGGAGGTCGCGGCGCAGATCGATCAGGGTCGCACATGCTTTGTATTGGCGTTGCTGCCGGGAGCGCATGACGTCCCGGACGTCGCGCATCTGCTGGATGCAGCTCTTGGCGGCGTGCCCGTTTTCGGTTGTTCCACCGCCGGCCAGATCACGATGCGCGGCTACGAGTCCGACGCGCTCATGCTGCTGGGTTTTCCACGGGCGCATTTCCGATGCGCCTCGATCCTGTTCGAGCCTCTCGCCCCGCTCTCCACGACGTCCATCGCGACCGAAGCGCAGCGGCAGTCGCGCAAGTTCCCGCACACGCCCGGCTGGAATCGTCTGGGTCTGATCCTGACCGACGGGCTCTCGAAGCAGGAGGACATGCTGGTGTCTACCCTGGAGACGGTGCTGGACGACCTGCCGATCTTCGGCGGGTCCGCGGGCGACAGCCTCGAGTTCAAGGAGACCTATGTCCTTCACCGCGGCCGGCGATTGACCAACGCGGCGGTCCTGCTGCTGCTCGAGACGAACCTGCCATTCCGCGGTGTCGGCTTCGATCATTTCCTGCCGTCCGACACGCGGATCATCATCACCGATGCCGACCCGGACGACCGCAAGGTGTTCGAGATCAACGGAGCGCCGGCGGCCGGGGAGTACGCCCGCCTCGTCGGCTGTGCGGAGGCGGACCTCTCGCCCCAGATATTCGCCGAGAATCCGTTGCTGGTGGAGTACCGGAAGAACCACTACGTACGGGCGATCTCGGACGCGGGCGAGGACAGCTGCCTGTCGTTCATGGCCGCGATCGACGACGGGCTCGTCATGACCCTGGGGCAGGGTCAGGAGATCATCCAGACGCTGCAATCCGGGCTGGCGATCCGCGATGCCTCCGGCGCCTCACCCGACTTCATCCTCGGCTTCGACTGCATCCTGCGCAAACTGGAGATCGAGCAGAAGCAGCTTCTGCGCCAGGTCTCGGGCATCCTCAGTGACGCGCGCGTCTTCGGGTTCAACACCTACGGGGAGCAGCATTGCGGCGTGCACATGAACCAGACCTTCGTCGGCGTGGCCTTTTTCCAACCCGAGGACAGGATACCCTATCAGCCATGATCGACCCCAACGATCCGCCGCAGATCCAGATCGAGAAGCAGGCCAAGATCATCGACGCGCTGGTGCGGCGTGCGAACCGGCAGAAGGACGTGGGTCCGTCGGCCTACCGCGCGTTCCAGTCGGCGATCGACCTGCAGCAGACCGTCGCCGCGCAGCACCGGGAGCTGGAAAGCGCGCGGTACGAACGCGAGCGGACGCGCAAGGCGCTGGCCGAGGCGCTGTCGTCGATGGAGGAGGGGTTCGCGCTCTTTTCGGACGGGCGTCTCAACATCTGCAACGACCTCTTCCGCGGGCTCCTGCCGGACATTTCCGGTCAGGTAGCGCCCGGGCTCGACATGCTGGAGTATTTCCGGCTGATGGAGCACAGCGCTCATCTCGTCTCCACCGACCGCAACCTGACCAACGTGCGTCGTGTGCTCGGGCATGGCCAGACCGAAGGATCCGTCGTCTCGGTCGTGGCCGAGGTGACGCGGGATCGCTGGTACCAGATGAGCGCGCAGCGGACGTCGCCGGAGAACTGCGTCCTGCTGATGACCGACATCACCGCGCTGGTGCGCCGCAACCGGATGGAGAAGGAGCACCTGATCGACCGGCAGGCGGATTACCTGCAGGCGGTGTTCCAGAACATGAGCTCCGGTGTCTGCACCTTCACCGCCTCGGGCGAATTGATGATGCAGAACGGGCGGTTCCGGGAGATCCTCGGCGTGCCGCTGACATTGCTGCAGCCGGGCACGCCGCTGCGCAAGATCCTGGAATTCATGCAGACCCACGGGTTGATTCCCGAGGACACCGTTTCCGTCGTCGAGGAGTGGCGGCAGACGCTGCAGTCGCGCGGCTGGTTGCGCCGGCGCGTGAACCACGGCGTCGACCGGGTGCTGGACGTGCAGGCGAATGTACTGCCCGATGGCGGATTTCTGGTCGAGTTGAAGGACGTGACGCTGGAGACGCGCTCGACCGAGCTGCTGGAAAACCGGGTGATGGAACGCACCGCGGAGCTGACGCGCGCCAATGCCCGGCTGACGGAGCAATACGAGGAAAAGGCGCGGGTCGAGGAGGAGTTGCGTCTGGCCAAGGAGCGGGCGGAGGCGGCGGTGTCGTCCAAGACCCGGTTCCTCGCCGCGGCGAGCCACGACCTGCTGCAGCCGATCAACGCGGCCAAGCTGCTGATCTCGACCCTGCAGGAGACGACGCGGAACACGAAATTCCGACCCATGGTCAACCGGCTCGAAGGGGCGTTCTCCTCCGCCGAACAGCTTCTGCATTCGCTGCTCGACATCTCGCGGCTGGAAAGTGCCGATCCGGACGCCGTCACCCCCGGCGATGTCAGCCTGGGCTCGATCATGAGCGGGGTGCGCGCGGACCAGACGCTGCTGGCCTCGGGGAAATCGGTGACCCTCGACGTCGTGCCCTGTTCGCTCTTCGTGCGGTCGGATCCGATCTACCTGCTGCGGTCGATCCAGAATCTCGTCGTGAACGCGATCCAGTATACCGAGCCGGGGGGACGTGTCCTGCTCGGGTGCCGGCGCCGCGGCGACACCGTCGTGCTGGAGGTCTGGGACACCGGCATCGGGATCGCGAAGAAGGATCAGGTGCGGATCTTCGACGAGTTCACGCGGGCCGAAGGCTTGCGATCGGGTTCGGGCGTCGGCCTGGGACTATCGGTCGTCGAACGGGCCTGCCGGCTTCTGGGGCACAAGCTGTCCGTCCGCTCCAAGCCCGGCGAAGGATCCGTGTTCAGCATCGAGATGGAGGTGGTCGAAGGCGTGTCGGCGCCCGCCGAACCCTCCGAAATCTCCGACGAAATCGACGAACTGGGACTCGATTGCCTCGTGCTGGTGATCGAGAACGACCACGACCTGCTCTACGGAACGACGCAATGGCTGGAGCAATGGGGTGCCAGCGTGCTGCCGGCCCAGTCCGTCGCGGAAGCGATGGCCCATGTGGAGGATACCGGCATGCCGCCCGACGTGATCCTCGCCGACTACCACCTCGATGGCGACGACACCGGGATGGAGGCGATCTCGTCGATCCGCACCGCAACCGGGGCGCAGGTTCCGGCGATCCTGGTCACCGCAGATCGCAGTGACGCGCTGCGGCGGCTGAGTGCCGCGCATGACGTGTCGTTGATGAACAAGCCGGTGAAGTTGTCGCGTTTGCGGCAATTGATCGACTGGAAGGCGCGACGTCACGTTCCGCGTGCGGCGACGGGTGCGACAAAAGTCGGCGGTGACAGTGCCGGTTGAGCGTCCCAGAGTCGCGCCCGGGAGGACACACACATGAACCGACTGATTGGCGCAGGGCTGGTGGCCGTGATCTGGGCGGGATCCCTGGCGGCGGCACCGCTGGCCGGAGACCAAACCTACGACCTGCTGTTCCGCAACGGCACGCTGGATGACATCGACCGCGATGCAGCGCTCGTCTATGACCGCGAGGTCAGCAACGCGCTGCTTCCCGCGGCTGCCGAACGCGACACGGGGCGCATTGCGCTGTCCTTCCGCGACAAACAGCATTCGACCATGGCGATGCTGGAGTTCCGCAAGGATGACAGGCACCGCGCGCTGGGCTCGTTTCCGGCGAGCGTGGGCAATCCGATCATCATGTTTTTCTACGAAAGCGTGATTCGCGACATGGCCGAGGCCGCGGGGGGCAGCCCGTTCTACATCCGCAACCGGGTGAAGGAGGCGCTGATCCAGCCTTCGGAGATCGAGGAGGGCGAGGCGCAGTTCGACGGCCGGACCGTGCCGACGCGGACGATCCGGCTCTATCCGTTCCTGGACGACCCGAACCTGGAACGCATGCAGGGCTTCGGGGACATGGAACTGCGCGTGACCATGTCCGACGAGGTGCCCGGCTGGTATGTGAGTTTGATCGCGGAATCCTCGGGTGGCGAAGTCTACCGGAACGAACTGCGCTTCGAGAGCCTGGACGACATGCCATGAAAACGACCCTCGCCTTGCTGATCGCTCTGGCGATGCCGGCCTCGGGCGTGGCGCAGTCCGTGGCGGAGCGGTTCAACGATTACCCTACGGCCGCGCGTGCAGACTACGTTTTTGGATGCATGGCCGCCAACGGGCAAAGCCGGGAAATCCTGGAGCGCTGTGCGTGTTCCATCGACGAGATCGCGGCAATCCTGCCCTACGAGGACTACCTGCAGGCCGAGACCGTGCTGTCGATGCGGCAGGTCGGCGGCGAGCGCATGTCGTTTTTCCGGAGTGCTGCCATGGCCGAGGATATCGTCGGCGGACTGCGCCGGGCGCAGGCGGAGGCGGAGATCATCTGCTTCTGACCACCGCGGCGTCCGGAGCGCCTGTCAGCTTCCTGCCGCCTTGGGCAGTATGGTTTCAAAGCTGTTGCCTTCGGTATCCGTGGCCCTCACCGTCAGATCGGTGGAGCCGTTGTCGTCGTAGGCGAACCGGAACACCGGGTTCTCCGAAATCGAGATGCCGCCGTCCATCGCAAACAGCATCTCGTCGCCCTGCCAGACCTCGAGATGATCGATGAAATGCGCGGGGATGAACAACTGCGTGACCTGGTCGCGCTGCAGCCCGGAATAATTCGGGTGGCGGATCATGACCTGCGCCTCGCGGCGGGGGGTCGACATCTGCGCCGCGTCCCCGAAGCTCTTCAGCTTCATCTGGCCCATCTGCGCCAGCGCGGCTTCGGGATCCTTCGTCGCCGGGGCGGAGCAGCCGCCCGACGCCTTCACGAACCGTCCGGACATGTACAGCCCCTCGGGCGTTTCCGCGATGACTCGCACGTTGGAATACTGATTCACCCGCACGCGGAACTCGAAATCGAGCGGGCCCATCGCCTCGCCGAACGCGAATTGCGCCGCGACCGGAGCGGGGTTCTCGTCGATCACCACCGTCGCGGCGGTGATCCGGGCGGCCCCCTCGAGTTGTCGCAGCTGGATCGGCACGGTGGCGGCGTCATGCGCGCGATAGGGTGCTTCGATCGACAGGATCTCGTCGGCGCTTTTCAACTCGGCGTCACCCACCACGTCGCCGCGGAGGTCCTCCCACGTGGCGCTTTCGGTCAGGGGATTCTGAACGGCGTCCGACGCGAAAGCGGGGCCGGAAACCAGCGCTGCAAGCGCCGCCGCCGCCCAAAGTTGTCGTGCCATGCAGTCTCCTCCACCTGCAATCTGTGGACGTTATCGCACAAAACGGGCTGGAGTTGTACCTATACGAACGGAGTGTTGGCCTTCACAACCGCGTGTGGAAGGCTGTGACAGGGAGGACGCGCAATGTTCGAAGCCATCGTGACGCTCTGTCTGGCGGCGGACCCGGTCTCCTGCCGCGACCACGTGCTGCCCGGTTATGAGGCGCAGACGCCAGACTGCCTGCGCGGTGGCCTTGGCGGAAAACCCCCCGTCGCTCGACGTTTTCACCGGTCTTGAACCAAACGGCGACCCGCATTGCGCGTCTGTCGGAGACAAACTGGATGTGCTGGAAATCGCCCCCGGCGTCTTCGCCCATATGGGGCGGATCGCAGAGCCTGACAGGGGAAATGGCGGCGATGTGGCGAACCTGGGCTTCGTCGTCGGGCAAGAGGCCGTCGCCGTCATCGACACTGGCTCCGCGCGCTGGATCGGAGAGGCGCTCTGGCGCGCATTCGGGCGCAGACGGATCTGCCGGTCACGCACGTGATCCTGACGCACATGCATCCCGACCACGTCTTTGGGACGGCGCCGTTTGTCGAATCGGGTGCGTCCAGTCGTCGGCCATGCCGACCTGCCGCGCGCGCTCGCCGACCGGCAGGAGAATTACCTCCAAAGCCTGAACCGGCTGATCGGACCGGACAGCTTCCTCGGGACCGCGCGCCTCCGAGGTCGATATCGCCGTCAGCGACCGGATGGAGATCGACCTGGGCGGGCGGGTGCTGGAACTGCGCGCCTGGCCGGTCGCGCATACCGGGACGGACCTGACCGTGTTCGACCGGACGTCCGCACGCTCTTCGCCGGCGATCTGGTCTTCGACGACACATACACCGGCGCTCGATGGCCGGCTTCGGGGCTGGCAGGCGGTGCTGGACGAGCTGCAAGCCATGGATATCACGCGGATGGTGCCAGGCCATGGCGGCCCGGTGCTCGACTGGCCGGTGGGCGCTGCGGACACGGACCGGTATCTCGAGGTGCTGGAAGCGGATACGCGTGCGGCTATCGACGCGGGGCAGCGCCTGGGCGACGCCGTGGGGAAGATCGCTCAAGGCGAAGCCGAAAACTGGGAGCTTTTCGACGCCTACAACGCCCGAAACGCCACCGTGGCCTTCACCGAGCTTGAATGGGAGTGAAGCTGCCTAGCCTGCCGCGGCCTGCTGCAGCATCTGCGCGATGACGAAAAGCCGCCGTTCCAGCAGGGTCGGGGTCTCGCAAAGGTAGGTGATGCTGCGCTGCCGGTCGTTATAGATGCGCTGGTCCCAGTCGAGCTGCTCCTCAAGCGCGTCGACCCGGTCGTAATCCGGGTCTTCCTCGGCCATCTGCGCGTCCATCTCGACCCGCGCCGCATCGATCTTTTCGGAGAGCGCGATCTGGCTCAGCGAGAATTCCGCGATCCCCGCGATGATTCGCGTCCGGCGGGTGGAGAGCGTGTCGAAGACGCTCGCAAAGACCAGGCCGAGTCGCTTCCGGCCTGGTCCTGATGGACATCGGCGAAGGTCTCTACCCGGGGCCGCGCATCCTCCAGGTCGACCCGGCGCAGGGACAGGACTTCGGCCAGTTCCTCAACGTCGGACCGCAGCGCGTCGTCCTCTTCGGCGATGGTTGTGTCGACCTCTCCCGGCCACATCAACCCCATGGAAAGACTTTCCACCTTGCGTTGCACGCACGGCCAGGTCGGGTCCGAGAAGTCCTCCGCCGAAACCGGCAGGCCGAAGGCCAGCAGTGCGGCAGTCAGGACAAGGCATCTTGCGGTCGGCATCGCGGCTCTCCTCGGGACAATATCGGAGTATGTAGAAGGATCGGATTTCGTGTCCATCCGACCAGATACCCACCATTGTCTTAGTTGTTCTGTTGGCGGCGCCACCTCCATACTTCAACCGAAGCGGTCATTTCGAGAACCGTGACATATGGGAGGACGACTGCATGAAGACCCGTGCAGCGGTGGCCTTGGAAGCCGGCAAACCACTCGAGATCATGGAAGTGAACCTCGAAGGCCCGAAGGCGGGCGAGGTTCTGGTCGAGATCAAGGCGACGGGGCTCTGCCACACCGACGAATTCACCCGCTCGGGCGACGATCCCGAGGGGATCTTTCCGGCGATCCTGGGCCATGAGGGCGCGGGCGTCGTGCTGGAGGTGGGCGAGGGCGTGACGAGCCTCGAAGCCCGGCGATCACGTGATCCCGCTCTACACGCCGGAATGCCGCGAATGCGAATACTGCCTCTCCGGCAAGACCAACCTCTGCCAGGCGATCCGCGACGACGCAGGGCAAGGGGCTGCTGCCCGACGGCACCACGCGGTTCTCGATGCTGGATGGCACGCCGATCCATCACTACATGGGCTGTTCGACCTTCGCCAACCACACGGTGGTGCCGGAGATCGCGCTGGCCAAGGTGCGCAAGGACGCGCCCTTCGACAAGATCTGCTACATCGGCTGCGGCGTGACGACCGGCATCGGCGCGGTGATCAACACCGCCAAGGTCGAGATCGGCAGCGCGCGCCGTGGTCTTCGGCCTGGGCGGCATCGGTCTCAACGTGATCCAGGGCCTGCGGCTGGCGGGCGCGGACCAGATCGTCGGCGTCGATCTGAACGACGACAAGGAAGAGATGGGCGCGCCATTTCGGCATGACCGATTTCGTGAACCCCTCCAAGGTCGACGGCGACATCGTGGCGCATCTGGTCGAGCTGACCAAGGGCGGCGCGGATTACACCTTCGACGCCACCGGCAACGTCAAGGTGATGCGGCAGGCGCTGGAATGCGCGCACAAGGGCTGGGGCGACTTCGATCATCATCGGCGTGGCGCCGGCGGGGGCGGAGATTTCGACCCGGCCGTTCCAGCTGGTCACCGGGCGGGTCTGGCGCGGCACGGCCTTCGGCGGCGCCAAGGGCCGGACCGACGTGCCGCAAGATCGTCGACTGGTACATGGACGGCAAGATCGAGATCGACCCGATGATCACGCACAAGCTGACGCTCGACGAGATCAACCACGGCTTCGAGCTGATGCACGAGGGCAAGTCGATCCGCGCCGTGGTGGAGTTCTGATAGCTGACATGGAGCTTCATCTCGGAAAACCGGTGCTTTGGGGGCAGGCAGCAGGTCTACACGCACCCGTCGAACACCTGCGGCGTGCGAAATGACCTTCGCGGCCTATCTTCCGCCGCAGGCGGAGGACGGGCCGGTGCCGGTGCTCTGGTATCTGTCCGGCCTGACCTGCACGCACGAAAACGCAATGACCAAGGGCGGGTTCCAGGAGCATGCGGCCGAACACGGGCTCGCGGTGATCTTTCCCGACACCTCGCCCCGCGGCGATCCGTGTCGCGACGACGAGGCCTACGATCTGGGCATGGGTGCCGGATTTCTACGTCAACGCGACGCGCGATCCGTGGAAGCCGCACTACCGGATGTACGACTACATCATGGAGGAACTGCGGTCGGTCGTCACGGACAGCCTGCCGGTCCAGGACCGTCACGGCATCACCGGGCATTCCATGGGCGGCCACGGGGCGATGACGATCGCGATGCGCAACGCCGGAGCTTTACGATTCGCTGTCGGCCTTCGCACCGATCGCCAACCCGACCCGGTCGGACTGGGGCCGCAAGCAACTGAGCGCCTATCTGGGCGACGACGAAAGCAACTGGGCGGATCACGATTCGACGCTACTTCTGCTGAGGAGCATGGATGGAAAGGCGATCATCCTGGTCGATCAGGGCGCAGCCGACCAGTTCCTGGACCTGCTGAAGCCCGAGGCCCTGGCCGACATGATGGTCAGGCGGCGGCAGCCCGGTCAGATGCGCATGCAGGACGGGCTATGACCATTCGTATTTCTTCGTGAGCAGCTTTGCCCGGGATCATGTGGCATGGCATGCGGAACGGCTGAACTGACCGATACAAGGAAAGGACTGACATGTTGAAGACGATCTTCGCGGCGACTTGTCTTATGGTGATTCCGGTTGCGGTGTTCGCCGCAGGCGAGACCTTCCCGGCGACGCCGGAAAAGGGCGAAGCGGTGTTCCGCAAGTGCATGGCCTGCCATGCGGTGGGCGAGGACGCCAAGAACAAGGTGGGTCCGATGCTGAACAGCGTGATCGGCCGGACTGCCGGCGCGGCTCGAGGATTTCAACTATTCCGACGCGATGGTGGACGAAGGGTGAGGAAGGCCTGGTCTGGACGCCCGAAGACACTGGACGCCTTCCTCGAAAAGCCGCGGGACTACGTCGAGGGCACGAAGATGTCCTTTGCGGGTCTGCGCAAGGAAGAAGAACGCCAGGACGTGATCGCATATCTCGCGACCTTCTCGCGACGGAGGAGGGTCGTAAGACCAGCAATTTCGCTGCGGGTCTCGGGGACACAGGCCCGCGGGATCAGACCGACATCAGGACTCCGTACCGGGTCCGGCTGTCACAATCGCGGCAATCCCGCCGCACATAAGGGAGGTACTTGAGATGAGGAAAGTTACGCTACTTACATCTGGGATCGCTCTTTGCGCCGCCAACATGGCACTCGCAAACGACGATCTCGTCGCAACAGATGGACGACCCCACGCAGTGGGCGATCCAGACCGGCGACTACAAGAACCAGCGCTATTCCGAACTGGACCAGATCAACGAGGAGAACGTCGGCGACCTGCAGGTGGCCTGGATGTTCTCGACCGGCGTGCTGCGCGGCCACGAAGGTTCGCCGCTCGTGGTCGGCGACGTCATGTACGTCCACACGCCGTTCCCGAACATCGTCTATGCGCTGGATCTGAAGAACGACGGCAAGATCATCTGGAAGTACGAGCCGAAGCAGGATCCGGACGTCATTCCGGTGATGTGCTGCGACACCGTGAACCGCGGTGTGGCCTATGCCGACGGCAAGATCTTCCTGCACCAGGCCGACACCAAGGTCGTCGCGCTGAATGCCGAGACCGGATCGGTCGTTTGGGAAGCGCAGAACGGCGATCCGTCCACCGGCGAGACCAACACCGCGACGGTGCTGCCGATCAAGGACAAGGTGATCGTCGGCATCTCGGGCGGTGAATTCGGTGTCCGCGGCCATACGACGGCCTATGACATGGAAACCGGCGAGCAGGTCTGGCGCGCCTATTCCATGGGTCCGGACGAGGACATCCTGGTCGATCCGGAAAACACCACGCACCTGGGCGAGCCCGTCGGCGAGAACTCCGGCACCAACACCTGGGAAGGTGACCAGTGGCAGATCGGCGGCGGCACCACCTGGGGCTGGTACTCCGCGGATCCCGACGAGAACCTGTTCTACTACGGCACCGGCAACCCCTCGACCTGGAACCCGGCGCAGCGTCCGGGCGACAACCGCTGGTCCATGACCGTCATGGCACGGGACATCGACACCGGCATGGCCAAATGGTTCTACCAGATGACCCCGCATGACGAGTGGGATTACGACGGCGTCAACGAGATGATCCTGACCGAGCAGGAGATCGACGGCGAGGAGCGCAAGCTTCTGACCCACTTCGACCGCAACGGTCTGGCCTACACGATGGATCGTGTGACGGGTGAATTGCTCGTCGCCGAAAAGTTCGACCCAGTCGTGAACTGGACCACCGGCGTCGACATGGATCCCGACAGCGACACCTACGGGCGTCCGGAGGTCGTGGCGCAGTACTCGACCGAGCAGAACGGCGAAGACGTGAACTCCACCGGCATCTGCCCGGCGGCTCTGGGCACGAAGGACCAGCAGCCGGCAGCCTACAGCCCGAAAACGGAAATGTTCTACGTGCCGACGAACCACGTCTGCATGGACTACGAACCGTTCCGGGTGAGCTACACCGCCGGTCAGCCCTATGTCGGTGCCACGCTCGCGATGTATCCGGCGCCGGAAAGCCACGGCGGCATGGGCAACTTCATCGCCTGGGACAACCTGAACGGCGAGATCAAGTGGTCGATCCCCGAGCAGTTCTCGGTGTGGTCGGGCGCTCTGGCCACCGCGGGCGACGTCGTCTTCTACGGCACGCTCGAAGGCTACCTGAAGGCGGTCCATGCGGACACGGGCGAAGAACTCTACCGGTTCAAGACCCCGTCGGGCATCATCGGCAACGTCATGACCTACGAATCGGACGGCAAGCAGTATGTCGGCATCCTGTCGGGTGTCGGTGGCTGGGCCGGCATCGGTCTCGCGGCCGGTCTGACCAACCCGAATGACGGTCTGGGCGCCGTGGGCGGCTATGCGGCCCTCAGCGACTACACCGCGCTGGGTGGACAGCTGACCGTGTTCGCTCTGCCGGACTGAGCCGACGTTTCGAACGCCTGATAACCGGTTGGCGCGGCCCCTTGGGTCGCGCCAACCCAACGACACACGGGTGAGTTTGATGAACACGACAGGAAGATTTCTGGCTGCGGTCCTGCTGCTTGGCCTGCCTGGGATGGCGGCCGCACAAGAGGCCGACAACCTGGCCGTCTCCTACGAAGAGAACGGTCGCTACTATACCGACGACGGAATCCCGACGTTCCAGGTGGACGAGGACGGTACGGTCGACTGGCTGACCTTCTCCGGATTCCGCCGCTACCACGCCGAGTGCCATGTCTGCCACGGGCCGGACGGAGAGGGTTCCACCTATGCCCCGGCGCTGAAGAATTCGGCGCTCGAGATGGACTACTACGACTTCGTGGACGTGGTCGTGAACGGCCGCAAGCGCGTCGGGGCTGCCGACAACTCGGTGATGCCGGCCTTCGGCGAAAACCCGAACGTGATGTGCTACCTCGACGATATCTACGTCTACCTCAAGGCGCATGGAGCCGAGGCCATCGGACGCGGCCGCCCGGCGCAGAAGGACGCAAAGTCCGAAGCAATTCAAGAGGCGGAAAATGCCTGCATGGGCTAGGCTCGCCGCTGTCCTAGGACTGGATCTCCCTGGCGGGGTCCGTATGCGCGCAGACGTCCGACCTCGTGTCGAAAAATGCGTTTCGTGTGTGTGCGGACCCCGCAAATTATCCGATGTCCGACACAGGAAGGGACCGGGTTCGAGAACACGCTTGCGGAATTCTTCGCGGCGGAACTCGGTCTGCCCGTGCAGTACACATGGTACCCGATGGCGACCGGCTTCATCCGCAACACGCTGCGCGAGAACCGCTGCGACGTCGTGATCGGCTATGCGCAGGGGCACGAGCTGGTTCTGAACACGAACCATTACCTCACGTCCGTCTATACGCTGATCGTGCCTGCGGAGAGCGATCTGGCCGGGGTCGAAAGCCTGTCGGACGACGCCCTTCAGGGGCATCGCATCGGCGTTATTGCCGGAACGCCGCCCTCTGCGCATCTGGCGCGGAACGGGCTCATCGGCAAGGCCAAGGCGTACCACCTGGTCGTGGACCGGCGTCATGAAAACCCCGCCGAAGACATGCTGACCGATCTGGAAGCGGGCGAGATCGACGCGGCGATCCTCTGGGGACCGCTCGGCGGACCGCTGGTCAAGGCGGATCATCCGGATCTCAAGGTCATCCCGCTGATCCGGGAGGAGCTGCCGCCGCGGCTCCATTACCGGATCACCATGGGCGTACGACAGGGTGAAAAAGTCTGGCAGCGGAAGCTGAACTCCCTGATCCGCCGCAACCAGGACGAGATCAACCGCATCCTCGCGGATGCCGGAGTGCCGCTGATCACCGACATGGGCACCGAGGTGATGGAGATCACCAATTGAGATCCGCTGCACTGGCCGTCGCGGTGGCTCTCGCGCTGCCGCTGACGGTCGCTGCGCAGACGGTGCCGGAGCCGGCCGACTACCGCATGGATCACTACCGCGGGCCCGTGCCGGCAGAGCTGACGGGCGGCACGGTCATCGGTCCGGAAGAAGCGTACAGGCTCTGGACCGAGGGCAAGGCAGGCTTCATCGACGTGATGCCGCAAGCTCCCAAGCCGGCGAACCTGCCCGAGGGCACGATCTGGCGTGACAAGCCGCGTGAGACAATTCCGGGCGCGATCTGGTTGCCGAACGTGGGGTATGGGGCCATCGCGGAGGTCACGGCGGAGTACTTCCGCACCGGGTTGGAGAAGGTGACGGCGGGCGATTCTGCACATCCGGTCGTCTTCTTCTGCCTCGAAGACTGCTGGATGAGCTGGAACGCGGCGAAGCGCGCGGTGGAATGGGGCTACATGTCGGTCTACTGGCTGCCCGAGGGCACCGACGGGTGGCAGCTCTGGGATTATCCGCTGGAGCGGGTCACGCCGGAACCCGGCCAGCCGCAGACCGAATGAACGCGCTGTCGAGACGTGCGCGGATCTTACGATCCCGACAGCGTCTTGTGCGCCGTGGCGACAGCACCGTCGGTATCCGTCATCGTGACATCGACCGACTGCGTGCTGCGCGGCACGCCAAGGCCGATCCGCGGGTTCTCCGACAGGGAAATCGAACCCGTCATCTCCACGAACCCCCTGCCGTCCAGATCGACCTCCACCGTCTCCACGTATCGCATCGGGGATGAAGAGCAGCGAGATCTGGTCCATCTGCATGCCGGAATGCGACGGATGCGAGATATCGATATCCATGCGGCCCATGCGCGAGGCGAGGTTGACGAGCTTGCCGGACGCGCTGGCGCCAGGCAGGGCGTCGGCGATCTCGATGCTCATCTCGCCTAGGGTGGCGAGTGCGTCCGCGGGATCCGATCCCGGCGGCGCGGAACAGGCGCCCTGGCCGGAGGTCTTGACGAAGGTTTCGGAGACGAAGATCCGCCCGTCGGAGGTCTCGGCGATGACGTGCATCGGCGTCGGTCCGTTCACCCGCATCGTGACATCGAAGAAGAAGCCCGGCTGCGGCGTCGTCAGATCGAAGACGGCGGAGACGGGCATCGGGTTCTCGTCGAGCACGACCGTCACCTTCGCGACGTCCGTCCCCTCCGGCGCCACGACCTGGGCGGCGAGGTTCGCGCGCGCATCTTCTGGCGTGCGGTAGGGCGCGTCGATGGCGATCACTTGAGCCCCATCCAGAAGGAAACGGTCGCCGAAGAGCTGCTCCCGCACCGCGTCCCAGGACTCGCCGGCACGGGCGGGCAGGGCGGCGCAGCAGAGGGTCACCGTGGTAATCGCAAAACTGACCAGAAGATGCTTCATTCCGTCCCCTCCGTGAAAAACCGGTTTTCGAGGACATAGCGCATTCCCCGCGCCCATGTCTCGTCCGTATTGCCGCGGATGTCCGCGACGCCGCCCTTGACCATCACGCCCGTCTCGGCCGAGCGCAGCTGCAGGTTGATCGCCAAGATCAGGTTCGAGGTCTTCTGCACCTCGCCCACGAGCGAGTAGTCCGCACCAAGCTCCGCGGCCATGCGGGTGTCGCAGCCGTTGCATTTGGCGACATTCGCCACCCGCTCGATCTGGTCGCGTGCGGGTTCGACATCGACCAAATCGAAGCCCTCGGCGGCAAACCGCTCCCGGACCATCGCTTCGAGCATCTCGAGCCGCGCGGTTTCCTCGGGGTCCTGCCCAAGCTCCGTCGTCTGCAAGGAGGAATCCAGCATCTGGAGGCCGAAGAAGGCCACCGTCTCCTCCGCATGGCCAGCAGTCGCCGCAGCCAGAAGAGCAAGGAATATCAGACGCATGTCTCCGTTCTTACAAAATAAGAATCGAGCTTCAGGATGGGGCTGGTAGGGTCGCGCAACAACCCCTAAGAAAGTATCGGTCGCCACCGGTCTCGATTTCGGGGAGTGACGAGAGGCCCGTCGGAAGGGTCCGCAGACGGGAGGTCAAGTTGCGAGAGTTATCCGCCATGCTTCTGGCATGTGCCTGCGTGCTGCTCACGGCGGGAACGGCTGCCGCGATCGACGTGAAGGCGGCGGTCCTGCGGGTCGATTACCAGCGCATGCTCCCGATCAGCCGTTATGACCTGCGGCCCGACGACCTGGGATTTGCCGGCGCCGCGCTGGCGGACGAGGACAACGGCACGACCGGCAGTTTCCTGGGCCATACCTACGAGACGACGACGGTGGCCGTGCCCCCGGAAGAGGCTGACGCGGCGCTGGATGCGCTGCTCTCCGACGGAATCCGGCTGGTGGTGATCCTTGCGGATGGCGAGGATCTCCTGCGGCTCGCGGACAGGGCGGCGGCGTCCGGCGCGCTGGTCTTCAATGCAGGTGCACCCGACGTGGCGCTGCGGGACGATCAATGCCGGGGCAACATGCTCCACATAGCACCTTCGCGGGCGATGCTGGCCGACGCGGTCGCGCAATTCGCGGTCTGGAAGAAGTGGACGGACTGGTTCCTGATCCCGGGATCCAACCCGGATGATGTGGCGCTGGCCGAGGCCTACCGAAGGGCGGCGAAGAAGTTCGGCGCGCGCATCGTGGAGGAGCGCGTCTTCGAAGATACCGGCGGGTCTCGCCGCACCGATTCCGGCCACGTGCTGGTGCAGCGGCAGATTGCCCGCCTTCTCGCAGAGGGTGGAGGATCACGACGTCGTCATCGCCGCCGACGAGACCGACTATTTCGCGCGGTATCTGAGCTACCATCTCTGGGATCCGCGCCCGGTTATGGGCTCCGGCGGGCTGGTGCCGACGACCTTCCACGGCGCGCACGAGGCCTGGGGTGCGACGCAGTTCCACACGCGGTTCGAGGATCTGACCAGCCGGTACGTGCAGCCGGAGGATTACAACGTCTGGCTCGCCCTGCGCGTCCTCGGCGAAGCGGTGACGCGCGCCAACACGGCCGAACCGGAGGGCGTGCGCGACTACGCGCTGTCGGACGCGTTCGAGCTTGCGGCCTTCAAGGGACAGCCGGTCACCTTCCGCGACTGGAACGGGCAGTTGCGCCAGCCCATCCTGCTCTACGACGGGACGATCACCGTCAGCGTGAGCCCGCAGGAAGGGTTCCTGCACCAGAACTCGCTGCTCGACACGATGGGGCTCGACCGCCCGGAATCCGCCTGTACCGCTTTTGACTAGGGATAGAGACATGATGCAAGCCCCTGATCCTCTCGACCGCGATGCTGGCCGCGCTCGCCGCGCCCGCGCTGGCCGGAAAGGCCTTCGTCACCAACGAACGGGGCAACACAGTCACCGTTCTCGACACCGAAACCTGGGAGGTGCTGACCGAATTCTTCGCCGGAAACCGCCCGCGCGGCATCACCGCCAGCCCGGACGGGTCGAGTGATCTATGTCTGCGCGTCCGACGACAACCTGGTCCGGGTCTTCGACTCCGAAACCTACGAGGAGCTGCCGAGCCTGCCGTCGGGCCCCGATCCGGAGCTCTTCGTGCTCGAGCCCGTGGCACGCGGCTCTACATCGCCAACGAGGACGACAACCTCGTGACCGTGACCGATACCGCGACCCGCACGATCCTTGCCGAAGTGCCCGTGGGGGTGGAGCCTGAAGGGCATGGGCATGAGCCCGGACGCGAAATTCGTGGTCAACACGTCCGAGACCACGAACATGGCCCATTTCATCTCCACCGAAGATTACGAGATCAAGTACAACGTCCTGGTCGACCAGCGCCCGCGTTATGCGGAGTACACGCAGGACGGCTCGCGGCTCTTCGTGACGTCGGAGATCGGCGGGACGGTGACCGTGATGGACATCGCCGAGGATGGCATGCCGACCGTGGTGGGCAAGATCGGTTTCGAGGTGCCGGGCGTTCAGCCCGAATGGCTGCAGCCGGTGGGGGCGAAGGTGACGTCGGACGGCTCGCGGCTCTTCGTGGCGCTGGGGCCCGCGAACCGGGTGGCCGTCGTCGATGCGCAAAGCCTGGAGGTGCTGGATTACATCCTCGTCGGGCAGCGGGTCTGGCAGCTCGAATTCACCCCGGACGAGAAATACCTGCTGACCACGAACGGCAACTCCAACGACGTCACCGTGATCGACGTGGCGAAGGAAGCGGCGATTCGATCGGTCCAGGTGGGCCAGCAGCCCTGGGGCGTCGTCGCGATCGAATGACCGGCGGTACGGGACCGTCCAATGAAAGACGTTTGGGAGAGTGTAGGATGAAAGGATTTCTGATTGCGGCGATGGCCACGCTCGGGCTCGCCGGACCGATCGCCGCGGCGCCGCTGTGCGACGACCTCGGATTTGCGGGCCTGCTCGCGGCCTGCAACCGCGGCGAGGAACCGATCCGGCTGACGCTCGCCTCCGGCCAGCCTCTGGGCGAGGACCATGGTGCTGCAATCGGGCGCCTATTACGAGCTGGAGATCGTGGCGGACGGGTCCGCGGAACTGGCGATCGAAGGTCCGAGCTTCTTTCGCGCGATCTGGATGAACGAGATCGTCATCAACGACATCGAGATCCGCCCGATGGCGATCGACAGCCTGGAGTTCGACGCGGCCGGCACCGCGACCCTGTCCTTCATCGCGATCCAGCCGGGCAGCCACACCATCCGCATCCCCGGCAGCACCGGCGATACGCAGCAAGTCACCTTCAGCATCCAGTAGGGAGGTCGAGACATGAGATCTTCCGTGACCGGGCGCTGTCGCACATGCGGCGCGCTGCGCCCGGAACGTCACGGATCAGGCGATGCTGGCCGAATGGAATGCCAGATGGACCCGACGACATCGAGCAGGAGACGGCTATGACCTCGAAGACGTGATCTGCAAGAGCGGAAACCAGATCGACATCAAGCTGGACAATGACCTGAACGAAGTGGAGCGCCAAGCCGAGTGACGGCGATGGCCTTCGAAGGAGGCCGACATGAACATCCTGAGAACCGTGATTGCGGCCCTGATCCTTGTATCGGGGCCGCTTCGTGCCGACGAGATGCCGGTGATCCGCGCGGCGGTGCTGAAGATCGGCACCGTCAACTGGGAGCTGGCGACGATCACCGAAAACGGGCTGGACCTGAAACACGGGTTCCGGCTCGAGGTGATGCCCTTTGCCGACAACGGCGGCACGCGGATCGCCGTGGAAGGCGGGCGGGCCGACATGGCGGTGGCGGACTGGATCTGGGTCGCGCGGCAGCGGGCGGCGGGCAAGGGCTACGTGTTCGTCCCCTATTCCAAGGCTGTGGGCGGTGTGGTCGTGCCCGGCGACAGCGATGCGGAGACGCTGGCCGATCTCGCGGGCGGCAAGATCGGGATCGCGGGCGGGCCGCTCGACAAGTCGCTGGCTGATTCTCAGGGCCTATGCGCAGCAGACCGGCTTCGATCTGGAGGCGGAGACGGAACAGGTCTTCGGCGCGCCGCCGCTGATCTTCAAATCCGCGCTGCGGTCGAGACTATGCGGGTGCGATCAACTACTGGCATTTCCTCGCCAAGATGAAGGCCGCGGGCATGAGAGAACTGATCTCGGTCGAGGAGGCTGGTCGCGCGCTGGGGCTCGATACGGAGACGCCGCTTCTGGGCTACTATTTCAAGGAAAACTTCCTCGCTGATCATCCCGGGCTCGCGCAGGCGTTCTACGACGCCAGCCGCGAGGCCAAGGAGATGCTGGCCACGTCCGAGATGGCCTGGGAGGTGATCCGTCCCCGCATGAATGCCGAGACCGACGCGGAGTACCACCAGCTTCGCGGCGACTGGATCGCAGGCATCCCGGCGCGGGGGCCTGTGGATGTCGCGGCGGCCGACCGGATGCTGCAGCTGATGGCCAAGCTGGGCGGGCGCGAACTGGTCGGCACGGCGACCACGGTGCCGCCCGGCCTTTTCGCCGATGTGGAGTGAGCCGGGCCGCAGATGACCGAACAGCGCTTCGCCCCTGTCCTGTCGATCGTCGGGCTGCTGTCGCTCTGGGTCGTTGCGGCTTTTCTGACGCAGGACGCGCAGATCCTGCCGCAGCCTTGGGGCCTTCTCGCCCCGCTAGGCCGCGAACTGGCTTCGGGCGAGTTGCTCTATCACCTTGGTGCGACGCTGGTGCGGGTGGCTTGGGCCTTCGTGTTGGCCATGGCTTTGGGCATCACGATCGGGCTCGCAATGGGCCGGTCGGAGCGGCTGAACCGATGGCTCGATCCATGGCTGGTGATTTTTCTCAACCTGCCGGCGCTGGTCCTGATCGTTCTCTGCTATCTCTGGATCGGCCTGACGGAGGCCGCCGCGATCACCGCGGTGACGCTGAACAAGGTGCCGAACGTCGCCACGGTCGTCCGCGAAGGCGCCCGTGCGTTGGATCCCGGTCTGGATGCCATGGCGCAGGTTTTCCGCATGTCCTGGTGGTCGCGGTTGCGGCACGTGATCCTGCCACAGCTTGCGCCCTACATCGCGGGAGCGGCACGGTCCGGCGTGGCGGTGATCTGGAAGATCGTTCTGGTCGTCGAGTTTCTGGGCCGGTCCTCCGGCGTCGGGTTCCAGATCCACCTCTATTTCCAGCTCTTCGACGTGGCGATGGTGCTGGTCTACGCGCTCTCCTTCATCTGCGTGATGCTGCTCGTGGAATGGCTGATCCTGCAGCCCTTCGAGCGCCGCGTGTCCCGGTGGCGGCACGCATGATCCGCGTCGATATCCGGTCGAAATCCTATCGCGGCCAGCCGGTTCTGGGGCCGATCGCGTTCGATATCGCGCGGGGCGAGACAGTGGCGCTCCTGGGGCCGTCCGGTATCGGCAAGACCACGCTTCTGCGTATCGTGGTCGGGATCGATACCGCATTCTCGGGAACCGTCGAGCGCCCGGACGCCCAGGCGATCGTGTTCCAGGAACCGACCCTGTTGCCCTGGCGCTCCGCGCGCGACAACATCCTGCTGGTGCACCCGACGCTCGAGCCGGATGAAGCGCATGCCGCATTGGACCGCGTGGGGCTTGGCGGCAAGGAGGAACACTTTCCGGGTCAGCTCTCCCTTGGTCAGCAACGGCGGCTGGCGTTGGCGCGGGCCTTTGCCGGCAAGCCAGAGTTTCTCGTGATGGACGAACCCTTCGTGTCGCTGGATGCCGAAGCCGCCGAGGTCATGCTGGCGCTGACACAGGCCCTGGTCGCGGAACATCGGCCGGCCACGCTCTTCGTCACACACGCGCAATCGGAGGCCGACCGGCTCGCCGACCGGGTTCTGAGATTACAGGAGACACCAAACGGCGCTCAGGTGGCCTCGACATGAGGCAGACTCCACCGCAGCGCCGCGACCTAAGGAGGGTTTCGAATGCCCGGACAAGCCTTTAGACGTCGTACCGACCATCGCACCTCCCGGGGAGGACCGGCATGCCGGGAATGAAATTGATAGTCTTGGGCGCGTCGGCCGGCGGCGGGTTGCCGCAGTGGAATTGTGGCTGCCGGAACTGCAACGACGCGCGGGCCGGCGTGATCCCCTCGTCCGCACAGTCGTCGCTGGCCGTGACGCTGGACGGATCGCAGTGGAGCATTCTCAACGCGTCACCCGACATTCGGCAGCAGTTGCAGGATACGGCCGCACTGCACCCGCGCGCGCTGCGCGACACACCGATCGCGTCGGTGCTGCTGACCAATGGGGATATCGATCACGTCGCGGGCCTTCTGGGACTGCGCGAGCAGACTGCGTTCACGCTTCATGCGACGGGCGATATTCTCGATGTGCTGGCGGCCAATCCGATCTTCAGTGCGCTGAACCCCGAAAAGGTCGATCGTCGGCGCGTGGCGCTCAATGCCGATATCGCGCTGCTGCCGGGGCTGACCGCGCGCCTCTTTGCCGTCCCGGGCAAGGTTCCGCTCTACATGGAAGGCGACCACGTGCAGGACGGACCTGATCGGCGAACAGACCGTTGGCGTGCGCCTCGAAGGCGGCGGGCGGGTCGCTTATTTCGTTCCGGGCTGCGCGGACGTCACCGACGACCTTCTGGCGCAGGTGTCGGACGCGGATCACCTGTTCTTCGACGGCACGCTCTGGGACGATGACGAGATGATCCGGACCGGCACGGGCGTGAAAACAGGGCGGCGCATGGGCCATATCCCGGTCAGCGGTGCCGACGGCTCCATAGCGCGTCTTGCGGTGCTCGAAATGCCCAAGACCTTCGTGCATATCAACAACACCAACCCGATGCTGCAACCCGGAGGACCGGAACGCGCTCATGCGGAACAGGCCGGTTGGCGCGTCGCTCGGGATGGTCTGGAAATCACGGTTTGACCGGCGGGATGTTCGTCGCCACGTTCTTGGGAGGAAGAGGTAGCACGTCCCGAGCTACTTAATTAACTGATCTTGTAAGCCACTCGGAGTTTGGCGACGGCGTCCGGCAAACACGCAGCAATCAACAAGGTGAAACGGCACCATGTCCGAAGGTCTGACAGTCCGGGATCTGAGTTTCAACTATGGTCCCAAGACGGCGCTCGACGCCGTGTCGCTCTCGGTCGCGCCGGGCACGTTCTGCGCGCTGCTGGGCCCGAACGGTGCGGGCAAGTCGACGCTGGTGTCGCTGCTGACGCGCCTGCTGGTCGCGGCGCGCGGGGAGATCAGGGTCGCGGGGCACGATCTGCGCGCAGCACCGCGCAAGGCGATGGCCGAACTTGGGCGTCGTGTTCCAGCAGCCGACCATCGACCTCAGTCTCACCGTGCGACAGAACCTGGCCTATTTCGCCGCGCTGCACGATCTGCCAAAAACGGAAGTTGCGGGGCGGATCGACGCTTCACTCGATCGTCTGGGCATGCGGGAACGGGCAGACGAGAAGGCCGGCGCCCTCAACGGCGGGCACCGCAGGCGGATGGAACTGGCGCGGGCCCTGCTCCACGAACCAAAGGTGCTGCTGCTGGACGAACCCACGGTCGGGCTCGATGCGGCGGCGCGGCGGGCGATCACCGACCACGTGCACGACCTGGCCGATCAGGGCTACTGCGTGCTCTGGACCACGCATCTGACGGACGAGGTGCGCGACAGCGACGCGCTCCTGGTGCTGCACAAGGGCCGGATCCTTGCCGACGGGCGCGCGGGCGATGTGCGCGGCAATACGCCCCTCTCCGACTGGTTCCTGGACCAGACGCGGATCCCGGCATGAACGGTTTCCTGCGCGTCGCCGTGGCCATCACCGGACGGGAATTCCTGCGCTTCATCCATCAGCGGGAGCGTTTCATCGCGGCGCTCGTGCGCCCGCTGGTGTGGCTTCTGGTTTTCGCGGCCGGGTTTCGCGCCGCGTTGGGGCTGTCGATCATCCCGCCCTACCAGACCTACATCACCTACGAGACCTACATCGTGCCCGGCCTCTGTGCGATGGTGCTTCTCTTCAACGGGATGCAAAGCTCGCTGAGCCTCGTCTACGACCGCGAGATGGGCTCGATGCGGCTCCTGCTCACCAGCCCGTTCCCGCGCTGGTGGCTGCTGATCTGCCGGCTCTTCGGCTCGACCGCGATTTCGGTCCTGCAGGTCTATGCGTTTCTGGGCATCGCTGCGCTCTTCGGAATAACGATGCCCGCCTGGGGTTACGTGACCGTGCTTCCGGGTCTGATCCTCGGCGGTCTGATGCTGGGGGCACTGGGGCTGGTACTGTCGAGCTTCATATCACAACTCGAAAACTTCGCGGGTGTGATGAATTTCGTCATCTTCCCGATGTTCTTTCTGTCCTCGGCGCTCTACCCGCTCTGGAAGATGGCCGAAAGCTCACCGCTCTTGCGAGACATCTGCGCGTTTAACCCCTTCACCCACGCGGTGGAGCTGATCCGCTTCCTGTTGTACCTGCAGGTCAATTACCTGGCACTCGCCTGGGTCGTGATCAGCACGATCGTGCTGACGACTCGTCGCCGTCTGGGGCTACGATCCCGCACGCAGCCTCATGAAGCAGACGGGCTAATGCAAGGTGTCAGGCATCGCGTTCGGCGAAGGATACGGTCTGGCACCGCCAGCTCTCGATCTGGGCGTTCGGATGCGCGTTAACCCATTTGGCGAGTTCCGGCTGCGCGCCCATGAGGCACTGCATCGGTGTGATATCGGAAAAAAGGAGGCTGTGCTCCCGGCAATCCTGCGGTTCGGACGACAGACAAGCCACGAAAAGAAGTTCAATCATTTTGCTGCTCCTGCAATCGATAAGAGATCGCTTGTGAAAATAACTAGACTAAAGTCGGTATGTTTCAGGTTAACATGCGGGTCGCAGGTGCTGTCTGTGATCTGCGCCACAGACAAGCGTACGATTTCGTGCGGCCGCTCAATCCTTGGGCGACTTGGCGATGTCATTGGCTGAACCGAAATCAAGCTTGTCGCTCAAGTTGCGGCTCGGGCTGGGTGCGGCTGTTCTGGGGGCCGGAACGGTGCTCACCACGGCAATTCTCTATTTCGGGCTGAACGAGGTGGCGGAACGGCTGGAGACCGCGCTGGCTTCGGAAAAGCGGATGGCGCGCTACGCCATTCTCTCGACGCAGACCGCGACGTTTCTTGTCGTGGCGACCGAAGCCGTGCAAAGAGATCAGCCCGCCGAGATCCGGGCCGATCGCCTCGCACCGGTGACCGGCCAGATGCGCGCCACCTTCGAACGGCTGCGGGACGATGTGGAAGAGGCGGTGCATGCCGCGCAGGAATTCGGGATCGACGAACAATCGCGCTACGGTACCCAATCATTGGGGCTGGCACGGATGGAGGCGCTTCTGGAGTTGACCCTGCGCGGTCTGCGGGCCGAGACCGACGACCGGGACCGGCTGCGTGCCCAGATCGATGGATTCGCCTCCAGCTTCGATCCGCTGCTGAGCCAGGCCGTGAACACGGAGGTCCTGTTCCGCAACAGCATCCTCAATGGCATCGAACAGCTGCGCATCCGCTTGACGTTGGCGGCCCTCGCAATCGCGGCGGCGACGCTTCTGCTGGTGGCGGTGTTCTATTTCGGGCTGATCCGGCCCCAGTTCCGGCGTCTGGACCAGTTGCGTGCGGCAGCGGGCCAGATCGGGCGAGAGGATTTCGCCGTGGCACTGCCGGTCACGCGCCTGGACGAGATCGGGCAGTTGTCGGTCGAGACCAACCGGATGGCGTCAGCGCTCTCCGTCCGCTGGGACGCGGTGCAGGCGGAATGGGACGGCCTCAATGAGACGATCGAACAGCGTACCGACGAGTTGCGCGCCGCCAATGCCACGCTGGCGGAGGTGGACCGGAACCGCCGGAGACTGTTCGCCGACATCAGCCACGAATTGCGCACGCCGCTGACCGTGATCCTGATGGAGGCGCAAATCGGCAAGCAGGGCAGCCCGGATGCGCAGGCGGCCTTTGCCACGATCGAGACGCGGGCTGCGCGGCTGAACCGCCGGATCGACGATCTGCTGCGCCTGGCCCGGTCCGATGACGGGCAGATGGCGCTTGATATCCGGGATGTGGCTCTGCGCGACCTGGCGGACGAGGTCCGCGCCGAAGTTCAGGCCGAAGTCGACACCGCCGGGATGGACCTGACGACGGAGGCGATCCCGGACCACGTGGTGCGATGCGATCCCAACTGGGTGCGCCAGGTCGTCGTCGGCCTGATCCGCAACGCCATCCGTCATGCACGGGCTGGGGGCCGGATCCGGCTGGGCGCGGAAGAGGATACGGACCGCGCCGGTCTCTCGGTATCGGACAACGGGCCCGGCATCGACCCCGAGATGCAGGCGCATGTGTTCGACCGCTTCGTGCAGGGCGCGTCGGTGGGTGCGTCGCAGGGATTCGGCGTCGGGCTGGCGCTGGCGAAATGGGTGATCGAGGACCAGGACGGCGCGATCACGCTGACCAGCCCCGTGCCCCGAGACGCGGCGCTGGGTGTCTCGCCCGGGACCAAGATCGCGGTTCGCCTGCCGCGCTCGGAGGATTAACTTCCACCCATGAGCACCCGCCTTCTGATCATCGACGACGATCCGGAGATCACCTCCGCCCTCGCCCGCGGTCTTGCCCTGCACGGATACGAGGCCGAAACCGAAAACCGCGCAGGCCGCGGGCTGGAGCGGTTGCAGGACGGGGAGTTCGCGGCGGCGATCGTCGATGTGATGCTCGGTCAGGACAGCGGGCTCGATCTCGTGCGCGAGGCGCGCGCCGCCGGTGTGACCCTCCCGATCCTGATGCTGTCGGCGCTGACCGAGGTGGAGGATCGCGCGGCCGGGCTCGAGGCCGGCGCGGACGACTACGTGGTCAAGCCCTTCCATTTCGACGAATTGGTGGCACGTCTGCGGGTTCAGGAGCACCGAGCGGGCGGGGGACAGCGCGACCCCGCGCGCCTGTCCCGCGCGACACGCACGCTGAATTCGCGCGTGGACACAGTGACCTTCACGGAGCGCGAATTCGAACTTCTGGAGCTTCTGGCGAAAACCGGCGAAACTCCCTTGTCCCGCGGCGCGATTTTCGATGCGCTCTGGGCGACGGAGGGATCCAGCAGCGAAAACGTGGTCGATGTCTATGTCGGCTACGTGCGCAAGAAGTTGCAGTCTCGGGATTTCCGATTCGAAATCAAGACGGTGCGGAACAAGGGCTTCTGCCTCACCGGTCAGTTGCCGATCCTGGATGATGCCGGCACATAGACGGGCGCATAGACGAAAGTCTAAACAGCTCTTAAAAATTAAGATTGGCGGAACCGGCCTTCATCTGGCACATTGAGGGATGATGAGAGACCTGCAACGGAGGAGTTTGTGATGGCTTGGACAAAACCGATGATCCGCGAGATCGAATGCGGCATGGAAATCAACATGTACGGACCGGACAGCGACGAAGAGCGCGAAGTCCTGTTCTGAACGCGTTCGCGCGGACGTCGCTTGGTGACGATCCGCGCGTGACTGCAAAGGGCCGCTGCGATCTTCGCGCGGCCCTTTTGCATCTTGAGCGAGGGAATGCGACTGTGCCGGTCCGTGGCGCCACGGTGGCACCAAGACTGAATAGGGTGATCCATGACCAAGACCCGCGACGCGTTCGAAGCGCAGCTCCGCCAGATCGGCGCGGAACGGTATCATGACCTGCATCCGTTCCATGATCGCCTGCACGGCGGCGATTGCACCCCCGACCAGGTGCGGGCGTGGGTCTTGAACCGTTACTATTATCAGCATTCCATCCCGATGAAGGACGCGGCCTTCATGAGCCGGGTCGAGGATCCCGACCTGCGCCGCAAGTGGCGGTCGCGGATCGAGGATCACGACGGCACCGACACCAACGAAGGCGGCATCCGCCGCTGGCTGCGTCTGGCAGAAGCCGTCGGGCTCGATCCCGACTACGTGGCCTCCTGCCGCGGGGTGCTGCCGGCGACGAAATTCGCCGTGGATGCCTATGTCCGGTTTGTCCGCGAAAAGACCCTGCTGGAGGCCGTCGCGGCGTCCCTGACCGAGCTTTTCGCGCCCAAGATCCACGCCGAACCGGATCGAGGGGCTGCTGAAGAACTACGACTTCGCCGATGACAGTTCGCTCGCCTACTTCCGGAACCGTCTGAAGGAGGCGCCGAAGGACGTGGCGTTCGGCTTGTCCTGGGTGCTGGATCACGCGGACACGGCCGAGAAGCAGGACGCTGCCGCCAACGCGTTGATCTTCAAGACCGACGTGCTCTGGTCGCAGCTCGACGCGCTCTGGGGCGCGTATGTGGAGCCCGCACGGATCCCCCCCGGCGCCTGGGTGCCCGGCGAAGGGCTGCTGCTTCAAAAGGCGTCCTGACCATGCAAGCGAACGAGATCCCCGCCCTGCCGCGTGGCGTGAGGCTGCATTTCGACAAGGTGCGCGACGTCTGGGTCCTGCTGGCGCCCGAGCGGGCCGTCACGCTGGATGCGATCGGCCACGCGATCCTGACCGAGGTCGACGGGTCACGCAACTTTGGTGAGATCACCGGCACGCTGGCCGAACGCTACGCCGCACCAGCCGATCAGATCGCCGCGGACAGCTCCGGCTTTCTCGACGCGCTGCGCAACCGACGATTCCTGGACGTGACCGCATGAAAGTACCGCCCCCCATCGCCATGCTGGCCGAGTTGACGCATCGCTGCCCGCTCTCCTGTCCCTATTGCTCCAACCCCGTCGAGCTGGCGCGGCAGGAGACCGAGATCGATACTGCCGCCTGGAGTCGCGTCTTTCGCGAGGCGGCGGAACTGGGCGTGCTGCAACTCCATCTGTCGGGCGGCGAACCCGCGTCGCGGCGCGACCTGACCGAACTGGTGGCCGCGGCGCGGGACGCGGGGCTTTACACCAACCTCATCACCTCGGGCATCGGTCTGACGGAGAAGCGTCTGCGCGAACTCGACGAGGCCGGCCTCGACCATGTGCAATTGTCCCTGCAGGGCACGAATCCGGAGATGGCTGACGAAATCGGCGGCTATCGCGGCGGGTTCAAACGCAAGATGCAGGTGGCGGAATGGATCGGGCAGATCGGCTTTCCGTTGACGCTGAACGCGGTGCTGCACCGCCGGAACCTGCACCAGTTGCCCCGCGCGCTGGAGATGGCCGAGGAGATGGGCGCGCGCCGGATCGAAGTCGCGACCGTTCAGTTCCACGGCTGGGCGCTCAAGAACCTCGACACGCTGATGCCCACGCGGGAGCAGGCGCAGGAAGCGACGCGGATCGTGGCGGAGGCGCGCAAGCGCCTCAAGGGCCGGCTGGTGGTGGATTACGTGCCCGCCGACTACCACGAGGAGTTCCCGAAACGCTGCATGGGTGGCTGGGGCACATCGGGGCTCAACGTGACGCCCGACGGCCAGGTGCTGCCCTGCCATGCCGCGCAATCGATCCCGCACCTGACCTTCGACCGGGTCCAGGACCGGACGCTGTCGGAGATCTGGTACGAGGGCGACGCCTTCAACGCCTATCGCGGGACCGACTGGATGCAGGAGCCCTGCCAAAGCTGCGAACGCAAGCTCGTGGATTTCGGCGGATGCCGCTGCCAGGCCATGGCGGTGGTGGGCGATCCGGCGGCGACCGACCCCGTCTGCGTGAAGTCGCCCCATCACGGCGCCCTGCAGGCGCAGGCTGACCGGCATTCGACGCGGGACGACGCGCCGCTGGTCTATCGCGCCTTCCCCAGCAAACGCACCGAACCCGCCGAGTAGACTATGAAAATGCCCGGGTCGCACGTCATGGGGTCAGTGACGCAACCGGTGCTTCGCGGACGATGGGCGGCAAGGCTTTGACAGCGACGCCGGGTGCGCTGATGTAACCCCAGAATCCGTTGACCTTGACTGGTGCGAGGCCTTCGCGAAAGCTGAAGACATCTTGGAATTGCGGCGGGAAGGCGACGGAGATCGCGCCGGCACCGTCATGCCGCAGAAAGCCGCGAAGATCACCCTGACGGATCGTGGCGAACCCTTCGCTGAAACTGTAGGCGCGGTCGTAGAGCGGGTTGAACACGAGCCGGCCCGAGCGGTCGATGTATCCCCAGCGGCCGCCCAGCTGGACCGGCGCCACCCCTTCGGAAAATTCCCTCGCGGCTTCGAACTGGGGCGGGATGACGAAATGCGCGCTGCGATCGATGAACCCCCACAGCGTCCCGTCCGGGCTGACGGCGGCGAGGCCATCGCTGAAACCGCGGGCATCGCTGAAGGCCGGCGTCTTGTCGATGTTCAGGCCGCCCCCCGGCAACACGAAGTTGCGAATACCGTACCGTTCGAACCACAGCACTCGGTATGTGCCATCTGCCTTCGCGAAGGCGGTGGCCTCCTGCAACGGCGTCACCTCCTCGATGTCGACAGGCGTTCCGCCCATTCCAAGCCGCTCGTTCTGATCCAGGTAGACGGAAGAGAACCAATAGGCTTCCTGCTTGCCAGTGGCCGTCCACTCCCCGTTCTCCATCTGCACTGTGGCTAATCCGTCTTGCATCGACGAAATCGACAGAAACGCGATGTCGTCGTCGAGCCTCCTGCCGCTGGTGTCGATCTGGAAAAAGCTTCGGCCGTCCTCGGACACCGCCGCCACGCCTTCGCTGAAACCTTGGGCGGCGGCATATTGATACGGGATGACGAGTTGGCCCGCGCTGTTGACGTAACCCCATCTTCCGCGTGCGCGGACGCCAAAGCGGCGGTCCGCGCCGGCGGTCACGGAGTCGAACTGCGGTGGCACGACCCAGCGTCCGGCGACATCGACAAAGCCCCAAAGACCATTCTGCATCACCGGCGCGATGCCGTCGTGGAAATGTCCCGCGTTCTCGAACTGCGGGGGAACAGCGTAGTCCTGCGCGTGCGCCATGTCCGCCAAAAATGCATTGAGTGCGAAAAGAGCGACGAAAAGGATCTTGTCAATCACCTGGCGACTCCCCCACAACTTCGACTGGTACGATAGCACCAAACAGACATCAGGAAAATTCCTTCGGGCATGGTCATTGGCACCGCACATTCCCTGCGCATGCTTTTCGCTGCATTGCTGGTGTTCGTGGCCGGGACCGGCCACGGCGAGACCGTGCCCCGCTCCTTTCTGGCCATGCCCGACAAGAGTTTCTTCGAGGATGCGATCGCCGCGGAGCGGATGGATGATCCGCCCGGCGGCGTCACCGGCATCACCGTGCCGCACCACCTCCTGGCCGCGGACCTGATCGCGCGCGGTTTCTGGGCCGCGGCGGGCGGGGAATACGACCGGGTGATCCTGCTGTCACCGGATCACTACAGGCTCGTCGAAGGGGCCTTTGCGACCAGCGCCACGGGCATGGGCACGCCGTTTGGACACCTGCGCGGTGACGTGGAGGCGGCCCGGACGCTCCTTGCCAAACCGGACTTCGAGCAGCATCCGGACCTTGCCGTCGAACATGGGCTGGCCGGCGTGACGCCCTTTATCAAGGCATTCTTTCCCGAGGCACAGTTGCTGCCGGTCGTCGCCTCCATCTATGCGACCGAAGCCGACTGGAAAGCCGTGGCCGATATGCTCTCGCAGCTTGTCGATGACCGGACGCTGATCGTGCAATCGACGGATTTCTCGCACTACCTGTCCCTGCCCGCAGCGATACAACGCGATCAGGAGGTGCTGTCGATCATCGCGACCGGCAACCCCGCGCACGTCTCCGACCTGATCCAGCCGGATCACATGGATTCCAAGGCCGCGCAGTTCATCCAGACCGACCTTCAGTCGCGTCTGGGATCACACGCGGTCGTGGTCGCCAACCGCAACTCCGTGGAATACGGGACCGATCCGCGGTCGACCACCAGCTACGTCACAACGGTCTTCCTGCAGGATCCTGCCGAAGGCGCGAGGCTCCGTTACGACGATCAGGCGGTGTACATGTTCGGCGGGGATACGCTCCTGGGACGGTTCTTCCAGCCGGCGCTGGACGATCCGGGCAAGACGGCCGAGCTGGTCAGCAACGTGCGGGCGCTCACCGCAGGGGCGCCGCTGATCCTCAACCTCGAAGGCGTGATCCTGGACGACGTGCCCATCGGCATGACCGGCGATCCGCACCTGATGCTGCGGGACATCGCGATCCGGGTGTTGCAGAGCCTGGACGTGGCCGGAGCCGGCCTCGCCAACAATCACAGCCTCGATTTCGGGTTGGCCGGACTGGACGCGACGAAGACTGCGCTGGAGACCGCCGGCATCCTGCCGCTGGAAAACCGGGTCATCCACGATTTCGGGGATTTCAGGCTCCTGCCGATCAACTTCATCGGCGATCGCCTGGGAGAGCAGGCCGTGATCTCGGATCCACGTGAACTGGACTTCGTCTGCCGGACGGAAGCCCAGCCGCCGCTGGTGGCATTCCTCCATTGGGGCCCCGAATACACTTCCGAACCCCGGGAGTTCGAAAACGCCGCAGCACGACAGCTGGCCACCTGCGGCGTCACCTTGATCATCGGGGCGCACAGTCACCAACGGTCCAACGTCGGCGAAATCGTTTCCGGTGGCGAGGGATTGATGGTCTTCTCGCTAGGGAACTTTCTCTTCGACCAGCGCGGACCAAAGAAGTCGGGTGCGCTCCTCGAGGTGCGCGCGTTTCGACAGGGTACGATCGCGAGCCGCCTGATCGGAATCCCGAATTTCTTCGAAGAGGCCCTGCAATAGGGTCAGTCGATCGGATAAACCCGCGGCTTCATGTAGAGCATGTCCATGCGCCGCGAACTGACCCGTCGGCCATCGGAGAGGACGAAGACCACGCGGAAGTCGTGGTTGGAACTCCTCTCCGCTTCGAGCTCCAGCTTCCAGCGCCCGCTGATGCCGGCGTCCACACGGGCATTGAGCGGAAGCGGAATTTGGTAATTGACCTCGTCCAGCCTGAACTTGAACGGCTCATGTCCGATGGGAAGCGGGTCGCCGCCTTCGCCGATTTCGACACCGTCGGGAAGGTTTGCCAGCGCGATGTATCCTTCGAAGGGTGAGGACTTCTCTCGCCAGCTGCCGTTCGCATGCTGCCACCTGTAGTCGAGCGTTCCACGCACGACCACGCCCACGGTGTTGGCGTTGGCGCCCTCGAACGCGGCACCGAAAACGATCTGGTCGCCAATCCGGCCGAAATCCGGGTCGTTCGCCATGCTCCCCTTGCAGGCCTCGGCGCGGTCCAGCCCGCGCACACTCTGGTCGACGCAGACGTTCTTGCGATCGAATGCGGGCAAATTCACGCCGACCTCGGAAAGCTCCTGCTCGAACCGGGCGGTGTGGCGATGCTCGAAAGTGCCGATGTCCTGCCGAAACCAGGTCCGGTCGTCGAAGGTGAAATCGAGACGGGCATCGACGGGGTTCGACCAACCATAGTTCTCGAAGTGAAAGAGCGTCGCGGGGACGAAGTACCGATAATCCACGTCGGGGTCGTAGTCCGACGACGAGTCGACGAGCAGCTGCACCGCCGGATCCCGGTCCGTCTCGCTCAAGGTCACGTCGAGATACGCCCCCTGGATCTGCACCGGCCCGTTGGTCCGGTTCTCGAATTCGAAGATCAGGGGCACCGGCTCGGTCCGCGAGGGTCCCAGCCCGAGGAAGGTGTGCAGCGAGTCGTACCGCTCCGCATTCCCGACCTGGTACCACTCGCTCGTGCTCAATCTGAGATTCCCGGTTCCGCGCCAGATCTCCAGAAGACGCGGGTAGTCCGGATAGATCCGCATGATGTCCGGTGTGCTGCTGGAGGTATAATGCAGCGGTTGATCCGGTCCAAGCATGACCGGAACGAAGCGTCTGTCCACGATGACACCAAGGCTCAGGTCGTCATAGGCCCGGTATTGGGCGTCGACCTTGCCTGCCGGAGTCAAGAGCCGCCGCGTCCCGGCGACCTCTTCGTCCGCCCGCCAGGCCGCGGCGAACACCTCTCCGGACGCGTAGGTCAGCGTACCCTCGCCATCCCGCCGATTGGCGCGGTAGCCGCCACGATAGATGGTGCCCGAGGCTTCGATGTAGATCCCCTCGCCCTGCAGTTTGCCCTCCCGAAAGCCGCCGACATAGACATCGCCATTGGGCAGCGACAGCTCTCCCTCCCCATGCATCACCCCGTTCCGCCACGCCCCGCGATAGAGGACACCCGAGCGATGCTTGAACCGTCCCGGACCGGTCAGGCGGCCGTCTTCGAATGTCCCGGCGAACTCCGCCACGACGGCGGAGTGGTCGTAGGACGCGGCCCCTGCGGTGAGCCAGAGGATCCTCCCCTCGCCGGCCACATGGCCTTGGCCGATCTCCGTTCCGGCAGCAGGCTCCCAGCGGAAATCGACGGCGTCTCCGGGAAACGGGTTCCAGACCACGAACGCGCGTCGCGTCATGCGGCCAGTGCCCGCATCCCAGACCAGCTGCGTGCGGCTTTCCTCCCTGCCGAGTTCGGGCGACGGAAGGATCATCGGGATGTCGGGCCCGCTGCGCGGCGGCAGGCGCTCGATGCTCTGCGCTCCGAGAGGCAGGGCGAGGCACGCCCACAAGAGGATCAAGGACAGCAGTGAACGGCAATTGCTCTTCATCTCAAGGCTCCTCCTCATCGGTCTGCCGGACGAGTTCGCCGACGCGTCGCTCCCAGAGATCCTCGTCGAGCGAAATCAGATGGACATCTCCCGCCGCGGTCGACACCGCAAGCACTCCTGGCGCTGCCCAGTCGAGCCATTGGGCCGACCGTCCCCGTGCGCCTGAACGACCTGCCCGGGATCGGCTTGCGATCGGGTCGAGCGCCAGAAGTTGCACCAGATCGCCGTCCTTGAGCCGGTAGACGTAGAGCCATCCGTCCGAGCCAAGCACGGCCAGCCTGTCGCCCGCCGGCTCGAACGCCACCACGCGGGTGTCGCGCGACGCCATCTTGCCATGGATCACGCCCGCGACACCGTCGAGCGGGTAGACGCTGACGGCATAGTCGCCCTGCGAGGCCGCAAAGGACGCTCCCGCGCTCGACGCCGAAAGGCTGCCCGCGCCGATCGCGATCTTCGTGTCGTCCAGCGTCAGGAACACGTCCGGGTCGGACCCGTCAAGAGGATGACGGGCATAGCTGCCGTCGGTATAGCTGACGATGACGTCGGTCCCGTCCGGATCGGCCAGGGCGCCCCAGGGGATCGGCCGGGTGTCCCCGTCGAAGGGGGGTGCGGCGAGGGCCAGCTTGTTGCCCTGCGCGTCGACCCTGACCACGCGGCCGTCGCGCAGGGGCACGGCCACGCTGCCATCCGCCCCGACCGCCGCGAGCCTCTGGAATCCGGCGCCCAGTTTGGTGACGAGCGGCGCGCCGCCGTCGACCCGCCAGCGCACCAGGTCCCCGGTATCCCCGACCGCGCCGGCGAGCTGACCGTCGGAGGTCCAGACGAGCGCGGAGATCTTGCCGGAGAGGCCGTCCGGCGCGGGAAGAAGGTCCGGCGTCTCCGTGCCTTGCGCCCAGACGAGAACCGAACCGTCGTCGGTTCCTGCCGCCAGCTTTCCCGTCGTGGCATCCGTCGCGAGCGCAGGGAGTCCGACGCCGGTCCCGGCGAGCACCCGACGCGGTCCGGGCACCTGATCGAGCGACCAGATCCGAAGCGTGCCATCGGCCGAGATCGAGGCCAGCCGTGCACCGTCCGGGGACCACGTCAGACCGGTGATCTGCTCCCGATGGCCGGTGAACCTCTCGAACGGGCTGTCCTGCGAAGCCGGCGCGCGGTTGATGCAGATGTCGCGGTCGTCGCACACGAGCGCCAGAATCGGTTCCGTCGGCGACCAGCGAAGGATCGGGAGTGTCGTTTGCGACGGGTGGTGCTCCGCGCTGATGCTCAGGTCGTCGGCGTGGATGCGCAGCGTCCCGGTCTCGCTCCCGGTGGCGATCAAGTCGCCGTTGGCGGACACGTCCAACGCAATGATGCGATCTTCCCCGGCAGACACGGTTTCGGTCGCCTCCGCCCGATCGATCGAGATCTCGTAGGGGTACGCGAGGCTTGCCGTCACCAGTTGGCCGCCTCCCAGCGCGACCACGGCCGGCGGCGCGTGGTCCGGCCGAACCTGCCAGGCGCAACTGTCCGGGTCATCAAGGCTGCGGCACATCGCCAAAGCGAGCCCGGACGAAAACGTGGCCACGGCGATGGTCATCGGCTCCCCGCGCCTGAACGCCACACTGTGTGGACCGGGCATCAGCGTGTCGCCCGCCTTCGGACCCTCGATCATCACCGTGCTGCCGGTGCGATCCGTGAACATCAGGGCCGCGTTCGAAAGTACGGCGAGGACTTCGCCCCCCGGCAACGCCGAGAGGGTTCTCACCTGACCCATGTCCGGGAACCCCGGGGTTGCGCTCAGGGCGACCGGTTCGGGGACAGCATCGCCCGAAACGGAAAGGTACCGCAGCAGGCCCATGTCCTCCGCGACCGCCACGGTATCATTGTCCACGAAAGCGAGCGCCGTCGCGGTCGCGGGGAGGCTGCGCACGGCCACGAGGTTCGGCGATATCTCGAGCAGTGTCTGCAGCAGAACCGACCGGTGTTCCTGCGAGGGAACGAGGTCGTAGCCCGTCAGGGCGTGGCGCGCCGCGGCCTCCAGCCGCCCATCCGACAGCGCATTCTGTGCCTGGACGACCTCGAGGGACGCCAGCGTTTGCACCCGCTGCGACTCGGCGCGGTCCCACTGGTAGTAGAGCCCGACGGAGAAGAGCGCGAAGATCGCCACGAGGCCCCAGGCTCCCGCGATCTGGGCAAAACGGCGTCGCTTCTCGGCGCGGTCCGATGCGTGGATCACCCGGGGCAGTGCCGGGTCCGCGACGGCGAGGCTTTCCTCGCCCCAGTTCTTCTGGAGCTCGCGCCCCTCGGCCAGTTGAAACCCGCGCAGCAGCAGTCTGCGCCGTTCAGACCGGGTGCCGGCCTCGGCGAAGCGCTGCGCATACGGCAGCAACCGGTCGCGGATCCCCAGCATCCGCCGGTCTTGCTCCGCCACATGCTGCAGGCGGTCCCATCCGTCGAAGAGCGATTCATGCGCGAGGCGCAGCGTCTTGCCGTCGGTGATGATCAGCCGCGCGTCGGTCAGCGCCAGGATCAGCCGCGCCGCGGGACTGCCAGGCGGAAACGCATCGACCGGAAGGCGCCGCGCGGTGGGCGGGCCGTCGCCCGTGTCGAACTTCACGAGCCCGCGGAAAACCTGCGGGACTGCAGACCGCGCCTCGGCATCGAGGTCGCCAAGAACGGCTTCGCCCCGCTCTGCCATGACACCACGCACGCCGCCGAGCTCACGGTACGCCGCGCGCGTCAGGACGGTTTCGTCCCGGCGTTCGTAGAGCTCGCTGAGCAGGTACTGCACCGCCGGCAGGAGCGATGGCGACGCTTCGGCTTCGATCAGCTGTGCCAGATCCTCACCGGTCTCGGGATCGGCTTCGAAGGTCAGGCCCGCCGCCCGCGCGGGCAGGCGTATGATGTCGCGAAGATCCGCGGCACCGATCGCCGCCACCTCAAGCGTTGTATCGACGGAGTTCTCGTCCTTGACCTCGTCGCGACCGGTCAGTCTGTTCAGGACCGGATAGCCGGCAGTGAGGTGTACGAAATCCGATCGCATGGTGGCAGCGACAAAGAACCTGCCGTCGGCCTGCCCGACAAGTGCATCGATGAGACCGAGAAATTCTTCGGCCTTCTCCGGCGCCCATTTGAAGAGTTCTTCCAGCTGATCCACCAGCACGAAGAGTTTGGTGGCCGGCGAAATCAGCCCGTCATCGGCCGCGTCGACCCGGTCGAGCGCCTTCAGCAGAGGCGCAAGTGCTGTCGCTCCTCCGACACGCAGCAAGCCTGCCAAAGCTTCGGCCGTGTCGAAATCACCGGCCGCCAGCGCCTCGCCAAGTGCGGCGTCGGCAAAAAACGCTTCGGCCAGACCCAGATGCGGGTCCGCCTCGATCTGCGATGGGGTCAGCAGGGCCCACCGCATAGACGTGCCCAGCTGCGCCAGCCCGCCCGGGGCCGCAAGCCGCGGTATGAGCCCCGCCCGGACAAGGGAGGATTTCCCCGACCCCGACGGCCCGCTGACCAGCAGGAACGGACGCCCCGCCATCGCGGCACGGATCAGGCGGGCGCGCAGACGCTCGATCTCCTGGCGCCGCCCGAAGAAGATTGGCGCATCCGGGACGTCGAAGCTCCGCAGTCCTGGATAGGGCGACCCGGACCGCCAGGTCACCTCCCGCGCGCGGTTCCGGAGCCATTGCCGCAGGTGGCTCTCGATCAGCGCTGCGAACTCCTCGGGCGCCTTGAACGTGTGGAAGGCGGCGAGGAAATGTCCCTTTTCGCTGTAGAACCAGCGTTGCCAGAACTGCTTGAAGCTCTTGTATTGCAGCTGCTCGCGCTCGAGATCCTGTTCGGAAAAGAAGATCTCCTGGTTCTTCTTGTAGACAAGGATGTCCGGCAGCCCCTCGGTGCTGGCCTCCGCGGCCGTGATCGCATCTTCGAATTCGAACTCGCTGCCGGTCCGGGTTGTGCCGTCGTCGCGCCGGTATTCCGCGGGCAACTCGGTCCCGAGAGCCTTCCAGAAAATGCAGATCACGATGTCGCAGTCGCCGGCCCGGGGGATCTGCGTCTGAAAGGTGTCGGTCGCGCTGTAATACTGCTCTTCCCAGCGGAAGACCTCCAGCTGATCCTCGGGGCTCTGATTGGAGTTGATCCGCGCAACGACATCGGCACACAAAGCCCGCTCCGCCATGACGTCGGAAGGAGACGACAGGAACACCCTGTACGGCATTGCGGGCCCCTCTTGCGCAACTGCCAATCCGCGTTGCAGGCGAAGCTTAGCACAAGCACCGAAATTTGCACTCGCTCCCGTTGCAATTCTCAATGGCTGTGCAAGCGGATGGCTTCGCCATGCCTGTGCTTGACGCCGCAGCAAGCGGCTTTCATTGTCGTCACGAAATGAGGACGACGAACCAAGAGGGCGAACCCTTGAACGAAGCAGCGACGACGATCGAGCCCGAGTCCTTGAGCCGCATTCCCGATGCCGTCGATGCGGGGTTCGACGACCAGGTCGCGTTCCTCTCGGACTTCGTGCGGATCCCCAGTGTGCGGTTCCAGGAAGGACCGGCGCAGGATTTCATGGCCGACGCCCTGCGCGCGCGGGGCTACGCGGTGGACGACTGGTCCATTGCGCTCGACGATCTCGAACCGCTGCCGGGGTTCGGGCCGATCGAGGGCGATTTCTCGCGCGCCCGCAGCGTCGTCGGCACCCACCGTCCGAAGACCACTCAAGGGCGGTCGCTGATCCTGCAGGGGCATCTGGACGTGGTGCCCGCGGGGCCGGCCGACATGTGGAGCGACCCGCCCTTCTCCGGCCTGGTGCGCGATGGCTGGATGTACGGGCGCGGCGCGGGCGACATGAAGTCGGGCACGGTGGCCGCGCTCTTTGCGCTGGATGCGCTGCGCAAGGCCGGGTTCGAGCCCGCCGCACGGCTGCATTTCCAGTCCGTCATCGAGGAGGAAAGCACCGGGCTCGGCGCGCTCTCCACCCTGCAGCGCGGATATCGCGCGGACGTGGCCGTGATCCCCGAACCTTCCGCGTTCCATGTCAACCGCGCGCAGATCGGCGTGCTGTGGTTCAAGCTGCGGGTGCGTGGCCGGCCTGTGCATGTCGCCGTCGCCGGTGACGGATCGAACGCGATCATGGCGAGCTTCGACGTGCTGCAGGCGCTGCAAGACGCTCGAGGCGGAGTGGAACGCGCGGGCGGCGGATGACCCGGTCTACGGCGATGTGCCGCATCCGTTGAACCTCAATGCGGGCAAGATCACTGGCGGCGACTGGGCGTCCAGCGTGCCGGCTTGGTGCGACGTGGACTGCCGGATGGGCGTGCTTGCCGGGCCAGGACCTCGACGCGGCCAAGGCCGAGATCGCGGCCTGCGTGCTTGGCGCCTCGCGCGACCACCCGTTCCTGTCCAACAACCCGCCCGAAGTGATCTGGAACGGGTTTCAGGCCGAAGGGTATGTGCTGGGCGAGGATGCCGACTCCGCCCTCGCAGAAATGCAGTCCGCCTATGAGACCGTCTGCGGCAGCGGCGAAAGGTTGCAGGAAAACAAGATGACGGCCCTGACCGACACGCGGTTCTATGGGCTCTATTACGGCATTCCGTCCTTCTGTATCGGCGCGCGCGGCGGAGAACATCCACGGCTTCGACGAACGCGTGGATCTGGAGTCTGTCCGAACGCTGACCAAGGTGTTGGCCGTGTTCATCGCGCGCTGGTGCGGGCTGAACAGGTTGTGACACCGCGCCGATCAGGCCGGTGTCAACTCGATCATCTCCACCACGGCCGCGTCCACGGCGTCTGACGAATAGAGCATCGGCACATACTCCCCGCGCGCCCAGAGCGGGGCGAGGTCCGCGTGATGCGGGCTGTTCGGCAAACCCGACTGCCCCGGCGCGTTGATCCAGACCGAATTGTCCCATTCGCCCACGTCGACCACCATGCGCACCGACGCGCCGTGCGTGACGTGATAGGTGGCCGGGTCGTACTGCGCGAGCATGACGGTTGTGCCGGAGCCGCCCTTGGCCAGGGGTCCGACGTCGAAACCCTGTTCCACCGTCGTCACGGCATGGGCGAAGTATCCCTTGTGCAGATCGCCCCAGCGCCACGCTGCGGGGTCGATCCCGAACCGTGCGACCGTATCGCTCCAGGCCGCTTGCAGGGTCTCGGCCAGAAACGCGTCACGCGCGGCGGCGTCCCCAGTCCTGCTCGCTTGGCCAGGCGCTCATGAGCCCCCTCGAAGAGCTGGACCACGGTCGACGGATTGCCCGGCACCAGAAGTGCGCGCAGCTCCGACGTCTCCGCCAGACGGTCGAGGAGCGCGGGACGCAGATGCGATGAGAACCAGATCTCGAACAGCAGTGCGGGGCCGGAGTCCGCCTCCGCCCGGGCGTCCCAGCCAGTCAGCAACTGCCGCGCTGCCTTCGGTGCCGTGTCCGGGACCGCGTCGATCAGACGCGCCGCCAGTGCCGAACAGGTGTCGCACTGCAGCGCGCAAAACTCGGCGACGTCTTGGACATGACCGCCGCCGATCCGCGCGGCGATGCGGTCGGCGCGGCCGTCCTGGAACCATTCGAACCCGACCGGATGCGCGTCGTGATCCCAGTCCTCGGGCAGGTTCATCTCGTTGGCGGAATGCACGAAACCGCTCTCGGGGTTGCAGATCGCGGGCAGATCGGCGGCGGTCAGGAACCCGTCCCATTCGAACCGGCCATCGCCCGACACCGGCGTCAATCCGCGCCAGCCGGTGCGACGGGGGACGTAGGCCGCTGCCTGCCAGCAGATGTCCCCGGCCGTGTCCGCGTAGACGAGGTTGACGGAGGGCGCGCCCCAGCTTTCGACAGAGTGCCGGAATTCGTTCATCGTGCGTCGCCCGCATGGATTTCAGGCTGCACATGTAAGGCGCGGTGCCCGGTTCGGTGAAGACCGTCCGCACCGCCACCATCAGCCGCCGATCCGTATCGCGCCACACGACCGGCCCGTGATGCGTGAACTCCAGCGACAGCGTCTGGTCCGGCGCGCCCTTGACGGTGAATGTCTCGTGGATCCGCTCGATCTCACGCGGGGCGCCGTCGTGGGTATAGGTGCCGTCCGATCCATCGGGCAGGTCATAGACCATCACGTCCTCCTGATCCGGCGCAGAAGATGGTCAGGCTGAACGCCGCGGTGCCGTTGTGGCCGGCCATCACTCCGGGTGAGGACGGCTCTCCCGCGCCGATGATGTCGAGCCCCGGCGCGCTCAGATGCACCATGTAGCGCAGGGACGGTGCGGCATGCAGGCGATGCGGATCGCTCGCCATGATCGCGCGGCCAGTCTCGCTCAGGCTCGGTGCAATGGCCCAGTTGTTCGACCCGTCCATCGGCGGGGCCGCGCGGATCACGGTCTTGTTCGCAGTGACGCCGCACCAGTCCCAGGCCTCTTCCAGCGTCGCGGCCAGCCGTTCGGGACTGAAGGTGACCGGCGCCGTCGCCAGTTCCAGCTCTGCCAGCGCATCCGCCGGCAGGTCCGCCGGGTGGGATTTCGCCCACTCGTCCTCCGGCACCGGCGGGGCCAAGGGTGTCCGCAGCAGGTCCACCTCCGCATCGGCCAGGGCATGCACCCGGGCGCGCGCCAGTTCGGAGGTCGCGTTGCGGGTCAGGCAATGCGTGCGGATCCGCACAACATCCTCGGGCTGCCACAACGCCGGGCGGGTGCCGAGGGCCGTGAATTCCGGCGGCAACGGCAACGCGCCGTCATCGACCGCTTCGACACCCGCGTTCACCCCCGCGGCGAAAGCGGTGCAGATCTCCTCGGCATCCGGACCATACGCGGCCCATTCCGGTTCCATGTCGCCGCGATAGAGAAAGAGCCGCGCGGCGCGATCCTGCATCAGGTAGCCGGGACCGAAATCCGCCGCCAGAAGGCCGAGCCCCCGCTTGCGCCAGAGGTCGATCTGCCAGAGCCGGTCCCGCGCGGCGTTGAACCCCTGGACGAAGAACGCGTCCATCGGGCTTGCGGCGCGCAAATGTGCGAGCCCCCATGCGTCGACATGGATGCTGGCGGGTTCCTTCAGCCCCCTGAGCGCGAATTTCGGCATGTCTCGACCTCCCTGGCGGTCAGTAATGGCTGATGGCGCGGGCCGCTTCCTGGGCGAGCGGCACCACGAACGTGACGAAATCGTCCGGCGTCCAGTCCGACAGCGATCCGGCGACGTGAATGGCCCCGATGGGCTGCGCATCGGCGCCCATGACCGGGAATCCGGCGGCGATCTCGCCCACGAGGATCTGATTGCAGGCCAGCGCGTATCCCCGTTCACGGGCCAGCCTGACCTCCTCCAGGATCTCCTCCGGGTTGGAAAGGGTATGCGGCGTGAAAGGTCTCCGGTCCGACCTCGCCAGGATGTCCCGCGCCCGATCTTCGGGCAGGCGCGACAGAATCGCCCATCCGCCGGAGCTGCAGAAGATCGGCACGCTGTGTCCGACGAGCGTCGTGTTGAACGTCTGACGCTTGGTTTGCAGGCGAACCGCATAAATAACGCGCAAATCGTCGAACAGGGACAGATCGACCCGCTCGCGGACGGACCTGCGCAGCTCCTGCAGGACCGGGGTCGCCCGCCGCACCAGCGGATCGAGCCGCAGCGCGTCCAGCGTGTGATCGAGCAAGCGCAATCCGGGGATGAATCCATGCCCATCGGCGTCGCGCCGCAAGTAGCCCAGGGCACGTAGGGTGTGGACCATGCGCTGCACTGCACTGCGATCGACGCCTGCACGCTGCGCGATATCGGTCAGGGTCATGGGACGTTCGGTCTGATGAAATGCGGCAAGGACTTTCATCGCCCGCTCCACCGATTGCACGAAGAGGGTGTCCGCACGCTCTTGCTGGGTCGGATCCCGCAGTCCGGACTCGGCTCTGGTGGTGTTTCGCATCATGGGCCGTCCCGAATGGCAAGCCGCTTGACTTGAGGTCAAACCGGCTTCTACGATTTCAATACGATGCACGAGTATCGTATTGCAATACACCTGAGGAGCGGGATCCCTCGGGTGCATAGGGACGCGCAGATCCGATCTGGCGCTCTTTGCAGGGGGAAACAGATTGGCATTCAGGGTCGCATTCGCGGGATTCTTGCACGAAACGAATGCCTTCGCCCCCACGCGTGCAAATCTCGAAGCATTCGTGCAGGGCGGCGGGTACATGCCCCTGGCGCGCGGTGAAGACGTGCTGACCCGGGGTCGGGGGATCAATCTAGGCATCGGCGGCGCGGTCGCGTTCGGGGAATCGGCGGGCTGGAGCATGCGGCCCGTGCTCTGGGCGGGGGCAATTCCGTCCGCGCATGTGACCAGGGATGCCTATGAAATCATCACGGACGAGATTGTCGCAGGCATTTCCGAAGCCCTGCCACTGGATGGCGTGTTTGTCGATCTGCACGGCGCAATGATGGCCGAACACGAGGACGACGGCGAAGGCGCGCTGCTGGAGAGGATACGCGCCGTTGTGGGGCCGGACCTTCCGATCGCCGCGGCGCTCGATCTGCACGGCAACATTACCGAGCGGATGGTCGAGGCCGCCGATGTGCTGGTCGGGTTCCGCACCTATCCCCATGTCGACATGGCCGAGACCGGCCGGCGGGCCGCCGCGCAGCTCGACCTGCTGATGCAACGTGGCGCGCCCTTCGCGAAAGCGTTTCGGCGCCTGCCTTATCTGGTGCCCATCGCCTGGCAAAGCACGCTGATGGAGCCTGCGCGGGGCATCTACGACATGGTGGCGGAGCTGGAAACCGGCGGCGTGTCGAGCACCTCGTTCTTCTTCGGGTTTCCGGCGGCCGACTTTCCGGGCTGCGGTCCGACCGTCGTCTGCTACGGGCCGGAAGAAGCCGCGACGGAGGCGGCCGCCGACCGGATCGAACGCGCGATGCTCGATGCCGAAGCGGATTTTGCAGGAAAGACCCACGATCCGGACGAGGGCGTGGCCGAGGCGATGCGGATCGCCAGGACAGCGACGAAACCGGTCGTGATCGCCGACACGCAGGACAATCCCGGCGCCGGTGGAGATTCGAACACCACCGGCATGTTGCGCGCACTGGTTGCCGCGAACGCCCACCGCGCCGCACTCGGCAACATGGTGGATCCCAAGGCCGCTGCAGTAGCGCACGCCGCCGGACTTGGGGCCGAGATCGAGCTCGCCCTCGGCGGTTTCTCGGGCATTCCCGGCGACGCGCCGTTCTCTGGCACGTTCCAGGTCGACGCGCTGTCGGACGGAGAGCTGGTCGCCTCCGGCCCCTTCTATGGCGGCGCGCGGCTGAATCTCGGCCCGTCCGCCTGCCTTCGGATCGGGGATGTCCGTGTCGTGGTGACGACGCACAAGGCGCAGATGGCCGATCAGGAGATGTACCGCTTCGTCGGGATCGAACCCGACGGAGCAGGCGATCCTCGTCAACAAGAGTTCGGTGCATTTCCGCGCAGATTTCGACGCGATCGCCGAGTGCATCCTGACCTGCACCGCGCCCGGGCCGATGCCGGTCAGTCCTGCCAGCCTGCCCTTCACGAAGCTGGCGCCGGGGATGCGGCTCGAACCGCTGGGCCGGGCCGTTCCAGCCGGGAGAACCGCCCACCGCAACCCAAGCCCATGGAGACCGAGCCCACATACTGAGAAACAGGCGCAACAAGCGCCGGACACCGCAATCACCACCAACAGGGAGACGATGATGACAGTACCTTTCACGTTCAGAAACACGCGGAGAACGGTGCGCAACGCGCTTCTGACCGCCTCGCTCGCCGGCATGACCGCCATGGCCGCACCGCTCGGCGCGCAGACGCTCACGGCGGTCAAACACTCCGACCTGCGGGTTCTGGATCCGATCCTGACCACCGCCTACATGAGCCGCAACCATGGCTACATGATCTTCGACACGCTTTATGCGCTGGATTCCGACCTCGTGCCGCAGCCGCAGATGGTCGACAGTCACACGGTGTCCGATGACGGGCTGACCTATACCTTCACCTTGCGCGACGGGCTGGCGTTCCACGATGGCGCCCCGGTCACCGGCGAAGACGTCGCCGCCTCCATTGCCCGATGGGGCGAACGGGACGGCATGGGCCAGGTTCTGATGACCTTCGTCGACAGCATGAGCCAGGGCGAGACCCCGAACGAGTTCGTGATCCAGCTCACCGAACCCTATGGCCTCGTCATCGACAGCCTCGCCAAACCGTCGTCGAACGTGCCCTTCATCATGCCCAAGCGACTGGCCGAAACGCCCTCGACCGAGGCCGATCCCCGAGCAGATCGGGTCCGGTCCGTTCAAATGGGTTGCGGAGGAGTACCAGCCGGGCGTCAAGGCGGTCTATGCCAAGAACGAGGAATACGTGCCGCGCGACGAGCCGCCGAGCTGGGCGTCAGGCGGCAAGGTGGTCAAGGTCGACCGGGTCGAATGGGTTGTGATGCCCGACGACCAGACCGCGCTCAACGCGATCCAGGCCGGCGAGATCGACTATTGGGAAAGCCCGCCGTCGGACCTGCTGCCGATCCTGGAGGCCAATCCCGACATTACCGTGCGCAACCTCAACGCGCTCGGCATGCAGACCATCATGCGGCCCAATGCGCTGAATGCGCCGATGGACGATCCGCGCATCCGCAACGCGGCGATCGCGTCGGTCAATCAGAAGGACGTGCTGGACGCGCTGGTGGGCAACCCCGAGTACTATTCGCTCTGCGGGGCCATGTTCGTGTGCAAGACGCCGCTCGCGACCGATGTCGGGTCCGAGACGCTGACCGAAGGCAACGGCATGGAGAAGGCCAAGGCGCTTCTCGAAGAGGCCGGCTATGACGGCACGCCGATCGTCATCATGCACCCCACCGACGTGGGCACGTTGCGCACGCAGCCGGTCGTCGTTGCCCAGGCGATGCGCGATGCGGGCTTCACCGTCGATCTGCAGGCTATGGACTGGCAGACGCTGGTGGGCAAACGCGCGAGCCAGGCTCCGATCGACGAAGGCGGCTGGCACATGTTCATGACCAACTGGGTCGGCGCGGACGTGTTCAACCCGCTGGTGAACAACATGGTCAATGGCAAGGGTCCCGATGGCGGCTGGTTCGGCTGGCCGGACGTGCCCAAGCTCGAAGAACTGCGCATGGCCTACGCGACCGAAACGGACCTGGAAAAGCAGAAGGAGCTTGCGGCCGAAATCCAGAAGGTCGCCTTCGAGGAAGGGGTCTATGCCCCGATCGGACAGTACTTCGTGCCGACGGCGTGGTCGTCCGAGCTAGAGGGTGTGCTGGACGCGCCTGCTCCGCTGTTCTGGAACATCTCCAAATAAGCATGGATCATGGCCCCGCGTTTGTTGCGCGGGGCCATGACCGCGCTCGCCATTGGGCGTCCGGCCGGCTCGGCCGAAGCCTCTGAAGCCCGAAAAAGGTCCGTCGCCATGATCGGCTACATCGTCCAGCGCGTCCTCGCCTCCATCCCGGTGATGGGCTTCGTCGCGCTCTTCGTGTTCCTGCTTCTGCGCCTGACGCCCGGCGATCCGGCGGCGATCATCGCAGGGGACACCGCCACGCCGGAACAGCTGGCCGCCATTCGCGAATCTCTGGGGCTGAACGACCCGCTGCTGGTGCAGTTCCTCGACTGGATCGGCAAGCTGCTGCGGGGCGATTTCGGCACGTCGATCCTGTCGGGCGAGCCCGTCATCAAGCTGATCGAGGCGCGGATGGAGCCGACGATCTCGCTGGCGCTCACCACCATCATCCTGTCTGTGATCATCGCCGTCCCGCTCGGCGTCATCGCGGCGTGGAAGCACGGAACTCTGATCGACCGCTTCGTGATGCTGCTGTCGGTGCTGGGCTTTTCCATCCCGGTCTTCGTCATCGGCTACCTGATGATCTCGCTCTTCTCGATGCAGCTCAACTGGTTCCCGGTGCAGGGCTTCCGCCCCATCGGCGATGGGCTCGGCGAGTTCCTCCACCGGATCGCCTTGCCCACCTTCACGCTGACATTGCTTTATGTGGCCCTGATCGCGCGGATCACGCGGACGTCGATGCTTGAGATCCTGAACGAGGATTACATCCGCACCGCCCGCGCCAAGGGCCTGCCGGAGGTGCGCGTCCTGATGCGACACGCGCTGCGCAACTGCTCCGTTCCGATCATCACCGTCATCGGCATCGGCTTCGCGCTGATCATCTCCGGCGTCGTGGTGACGGAATTGGTGTTCAACCTGCCCGGGCTCGGGCGTCTCACCGTCGATGCGGTGCTGGCGCGTGATTACCCGGTGATCCAGGCCGTGATCCTGCTCGCCTCGCTGATCTATGTCGTGGTCAATCTCCTCATCGACATCACCTATGTCCTGCTCGACCCGAGGATCCGCTACGCATGACCGACCGAACCGATATCGGCGCACCCGCACCGCCGCGCGACACGACCTCGGCCTTCACCCGCGTGCGGGAGATCGTGACGTCGAGCCCGATCATCATGGTGGCTACGTTTCTCATCGTGGTCATCGTGCTGGCCGCGATCCTCGCGCCGTGGGTGGTGCCGCATGATCCGGTGCGCCTGACCCCGGCAGAACGGCTGAAACCGCCGAACGAGACCTACTGGCTGGGCACCGATGCCTTCGGACGCGACCTCTTCTCCCGGATCATCACCGGCGGGCGCATTTCGCTTGTCGTGGGCGTGGGCGCCGCCATCGCCGCCGTGATCGCGGGGCTGAGCCTCGGGCTGCTGGCGGGCTACATCCGGTGGCTGGACGCGGTTCTGATGCGCATGGTGGACGGGATGATGGCGATCCCGAACATCCTGCTGGCCATTGCAATCGTGTCGCTCTGGGGCGCTTCGCTCTGGACGGTTCTGGTGGCCATCACCATTCCCGAGGTGCCGCGCGTGGTTCGGCTGGTGCGGTCGGTCGTGCTCTCGGCGCGTGAGGAGCCTTATGTGGAGGCCGCCATCGCTGCGGGCTCCTCGAAATGGCTCATCATGCGCCGCCACCTGCTTCCTAACACGATCGCCCCGCTGATCATTCAAGGCACGTATATCTGCGCCAGCGCGATCCTGACCGAGGCGATCCTGTCGTTCCTCGGCGCCGGCATCAATCCGGAGACGCCAAGCTGGGGCAACATCATGGCCGAAGGGCGGATCTACTTCCAGATCAATCCAGGGATCGTGCTCTGGCCGGGGCTCGTCGTGTCGCTGGCGATCCTCTCGATCAACCTGCTGGGGGACGCGGTGCGCGACGCGCTCGACCCGCGCATGGCGCAGCGCGGGATCGACCGATGAGCGGGACGCTTCTGGAGATCGAGGATCTGCGCATCGCGCTCAACGGCGCCGCGGACCAACAGGTCGTCAAGGGCCTGAACATGAAGATCGAGCCAGGCCAGACCATGTGCCTGGTGGGCGAAAGCGGTTCCGGCAAGTCGCTGACGGCGCTGGCCACGATGGGTCTGCTGCCCAAGGTTCTGCAGCCGATCGCCGGCTCCATCCGGCTCAAGGGCGAGGAGCTGCTCACCGCCAAGACCTCGCGAATGCGCGGCCTGCGCGCGACGGCGATGTCGATGATCTTTCAGGAGCCGATGACCGCGCTCAATCCCGTCGCCCGCGTCGGTCAGCAGATCGAGGAGGTGCTCGAATTCCACGGCGATTTCTCCAAGGCCGAACGCCGCAAGCGCGCGCTCGACATGATGGAGGCGGTACACCTGCCCGACATCGAGAAAATGTACCGCAGCTATCCGCATCAACTTTCGGGCGGCCAACGCCAGCGGATCATGATCGCCATGGCGCTGATCATGCGGCCGCAGCTCCTGATCGCGGACGAGCCGACCACGGCGCTTGACGTCACCACGCAGGCGCAGATCCTCGACCTGATCCGCGAGCTGCGCGAGCAGCAGGGATCAGCGGTACTCTTCATCACCCACGACATGGGCGTCGTGGCGGAGATCGCCGACGATGTCACCGTTCTGAAACTCGGCGAGGTGATGGAGACGCAAGGCGTGGACGACCTCCTGCGGCATCCGCGCACCGACTACACCCGCGCCCTCTTGCGGGCGGTGCCGAGCCAGGTGCCGCGCCCGGCGCGCGCAGACGGATCGGACAAGACCGTTCTGGAGACCGACGCCCTCTGCAAGACCTATGGCGGCGGCGGGTTCCTGATGAAATCGCGCGAGGTGAAGGCCGCGCAGGACGTCTCGCTCAAGCTGATGCAGGGGCGTACCCTGGGCATCGTCGGCGAGAGCGGGTCGGGCAAATCGACGGTCGCACGCTGCATCATGCGGCTGATCGATCCGACCTCGGGCAGCATCGTCGTGGGTGGTCAGGACATCGCCGAGTTGAGCCAGAAGGCGCTTCAGCCGCAACGCAAGAAGATGCAGATCGTCTTCCAGGATCCCATGCGGTCGCTGAACCCGCGGATCGAGATCGGCCAGTCGATCATCGAGGGGCCGCTGAACTTCGGCATCCCCCGCAAGCAGGCGCTGGAACGCGCGCGAGAGCTTCTGGAGCTGGTCGGCCTGCCGGCGAGCGCCGTGGACCGGTTTCCGCATCAGTTCTCGGGCGGGCAGCGGCAGCGCATCGCGCATCGCGCGGGCGCTCGCCATGGATCCCGACGTCCTCGTCGCCGACGAGGCCGTCTCCGCGCTCGACGTGTCGGTGCAGGCGCAGGTCCTGGATCTGCTGGCCGAATTGCAGGATCGGTTCGGCCTCGGCATTCTTTTCATCACGCATGATCTTGGCGTCGCGGCACAAATCTGCGACGAGGTCATGGTGATGCAATTCGGCCGCGTCGTGGAATATGGTCCCGCCGGACAGGTTCTGGCAAACCCGCGGCAGGACTACACCAAGGCGCTGATCGCGGCCGCGCCTGGACGGCATTGGGATTTCGCCAATTTCCGCCCCTTCGCGGAAGAGCAGACAGCCTCGGGCGGCTGAACGGGACAACAAGAAAAGGGACTATTGGCATGGGAATTCTGCCGATCATCGATGAAAGCACCTCCGAACTGACGGAGATCTTCAAGGATCTTCACCAGCATCCCGAGATCGGCTTTCAGGAATCCCGCACCGCCGGCGTCGTCGCGGCCAAGCTGCGCGACTACGGTGTCGACGAGGTGCACGAGGGTATCGCGGGCACCGGCGTGGTGGGCCTCGTCAAGGGCAAAGGCGCGGGCGACCGCCGGATCGGGCTGCGCGCGGATATGGACGCGCTGCCGATCGACGAGGAAACCAACCTCGGCTACGCCTCGCAGAACCCCGGCGTGATGCATGCCTGCGGCCATGACGCGCATACGACGATGCTGCTCGGGCGCGGCCAAGCACCTGGCGGCCACGCGTAATTTCTCGGGCACCGCGGTGCTGATCTTCCAGCCGGCCGAAGAGGGTCTGGGTGGCGCGCGCGGCATGCTGAAGGACGGGCTCTTCGACCGCTTCCCCTGCTCCGAGGTCTACGGCATGCACAACGCGCCCAACGGCCAGCCGGGCACTGTGGGTATCTGCAAGGGTGCGGCGATGGCGGGCGCGTCCTTCTTCGACATTACCGTGAAGGGCAAGGGCAGCCATGCCGCGATGCCGCAGCAGTCGCGCGACCCGCTGGTCATCGCCTCCGCGCTGGTGGGTCAGTTGCAGACGATCCTGTCGCGCAATATCGCCCCGCTCGATGCCTGCGTACTGTCGGTGACGCAACTGCATGCAGGGTCGGCCTACAACGTCGTGCCCGACACCGCCACGCTCGCCGGCACGATCCGATATTTCAAGGACGAAGTCCGCGACATCGCCGAAGCGCGGATGACCGAGCTTTGCGACGGCCTCGGCACGGCGTTCGGTGTGGAGATCCGGCTCGACCTGCGCAACGTCTTCGACGTGCTGATGAACGATGACGCGCTGTCGGATGCCTACATGGAGGCCGCAGCCGATATCGTGGGCGCCGAGAACATCGCGGGCAACGACCAGCCCGCCACCGGGTCGGAAGATTTCGCCGACATGCTCAAGGTCGTGCCCGGCGCCTATTGCCGGGTCGGGCATTCCGGCACCACCGGGCTGCACAACCCGTCCTTCTTCCTCGACCCCGACATCCTGCCGGTCGGCGCCTCGGTCATGGCGCGCATCGTCGAACGCCGCATGCCGCTGGAGCACTGAGCCATGGATCCGCTGAAACTTCCCTTCGACACGCAGGAAATCCTCGACGGCCTGCGGCCCTGGATCGAATGCGAAAGCCCCACATGGGACGCCGCCGCGGTGAACCGGATGATGGACCTCGCCGCCTATGATCTGGCGGGGCTGGGGCAGGTGGAACGGATCCCCGGCCGAATGGGCTTCGGCGGCTCGCTGCGTGCGCGCCTGCACCATCCCGATCAGGGCCGCGTGCCGGGCATCCTGATCTCCGGGCACCTGGACACTGTCCATCCGATCGGAACGCTGGACGTGCTGCCCTTCGGCGTGGAGGGCGACATCTGCTACGGCCCCGGCATCATGGACATGAAGGGCGGCAATTACGTCTGCGTCGAGGCGCTGCGTCAGTTGTTGAAGGCGGGCGCGCAGACGCCTCTACCCGTCACCATCCTCTTCACGCCCGACGAGGAGGTCGGCACGCCCTCGACCCGCGAGTTGATCGAGGCCGAAGCGCGCCGCAACAAATACGTGCTGGTGCCCGAACCGGCGCGCGCCGGACGGCGGATGCACCACCGGGCGCTATGCCATCGCGCGGTTCAATCTTGCGCACGACGGGCAAGCCCAGCCATGCCGGCGCGCGGCTCTCCGAAGGGACCTCCGCGATCAACGCGATGGCCCGCAGGATCGTCGAGATCGAAGAGATGACCGGACCGGACTGCACCTTTTCCGTGGGCGTGATCCATGCCGGGCAGTGGGTCAATTGCGTGTCCTCCTCCTGCGACGCCGAGGCGCTGAGCATGGCCAAGAAGCAGGCGGATCTCGACGACGGCGTGGCGCGGATGCTGGGTTTGCAGGGCGAGGTGAACGGCGCGCAGTTCACCGTGACGCGCGGTGTCACCCGGCCTGTCTGGGAACCCGACCAGCCTGGCACTGTCGCGCTCTACGAGATTGCCCGCGACATAGCCGGCGAGCTCGGATTCGACCTTAGCTGCGAAAGCTCGGGCGGTGGGTCGGATGGCAATTTCACCGGCGCGATGGGGATCCCGACACTGGACGGGATTGGCGTGCGCGGCAACGGATTGCACACGCTGACCGAGCACATCCAGATCGACAGCCTGACAGAACGGGCCCGCATGATGGCCGCACTCGTGATGCGGCTCGACTAGACGATGCGCCTGGACGGGCTTGCGGCCGTCGCGCCGTTGCTTAAGTAGGTCGTCGACAGGAGAGATGACATGACACAGCACGACCCGGTTGTCATAGCCGGAATGGCCCGGACCCCGATGGGCGGATTCCAGGGAGATTTTGCGAACACCGCCGCGAGTGCCTTGGGCGCTGCCGCGATAAAGGCCGCGCTGGAGCGCGCAACCGTGGCCCCGGAAGATGTCGAGGAGATCGTCTATGGCTGCGTCCTGCCTGCTGGTCAGGGCCAGGCCCCAGCGCGACAGGCGGCTCTGGGCGCGGGCTTGCCGCTGTCGACCGGCGCCACCACCGTCAACAAGATGTGCGGGTCGGGCATGAAGGCGGCGATGCTGGTGCATGATCTCATTTGCGCGGGCAGTGCAGATGTGGCGGTCGCCGGCGGCATGGAGAGCATGACGGGTGCTCCGTACCTTCTGCCCAAGATGCGGGGCGGCGCGCGCATGGGCCACACGCAGGTCATCGATCACATGTTCCTCGACGGGCTCGAGGACGCCTACGACAAGGGTCGGCCCATGGGCACCTTTGCCGAGGATTGCGCGCAGGCCTACCAGTTCACCCGCGAGGCGCAGGACAATTTCGCGATCACCTCCCTCGAACGCGCGCAGAAGGCCATTACCGACGGCAGCTTCGGCGCGGAGATCACCCCGGTGACCGTCAAGTCGCGCAGCGGCGAGTTGGAGATCACCATCGACGAACAGCCGGGCAAGGCGCGGCTCGACAAGATCCCGCATCTGAAGCCGGCCTTCCGCGAGGGCGGCACGGTGACGGCGGCGAACTCCAGCTCGATCTCCGACGGGGCGGCGGCGCTGGTGATGATGCGGCTGAGCGAAGCGGAACGGCGGGGCCTGACGCCCCTCGCGGCGATCCATGGGCACGCAACCCACGCGCAGGCGCCCAATCTCTTCACCACGGCGCCCATCGGGGCAATCGGCAAGCTCGCCGACAGGACCGGCTGGGACATGAAGGACGTGGACCTCTTCGAGATCAACGAGGCGTTCGCGGTCGTCGCCATGGCGGCGATGCGCGACCTCGACCTGCCGCATGACAAGGTCAACGTGCATGGCGGGGCTTGCGCGCTCGGCCACCCGATCGGTGCATCCGGCGCGCGGATCATGGTGACGCTGCTCGCGGCGCTGCAGACGCACGACCTCAAGCGCGGCGTTGCGGCACTCTGCATCGGCGGCGGCGAGGCCACCGCCATTGCGTTGGAACGGCTGCACTGACGCTTCTGAAGGTGGTTTTCCGCGCGGCACGCGTGAGCTGCTATCGCGAGCTCTTTTCGCCTCGCGCTCGGGATTGAGTTGACCTTCACCGACGGAACACATGCAGGTTTCGTGTCGGCCGGCATGCTCACCACGGGCCGCGGAGGGGCCGAACCCTTCGGCGAACCGCCCCGGTTGTGCAGGCAAGACGGTGTCCTGGTCGTCGCCGTGAAGACGCCGATCTCGGATGATGGCTTCCAGGACCATGTAGAGGAGATGGGCTTCGGGCCGCTTCGGCAATTGGTGCGAGGCCGGCGACGCAGTGGCCGGCGACGATCCCTTCGCCCACCAGCGAACGGTTGCGCGATCAGAGCGACCTGGCTCAGATCCTTGGTGCCCAACAGCGCCGCGATTAGCGGCATCGAGAACGCCATCGTGATGATCTGGTTGATCCCGATCGGCAGCGTCGGCAACCGGATCCAGATCAGTATCTGCCAGCGGATGCAGCCCGAGAGTTCGGCCTCCTCCAGCCGCACCTGCGGGACCTGCGCCATGCCGACCAGCGCATTGCGGACGTCGGGCGCAATGGCGTCGAGCGTCACCGCAATTACGGCGGAGACGGCGCCGATGCGAAAGAGCATCACGGCCCGCAGCAGGTACAAGAGCGCCGGCAGCGGAGATTGTCCAGGCATCCCCGTTGATCTGGTCAAGGTGCAGGTGGCGCAGAGGAGCGCTGCGAGGGTCTGGACTGAATCGGCTGCGAGGAAAAGACGCAGGACATCGGCTTCGAACTTCGGTGCGCCAATCTGTTCGGCGCGCGACAACAGCCTGCCTGACATTCACGATGTTCCGAAAGGCACAATTTGACCTGAATTCTGCAATTGAAAGAATGTTAGGGGTCGCGCGGGTAGCAGGGCGGTCGTTCGGACTGGAGTGCCTCATGATTCGCCGCCTGACCTGTTCCATTGCTTTCATTGTCATTGCCGCCACTGCGCCGAGCGCCGAGACGATCGTGCTGCGGGCGGATCCGTGGTGCCCCTACAACTGCGAGCCCGGTTCCGACCGACCTGGTTACATGGTCGAACTTGCGACCGAAGCATTTGCCTTCTTTGGCCACAGGGTCGTCTACGAGACGGTAAGCTGGGCACGGGGTCTGAAACAGGCCGCCGCCGGCGAGATCGACGGCGTGATCGGCGCCGTTCCGGAGGAGGCGCCCGGTTTCGTCTTTGGGCCGCCGCTCGGCACCTACAGCGAATTGCTCGTGTTCCGCGCCGGCGAAGGCCACGTCGTGGAGGAACCTTCCGATCTCGAAGGTCTCCGGATCGGAGCGATCAACGGATACGAGCATTCCGAGATCGTCATGGACTACATCGACGGCCACCGCAACGATCGGTCCGTGGTCCAGTTCGCGTCCGGCGACGAAGCTCTGAGGACCAATCTGCAGAAGCTTCTGGCGGGGCGCATCGATGTCGTCGCGGAGTCGATGGCCGTCGTGGAGTACATGACCGGCCAGATGGGCATCAGGCATGAGCTGGACGTGATCGAGGAATCCGACAGTGGCGAGATTTTCATCGCCTTTTCTCCAAGCCGTGAAAGCTCCTATCTCTACGCCCGGCAGCTCCATGAAGGCATCGAGCGGCTGCAACAGTCGGGCCGATACGAAGACATCCTCTCGCAGTACGGTCTCCGGTAACGGTTCATGTTCCGGCTGTTCGCCAAACTCTCCTTCAGGGCTCGGCTGGTATTGGGAGCCGTTGCAACTCTTGCGGCGATCGAATGTGCGCAGGACGTCCGGGAGGTCACGGGCCAATGGCACGGGCTCGAAGAGCGGTTGCGGATACGCGCCCAGCTTGCGACCGATCTGCTCAGCCGCTCCGTCGTGTTGCCGATGTGGGACTTCAACCTGCCGGTGGTGACGCAGTTGATCTCCGGTCTTGCGGTGGATCCTTTCGTCTCCCAGGCGGTCCTGGTCGATTCCTCCGGCGGTATCGTCGCGGAGTGGCAGCGCCCGGACGTCGTGGCGGACGCGTCGGACGTGGTGAGGACCGGAGATATCGTCTACGACGAAGGCGGCAGCGACCAGGTCATCGGCCGGCTCGAAATGCGTTTCCCGCGCAGTGCGAACCATGCCGCGTTCAACGCGTTACTTGTCCGCGAGGTCGTCGTGACCTTGTTCACTCTGGTGATCGCAGGCTCGGCGCTGTGGGTGGTCCTGGGGCGGATTTCCATGCCGCTCGCCAGGCTTGGCGCCGCGATCGAGGATATCCGCGCCGGACGACTGGACGTGACGGTGCCGGGCTCCGGCAGGAGTGACGAGATCGGAAAGGTCGCGGCGGCACTCGACAACTTCCGGGAGACACTGGTGGAGATGCGGGCCCTGCGCGCGGCGCACGATGCCGAGAACAATCGCGAACGGCACCGCATGGTCCGGGCCCTCCAATCGACCGAGGACGGCGTGATGATCGTGGATCCGGAGGGTCGCGTCGTGATGCAGAACCGGCAGGCGCGCCTCTATTTCGGAACCGTCGAGAAGGGAGCGCCAGTCCGCGACGCTCTCCGGGAATCCGCTCCGGCCGCCGCCGATACGCTCGACCGGCTCGCGAGCGGCGGCAATGTCGTGCAGACGCGAACCTCCTCGGGCGAACGTGATCTGCGCCTTCGCATCGATCCGATCCTGGACGAGGATGGTCGCCCGCTCGGCCGGGTCCTCCTGGCGACCGACATCTCCGAAGAGCTGCGACAGCGGCGGCGCGCCGATTTCCTGGCGGCACATGACAGTCTCACCGGCCTGCCCAACCGGCGGGCCATGGAAACCCGGCTGGACGATCTGGTGGAACGTCGCGCCGGTGTCGCGATCCTGCTGGGCGACCTCGACCGCTTCAAGGAGATCAACGACACGCTCGGTCATCCGGTTGGCGACGCGCTCCTGAAACACGTCGGCAACATCCTGCGCGCCACCGTAGAAGACGGAGACATGCCGGTGCGATTGGGTGGCGACGAGTTCGCCATCGTGGCCGCAGGTCCACGCAGCAGCGACCGCCTCGACCGGTACAGCGACCAGTTGATCGAGGCTCTGGGGCGACCGCAGAATGTCGACGGCCGCCTCCTGCAGACGGGGATCAGCATAGGGATGGCGAGCGGCCCGCCGCCGACAGGCATGTCGGCGGAGCTCATCCAGATGGCCGATCTCGCGCTCTACGAAGCCAAGAACGCCGGGCGGGGCCGCAGTGCCCGTTTCCACACCGAGCTCCAGCGCTCCGCCAAGCGTCGCAAATGGCTCGAGGACAATCTGCGCCTGGCCTTGGCGACGGAAGGGCAGCTGGCGCCGGTGTTCCAGGCGCAGACCGACCTCAAGACGCGCCGGATCGTCGGGTTCGAGGCGCTGGCGCGCTGGACGCATCCCGTCGAGGGGCCGATCCCGCCCCTCGAATTCATCCCTGCGGCGGACGAGGCCGGGCTGATCGAAGCTTTGACCTGCAGGATCCTGCATGACACCCTGGTTCTGGCCAAGAACGTGTGCGGTCCCGAGGGGCCTCACCGCATCGCCGTGAACGTGTCGCCGCAGCTCTTCGACGGCCGCATCCGGGAGATGATCAGCGATGCATTGTTGCAGACCGGCGCGCCGGCGGAGTGTCTCGAGATCGAGATCACCGAGCAAGTCGTGCTTCGGAGCGGCGACACGGCTCGGCGGGAGATCGAACAGATCCGCAATCTCGGCGTCACCGTCGCGCTCGACGATTTCGGGATGGGGTATTCGTCGCTCAGTTACCTGCATCATTTTCCGGTGGACAAGATCAAGATCGACCGCGCCTTCGTCGCGGAGATGGCCCGGTCCGACCAGACGCGGGCCATCGTGTGTGCCATCGTCGAGCTTGGCCATGCCCTCGGCATGTCGGTGACCGGAGAGGGCGCGGAGACGGAATCCGAGCGCACCGGTCTCATCGAATGCGGCGCCGACGCGGTCCAGGGCTGGGTCGATGGTCAACCCATGAGCGCCAGCGAGGTGTCGGCCCTGGTTCGCGCGACGCGGCGCAGGTCTACCCTTTCCTGACGCTGCGCCTTGACGCGGGTCAGGACTGCCGTTGTCCTCTCTGCAGCGCCCGGACTTGAGCTTCCTGCAGGCCTCGCGTTTACAGTAGTGTTGACGCAGAAGCCCATGCACCTCGCACTGGGGTCCAATCGAAAGGCTCACGGGATGGCAAGACCAGCGGATATCATCATTCTCGATGGCGCGTTGAAGACGATGGACCCGGTCCGTCCCAAGGCCGAGGCCATCGCGCTGAGCGGGGGCGAGATCCTCGCCGTCGGCACGACGCAGGAGATCCGCGATCTCGCGGGGCCCGACACCCGCACCGTCGATGCCCAGGGCGGCACCGTCCTGCCCGGGTTCATCGACAGCCACGTGCATCTTTTCCAGGGGTCGGCCTCTCTGGACTTTCTGGATCTGGCCGGGGTGGCGGACCGCGGGGCACTTGCCCGCGCGATCCGTTCCTATACCGAGCAGCGCCCGGACGAACCGCTCATCGTCGGCACCGGAACGAACTACGGCATCCTCGATGGCGCGAACCTGACGCGCCACGACCTCGACGCCATCCTCGGGGATCGTCCGGTCGCCCTGCTCGCCCCCGACATTCACACCGTCTGGGCCAACACCATGGCCCTGGACCGCGCGGGGCTGCTGCGGGGCGCCGACATGCCGGAGGGCAGCACGGTGGTCATGGGCCCGGACGGGCTTGCCACCGGTGAACTCCTGGAAACCGGCGCGATGGGACCCGTGCTGCGGCTGTCGCGCACGGGCGGGCGGGACATGCTGGGTTACGTCACCGGCGCCGATCCCGTGCCGTCGGCGACCGCCGCCGAGCGTGCCGCCGACAAGGCGCTCATGGCGCGCGGACTGGCGCACGCCGCCTCCCACGGCATTACCACGATGCACAACATGGACGGCAACTTCTATCAGCTGGAACTGCTGGAGGAGCTCGACACCGACGGCCACCTCCTCTGCCGGATGCAGATGCCGTTCCACCTCAAGAATTTCGACCCGCTCGACCGTCTGGAAGAGGCGGCCGAGATGCGCCGGAGATGGAAGGGGAAGCGGCTCTGGTCGGGCCGCGTGAAGATGTTCATGGATGGGGTGATGGAATCGCGCACCGCGCTCATGCTGCGCGATTACCCCGACAGTCCCGGCAACAGGGGAGAGGCGATCTTCGAGCCGGAGCATTTCGACGAAGCCTGCATCAAGGCCGACGCAATGGGACTTCAGATCAGCGTGCACGCGATCGGGGATCTGGCCGTGCGCCGCACGCTCGACGGCTACGAAGCCGCCCGCAATGCCAACGGCGCGCGGGATGCGCGCCACCGGATCGAGCACATCGAAGCGCTTCATCCCGAGGATTTGCCACGCTTTGCCGGGCTTGGCGTCGTCGCTTCCATGCAACCGCGCCACGCGGCGTTCGGCGGGTACTTTCCGCCCTACGAACCCGAAACGGTTCTGCACGACGATCAACTCGCGCTGGCCTTCCCGTGGCAACGCATTCGCGAAACCGGCGCGCCACTTGTGTTTTCCACGGATTGGCCGGTGGTGCCCGTCGACGTGATGCCCAACCTGCAGGCCGCCCTCGCACCGTTGAAGCTCGGACCCGGCTGGGGCGATCAGCGGCAGCGCCTCGATGACGCGCTCGCCTCCTACACGCGCGACAACGCCTGGGTGGAGTTCTCTGAAAGCCGCAAGGGGCAGCTAAAACCGGGTATGGTCGCCGATGTCGTCGTGCTCGACCACGATCTCGATGCCATCCCGCTGGAGGAAATCGGCGCCGTCCGGCCTGTCCTCACCATCTGCGACGGCCGCCCCACCTTCGAAGCATGAGACCTTTCTCCGGATTTCAGTCTGACAGGGCGATACGGATCGCGCCAACGTCCTGCGGATCCTCGGGCCAGATCATGCGACCATCCGACGCGAGGTCGTCCGTCAACTCGCCCTCGAGCGCCGCAGCCACGACAAGCCGCAGGTTGCCATGGGCGCGCTCGAAGGCGCAGATTCGCGAAGGCGCCGCCACCGCGGCGTAGCTTCCGTGATGAAACAAGTCCGGATGTGCACGACGAAGTTGCACGAGGCGGCAGGTGAGGGCGAACTTGTCGCGGGCCAGTGGGGTCTCTGCCTTCTCCGGCTCCGCCAGAAGTGCGGCGCGCAGGTCGAAATCCACCTCCCGGCGGTTGTCGGGATCGGTCAGCGAATAATTCGGCAACTCGCACCCCTGGTAGATGTCCGGGATGCCTGGAATGCACAGCTTCAGCGCTGTCTGAACCAGCGTCAAGCGTTCGGCGGCGACAATGATCGGGGACACATCCTCGGCATGGCGGGGGAAGTGGCGGGCGAGCCGCCGGGCAAACGCTTGCGCTGCGCCCTCCAGTTCCAGGTCGGGGGCCGTCCAGAAGGTTTCGCTCTTGGCCTCGCGCAGCGCCTTGACCACATGTTCGGCCAGCCGTTCGCCGATGTCGCCGTCGCCCGGCTCAAGCGCCAGGAACGTCTGCGCGACGTACCAGACCAGGTTCGGGTCGAGACGCGGCGGCGCGAAACCCGCGCAGATTCGGAACCACGCCTCGAACGCGTCCGGCGCGCGGGTGATCGCCGCGATGCGCATCCGCGCGTCCTCGCTGCGCTTGGTGTCGTGCGAGGAGGTGAGCGTGAGGCCGTGCGGCATCAGCGCGGCGCGACGTTCCATGGCGCGGTGAAATCCGCCGATGCCCAGCGGATCGTCGCCCGGCTCGCCGCCGACCTCGTTGGCCGACAGCAGCGTCACCTCGCGGTAGAACGCGGTATCCTCGGTGCTCTTGGCGACCGCAGCACCGGTCACCTGCTGAAACCGGAGGCGGAAACGCGCCGTCTCGGGCTCCGCACGCGTGAGGACGGAGGCGAGAAAGGGCAGCGCGCCGGGATGGGTCAGGCGCGTCGCCGCACGTTCGGCCGTGGCCCGGACGAGATCGGCATCGGCGGCGGGAATTGCAGCGTCCGTGCCATAGGTGCGATAGCGCGGGAAAGCGGCGATCATCTCGAGCAGCGCGTCGCGGAGATCCTCGGGGCCGAATTCGACGCCCAGCGGGTCGGACGCGGCGATCTCGGTCAACTGGAGGTGCAACGTCCAGAGTTCGGCGGCCAGATCGTGGCGTCATGATCTGGTGGCGCGCGCGATGCAGCACGTCCTCGAGCGGCGCGGTGCGGCCGGTCGCTTCCTTGTAGCTTTCCTCGAACCGCCCGAGCCCGTCGGCTTCGGTCAGAAGCCGCGAGATCGCCCGCGCGGCGACATAGCCGGTGGTGCCCTCCACCGGCCACTCGCGCGGCAGGGTTTCCGGCCCGGAAAGGATCTTCTCCACCCAGATCGGCGTCTCCGGCAAGCGGGCTCGCAGGCGGTCCAGATAGCCGGCGGGATCGGCGAGCCCGTCGATATGATCGATCCGCACGCCATCGACGATGCCCGCGTCGACCAGCTCGAAGAGCAGGCGGTGCACGTCCTCGAACACCGCGTCATCCTCGACGCGCACGCCGATAAGGCCGGTCACGTTGAAGAAGCGGCGGTGGCTGATCGCGTCGGTCTCGGTGCGCCAGTGCGTCAGCCGCCAGGGCTGTTCCTCGTGCAGCGCGCGGATCGCATCCGCCTCGCCGTCCCCGCGCCGCCGCCAAGCCCGGGCGTTTCGGCCAGGGGAACGCGCAGCCCGCCGGCCACCAGAACCGGGCCGTCGGGATCGTCTTCGACCGCAAGGCCGGGCTCGCGGACGGCGTCTTCGAAGGGGCAGGGCAGCCAGGGCAGACGGATCCGCTCGGCGCTCGGGTCGCATATCGAAATGGCCCGCGTAGCGGCTGCTCTCGCCGTGGCGCAACACGTCGCGCAGCCAGGGGGTCTCGGCCGAAAACGCCATGTGGTTCGGCACGATGTCGAGGATCAGCCCCAGCCCTTCCGCCTCGAGCGCCGCGGACAGCCGCTCGAGCCCCGCGCGCCCACCGATCTCGGGCTCGATCTCGGTGGGGTCGGTCACGTCGTAGCCATGCGTCGAGCCCGGCGTCGCCGGTGAAAAGCGGCGAGGCATAGAGGTGGCTGACCCCGAGCCCGCGCGAGATAGGGCGCCAGCCCGGCCGCCCGGTCGAAATCGATGCCTTGCCGGAACTGCAGCCGGTAGAAGGCGGTCGGCAGCTTCATGACGCGCGCTCCGGGCGGGGCCGTTCAGCGCGCATGAGCGCGGTCACGCGGGCGAAGGCGGGCGATTCGGCGAGGTCTGCGAGGTCGGTCGGGCTGCGCGGGCGCCAGTTGGGATAGGCGTCGGTGGTGCCCGGCACGTTGGTGGGCACCCTCGGTCCCGCCAGATCCGCCAGCCTGACCGCGACAAGCAGTGCGGGTGTGCGCGCGAGAAACCGATGCGCCGCCTCGTGCAGCGCCGCAGGCAGTTCGTCAGCATCGGCGTCTGCCGAACCGTCCAGCGCGTCCGCGGCGCGGAACGCGTCGATCATGTCGCGCCGCTCGTGCTGGCGCCTATCGGCCTCGGTCTGCGCCGTGTCGGGCCCGATCAGCCCGAAATCGCGGCGGCGGTCGATGTCGCGCCCCTCCCACCATTCGGCCAGCACCGGCAGATCATGGGTCGAGGCGCTGGCCATCGCCATCTGCGGATAGCGCTCGGGCGGCAGAAAGCCGTTCTGGTCCTGTTCGAAGACGAGGATGCGGTAGGAGAGGATATTGGCCTCCGCCATCGCCTCGCGAAACCCGGGCGGCACGAAGCCCAGATCTTCGCCGATCACCAGCGCCCGGCGTGCGTGGCTGCGTTCGGCCAGCACGCGCAGCAGGTCCGGGAAGGGGAAGCGCAGATGCGTGCCAAGGCTGGGGTGGCCGCCTTCCGGGATGAGGAAAAGCTGCCAGAGCGCCATCGCGTGATCGATCCGCAGCGCCCCGGCGGAGCGCAGCTGCCCGTCCACCATCTCGCGGAACGGCGCGAAGTTTGCAGCGGCGAGTGCTGTCGGCGACGGCGCGGCAAGACCCCAGCCCTGTCCCTCGGCGGCGAACATGTCGGGCGGCGCGCCGACGGTCAGACCGGACAGTGCGGCGGCGGCGCCCGACCAGGTGGCCGAGCCGTCGGGCTCCTCGCCCACCGCGAGATCGAGATAGAGGCCGATCCGCATCCCCGCTGCGCGCGCCTCCTCCGCCGCTGCGTCGAGCTGCTGCGCGCGCGATCATCTGAAGCCAGGCGTGAAAGCGCACCTCGGTCTGCAACTCCCGGGCGAGGTCTGCCGTCGCTTCGCTGTCGGGATCCTGAAGCGCCTCCGGCCAGCCGCGCCAGCCCGGACCCTGGCCAAGCGCCACCATATGGGCCGAGATCGCCTCGAAGAGCGCGTGCAGTCGCAGCGCCTCGCCGCCGTCCGCGCAGAAACGCGTCGAGCGCGGCGGTGTCCGGGGTCGCTGTCGAAGGCGGCGCGCAGGGCAGGGACCTTGGCGCGGGCCACGGCGGCATAGTCGAGCGTTTCCGCAGCCCGCAACTGGCCGAGTCCGGAGGCGCGACCACGCCGGGCAACCGGTCGGGCGCGATGTAGAGCGGGTTCAGGAAGCGGCGGTTCGAGGGCGAGAACGGGCTGCAATGGTCCGGGTTGGCAAGAAACAGCGCGTGCACCGGGTTGATCCCCACGAAATCGGCCCCGACCTCTCCGGCGATCTTCGCAAGCGCGCCCAGGTCGGCGAAATCCCCGATGCCCCAGTTGCGGGCGGAGCGCAGTTCGTAGAGCTGGCAGAAGATGCCCCAGCCGGGCGCGCGCTGCAGCGACGGAGGCAGCCACGCGCGGCCATCCTCAGGCACCGTCATCGATGCGGGGGCCGCCGGACCGGAGGGTGGCGCGTCGGGATCCTGGCCCAACGCCTCCAGGATCTGCCGCAACGTCGCCTCGGGCACCGGGCGCGCGGCACCCGTGAATGGGTCGTCGTAAGACAGCGTCAGCCCGTAATGCTGCGCAAGGCGGAGGAGCGTGTCGTTCATCGCGCCGCCTCGAGCCAGTGCACCGCGCTGCGCGGCGCGCCGGGTGTGCCGGTGCGGTGGATTTCCTCGCCGGACGCTTGAGGCATCTCGCGGGGCATCTCCGAGAAGTTGGCGCGAAGCTGCAGTCGTGCGCCGTCCAGATCCCAATCCACGGCCAGAACGCCATCATCCGCCCGAAGGCACCGCCCGCGCGTGGCCACCCGTCGCCGCCAGTCGTGGCACGATGTGCGTGCGGCGCAGGTCCAGCAGACGGCGCAGGCGCGCGGTGTGGGCCAGGCCCGCCTCACTGTCCTTCCGTGCCGGATCGAGCGTGCTGCGCGCGAAGGTTTCGGGCGCGATCGGATCCGGGACTTCGCCTGTGAAACCCTCAAAGCCGGCGAACTCGTCCCGGCGTCCCTGGCGTACAAGATCGTCCAGTTCGTCCTCGAAATGCGGCGAAGAAGAGAAACGGCCGCTCCTCGCCATATTCCTCGCCCATGAAGAAGAGCGGCATGTGCGGCGACAGCAGCCAGGATCGCGGTCAGCGCCGCCAGCGTGTCGGCATCCGGTGAGCGAGATCAGCCGCTCGCCCAGGGCGCGATTGCCGGTCTGGTCGTGGTTCTGCAGGAAATCGACGAAGGCGGCGGGCGGCATGTGGCTCGAGGGACGCGCCGCGCCCGCCCTCTCCCCTGGATAGGAAAAGCCTTCGGCCAGGGCACGGCCGAGATGGGCCAGTGGATCCTCCCGGTAGGCTTCGTAATATCCCTCGGTCTCGCCGGTGGCGAGGACGTGGGCGGCGTTGTGCAAGTCGTCGTTCCACTCGGCCGTGTGCAGCGGCACGCCACCGCCGTCGTCGCGTTCGTGCAGGTACGTGACGTTGCGGTTGTCTTCGGTGGTCAGATGCAGCAGCCGGTCGGGAAGCGCGGCGCGCAGGGCCTGTGCCACCTCCACCATCAGGTCGGGTTCGGACGGGATCGCGGATCTGGTCGATGGCGTCGAAGCGGAACCCGTCGAACCCGAATTCCGCGATCCAGTAGAGCGCGTTCTCGATGAAGAAGCGGCGGACCGGCGCGCGCGTGTAGTCGATCCCCGCGCCCCATGGCGTCTCCCGGCTCGTGTCGAAGAAGTCCGGCGCATAGGCGTGGAGGTAATTCCCGTCGGGCCCGAAATGGTTGTAGACCACGTCGAGCAGCACCATCAGCCCCGCGTCATGCGCCGCATCGATCAGGGCGCGACAGCTCGTCCGGGCTGCCGTAGACGTTGTGCGGGCAATAGGGCAGCACGCCGTCATAGCCCCAGCCGCGATCGCCGCCGAACTGCGCCACGCGGCATGATCTCGATCGCGGTGAACCCGATCTCGGCCAGACGCGGCAATTCGCGGGCCGCGGCCGCATAGGTGCCCTCCTCCGTGAAGGTGCCGATATGCAATTCGTAGATCACCGCCTCTTCCCAAGGGCGGCCGGACCATGGTTTGGGGTGGCGCGGCGCGGTCAGTTTCGACGGGCCGTGCACGTCGCCTGCCTGACGGCGCGAGGCGGGGTCGGGAACGACGAGCCCGTCGGGCAGCAGAAACGCGTATTCCGCGCCGGCCTGCCGCCCGTTCCTCGGCACGGAACCATCCATCCGCCTCGGGCGCCATCGGCAGGTCGCGATCCCCAAGCCGCAGGTGCAATTGCTCCAGGCCGGGCGCCCAGATCCGAAACCGCCACGCGTCGTTGTCCAAGGGAACTGCACCCCAACTGTAGCTGGGTTCAGACGCCACGGAAGGTCTCCAGCAGGCACAGGGAGCGCGCCGGCAACTGCATGGTGTCGCCCTGCAGCGTCGTCCAGCCGTCAGGCGTGGCGACCCCTTCGGCCGTATCGACGAGAACGCGCCACGCGCGCTCCGCATCGCCGGGCAGCACGAAATCCAGGTCGGTCTCGGACGCGTTCAGCGCCAGCAGAAGGTACCGTCCGATTTCGTGCATCAGGAGACCCACGGACCGCGTCTCGCTGTGTTCCCAGTCTCCGGCAGTCATCTCCTCCCCATCCGGGCGCAGCCACTTGGCGAACCGCGCACGGCGCGCGTCGGGACCGGCATGCAGGTAGCGTTCGGCCAGAAAGAGACCGTGCGTGGACCGGATCCGGATGAGCCCGCGCAGGAAATCCTCGAAGGCGGCATCGCGGTCGGACGGGTGCCAGTCCATCCAGTTGATTTCGCCGCCCTGGCAATAGGTATTGTTGTTGCCGTCCTGGCTGCGGCCGCGCTCGTCCCCCATCAGGATCATCGGCGTGCCCTGGCTCAGCATCAGCGTGGCCATCAGGTTGCGCCGCTGGCGGTCGCGCAGCGCGATCACGCTCGTCGTCGTCGGTCTCCCCCTCGACACCGCAATTCCAGCTCAGATTGTGGGAGTGGCCGTCGGCGTTGTTCTCGCCATTGGCCTCGTTGTGCTTCTCGTTGTAGGAGACCAGATCCATCAACGTGAAGCCGTCATGCGCGGTGATGAAATTCACGCTGGCCCAGGGCCGTCGCCCGGCGTGATCGAATGTTGCGGCCGATCCGAGCATGCCGGAGGCGAGGTGGCGCAGCGTGTCCGGATCGCCGCGCCAATAGGCCCGCGTCGTGTCGCGGTAACGGTCGTTCCACTCCGCCCAGCCGGGCGGGAAGTTGCCGACCTGGTAGCCGTCCGGCCCGGTATCCCAAGGCTCGGCGATAAGCTTGATGCTCGCGAGAACAGGGTCCTGGCGGAGCGCTTCAAGGAAGCGGGCGTGTTCGGAATAGCTGTCGCGGTCGCGGCCCAGCGTCGTGGCGAGGTCGAAGCGGAAGCCGTCGACGTGGCATTCCTCCACCCAGTAGCGCAGGCTGTCCATCACCATCTGCAGCACCCGGCTATTGCCGAGGTTCAGCGAATTTCCGCACCCTGTGGTGTCGAAATAATACCGCGGATCGTCCGCCAGCGTGTAGTAGCTGGCGTTGTCGATGCCGCGGAATGACATCGTCGGTCCCAGTTCCGAGCCTTCGGCGGTGTGGTTGTAGACGACGTCCATGATGACCTCGATCCCGGCCTCGTGCAGGCGGTGGACCATCAGCTTGAACTCGTTGAGGCTTCCGTCCTGCGTGAGGTAGCGTTGCGCGGGCGCGAAGAAGCCGAGCGTGGAATAACCCCACCAGTTGACCAGCCCCTTGTCCGTCAGATGCCCCTCGTCGTAGAATGACTGCACCGGCAGCAGCTCGATCGCGGTGACACCGAGCCGCACGAGATGGTCGAGCACCTGTGCATCGGCCAGCCCCTCGAACGTGCCGCGCAGGGCGGGCTCGACCTCCTCGCGCCCCATGGTCATGCCGCCCACATGCGCCTCGTAGATCAGCGTCCGGGCCCAAGGCACGTTCGGGCGTACGTCCTCGCCCCATGTGTGTGCGGTGTCGACCACCACGCATTTCGGCATGACGAAGGCGCTGTCGCGCCGGTCGAACGACAGATCGCCCTGCGGATGCCCGATCTTGTAGCCGAAGATCGCGTCGTGCCAGCGCAGGTCGCCCCGGTGTTGCAGCGCATAGGGGTCCAGAAGCAGCTTGTGCGGATTGAACCGGTGGCCGGCCTCCGGCGCGTAAGGCCCGTGCACCCGGTAACCGTAAAGCTGTCCGGGCCGCACGTCGGCGAGATAGCCGTGCCAGACCTCGTGCGTGAACTCGGGCAATTCGATGCGCTCGATCTCGCGCCGGCCGCGGCGATCGAAGAGGCAGAGTTCGACCTTTTCCGCATGTGCGGAGAAGAGCGCGAAATTCGTGCCCGACCCGTCCCAGGTCGCGCCGAGAGGTACGTCCGAGCCCGCGCGAACTCGGTTTTGCGGGATGGCCGGTGCGGCGACTGTCATGCTGTTGTCATTCCGGAATCAGGAACACCGTCGCGAGCGGCGGCAGCGTCAGCGACAGGGCGGCGGGCTGGCCGTGCAGATTTTCCTCAACGGCCTGAAGCGTGCCGTTCGCCACGCCGGAGCCGTCATACTCCGCGGCATCGGTGTTCAAACGCTCCCGCCATGCGCCGGCCTGTGGCACGCCGATGCGATAGCCCTCCCGGACCACCGGGGCCATGTTGGAGACCACGACGACGGGCGTCGTGTCGTCTCCACCCGTGCGGATGAAGGCAAAGACGTTGTTGTCGGTGTCGCCGCCCTCGATCCAGGTGAAACCCTCGGGCGCGCAGTCGAGCCGGTGCAGACCGGGCTCGGCCCGGTAGAGCGCATTGAGATCGCGCACCAGCTTGCGCATCCCCTCGTGCGCGGGATCGTCCAGCAGGTGCCAGTCCAGCGAGCGGTCGTGGTTCCATTCGCGCTCCTGTCCAAATTCGCACCCCATGAACAGCAGCTTCTTGCCCGGATGACCCCACATGAAGCCGTAATAGGCCCGCAGGTTCGCGAATTTCTGCCAGCGATCGCCCGGCATCTTGCCCAGCATCGATCCCTTGCCGTGCACGACTTCGTCATGGCTGAGCGGCAGCACGAAATTCTCCGAAAATGCGTAGTGAAGGCCGAAGGTCATGTGGTGATGGTGGTACTTCCGGTAAACGGGCTCCTCTGCCATATAGCTCAGAGTGTCGTGCATCCACCCCATGTTCCATTTGAAATCGAAGCCCAGGCCGCCGTCGTCCACCGGGCGCGACACGCCGGGCCATGCCGTGCTCTCCTCCGCGATGGTCAGCGCGCCCGGCGCGGATTCGTGCACCGTCGCATTCACGCCCTTCAGGAATTCGATCGCGTCGAGGTTCTCGCGGCCGCCATACCGGTTGGGGACCCACTCGCCGTCCTTCCGCGAGTAGTCGAGATAGAGCATCGAGGCCACGGCATCGACACGCAGCGCGTCGACATGCAACTCCGCGCAGCCAGTAACTCGCCGAGGCGCGGAGGAAATTCGCGACCTCGCGGCGCCCGAAATTGTAGATCAGCGTGTTCCAGTCCTGGTGAAACCCCTGCCGCGGGTCGGCATGTTCGTAAAGCGCCGTGCCGTCGAACTGACCCAGCCCGTGCGCGTCCGACGGAAAATGCGCGGGCACCCAGTCCACGATCACGCCGATCCCCGCGCCGTGCAGATGATCGACCATCTCGGCGAATTGCTCCGGCGTGCCGAAACGCGACGTCGGCGCAAAGAGACCCACCGGTTGATAACCCCAGGAGCCCGAGAAGGGATGCTCGCTGACCGGCAGGAATTCGACATGCGTGAAGCCCATCTCGGTGGCGTAATCCGCAAGCTCGCGGGCGAGCGTCGCGTAGTCCAGCATCTCTCCCTCGAGCGAGCGCCGCCAGCTTCCCAGGTGCACCTCGTAGATCGAAATCGGCTCGGCGCGCTGATCGGCCTTGCGTGCGCCCGTCCAGGCGCCATCCTTCCATTCGTGGCGGATCTTGCCATGCACGACAGAGGCGGTTTCGGGCGGCACTTGCGCGGAGAACCCCACCGGATCCGATTTCAGCGGCTGAAGGTGCCCGTAAGCGCCGACGATCTCGTACTTGTAGAGCTCGCCCTGCGCGATTCCGGGGACAAAGATCTCCCACACGCCGGTGGCACCGCGCCGACGCATCGCGTGGCGCCGCCCGTCCCAGGCATTGAAATGGCCGACCACCGAAACCCGCCGCGCGTTGGGCGCCCAGACGGCAAAGGCGGTGCCGTCGACGCCCTCATGCGTCCCGGGGTGCGCGCCGAGGCGGTTATACATTTCCTCGTGCCGGCCCTCGCCGAGCAGATACTCGTCAAGTTCGCCCATGACCGGACCGAAAGCATACGGATCGAGGGCGTCCCACTCATGCCCCAGCGCGTTGCGCATGCGCAGGCGGTAGGGGAAGGTCTTGCGGCGCCGGGGCAGGCTCGCGTGGAAGAAGCCCTCGGTGTCGATCCGATCGAGCTTGCAGACCGGTTTCCCCTTCGCGTCCAGCAACTCGACCTCCGCGGCGTCAGGCACGAAGACATTGACGACCACCGGACCGGTATCACCCGGGCGGTGCATGCCGAGGATGCTGAACGGATCGCCGTGCTGACCCCGCAGGATCGCCTCGATCTCGATGGCGGGCGGAGCGGTTTCGGGATGTTCGCGCACGTCCTTCACTCTTGGTCTCCTTCGGTTTCGATCAGGCCCAGCAGGCCGCGCAGCGGAATGTCGACCCAGTGCGGGCGCATCCGCAATTCGTAGTCGACCTCGTAGGCCGCCTTCTGGATCAGGAACAGGTCGAGGAGTGCTGCCTCGAACGCCTTGTCCTGCGGGTAGACGGGCGCGCCGGCGATGGTGTCGCGGTAAGTCTGCAGGAAGGTGCCCTGCGTGGCCTGCCGCCATCCCTCGATGCCCGCCATCATCCGGTCGGGATCGTGGCTGACCTCGCTGCGGCGGTGGATCGTCGACCAGATCGCGTAGTCGAAGCTGCGCAACATGCCGGCGACATCCCGCAGGGGCGAGGTCTTCTCGACGCGCTCCGACAGGGGTCGCGTGGGCTCGCCCTCGAAATCGATGATCGCCACGTCTGTCTGCACGACCAGCACCTGGCCCAGGTGGTAGTCGCCGTGGATGCGGCACAGTCCGCCCGAGGGTGTCATGCCTCCGGTGGCGTCGATCCGCGCCTCGAGCGTTCCCCGCTGCGCCAAAAGGGTTTCGGCGAGGGCGCGCGGTCCGTCCTCCAACCGATCCACTTGCTTGGCGAGCCGGGTCAGTACGGTGTCAAGCTCGGTGCGGACATCCTGCGACAAGCGGCCGAGCGCCTCTGCATCCAGAGGCTCCATGCCGAAGGCACTGCCGTCCACACCTGACGCCAACGCCCGGTGCAGCTCGGCCGTGCGCTGGCCAAGGACGCGGCCCAGATCCAGCGGGCCGCCGGTCACGGTGAGCTCTTCGCCGTCCCCGGTCTCCAGCCGCTCCATGTCGCGGTCGAGCGCTTCGGTCACGTAGGTCCAGGCGTCGCCCTGGTTCCGAACGAATTCACTGACCGCGGCGAGCGTCGTGACCTCGCCGTCGCCGGTTTCCCATTCCATCGTCCCCAGCAGACGCGGCGTTGCCTCGAACTCGGTTTCTTCCGAGAGGTACCGGGCGACCTCGATATCGGGCTGCAAGCCCGCGCTCAGACGGCGGTAGAGCTTGAGGATCAGCGTGTCCGAAAACGCGATGGAGGCGTTCGACTGTTCGGCGGAAAGAAGCCGCGGCTCCCCGGCCTCGGGCTCGATCTCGCAGAGGACGTCGTTGCGGGTGAAGGTCAGCCGACCCTCCGATCCGGCGTCGATGTCCTTTCCGTCGCACATGCGTGCCAGCAGCGTCCGCGCCATCTCCTCGTCCACCGCTCCGTCGACAATCGCGCCGACCTGATTGGCGCGGCGGAGCTTGGCGAGCGTGGCGGGCAGCCGAGGGCCCATCAGATGATCTTCGCCCCAGGCCGCGGTGAGCGGCAGGAAGTATTGCTGCTGCCCGTCGGCGAGCGTCACTTCGGCAACCGCCATCAGGTGCTGGCCGTCGATCTCGGCGAGGCGTCGCAGTTGGACGCGCAGGTTGCGCTCGCCCTTTGCGGCGAACCAGCGCTGAAGCGGCAGGTATTCCGGCAGGCTACGGCGTTCGAACTCGGAGGCTGAGCGGTCGTCCATCGCGCCGCCGATGGTGCCGGTCCGCGTGGTGAGCGTGATGAAATCAGGCATGATCTGCGTGTGCGGCGTGTGCCAGACCGGCGCTTCCTTTTCGGCCGCCAGCAGGAACCAGTAGAAGCCGTAGGCCGGCAGGGTCAGCAGGTAGGGCAACTCGCCAACGGGCGGGAACGGCGACTGACCGGTGAGCTCTATGGGCACACGACCCTCGAATTCGCTCAGGTCGATTTCGGCGGCCTGTGCCTGCCGCGACAGGTTGGCGACGCACAGGATCACCTCGTCCTGATCGCGGCGGACATAGGCCAGCACCTTGCGGTTGCGCGGGTAGAGAAGCTGGATCTCGCCGCGACCGAAGACCGTGTGGCGCCCGCGTACCGTGATCATCCGCTTCATCCAGTTGAGCAGCGACGAGGGTGCATGCTGCTGCGCCTCCACATTCACCGCCTCGTAGCCATGCACCGGATCCTGGATCGTCGGCAGGTAGAGCCGCTGCGGGTCGGCGCGCGAGAATCCCGCGTTCCGATCGGCCGACCATTGCATCGGCGTGCGTACGCCATCGCGGTCACCGAGGTAATAGTTGTCGCCCATGCCGATCTCGTCGCCGTAATAGAGAACCGGCGTGCCGGGCATGGAGAGCAGCAGCGAGTTCAGAAGCTCGATCTTGCGCCGGTCGTTCTGCAAAAGCGGGGCCAGGCGGCGTCGGATGCCCATGTTGATCCGCGCCCGCCGGTCGGAGGCGTAGAACTCCCAGAGGTAGTCGCGCTCCCGGTCCGTGACCATCTCGAGCGTCAACTCATCATGGTTGCGCAGGAAGATAGCCCATTGGCAGGGATCTGGGATCTCCGGCGTCTGCCGGATGATGTCCGTGATCGGATACCGGTCCTCCTGCGCCACGGCCATGTACATGCGGGGCATGAGCGGGAAGTGAAATCCCATATGGCATTCGTCGCCTTCGCCGAAATAGGGGCGCGTGTCTTCCGGCCACTGGTTCGCCTCGGCCAGCAGCATCCGCCCCTCGAAATGCTTGTCGAGGTCGGCGCGGATCGCTTTCAGGACGTCGTGCGTTTCGGGCAGGTTCTCGTTGTTGGTGCCGTCCCGCTCGATCAGGTAGGGGATCGCGTCCAGACGCAGCCCATCCACGCCCTTGTCGAGCCAGAAATGCATGACGTCGAGCACTTCCTGAAGGACCGCAGGGTTGTCGAAGTTCAGGTCCGGCTGGTGGTCGAAGAAGCGGTGCCAGTAGAACTGCTCGGCGACCGGATCCCATGACCAGTTGCTGTCATGGGTGTCGTTGAAGATCACCCGCGTCTTGTCCATCCACTTGCTCGGATCGTCGGACCAGACGTAGTAATCCCGCTCCGGGCTGCCCTTCGGCGCCCGGCGGGCGCGTTGAAACCATTCGTGCTGGTCGGAGGTGTGGTTGATCACCAGTTCGGTAATCACCTTCAGCCCACGGCGGTGCGCCTCCTCCACGAAGCCTTCGAAATCCTCCATCGTGCCGTAAGTCGAATTGACGGCCTTGTATTCCCCGATGTCGTATCCGTCGTCCCGCAGGGGCGAGGGATAAAACGGCAGCAACCAGACCGCCGTCGCGCCCAGCTCCTGAACGTGATCGAGCCGTCGCATGAGGCCGGCGAAATCGCCGATGCCGTCGTCGTTGCTGTCTTGGTAGGCCTTGACGTGGATCTGGTAGATCACCGCATCCTTGTACCAGTCGGGCGCCTCGGCATCCCGCGCCGGCTCCGTCAGATCCTTGTCTGCCACGTTCATTGCGTAACCCCTTGCGCCCATCTCTCGGCTTCCCTGGGTGAGTTGTGCCCGCGTCACTGCGCGCCTCCCGGTGGAAACAGCTTCCAGATTGCGTAGGGGCGCTCGTGCGGGTCAAGTCGCAGAACGTGATTTTGTCCGTGCCAGGTGAAATGATTGTCATGGATCGCGTCCTGCACCTCGATCGAGCCATCATCGGGCAGGTCCAACGCCCAGAGCGGCAGCTCGAAACCGAACTCCGCAGGATGCGTGGGATCGATCAGTACGTGGAACAGGAGGTAGTTGCGCGCCTCCTCGTCGAAACGGCCGTAGAACAGTACGCGATCATCGTGCGCTGCAAAGAACCGGATGTTGGTGAAATCGCGCATCGCCGGGTTTTCCCGCCGCAATCGGTTGATCAGCCTCACGTCCGCCTTGATGTTGCCGGGTGCGTCGAAATCGCGCTTGACCAGCTGGTACTTCTCCGAGTTCAGGTATTCGTCCTTGGGCGGCAGCCAGTCTGCCTCACAGAATTCGAACCCCGAATAGAGGCCCCAGTTGCCCACGAGCGAGCCCGCCAGGATCGCGCGCGTGCGAAAACCCGGGCGCCCGGCATTGTGGTTGAAATACGGGTTGATGTCGGGCGTGTTGGTGAAGAAATTGGGCCGCATGTAGTGGCGGCATTCTTCCTGCGACAGCTCGGTGACGTATTCTTCCAGTTCCGGGCCCGTGTTGCGCCACGTGTAGTAGGTGTAGCTCTGGTTGAAGCCGATCTTGGCCAGCCGCTTCATGATCTTGGGCCGGGTGAACGCCTCCGACAGGAAGATCGTCTCGGGATGGTTTTCGCGAACCTCCGCGATGATCCACTCCCAGAACGGGAACGGCTTGGTGTGCGGATTGTCCACACGGAAGATCGTCACGCCGTGCCCGATCCAGAACAGGAACAGATCGCGGATCGCCTCCCAGAACGGCGTATTGGGCTCCTCGCCCGCGTAGTAGCGGAAGTTGACGATGTCCTCGTATTTCTTGGGCGGATTCTCGGCATACTTGATCGTGCCGTCCGGTCGCCGCTCGAACCAGTCGGGATGCTCGGTGATCCAGGGATGGTCGGGCGAGGCGTTGAGCGCAACGTCGAGCGCGATCTCCAGCCCTTTCCCGCGCGCCTCATACACGAGCGCGTCGAAATCCTCCAGCGTGCCGAGTTCGGGATGGACCGCGTCCATGCCTCCCTCGGGCGACCCGATGGCATAGGGGGATCCCACGTCGCCCGGCTCGGCCGTCAGCGCGTTGTTCTTGCCCTTCCGGTTCTTCTGCCCGATCGGGTGGATCGGGGGAAAGTAGAGCACGTCGAAGCCCAGATCGGCCACGTAATCCAGATGATCGATCACGTCGCGAAACGTGCCATGCTGTCCATCGGGACCGAGCGAGCGCGGGAAGAGCTCGTACCATGCCGAAAACGCCGCGCGTTCGCGGTCGACCCAGATCGGGAAGGCCTGGCTGCGCGTCAGGTTCGCGCGGGGTCCGGCGACGGCCATGAATTCCGCCGCCTCGTCGGACAGCAGCACATCGGCCACCCCGGACTTAATCGCCTTCACCAGATCCCTGCGCGTGGCGGCAGCGCCCCTTGGCGCCTTTGTCTCGTCCAGTAGAAGCGACGCCTCCTGCATCTCGACGGAAATATCCTGTCCGGCGGCAAGCTTTTTCGTGGTGTGATCCGCCCAGGTCGACCACAGATCCCGCCACGCGGCGATGACAAAGCTCGCCGGACCGTTCTGCGGAAACGTCACCTCCGCGCGCCAGCGGTCGTTTGCAACGTGCCGCATGCGAACCGATCGGCCGTCGGGGAGTTCGACCGCCGCCGCCATCTTTTCGTGGCCGTCACCGAAGATGTCGGCCTCGACCGTCAACGGCCATCCAGCCACGGCCTTCGCCGCGAAGCGTCCGTCCTCGACCGTGGGCGACACCGCCTCGATCACCATGCGCCGTTGCGCGAGATCCTCCAGCTGTTGAAGTGCCTTCCGGCGGGTCTTGCGTGCCAAACCTGTCCCCTCGTTTCGTTCGATGTGGCCTCTATAAGGAATGAACGGTCAGCGCCGCAGCGGGTTCCCGCCAAGATGGTCCTGTCACGCGAACCTTCGGCAGAAACGCTGAAAATCTGGGCTCTTTGGGGCGGATGAGCCGGTTTGATCATCCCGCGGCTCCGGATACCGGAGCGATTGAAGGTGCATCAGTCGGCCTGACGGCCAGCGATGGCGCAGCTCGCCGCTCGTGTTCCCCACCTGACGAAGGATTTCCAAGTGTGATCTGGCGTGCCATTCTCGTGTCACGAGACGACGTGACATCTGCCCATACTTGGGCCCGCTGACCGTACACAACTTGGAGCGCTGATCACCGACCGTAATACCCCACACAAGTTCATCTGGCGAGCTGAGATCATTCTGTCGACGGCAGACGGCTGCGGCACGAGCGAAATCATGCGACGCGCGAGCACGTCGAAGCCCACCGTCTGGCGCTGGCAGGCGCGCTATCTCGATGAGGGGATGCAGATTCGCGTTTCAAGCCGCATTTCACGCTGACCGCCGCGTCATGGCTGGACTGGTCGAACGCTTCTTTGCCGAGATCACGACAAGGCGCATCCGCAGGGGCAGCGACACCAGCGTCTAAGAACAGTAGCCCGGCACTACGACTACCTGGCCCAGCACAGCACGAAGCCAAAGCCCTTCACCTTCACCTGGACCAAAACCGCTGACCACATCCTCACCCGAGAACGACGCGCCCTCTACAAACTGGATGAAATCAGAGGAAACAGGTGGCAACCGTCAGTTTGAGAACGTTAGGGCAGCAGCAAAGCCTTTAGAGTGCGGGCTAGCCAGGTCGCGTATTGCGCGGGTGAAAGTTCCTCCACGTTCGTTATGACGAGGAAGAGCTCAGGGCTGGACAGCCGATCAACGCTCGCAATGGCAGTGTCGCGGTCGGTTCTGAGCGGCCCGTGCCGCAGCATGGAATCGACGAGCATCGCGAGATTTCGGGTGCGGCCCCGATGCAGTCCCACATAGAGTTCTTTCAATTCCGGTTGAGATTCTGCCGCGGCGCGCGCCACGGCCATCAGGGGCGCGACACTGCGAAGGATCTCTGCAATGTCATTGGCAAAGAGCGCGATCTGTGTGCTTTGATCCGGCGCTTCCAATGCCGCGCGTGGTCCCGCCTGATCCATGAGGGCGGTTCCCGGCTGGAGGCCGCGAACCGATGCGACGACGACCTGCTCCAGAAGGGCAACCTTGCTGCCAAATCTGGCATAGATGGTCTCGACGGACACGTCCGCCTGCCGTGCGATGGCGGCTATTGTCGCCTTTTGCCAACCCACGCGAATGAACAGGTCGCGGGCCGCCGACAGAATAGCAGCGCGGGTGTCTGACGCTTGGGACGAGCGGCGCACCGAGCGGTATCTTCGTGTGGGCTTGACTGCGTCCGTCATTTAGATACATGCTCACTTTATTGAATACACTTTGACTGTATCATTCATAGCGTTCCGGATGAAGTGGCACAGCCAATCAAGGGAAACTGTGAAATGCCAACGTTCACGACTGCTCTGCAGGCCCTCAGCCTTCTGCTGATTTCCTTGGTCACAGGGTCCATGTTTGGAATCTGGCGCGGCTACAATCCCGCGACCTTCTCTCCAGCGACATTTGTCGAAGTGCATCAGGGGGCCGTCCGTGGGCTCAACGTTCTGTTGCCCACAATAGCCCTCGTCTGCATATTGAGCGTCGTGACGCTGGCCTGGCTGGGACGCGCAACACCTCGAGTGCGTTGGCTCTACATCGCGGCGGCCGTGGTAATGGCAACGGCGGGTCTGATCACCCGCTTCGGCAATCAGCCGATCAACGCCGTCATCATGGCATGGAGCGAGGCACCACCCGATGGGTGGCAGACGGTCCGGGATAGCTGGTGGAATTGGCACCTCGCCCGGCTGTTTGCGGGTATCTCCGGGGAACTGCTGCTGATAGCGGCGATCTTCACGCACCGAGGCTGACAGGAAGCTGGCGAAACAGGGCTGGGTGCCGATACCGGATCAACGGGCATAGCGGGTAGCATCCGTCGGATTCAGAACATCAGGGCACCGAAAGCTTGAACGCAGCAGTGCCCAGACCTGACATCTCGGCCGTGACCTCTGCCGCGCCGTCGATGAACCAGATCGGGCAATGTGTCCCGCAGAGCACGAACTGCCCCGCGCGCAGTCTCTCGCCCCGGCGCGCGAGGTGTTGCGCCATCCAGGCGACGGCCTCCCCGGGGTGTTGCGGCGCCGCCCCGGTGACGTCCAACTCGGCCTTGCCATCGACGTTGACGATCGTGCGCACCTGCGCGATGTCGAGATCCCGCGGCGCGATACCGGGACCGCCGATGACGATGCCCACATTCGAGATATTCTGCGCCACCACATCCTCGATCCTGATCGACGGCATGTCGATCCGGCGCATGTCCAGCAGCTCGAAGGCGGGAACGAAGCGGTCGATGCTGTCCATCACCGTTCCCATGTCCGGCATGTCGCCCTGCACCCCGAGATCCGCCTTCATGATCGCCGCGATTTCCGGCTCGAAGGCGAACTGGGTGTAGTTTTCGGCGTCGAGCTCCGCCGGCGATTGCCGAACGTGAGTTCCGAACACCGGCGCGCTGACCGGTTCGTCCAGTCCGAAGCGTTGCAGCAGCGTCGGGCTGTTCGCCGCGATCTTCCACCCTGCCACGCGATCCCGCGCGCCGCTTTCGATCAGCCGGGCCGCCAGCGCGGACTGCAGGCGATAGGCCTCGTCGAGGCTGCGCGGCGGTTCGGCGGCATGCGGGTCGAAGGGCGCGCCCTCCGTCACATCGTGCATGATCCGCTCCAGCATGTCAGTCATTCCAGCAATCCCTTCATATGTTCCATCCAGCCCAGCCCGTCGCCGGTGTTGCCCCTGGGGTTGTATTCCGCCGATATCGTCCCGTCATAGCCCGTCCGGCGCAGCGCGCCGATGGCGGCATCGAAATCGATCCGCCCCGTTCCTGGCTCGTGGCGTCCCGGCGCGTCGGCGAACTGCACATGCCCGATCCACGGCCCGACGCGCCCGATCGCGCCAACGAGGTCTGGTTCGGTAATCGCCATGTGGTAAAAATCGAATTGCAGGAACAGGTTCGGATGATCCACCGACTCCAGCACCTCCAGCGCCGCATCGAGACTTGTCAGGAAGAAGCCCGGCACATCCGTCGGATTGACCGGCTCCAGCATCACCTTGACGCCGATCTCCTGCATCACGTCCGCGGTGTGGGCCAGGTTGTCCAGAAGCACTTGCCTGCAGTTGGCCGGGTCGTCATCCTGCGCCGGGCGGCCTGACAGCACGTTGACTTTGGCGACATCCAGCGCCCGGGCTTGTCGAGCGCATCGGTCCACGGCCGCACGATAGGCCGCGCACTCCGAGGGCAAGGCCGCCAGACCCACGGCCGATCCCGGCCCGCGCGGCACGTTGATCAGCACGATGGGCATTCCGGTCTCTGCGGAGGCCGCGGCCAGCGCCTCCGTCTCGTCTTCGGGCGGGAACTGGATCTCGACACCGTCGAACCCGGCACGGGCCGCCGCCGCCAGCCGGTCGACCAACGGGAGCTCGCCGAACATCATCGACAGGTTGGAAATGAGCTGCAACCGGCATCCCTTTCGGTTTTTGGTTGACATTCAAGCGCGGCCTGCACTTTGGTTCAAGCGAAAACATTCTACAGCTAGAGTATTGGTGGGGAACTCAGGATGGCCGGCTCGACGAAGCCTTTACGCTCGCGGATCACAACCGACGGGATCGACCGAACCCCGCATCGCGCCTTCATGCGGGCCATGGGTCTGGACGATGCCGCGATCGCGAAGCCGATGGTCGGGGTCGTCAGCCAGAAGGGCGAAGTGACGCCCTGCAACATGACCCACTATACCCAGGTCGAATACGCCAAGGAAGGTGTCGCCATGGCGGGCGGCACGCCGCGGGAGTTCACCACGATCTCGGTCTCCGACGGGGTCGGCATGAACCACGAGGGGATGAAGTTCTCGCTGGTCAGCCGCGAGATCATCGCCGACAGCATCGAGGCGGTGATCCACGGCCACGCCTATGACGGCATCGTCGGCTATGGCGGCTGCGACAAGACCCTGCCAGGCGTGCTGATGGGCATGGTGCGCTGCAACGTGCCGGCGGTCTTCGTCTATGGCGGCTCGGCGCTGCCCGGCCGCCACGCGGGCAAGGACGTCTCCGTGCTCGACGCCTACGAGGCGGTGGGCGCGGTGCAGTCCGGCGCGATGACCGAGGACGAGCTGACGCAACTCGAGGAGGCCTGCAAGCCCACGATCGGCGCCTGCGCGGGCCAGTTCACCGCCAACACGATGGCCATGGTGTCCGAGGCGCTGGGCATGACGGTCCCGAATTCCTCCATGATCCCCGGCGTCTACTCGGAACGCAAGGGCGTCGGCCACCGCGCGGGCGCGCTGGTGATGGAGATGATCGAACGCGGCGGACCTCTGCCTCGCGAGATCGTCACGCGCAAGGCGCTGGAGAACGCCTGCGCCATCGTCGCGGCGACGGGCGGATCCACCAACACCGCGCTGCATATCCCCGCGATCGCGCACGAGGCCGGCATCGCCTTCACCGCCGATGATGTCGCCGAAGTGCTGCGGCGCACGCCGTTCATCGGCAACCTGCGCCCCGGCGGGCAGTATCATGCCAAGGATGTCTACGAGATCGGCGGCGCGCATGTGGTCATCAAGGAGCTGATCGCGCACGGCTTCATGCATGGCGACACGCTGACCGTCACCGGCCGCACCCTGGGCGAGGAAGTGGCCGATGCGCGCCGAACCCGACGGGGACGTCATCCGCCCCGTCAAGAATGCGATCGCGCAACTCGGGCGGGGTCGTCGTGCTGAAGGGCAACCTCTGCCCCGATGGCGCGCTGCTCAAGGTCGCGGGGCTGAAGTCGCAGGTCTTCACCGGCACCGCCCGCGTCTTCGAGAGCGAGGACGACGCGGTCGAGGCGGTCCACAGCCGCGACTACGAAGCGGGAGAGGTCCTGATCGTGCGCAACGAAGGGCCGGTGGGCGGACCGGGGATGCGCGAGATGCTGGGACTGACGGCGCTGATCTATGGCCAGGGGATGGGTGAGAAGGTGGCCTTGCTCACCGATGGCCGGTTTTCCGGCGCGACCCGCGGCATGTGCATCGGCCATGCCGCACCCGAAGCGGCGACCGGCGGGCCGATGGGACTTGTCCGCGATGGCGACAGCATCACCATCGACGGGACAGGCCGCGACGATCACGCTGGACGTGTCCGACGAGGAACTGGCACGCCGTCGCGCCGACTGGACACCGCCTGAAAGCCGGCACCGCGGCGGGCTCTTGCAGAAATACGCCGCGACCGTCGGGCAGGCGAATGAAGGCGCGGTGACCCACGCGGGCAATGCGCAATGGCCCGAACAACGACGCCCGAAGGGAGACCGCGCATGAGCGACGCGAAGACGCTGGGATATGTCGGCATCGGTCTGATGGGCCTGCCGATGGCGACGCGGCTGATCGAGGCGGGCAATACCCTCACCGTCTGGAACCGCACCGTCGCCAAGGCCGAACCGCTGGGCCGGGCCGGCGCGACCGTGGCGGAGAGCGCGGCGGCCGTGGCGCGCGCCTCCGACATCGTGTTCATGTGCCTGACCGACACCAAGGCGGTCGAGGCGGCAGTGTTCGGGGAAAACGGAATCGCCGCGGGCGCGCGCGACGGGGCGATCCTGGTCGATTTCTCGTCCATACAGCCAGAGGCCACCCGCGCATTTGCCAGCAAGTTGGCCAATGAGACCGGCATGCGCTGGCTCGATGCGCCGGTGTCCGGCGGCGTGCCGGGGGCCGAAGCGGGCACGCTCGCGATCATGGCCGGCGGCGATGCCGAGACCTTCGGGGCGGTTCGGCCGTACGTCTTGCAGATGGCGCAGACCTTTACGTTGATGGGGCCGACCGGGGCCGGGCAGACGACCAAGCTTTGCAACCAGGTCATCGTCGGCTGCACCATGGCGGTGCTGGCCGAGGCGACGCGGCTGGCGTCGAATGCGGGCGTCGACGCGGCCCGGTTGCCCGAGGCTCTGGCCGGAGGCTTTGCCGACAGCAAGCCGCTGCAGCTCTTCGTGCCGCGCATGGTGAACGCAGAGCACGAGCCGCCGCTGGGCCATGCCTATACCATGCTCAAGGACCTCGATTCGGTGGGCGATCTCGCCCGGGCCACGAAAACGCCGGTCCCCTTCGCCGCCATGGCCGCCGAACAGTTCCGGCTGCTGAGCCTGCGCGGCGGGGACGAGGCGGACGCGCTGGAGATCTTCAAGCTGAGCGGGGCAAGCCCGCTTTGACCCCAAAGGCTTCCCGGCGTACGACGTGGACAGAACAACCAAAACAGGGAGACGACGAATGACATATCTCAGGACAATGGCGACCGCGCTCGCGGCGGCGGCGATCGCGCTGCCCGCGATGGCGCAGGAGACAAAGACGATCCGGATCGGCAGCTGGCTGCCGCCGCACCACCTGATCGTGTCCGGCATCCTCGAACCCTGGGCCGCGGCGATCGAGGCGGAAACCGATGGCTCGCTCAAGTTCGAGCTGATGACCTCCGCTCTCGGACCGCCGCCGGCGCAATTCGACCTGCTTCTGGATGGCGCCTTCGACGTGGGCTACGGCGTCAGCGGGCACAACGCCGGACGGTTCACCATGACGCAGGTCATGGACCTGCCCTTCATGTCGCCCGATCCGTGGGCCGGCTCCGCCGCGTCATGGCAGACCTACACCAAGTACGGCGCCGAATACGGTGAACACGATGGCGCGCATGTCGTGGGGCTCTTCACCCACTCCAACCCCAACATCAACATGGCCAGCGGCCGCGTCGAGACCCTGAGCGATCTTGAAGGCAAGACGATCCGCGTGGGCGGCAACGTGACCGGCCGGATGATGACCGAACTCGGTGCCTCTCCCGTGCAGTTGCCACCGACCGAAGCGCAGACCGCGATGTCGCGCGGCGTCGCCGACGGCATCACCTTCCCGACGGAATCCATCGACTTCTTCGGGATCACGCCAGTCATCACATCGATCACGCGCATTCCCGGCGGGCTCTACACAGACACTTTCTGGGTCGCCTTCAACCAGCAGACATGGGACGGTCTGACCGATGAACAGCGTGCCGCGGTGGAAAAGCACTCGGGCATGGCGATCGCGCTGCTGGCGGGGTTCGCCTGGACCAACGGCGACACCTATGGTGAGGCCAAGCTGAACGAACAGGGGGTGGAGTTCATCACCCTGTCGGACGAGGACCTCGCCACCGCTCGTGAAAAGCTCAAGCCCCTCGAATCCGAATGGATCCAGCAGGCCGGCGAAAAGGGCTTCGACGGTGAAGAGATCCTCGCTTACGCCCGTGAGATGGTCGAGGTGTACCGCGCCGACAAGGTCGTGAACGTGGCCAAGTGACGACCTGACGAAACCGGGCGGCACCCAATCCTGTGGGGTCGCCCGCGACAGGAGGGAAGAGGATGCGGCCGACCGACCTGTTCGACAGGGCTTGCCTTGCGCTCGCCTGGACCTCGGGGTTCATCGCGGCATTCGTCATGGGCGTCACCTTCGCCGGAGTCGTCATGCGCTACATCTTTCGCAATCCGATCATGGGCGGGTTCGAGATGATCGAGATCGGCATGGGGCTGATGGTCTTCACCGCGCTGCCGCTGATGGTGCGCCGGCGTGGCAACATCGCGGTCACCGTGATCTCCGAACGCTTTCCGCCCGGGCTGTCGCGCGTGGCGACGGTGATTTCGGACCTCGTCGGCGCCGCTCTGACCGGCTTCATCGCCTGGCGCGTCTGGCTGCAGGGCGACCGGCTGCTCTCCTACAACGAGGTGACGATGGAGCTCCGCGTGCCCAAGGGGCTGATCGCGCAAGGCATGGCGGTGCTGCTGGCGATCGCTGCGCTGGCCTTCGTGATCTGTGCGATCGAGGCGATCCGCCGAAGCGGCAAGGACGCCACCGTGGGAATGGGACCCCTCTGAATGGGCGTGTGGGAGATCGCAGGCGTCTCGTTCCTGGGGCTCTTCGCGCTGATGATGTCCGGAATGCCGATCGCATTCGCCATGCTGCTGATCGGGCTCGCGGGCATCTGGATCAACATCTCCGAACGCACCGCCATGGGGATGATCGGGCAGTTGCCGATCAACGCCACCATGTCCTACGAACTGTCGGTGCTGCCGATGTTCATCCTGATGGGCGTTTTCGTCACCCGCTCGCGCATGTCCGAAGACCTCTACCGCCTCTGTCACGGTTTCGTCGGCCATCTGCGCGGCGGGCTCGCGGCGGCGACGATCCTGGCCTGCGGCGGATTTTCGGCGCTGAGCGGATCTTCGCTGGCCACCGCCGCGACGATGGCCAAGGTCGCGGTGCCGGAGATGCGCCGCTATGGCTATTCAGACGGCTTCGCGGCGTCGGCGGTGGCGGCGGGCGGCACGCTGGGCATCCTGATTCCGCCCTCGGTGATCCTGGTGCTCTATGGGATCGCCACGGGCACCGATATCGGGCAGCTCTTCATCGCGGGCATCCTGCCGGGGCTGCTGGCGATCCTGCTCTACCTCGCCGCGATCCGCATCACCGCCACCATCGATCCCGCCTGCGCGCCTTCCGCTCCGCGCATGGGCTGGTCCGAACGGGTGAGCCACCTCTCCAGCATCGGCCCGATCCTGATCCTGTTCGTCGCAATCATCGGCGGGCTCTACCAAGGCGTCTTCACCCCGACGGAGGCGGGCGCGGTGGGAGCGACCGGCGCGCTGGCCTTCGCGCTCTGGCGCCGGGCGCTGTCGTTCCGCAGTTTCGTGGCCTCGCTTCTGGAAACAGTGCTGACCACGGCAAGCCTGTTCCTGGTGCTGATCGGCGCATTGGTCTTTTCCAACTACATGAACCTGATCGGCCTTCCCGCCGCGCTTTCCGACCTGATCGGTTCGATGGGGCTGGGGCCCTATGCGGTGATCTTCGCGATCCTCGCGATCTACCTCGTGCTGGGCATGTTCATGGAGAGCCTGTCGATGATCCTGCTGACGGTGCCGATCTTCTTTCCGATCGTCACCGCGCAGGGGTTCGATCCGATCTGGTTCGGCATCTTCGCCGTGATGGTCACCGAACTGTCGCTGATCACGCCGCCGGTGGGGCTTAACCTCTTCGTCATCAAGTCGGTGGTCGACGACATATCCGTGGGTCAGATCTATCGCGGCATCCTGCCCTTCGTGCTGGCCGATATCGTGCGGATCGTCGCGATCATCGCTGTCCCCTGGATCGTGATGGTCCTGCCGGTGATGGCCCGGTGATGGGACAATGACGGGCATGCGGGACGCCGATGCGCCGGTGTCGTACGAGCATCGGATGGGGCCGGGCGACAACGATATCGACCACGGAATTCTGCATGAGTTCGTCGGCATGTACCTTCGGGTCGCCTACGAGGCGGCCTATGCCGATTTCACCCGGCGCCTTGGCACGGAGGCGCTGAAACCCGGCTATTTCACGATCCTGACCCTGATCGTGCGCAACCCCCGGATCAGCCAGACCCAGATCGGTACCGCCTCGGCGCGGGACAAGTCCACGGTCACCAACGCCCTGCGCTGGATGGAGGACGAGGGCCTGATCACGCGGCTCAAGTCGGTTCATGACCGCCGCGCCCATCTCAGCGTCGCCACGGAGAAGGGCGTGGAATTGCAGGAGTGGATGGAGGCGAAGGCCCTGTCGCATGTGCAGGCCCTGCATGACGCCATCGGTCCGGAGGAGTATGCGCCCTTCATCGCCACGCTCAAACGCATGGCGGAGCGCCTGCAGGCACTGGATCCGGACTGACCGGTGTGAAAGACCCTAGCGGTCAGACGGCGAGGCGCGGGGGCGGATCCACCATGTCGGGGCGCGCGTCACGGCGGCAGAGATAGACCTCGGGTTCCGGGTGCGCCTCGATCTGGAACCCGGCACTGCGCAGCATCGCCTCGACCGCGGCGCGGTTCGGGATGAACCAGTTCGTCGGATCCTGCGCGTAGCGATGCTCGATGAAGTGCAGGCGGGGCCAGCCGTCCCGGGCGAAGGGTGTCATGGTCTTCGAACGGGTAGTCGTGCGCGGGCTCGGCCACCTCCGCGCTGCCGCGCTGCATCGACTGGAAGAGCATCCGGTCGCCCACCGCATGCTCCCACAGCAGGTCGAGCGCGAGGAGCGGGTGGCGCAGGTGGTAGAGCACCCCCATGAAGATGACGAAGTCGAAGCTCTCGTTTAGCTGTGCGACGTCATAGACCGACATCTCGCGGAACTCGATTCCGGCGCCCGATGCTTCGGCGGCCAGTCTCGCCTGCGCCAGGTAGCGCGGATCGCTGTCGATGCCGACGACCCGCTCGGCGCCGCGGCGGGCCATCTCGATCGCGTAGAAGCCCGCGTTGCAGCCGATGTCGAGGACGCTCCTGCCGGTCAGGTCCTCGGGCACGGCGTGGCGGAAGCCTTCCCACTTGAAGGCCGGATAGTCGCCGAGCGGGTGATCTGGAGCGGTCTGGATCCCGTCGAGGCGGAGATTGTGGAACCACGGGCCCAATGCGTCGATGCGGTCGGACAATCCGGTCATTCCGCCGGCTCCGCGAGATCGTCGCTCTCCGCACATCGGTGGGCGGGCATCGCGAACCATGCGGCGGTTTCCGCCAGCCCCTTTGCGAGCGGCACCTGCGGGGTCCATCCCAGCAGGCGTTGCGCCCGGCCGATATCCGGCCGTCGCCGCCTGGGATCGTCCGAGGGCAGCGGACGGAACGCGATCCTGGAGCGCGTCGGCACGAGCTTGCGGATCCTGCGGGCGAGCTCCAGGATGCTGACCTCGTCCGGATTGCCGAGATTGACCGGCCCCTCCGGCGTCGTATCGGCCGCGATCAGCGCGATCAGTCCGCGTACCAGGTCAGAGACGTAGCAGAAGCTGCGCGTCTGGCTGCCGTCGCCATAGACCGTCAGGTCTCGGCCCTCGTAGCGCCTGCACCAGCAGGTTCGACACGATCCGCCCGTCGTCGGGCCGCATCCGGGGACCGTAGGTGTTGAAGATCCGCGCCACGCGCACGTCGAGCGATCCCGCCGCGCACGTGATCGAAGCACAGCGTTTCGGCCGCGCGCTTGCCCTCGTCGTAACAGGCGCGCGGGCCGATCGGGTTGACGTGCCCCCAGTAATCCTCGCGCTGCGGATGCGCCTCCGGGTCGCCGTAGACCTCGCTGGTCGAAGCCTGCAGGTAGCGCGCCCCCTGCTGGGTCGGCCAGTGTCAGCAGGTTCAGCGTGCCGACCACGTTGGTCATCATCGTGCGGACCGGATCGGCCTGGTAATGCGGCGGAGAGGCGGGCGAGGCGAGGTTGAAGAGCCAGTCGATCCGGCACGTCGGGAAGCGGGTCGCGTCGCGACATCCGCCTCGACCAGCCGAAATCCGCGGTTGTTGCGCAGGGGGTCGACGTTCTGGCGCCGGCCGGTCTGGAAGTTGTCGACGCAGATCACGCGCATCCCGCTGGCCAGCAGCGCGTCGCACAGATGCGAGCCGACGAAGCCCGCGCCGCCCGCGACAAGTGCGGTGGAAGGCATGTGGTGGAGTGTCATGCGGGCACCTCCGTTCCTGCGGGCAGCCGCCGGACGATGTCCGGCCAGTTCGCGGGCGCGGGCCTGCCCGGTGTGTCGGCGGAGCACCGTTTCGCGCGCCGCCTCGCGCGATCCGGCTGCCGCTTTTCGTCGTCGACATCGAGAGTGCCGCCGACATACGTCGCCGGCCGTGTCCGCCAGCAGGACCGCCTCGTCCGGCCGAAGCACCTCCTCGAGTCCCGTGCCAGCGGTCCGACACGATGGCGGTGCCGCAGGCCGCCGCCTCGAACAGCCGACCGCGGGGGATGACCCGTCGCCCGCATGGCGGCGCGGGTCAGGTTCAGCGTGAAGCGCTGCGCGTTGTAGAAGGCGGCGTGGTCGGGCGGCGCCAGGTGGTCGATGCGTTCGACGTTTTCGGGCCAGTCGATCGTCTCGGGATACTGGGAGCCGGCCACGACGAAGCGGGCGTCCGGCAGCCGGCGCGCCGGTTCGATCAGCAACTCCTCCAGCCCGGGCTGGCGATCCGGGCTGTAGGTGCCGAGATAGCCGAGATCCCAGCGGGTCGTCGACGTCCAGCGGTCGGTAGCGGTCGGGATCGACGGCGCAATAGCAGCGTCTCCGCCTGCCGTGCGCCGAGACTGCGCAGCCGGTCCAGCACCCCGCCGCCCGCGAAGGAGAGGTAGAGGTCGATCAGCGGCAATTGCCGCCGCGCCAGGTATTCCGCGTCGTCCGTGCCCAGCGCCTCGAGCGTGACGGGCGTGTCGATGTCGTAGAAGACCAGGCGACCGGGCATCCAGGCTGCCAGCATGTCGAGCAGCTCGATCGCCTTCGGGCACGTAGGAGCCGACGATCACCGCATCGGCCCGCGCGATCCGGTCCCGCCAGCGCGTCCAGGTCGGCCGCGGCTGTCGTAGAGGGCGAAGTCGCAGAAATCGGGCTCCGGCAGGTCGCGGTTCCGAGCATACCACGGCATGTCGCGCTCCAGGAACAGGACCCGGTGGCCCTCCGCCGCCAGGCCGCGCAGACAGCGCCCGGTAGGTGGTGGCGTGACCGTTGCCCCAGGAGGAGGACAGTGACAGGCCGAGGATCACGATGTCCAGCGGTCTGGTCATGGTTCGAAGCTCCCGTTGCGACATGCTGCTGCGAAGAGGGCGGTCGACCTGCTCGCGCGCGGTTCTCGTAGGTATGGTCGGCCAGCACGCGCTGGCGCGCGGCGCGGCCGATGCTCTGCGCCTCGGCCTCGGTCAGTCCGCTCAGGATGTTCGACCACCTCCGCCCCGTCGCGGGCGACCAGCACCTCGCGACCGGGCTCCAGGAAGAGCTCGATGCCCTCCCAGGCGTCGGTGATCAGGCAGGCGCCGGCGCCGGCGGCCTCGAAGACGCGGGTGGCGGGCGAGAACCCGTTCTGCCGCCATGCTGTCGCGGGCGACGTTGAGCACCGCGCGCGGGCGTGACGTTGAAGGCGTTGTGGTCGCCGGTGCCGACATGGCCGATGCGCGCGAACGTTGTCGGGCAGCGGCGGTCGCTCCCAGCCGACGCCGCCGAGCAGGAAGCGCCGGTCCGGCAGGCGCGCGCGCGGGCTGGAGGAAGAACTCCGCCACGCGCGCCTCGCGGTCGGGCAGGCGGTTGCCGAGAAAGCCGAGATCGGCGGCGAAGCGCGGATCGGGCGGCGACCGGGAAATGCGTCGTCGGGATCGAGCGCGTTGTAGATCGGCACGCAGTCACGGGCGCCGAGGGCGCGGTAGCCGTCGACCACCGGCTGGCCGCCGCCATAGGTCAGCACGAGGTCGAACTCGGGCAAGTCGCGGCGCAACGGATGGTCGGGCTCGGCCCGCAGCGTCGCAAGCGTGGCCGGCGCGTCGACGTCCCAGCAGATGCGCAGCGCGTCCGGCCGCGCCTGCTCCAGAACCGCGCGCCGCAGCGCATCGTCCTCGTAGCCGATGCCGCGACGCCACCACGACGAACCTCGCCGCTTCGGCACTTGCGGCGGCCTTGCGCAGCCCTCGGGCGTCGCCTCCCAGACGTCGACGCGGCACCAGTCCGGCGGGTCGATGTCGCGGTTCGCCTGCCGGTCCCAGGACGTCGGGTTCGTAGAACGTGATCTCCCAGCCGTGCGAGGCCAGTGCCCGCACGATGCCGCGATAATAGGTGGCCGCACCGTTCCAGTAGGACGACAGGAGGCTCGATCCGTAGAAGGCGATCGTTTCATCACGCCATCTCCTGCGCCGTGCGGCGTCGATGCCGCTCCAGGATCGCCAGCAGTTCCTGCGCCCGGTGGCGGCAGGTGTGACGGGCGGCGATTGGTCTCGAGCCCGTTCGCGGCGAGTTCGCTGCGCCAGCGCCGGATCCGACAGCACGTCGGTCAGGCGGCGCTTCATCTCGCTCCCGTCGCGCGCGGTCAGGTAGTCGGTGCCGGGGCGGAACAGTCCCTCGGCATCGTCCCAGGGCGCGCAGACCAGCGGGATGCCGCAGGCCAGCGCCTCGAACGGGCGGATGGTCGGGATGCCGGGCAGCGCCTCGACGTAGGGTCGCGCGCGGAACGTGCACCGTGACGCGGTGGCGGGCGAAGGCCTCGCGGCACCTGCGCGTTGGCGATCGAGCCGCGCATAGTCGATGCCGGCCGTCGGCCAGCGCTGCCAGCGCGTCGTCGGGATAGCGGACGCCGTGGACGGTGGCGGTGAGGCCCAGCTCGGCGCACCGGCGCGGACGAGGAACTCCATCAGCTCCTCCGAGCGTTCGCCGTCGCCCCAGTTGCCGACCCAGATCAGGTCGCGCTCCGGCTCGATCTCGGGATGCGGGTGGAAGACGCGTGACATCCGCGGCCTCGTGCCAGGTGAAGACGCGGTCGCCCCAGCCGGCCGCGAGGTACCGTTCGCCGCAGCGCCTCGCCGAAGGCCAGAACGCCGTCATAGGCCGAGAGGTCCAGCGCGCGGATCTCGGCGTCGGCGCGACACCGCGCGGTGGTGGGTGTCGTGGAACAGCAGCATGAAACGCGCCGCCCCGCGCCCGCGCCCGGCCGATGGCCGGCGACGAGGCGCCGGGTCGGTCCATTCGTGCACGACCACCACGTCGCTGTCGTCGAGCACATCGATCACCTCGTCGAAGCCGCCATAGGTGTCCGATCGCAGGTCGGGGAAGATCGCTGCGGAAGGCCTCGATCGCCGCCGTCGCCGCGTTCCGCCGACAGATTGCTGCGCGACCAGCCGTCTGCCGGCTCCAGCGCGCGGCACGCGTGGCCCTCGCGCCTGCAACGCGCGCATCACGCCGCGCAGGAAATGGGCGTTGCCGTGGTTCCAGTCGGACACGAGCGAATGGGTGAAGAAGGTGAATTTCATGCGTCAGCTCACGGTCTCGGGCGCGGCGATGGCGCGGTAGATGTCGGTCATGGCGGCGGCCTGGCCGGCAGGCGTGAACTGCTGCGCCCGTCGCTGCGCCGCGGTGCCAAGTGCGATCCGCTCGTCGGGTGCCTGCAGCATCGCAGTGATCGCGGCGGCGAGGTCGTCCGCGTCGTACGGATCGAAAAAGCGCGCCGCGCCATCCCAGATCTCACGGTAGACGGGGATGTCCGCCAGCAGCAGAGGCCGCCCCGTGCGCGCGGCCTCCAGGGCGGCGAGCCCGAACGGTTCGTAGAGCGACGGCGAGACGAAGAGGCTCGCCGCGGCGAGCCGTTCCAGCGTCACGGGGTAGGGCAGCGGTCCCGCAGCTCGGGCGTGATGGAGCGTGCAGGGTCTGACCACCGGGACCCTCGCAGCGGCCGATCATCTCGACCCGCGCGCCGACGGTTTGCGCCGCCGCGGTCCAGCGCCGCGCCGTTCTTGGCCTTGTCCCACCAGCGCGCAGCCGCAGCGACGGTACCATCGCCCTCCGACGGCGGCAGAAGCGGCGCGGAACTGGCGTTGGGGACGGCCTCGATCCCGGAGATGCCGTAGACCTGGCTGTCAGGGTCGCATGCGCGGCCGAAGGCGCGAGAACGCGGTCGGCATTGGCCAGGCCCGCGCGCGTCATCTCCACCTGCCAGGCGAGATGCGCGGGCACCGCCGGTCCCTCCATCACCCGAAACCAGGTGGCGAGGCAGGAATGCGTCGTGACCACGCGGGGCGGCCCGCCGCGCAGGTTCGCGGCATGGCTCGGCAGGTTCAGGTGCAGGACGTCCGGCGCATGCGCGCGGACGAGGTACTCGATCCATGGGGACACATCCGCCAACTCCCTCGGTCCGAGGGCCATCCAGTCCAGCGGCGCCTCGCCCCAGTCCAGCGTCCCGATGCGCCGGGCTTCCTTGCGCTGCCGGGGGGAGGGGCGCGGCCCGAGACCGGCGAAGACGACTTCGTGCCCCTCCCGCACCAGCGCGGTGCCGAGATCCATCGCGTAGCGCCAGACACCACCGACGGCATCCAGCGTCATCAGGATACGGATGCTCATGCCGTGACGCTCTCTTCTGTGGTTCGGACCCGATGCTCGGCCAGCCATGTCGCCAGCCGCGCCACCCCGCCGCGCCAGCCGGTGCGCGCGCTCCAGCCGGTCGCCTCCGTCAGCGCGGAGGTGTCGGCGACGAACCACGGCTGGTCGCCCTGCCGCCACTCGGCGTAGGTCACCCGCGGGTCGCGATCGGTGATGCGACCGATCTCCTCGATCACCTGGCGCAGGCTGACCGCATTCCGCGGCCCGCCGCCGAGGTTGAAGGCCCGGCCCGACAGCGCGCCGATGCGGTCGTGCACCAGCCGGTAGGCGGCCACCGCGTCCGACACCTCGCAGATGTCGCGCACCTGCGTGACCGCTGCCGTAGACGGTGATCGGCGCGCCCTTGAGCGCGCGAATCAGGAAATGCGCGACCCAGCCCTGATCCTCCGTCCCGAACTGGCGCGGGCCGTAGATGCAGGACATCCGCAGCACCGCCGCGGGCAGGCCGTAGCTTCGGGCATAGTCCAGCACGTATTGATCCGCGACGCCCTTCGAGCAGCCATAGGGCGTGCAGAAATCGAGCGGCCGGTCTCTCGTCCACGCCCCGTCGCGGATCGCTTCGGTCGGCGCGGGACACGGTCTCGTCGCGCGCCGTCACCCCCAGGTCCGCCAGCGCGCCGTAGACCTTGTTCGTCGAGGCGAAGATCACCGGCACCGCGCGGCCGGTCGCGCCGGACCGCCTCGAGCACGTTGAGCGTGCCGCGGGCGTTGACCTCGAAATCCTCGACCGGTGCGTCGAGGCTCGATGGTCACGGCGGTCTGTGCGGCGAAGTGGAACACCGCATCGGCGTCCGCGCATCGCCTGGGACAGCCGCTGCGGCGTCGCGCAGGTCGACCGGCACCGGATGCACCCGGTCGCCGTGGCGGGCGCTGAGCCAGGCGAGGTTCTCCTCCACCCCCGGTCGGCGAAGGTTGTCGAGCACGACCACGTCGCGCCCGTCGCGCAGGTAGCTCGTCGGCCAGGTTGCGAGCCGATGAAGCCGGCGCCGCCGGTGATCAGCACCGGCCGGACGCTCCCGCCGAGTGGCGGCGCGGCAAAGCCGCGTGACCTCGCGCACGCCGGGCCTCGCCGCCTTCACCGAGGATGCGCGCCAGCAGCTTCGGCTGCCGTCGCGCATCGATCGCGCCCAGGTGATAGTGGCGCGCGTCGAACCACAGCCCCTCCTGCACCGCCACGTCGGGCTGCAGGTCCCGCCAAGCATACCAGTACATCCGCTCGGCCGGAGCGTCGAGCGCCTGCGACGAAGCGCCGGGCCTGCTCGATCTCGTCCTTGCGCCAGGTGGAATAGCCGGTCTCGGTGATCCAGATCTCGGCCTTGGGGTTGTAGCGGTCGAGGATCGCGCGCATTTCGCCCAGGTGCAGGTCCCAGCCGCACCAGGCCCCTTCCTCGCTGTCCCAGGTGCCGGGAAAGCCGTGGAAGCCGACGGCATGCATCTAGGCGAGGAGCCCGCGCTGGCCCATCAGGTCCAGCCAGTAGGGATCGAACGGGCAGGGGCCGCCGAGCACGGGCTTCCAGCCGCGTTGCCGGATCCAGTAGGCGGCCTCGCCGATCATCTCGCAGAACACGGTCGAAGTCCGGATCGACGCGCCAGTCCCAGTCGAGCAGGTTGTTGGGCTCGTTCCAGAGCTCGACATGCTCGAAATGCGCGCCATAGCGGGTCAGCATCACCGTATCGATGAAATCGGCGTAGTCCTTCAGCACCTGCGGCGGCCCCGAGGTCTTGCCGGTGCGCGACAGCGAGGGCGGCGTGTAGTGGAGACAGGGCAACAGTTCGAGCTTGCGCGACAGCCGCGGGAACAGCCAGTCGTACCAGTCGCGCCCGCCCGGCGCATGGTATTCGGCCCAGGACATGTGGGTGCGCAGCCATGCCGCGCCGGAGCGCTCCACATGCCGGCAGCACCGCCTCGACCCGGTCGTGATCGCCCGGGCGGAACCACTCGACGAAGCCGAACCGTTCGCTTGCATGACACCAGCCCCCGCACCTCGAGCTCGCTGCGCATCGCGGCGCCACGATCCAGTGCGGGCGATGTCCGGACCCAATCGACGAAGGGGCCGAGGGAGTCTTCCAGCCGGTGTTGCGGCTCGAACCCCAGCCAGGCACGGGCCTTGTCGATGTCGGCAAAGCAATTGCGGATGTCGCCGGCGCGGAAGCGGCCCAGCACCTCCGGCTCGAGGTCGGGCAGGTCCATCGCACCGGCCAGCAGCCGCGCCACCTCTTCGATCGAGTAGGCCCGGCCGGAGCCGATGTTGAAGATCTCGCCCGGCGTGTCCGCCTCCATCGCCAGGCGGAACGCGCGGGCGACGTCGCGGACATGCACGAAGTCGCGCTTCTGCTGCCCATCCTCGAAGATCGTCGGCCGCTCGCCATTGGCCAGCCGGGAGGCGAAGTTCGCCAGCACGCCCGTATAGGGGTTCGAGAGCGCCTGGCCCGCGCCGAAGACATTGAAGAGCCGCAATGCCACCGTCGGCACGTCGTAGGCCGCGCCGAAGATCAGCGCCGCCTGTTCCTGCTGGTACTTCGTGAGCGCATAGATCGAGGCGAGGTCGGGGCGCTTGGTCTCGTCCGTCGGCACCGCCTCCAGCGGCTCGCCGCCGGGTCCGACCGGCTGCCAACGCCCGTCGCGAAGATCCTGCTTGCGCCGCCTGGCGCCATCATAGAGCTGGCCCGAGGGCAGGGCATAGTAGCCTTCACCATAGATGCTCATCGAGGAGGCGACGACCAGGCGCTGCACCGGCTGCGCGGCGATGGCCTCGAGCAGGATCGCGGTGCCGAGATCGTTCGCACCCACGTAACGGGCGATCTCGTACATCGACTGCCCCACCCCGACCTCGGCGGCGAGGTGGATCACGGCGTCGCACCCGCGCAGGGCTTCGCTCACCTTCGCCGCGTCGCGCACGTCGCCGCGGATCACCGCTGCCTCGGGCGGAATATCGGTCGTGGCATCCGCATCGGCGGCGCCGTGCACCTGCTCGATCATCGCGTCGTAGAGCCGCACGGCGTGGCCGGCCGCGATCAGTTCCGCGGCGACATGCCGTCCGATGAAGCCGCATCCGCCGGTGATCAGCACTGTGGCCATTTTCATCTTCCCCCGATGTTGAACTCAACGCGAAAACCGGCATCAACCGCAATTGTTCCCCCGTTTTCATCGCGATCGGTCAGCATCATCCCCCAGCTTCATCTTCTGCCATGACATCAGTGACTTCCGACGGATTAGCCAACTGGTCTCCGGGTGCCGGTCCCGCGAAGTGCGGCGCGTGGCCGGCCCCCTGCAGGAACAAAATCATCCGGCCCCGGTTCGCGGTCTTGAAATGTTCGCCGCGCGCGCGGCGATGGCACAGGAGGATCGGCATGGACGGTGGACGGATGGCGACGCGGCTGCGGGCTGCCCGGGTGACGGGGCCCGGCTCCATCGAGATGGTCGACCTGCCGCTGTCCGATCCCGGTCCGGGAGAGATCCGGGTCCGGATCCAGGGCTGCGGTGTCTGCGCCTCGAACCTCGGGCCTTGGTCAGGCCCCGACTGGATGACGTTCCCACTGGACTGCGGAGGCCTGGGCCACGAGGCGTGGGGCCGGATCGACGCCGTGGGGCCGGGTGTGAATGACGCCCGACTGGGCGAGCGCGTCGCGGTTTTCGGCGAGCACGGTTTCGCCAGCCATGACATCGTGCCGGAGGATGCGGCCCTGCCCGTACCGGAGGCGCTGGGCGACAGGCCGATCCCTGCGGAGCCCTTCGGCTGTGCGGTTTCGGTCTTCGGCGGTGCGCGCGTGCAGGCGGAAGATACCGTCGCCATCATCGGCATCGGGTTTCTCGGCGCAGTGCTCACGCGGCTGGCGTCCCGCGCCGGGGCAAAGGTGATTGCCATCTCCCGCCGCGCGGAGAGCCAGGAACTGGCCAAGGAGATGGGCGCGCGGCACGTGATCCCGCTCGACGACCACGGGGCCATCTGTGGCGAGATCGGCAGGCTGACCGGGGGTGCGGGCTGCGACATCTGCATCGAATGCACAGGGCATCAATGGCCGCTCGACCTCGCTGCCGACATCACGCGCGAAAGCGGCCGCCTCGTGATCGCGGGCTATCACCAGGACGGGCCGCGGCAGGTGAACATGCAACTGTGGAACTGGCGCGCGTTCGAAATCGTGAACGCCCATGTGCGCGACCGGGCACGCAACCTCGCCGCGATGCGCGAGGCGATATCGTTGATCGGCGACGGCACTCTGGTGACGGAGCCGTTGCTGACGCACCGTTACCCGCTCTCCCGGCTTGACGAGGCGCTGGACGCGACACGCGACAAGCCGGAGGGCTTCGTGAAGGCGGTGGTGATGATGCCATGAAGGATACCGTGCAGACAATGCCGCGGCTTGGCTTTCTTGGTCTCGGCTGGATTGGCCGGCACCGGATGGAGGCGCTGGCGGCCAGCGGACTTGCCCGGGTCGTGGGGCTTGCGGACCAGGACGCGCAGGCGGTCGACCTGTGCGGTGGGATTGCACCGGAGGCGGGCCGCGGCCAGACGCTGGTCGACCTGCTCGCGCTCCGCCCGGACGGCGTGGTGATCGCCACGCCCTCGGCGCTCCATGCGGCGCAGACGATCGCGGCGCTCGAGGCGGGGAGCGGCGGTCTTCTGCCAGAAACCGCTGGGACGGGACGCGGTCGAAACCGCCGCGGCCGTCGATGCCGCCCGCCAGGCGGACCGGCTGTTGGCGACCGACCTTTCGTACCGTCACACCGGGGCCACGCGTGCCGTGCGCGACCAGATCAGCGCCGGCAGGCTGGGCGAGATCCTTGCCGTCGACCTGACCTTTCACAATGCCTACGGACCGGACAAGCCGTGGTTCCGGGATCGCGCGCTCTCCGGTGGCGGCTGCCTGATCGATCTCGGCGTGCATCTCGTGGACCTCGCGCTCTGGCTGCTCGACTGGCCGGCGGTCGCGTGCTGTTCGCGCATCTCAAATCGGGCGGAAAGGCTCTCGATCCAGCCGGCCGGGACGTCGAGGACTTCGCCCTTGCCACACTGGAGACGGAAACGGGCGTGCCGGTGCGGCTCGCCTGTTCGTGGAACCTGCCGGCGGGACGCGACGCCGTGATCCGGGTCGATGTCTTCGGCACCGGAGGCGGCGTTTCCATGAGCAATGTCGGCGGCTCGTTCTTCGATTTCGAGACGCATCGCCACGATGGCTGCACCACGCAGCTTCTGGCGGGGCCGCCGGATGATTGGGGCGGGCGGGCTGCGCTCGACTGGCTGGAGCGGTTGAGCCGGGATGGCCGCTACGATCCGGAGTGCGAACGGCTGGTCACCGTGGCGGAAACGTTGGACGCGATCTACGCCCGGGCTGGCGCCGGCCGTCGCGCGCCGGCGCGCGGCCATCCCAACAAGCAACCCACGAAGAGAGGAGCACATCATGAGCGACGCGACGATCACCACCAATCACGACGTCATCCGCAAATGGGCGGAAGCGCGCGACGGCCACCCGGCGCGCGTGCGCGACACCGGGGAGGGCGGCGTGCTGCGGATCGATTTCGATCCACCGGAAGAGGATCTCGAAACGCTCGACTGGGAGGATTTCTTCGCAATCTTCGAGGACAACAACCTCGCCTTCCTGCACCAGGACATGACGAAGGACGGCCAGACCAGCCGGTTCAACAAGTTCGTGGATCGCGACAAGAGCTGAGCGCTCTCCGGAACGGTCGGCGCTTCAGGATTTCTTGCCGATCGCGCTGATCGAACCGTTCCGCTCGAGGAAGGCGTCTCCCACGTCGTCGATGCTGCGGATGCCGCGGAGGCGCACTTGCTCGGCCAGATCCCGTTCGCCCAACTGGCCCCTGCGGATGGCCGCCCAGTCGATGCTGCCGTCCTTGATCAGCTGGATCGGCCGCCCCTTGACCAGGCGCGACACGAAATCCGAGCGTGCCGCCATGGCTGTCAAAAGCACGTGCATCAGAACCAGCAGGGCGGTTGCCGCCAAGACCGGCAGCAGGGGCGCGTTGCCTGTCAACGCACGACTGAAGCTCGATCCCAGGATCACGGTCAGGACGATGTCGATCGCCGACAGATCCGCGAAGGCGCGCGTCGGCGCCAGCCGGTAGAGCGCGACGGCATAGACGAAGATGATCACGGCGCGCACGCACATCTGCCACCAGGCCGGATCTGCGCTGTGCGCACCGATCAGAAAATGAAAGGTCTCCATGGCGTACCTCGTCGGTCGGGGCCGAACGAACAACCTGCTTTCGTGCGGCCCTGTTGGCGGGGTTCGGCCCGCTTGGGTCAGTCGAACAGGAACCAAAACATGCCGCCGTCTGTTCCAGCGGTGTCTCCGGAAGCCGCCTTCGCGGGAAACGTCCGCGCGCCGCTTCCGGTGACGCTGCGACAACCGATAACCGATGGAGGTCGAGATCATGACGCCCCTGGACCGGACCGAGGCCACGCCTGACCTGCCAGGCTTCGACAGCACGATGGCCTTTCTGCGCGACGGCTACGACTTCGTCGGTCGGCGCTGCAGCGAGCTTGGTGCCGACGGTTTCCGCACAAGGCTGATGCTCAAACCCGTGACTTTCCTGCGTGGTGCGGACGCGGCCCGCGCCTTCTACCAACCCGGTCGCATGACCCGGCGCGGCGCGATGCCGGCCTCGGTGGTGGCGCTGCTGCAGGACAAGGGCAGCGTGCAGACCCTGGATCGGGAGGAGCACCGCGTCCGCAAGAGTATGTTCCTCGACCTCATGACCGAGGCCGCGCTGGATGACGCGCGCGCCATCTACGCGGAGGAATGGCACGCCGCCTCCGAAGGATGGCACGGCTCCACGATCGCCTTGCGCGACGAATTGCGCGACATCATGACCAGATCCGCCTTGCGCTGGTGCGGCATTCGGCCGGAGGAGGAGGATGTGCCGGCGCGCGCCGAAGAACTGGCGACGATGATCGGCGCGGCCGGCAGTGTCGGACCGCGCTACCTGCGGGCCCGGACCTTGCGCGCCAGGTCGGAACGCTGGGCCTGTCAGCTGATCGAGAAAGCGCGAGAGGACGGCGCCGACCAGAGCTCGCCCGTGGCGCGGGTCGCGTCGCATCACGATGCCGACGGGGATCTCATCACGGTTCCGGAGGGGGCCGTCGAGTTGATCAATCTGCTGCGTCCGATCGTGGCGGTCGGGCGCTACATCGTCTTTCTCGCCCATGCCCTGCACGTGCATCGGGAAGAGATCGCGCGTCTGGGTGACGCGGGCCCGGACAAAGACAAGGCGATTTGCGAGGAGGTGCGGCGCCTCTACCCGTTCTTTCCGTTGATCGGCGGCCGCGTGATGGAGCCGTTCGACTGGCGGGGCAGACATTTCGACGCGGACGACTGGGTGCTGCTGGATCTCTACGGGACCAACCGCGACCCCGCAGCGTGGGACTCGCCAGAGGAGTTCCGCCCAGAGCGCCACGTTGAGCCGCACGAGACCGACGCGATGGTGCCGCAGGGTGGCGGCGATTACCTGCAGAACCACCGCTGCCCGGGCGAGTGGCTGACCGTGGCGCTGATGGCGCAGGCCCTGCCGTTGCTGCGCGCGCTGAATTATTCGGTGCCGGACCAGGACCTGCGGATTCCGCACGATGAATTCCCGCCCTGGCCCCGGGACGGGATGCGGATCACGGTCGGGCCGAGCGATTGATTTTGTCGGCACGGGCATCCGCAAAATCTGGGTTTCGCTCGCCACGAGGTTGAAGTTACCCCGTTGACGGAACCTGATCGCCATGTGCTCATTGAGTTGGTGGTTGATTTAGTTCTTGCAGATCACGCTGGAGGCCAGATGAGCGATCCTTGCGGTGGTGGGATATTGCGCCCGGGAGACACGTGCTGGAGGATCGAACGGGCAGACCGGCTTCGGGTCATCGTGGATGCCGCCGACTATTTCGCCGGTCTCTGGTCCGCCGTCCAGAACGCCCGGCACAGCGTCATCATGATCGGCTGGGAATTCGACACGCGGGTGTCGCTCGACCCCAGGGCGGATGATGGCGAGGTCCCCCATCGACTGGGCAAGTTCCTGAACTGGGTCGTCCGCAACAATCCCGAGTTGAATATTTATCTGCTCGAATGGGATACGGGCGTACTCCAGACGCTCGGGCGCGGCTCCACGCCGCTGAGGCTCGCGGATTGGGTCGCGGGCCGGCAGATCACACTCAAGCTCGATCATGCGCATCCGAGCGGTGCGGCACATCACCAGAAGGTCGTCGTCATCGACGATGTGCTGGCGTTCTGCGGTGGGATCGACACGACCGCGGAGCGGTGGGACACACGCGCCCATCCCGACGAATGCAAGTTGCGCAAGCGCCCGACGACCGGACGCCGGTACGGCCCGTGGCATGACGCGACCGTGGCCGTGGACGGCGACGTCGCCCGCGCGCTGGGTGAGCTCGCGCGCGATCGCTGGCATCGCGCGACCGGCGAGAGGTTGGATCCGCCCGAGTCGCGGGATCCGTTCTGGCCGGACGGCATGGAGCCGACGATGACCAACGTCGATGTCGCGATATCGCGCACGGCACCCGGCTATGACGGACGCGATCCGGTCCACGAGATCGAATCGCTTTACCTTGCGGTCATCGCCGAGACGAAGCGCACCCTCTACATCGAAAGTCAGTATTTCGCCGCCCGCAAGATCGTCGAAGCGATCGCGGATCGTCTGCGCGAGCCGGATGGGCCGGAGATCGTGGTGATCAACCCCGAATCCGCCGACGGCTGGCTCGAGGAAGAAGTGATGGGATCCTCTCGGGCGCGCCTGCTGGACCTGATACGCAAGGCCGACAGTCACGGGCGGTTCAAGCTCTACACGCCTGTCGCCGAAGGTGGAACGCCGATCTACGTGCACGCAAAGATCGTGGTCAGCGACGACCGGCTGCTGCGGATCGGCTCCTCGAACCTGAGCAATCGCTCGATGGGCCTCGACACTGAGTGCGACCTGTCGATCGAGGCGGTGCCCGGCGACGCAGGCGAAACCGCCCTGCGCCAGCGGATCGCACGTCTGCGCAGCGATCTTCTGGCCGAGCATCTGGACGTGACGAAGGCTGAGTTCGACGCGCAGGTCGAAAAGGCCGATGGGTCGCTCATAGCGGCGATCGAGGCGTTGCGGGGCGACGGACGCACGCTCGTTCCGTTCGAAGCGCCGGACCTAAACGGCGTGGAGGACAATGTCCTGGGGGAGAACGATCTTCTCGACCCCGAGAGGCCTGCCCACCGCTGGCGTCCGTTCCGACCCAAGCGTATCCTTTCCCTGTTCTCCGGGTAATCTCTCGGGAGCAAGGCCTCCGGCCAGCAGACCGATGGCGGCTCCGTCTTCGAACTCCGCTTTGTGATGCCTTCGGCCTTTCCATCCACATATCGCTTCAGGAATTTTCCGATCTTTTCCGCGGTCAGATCCTGCCCGGCCTTGCGGCTCGTTCCGAGCGGGGTTTGGCCAGGGGTGCCGGCGTTGCGGGCCTCGAATTGGGCGGGGCTGACCTACCCCGGGGCTGAATGCAGGCGACGGTTGTTGTCGGCCTCGACGACCCGGAGCGACGGCCGTGAGGCAGTCTAGCGCTCGGCATCGGACACCGCGTCGAGCTTGGCCGGTTGCAAAGCGGCGTAATAGGCCGCGAGGGCGTCGATATCGGTGTCTGAGAGGTTTGCGGCGGCGTCGTGCATCAACTGTGCGGCCGGACCACCGCCGCGGATGTCGTCGCGCCAAAGCCTGAGCTGCGCCTTGAGGTAGGGTTCGTGCTGGCCGGCGATCGATGGAAACGCCGGGTCTAGCTCGGCCTCCCACGGTCCGTGGCAGGCGCGGCACGCCGGCACATCATTCTCAGCCTCCGCGCGTGCATGGGCCAATTCACGTCCCGTGAGGGCACGCTCGGAAAGAGGTTGCGCCTCCGCCTGCGCAGGAGGGCCGATTGGGCCGAAGGCGGTGGCCGCCTGGGTCAGCAGGTCTTCGGGGACCGAGGTCGCCGCGTGCTGCATGATCCCGCTTTGACGCGTACCTTCCCGGTAGGCCTGCAACGACAGCGCGATGTAGCGCTCCGACAGGATGTCGAGGCGGGGGATGTGGGGGTTCCCCGAATTGCCCGTCGCGCCATGGCAGGACCGGCAGAGCGCCAGACTCAGTGGCTTGGCGCGCTGCGCGGAAGTCAGTTCCTGGTAGCGGGCGGGCTCCATGCCTGCCCGGACCGCCAGCAGGAAGGCCACCATGGGCCAGACCTCGTCCTCGCGCGGGGCGGGCCAGCCCGGCATGCCGGACATCTTGACGCCCTCGTAGACGAGCCAGTGCATCTGGATCGGCGTCCAGTCGTCGACGGCCTCGCCGATATGGGGCGGTTCCGGCACGATGTAGCGGCTGGTGGCCACCTGTTCCGCACCCGGCGCGCCGTGACAGACGCGGCAGGCGGATTCGAAATGCTTGGCGCCGAGGGCGATCATGTCCTCATCGCCCAGCGTGTCCGGCACCTCGCGCGTTTCGTCGGACCAGAAATCGACCGCGTTGCGGTAGGTGGTATGGAAGACCCAGCTCATCCCCGGGAAATGGCCGAGCCGGGCCGACACGTTGTAGAGCCCGAAGCCGATCCAGGCGGACGCGGTGATGAACCCTGCGACGGCGAGAGTGGCGAGGGTGAGCCAGACGGTTCTCCAGTGGATGTTCATGTCCGTTCCCCTTCGCGCGCGGGGACGGACAGGGCGCGCGCGGCCAGCAGCAGCCCGCCCAGAAGGTAGACGGGCGTGCCGATGGCCAGCATCAGCATCCCGCCCAACTGCTGACCGGTGACATCGGCGGGCATCCCGCAAGCCTCGGCGTAGAGATCGGTAGGCGCCAGCGTGATGAGCGCGCCCAGCAGCGTCATGTGCATGGAAGTCAGAAGCAGGCCGCCCGCCCCCGCGAGCGGTGCGTCGGTTCGGAGCGCGCCGGCCCAGACCGCCCAGCCGGCGACGAGGAACATCGCCTGTTCGGCGAGGCGGGCCAGCGGTTCGGTGCACGCGAGCCCGTGCAGCGCGGGCAGGTGCCAGGCCCAGACCACGACGAATTCGAGCACGGCGCCGGCGAGGACAGGCGGTGCCGCGCGGGCGGGGAGCGCAAGCGCCAGAAGGGGTGCGGCCAGCGCCACGAGGGTCATGTGCCGCACCATGTGCGCCGGGAAATGCCCTCCGAGCAGCGCGTGGAGCGGCAGCGTCCAGACGGCGGCGAGCAGAAGCGCCGCGCCGAGAGCGGGGGCCGGCCTCATGTGCAGCCTCCGGCGAGGAAGGCGGGCAGGGTCACGTAGATCACGCCCACCGCGCTGACGCCCGAAAGCAGGAACCCCGCGTGGCCGAGGAATTGCCGCCGGTTCTCGGTGTCCGCCGCGGCATGATCGTAGTCTTGACCCTTCGCATAGTTCCACCTGCGCCAGGCGCGCCACGCCACCACGGCAATCAGCGCGAGCGCGACAATGGTGAAGAGGCCGAGGATCAACCGCAACGTGCCGATTTCGGCTCCCACCTTGGCGCACCAGACGGCCGCCGTACCGTAGCAGAGGCAGAAGTGCACGGCCCAGATTATGGGCGCCAGGATCATGTGCCAGAGGCTCTGGCCGCGTTTGAGATTTATGCCCTGCGTCTCACCCATCACAGCAGCCTCGGAAAGAACCCGATCATGGCGGCAGCGACGCAGGCCATGAGTACCAGAAAATGCCAGTAGAGCGTCACGTTCCAGAGATCCGCATCGTAATCCGGAGTGAGCTTGCCGAAGATGGAGCCGGCCAGGCAGTAGAACTGCATGATGGTGCCGACGAGCGTGTGGGCCGCGATCCAGACGGCGAGCGCCCACATCATCGCCGGATAGACATGCGCTGTCGGATCGAGACCGGGGCCGAGCAGCGACGCCGCGAGCAGCCCGACTCCGACCAGTCCCATGACCGGACCCGCCGCGAGGCCGATGCGCGCTGCGGTGGTCATGCTCCTGCGGTTCGCCTCCCGCGCGCCGATGGTCAAAGCCCATGCGGAGACCAGCGCCGCGGCCGCGAGCATGACCAGGGTCAGGTCGGCATGCGACGCGCCGGAGGGCGGAAAGTCCGGGCGTGCTGTCCAATAGAAGAACACACCGAACACCAGCGAGGCGAAGGCGGTCGCGTCGCCCAGCATCGTGATGAACATGCCCCACCAGCCGGGCGCGCCGCTCCCCGACAGATAGACCGGCAGGCGCAGGCCGAGGCCCGCATCTTTCATGCGCTTCTCGGGGATCTGCGCCGTGGCCGTCCAGTGCCACCAGATGATGCAGGCCACTGCAAAGGCCCCGGAGATCGCAGCGGGCACATAGAACTTGAACGTCGGGAAGATGAAAGCGCCACCCGTGAAGATCGCGGCGAATATGGTGCACCAGGCAGGCCCGGTGACTGGCGTGACCATCTGCGGGCGCGCGTCCACGGCTGACGTCACCATGGTCTCGCGGCGGCACTCCGGCGCGTCGGGGAGGTAGAAACGGCCAGCGTCGATGCGCTCCAGCAGCTTGGGTTGATCCCAAAGCGGGTAGCGCGACGTGATGTAGGGGATGGACCGGACGCCCCATTTCTCCGCCGGGACGTCGTCGGCCCATTCCAGCGTGCCGGCGTTCCACGGGTTGCGGGAGGCGAGCGGCTGGCGGCCCTTGGGGCGCAGGAGGTCGTAGGCGAAAACCGCGAAGCCCGCCGCCATGACGAAAGCCCCTCCGGTCGAGAGCATGTTCGACCACTCCCACCCCGCACTTGCGGGATAGGTGAAGACGCGCCGCGGCATGCCCACCAGGCCGGTCCAGTGCATCGGCAGGAACGTCACGTTGAATCCGGTGAAGATCAGCCAGAAGGACCAGCGGCCGAGCCGTTCGGAGAGCATCTTCTTGGTGAAGAACGGATAGTAGTAATAGACGCCGCCAATGATCGGCAGGACCATGCCTCCGAAGAGCGTGTAGTGCAGATGCGCCACGATGAAATAGGTGTCATGCACCTGCCAGTCGAACGGAGCGACGGCGATCATGACCCCCGTGAGGCCGCCCAGCGTGAACACCGCGACGGCGCCCGAGATCCAGAGCATCGGCAGGATCATCTGGACCCGGCCCGCCATGAGAGTCGCGGCGAAGACGAAGAGTTGCACGCCGGTCGGGATCACCACGGCTTCGGACGCGGCCGAGAAGAAGCCGAGCGAGATCGACGGCAGCCCGGTGGTGAACATGTGGTGCACCCAGAGCCCGAAGCTGAGAAAGCCGGTTCCCACGGCCGAGAGCACGATCCAGGAATAGCCAAGGATCGGGCGCTGCGCCGCGGTCGGCACGACCATGGCGGCGATGGCGATCGAAGGCAGGAAGACGATGTAGACCTCCGGATGGCCGAAGATCCAGAAGAGGTGCTGCCACAGGATCGGGTCGCCGCCACGCTCGGGATCGAAGAAGGGCCAGTCGAAGGAGCGTTCGAGCTCGAACAGGAAATCGCCCGCGATCAGTGGCGGGAAGGCGAAGAGGATCATGCCGCCCACCACCAGCACGTACCAGGCATAGAGCGGCATGACGTTGATCCGCATTCCCGGCGGGCGGCACTTGATCACGCCCACGATCAGCTCGACGGCGGCGGCGATGGAGGCGATCTCGATGAACGACAGCCCCAGCAGCCAGATGTCCGCGCCGACACCCGGATCCGACGTGGCGAGCGGCGGATACATGAACCAGCCCGACGTGGGTGCGGCGTCGAAGAGGAGCGAGCCCATCACGAAGAAGCCGCCGATCACGAAGCACCAGAATCCATAGGCCGACAGCCGCGGAAACGGCATGTCGCGGGCGCGCAGGATCTCGGGCAGGATCAGGATCGACAGCGCCTCGAAGATCGGCACGGCGAAGAGGAACATCATCGCCGAGCCGTGCATGGTGAAGAACTGGTTGTAGCGGTCGGCGTCGAGCACGTCGTTTTCCGGCACCGCGAGCTGCACGCGCATCATCAGCGCGAGGCAGCCGGCCGCCAGCATGAAGGCGAAGGCGGTCATCGCATACCACGTGCCGACCTCGGAATTGTTCACCGCAGAGAGATAGCGCCACCCGCCGGGCATCCCCCAGGCGGCACGCAAACGATCGGCTTGTGCCCGGGCCACGTCCGGATCCACGGGTTCGTTCAGCATCTCCTCGGTGGGGGGAAAGATGCCCTCGGGGCCCGGCGCCTCGGAGACGGGGCGCGTGCGGCGGCGCCAGCGCCCGGTGTCGTCCGCGACCGTCATTTCAGCCCCACCAGATAGGTGCCGAGCGCATCGAGCGCATCGTCAGACAGATAGTCGTAGGACGGCATCTTCACGCCCGGCTTCACGTCGTCAGGATTGCGGATCCAGTCCGCGGCCGCCTCCGCGGTCATCGGAAGGGTGCCGGCCGCGAGCGTTGCCCGGCTGCCGACATGGGTGAGGTCCGGCCCGACGCGGCCCGTTGCGATCGTGCCGCGGATCGCATGGCAGGCACCGCAACCTTCAGAAAAGAAGACGTCTCGGCCCCGTTCCGCCAGCGCGTCCGCTGGCGCCGCAGCAGGGGCGGAGACATCCTCGAGCCAGCGCGCGTAGTCATCCGGCGCGAGGACCCGGACCGAAAACGCCATCAGCGCATGGCCGTCGCCACAGAACTCGGTGCATTGCCCGCGGTAGAGGCCCGGCTCGAGGGGCTCGAGCGACATCCGCGTTTCGCGCCCTGGGATCATGTCGGTCTTGCCGCCCAGAACCGGGATCCAGAAGGAATGGATGTAGTCATCGGCGCGCAGGCGGATCTCGCTCCGGCTGCCGGCGGGCAGGACGACCTCGTTCGCGCCTTGGATCGGCGCGTCGGCGCCTTCGGGCCAGTAGCTGACGCGCCACCACCACTCCTCGCCCGTGACTTCCACACGGGTGCCGGTTCCGGGGGCACGTTGATCCGGCATGATCGAAAGCGCATAGGTCAGCAGCGCGCCGAGGACGACGGTCGGAAAGACGATGCCGCCGCCGATGATGATCGCCTCGGCGGCTCGCGCCGACATGCTTTCGCGATTCACACGGTAGACGTAGACGAAGAGCCCGTTGATCAGCAGCCAGATCACCACGGCGCCCGCACACATGACCCAAAAGAGGTTGGCGAGGGTCTGCGCATCCGCGCCCGCAGGCGCAAGCACCGACTGCTCGCCCTCGCAGGCGGCGAGCCACAGGCAGGCGGGCAGCAACCAGCCGGGAGCGATGCGAGTGCAGCCGGAGCGGTGGCCTTCCCGCAATTCGATGATCGCGTTCGTATCCCGCATCGCCTGCCGCTGTCTGGCGTCTGGCGCGGTGGGAGCGGGTCGGTTCCCCGGAAGGGGTAAGCAACCGACGCCCGGCGCAGGATCGGGCCGTGCAGACACGCATTGGAGCGTCCGGAGTGAATTCATTCGTCGTGCCCGGCGATCCCCTGGCGATTGGTGTCGGTCAGTGGCGAGTAATCCTGATCGAGCCCTTCGAGGTTCACCGACGGGTTGTAGGTCCGTTCGATAGACGTCTGGGAGAACTCGTTGAGCGCGAACCACGTCACTCCCGAAAGGAGAATCGCGGCGAGCGTTCCTGTGAGAAAGCCGGTCATCGCGCGCGCTCGCCTTGTTTGCCGTCCACCTCCGCGAGCCACAGGTCGTGATGCTCCTTCGCCCAGTTGCGGTCGACGTCGCCGCCCCACATGGCATCTATGGCACCCTGCATGCCGACCGTACCGATGTAGATGTGACCGATGAAGACCGCGATGAGCAGCGTCGCGACGATGGCATGCGTCAGCATCGTCCAGCTCATGCCCTCGAGGTCGAGAAAGTAGAACGGGAACATCAGCAGCACGCCCGTGACGATCATGACGAGGCCGCCGAGGATCGCGGACCAGAAGATGAGCTTCTGCCCCGCGTTGAACTTGCGCGCGGGCGGATTGTCCGGATCGTCGGAGAAGAAGCCGCCTCCCCGACGCAGCCATTCGATGTCGAGCCGCGAGGGCAAATTCCGGCCGATCCACATGACCGCCATGATCAGCACGCCCAGGGCGAAGGACGGAAAGAACATCATGTGACCCCAGGTCGAGATCCAGCCGACAGTGCCGAGGAACTCGTCGCCGAAGGGCCGGATCAGCGTGTCGCCATAAGCAATGGCCAGACCGGTGATCGCCAGCAGGATGAAAGAGACAGAAGTCATCCAGTGGTTCGCCCGCTCTATCAGCCCGAACCGCTTTACGGTGCGCCCGCTGCGCCCTTCCGCGATGGGCACGCGGCCGCGGATCGCCAGCACCAGCGCCAGGAGCAGGCCGAAGCCCAGGATCACGAGCGCGCCCAGATGTGTCGCGAAATCCGCGATCCCGAGCCGCCAGTCGCGCGCGAAAGGACGTTCGTAGAGATTGGCGTTGGCATAGGGCAATGACGAGATGCCGATCACCCTTTCGGACGGCGCGATGACCGGAATGATCTCGCTGTCGGGTCTGGACCATGCCTGGGTCAGGAAGGGTTCGGGGTCTTCGATCGGGTTCGAGTTCAGGACGATCTGGTTGCCGAAGGCGTAGCCCGGCGCCTCGCCATCAGGCGAAGGACCCGTGCGCAGTCTCTGGTTCTGCAACTGCGTGCGCGCGACGATCAGGTTGGACGCCAGTACCCCGCCCCGATCGGGCGTCGCGTCGCTCGCGTTCCAGCGGTACTCCGGCACGGTCCGTGCGTCACCATCGAAAATCTCCCAGACCTGGACACCGAGAGCGATGAGGAGAAGGACCGCGACGATCGCGCCACCGATGCGGTAGCCGGTGAAATCGCGGCCGTGGACGATCACCCGGCCCGGTTCGTCGCGTCTCATCCCGTGTCCTCCTCCGGATAGTAGGCCGTCTTCCAGCCCCACGCGCCCGCGCCATAGCCCCGGGCGATCACCCGCTCGCGGTAGATCTCTCCGATGGTTTCGCCGTCACCTGCGAGCAGGGCGCGGGTCGAACACACCTCGGCGCAGATCGGCAACTTGCCTTCGGCGATGCGGTTGCGGCCGTATTTGCGGTATTCCGCCTCGGAGCCGTTCTCTTCGGGACCGCCGGCGCAATAGGTGCACTTGTCCATCTTGCCCCGCGAGCCGAAGAGCGTGGCCTTGGGGAATTGCGGCGCGCCGAAGGGGCAGGCGTAAAAGCAGTAACCGCAGCCGATACAGGTGTCCTTGTCGTGCAGCACCACCCCGATATCGGTCTGGTAGAGCGTGGAGACCGGGCAGACGGCCACGCAGGGCGCATCGGTGCAATGCATGCAGGAGACCGCGATGGATTTCTCGCCGGGCTCGCCGTCGTTGATCGTCACCACCCGCCGCCGGACCATGCCCCACGGCACCTCGTGCTCGTTCTTGCAGACGGTCGCGCAGGCGTTGCATTCGATGCAGCGGTCGGTGTCGCAGAGAAATTTCGCGCGTGCCATCGTGTCAGCCCCTTCCGATCCTGCAAAGCGTGGCCTTGGTTTCCTGCATCTGGGTCACCACGTCGTAGCCATAGGTCTGGACGGTGTTGGACGCCTCGCCGATGACGTAGGGCCTGGCACCGTCCGGGTAGCGGTCGGAGATGTCCTCGCCCATCCACATTCCGGCGAAATGGAACGGCATGAACACCGTGCCCGGCCCCACTCGGTTGGTGACGAGCGCCTGGACGCGGATCTGCCCCTCCGGCGTCGCGACCCAGCAGAACCCGCCGTTCTCGATGCCGGCCGCGGCGGCGTCCGCGGGATTGATCTCGGCGAACATCTGCTGCTGGAATTCGGCCAGCCACTTGTTCGACCGGGTCTCGTCGCCGCCGCCCTCGTATTCCACCAGCCGCCCGGATGTCAGGGCCAGCGGGTACTCCGCGGCATAGTCGACCTCCTGGATCGAACGGTAAAGCGCCGGCAGACGCCAGACCTTGCGATCCTCGAAGGTCTGGTACTTGGGCAGAAGGTCCCGGCGCGGTGTATAGAGCGGCTCGCGGTGAAGCGGCACCTGGTCGGGGAAATTCCAGACCAGCGCGCGCGCCTTGCCGTTGCCGAACGGCGCCAGCCCGTGGGCGATCGCCACGCGCTGGAGCCCGCCGGAGAGATCGGTCTTCCAGTTGACCCGCGCGATCTTCTCCTCCATCGGGATGTCGTCGTCGGCTTTCTCCTGCGGATTGGCCGCGAGATAGGCTTCGATTGCCGTCACGGCGTTCTCGGGATAATTCGGGAAGGTCGAGGATGCCGGTTGCTCGCTGCCGGAGCCATCGGGGGCGGAGTTCTGCCAGGCGCCGTCGATATTGGCGCCGTCGGTCTCTCCGCTGGTGCCCGAGTTGCCGTTGTGGATGGATCGCTCGAGAGCCTGCATCGCCGGCCGCGCATCCTCCTCAGTCATTTCGAACATGTCGAAGCGGAACCGGTCGGCGGCGATCGCCACGATGATCAGCTTCTCGCGGTCCGTCAGCTCGTCCGCCCAGCCGAGCGCCTCGAGCATGTTGACGGTGATCTCCGGGTATCCGTCCTCGATCTCCGATCCGACCGGAAAGCTGTCTTCGGCCAGGAGGTTCTGCCCCTCGTGCTCCACGCCCCAACGGGCCCGGAACGGCAGGCCACCCTCGGCTACGGGCTTGGAGATGTCGTAGAGCAACGGTGTGCCGGGATGGCCAAGCTCGGGCCGGCCCCAGGATGGCCAGGGCAGGCAGTAGTAATCACCCTCCGCCTCGCCCGAATTCGCCTTGAGGGTGATCCCGTCGAAGGTCTCCTGCAACTCCATGTGACGCTTCAGCCGCTCCGGGCTCTGCCCGGTGTAGCCGATGGTCCAGGTGCCCTTGTTGATCTCGCGCAGGACGTCCTCGGGGACGGGCTGATTGTCTTCGATATTGATATGCTTGAAGAACTGGTCGGCGAAACCCAGCTTCTGCGACAGCAGATACAGGATCTCGTAATCCGTCTTGGCCTCGAACATCGGGTCGACGACCTTCTCGCGCCACTGGATAGAGCGGTTCGAGTTGGTGACGGAGCCCGCCATCTCCATCGTCGTGCCCGAGGGCAACAGATAGAGATTGTCGGTCATCTCGTTCTCGATCGCAGTCTGGGTCGGGTAGGGATCGACGATCACGCAGAGATCCACGTTGTTCAGGGCCGCAATACGGTCCGGACCGCGCGTCTGGCTGTTGGAGGCGTGGCCCCAGAAGAAGACGCCCTTGATGGGATGCGGCTGCTCCACGCCGACGTCATCGAGCACGCCGTCCATCCAACGGCTTACCGGAATGCCCGGGGCTTCCATAAGTTCCTTCGACGCGAACCGGTCGCGGATCCACTCGTATTCCACGTCCCAGACCCGGCACCAGTGCCGCCAGGCACCCTCTTCCAGCCCATAGTAAGCGGGCAGCGAATCCACCGCGACTCCGAGGTCGGTCGCGCCCTGCACGTTGTCGTGGCCGCGGAAGATGTTGGTGCCGCCGCCGGACTTGCCGATGTTCCCGAGCAGCAGCTGCAGGATCGACGCGGCGCGGGTCTTGTTGTTGCCGATGGTCGACTGCGTGAGGCCCATGCACCAGATCAGCGTGCCGGGCCGGTTTTCGGCCAGCGTGCGCGCGACCCGCTCGAGCTGTTCCGGCGGAATGCCGGAGACCTTCTCCACCTCCTCCGGCGTCCAGTTCATGATCTCCTCGCGCACATCGTCAAAGCCGAAGACGCGCTGGTCGAGATATTCGCGATCCTCCCAGCCGTTCTCGAGGATGATCCGCGCGAGGCCCCACATGAAGCCCACGTCGGCGCCCGGCCGGATCCGCACGTACTCGTCGGCATGGGCCGCGGTGCGGGTGAACCTCGGGTCGACCACGATCAGCGGTGCGCCATTTTCCTTGCCGCCGAGAACGTGCAACATCGAGACCGGATGCGCCTCGGCGGGATTGCCGCCGATGATGATGATCGACTTCGACTTGCGGATGTCGTTGTAGGTGTTGGTCATCGCGCCGTAACCGAAGGAATTGGCCACGCCCGCGACGGTCGTGGAGTGGCAGATGCGTGCCTGGTGGTCGACGTTGTTGGTGCCCCAGAAGGCGGCGAACTTGCGGAACAGGTACGCCGCCTCGTTCGAGAACTTGGCAGAGCCGAGCCATTCGACGCTGTCCTGGCCATATGTCTCGCGGATCGCCAGCAGCTTCTCCCCGATCTCCTCGATCGCCTGGTCCCAGGAGATCCGGGTCCACTCGCCACCGACCTTCTTCAGCGGGAACTTCGTGCGCCGCTCGCCGATGGCGACCTCGCGGGTGGCCGCACCCTTGGCGCAGTGGGTCCCCTGGTTGATCGGGCTTTCGAAGACGGGCTCCTGCCCGATCCAGACGCCGTTTTCGACTTCTGCCCAGATCGAACATCCGACGGAACAGAAGGGACATACCGTCTTCCTGTGAACCTGATCCGGCTGGTCCGGCGGAACCAACTGCGCGCGCACCAGATCCGGCTTGAAATTGAAACCGGCGAGCGAAACGCTGGCGAGCCCCGACGCCTTCAGGAAATCGCGGCGGGACTGCTGGCCTCGTGTCGGCGTGGGATCGGGGACGGCGCGTCTGGTTGGACGGGTGGTGGTTTTCCGTTTCAGCATCGGCATATCCCCCGATCGCCCTGCATCATCCGCGGGCCAGCTTGTAGTATTTGCGCGCGTATTCGGTATCGGCCAGCCGGACCTGACGCGGATCGTCTGCAGGTTCGGAACGTTCCTGAACATCGGCTTCGGAGGCGTCCGGCGCGCAGACCGCGAGACCTGCGAGAGGCGCGATCTTCAGAAGATCGCGGCGGGCGATGACATTTGTCTTGAGAGTGTCTTTCATCGGTGGCCTCCCAAGCATGAACAACCATGACGCCGACTGGTTCCAGAAAAAAGATCCCCGCCTTTCCGGATCCCGCAGTCGGAGGGGTCGGTTCATCGTAGGTTGGAGCGGTCGGTTCATCGTTGGTTGATGTCCGCCCCGGGTCCGCGCGCGCTTCCTCTTCGGGGTCTGTTTTCGGGGGCGATGGTCGGGTCGCAATTCTCCGGCTGCAGCTGCCCGCGAAAGGCGAGAAACTGTGCCGCGGCGAACCGGATCAGGGTCCATAGCGCGACCCGAACGGTCGCGAGGCTCAGAATGACGCCGCCAAGCGCGATCGCGTCGCGGCCCATTTGCTCGAGCCATAAGGGTCCGAGCGGGTCGGACAGGTCACCGGTCGTGCGCAGGGCCAGCAGGAGGTCGCGATCCAGGTCACATGTGGTCGCGCGGGATCGCCTCTTCCCAGTTGTCCGAATGGATGCGCCGCTCGCCCTCGAAGGCGTCGAGCCGCGCGTGGATGTAGAAGTTCTTTGCGTCGCAGGTCAGGATCGTCGACGTCGTGACGCGGGTCCGCCAGTCTCCGCGCGCGAACCCGCGTTCGGTCGTGGTCATTCCGCGCAGCGAGGCGAAGTCGGAACCGCGGAAGCTGTAGCGTTCCTCCGTCCGCCGCAGGATCTGCATGTCGATCTCCGGAATCCTGTAGCTGCCTTCGTCGTTCAGGACTTCCAGCGCGGCCTCGTCCTCGACGATCGAGCGTACGATGCGCCAGGAATGTTCGGGCTCGGTGAGCCGCTCGATCTCCATCGGCGGTGCGCCTTCCGGCTCTCCCAGTTCGCGCAGGGGTGGATCATCACGGCGCTCCCGCTCCGGCAGGATCAGCCGGCAGGCCTCGGGGCGCAGCGAGAGTTCCACCTGTTCCGGCGGCGCCCAGATCAGCGGGAAATAGGTCGACGAGATCGACAGGCGCAACCGGTGACCCGCCGGCACCCGCGCGGCGAGACCGTTGAGGGGCACGCGGACCCGGTAATACCGGCCGGGCTCCAACGGCTGCGGATCCGTGTTCCCGTCCCGGTGGCAAAGGTTCAGCACGCCGTAGGTGAGGCGCGTGGCGCGGGCATCCGGCAAGATGTCGGAAAGCCGCACCGCCACCTGCGCGACCGGCCGGTTCGCGGCAATCTCCAGTTCCACTTCGGGCAACCCGAGCATCTCCAGATCCTCGTCCAGAGGCTCGGTGTCATAGACGAGGCAGCCTCCGTCCTCCTCGCGCTGGTCGTGCGGCAGGTCCGGCAGCGCCGCGTAGGAGCACCACTTGCCGGCGAAAAGTCCGACGGAGAGCGGTGACGACAAGGTTTCCTCTGGCGTGGGCTGCGGCGCTTCGCCTTCGTAGAGCCGGCGATAGCCGAGGCGGAACTCGCGCGGCGTGATGCCGTCGGACGGCCAGCGCGGCTCGCGCACCCAGCGGCCCGGACGCTCCTCGTAAGAGGTGCTGGGCGGCACCGGGTCCTGCATCCAGACGCGCAGTTCGGAAAATTCCTCGGCGCCGGTGTCCCGACCCTTCAACCAATGGTCGAACCAGCGCACCACTTCTTGCAGGAAACCGGTTGCGGGGCCGGGCACGCCCAGATGAGCATAGCGATGGCCCCATGGACCGATCAGCGCGCGGCAGGGAACCTCCAGATGCTCGAGCAGGCGAAAGATCGCGTTGGTGTAGCCGTCGGTCCAGCCGCCGGCGGCCAGAACGGGGCACTGGATCGCGGAATAGTCCTCGCAGACTGAATGGTCCCGCCAGTAGCTGTCGCGCCGCTGATGCTCCAGCCACGTCCTGATCCAGAGCCCGCGTGCCCTTCAACCGCTCCATCCACATTTCGCGCCACCGGTCGCCGACGATCTCCGGATCCGGGGGCTGCGTGGTGTGCGCGAACATGACCGTGGCCTCGGACAACTGATCTCCCAGAAGACAGCCGCCCATGTAGTGCATGTTGTCTTCGTAGAGATTGTCGGAGGCGCAGCAGGAGACGATGGCCTTCAGCGCCTCCGGCTGCCGGGCGGCGATCTGCAGCCCGTTGAACCCGCCCCAGGAGATCCCGAACATGCCCACGTTGCCATCGCACCAGGGCTGCGCGGCGATCCAGTCGACGACCGCCACGCCGTCGGCCAGCTCGTCTTCGGTGTATTCATCCACCAGAACGCCGTCGGACTCGCCGCTGCCGATCATGTCCACGCGCACGCAGGCATAGCCGTGGCCGGCGAGGTAGGGGTGGTTGATCTGGTCGCGCCCGCGGGTCAGATCGCGCTTGCGGTAGGGCAGATATTCGAGAATCGCGGGAACGGGGTTGTCGCCCGCATCCTCGGGCATCCAGAGCCGGGCCGCCAGGCGCCGCCCGTTCGGAAGCGCGATCCAGGCATGTTCGTCGCATCGGACGGGGTGGGGGAACTCCGTGACTTCCCGCATGTCGTCTCCTTCCCTGTTCCGCCTCTATTGCTCCGCTTGGAGGCTTTGCCCATCGCTGAACTCCATCGGAAGCCGGGCGACGAGATCTCGGTAGCGCTCGCGCAGCCCCTGCGGACTGTCGGCGCCCAACCAGGCATAGCCCACATTGAAACAATAAACCGGCTGGTTGGGTAAATCAGACAGCCGATCCCCCTTCCGCGCCTCGAATTCCAGGAGCACGCCGAATTCGTCCGTAAGCTCCTCCACCTCGCTCTCGCTGGGCTCGCGCGTGACTTCGGCATCCTCCTGCTTGGTGATGTAGAACTTGGCCGCCGTCTCCAATTCGCCCTTGTGATCCGGGAGCGTCGGTTCGTCGCCGAGGGCCGCGCTGACGGCGATTTCATGGTTCGACCGTCCGTCGACCCTGCGGAAGAGCTCGCAGTGGCTTTGCGAGATCCGCGTGTTCGCCTCGATCACCCACAGCTTGTCGTCGGGCTCGTCGTAAAGGAACTCCACGTTGAAGCAGCCATCGTTGTAACCCACCTGCTCCATGATCCGCCGACCGACGTCGTTGGCACGCTCGGTCAGCTTGTCCGGCAGTTCGGCCGGGTAGCGCAGCCCGACGACGGTCTTGCCGTCCTGCCCGATCATCATGTCCAGAAGCCCGTGGATCGTCACCTTGTGGTTCCGGACGTAACCTTCATGCGCGAACTGGTCGCCGCTCATGATGCCCTCTGCGATCGCATGGCTGCCGCCGATGCCCTGCACCTCGGGCGGCAATTCGGCATGGTCGAGGCATTCGTCGAAGATCCGGCCGAGATCGCCGATGCCGTCGCGCATCTTCTCCAGCGCCTCTTCCAATTCCTCCCGGTTGTCCACCTTGAACCCCAGTTGCGACGAAAAGCCCTTGATCGGCTTCAGCCAGATCGGGAAATCGAGCGTCAGCTTGTCAGCCGCCTCCGGATCGAAGGGATCCACCGCCTCGAAATCCGGAATGCATTCGGGCGCGGCCTTCTTCTGCTCGATCCGCGCCCAATACTTGTGCTCGCAGCGCAGCACGGCCTCCAGCGTCGGCGTCGGCAGACCGAATTCGGTGGCCAGGATCGGGGCCAGGCAGCTCGACGGAAAGTCCCAGTGGCAGACGATGGCGTCCGGCTTGTCGCCCTCGATCAATTGCCGCCGCGCCCGCCTGAGCAGTTCGTCGAATCCCGCCTCGTGGTCCATCAACTCCTCGTTGCTCAGCAGGGAATGAAACCGGCACATTTCGGCGTCGCGGATGGTCTCCAGCTCCTTGCGCTGCCAGTCGAGCAGGCCCAGGACATAAATGTTCTTCTTCATGGTGTTGCTCCATTGACGATCGGTTCCGCAACCATCGGGGAGTGACGAAGTTCCAGGCAGCGGATCAATCGAGCCCGGGTGAACTCGATTGCGCAGCGTTGGCTTTTGGAACGCCTAACTCCATCGAAGAGCAAGGTTCACGCGACGCATCTTCGACGCCCTGCGCGTCTTGAACCTTCATATTCCGGACACGCGGAGCAGGCGCCGAAAATATCCGGCAGGCGCAACCTATACGTCGGTTGGCAAAGCCGATCCGTTTCGTGTAACCATGTCCGTGTTCGCGCACCGTAACGCCAAACAACAGGCAGAGATGCGCCGAATTCTTCAAGGGAGGAAACATGACAGACACGACAAACATCGGCCGCAGGTCGTTCCTGAAGCGGTCCGCGATCATGGGTGGCGCCACCGTCGGCGGAGCCCTGGCGGCACCCGCGGTGCTGGCGCAGGCGCCGATGGTCATCAAGATGCAGACGTCCTGGGGCGACGCAGAACATCTGGCAGGAATTCGCCCAGGATTACGCCGACCGGCGTCGAGGAGATGTCGGGCGGCCGGCTGAAGATCGACGTGCTGCCGGCCGGCGCGGTCGTCGCGGCGTTCCAGGTGATGGATGCGGTCAATGACGGCGTGATCGACGCCGCGCATTCGGTGTCGGCCTACTGGTACGGCAAGAACAAGGCCGCCTCGCTGTTCGGCACCGGCCCGGTCTTCGGCGGCTCGTCGACGACGATGCTCGCGCTGGTTCTACGAAGGCGGCGGCGCAGGAGCTCTACCGCGAGCTGACGCAGGACGATCATGGGCCTCGACGTCGTCGGCTATCTCGGCTTCCCGATGTTCGCGCAGCCCTTTGGCTGGTTCAAGGAAGAGGTCAACACGCGTCGCCGACATCCAGGGCTTCAAGTACCGCACCGTCGGCCTCGCCGCCGACCTGATGCAGTCGATGGGCATGTCCGTCGCCCAGTTGCCCGGCGGCGAGATCGTGCCCGGCGATGGAGCGTGGCGTCATCGACGCGTTCGAGTTCAACAACCCGTCGTCGGACAAGGACTTCGGCGCGCAGGACGTGGCCAAGAACTACTACCTGTCGTCCTACCATCAGGCGGCCGAAGCGTTCGAGTTCCTGTTCAACCAAGACCTTCCTCGAGGATCTGGACCCCGACCTTCAGGCGATCCTGAAATACGGGGTCGAGGCTGCGTCGACCGCCAACACCGCACAAGGCGATGCGATCGCTATTCCGACGACCTTCAGTGGCTGCAGGACGAGGCCGGCGTGACCGTGCACCGCACCTCGAAGGAGATCCTGGATGCCCAGCTCGAGGCCTGGGACGAGCTGATCCCCGGACTGGAAGCCGATCCGTTCATGAAGAAGACGCTCGACAGCCAGCGCGCCTGGGTCGAGCAAGGTGGCGTTCTACGAGCTGATGAACGCGCCCGACTACGCGCTGGCCTACGAGCACTACTTCCCGGGCAAGCTCAAGCTCTGATCCGCACGCGATATCGAGCAAGCGACCCCGGCGCGATGTGTGCCGGGGTCTCTGCGCAGTGGACAGGGTGCACCATGATTGGATTCATCCGGTTCGCCGACAACCTGTCGGCATGGTTCGGCAAGGCGTTCGCCTGGCTGATCCTCCTGATGGCGGTGGGGACCGGCTACGAGGTCTTCGTCCGCTATGTGCTGAACAAGCCGACCGCCTGGGCGCTGGACGTGTCCTTCATCATGTACGGCACGCTGTTCATGATGGGCGGCGCCTACACGCTGTCGCGCGGCGGGCATGTGCGGGGCGACTTCCTCTACCGGCTCTGGCAGCCGCGCACCCAGGCGAAGATCGACCTCGTCCTCTATTTCCTCTTCTTCTTTCCCGGGCGTGACGGCCCTGATCCTCGCGGGCTGGAAATATGCCGCGCGGTCCTGGAGCTACGGCGAGGTGTCCGTCAACAGCCCGGCAGGCATCCCGATCTACCAGTTCAAGACGGTGATCGTGGCCGCCGGCATCCTGCTGTTCATCCAGGGCATCGCGCAGGTCTGCCGCTGCATCCTCGCGATGCGCACGAACGACTGGCTCGAGGCCGAAGAGGACGTCTTCGAGACCGAAGACCTGCATGATGCGAGAAGCCAACAAGGCCGAGAAGGATCACCATCACATGACCGACCCGCAAATCGCCCTGATGATGCTGGGGCTGTTCATCGTCTTCGTCTTCCTCGGCTTCCCGATCGCCTTCACGCTGATGGCGATGGGCATCGGCTTTGGCTACTACGCCTATTTCGACGCCGGCCGCATGTGGCGCAGCTTCGACCGGCTGGACGAGAGCGCCAGCCAGCTGGGATCAGTGGTCGACCTGGTTCGAGGGGTTCTTCAACAACCGAATATTCGACCTCTTCGTCAACCAGACCTTCACGGTGATGTCGAACGAGGTGCTGACGGCGGTGCCGCTGTTCCTCTTCATGGGCTACATCGTCGAGCGCGCGAACATCGTCGACCGGCTGTTCTCGACGCTCAACATCGCGTCGAAGAACGTGCCCGGCTCGATGGGTGTCGCCGCACTGATCACCTGCGCGCTGTTTGCGACGGCCACCGGCATCGTCGGCGCGGTGGTGACGCTGATGGGCCTGCTGGCGCTGCCCGCGATGCTGAAGGCGCGCTACGACCCGTCCTTCGCGAGCGGGCATCATCTGCGCGGGCGGCACGCTCGGCATCCTGATCCCGCCCTCGATCATGCTGATCGTCTATGCGGCGGCGTCCAACGTCTCCATCGTCCGGCTCTATGCGGCGGCGCTGCTGCCGGGCCTGACGCTGGTGGGGCTCTACCTCGTCTACGTCGTCGGCCGGTCGATCCTGCAGCCCTCCGTCGGCGCCGCGCCCGACGGATGACGAGGTGCCGGACATTCCGATGGGCAAGCTGCTGCTCATGATCCTGACCTCCTTCGTGCCGCTGGCCTTCCTGATCCTCGCGGTGCTGGGCTCGATCCTGTTCGGCCTCGCCACCCCGACCGAAGCGGCGTCGATCGGCGCGCTGGGCGGCATCTTCCTTGCCTTCGTCTACCGCGCGATGACCTGGCAGCGGATGCGCGAAAGCGTCTATCTCACCGTGCGCACCACGGCGATGGTCTGCTGGCTCTTCGTCGGATCCTACATCTTTTCGGCGGTGTTCTCCTATCTCGGCGGCGAGCACGTGATCTCCGAATTCGTGCAGAGCCTGAACCTGTCGCCGGTCATGTTCCTGATCCTCGCGCAGCTGATCATCTTCCTGCTGGGCTGGCCGCTGGAATGGTCGGAGATCATCATCATCTTCGTGCCGATCTTCCTGCCGCTGCTGGCAGTTCTTCGACATCGACCCGCTGTTCTTCGGCATCCTCGTGGCGCTGAACCTGCAGACCGTCTTCCTGACGCCGCCCATGGCGATGTCGGCCTACTACCTCAAGGGCATCGCCCCGCCCGAGGTGCGGCTGACGCAGATCTTCGCGGGCGTGATGCCGTTCCTGTTCTGCGTGATCGTGTCGATGGTGCTGATGTATGTCTTCCCGCAGATCGTCTTCTACCTGCCCGAACTCTTCTATGGCGAGCTGAGGCAGCCACCCGATCAGCCCTCGGAGCGCCGGTGCCGCGCTTGCGCGACCGGCTGGCCAGCGGCGCGCTGTACTGCCGAGCGACGCTGGTCGAATGCCTGCCTCGCCCGGATCGCCGCGCGCGAGCCGGAGGTGCAGGCCTGGGCCTGGTTCGATCCCGAATTTGCGCGCGGCGCAGGCCAGGACGCTCGACGCGCACCGCCGCGCGGGCCGCGCCGTTGGGGCCGCTGCACGGGCTGCCGGTCGGCGTGAAGGACATCATCGACACCGCGCGCATCCCGACCGAGAACGGCGCGGCGCTGCGACGCCGGGCGCGTGCCGCTGCGGGATGCCTTCGTCGTCGAGCGGCTGAAGGCGGCGGGCGCGATCATCATGGGCAAGACGGTGACGACCGAACTCGCCTTCATGCATCCCGGGCAAGACCGCGCAACCCGCACAACCCGGACCATACGCCCGGCGGATCCTCGCAGCGGCTCGGCGGCGGCCGTGGCCGACGGCATGGTGCCGCTGGCGATCGGCACGCAGACCGGCGGATCGGTGATCCGGCCCGCGTCCTTCTGCGGCGTGACCGGGTTCAAGCCGACCTTCGGCGCGATCCCCCGGCGCGGCATCCTGACGCAGTCGCCGTCGCTCGACACCGTGGGCGTCTTCGCCGCCGATCCGGAAGGAGCGGCGCTGTTGGCGGAGGCGCTCTTCGGCCATGACGACGGCGATCCGGCGACGATGCTCGCGCCACATCCGCGGCTGCTGGACACGGCACGATCGGAGCCGCCGCTGCCGCCGGTCTTCGCCTTCGTGAAGCCGCCCGGCTGGGCCGGTGCGGACCGCGATCTGCACGATGCCTTCGACGAACTGGCCGATGCCTTGGGCGAGCAGGCGTTCGAGGTAAATCTTCCCTCCCCCTTCGACGAGGCGGCCGAGGTCCGGCAACGCATCAACTTCGCCGAAATGGCCCGCTGCTACTACCGCTATTGGCGCGACGGCCGCGACATGCTGGGGCCGGAGACGCTTGCGGCGCTGGAGGAGGGCAACAGCGATCCTCGCGCGCGACTACATCGCGGCGCTGGACTGGCGGCCGGTGCTGAACGCGCTTCTGGACGAGATCTTCGAGCGTTGCGACGCGATCCTCTGTCCTGCCGCGCCGGGGCCTGCGCCAGGCTCTCTGGCCACGACCGGCGATGCGATCTTCAACGGGCTCTGGACCTTGTGCGGGACCCCGGCCGTCACTGTCCCGCTGCTGACGGCCGCGAACGGGCTGCCGATGGGGGTGCAACTCGTCGGTCCGGTCGGCGGAGACGGCCGTCTCTTGCGCACAGCCGCCTGGCTTGACCGCTGGGCCCAGAACCCTGCCACAGGAAAGGACGTCCCATGAACCGCCTGACCGCCCTTCTCGCCTTCGCGGTGCTGCTCGCGTTCCTCGCCATCCTCGCGGTGGAGGTGCCGTCGCCGGACCTGATCGTCGTGATCCTGATCACGACGGCCCTGGTGGCTTACGATTTCCTCACATCTTCCGGCTCTTCGAAGAAGTAGAGCGCGAGAGGGGGGAGGCGTCACGCCCAAGTGCTTTCCTTCGCTGTCGTCGGCTGCATGGCGCCGGTCCTCTTGACGCTCATGCCGGGGACAATCGAACTTTGCGATGCCACCGGTTGTCGCTTCGGGCCTGGAGCCGATCCGAGCAATCCGGGCAAGCGAAGATCTGTGGTGGGCCATCGTCGATCCGTTCCGATGGTACATCTCGGGTGCCGATCGGATCGTCTTCAACTCGCACGTATTCTATCCGACCAGCATCACCTTTGCGGCCTGCATTCTGCTGATGACGTTCCAGCGTGACGATACGCTCGCGCTCGACACCTACAGATCGCGATGATGACGCAGCCAGGGATCTTGACGTGTCCCCGGCGCCGCAATCATGATCAACCGGTGCCGGAGATCTGGCTGCCGTTCATCCGCTCGGCCTCCAACGAGCTCGTTTCATCGGTCTGCCAGGGAATTTCGATCATGCATCGCAGCCCGGTTCCACTCAGGTCGCGCACGATCCGGCCCTCCAGTTGTGATTCGACGACCGCATTCAGGAGCCGCGTCCCGTAGCCGCTGTCTTCGGTCCTCTCGCCGCCGACAGGGTGGCGGCATGTCTCGACCCAATCGAGCCTCAGGCTGTCGTCGTCCGTCACATCCCAAGTGACCGAAAGAGAGCCTCCCTTCTCACTGAGGGCACCGTACTTGGCGGCGTTTGTCCCAAGTTCGTGCAGCGCCATCGCGAAGGCCTGGGTCTGGTCGGGATCGAGGATGATATCGGGGCCGGACGTGGTTATCTCGGCGGCGCCAGCGCCGATGTAGGGCGCCAGTTCCTCGTCCAGAAGCTTCTTCATTTCCAGAGGCCCCTGTCGGTTGTCCGACAGAAGGGAGTGCGTCTTGCCCAAGGCCGCGATGCGGTCGAGGAGTTTCGCCTGCATGACCTTCGGGTCTTCGGGCTTGGCAAGTCGGACAATGGAGTTGACGATCGCCAGAAGGTTGCGCGCGCGATGGTCGATTTCACGGGACAAGAGGCGTTCGCGTTCCAGTGCGCGCGCACGGTCCAACCATGCCATCATCCGTTCCAGAACCTCCTCGACCGTCCGCACGTCAAGGTCTGTCCAGAGCCGCTCGCGATGGGAGTGCACGAACAGCACCGCGACAGTCTCGCCCTGCTCAAGCCAAGGGACCGCAAGGGCAGCGGCGCAGCCGAGCTTGTTCAAGAACTCGTTTTCACCGCCGTCGTTGGCTGCATCTCTGCTGTCGAGACGGATCACGCGACCGCCGAGCAGGTCGTCCAACACCTCGTCGGACACCGCAGAGTTGCCCGTCTCCTCGGAGATCGGGTTGATGCCCGGCGCACACCATTGCTCGACGACCGGGAGCGGCGCATCGCTCTCGTCCCCGACACGCTGGCGGAAGCCGACCCGGTCGACGCCCAGGTGAAGCCCGAGCATTTCCAGACACCGTGCGCGCACGGCGGCCGCGTCACGCATTCCGCGGAAGGCGTCGCTCATGTCCAGCAGAAATCGGGTGTGTCTGTCCTGCAGAACCATGGCGGTCGTGTCGTTGCCGGAATTCACGATGCCTGCGATCGAGCCGTCCTCGTCCCGAATGGGGGTGAAGTTGTAGTCCCAGTAGGTTTCTTCCTCGATCCCGTATCGGCGCATGGGCAGCAACTGATTGCGGACATACACACCCTCCCCGGTCGTGATGACTTCGGAAAGCTGTGGTTCGATCACCGGCCAGATGTCGGACCAGACGTCGGCGGCGCGTTCGCCGAGGCAGGCCGGGTGCCGGGGCCCCGGAATCACCGACCATGCGTCGTTGTAGAGAAGACGCAGATCCGAGCCCCAGTAGATGCATGTGGGGAACGCGGAGTTCAGGGCGATGCCGAGTGCGGAGCGCAGCGCCACGGGCCAGGTGTCCGGCGAACCGAGCGGATGACCGGTCCAGTCGCGGTTCCGGATGCGTCTGGCCATTTCGCTCGGGCCGGCAAGAAACGAGTTGGTATCGAATATCGGGGATTGTCGGCGTAGCAACCTTGAACTCCGGGTGATTGATGTTCCGTCCGCGTGACGGCGCCGACGCGCTCACTCACCTTGGTGAATATTAGTGCTAGTACCGGCTGCCGTCCATGGGGAAACCGGCACTTGGCGATGGCGCAACGCCTTGGATCGACGCAACATCGCGCTGTTTCACCCATTGCGGGAATCGGGTTGGAACCAACATGACCGCGACGTGTTGCGTCTGCACACCGGGGCGCGGTGCAAGAGCGCTGCAAACCCCAGCGAGAGATCGGCGCGGTCTCGCGGCCTTCTCCATCGAGGAGAACCGGTCAACGATCCCAAGCTCGACTAGGCACGCGTCCGGTCGCACGAAATTTCAGAACCATGGAGCATTCCGATGAATCCGACGAAATCCTCCCTTCTCGCACTTCTCGTCGCCACCAGCCCGGCGGTTGCGCAACCGGACAACCAGATCGAGTCGGCCTACGCAGGTGAGGTGCCCATTTCGGTGCTGGAAGTCGCCTCGGGCCTCGACACGCCCTGGAGCATGAGTTTTCTGCCCGACGGCCGCATGCTGGTGACGGAGCTTGCAGGCAACCTGTTGGTCGTGAGCTCGAATGGTTCCACATCCGAACCCCTCGAAGGTACGCCCGCAGTCTTCACCCAAGGTCAGGGTGGCCTGATGGACGTGGCGCTGGATCCCGGATTTGCCGAGAACCGGCGTGTCTACCTCTCCTTCGCCGAGGCGGGCGAGGGCGCGGTGGCGGGCACGGCGCTGGGCCGGGGCCGGCTGTCGGAGGACGCAAGCCGGATCGAAGGGTTCGAGGTGATCTGGCGCCAGGAACCCAAGGTCGAAGGCCCCAACCACTTCGGCAACCGCATCGTGTTCGACGAGGCGGGTCACGTCTTTCTCGCTGTCGGCGAGCGATTCACGTTCGGCCCCGCGCAGGATTCGTCGAATACCCTGGGTGCGGTCGTCCGGCTCAACCTCGATGGCTCGATTCCGGAGGACAATCCCTTCGTGGGCGATGCCGACGCCGACGATGCGATCTGGTCCTACGGGCACCGCAATATCGAGGCCGCGGTCTGGAACGCGCAAGCCGGCCAGGTCTGGCTCGCGGAGATGGGCCCCATGGGCGGCGACGAACTCAACGCCATCGAGGCGGGTGGGAACTATGGCTGGCCGGTGGTGAGTTGGGGAATCAACTACAACGGTGTCGAGATCCCGGATCCCACCGAATATCCCGAGTTCACCGATGCGGTCCACCACTGGAGCCCGGTCCGTTCGCCCTCCGGCATGGTCCTCTACACTGGCGATGTGTTCCCGGAATGGCAGGGCGACATCCTCTTCGGCGCGCTCTCGGCCGGCGGCGTCGAGCGGGTGGACCTCGAGAACGGCGATGTGGCCGGCACGGAGTTCATCCCGTTCAACACCCGCATCCGCGAGGTGGAGCAAGGGCCAGATGGAGCGATCTACCTGCTGACCAACGCGTCGCGCGACGGGACGGGTGCAGTCTGGCGCATGGACAGGCTCGAAACGCGACCGGCGTCGGCGGATGAAGGGCGCAGCGGTCCCGGCGCCGCGGATTCGCAGTAGGACAGGAGAAATCGCCATGGGCTCTCTCGTCCAACGTTTGATCCTGTCTTCGTCGTTGGCCCTCTTCGCGGCCTTCGACGCATCGGCGCAAACGGACGACCTGTCGTCACTCGCCCTGTCGCTTGTGAACGAGGCGCGAGCCGAGAATGATCTGGCGCCGCTCGAGAGCACCTCGACGCTGGCCGAAGCCGCCGAAGCGCACGCCGATGACATGCTGACGCGCGCCTACTACAGCCATGAATCCCCCGACGGGGACACGGTGCAGGACCGGGTTATCGACGCCGGAGGCAGCCGGTGGCAGCTGGTGGCCGAGAACATCGCGCGCTGCCGGGGCTGCGAGGCGGCCGACGCCGACCGGGTCCGCGCGTTTCAGGAAGGCTGGATGCAGAGCCCGGGTCACCGGGAGAACATATTGCGGGAGGGGCTCGCACTCGTTCGGCTTCGCCATGGCCGCGGGTACGGATGCAATCTACGCCGTGCAGGTCTTCGGCGGACCCGGAAACGCTCTTGGCTCGGTCACCGGGGCGGACTCGGCACCGGTGAGCCAGGAAGAGGTGCGCGACGCGGCGCTGGAGGCGTTGAACCGCGGTGAGCAGACCCTGCAACTGAGCGAGGATCTGAGTGCGGCGGCCATGACCCTCGCGCGGAACGCGGAGTTCGCGGATGGAGAGATGTCACTGCCCTCCGATCCCTTCAGCTTCCTGCCCGAACGTGCCGGCGGCTGGACGCGGCTGGCGGTGAACGCACAGGCGTGCGGCGGTTGCGGGGCCCATCCGGTCGCCAGCGACGGCGCGTATTTCGCCGAACGCCTGCGCCCGCGGAACCTCGACGACTTCTCGCATCTGGGCTTCGCGCTCGACGCCGACGGAGATGGCCGCAAGATCGCGGTGGTTGTCTACGGGGCGCGCTGAGATCGCATATTGCCGCCCTTGATCCGGATATCGCGTGGGTCCTCGCCGCGAACGTAGAGATCGAACGTCATGTCGAGCGCCGCCTCGAATTGCCGCGTGTATTGCGCCGTGTCGAAGGCTGATCCCGTCAGAACGCCGCGTGCCAGGCGCTCTCTGATTGCCACAAGCTTCGAAGGATCCCGCGCCAGGTCCAGGATCAACGCCTCGTACCGGTCCTCGGTGTCCGCGATCAGATCCGGCAGCCCGGCAGCCGTCAGCAGGCTGGCCCCGACGCGGGCTGCGAATTGTCTCCCCGCCATGGTCACCACCGGAAGCCCGGCCCGCAGAGCATCGCTCGCCGTGGTATGCGCGTTGTAGCAGAACGTATCGAGGAACAGGTCGGCGTGCCGGTGACGGGCGAGATGCGCGTCGTGCACGCATTTCTCGGCAAAGACCAGGCGGGCGGGGTCCACGCCGCGCTGCACCGCTTCGCGGGCCAGGTTGTCTTCCATCCGGTCGTTCGATCGCAGGAGCCAGAGAACGCTGCCGTCGATAGTACGCAGCAGCCGCATCCAGATGTCGAACTCGCGCGGACCGATCTTGTAGCTGTTGTTGAAGCAGCACAGGACCACCCCGGTTTCCGGCAACCCGTGGTCCGACCGTGAGTCGATCGTGTCGGGGATCGCCTGCCGGTCATCGTTCGGCTGGTAGGTCTCGGGGAGGAAGATGATGCGTTCCGCGTAGTGCTCCCGCTCCCTGTCCGGAATGACGACGGGGTCGGCGACGAGATAGTCGACGAACTCCGCGCCCATGGTGCCTGGGAACCCCAGGAAGCTGATGGCGATCCGGGCGGGCCGGTTGGCGAAGATTTCCGCACGCGCAGCCCGGGTATGACCGTCGAGGTCGATCGCGATATCCATCCCGTGCGACCGCGCCAGATCGGCGATCTGCCTTGGTGAGAGGTGCTCCACATCGTGGAACTCGCGCACGTCCTGTTGCAATCGTTTCCGAAGATCGCCCGATTTCTGACGCCCGAAGCTGTAGACGAACACGTCGAACCGCGACCGGTCATGTTCCCTCAGCAGCCCCGAAATCAGCCTGAGGGTCGGATGATCATGGAAATTGGCGGAGAAATAGCCGACACGCAGCTTTTTCGGTCGGCGCTCGGGACGGGGCGGACGGGCGGGTGGCGCGGTGGCGACGATATCGCGGGCCCATCGTTCGGACCGAAGCCGCTGGCGCGCAGGATCGTCCTCGGCCGACAGAAGCGCGAATGGCGGGACCTTGTCGCCGGTTACGCCCAAGGTCGTCCGAACCTCGGAAAACTCCGCGCTTGCACTGAAATCGCACAACTCCTGCTGCTGCCGAAGCTTCTGGGACCGCGCGGCGGCGTGTTGGGGAACAAGCTGCAAGGTCCGCTCCCAGGCTGCGATGGCCTCATCCGCCCGCCCCAGGTCCTTCAGCGCGCGGCCGAGGTTGCTGTAGGCATCGGCGTAGTCGGGGCGATAACGCAGCGCTTTTCGAAACGCCGCTTCGGCCTCGCCGGGCCTGCTCATGTCGGCCAGCGCGTTGCCCATGTTGTTCAGGGCCTGGACGTGATCGGGCTTGCGGCGCAGAGCCTTGGCATAGGATGTTTTCGCCTCTGCAAGCCGTCCTGTCCGATGCAGCAAAAGCCCAAGGTTGTACTGCGCTCCGGGTTGCTCCGGGCTGATCTTGATTGCGCGGCGAAAGGCATCCTCGGCACGGTCCAGACGCTGCGATTTCATGCACGCCCCGCCGAGCGTGTTCCAGATGTCGAAAGACTCAGGGTGCGCGAGAACAAGGCGCTCGGCCTCGTCGACGGCTTCGTCGAATTGCCCCACGCGGCAGAGATGGAGCAGCCGTTCGTGCGCCTGCGACGGAGAGTTATGCTCTGTTCCGTCGCGCTGACTGTCCAGGTCCGCAAGAGCACGCCTGGCGCGCGCATTGTCGGGATGTGCCCGAAGCGCGGCGGTGTAGATCCGCCGCGCCTCTTCGATCCGGCCGGCGCGAGCATGCGCTGCCGCTTTCTCGAGCGCCTCGGTGAGCGTCAGTCTTACCATGAGCGGGCGTCGCGGGTTGTCCCAGTTCACCAAGTCCTACGCAGTTTCGACCCGACGGCCAATGCCTCAGCCACAGGAGGGCGAAAAGGCGCTACGGACCTCGGCTGGCGAAGGATGCCCTTGCGCAGCGTGAAGATGGCCGCGTGATGACGGCTGGACACGTCCAGGCGGAGGACGACCTTGGCATCGCTTCTCTCAACGGATCCGGCAAGTCCACGCTCTTCGACGCCATCACGCGGGTGCCGTTCCCGCCGTCCGGTGGCACCGTGTTTCTCGATGGTAAACAGATCTCGCACCTTCCATGCAACGAGATCGCCAAGCGGAGCATCGTCCGCACGTTTCTGCATGAGAGCGTTTTCGCCAGCTTTTCGGCCATAGAAATCGTGATTGTCACGGCCGGACAGACACGGCGCGAAGGGCTTCGCGCAGCGCCTGGCACTGGCGGAGCACGCTTTGGGCCTGGTCGGGTTTCTGGCCATGCTGCACAACCGGACGGCAGGGCAACTGCCCGTCTTTCTGCGAACACTCCTGATTTTGGCCGGCGCGGTCTCGTTCGATCCGATGGTGCTCCGGCTCGACGAGCCCGGCTGCGGTCTGACGATTCGCGAGATCGAGCGGATGAATGCGCTGATACGCTACCTGAAAGGCCTGGGCATAACGATCCTTCTGGTCGAACGCGTGCTGGGTGGAACTTCAACTCCGACGTGGTCATGCGGTGTCGTATGGACCCGAAGACAGTTGGCAGCGCGGGGCTGCTCCACGTGCCCGACGGCGATCTGCCGTTTCCGGAAATGATGGTGGAGGAGACGCTGTCGGTCGCGGCAGTCGCAGCAAGGGAAGCGGTGAAGCGGTCTCGCGATTGGAGCAGGTGTAAGCGCTCTTTCCACGGCTTACCGAGCGATTGGGCGGCAAGCGGGCGCGGTACTGCATGATCACCAATTTGACGGTCGGGAACTGGCCCTGCCAGAAGCGGATGCTGTCGGGTTGCGACATCCCGTTCGTGATACTGAACGGGGACGACACCGCTAATCTCGATCAGGCCTTTTTTTGCCGGATTGCCATTCGGAAATATCTGGTGCGGATGCCAGGCTCTCCGCAGTTCAATGAGGATGCGTTTCGTCGATAACGAAAATTCCTCAGTCGCGCGCGCCGGGATCCAGCAGCGCCAGTAAATCCAGCAAAGTCTCGTAGTTTTCCCGGCCCAGGGTGGTCTTGAAACCCTCGACGATCCGCGCCGCGTGGTCCGCGTGTTGGTCGATGATCTTCTGACCCTTCGGCGCGATCTCGATGTATTGGCGTCTTCGGTCGACCTCGTCGCGGGTCTGGGTGATGAGGCCCTTGTCGCGCAAGGTGGCCGCGATCCGCGTAAGACTGGGGAAGAGCAGGCTGGAACGGTCGGCCAACGTCTTGGCATCCAACCGCCCATGCTCCGCCAGCACTCGCAGGACCCGCCATTGCTGTTCGGTGATCCCGGTTTCGGCCAGCATGTCCCGGATCGGGGCCATCACGCCCTCACGCGCGCGGATCAGCGCGATGGGAAGGGACCGGGTCGTCGAGGGAAGTCTGGACGTCATCAGGGGCCTCGGATCGTTTTGATGGTTCGATTGTACTGCAAGCCAGCTCTTGACAACGCAGCATAGTTTTTATTAACGTAACAACAATTAACTTGTTAATGAAAATCGATCTGTCCGCAAGCACCTGGAGGGCACAGCATGAGCGCGCTCGACGACAACATCAGGAAATTGAACGGCTACCTCGACCGCTTCCGCGACGCGGGCATCCGCAACCGGATCGCCGGGAAGGATGCGACGGGGTCAAAGGGCGTCTTCCAGACCCGGTCGCCTGTCGACAGATCGGTGATCTGCGACGTGGCCCATGGCGCCGCCGCGGACATCGACACCGCCGCCAACGCCGCTAATGATGCCTTTGCCGGCTGGCGCGACATGCCGGCACTGGAGCGCAAGAAGATCCTGATCCGCGTGGCCGAAGGAATCGAGGCGCGGGCCGAGGAAATCGCGCTCTGCGAATGCTGGGACACCGGGCAGGCGCTGAAGTTCATGTCCAAGGCGGCGCTGCGCGGGGCCGAGAACTTCCGCTATTTCGCCGACCAGGTCACATCGGCGCGCGACGGCCAGCACCTGAAGTCGCCGACCTTGATGAACATCACCACCCGGGTGCCGATCGGCCCGGTGGGCGTGATCACGCCGTGGAACACGCCCTTCATGCTGTCCACGTGGAAGATCGCCCCGGCACTGGCAGCGGGCTGCACCGTGGTCCACAAGCCCGCCGAAGCTTCCCCGCTGACCGCGCGCCTGCTGGTCGAGATCGCCGAGGAGGCGGGCCTTCCGCCCGGCGTCCTCGAACACCGTCAACGGCTTCGGCGACGGTGCGGGCAAGGCGCTGTGCGAACACCCGAAGATCAAGGCCATCGCCTTTGTCGGCGAAAGCCGCACGGGCAGCCTGATCACCAGGCAAGGGCGCCGACACGCTGAAGCGCAATCATCTGGAACTCGGCGGCAAGAACCCGGTGATCGTCTTCGACGACGCCGATCTGGATCGCGCGCTCGATGCGGTGATCTTCATGATCTACTCGATCAACGGCGAGCGCTGCACCTCGTCCTCGCGCCTGCTGGTGCAGGACACGATCCGCGATGAATTCGAGGCCAGGCTCGTCGAGCGAGTCAACGCATCAAGGTCGGCCACCCGCTGGACCCGGCGACCGAAGTCGGTCCCGCTGGTCACCGAGGAACACTACAACAAGGTCACCAGCTATTTCGACATCGCGCGGGAGGACGGCGCGACGATCGCGGCGGGCGGGGAAACGGTCGGCGACGAGGGCTACTTCGTGCGCCCCACGCTCTTCACGGACGCCAACAACGACATGCGGATCGCGCAGGAGGAAATCTTCGGCCCGGTCCTGACCTCGATCCCGTTCTCGACCGAGGAGGAGGCGCTGCAGATCGCCAACGACATCCCCTACGGCCTGACTGCCTATGTCTGGACCAACGATCTGACCCGCGCGCTGCGCTTCACCGACAGGCTGGAGGCGGGGATGATCTGGGTGAATTCGGAGAACGTGCGCCACCTGCCCACGCCCTTCGGCGGGGTCAAGGCCAGCGGCATCGGCCGCGACGGCGGCGACTGGTCGTTCGATTTCTACATGGAGCAAAAGCACATCGGCTTTGCCACGGGTCAGCACAAGATCACCAGATTGGGAGCAAGCTGATGCCGATCCCCGCACCGAATCTCTATCCGGATTTCAACACCATCCGGCTGAGCCATGTCTGCCTGAACGTCTCCGACCTGGCCGCGTCGAAGACCTTCTATACCGAGATCCTCGGCCTGCAGGTCACCGACGAGGATGACCGCTGCGTTTACCTGCGCGCGATGGAGGAACGCGGCCATCACTGCGTGATCCTGCAGCAGTCGGATCGGGCAGGCACAGTCGAAGTCATGGGCTTCAAGACCTTCGACGACGACGACCTCGACCGGGCGGAGGCGTATTTCAAGGCGAAGGGCCGCCCGACCGAGTGGGTGCAGCGCGCCTATCAGGGCCGCACGCTGCTGACCTCGGACAACATGGGCATTCCGCTGGAATTCTATCACAAGATGGACCGGCTGGAGCCGATCCACCAGAAATACGCGCTCTATCGCGGGGTGAAGCCGCTGCGGATCGACCATTTCAACTGTTTCAGCCACGATGTCGACGCCTCGGTCGACTTCTACAACGACTTCGGCTTCCGCGTGACGGAATATACCGAGGACGAGGAGAGCAAGAAGCTCTGGGCCGCCTGGATGCACCGCAAGGGTGGCGTGCACGACATGGCCTTCACCAACGGCACGGGTCCGCGGATGCACCACGTCGCCTTCTGGGTGCCGACGCCGCTCAACATCATCGACCTGCTCGACCTGATGGCGACCACCGGCTACGTGAAGAACATCGAGCGCGGACCGGGTCGGCACGGCATCTCCAACGCCTTCTTCCTCTACATCCTCGACCCCGACGGCCACCGGATCGAGATCTACTGCTCGGACTACCAGACGGTCGACCCCGACCTGGAGCCGATCAAGTGGGACCTCCAGGATCCGCAGCGCCAGACCCTCTGGGGCGCGCCGGCGCCGGAAAGCTGGTTCAAGCACGGCACGAAATTCGTGGGTGTGGAGACGAAGGAGTCCGAGATCAAGGCCAGCCCCATCATCGCGCCGTGAGTGGCGTTCGTGGAATCAACTGAGAACTGCACAGGCGGGAGCGACGCCGCCACGGAGGCCGCATGATGCGCTTTGCAACCTACACCGCCGATGACGAAACCTTTTACGGCGCCGTGACCGACGCGGGCATGATCGCCCTGAACGACGCTTTCCCGCAGTGGCAAACGCTGTTCGAAGCTGTGCAGGCGGATGGCCTTGGCCAACTGGAGCAGGCAGCCGAGCGGCAACCCGTCACCCACACCCATTTCCAATACGAGATGGTCCTGCCCGACGCGCGCCGCATCCTCTGCGTCGGCGTCAACTTTCCCGACCGCAACGCCGAATACAAGGACGGCAGCGAGCAGCCGAAATACATGTCGCTCTTCCCGCGTTTCGCCAGCGGGTTCACCGGCCACGACCGTCCGCTGATCCGCCCGCCGGAGAGTCATGAACTCGATTACGAGGGCGAAGTGGCCATCGTGATCGGCAAGGGCGGGAGGCGCATTTCCCAAGCCGACGCCTATGACCACATCGCCGCGCTGACGCTCTGCAACGAAGGCACCATCCGCGATTGGGTGCGGCACGCGAAATTCAACGTCACGCAAGGCAAGAACTGGGACAGGTCCGGCGCCATGGGGCCGTGGCTGGTGCCCTTCACCGAAGCCGCCCAACTGGACGAGGCGCGGATCATCACGCGCGTCAACGGCGAGGTTCGGCAGGACGATGTCCTCAGCCGCATGATGCACCCGGTCCGGCGCGAGATCGAGTACATTTCGACCTTCATGACGCTGCAGCCCGGCGACATCATCGTCACCGGTACGCCGACGGGATCGGGCGCGCGCCTGGACCCGCCGCAGTACCTCGAGCCCGGCGACGTGGTCGAGGTCGAGGTGAACGGTATCGGCACACTGCGCAACACGGTCGAGGACGAAGACGTCTGATTCCGGAGTCAAACCGCCGCCTGGCGGGACATCTCGCCTGTCGCAGCGTCTCGGCGATCGCGCGTCAGGCTCCTTGGCACCTGAAACGCGACCAGATGCATCGGTCCTCACAGCCGGATCAACTGCGGTGTCCGGCATTTCCGGCGCCGCACGTCTCAATCTTTTCCTTAACGCGTTGGCACGACCTGCGGTAGTGTCACGATATTCGCCTTTTTTAGTTATTGAACGGGAGTCAAAGATGTCAGAAATGACCAGCGACGCGCAGCGGCAGGAAACTTCGGAACCGAGCATACGCTGCAAGATCGTCGACATCCTCGAACATTGCTACGGGCCGCTTCTTCTGTCCATCGGGTTCGGGGTCTTCCTGACCCTGGATTCGGCGCGCGAGGTGATGGTCGTCTTCGCCAGCGAAATCGTGGCTCTGGTACTGCAAATCGGCACCTATTGGCCGGGCGTCCTCGTGCTCGCGGCACTGTTCTTTCTGGTCTTCGCCTTCGGTAGCAGGAGCGTCGATCAGGATGCCGCGGCGCTCGAACGTCGCGACTATGTCCGGCAGGCCGGCAAGGGCGGGCTCCTGGCCGTGGCGATCGTCGCCTTCGTCACCATCGGCTTCGCGCTGATGCCGACGAGTTGGCAGCCGGTCATCATGTTGCCGGGGCGCGTCTTTCTGGGCGTGTTCGCATTTTTCTATGTGCCCATCATTCTCTGGTGGGCCACCGGCTACACCCTGAAGGCGGAGCGCGGCAACATCGACGACCACGTCTTTGACAGCCGGAAATCTGCGCCCGAAGGCAGCATCGGCGCGATCGTGCTGACGTTCTGCGGGCGCATTCCGCTGTTTCTGGCGGGTTATGCGCTTTTCACCGAAGGCTTCGGGGGCCTGGTCGACTGGGTCGCAGGAGGCCCGGTCGAACTTCCCGGCGGCATCTGGGGTCAGGAGGCCGAGGGGGCCGAGGCCATGACGCTCGTCATCCTGTCGCTCATCGTGCTCGGGGTGGCGGTGATCCGCTGGCTGGCGCCGAAGATGAACGAAGACGCCATCGGCGGATCCATCCGCACGGCGCCGTTCGGCGCGGCGTTCGTCGGAGTTTTCGTCCTGATCAGCTTCATCTTTCCGAACCAGACGCTGACCGTCATGGCCGGGCCGATCGCGCATTTCCTCCATGTTCGTGATCGTGGCGAGCATCCTGCTTGCGGCGCTGACGTACCTCTCGAAACTGCCGCGGAGCGGGGACTTCCCGCTGGTCCTGATCCTCATCGGGTTTGCGATCGCTGCGGGCAGCGCGGGCGGCGCGCTTGCCATGATCGTGGCGGCGCTCGTGCTGGTCTACGTGTTCGCGCGGCGGTGGGACCAGCGTGGCTGGAGGCTGGCGGGCCTTGGCCTGGCCGGCTGCTTCGCCGTCTTGTGGCTCGCGCAGACACTGTCGCCGTTCTGCAGGACGGCCGCCGGGTGCAATATCATCCAGGGGGTCGAATTGCCCAGCGAACTTCCGGACACGCACGACTCGGCCCGCGAGGCCTTCGTCGGCTGGATGGGGGAACGGCCGGATCTCGACACCGTGACGCTCGTGGCGGCACAGGGCGGGGGCCTTTTCGCCGCGTATCACGCCGCCTACGACCTGGCCTATCGGCAGGACCGGTCCGTCGAAGACGACACCGCCGCGACCTTCGCGGACGGGCTCTTTGCCGTCAGCGGCGTGTCGGGCGGATCCTTCGGAGCCGCCACTTTCTGGGCCATACGCGCAAGCGGGATCTGCGAGCGATGGGCGGCCGACCGGACGCTGTTCGACGTGCCGGAGGAATATCCCGGCTGCTACACCTTCCTCACCAGCGAGATCCTCGACCGGGACTACCTGTCGCTCTCCCTGTCGGGCCTGCTCTTTGCCGATCTGATCGACAGCATCCTGCCCTACTCGGCGCTCTTCGCGGAACCGGTGGACCGGGGGCACAGGTTCACCGAGCAGTACATCGGGGCCGTCGACGAGGTCCTGCGCAGCCACGGCGCGGAAGATGTCGACCGGATTCTGGACGCCGGGCTGCGGCAGAGCTGGACCGCATCGGGCGCGACGCCACTTTTGTTCCTGAACACGACCGACCTCTATACCGGCGACCGGGTGGTGCAATCACCGCTCACGGCCTTCCTTCCGCGGATACCGGTCAAGACGGACGAGGAAGCTCCGCCCGCCACGCGGCCCGCCCGTGTCCGCATCCTCGACAACTCCGGCACGGAACGCGATCTGACCGTCGCCAATGCCGCCGTCCTCTCCGCCCGGTTTCCCATCGTCTCGCCGCCGGGCCGCTACCGCGAGTGCACCGACGAGACCTGCGCCGAGGGACGATTGAAGCAGATCGCCGACGGGGGATATTTCGACAATACCGGGCTGGAGACGATCGCCGACATCCTCACCGCGATCGAGCCTGAGCTGGGGGACACGGCAGTTCGAGTGATCTCCTATTCCATCAGCGAACAGACGGAGGAGGAGCGCGAGGCCGCCCGGCTGACGAAGGGGACATTGGCGGCGCCGATCGGCGGCGTGATCGCGGCGACCACCGCGCGCCGCGCGCTGACCGTGGACCGGTTCTGCGAACGCTGGATCAAGAACAGCGACTCGCGGGACGCGGACAACGCGAAGCTGGACCTGACCGAAGGGGCAACGCACAACTTCACGCTCAGCTGGTTGCTGTCGACCGATTCCTTCGGGGAGATCGCCGCGAAGGTCGCCGGTTACCATGACGACGAGCAGGTACTGTGCCGGTGAGGCGGGTCGTCGGGCCCGGGTTGAATCGCGCCACCCGCCCTTGACTTCCCGGGCGCGGGGCGATGTATCAGCGCGACAAGCCGAAAGCCCCGAAAAGGACGCCCCAATGCACCCCTACCGCAGCCACACCTGCGCCGACCTGACAGCCGCCGACGTGGGCGAGACCGTCCGCCTTTCGGGTTGGGTGCACCGGGTGCGCGACCACGGCGGCGTGCTCTTCATCGACCTGCGCGACCATTACGGCGTGACGCAGGTTCTGTGCGATCCCGACAGCCCGGTCTTTGCGGAGGTGGAGAAGGTGCGCTCGGAATGGTGCATCCGCATCGACGGCGAGGTGAAGGCGCGCGACGCGAGCCTGGTGAACCCCAAGATCCCGACCGGCGAGATCGAGGTCTTCATCCGCGACATGGAAGTCCTGGGCGGCGCCGCGGAGCTGCCGCTGATGGTCTTCGGCGAGCAGGAATATCCGGAGGAGACGCGCCTGCGCTACCGCTACCTCGACCTGCGGCGCGAGAGGATGCAGCGCAACATGACGCTGCGGTCGGACGTCGTGGCCTCGATCCGGCGGCGGATGTGGGATCAGCGGCTTCCGCGAGTTCCAGACGCCGATCATCACCGCGTCCTCGCCCGAGGGTGCGCGCGATTTCCTGGTGCCGTCGCGGCTGCATCCGGGCAAGTTCTATGCGCTGCCGCAGGCGCCGCAGCAGTTCAAGCAGCTGCTCATGGTGTCGGGCTTCGACAAGTATTTCCAGATCGCGCCCTGTTTCCGCGACGAGGATCCGCGCGCCGACCGGTCGCCCACCGATTTCTACCAGCTCGACATGGAGATGAGCTTCGTCACGCAACAGGACGTGTTCGACACGATCTCCCCCGTGATTGCCGACGTGTTCGAGGAGTTCGGCGAGGGGCGCAAGGTCGACGCGCCCGAGAACTGGCCGCAGATCTCGTATCGCGATGCGGCGCTGAAATACGGCACCGACAAGCCGGACCTGCGCAACCCGATCGAGATGCAGGTCGTGTCCGAGCATTTCGCCGGCGGCGGCTTCGCGATCTTCGCCAAGCTGCTGGAGCAGGACGGGCACGGAGATCCGCGCCATCCCCGCGCCCAAGGGCGGCTCGCGCAAGTTCTGCGACCGGATGAACGCCTTTGCCCAGAAGGAAGGGCTGCCGGGGATGGGGTATATCTTCTGGCGGGACGGTCGCGACGGCATGGAAGCCGCCGGCCCGCTGGCCAAGAACATCGGGCCGGAGCGGACGGAGGCGATCCGCCAGCAGCTCGGGCTCGGCGTGGGCGACGCGGCGTTCTTCCTCGGCGGCAAACCGAAGGCGTTCGAGGCCATCGCCGGCAAGGCGCGGACGGTGATCGGGGAGGAGCTGGGGCTGACCGAGACCGACCGCTTCGCCTTTGCCTGGATCGTGGATTTCCCGATCTATGAGCGCGACGAGGAAAGCGGCAAGATCGACTTCGAGCACAACCCGTTCTCCATGCCGCAGGGCGGGATGGCGGCGCTGGAGGGTGATCCGCTGGCTGTGAAGGGGTTCCAGTACGACCTGGCCTGCAACGGCTACGAGATCGTGTCGGGCGCGATCCGGAACCACAAGCCGGAGATCATGTTCAAGGCGTTCGAGATCGCGGGCTACGGCGAGGACGAGGTCCGCAAGCGGTTCGGCGGCATGGTCAACGCGTTCCAGTACGGCGCGCCGCCGCATGGGGGCTGCGCCGCCGGGATCGACCGGATCGTCATGCTGCTCGCCGACGAGGTGAACATCCGCGAGGTCATCCTCTTCCCGATGAACCAGCGGGCGGAAGACCTGATGATGGCCGCACCCTCGGAGCCGACTTCGGACCAGCTGATGGAACTGGGCCTGCGCGTCATACCGCAGGAGTGAAGGCCGGGGCTCGGCGACGACACCGGCGTCAGCCGACCGGAACCGAAGCGATCGCCGCGTCACAAGGTCATTCGAAGAGTTCGAGACTGTCCATGTAGGCCCAGATGTCGTTGCTGAGGCCGGTGGTCCCATTCGTCATGGCGACCCCGGCTGCCACGCCCAGCGCAACGACGGCCGCGGTGAGCACGACCCAGTCCACGGTGACCGCACCATCGTCATCGCGGCAGAACTTTGCTATCATTTTTTTCATCGTTCAGGGTCCGTCTGATTACGTTTGGACCTATCAATGCTTGCCCAGTCTGGCGACAGTAAGAGCAGCGTCTGTCCAAATTGTGGCATGCTGGACCGGCTGTGTGGAAAGACGGGATGTGATGGAAATGACGGATACCCCCAAGGGCCAGCCGAAGCGGTTCGGCGAACCGGTCGAGGATTGGACGCCGCCGCCACGACCTGACGGCGTGCGGCTGGAGGGCCGCTATGCCAGTCTCGAGCCGTTGCGGGCGGATCTGCATGCCGCCTCGCTGCACCCGGCCTATGTCGGGCAGGATCATGTCTGGGACTACCTGCCATACGGCCCGTTTCCCTCCGCCGGGCAATACGCGGATTGGGTGCGGACGACCGAAGCCCAGACCGATCCGCATTTCTTCGCGATCCGGAACCTCGGGACAGGGGCGTGGGAGGGTGTCGCGAGCTACCTACGGATCGCGCCGGAGGCCGGATCCATCGAGGTCGGGCACATCAACTACAGCCCCGCGCTGCAGCGGACCCGCGCGGCGACGGAGACGATGTTCCTGATGATGCAATGGGCATTCGACGCCGGATATCGCAGGTACGAATGGAAATGCGACGCGCTCAACATGCCGTCCCGGCGTGCGGCCGAGCGGTTGGGGCTGAGCTACGAGGGTGTGTTTCGCCAGGCGACCGTGGTCAAGGGACGCAACCGCGACACGGCGTGGTTTGCCGCCATCGACAAGGAATGGCCGGCGCTCAAGGCCGCGTTCAACACGTGGCTCGACCCGCGGAACTTCGACGCGGAAGGCCGGCAGGTGCAGCGGCTGGGCGATCTGACGGCGCCGGTCAGGGCAAGCTCCGACCCGGTCCTGACGGCCTGATCGCCGGACCGGTCACATCGCGAGCCGGTGCTCCAGCCGCTCGTGCACGAGGCCGGCCAGACGTGCGACTTCGGAGCCGGTCGATCCGCCGTTCTGGCGTTTCGCGGCCAGGGCCGCGGCGGCCTGCAACATGACCTCGTCCTTGGCGCTCTTGGCGACACCGCTCAGGAATTGTGCGACATAGTCCATCGTACCGTCATCCTGCGCCGTTCCCAGGATGTCGGCCATGTGGGCGAGGTCGTCCTGGTAGGCGATCGGATCGGGAAATACCAATTCGTCCGGCAGGGCGCGCGGACCGCTGGGCCGCCGATCTTCGGGCAGGTGCGACAGGATGATGTGCTGGAAGGCGGCGAGCGAGGTGACCGGCTTGGCCAGAAACCCGTCCGCGCCCGCGTCCATCGCGATCGCCTCGCCGTCGGGATCGCCGGACATGCCGAGGATGACGGTGGTGCGCGGGTTCACCGAGGTCAGCTCCCGGATCAGCTCGGCGCCGCTGCCGTCCCGCAAGCCGATATCGACGATCGCCACCGACGGGCTGTAGACCTGCAGATGCCGGTACGCGGAGCGCAGCGCGTCGGCGCGCCGGATCCGTGCGCCGGACCGCAGGCACAGGAGCCGCAGGGCTTCGGATGCGAACCGGCTGTCTTCGACGACAAGCACGGTCAGGCCAAGCAGGGGTCGCGCCGACGTGGGCATACGTGGCGGCAGGGCAAAGGGGTCGTTTTCGTCCATGGAAGAGCCTCCGTCGTCCTCATTTCGACTCAACCTTTAGGAACTCTTGCCTAACGCGGCGTTAACGCCCCCACGGCGGGCCCAGGGTTGCGTCGGATCCGATCTGTGCGATAACCGCTGGGAACACGCCGGGGGATGATGATGATCGGACGATTGAACCATGTCGCCATTGCCGTGCCGGACCTCGAAGCCGCGGCGGAGCAGTATCGTTCCGCGCTTGGCGCGCGTGTCGGTGCACCGCAGGATGAACCCGACCACGGCGTGACCGTCGTCTTCATCGAGCTGCCGAACACCAAGATCGAATTGCTGTATCCACTTGGGAGAAAACAGCCCCATCGCCGGGTTTCTGGAGAAGAATCCCTCCGGCGGCATCCACCACGTCTGTTACGAGGTCGAGGACATTGTCGCCGCCCGGGACAAGCTGAAAGCGGCCGGGCTGCGCGTGCTGGGCACTGGTGAGCCCAGGATCGGTGCCCACGGCAAGCCGGTGCTGTTTCTCCACCCCAAGGACATGAACGGCACGCTGACCGAACTGGAACAGGTCTGAGCGATGGGAATCACCTCCGCCATCGTTCTCTTTGCAGTGATCTGGTTCATGACCTTCCTGATCGTCATACCGATTCGCATCGAGACTCAGGGCGACCGCGGCAAGATCGAGCCCGGCACCCATTCCGGCTCGCCGGAGGTGCACAACCTCAAGCGCAAGGCCTGGATCACCACCGGCGTTTCCGTCCTGCTCTGGATGATCATCGCGGGGATCATCGTCTCGGGCTGGATCAGCGTCGAGGACCTGGACTGGTTCAACCGGATGGGACCTCCGGAGGGCTGAGTCCCGTCGATCAGGTGCGTCTGGCGGTCAGCTCATGGAAGATGTGGGTGAAGGTCGCGGCGCCGAGGATCGGGACCAGCAGGTTCACCAACGGTATGGTCAGAGGTATGGCCATCAGCACACCGGCCGCCCAGATCGTGGCGGCGTGCTCCCTGCGCAGTTCCTTCGCGCCCTGCCGCCCGACCCGACGCATTGCCGCGAGCGTGAAGTATTCCCGCCCGAGCAGGAACCCGTTCAATCCCCAGAAGATGAACACGGCGCCGAAGGGCAGAAACACGTAGAGCAGGATCGCCGCCACGTTGGCGAGGAGAAGGACGCCCAGAAAGTTTACCGTGTCGCGCACGGCATCCCAGAAGGGCACGGATTGGGCTCGCGGCAGATGCGGATAATGCTTGTCTTCCACGGCGTCCGCGACCTCCTCGAGGAACATCGACGTGATGGCGGAGGCGACGGGCACCATCAGGAAGACCGAGAGCCCCATCATCAGGAACAAGGATCCCCAGCTCAACAGGTCGTCCAGCCAGCGGACCTCGCCCACGAAGGGCACGAGGATCTCCTCACCCGTGATCGATCCGATCAACCAGACGAATCCGGCGGTCGCAGCGATCAGAAGCGCGAGCGTCAGCGCGATGCCCAGCAAGAGCACCCGGCGGAACCGCGGATCGTCGATCTGACCCAGCGCACGGAAGAAGGCGGTGAAGATCATTCCGCGACCCAGGTCGTGAGATTATCGACGTCCGGCCTTGGGCGGTCCGGCGGTGTGGAGGTTTCGGTGCCGACATAAACGAAGCCCGCCACCCGTTCATGCGGCTCCAGACCCAGCCCTTCGGCCAGAAACGTGCGGTCATGGGACGGCCAACCGCTGAGCCAGTTCGCACCCCAGCCCGACGCCAGTGCCGCGTTCAGAAGCGCCAGACACACCGAACCGGCGGAGTAGGTCTGTTCCAAAGTCGGGATCTTGTCGGAGGGCTTGTGAACTTCGATCACCGCCACGCACAGATGCCCTTGCGCGAACGCGTCGCGCCCCTTGCCAATCTTCTCTTCATCGAAACATTGCGCCTTGCCGCGGCTCTCCGACAGCGAGGCGAGCCGCTGCAGGGCGGCTCGTTCGAGGACGATGAACCGCCAGGGCTCCAGCTTGCCATGATCGGGCGTGCGCGCGGCGGCGGTCAGGATCGTCCGCAGTTCGTCGCGGTCCGGAACCGGCCCGGTCAGGGTCTTGGCCGGGCGGGAGCGGCGTGTCAGGAGAAAATCGAGGGCGGCCTGGTTGCGGTCTGGCATGTTAATTCCGTTTACATGTTTCAGGGGCATGTCGGATGGGGCGCGGCCGGTGTCAAGAGGTCACGGCTCCAGTCGACGGCCATTCCGTCGGTTTCACGATGCGGGACCGCATTGACGGGCGGCGACGGTTGGCGCTGTTCGTCCCGGCGAAATCCTGTGATCATGGCGCTGCCTCCTTCGGGCGGAACGTGCCGCCTTATCCCCGGAATGTCGATGCCCGGAGGTTTGTTCAGCGGCCTCCGGGGCCTCACCACACAGTGTCAGGACGTCGGCGCTTCGGCCAGCAGCCTGGCCACGTCGAGAGGTGCGTTGACCATCTTAAGCGTGCCGTCGGCGTCACGCGGCCAGTCTTCGAACAAGCGGTCGACGTAAAGTTCGATCCCGTTCCCGTCCGGATCCCGGAAATAGACCGCTTCGGAAACGCCGTGATCGGCCGCCCCGTCCAGCGGCGTGCCCGCCTCCAGCACCCGCGAGAGAACCGCGGCGAGGCTTGCCCGGTCGGGAAAGACGAAGGCGACGTGGTACATCCCTGCCGCCTGAACCGGCGCCGGACCAGCACCGCGCGAATGCCAGGTGTTGAGACCGACATGGTGGTGGTAGCCGCCTGCCGACAGGAATGCCGCCTGGTCACCATAACGCTGGGTGATCTCGAACCCCATCACATCCCGATAGAACGCGATCGCCCGATCCAGGTCGGCGACCTTGAGGTGGATGTGGCCCACGCGGGCCTCTGGATGGATGGTGAAGCTCATCGGCGTGTTCCCCTGATTGTGCTCCTTCGACAATGTGCATTCTTGACGGCGCCAAAAAGATGCATCCGCGCACAGTGACTGTCCGCCCGCAGCTTCGCACCTGCGGGACAAGGGACTTCAGTGAAGAATTCCGGCGCCACCCGTCATGCGAGAATATCGCGCCCCATCTGCGCGAAGAGGTCGCCGTAATCCAGCAGCACCCAATTCTCCGCGATCCGGCCATCCTCGCAGCGATAGAAATCCATCACCCGGAGAGTCAGCGCCTTTCCCGTGTCCGGAACCCCGAGATAATCGCCCAGAGGTGTCACTGTCATGACCCCGTCGGCCAGCCGGAGACGGCAGGGTAGTTTCCGTCGCCGATCCGAAGATAGTGGTTGCCGCCCTTGCGGTGGGGAAACGCCCGAAGAAAGGAGGCGCGGTGATCCTTCACGAAACCGGCCCAGCGGTAGTTCGATCCGATTCCGCCCGGGCCGTACCAGAGCATGTCGGGGTGCCAATATCCGGTTCGTCCCGTCTGGTCCTCGCTGCTGAAAGTGCCGGGGTCGAAGACGTGCAGATCGGCCAGCATCGCTTCGATCGGGTGGAGGCTGGCAAGGCCGTCGCCGTCGCCCGGAAGCGCTCCGTCATGCGTTGGGGGACCGGGGAACAGCATTTCCGTCCCGAGTTCGGCGGGGAACGGTTGCCGACCGGCTTGTCGCATGAGGTCGGGGAGGTCGAGAATGATCCGTGCCAGCGCGATGCGCCCGTCCTTGATTCGGTAGAACTCTCCTGCTCGGAGAAAAACTAGGCGGTTCGCCGGCGCGACCCCGGCGAGCGCACGGTGAAGTTTCCCACGAAGTGAGTTACGGCAGCGACCCAACTTCCGCCTTTCTCCGGACGGTTCTCGCCCCTGATGAAGATCTCCTCGCGGCGGCGTGGTCCGGTCATTGCACGCCGCAGGACCTGAAAGAATCCGTCGCGAACGGCCTCTCGTCCGACCAGTCGCGCGAACGGATAAGAGACGTCGAAGACGCACTCTTCCGCGAGACCGTCCGCGAGACATTGGCTTCCGTAATGGGCGTAGTGAAGTCAACAATCTGATTTAAGAGCAAATACATGGGCTTGACTTCCATCGAGGCATGATCAGGCGCGCAATGATGCACCGCCGCGTCCCGTCATCGCGGCGTCCTTCCCTGGTTCGTGCTGTGCCCCGCATCCATGTTCGGGGTCGCTTCGCCGGTATCATGCTTCCGTCCGTGGTCGGCGCGGGGCCGCCACATCATGCCTGGTCAGTTGGATCTCGCATGCCGATCTCTGGTATCGTGCTCGCCCTTGCGGGCGGCACCAGCGAACGTGCGGCATCGTCGAGACCGCGTCCCGGCGAAGGGACATCGGAGGACCGGGATCATGCCGATCCAATTCGGGGTCGTTTCAGCGCATGGACGGTCGGACCGGCGGACCGGACCAACCGCAGGGCGTCATGCCACGGCGATCCGCGCCGGATGCGTCATCTGGAACTTCGTGCCGTCGCTCCAGATCCTGTGCAGCACGACGGCGAGTCGGCGGGCGACGGCCACGACGGCGCGCTTCATGCCGCGTCTCTTGGCGACCTGCATGCCCCAGGCCTCGAGCCAGCTTTTCGCCTGCGACTGATAGAGCATCACCGTCGCCGCCTGGAACAGAGCCGTGCGGACGTTTCGGTCGCCCGCGGCGCTGATCGCGCCCACCACGTCGCGTTCGCCGGACTGATTGCGCCGGGGCGTCAGGCCGAAATGGGGGCCAACGTTCTTCGAGGATCGGAACCGTGCCGGATCGTCGATACCGGCCTTGACCTGCAGCGCCACCACGGCGCCAACACCGGGGACGGTCATCATCAGCCGGACCCCCTGTCCGCCCGCGCGATACGGCGCAATCGGTTCTCGAGCCGGGCGAGTTCGCTGCGGAGCGCGGCATGGCCGCGCAACATCGAGGTCACCATGGCGGTCAGCATCTCGTTGCCGTCCGCCAGCTCGCGAGCGCGTTCGGGCAACCGCTGCCGTCTGACCTGGCCGAGCTTGAGGCCGAACCCGCGCAACATGCCGCGCATCGACAGCTCGATGCTGATCCTCGACTTCTGCAGCGTTCGGCGCGCGTCGAGTAGCGCTCGAAGTTGTAGCGCTCGAAGTTCCTGCGCCGAGACCGACTTGCAATGCACCGGACGGAACCAGCCCATGCGGATCAGCTGCGCGATGCCGAGCGCGTCGCGACGATCGGTCTTGATCGGCATGGCCCTGAGCGCGCCCTTCACTTGGCGGGTCTCCATCAGAACGGCCTCGAACCCGGCCTCGCGCAGATGCCTGACGAGCCATCGTGACAGAGGTCCCGCTTCCAGCCCGACGCAGGTAATGTCGAGATCCAAACCGCGCAGGAATGCGCTCAGCGTCTCGGGTTCGCAGGCAACCTTCGCCTCGCGCAGCACTGCGCCGGATTGCTTCACGATGCAGACGGCGCAGCTTTCGAGCGACACGTCGATACCGACGAAATGATCCATGGTTGTTGATTTCCGCTGAGAACTGACCTGGTATTTTCACCGAGAATTGACCCACTATTGTTGTTTATCAGCGGTCAGGTTTTGGTCAATGTTGGCGTCTCCTTTCGTGTTTTCTTCGCGGCCTCGGAACTGGCCTTGAATCGGTAGCTGTCGTTGCCGGTTTCCAGGATGTGGCAGCGGTGTGTGAGGCGATCCAGCAGCGCCGTTGTCATCTTTGCATCGCCGAAGACCTGCGCCCATTCCGAGAAGCTGAGGTTGGTGGTGATAATCACGCTGGTGCGCTCATAGAGCTTGCTCAAGAGGTGGAACAACAGCGCTCCGCCTGATGAACTGAACGGGAGGTATCCAAGTTCGTCGAGGATGACCAAGTCGATTTTGGTCAGCATCTCGGCCATCTTCCCGGCCTTTCCGAGCGCCTTTTCCTGTTCCAATGCGTTGACGAGTTCCACGGTCGAGTAGAATCGCACTTTGCACCTGTGATGCTCGATGGCCTGAACGCCGATGGCTGTGGCGATGTGGCTTTTGCCCGTGCCAGGGCCGCCGATCAGAACAACGTTCTCAGCGTTTTCCATGAACTCGCCACCGGTGCAACTGGCGGACAGTGGCCTCGTTGATCTCGCTGGATTTGAAGTCAAAGCCTGCGAGGTCCTTGTAGGACGGGAAGCGGGCCACTTTCGTGTGATAGGCGATTGAACGCACTTCCCGTTCGGCCATTTCCGCCTTGAGAAGTTGGGACAACATCGGCGTTGCGGCCTCGAACGCTGGCGCTCCCTGGGCGACCAGATCTTCGACGGCTTGCGCCATGCCATGCAGCTTGAGGCTGCGGAGCATGATCACAATCGAGGCTCCTGCAGGGTCATGACGCATGGCGCTTCTCCCCGGCCTGTCTCAGATCGTCATAGCGATCGACGTTGGCCTTTGGTGCCGTTTCCAGGGCAGGGCATCCGGTGGATCGACTTCGGGATGGTCGGTCTGCTTGCGGTCAATCAGCCTGTGGAGCAGGTTCAGGATATGCGTCTTGGTCGGCACGCCGGCTTCCAGCGCCAGCTCCACGGCACACAGAACGGCGTCTTCGTCATGGTGCAGAACCAGGGACAGGATATCGACCATCTCCCGGTCACCACCCTCCTTGCGCAACATGTGATCCTGCAGGCGGCGGAAAGCTTCGGGCATCTCTGTGAATCGGCGCACCATTGCGCAAGGCCCCGGGTTTGCGCTGGATCACTGCCAGATAATGCCGCCAATCATAGATAACCCTGCCAGGTTTGTGGTGCGACCGCTCTATGATGCGACCATGGGTGCAAACGGTTTGACCTTCGGCCACCACAACCAGCCGGTCGGGATAAACGTGAAGGCTGACGGGGCGGTTCGCAAAGCTGGCCGGGACGCTGTACCGGTTACGCTCGAAGGTCACCAAGCACGTCGGGGACACACGTTTGCTGTGCTCGACAAACCCGTCGAAGGCAGGCGGCAACGCCATCAATGTGGGCTTCTCTGCCTCCCACACATCGGCAATGGACCCGGGAAGAGTTCGATGCTGCCGTCTCGGCCCAAAGGCGCAGTGCAACGATCTTCCAGCCACTGGTTCAGCTCGTCCAGATCGGTGAAGACAGGCATAACCTGCCACAGGCGGTTGCGCGCATCGCTGGACGTTCTTCTCGACCTGACCTTTCTCCCAGCCCGCGGCCGGATTGCAGAACTCAGGCTCAAAGACATAGTGGCTGGCCATGGCCTTGAAGCGGGCATTGACGTCCCGCTGTTTGCCGCGGCCAACGCGATCCACAGCCGTCTTCATATTGTCATAGATGCCCCGTCCCGGCACGCCACCGAAGACGCGGAACGCATGCCAGTGGGCGTCGAACAGCATCTCATGTGTTTGCAGCGGGTAGGCCCGCACCAGGAACGCCCGGCTGTGCGAGAGCTTGATATGGGCGACCTGCAGCTTGACCCGTTCGCCGCCAATATTAGCCCAGTCCTCGCGTCCAATCGAACTGGAACGCTTCACCTGGCTGGAACACCAAGGGCACGTAGGTGCCGCGTCCTGCCGTTTGCTCAGCACGGTGCCGATCCGCGCGCCACGCGCGGGCAAAAGCCGCCACGCGCCCGTAGGACCCATCGTAACCGAGCTTCACCAGATCGGCATGCATCTGCTTCACGGTCCGGCGTTCCTTGCGAGACTTACGCGTCTGCGCCAGCAGCCAAGCCGACAACCGATCCGCATACGGATCCAGCTTGCTCGGTCGTGATGGCGTCTTGAACTTCGGCTCGACCGCGCCTTCGCGCAAGTACTTTCGGATGGTGTTGCGAGAAAGGCCCGTGCGCCGGGAAATCTCGCGGATTGGCATTTTGTCACGCAATGCCCAGCGTCGAATGAAACTCAAAAATCCCATGTCGATCACTCCATATCTCCCCGACCAACGTCAGGGCAGCGTGTTCACATGGGTCAATTCTCAGTGGAAATTTGGGAGGCTACCGGGTCAGTTCTCAGCGAAAATCAACAGCGCCATCTGCACATCGCTCAACCAAAAGAGATCAGACATGTCACCGCTCGTTTTCCAAGCGATGAATTACGACACGACACAGATCAATGGGTCCTGACCCTAGCAAGGGCAGAACGTCTTGACAGGTGGCATCCGGTGCTAACTTTGGCACCATGTCACAATTGCAGACAGATCCACTCGCAGTCGCGATCACGGACCTTGCGAGCCACGTACGGGCGCGGTCGATCCGCGGTCCGCAGTTGCGCTTTGCCATGGCGGCGCTCGCAGGAAGCCTGCTGGCCTTTGGCACGAGCGCATCGCTGGTTGGTCCCAATTGGCCTGCGCTCGGGCTTGCAATGGGTGGCTACCTCGTCGCGTCTCTGCTTGCTTTGGGCCTGATGTGCCGCGGGTACCCGCATGACGGGCTTGGGCTCTGCAATCTCGTGACGCTGATCCGCTTGGCGTTGGCCGCGGCGCTGCTCGCACCGTTGGTCGTCACGTCGGCGCCGTGGCTTCTCTTTGCCGTGGCAGGGGGCGCTTTCGCACTTGATGGGGTGGATGGATGGCTTGCCCGCCGCGAGGGGCGGGTATCGGAGTTCGGCTCGCGTTTCGACATGGAGGTGGACTCCGCGCTCGCGTTGATCCTCGCGCTCAACGCGTGGGCCGCAGGCACGGCGGGGGCATTGGTCCTTTTGATAGGCTTGCCGAGATACGCGTTCGCGGCCGCAGGGTCGGTGCTGCCCTGGCTTGAACCGTCCGTTGCCTGAACGGTTCAGCCGCAAGCTCGTGTGCGTCCTGCAGATCGGGACGCTCATCGCCCTGCAGCTACCTCCCGTTACGCCGAGCATCGCCAATCCGATCATCATTGGGTTGGCCGCAACCCTGATCTGGTCATTCGGGCGCGATCTGTTGTGGCTCTGGCGGACGCGGCCTTGACGCGCGACACGGTGGTTCCTGCAGTGCAAATTGTGGTGGCGACCCTTGTCCTGCACCTGCTGATGATACAGCCAAACCACCCGATCGGGCTGCACTGGAGCGCGTTGACACGCTTTCCGCTAGAGCTTCCGGTAATTATTCTGCTGCTGCTTGCAGTCGGAAGACCATGGATCACCACGCTCAGAGTCGTGTTGGTCACGGCGCTGACACTGCTTGTGGTTCAGAAGTTCGCGGATTTCGCGATGTTCACTGCCCTTGCGCGCGCGTTCAACCCGGTGGCCGACATGGCGCTGATCGGAGCAGGGGCAAAGCTTCTGATCGGCTCCGTCGGGCCTGTCATGGCCGTTCTTGCCTTCCTGGCTGGTGGCGTTGCCGTCTGCCTCATCGTCTGGGCCGCCTGGTGGGCGACCGGCGTCTGGAGCCGCCACGCACCTTCCGCCAAGCACCTGCGCGCGATGGCGGGTGGGGGCGCTGTCCTCGGTGCCGCCGTTGTCGTGGCCGACGTCGGTCAAACGATGGAGCAGTGGCAGCTTCCGATGGAACTGCCCGGGACGTCGCACATGACTTCATGTCGGGAGTCGCGCGGGTCCAATTGGCGCGCACGACACTGGCGGATCTGCGCGAATTTCAGACATCCGCGGCCGCCGACCCTTTCACTCAGTCCCAAGACTTGCTCGACCTGATCGACAGGGATGTGCTGATCGTCTTCGTGGAGAGTTACGGCCGCACCAGCCTCGACACGCCGCTCTATGCCGATCTGCATCGCGAAACGCTGCGAAACGCCGAAACGCGGTTGCAGGATCTCGGCCTTTCCCTTGCCTCCGGTTACCTGAAATCGCCGACGCAAGGCGGTCAGAGCTGGCTCGCCCACGCGACATTCGCCAACGGTCTCTGGATCGACGGGCAGACCCGCTACGGCGCGATCCTGGCGTCCGGACGGCAGACGCTCTATCACATCGCCGCGCGCGCGGGCTTTCACACCGCCGCCGTGATGCCGCAGATCACGCTGGAATGGCCCGAAAGCAGCGTGATGGGCTTCGACACCATTCTGGCGGCCCGCGACCTCGGCTATGCGGGAGAGCCCTTCAACTGGGTCACGATGCCGGATCAGTTCACGTTCGCCGCGCTGGACCGTCTGCTGCGGGACCCGTCCCGCGAGCGCAGGGTTTTCGTTCAGGTTGCGACCGGCACGTCGCACGCGCCCTGGGTTCCGGTGCCGCAGATGGTGGCGTGGGACGAGATCGGCGATGGCCACATTTTCGACGCCATGGCCACAACCGGCGATCCGCCAGAGGTCGTCTGGCGCGACCGCGACCGGGTGCGGGAGCAGTATCGTCTGGCGATCGACTACGCGCTGCAGGCCGTCTTCGGATACGCAGCACTGCATGCCGAGGATCCGCCGCTGATGCTTGTGATCGGCGACCACCAGGCGGCCGGTTTCGTCGCGCTGGACGAGCGGCCGGATGTCCCCATCCACGTGATCGGCCCGGCGCCGCTCGTTGCCTTGGCGGAACGTTGGGGGCTGTCGCATGGCCTTGTCCCGGCGGACGACGCGCCGGTCGTGCCGATGGACGAAATGCGCGACGCGTTCATCCGAACCTATTCCTCGGCGCCGGACGCGGAGAGTTGACCGTTGACCGGTGCTAGATCGCGTGCCTTTGCCCTGTACCTGCTCAGGACAATCCTGGCGGCGGGCCTGCTCGCGCTGCTGTGGCAGGCTGCCGATGGTGCCGACGCGGTACGACGGCTCGCTGGCGCCAACGCGGCGCTGCTGGGTGCTGCAGTCGTCGTGCTGACCTTGCAGACGGGACTTTCGGCCTTGCGGTGGCGGATCACGGCCGCGCAGCTTGGCATCCTGTTCGACCGGCGCACGGCACTGCGAGAGTACTATCTCTCGCAGATCGTCAACCAGGCCCTGCCGGGAGGTATCATGGGCGATGCGGGTCGCGCGGTACGGGCACGCGCGCAGGCGGGGCTGATGGCTTCGGGTCAGGCGGTGCTCTTCGAACGGCTCGCCGGGCAGATCGCGCTTGTTGCGGTGCTGTGCACGGCCTTCATCGCCACGCTGCGCCGTCCCCGGCGGCCTCGACCTGCCGGCCGTCCCCTTGCAGCCGGTGGCCTCCTGGTGCTTCTGGTCTGCGCCGGTGCGGCCTGGGTCGTCCTGCGCCGCTGGCTGGGGCGCTCGACGCGACTGAAACGCCTCTGGCGCGCGATTTCGGCCAAGCGCTCACGGCACCCGGGTGCGCTGGCGCCAGATCGGGCTGAGCCTGGGGACCGCGCTCTGCAACATCCTTGCGTTCTGCCTCTGTGCTGCCGCCGTCGGAACCAGCCTCACCGCTCGCGGCGGCGCTGGTCCTTGTGCCACTGATCCTCTTCGCCATGGTGATCCCGGTCACGATCGCCGGGCTGGGGCTTGCGCGAGGGTGCGGCCGTGGCCTTCCTTCCGCTCGCCGGCGTCACCGCGGCCCAGGGCTGGCCGCGAGCGTTGCCTTCGGCCTCGTCTTTCTGGTCGCGTCCCTGCCCGGCCTCGTGGTCTCTGGGACCGCTGCCAGCGCTGCGGGCCACAAAGTCGTGACCGCAGCGAGTCCGATTGGCGCCGAGCCGGTGCTTGGGGTCGCAGGCCCCTTGCCATCCCCCGCCGGTCACCTTACGCTTCTGATGCAACAGGAGACCGGAAGAGATGAAACGATGCGCGCGATCCTCACCCGACGCAATCTGCTCGGAACCGGCGGCGCGGGCCTCGGCGCTGCGGCGCTGGGGCATGCCCAGCCGCGGGTCACGGCGCAGACGCCGGTGGCGCTGCAACTTTCGTGGCTGCATTCGTCGCAGTTCGCCGGCAGCTACATCGCGCTGCGACCGGGGCTGGTGGACGGACGAGGGGCTCGACGTCGTCGCTGCTGCCCGGCGGGCCCAACGCGCCGGTCGAGCCGCCGGTGGTGTCCGGCACCGCGCTGGTCGGCATTTCGGCCGCCGACTACACCGCCGCGGCGGTGGAACAGGGCGCGCCGTTCAAGATCCTCGGCGTGGCGATGCAGAAGAACCCCTTCGTCATCGCCTCGCTGCCCGCCAACCCGGTCAACGAGCCTGCCGACCTTGTGGGCAAGCGAATCGGCATGGCGCTGGCCAACACGCCCGTTCTGCAGGCGCTGTGCACGCTGAACGGCGTCGACATCGACGCGATCGAGATCGTGCCGACGCAGTATTCCGCCGCAGCCGCTGCTGGCCGGACGAGGTCGATTGCCTGCTCTGCTGGGAGACCGACCTGCCCGTCGCGATGGCCATCCAGGGCATCGACAGCGGTGACCATGCTGATGGCCGATCACGGCTATGCCGTGCATTCCCAGACCTACATCGCGACCGAGGACAGCCTCGCCAACCGCCGTGACGAGCTGGTCGCGCTGATGAAGGGCGAGGTGCGCGGGCTGGGAGGCTTACCGCGAGGATACCGACGCTGCGGCCGAGCTGACGCTGGCAGCATGTTCCCGGATGCGGGCCTCGATCTGGAGACGCAGAAGCTGCAGGCCGCGCGCCAGGTGCCGCTGATGTTCTCGGATCTGACCGACGCACACGGCTTTGGCTGGTGGACCGATGACGCGGTCGCGGCCAATATCGAAACCCTTGCGCTTCTCGGCCGGACGGTGACGCCCGATCTCTGGGACCGCTCGATCCTCGAAGAGGTCCATGGCGCCTGATCCGAACGGTCACCGCCGGGCGTCGTCCTGCGCCGGATCTCGCCAAGACCTTCGCCCGGCGGGGTCGAGGCCGTGCCGGCCCATCGACCTGGACTTCGCGGCCGGACGGACAACGGCGCTGGTCGGGCCCTCGGGCTGCGGCAAGTCCACGCTGCTGCGCATGATCGCGGGGCTGGAGACGCCCAGCGCCGGGCGGGTCGAGATCGGCGGGCATGCCCCGGCCGCAGATCGCTGCGGCAGCGCCGGGCTGTCGATCGCCTTCCAGGATCCCGTCGCTGCTGCCCTGGCGGTCAGCGTGCGCGGCGAACATCGAGCTGGCGCTGGCGCTGGCGCGCAAGCCGGTCGACCGAGACGCCATCGACCAGCTGATCCGGCTCGTCGGGCTCGAGCGGTTTCGCCGAGACGCGTCCCGGCGGAGCTTTCAGGCGGGATGCGGCAGCGCGCGGCGATCGCGCGGGCGCTGGCGACAGAGCCGCGGCTCCTGCTGCTCGACGAGCCTTTCGGCGCGGTGGACGAACTGACCCGCCAGCAACTGGCGCAGGACCTTCCGCGCATCTGGGAGGCGCGGCGGCACGACGACGATCCTGGTCACCCATTCGGTCAGCGAGGCGGTGATGCTGTCGGATCGCGTGCTCGTCCTCTCGCCGCGCCCGGCCGAAGTCCTGGCCGATATCGCGATCGACCTGCCGCGCCCACGCACACCCGAAGACGCCCGCAGTCCCGCCTTTGGCGCCCTCGTCGACCAGGTCTTTGCGGCGCTGTCCCGTGGGATGGCGCACTGCGTGACAAACCGCTGGCCGCACAATGAGCGCATGCGGCGGCGCACGCGGCACCGGTCAGGGACAGGACCGGACGCACGCGGACCGGCCTTGGCCTTTTGCTCGTCCTCGCCACTTGGGAACTCGCCGCGCGCGCGGCTGGCCGACAGCTTCGTCCTCGCCGCCCCGTCCGAGGTCGCGATCTACCTGCTCGCGCAACCACAGCTGATGCCCGCGCGCTCTGAGCGAGACCCTGAGCAACGCGGCCGCGGGGTTCGTGCTCGGCAATGTCGCAGCACTCGTCCTCGCCGGCATCGCCCTGGTCTGGCCGCGGAGCGAGCGCCTCGTGACGGGCGTGGCACTTGCTGGTCTTCTGCCTGCCGCTGGTGGCGACCGGGCCGATCCTGCGCGTGATCTTCGGCCCCGGCGACGGGCCGCAGATCGTGCTGGCCGCGCTGGCGGTCTACTACACCACGCTGATCCCGCTTCTGGTCGGGCTGCGTGCGGCACCCGCGGTCTGGTTCGACCTGGTGCGCAGCTATGGCCGCGGGCCGGATGGCGGCGCTGGTCCATGTCCGGCTGATGGCGTCGCTGCCCTACCTCGCCGCGGGATTGCAGATCGCGGCGCCCGCGGCCTTCCTCGGCGCGATGGTCGGCGAGTTCACCGGCGCAGAACGCGGCATGGGCGTGCTGACCATCCGCGCGATGCGCGCGCTCGACGTGGAGATGACCTGGGCGCTCGCGACCGTGGCGACGGCGGTGTCGATGCTGGCCTATCTGGCATCGGCGCGTTGGCCCGCGCGAGTGTTGCAGGAGGCCCCGCCCGTGATCCTGCGCCGCCCCGGCCGGCGGGGCAGGTCCGCGGCGCGGCAGCATATCGCCGCTCGGCGTCGGCGTTGCGCTCGCGCTCCTCGTGCTCTGGTGGGCGCGCGATCGGAGCTGTTCGATCTCAATCCGTTTTTCGCCAAGGGGCCCGGCGACGTGTTCGCCGCGCCTGGATCTGGGCCCCCGACGCCGCCGAAACCCGGGCCACGCTGGCGCGGCTCTGGCGGAAACCGCGGTCTTCCTCCTGCCCGGGCTACCTGGCCGGGCTCGGCGGCGGGCGCGGGGCTCGCCATCCTGCTCCTGCTGGTGCCTGCCGTCGCGGGCACGGCGATGCCGCTCGCCATCGCGCTGCGGTCGGTTCCCATCGTCACCACGGCGCCGCTGGTCGTGCTGCTGCTGGGACGCGGGGCGGTCGGGCACCATCGTTCTGGTCGCGGTCATGGTGTTCTTTCCCACCTTCGTCGCCTGCCTGCACGGGTCTGCGCCAGGCGCCGGGCCAGATCATCGACGTCTTCGACAGCTACGCCGCGGGTCCGGTCGCAGCGGCTGATCCGCGTCCGCATCCCGGCGATGCTGCCCGCCTTCTTCGCCGCCGCGCGGATGGCCGTGCCCGGCCTCGGTGCTGGCGGTCACGGTGGTGGAATGGCTCGCCACCGGGAAGGGGCGTCGGCAGCCTGATGGCGCTCTCCGCCTCGCTGTCGGACTACGACATGCTGTGGAGCGCCGTGGTCCTGGTCGCGGCGCTCTCCGCGCTCGGCTATGCCGCGCGTCGGCCTGGTCGAGCGGCGGGTCTTGCCGTCTACGCGCCAGAGCAGCTGGCATGAGCCCGGCGCCCCGCGGCCTTTGCCATTCCCGGGCGACATCGCGACGCTGACAGGCGGCTACATCTATGAACGCCGGCTGCTGGAGGGGCTGCGCGCGCAGGGCCGCGACGTGGCGCATCTCCAGCTTGGCGCGTCCTTTCCCGATCCGACGCCCGCAGGACATGGCGGACGCCGTCGCACAGCTCGCCGCGCTAGAGCCCGACCGCGCCGCTGATCCTCGACGGGCTCGTGCTCCGGCACGATCGACACCGCCGGCGCTCGCGCGGCTGCGTGCGCCCAGTCGTGGCGATGATCCACCACCCGCTGGCGCTGGAGAGCGGCCTCGACGCCGCGCGGCGCGACCACCTCTACCGGACCGAGCGCGACAACCTGGACGCTTGCGGCGCATGTCCTGGTGCCGAGCCCGCATACCGCCGCGCTCCTCGTCGTCGGCTATGGCGTCCCCGAAGGCAGCATCACCATCGCGCGGCCCGGCACCGACCGGCCGCCGAGTCCGCACGACCCGGTCGAGCCGCCGCTGATCCTCTCCGTGGGGATACAGGCACCCGCGCAAGGGGCATGACATCCTGCTGCGGGCGCTGGGGCAGATCAGCGGCCAGGAATGGCAGGCGGTCATCGTCGGGTCGCGTTATGAGCCCGCACACGCGACGGAGCTCGATCGTCTTCGAACGGAGCTCGGGCTTGGCGCGCGCGTGCGGATGGCGGGGCAGGTCTCGGTGGAAACGCTGGCCCGGCTTTATGCGCAGGCATCGGTCTTTGCGCTCGCCACCCGCTACGAGGGGTATGGCATCGTCTTCGACGAGGCGATGGCGGCGGGTCTGCCGATCGTCACCTGTCGCACCGGGGCGGTCCCCGAAACGGTGGCGCACGACGCCGGCCTTCTTGTTCCGCCGGAGGACGTGGAGAGCTTTGCCGCGGCACTCGACCGGATTCTGTCGGACACATTGCTGCGGTCCCGGATGAAGGCAGCCGCCAAGCGCGCCGGGGCGGCGCTCCCCACCTGGTCGGAGACGGCGCGCCGCGCGGGCGAGGTGCTCGATCGCCTCACCGCACCCGCGACCCGGCCCTGAACATGCGGATGAACTGGCCGGTCTACCGCGATACGGAGAACACGACGCCCTCGCCCACATCCCGTGGCTCTGCTTCGGACAGGTCCCTCAGGATCAGCCTGTAGAACCCCGGTTCCGCCGGCAGGTCGATGTCCAGCGTCAACATGCGCAGCGGTGGCCCGTTGTAGGTCATCGGGAACACACGGCTGTTCGTGCCGGTCGCGCGGCGATTCTCGTCGACCTCCTCCACTGCGATCTCGGCCTCGAGCGTGGCGATCCCGCTCGGGCCGGTGATCACGACCTCGATCGGGTTCTCGGGATCGCTGAGATGGTAGACGGGCTGCGACACGGAATACTCGACGTCGTCACCGATCAGTTCGAGGTCGAGCGCCCCGATGCTGACCCCGAAGAGTTGAAAGAAGACGTTCTTGAAGGACTGGCCGCGAAAGATCGTGGCGTGTTCCTGGACGACGACGTGTTTCTGCGTCGGGCGCGGCAGGGAACTCCAGAGCGGCACGGTACCGTCGCCCGAAGCCCGCGACATGACCTTGGTCATGACTTCGGGCGCGCCGTCTGCGTCAAGGAACATGTTCACCCGCGTCAACGTCTTGTGACCCGTCCCGGCGAAGTAGAAGTACCGGATGTGATCGGGCGGTGATCCGTTGGCAAAGCAATCATGCACGGCCTTGGCGCGCCCGATCAGGTCGAAATTGAGGCCAAGCGCCGTCGCCGTCGCCTCGTCATAGATGTCGAGCGGCAGGATCGTGCCGTCCTCGTCGACGTTCCAGGCCGTGTCCTCGCCGGGCGCCGGCAGAAGCTGGTACCCGGACGGGTACTTCGGGTTCGCGCTCAGCATCTTGAAATCCTCGGCGCTGATCCCGACGGCGCTGTCGAGCCCGAGCGTCCGGGCCAGGGCCAGCGGCGCGCCGGTATGAGGTGTCGACAGGGTCGACAGCAAATCGACCCGCGCGAACCAGTCGCGGCCGTCATAGGTCCCGCTTTCGAGAAGGATCCGGCTGATGAGGCCGCCCATCGAATGCGCCACGATCGAGATGCGCTCCTGCGGGACGTTATCGAGCATGTCGGCGATCTGATCCGCCAGCACGAAGAGATCGAGACGCCAATCGTATGGCACCAGAACCAACCTCCGCTCGTCGTCGTCGGGCTCGTAGCCGAGCTCCTCGAAGTAATCGAGAATCCGGTCGTAGAACCCGAAACAGGAGACGTTCCGGATGATGCTGCCGACCGTCACCGCGTCCGATTGCAGCTTGTCGATGCGCTTGTAGCCGAACACGGTCTCGGTCGCTTTCGGCGGCCACACCTGTTCGGACCCCAACATGAGCGAAGAGCCCATGATGCCTGGTACAAATACGATCGCGTGGGTCATGACTTGGCTCCCCGTCCTTAGGTCATTCGGCGTCCAAGTCCGACGTGCCGCCGGACTCAGGCGATGTTCTTCTTGTCGCTCTCGATCTTGGCGATGATCGACCCGATCCAGATACCTTCGTTGGCGGAGTAGCGTCCCGGATCACCGTTGAGCTTCTTCAGCCCGCTCGACTTCGGCACCTCCCGACGGCGGCCGGCATGGTGCAGCGCGATGCACTTCCAGCCGTCGTTGAAGACCGGGCTGCCACTGTTGCCCGGCTCGGTCGGCGCAAAGTAGTGGACGCGCACGCGGCTCTTGACGGGAGGCGTTCCGTCTGGCGCGCCTTCATGGTCCAGAAGACGGTTGTCCTGCAACGAAAACTGCAATTCCCCGCCCAGCGGGTATCCGATGACATAGACGCGCTTCTTCTCGTCCGGCCGCGGCAAGCTGTGCAGATTGAACTCGACGAGACGCAAGTCCGGCAAGTCTGCCTTAATCGTGAAAATCGTCACGTCGAGGCCGTCCCGTGTGGCCTGGTCCTCGAACAGGATCTCGCCGACCTCGAAGGTCAGTTCGGATTGTGCTTCGAAGCAGACCCTGGCTTCGTTCGGCATCAGCGCCTCGACGCCATGTCCGCGCTGGTTCATGACGTGGTGGTTCGTCATCAGGGTCACCTCACCCACCGCGGCCGGCGGCAGCCCGAGGTCTTGCGGCTCGAAGGCGAAGGCCGTCCCGCGCCGGCTGCCACTCTCGTCGAGGACGCAGGCCACGGCAAGCGCGCGTTCGAGGCCCTGGCGATACCATTTGTAGGTCTGCAGCCCGTCGGACCCGAACATCTTCTGGAGATGCGCGTCGTACGCCTCGGCTTCCTCCTCGCCCGCGTGCTGGACCGCCTCCGTGCGGGCACGCAGCGTGTGGCTGTCGGTGCCCCCGGTGGACCGGCTGCGTTCCAGAGCCGCGGCTTCGAGCATGCGCAGCATGTCGAGGCCCATCTGGCCCTGGCGCCCGATCTCCCAGATGTCGCGCAACTGCCGTAGCGTGCTGTGCAGCTGGAACGCATCGACATCGTCCCTATGCAGGTACGCCGCCAGCTCCCGCTGCGCGGCGTCCCACTCTTCGAGTGCGACCCGGGCTTCGACGCGCGTCGCCTGTGCCCACACATCGACCGTGCCGAAGCCATCGATATTGTCGAGAATCTGCTGTGCGATCGCCCGCATGTCTCCATCGAGACGGCGGTCCGCGCGACGTGTGTCGGCCAGATGCAGCAAGGCGGCCAGATTGATGCCGTGGTAGAAATTCCCGACCGGGTCCCGATCAAACGCCGTCCTATATGCGGAATAGGCCCTGGTCAGGGCGATCGAAGCCTGGCTCGGGTGCCCCTCGGCATGCGCGAGAAGAAAGATCTCCTTGTGCGCGCGGCCAAGAACGCCGTGGATGTCGTCGTACTCCAGGTCCAACTCCGACAGTTTGCCGATCGTCGCTTCGAGCGTGTTGCGCGCCGCAACCGGCCGGCCAATTTCGATCAGCGCCTGACCGTAGGCCTTGGCAATGGTCGAGTCGTCGGGAAAGATGACCAGAAAGACCTCCGCGACTTCGACCATCCGGAGAAACTCGCGATGCCGCGCAAGGCCCCGGAGCACGGTGCGCGCATCCCTCTGCGACACCACGCGCCCGTCAAGAATGGATTGGGCGAATGCGATCAGGTCGTCATACGTCTGGATATCGATATCTGCCACGGACCTGCCGAATGGCTGCAATTGAAATATGTTTTCAGACTACATCGAATTTCCGCAAAACCAAGCCTTTGATCGTTGGCATCATTGTGCGACAACCCGGTCGAGCGCGCGCACCCGGAGCCGCGCCGATGTCTTCTGTGTAAATCTGCGGGTTTCCGACCTGTCGTGACCCAGCACGCTGCGAGCAATTCACCGGGCGGCGGCGGTCAGCCCGGCATCTGCCATCAGTTCCGGATCCGGCAGATCGCGCAGGCTTTGCAGGCCGAAGGCGGCGAGGAAGGTCTCGGTCGTCACGAAGGTGTAGGGCGCGCCGCGCTGCGGGGCGCGGGGCCCGGTCGCGATCAGCTCGCGCGCATGCAGCCGCCCGATCAGGTCGCGACTGATGCTGCGCCCGAAGATGTCCCCGAGCCCGTCGCGCGTGATCGGCTGGTTGTAGGCGATCGAGGCGAGAACGGCGAGATCGAACTCCTTCAGATCCAGGTCCTGATCCGCGACGTCCGCAATGGCCCGGACCGCCGCGCCATAGGCGGGACGTGTCCGCAGCATCCATCCATCCGCGACGCGCGCGACCTCGAAGGACCGCCCCTCGAGATCGGCCGCGAGATCGTCGACCAGCAGCTCAACCGAAGCGTCCGGGCCGACGACCCGTGCCAGATCTGCGCGCGATACGGGGCTGGCGCTGGCGAAGAGAACGGCTTCGATCCGCCGCATCCACTCGCGCCAGCGCAACTCCGGCGGAAACTCGGACAGGGTGCGGTCGAGGTCGATCGGTCTTGCCACGGCTAGAGCCCGTAGAGCCGGAACGTCTCCCGTCCGGTCAACTCCCGCGCGACGCCCAACTCGATCAGCCGGTCGCAGAACCGGCGAGCGGCGCGGTCGGACATCAGACCGGTCAGCGCGGTCGGCGCCAGCGCATCGTGGGTCAGGAACAGCTCCACCGCGGCCGAGGCTCCCTTCGCGCGCAGTTTCGGCGCCACGCTCCGAAGCCGTGCCGCACGCCGCGCCAGATCGGCGGCCATGGGCACCACCCGCGCTGCGGCGTTACGGATTGCGACGTGGCACGCGTCGCGCAAATCCGCGCCGGTCCGGCCCAGGTCGCGCCGGTTCAATCCGGGCGCCAGCAACGGCACCACATGATCCCAGCAGCACGCCCGGGACAACGCCGCATCGGCGAGGATCAGGGCGGCCGCCTCGTGGCGGGGCGCATCGGCCAGCACGGCCTCCAGAACGGCCGCGGCCCGCGCCACCGGAGCCCCGTGGCCGGCATCGAGCCATCTGCCGAGTTGCTTTGCCTCCACATCAGGCAGCGCCTTGGACAACGTCCGTGCCGTCATCGGACGTGACACCGCCTGCCGCCATTGCATGTAGACCGCGCCGGCCGGCCCGGGCAGATCCCCGGCGCGCAAGAGATGGATGGCATCGCGCAGGTCGGCAGTTCGCTCGGGACGGCCCGCAAAAGCCGTGCACGCGGACGCAGCATCCAGGGCCAGCCGCTCGCGCAGGAGTGCCTGCGGAACATCCTGATGCGTGACCACCAGATCCAGATGCGCCAGTGCCGCACCCGACAGGAAAGCCTGATCTTCGGGCGCCTGGTTCCGGCGGGCCGAAATCCAGCGCGGCATCCGCGTCAGGCTATCGAAGGAATAGAGGAAGTCCGGGCGAACGTATGTCATGACACCAGATTAACGGATTGCGGCGGTTTGGACCACTACATAATGTAGGAAACGCCGCGAAAAGTTCACGGGCACAGTCTTTCCGCTGAACCTGCTTGGGTGCAGGCTCCGCCCATCCGACAATCGAAACGCGTCCGACTGGGGGCAGTAGCGCGACGGATCGGCTACATCTGCAAACTCGCAGAGATGGGGCGCCGACCCGCTTCAGGTCACGTCCTGCGCGACCGTTCGACCCGCTTCGCGGCCCGAAAAGATGCAGCCGCCCAGGAACGTGCCCTCGAGCGCGCGGTATCCGTGGTAGCCGCCGCCGCCGAAGCCGGACACCTCTCCGGCCGCGTAAAGCCCTGGAAAGACCTCCTGACCGCGTCCTTCGATTTTGCGAAAGCAGCGCCCGCCCAGATCCGTCTCGATCCCGCCCAGCGTCTTGCGGGTCAGGATGTTGAGCCGCACCGCGATCAGGGGACCATGCGCGGGATCGAGGATGCGGTGCGGCTTCGCGGTGCGGATCAGCCGGTCGCCGACATAGTTCCGGAACGTCCGCAGACCCATGATCTGCTGATCCTTCGTGAACGGGTTCGCGATCTGGCGGTCGCGATCCTCGATCTGCGGGCGGATCACGTCCTCGGACAGCAGATCGTTGCCCGCGATCCCGTTCATCTTCGCGATCAGGTCGCGCAGGGTGCTTGCCACCGCGAAATCGGCGCCATGCTCCTTGAACGCCTCCACCGGTCCGGTGGCCGACTTGCCGAACGCACGACCCGCGACGAGCTTCCAGTCGCGCCCCGTCAGATCCGGGTTCTGCTCCGATCCGGAGAGCGCGAATTCCTTCTTGATGATGCTCTGGGTCAGGATGAACCAGGTGTAGTCGTGCCCCGTCTTCAGGATGTCGTGCAGCGACCCCAGGCTGTCATAGCCCGGATAGTTCGGCGCCTTCATCCGCTGTCCGGTCGCGTCGAACCACATCGAGGACGGGCCCGGCAGAACGCGGATCCCGTGATCGGGCCAGATCGGGTCCCAGTTCCGCACCCCTTCGACGTAATGCCACATCCGGTCCTTGTTGATCGTGTTGGTTCCGGCGGTCTCGGAAATCCCGATCATCCGGCCGTCGACATGCGCCGGGACGCCCTTGATCATCGTCTTCGGCGCCGGCCCAAGGCGCTCCGGCCAGCTGGCGCGCACCAGGTCGAGGTCACCGCCGATCCCGCCGGAACAGAGGATGACCGCATCGGCGCGCAGTTCGAAGTCGCCCGTCACGTCGCGGTTGGTGGGTTTGCCCCGGACGGCCTCGTCGGGCGCCAGAACCGACCCCGACACGCCGACGCAGGCGCCGCCCTCCAGGATCAGATCGTCCACCTGGTGTCGAAACCGGAGCTCGATCCGGCCTTGTTCGGCCAGGGCGCGGGCACGACGTTCGAAGATCTCCACAACGCCCGGACCCGTGCCCCAGGTCACGTGGAACCTTGGCACCGAATTGCCGTGATGGGACGCATCGATCCCGCCGCGTTCGGCCCAGCCGACGATCGGAAAGATCCGCAGACCCAGCGACCGCAGCCAGTCCCGTTTCTCCGTCGCGGCGAACTCCACGTAGGCGCGGGCCCATCGCCGCGGCCAGTGATCTTCTTCCCGGTCGAAGCCCGCGGCGCCCTGCCAATCAGCCCAGGCGAGGTCGAAGCTGTCCCGCACGCGCAGCCGCCGCTGTTCGGGCGTGTCCACCATGAAGAGCCCGCCCAGCGACCAGAACGCCTGACCGCCCAGGTTGGCCTCGGATTCCTGCTCTACGATGACGACCTTCAGCCCGGCCTCCGCCGCCTCGGTCGCGGCGACGAGACCGGCCAGACCGCCCCCCACCACGATTGCGTCCGCGTCATGTCCCATTGCGCCCTCCGACTGGTGTCGAACCTGGAGTCGTCCCCGTCTCCGACACACCATCGAACGCCCCAAGTCGGAAGGCAACGGACGTTCGCCAAGGCGACCCTGCGTCACGCTTGGCCCGTGGGTCGTGCATCGAGCGTGATCGTTCAGGAAGCCTCACCTCGTTCGGAGGCAGTCCGCCAGCGTCGTCGCCAGGTTGCGCAACATCTGCGGGTAGAGCCCGGGACCGGGCTCCAGATCCGACCCCAACGGGTCCAATACCGCGGTGCGGGCATCGGTGCCATCCATGACCGACGCCAGCAGCCCCGGGTCGAACTGCGGCTCGGACAAGACGCAGGTCACGTTCTGCGCGGCGACCCTGTCGTGGATCTCCGCGATGCGGGACGGGCTCGGGTCGGTGGCATCCGAGAGGGAGACCGCGCCGGAGGCCTGCATGTCGAACGCCGTCTCGAAATACTGGTAGGCGTCGTGAAAGACGATGAAGTTCCGTCCGCGCACGGGTTGCAGAATGCCCTCGATCTCTTGTGACAGATCGGCCAGTTCCTCCCGACCGGAAGCGGCATTGGCGGTATAGGCGCCCGCATTCTCGGGATCTGCGGCGGACAAGGTAGCGGCGATCGCGTTCATCCACGTCGCGGCATTGTCTGGTGACAACCAGGCATGCGCGTCATGCGTGCCGTGGTCGTGCTCGTGCCCCTCCGTCTCGGACTGATCGTGCTCGGCATGCGTTTCATCCGCGTGTTCGTCATGATCGCCGTGGCCGTCGGCATGTCCGACCTCGTCACCGTCATGCGCATGCGCTTCGAACAGCGCACCCTCGCGAAAGTCGAGCCGCGTCGTTCCGTCCAGCTCGAGCAGCTCCGTCACCGCCGCATCCTCCGCCAGCGTGGCAATGGCGTCTCCCATCCAGGGTGTCAGGGTCCTCCCGATCCAGAAGACCACGTCCGCCTCTTGAAGCGCTTTCGCCTCGGACGGGCGCAGGCTGTATTCATGCGGGCTGGCGCCGGGGGCGACGATCAAATCGGGGCTGCCCAAACCCTCCATGACCCGCGCGACCAGCGAATGCACCGGAGCGATATCGACCGCCACGCGCGGCGCCTCCGCTGCGGCGCATCCGGCAAATAGCATCGCGAACAACAGGACGGATGGCAGCTTGCTGGACATCGGTGGCCTCGTGTGATCTTATAACAATAATCACCAGATACTTGATATGAAATAACATGACAAGAGCAACCGAGTTAAACACCAGTTCCCCACCCGACCCGGTCGGGTTCGAAGTGCACGACCACGCATCCTGCGTGACGAGCGCGATCGACGCGGCTGAGCTTCGGTCCAGGGACGCGGGTCTTCGGTTCACCCCAGTCCGGCGCAAGGCGCTGGAGATCCTGCTGCAGGAGCATCGCGCGCTGGGCGCCTATGACGTGCTCGACCGGTTGCGGGTCGCCGGGTTCGGATCCCAGCCGCCGGTCGCGTATCGGGCACTGGAGTTCCTGGTCGCCAACGGCTTCGCGCACAAGATCGAACGGCTCAACGCCTTCATCGCCTGCGCCCATCCCGGGGCCTCCCATTCGCCCGCTTTCATGATCTGCCGGATCTGCGATGCCGTGGCGGAGGCGCAGTCGGCCCGCGAGGCGCTGGGCGAAGCGGCACACGCCGCGGGTTTCCGGATCGAGCGCACGGTGGTCGAGGCCGAGGGAATCTGCCCCGCCTGCGCGGAGAAGGACGGCGCATGAGCCTCGTCAGCGTGGAGAACATCAGCGTCCGATACGGCGCCAATACGGTGTTGCAGGACGTGACGATGGCCATCGAACCCGGAGAGATCCTGACCATCGTCGGCCCGAACGGATCCGGAAAGACCAGCCTGCTGCGCACCATCATCGGCGCCACGCGGCCGAGTTCGGGGCGCGTGACCCACAAACCCGGCCTGCGCATCGGCTACGTCCCGCAGAAGCTGCATATCGACCCGACCTTGCCGATCACCGTGGAGCGGTTCCTGCGCCTGCCCGGCGGCACCTCGCGCGCCGACTGCGATGTCGGCCTTGGTCCAGGCGGACGTTCCCGACCTGGCGAAGCGGCAGATGTCGGCCCTGTCGGGCGGGCAGTTCCAGCGCGTTCTTCTGGCGCGGGCGTTGATCAACCGGCCGGACCTGCTGCTCCTCGACGAGGCGACGCAAGGACTGGATCAGGCGGGCTCGGCCGCGTTCTACAGACGGATCGAGGAGGTTCGGCGCGAAACAGGATGCGCCGTGATGATGATCAGCCACGAGTTGCACGTGGTGATGAGCGCGTCCGACCGCGTCGTCTGCCTCAACGGCCATGTCTGCTGCGAAGGCACGCCGGAGATCGTGTCCTCGTTGCCCGAATACCGCGCGCTCTTCGGCAGCGGCACGGGCGGGGCGCTGGCGCTCTATCGCCACGACCATGACCATACGCACGATCATTCGCACGACCACGACCAAGAAAAATCCCACGACGACAACGGGCACGACCATCGGCCGAAACAGGCGGCTCACTGATGCTGGACGATTTCATGACCCGGGCCGCGCTGGCCGGCGTCGGCGTGGCCTGTGCCGCCGCACCCTTGGGCAGCTTCGTGGTCTGGAGGCGAATGGCCTATTTCGGGGACGCCACCGCGCATGCGGCGATTCTCGGCGTTGCGCTGTCTCTGGCACTCCAACTCTCGGTTTTCGTCGGTGCACTGGCGATTGCGCTGGTGATGGCGCTGACGGTGTCGCTCCTGTCCGGCCGCGGCTATGCCATGGACACGCTGCTCGGCGTTCTGGCGCATTCGGCGCTGGCCTTCGGGCTGGTGGCCGTCTCCTTCCTGTCCGGGATCCGAATCGACCTGATGGCCTATCTCTTCGGCGACATCCTGTCGGTGTCGCGGGGTGATCTTGCCGTCATCTGGGGCGGGGCGCTGCTGGTGATCGGCCTGATCGGCTGGCGCTGGTCGCCGCTCCTGATCTCGACCCTCAACGACGAACTCGCCTGGTCGAGCGGCGTGGATCCCCGGCGCGAACAGCTGATCCTCACGCTTGCGCTCGCCGTCACCGTGGCCGTGGCCATCAAGGTCGTGGGCGTGCTCCTGATCGCGGCGATGCTGATCGTTCCCGCCGCCGCGGCACGACCCTTGTCACGCACGCCCGAGGCGATGGCGCTGATCGCCGCGGCGATCGGAGCGGCATCCGCCGTTGCCGGTCTATGGGCGGCCTATGGTCTGGACACGCCGGCAGGTCCGTCGATCGTCTGCGTCGCCGCGCTCTGTTTCATCCTGTCGACCCTTATGGGACGTCTGCGGCTCGTCGGCGGCGAATAGTCGGATCGCCCCAATGTCTGAACACGGTAAAAAAACTATCAAGCCTGAATTATTCAAGCTTGAAATAAATTTGCACCTTCGCTAATCGGAAGAGGACGGATCGGTGGAATCGCTGATGCCGATGACAGGAGGAAGCTCTGAATGCGCATTGCGTGTCTTGGCGGAGGGCCGGCCGGCCTCTATTTCGCGATTTCAATGAAGCTGCGGGATCCCTCACACGAGATCGTGGTGGTGGAGCGGAACCGGGCCAACGACACCTTCGGCTGGGGTGTCGTGCTGTCCGACGACGCCTTGGAGAACCTGGAGGAGAACGATCCCCAGAGCGCGCAGGCGATCCGCGACAACTTCGCCTACTGGGATGATATCGCGGTGGTGCATGACGGCGTGCGCACGGTGTCGGGCGGCCACGGTTTCGCGGGGATCGGGCGCAAGAAGATGCTGGTCCTGCTGCAGGAGCGTGCGCGCGAACTCGGCGTGGAGTTGCGGTTCGAGACGCCCTTCGACGATATCGAGGCCTGGCGCCGCGACTACGACGTCGTGATCGGCTGTGACGGGCTCAACAGCCGGGTGCGCGATGCATACGCAGAGTATTTCAAGCCCGAGATCGACACGCGAAAGTGCAAGTTCATCTGGCTTGGGACGCACCAGAAATTCGACGACGCCTTCACCTTCATTTTCGAGAAGACCGAACATGGCTGGATCTGGGTCCACGCCTACCAGTTCGACGACGACACCGCGACGTTCATCGTCGAATGCTCGGAGCAGACCTGGGACAATTTCGGCTTCGAGCACATGTCCAAGGAGGTGATCGTCGAGACCTGCCGCAAGACGTTTGAACAATACCTCGACGGGCATGAACTCATGTCGAACGCGGACCACCTGCGCGGATCGGCGGTCTGGATGAATTTCCCGCGCGTGCTCTGCGAGAAGTGGCACCACGAGAATGTCGTGCTGCTGGGTGACGCGTCGGCGACGGCGCATTTCTCCATCGGGTCGGGCACGCGCCTGGCCTTTGACAGCGCGATCGCGCTCGCGGATTTCCTGCACACGGAACCGACGCTGGAAAAGGCGTTCAAACGCTACCAGGAGGATCGGCGGCTGGAAGTGCTGCGCCTGCAATCGGCTGCGCGCAACAGCCTCGAGTGGTTCGAGGAGGTCGAACGCTATCTCGACCTCGACCCGGTGCAGTTCAACTACTCCCTGCTGACGCGCAGCCAGCGGATCAGCCACGAGAACCTGCGGCTGCGCGATCCCGAGTGGCTGAAATCGGCGGAGAAATGGTTCCAGGCGCAAGCCGGCGTGCCCGACAACGCCCCGGTCCGCGCGCCGATGTTCGCGCCGTTCAAGCTGCGGGAGATGGAGCTCAAAAACCGAATCGTCGTCTCGCCCATGGCGCAGTACAAGGCCGTGGATGGCTGCCCGACCGACTGGCATCTCGTGCATCTGGGCGAGCGGGCAAAAGGCGGAGCGGGGCTGGTCTACACCGAGATGACCTGCGTCTCGCCCGAAGGGCGGATCACCCCGGGTTGCCCCGGGCTCTATGCACCGGAGCACGAGGCGAAGTGGCGCCAGATCGTCGATTTCGTCCATGCGGAGACCGATGCGAAGATCTGCATGCAGATCGGGCATTCCGGCCGCAAGGGCTCGACCCAGCTTGGCTGGGAGGAGATGGACGCCCCGCTGAAGGCCGGCAACTGGGACGTCATGTCCGCCTCGCCCATCCCATGGTCGGACCGCAATCCGGTCCCACGGGAGATGACGCGCGACGACATGGACGCTGTCCGGGACCAGTTCGTCGCGGCAACGGAGATGGCCGAACGCGCAGGCTTCGACATGGCCGAATTGCACGCGGCCCACGGCTATCTGATCTCGTCCTTCATCTCGCCGACGTCGAACGCCCGCACGGACGAGTATGGCGGCAGCCTGGAGAACCGGATGCGCTACCCGCTAGAGGTGTTCCGGGCCATGCGCGCCGCCTGGCCGGAGGAGAAGCCGATGTCGGTCCGGATTTCCGCCAATGACTGGGTGGCCGAAAACGGCGTCACGCCGGATGAGGCCGTGAAGATCGCGAAGATGTTCGAGGGTGCGGGCGCCGACATCATCGACGTGTCCGCCGGGCAGACGTCGGTCGAGGCCGAGCCGATCTATGGCCGCATGTTCCAGACGCCGTTTTCCGACCAGATCCGCAACGAGGCGGGGCTGAAGACGATGGCCGTCGGCAACATCTACGAGGCCGACCATGTGAACTCGATCCTGATGGCGGGACGCGCGGATCTCGTCTGTCTCGCGCGTCCGCACCTCGCGGATCCCTACTGGCTGCTGCACGCCGCGACCGCGATCGGCGACCGGTACGAGCAATGGCCGCTGCCCTACGATGCGGGCCGGAGCCAGGCGTGGCGTCTGGCCGACCGCGAGGCGGAGATGATCCGGGTATGAAGGACATGCCGGGACCCTTGCTGCGCGAACGACTTCGGCTCTGGCTGAAGCTCCTGAAGGCGTCCGGGCTTGTCGAGGAGGAGATCCGGCGCCGGCTGCGCCGGGATCTCAACTGGACGCTGCCGCGCTTCGACGTGATGTCGGCGCTGGCGCAGGCGCCCGAAGGGCTGCGGATGAGCGAGATTTCCCGGCGGTTGCGGGTGTCGAACGGCAACGTCACCGGGATCGTGGACAAGCTGGTGGAGGAGGCGCTGGCCGAGCGTTTCGCCGACCCCGACGATCGCCGGGCGCATCTGATCGTCCTCACCGAAAAGGGGCATAAGCTGTTTGCGCGGCATGTTACCGTCCATCACGCCTGGATCGACGAGATCTTCGGCGGGCTCGACGCGGACGACCTCGCCGGCATGATCGACCGGCTCGACCATCTCACCCAATCGCTGGAGGCGCGAGACCATGCGCAGTGACGTGACCCATTTCAACTGCGACATCGCGGAAGGTATCGCCACCGTCGCGCTGGACCGGCCGGAACGGAAGAATCCGCTCAGCTTCGAGAGCTATGCCGAGCTGCGCGACTGGTTCCGCGACCTGCATTATGCCGATGACGTGAACGCGGTGATCTTCGCGCCCAATGGCGGCAATTTCAGTTCCGGCGGGGATGTGCATGACATCATCGGCCCGCTGACGAAGATGTCGATGAAGGAACTGCTGGCCTTCACCCGGATGACCGGTGATCTCGTCAAGGCGATGGTGGGTTGCGGCAAGCCGATCATCGCGGCCGTCGACGGGATCTGTGCCGGGGCGGGGGCGATCATCTCCATGGCCTCCGATCTGCGGGTCGCGACGCCGGAGGCGAAGGTCGCATTCCTCTTCAACCGCGTCGGGCTTGCGGGCTGCGACATGGGCGCCTGCGCAATCCTGCCACGGATCATCGGGCAGGGGCGCGCGGCGGAACTGCTCTATCTCGGGCGGTCGATGAGCGCCGAAGAGGGCCTGGCCTGGGGGTATTTCAACCGCGTGGTGCCGACGGACGACCTGCTGGCGACGGCGCAGGAAATTGCCGGGCGTATCGCGGCCGGACCGGGCTTCGCCAACATGATGACCAAGACGATGCTGGCGCAGGAATGGTCGATGAGCCTCGAGCAGGCGATCGAGGCCGAGGCGCAGGCGCAGGCGATCTGCATGCAGGGGCAGGATTTCCACCGCGCCTACCATGCCTTCGTCGCGAAGGAAAAACCGGTGTTCGAGGGCGATTGATGGCGGATCGGACGTATCTGAGCTGGCCGTTCTTCGAGGATCGGCACCGTGCCCTGGCGGCCGAGCTGGATGCTTGGGCGGCGAAGAACCTGGCGCAGGTGGATCATTCCGACACCGACGCCGCCTGCCGTCAGCTCGTGGCGATGCTGGGAGAGGCCGGGATCGCGGCGCATTCGGCGAACGAGGACGGCGCGCTGGACGTGCGCTCGCTCTGCCTGATCCGAGAGACTCTGGCGCGGCATGACGGGCTCGCCGATTTCGCATTCGCGATGCAGGGGCTGGGGACCGGGGCGATCACGCTCTTCGGGACGCCGGAGCAGAAGGCCGAGTGGCTGCCGCAGACGCGCGCGGGCAAGGCGATCTCCGCCTTCGCGCTGACGGAGCCGCAATCGGGCTCGGACGTCGCCAATTCCACCATGACCGCGACGCGGGACGGCGACGATTACGTGCTGAATGGCGAGAAGACGTGGATCTCGAACGGCGGGATCGCGGATGTCTACACGCTCTTCGCCCGCACCGGCGAGGGGCCGGGAGCCAAGGGGCTGTCGGCCTTTATCGTGCCCGCTGGCCTGCCGGGATTCGAGGTGGTCGAGCGGCTGGAGACGATCGCGCCGCACCCGCTCGGGCGGCTGCGATTCAACGATTGCCGGGTTCCGGCCACGGCGATGCTGGGCGCGCCGGGGCAGGGGTTCAGGATCGCGATGTCGGTGCTCGACGTCTTCCGCTCGACGGTGGCCGCGGCGGCGCTCGGATTTGCCCGGCGGGCGCTCGACGAGGCGCTGGCCCGCGTCACGACCCGGCAGGTGGGCGGGGCGCCGCTCTTCGATCTGCAGATGGTGCAGGGGCACATCGCGGACATGGCGCTCGACGTCGATGCCGCGGCATTGCTGGTTTACCGCGCGGCCTGGACCAAGGATTCCGGGGCGCCGCGGGTCACGCGGGAGGCGGCGATGGCGAAGCTCTTCGCCACCGACCGGGCGCAGAAGGTCATCGACACGGCCGTGCAACTGCATGGCGGCGACGGGGTGAAATCCGGCGAGATGGTCGAGCGGCTCTACCGCGATATCCGGGCCTTGCGGATCTACGAGGGTGCGTCCGACGTGCAGCGCGTGGTCATCGCGCGGCAGGCGCTTGCCAATCATCAGGGGTGAATGACGATGCTCAGACCTTCCGCCCATACCGACACTTTCGCGCGCGACAACCTGCCGGCCGAGGACGCCTGGCCCGACCTGCTGCTCGACGGGTTCGACTACCCCGACCGGCTGAACGCGGCGGTGGAACTGACCGACCGGATGGTGGAGAAGGGGTTTGGCGACCGCACGGCGCTGATCGGCAACGGGCGGCGGCGGACCTACAAGGAGCTTGCCGACTGGACCAACCGGCTGGCGCAGCGTGCTGGTCGAGGATCTGAAGGTGAAGCCCGGCAACCGGGTCTGATCCGGTCGGCCAACAACCCCGCGATGGTGGCCTGCTGGCTGGCGGCGACGAAGGCCGGCGCGGTGGTCGTCAACACCATGCCGATGCTGCGCGCGGGCGAGCTGGCGAAATACGTCGAGAAGGCGGAGATCACGCACGCCCTCTGCGACACGCGGCTGATGGACGAGATCACCACCTGCGCCAAGGGGAGCGAATTCCTGACGACCGTGGTGGGGTTCGACGGGACCGCCAACCACGACGCGGAACTCGACCGGCTGGCATTGCAGAAATCGGTGAGCTTCGATGCCGTCGAGACTTCGCAGGACGATGTGGCGCTGATCGGGTTCACCTCCGGCTCGACCGGCAACCCGAAGGCCACGATGCATTTCCACCGCGACCTGCTGATCATCGCGGACGGCTACGCCAAGGAAGTGCTGGACGTCGCAGCCGGAGGACGTGTTCGTCGGCTCGCCGCCACTCGCCTTCACCTTCGGGCTGGGTGGCCTCGCGATCTTTCCGCTGCGCTTCGGGGCGGCGGCGACGTTGCTGGAAAAGGCCTCGCCGCCGAACATGATCGAGATCATCGAGACCTACAAGGCGACGGTCTGCTTCACCGCGCCCACCGCCTACCGCGCGATGCTGCGGGCGATGGACGAGGGCGCGGACCTCAGTTCCCTGCGCGCGGCTGTCTCGGCCGGGGAAACGCTGCCCGGTCCGGTCTATGACGAGTGGCGCGAGAAGACCGGCAAACCGATGCTCGACGGGATCGGCGCGACGGAGATGCTGCACATCTTCATCACCAACCGGTTCGACGACCACCGGCCCGCCTGCACCGGCAAGCCGGTCACCGGCTACGAGGCCAAGGTCATCGGGCCGGATGGCGCCGAGGTCGCGACGGGCGAGGTCGGCCGGCTCGTGGTGCGCGGCCCCACCGGCTGCCGGTACCTGCGCGGGGAGAAGCAGGACGAATACGTGCAGGACGGCTGGAACATCTCCGGCGATGCCTTTTCGCAGGATGCGGACGGATATTTCCACTTCGCCGCGCGCAACGACGACATCATCGTGTCCGCCGGCTACAATATCGCCGGGCCGGAGGTGGAGGCGGCGCTGCTGTCCCACGAGGCCGTCGCCGAATGCGCGGTGATCGGCGTCCCGGATGACGAGCGGGGCGAGATCGTGGAGGCCCACGTGGTGCTGGGCGAGGGGCAGGACCCTTCAGACGCGCTGAAGAAACTGCTGCAAGACCACGTAAAGGCCCAGATCGCGCCCTACAAGTATCCGCGCCGCGTCGTCTTCACCGATGCCCTGCCCAAGACCGAAAGCGGCAAGATCCAGCGGTTCCGTCTGCGGGAGGCGTCATGAGCAACGGTGCCTACGATCCCGGGTCCGAAGGGGCGAAGATGGGCCTCGCCGGAGCGATGTCCTACGGCGACTACCTGCATCTGGAAAACGTGCTGGCCCAGCAGCATCCCCTGAGCGACGCCCACGACGAATTGCTGTTCATCATCCAGCACCACACCAGCGAACTCTGGATGAAGCTGATTATTCACGAACTGACCGCGGCCCGCGAAGTCTTGATCGCGGGCCACACGCCGGAAATGTTCAAGATGCTGGCCCGCGTGAGCCGGATCTTTGAACAGCTCAATAACCAGTGGGACGTGCTGCGGACGATGACGCCCGCGGATTATACGACCTTCCGCGAGGCTCTGGGCCCGTCGTCGGGGTTTCAGTCGCACCAGTACCGGCTGATCGAATACGTTCTCGGCAACCGCAATCCGAATATGCTGAAGCCGCATGCGCATGTGCCGGAGGTGCACAAGCTGCTGAGCGACGAACTGGCGCGCCCCAGCTTCTATGACGAGGTGGTGCGGCTGCTCTTCCGGAAGCTCGACGGGCACGAGGACAATGTTCCGGCCCCACAACTCGACAGGCCCCACGAGGCCGTGCCGGAAATCCAGGCCCGCTGGAAGATCGTCTACGAGAACATCGACACGCACTGGACACTCTACGAACTGGCGGAGAAGCTGGTGGATCTGGAGGACTACTTCCGCCGCTGGCGCTTCAACCACGTCACCACGGTCGAGCGCGTGATCGGCTTCAAGCGCGGCACCGGCGGCACGTCGGGCGTGCAGTACCTGCGCCGGATGCTCGAGGTCGAGCTCTTCCCCGAACTCTGGCACCTGAGAGGTGAGCTATGACCCTGCCGATGAAAGACCGCTTCGAGATGCCAGAGGGCGTGATCTATCTCGACGGCAACTCGCTCGGTCCCTTGCCGAAGGTGCTGTGGCGCGGGCGCAGGAGGTGATGACGCAGCAATGGGGCGGCGAGCTGATCCGCGCGCTGGAACACCGCCGGCTGGATGGCGCTGCCGCAGAAGGTGGGCGACCGGATCGGGCGGCTGATCGGGGCACCCGCGGGGTCTGTGGCCACCGGCGACACGCTGTCGATCAAGGTCTACCAGGCGCTGGCCGCCGCGCTGAAGATGCGGCCTGACCGCCGCGTGATCCTGAGCGACAGCGGCAATTTCCCCTCCGACCTCTACATGGCCGAGGGGCTGATCGGCACCATCGACAAGGGCTACGCGCTGCGCACGCCTGCGCCGAAGGACGTGGCCGACGCGATCACCGAGGACGTGGCCGTCGTCATGCTGACCGAGGTGGACTATCGCACCGGCCGGAAGCACGACATGAAGGCGGTCACCGAGCTCGCGCATTCCGTCGGTGCCGTGATGATCTGGGATCTGGCTCATAGCGCGGGCGCCCTGCCGATCGATATCGCGGGCTCCAACGCGGAATTCGCCGTGGGCTGCACCTACAAGTACCTCAATGGCGGCCCCGGCGCGCCGGCCTTCATCTATGCCCGGCCCGACCTGGTGGAGGACATCGAACCCGCGCTGGCCGGGTGGCTGGGCCATGACGCGCCGTTCGCGATGGAGCGGCACTACCGCCCCGCGATGTCGACCGAACGGCTGCGCGTCGGCACGCCGTCGATCCTGCAACTGGCCGTACTGGATGTCGCGCTGGACGTCTGGGACGAGGTGGACATGGGCGAGTTGCGCAAGGCATCGCTCGACCTCGGCGATCTCTTCATCGCGGAGGTGGAGGCGCGGTGTCCCGACCTCGTCGCTTGCCACACCGCGCGAGCATGGGGTCCGGGGCAGCCAGGTCTCCTTTAGGTTCGAGCATGGCTATGCCGCGATGCAGGCGCTGATCGACCGCGGCGTGATCGGCGATTTCCGCGCGCCCGGATATCATGCGGTTCGGGTTCACCCCGCTCTATCTCGATGCGGAGGACGTGCGGAAGGGTGCCCGGATCCTCGAAGAGGTCATCCGAGACGGGCTGTGGCGCGATCCGAAGTACCAGACCAGATCCCGCGTGACCTGATGCATTTCGACTATCCGCAGAAGATGCTGTTCCGCCATTGCGATCCGGCCGGCATCGGGTTCTTTCCGCGCTACGCCGAGATGGTCAACGACGCGGTTGAGGCGCTGTTTGCCGACTGCCTCGATTGGGCGTTCGAGGACATGCACCCCGAGGCCGGCGTGCCCACCGTGGCGATCGACCTGCAGTTCAAGGCGCCCAGCCGGCATGGCGACCACCTCGTGCTGTCGATCACGCTGAAGGCGATGGGCGGGTCCAGCCTGACCCTCGAGACGATTGCGAGGTGCGGGGAGGAGATCCGGTTCGTCGCAAACCAGACCGTCGTCTGCATCAACGCGCAGGGGCGCCCCGTGCGCTGGCCCGACCCGGTCCGCGCCAAGGCTAGAGATATCATGGAGTCCACATCATGAAACCGAAAACGATCCACCCGGACGGCTGGGCCCCGGCCCTCGGCTACGCCAACGGGATGCTGATGCCCGATGGAACGCTGCATATCGGCGGCCAGATCGGCTGGGACAAGGACAAGACATTCGCGCCGGGTGGCTTCATCGGGCAGATGGAACAGGCACTGGGAAACATCGCGGAGATCGTCCGCGCCGCCGGCGGCGACGTGAGCGACGTGGGCCGGCTGACCTGGTTCGTGAAGGACAAGGCCGAGTACATGGCGCATCAGAAGGAAGTCGGCCAGGCCTATCGCCGCATCTTCGGCAAGCACTTTCCGGCCATGTCGCTGGTGATCGTGAACGACCTCGTCGAAGACGAGGCGCTGCTCGAGATCGAGGCGACCGCGTTTGTCGCGCCGGTCCGGGTAGATCCGACCCGTTCTACTTCTTCGAGAAACGCGCCGGCCGCCGCCGCGATCTTGTTGCGCAGCCACACATGCGCGGCGGACGCGTGGGTGCGCGGGCCCCATTGAAGTTCGATGGAAATTTCGGCGCGGAGCGGGCATTCGACCGTCTGGATGTCGTCTCCGAACACCTTGGCGATCCGGCGCGGCACGGTCGCGAGCATGTCCGTCGACGCCAGGATTTCCGGCAGGCTGGCCGGGCTCGGAATTTCCATGACGGTATTGGGTGTCCGGCCCAGCCGCTCGAGCTCGACGAGGAATTGCGATCGGAACGTGCCGCCGTAGTTGACGACGACCTGGGGCGCCCGGATATAGTCGTCGAGGCCAAGCTGCGTCGCGCCGAGCGGATTGCGCGCGTCCATGATGCACACATAGTCGTCGGCAAAAAGCGTCCGTCGGTAGTATCCCGCTTCCTCGAGACGGATCGGACCGATCAGGATGTCGCTCTCCCCGCGGATCAATTGCTCGCGGCCGCGCACCTGGCTGGGAATGATGTTGAGCCGGATGCCCGGCGCCTCGCGTCGCAGCATCGGGATGAGCTCAGGCAGGATCGTCACCCGTTCATAGAAATTGCACGAGACCGTCATGCTCAGCTGCGCCGTGCCCGGATCGAAGACGCGCGGCGCGGCCAGGGCCTCGAACTCGTCCAGCAACCGACTCGTCTGGAGACGATCTCGACGCAGCGGTCGGTCGGTACGATCCCGCCACCCTGCCGCACGAAGAGCGGATCCTCGAAGACGTCGCGCAGCCGTGCGATCGTGTAGCTGACACTCGATTGGCTCAATCCGAGACTCTCGGCCGCGAGCGAAAAGGACCCTAGCGCGTGGACCATCCGGAAGCAGCGCAGGGCCGCGAAGTCGAGCGTGAAGGGATCGGACACATGATCTCCATCGGAAAATTAGATACGGATTATCAAATCAATCGGGTGGATCAATGTCAATTTCAGCGATAGTTTGGCGAAGGACATCAGGGGAGGAGGACCCGACATGACCACAGCCACGCTGTCGGACGTGCCTGTCGACGAAACGGTTCAGATTCCCGAACTGCAATCGGATCCATATGCGATCTACCGCCGCCTTCGCGCCGAGACGCCGGTGGTGCGAGTGCCCGCGATCAGCCGTATCATGCTGACCAGGGCCGCCGACACCAAGCGGGTCAAGGAAAGCTGGGAGCTTTTCTCGTCTGACGATCCGCTGACGCCGATGAAACGCGCGTTCCTCGCCCATACGCTGATGCGCAAGGATGGCGAGGATCACGCGCGCGAACGCGGCGCCATGGCACCGGCCTTCAACCCGCGTGTGATCAAGAATTGCTGGCAGCCGATCTACACGAAAGTGGCCGAAGAGTATGTGGGACGCCTGCCGCGGGGCGAAACTGTCGACCTCTTCGGCGCGCTGGCCGCACCTTATGCCGCGCGCTGTCTCACGCATCTTCTGGGCATACCGGAAGCCACGGACGAGGAGATGATGCGCTGGTCGCAGACCCTGATCGACGGGGCGGGCAACTTCGGCGCCGTGCCGGAGCTTTTCGAGAAGTCCGACGCGGCCAATGCGGAGATGGACCGCCTCTTCGATGCCTGTTCGGAGCGGGCGCGCGCGGAGCCTGATCAATCCGCGCTGTCGGCGATGGTCAACGCGGAGGACCCGATCCCGCGGAGCCAGATCTACTCCAACACCAAGATCGCGATCGGGGGCGGCATCAACGAACCGCGGGACGCGTTCCTGACCATCCTCTACGGGCTCTTCACGAACCCCGATCAGCTCGAGGCGTGCAAGCGCGACGGGATGTGGGACGCGGCGTTCGAGGAAGGTATCCGCTGGGTTGCGCCGATCCAGGCGAGCTCCAGGCTGGTCATGCAGGACACGGAGATCCGCGGGCATCCGATCGCGAAGGGTGAGGTGGTCATGACCGTGCAGGCGTCGGCCTGCCACGACGAGGATCTATACGAGGCGCCCGAGCGTTACGACATCTTCCGGCCCAAGACGCCGCACCAGGCCTTTGGCAACGGACCCCATTTCTGCCAGGGGACCCATATCGCGCGGCGGATGCTGGCGCAGATCCTGCTTCCGATGATCTTCGACCGCTTTCCCGACATGACGCTTGCGGATCCGGACACGGTGAAGTTCTGGGGCTTCGGCTTCCGCGGTCCGCTCAGCCTGCCCGTGACATTGAACTGACAAGAAAAAGACCTGCGAACCGGGAGGACACCACATGATGCGTCGCAGCTTCATCCATTGGATTGCCGCCGCAGCGCTTGCGCTGGGCACTTCGGCCACCCTCGCCGACGCGCAGGAAGTGGAGCTGACGCTGCACCAGTTCCTGCCGGCCCCGGCCACAGTGCCGAAACACATCCTGAAGCCCTGGGCCGAACGCGTCGAGGCGGCCGCGGGTGGAAAGCTCAAGATCCAGCATTTCGACGCCATGCAGCTCGGCGGCAGCCCGCCGGAGCTGATGGACCAGGCCATCGAAGGTGTGGCCGACATCATCATGACGGTGGTCGGATACACGCCCGGTCGGTTCCCGAAGACCGAAGTCTTCGAGCTGCCCTTCATGATGACCGATCCGGTGGCCACGTCCAAGGCATTCCAGGAACTCGTGGAAATCGACCTGCAGGACGGGGAGTACAAGGACCTCAAGGTGCTGGGCGCGTGGGTGCACGGCCCGGGCGTGATCCATACGCGGGATGGCGTCGCCACGCTGGAGGACATGCAAGGCCTCAAGCTGCGCGGCCCCACCCGGGTCATCAACGACCTGCTTGAACGAGCTCGGCGCGACGCCGGTCGGCATGCCCTTGCCCGCGATCCCGGAATCGCTGTCCAAGGGCGTCGTGTCCGGGACCGTGATCCCGTGGGAAGTGACTCCGGCGATCAAGCTCTCCGAACTCGTGAAGAACCACACCGAGTTCTCCGGCGACGAAGCGCTTTATACCGCGACGATCGTGCTGGTGATGAACCGGGACCGTTACGAGAGCCTGCCCGACGACATCCGCGCCGCCATCGACGCGGAATCGGGTCAGGCTCTCGCCGAATTCGCGGCGCAGGTGATGTATGACTACGACAAGCCCGGGCGCGACATCGCCGAGAATGCTGGCAACTCGATCGTGCAGCTGCCGCCCGAGGAGGTCGCCCGGTTCAAGGCGGCCGCCCAGCCGGTGATCGACCGCTGGGTCGCGGAGATGGAAGCCAAGGGCATCGACGGACGTGCGTTGATCGAACAGGCGAAACAACTGATCGAGAAACACGGCGGCTGAGCGCAGTGGCTGTGCGATGCGTGCAGCCATGACGGAAAACGTCTAGATGCCGGCGTGGTCCTCGGGCCGCGCCGGCAGGGCAGTGCCTACATCAGCACGCTCGGCAACCAGAGCGAAATCGCAGGGATCCCGACGAGCATGGCGAGCACGACGACCTCGGCGATCAGGAAGAGGCTGATCCCGGCGAAGATCGACTCCAGCCGCACGGAATCGCCCAGGATCGACTTGATGACGAAGACGTTCAAGCCGATGGGCGGTGTCACCAGCCCGATCTCGAGCAGCTTGACCACGAGGACGCCGAACCAGATCAGCGACAGGTCGTAGCCGTTCACCACCGGGATGGTCAGCGGCAGGGTCAGCAGGATGATCCCGATGGGATCGAGAAACATGCCCAGCACCAGGTAGAGCAGGATGATCAGCGCCAGCACCGTCGCCATCGACACGTCCGCCGCGGCGATCCAGTCCCCGATGCTGCCGGAGAGGCCGGTGAGCGCGATGAAGCTGACATAGATCTTGCCGGCCACCGCGATGGCGAAGATCATGGAGGATTGAAAGACGCTCTCCCGCAGTGCCGACACGATGCGCGCAAAGTTCAGCCGGCCCAGCAAGAGGCCCAGCACGAGCGCGGAGATCGCGCCGACGCCGGCGGCCTCGGATGGGGTGAAGAACCCGGCGTAGATGCCTCCGATCACCACCACGAACAGGATCACGATCGACCAGCAGCGCCCGAGGCTGCGCCAGCGATCCCGCGCGGAAATCGTTTCCTCGGGCCGTGGCGCCGCGGAGGGTTTCACGCGCGCCCAGATGTAGATCACCAGCAGGTAGGCGACGAGCGACAGGAGGCCCGGCAGGATGGCCGCCATGAAGAGCCGCGCGATCGATTGCTCGGCAAAGACGCCGTAGAGAATGAACAGGATCGACGGCGGGATCAGCGATCCCAAGGTGCCGCCGATGGCGACGGATCCGGTGGCCAGCGGCTTCGAATACCCGAATTTCAGCATCTCGGGGATGGCGATGCGGCCCATCGCGGCGGCGCAGGCGACCGAGGATCCGGTGATCGCGGAAAAGCCGCCGCAGCCCACGACGGACGCCATCGCCACGCCGCCGGGCAACCGCGCGAGCCACAGGCGCGCGGCCCTGTAGACATCGGTGGTGAACCCCGCCTCGTAGGCGAGATGGCCCATGAGTACGAACAGGGGCACGGTCGCCAGACTGTAGCTTTTCAGGAAATCGTAGGGGCCGTTCGCGATCAGCGACAGCGTCGGTCGCCAGGCATAGGCCGGCAGGAAATCACCGCCCGGACGCCAGGCAAAGATGATGAAGACGCCGACCGAGGCGGAGATGCCCAGCGCCGCGGCGATCGGCACGCGGATCGCCAGCAGCAGCAGCGTGATGCCGAGTGCGACGAGGCCGACCAGAAGCGGATCCACGCGTCAGACCTCCTCGCGCGGGGCCGTCGGGCCGGTGTCGTCCCGACCGGTCCGAAAGGTCCGCAACCCGTCGATCATGCTGAGGATCAGGCGGGCGACGAAGAGCAGGATCGCCGCCCCGAACACGGCCTTCATCGGCCAGGTCGGGATCTGCAGGACGCCATCGTAATAGGCGCCCTTGGCGATCTCGTCCGGCATCCGCCGCGCCACCATGAAACCGATGCCGCCGAAGAACACGGCCATCGCGAAGGCGCCCAGCATGCGCAGCGCCCCCAGCGCCCGGGTGCCCATCCAATCCGTCGTGACGGTCACGGTGATGTGGCCCCTGTGCCGTTCCACATAGGCGAGCGGCAGCACGATGACGGCCACGTTCAACAGGCCGACCATCAGCAGATCGTCGGGGATCGGCCGCAGGAACAGCACCTTGCCGAGGATCGAGGCGACGATGATCAGACCCATGGTCAGCAACACGAGACCGGCAAGGATCATCGCCGCATTCTCGACCAGGCTCTGGACCCTTCGAAGACCGGTGTCCGCTCCCGGCATGGTCAGACCTCCTTCACCCGGCTTGCAAGGATGACCACGCGCAGAGCACCAGACATCCGGTCGCCCGAATGCCTGGCATCTGCGTGAGTGGTCGGCGGTCGTTCACTCCCAGGGATAGCCGTTCGCTTCGACGTCCTGGCGATACTTCTCGGTCAAGGCCAGCCACTCCGACGCGATCGTCTCGCCATCGAGGCCTTTCTGGTTGGCCTTTTCGACCCAATTGGCGTTGTCCTTGAGCGCTTCCTCGATCAGCGCCTGGCGCATCTCCTCGGGCGCGTCGATCATCTCGACCTTCTTGCCGTCGATACCTTCGGCGAGCATGGCCTTGGTCTCCACCCGCGAATTGGCCATGATCCGGGCCATTTCCACGGTGAAGTCACGGCCAAGTTCGTCGATGACGGCCTGGTGTTCCGGCGACAGGCTCTCATAGGTCTGTCGGTTCATGATGATGCCGAAGCCCAGCGTCTGACCGAGCGCCGTTTCGGTCATGTAGTCGGCGACCTCGTACTGCTTGTACCCGTTCACGACATAGTAATACGTCGTCGAGCCGTCGACGGAGCCGTTGGACAGCGCCTCGTAAACGTCGGGCTGGGACATCGAGACCGTGGCCGCTCCGAAGGCTTCGAGCGCGGGCACATGCGCGCCGGTCGTCCGGATGGTCAGGCCTTCGAGGTCTTCGAGACTGCGGACCGGCGTGTCCTTTGTGAGAAGCTGCGTCGGCCCGGTGGTGTAGTTGCCGAAGTACTTGATGTTGAAGTCTTCCGCTTCCTTCAGCGCGGCCGGATGCGCCGTCATGAGTTCATAAGCCGCCATCATGCCCGCATACTCGTCGGCGATTTCGCCGGTATCCACGACCTCGTAGACGACGAGCTGGCCCGGCGCGTAGACCGGCACGATCGACCCCATGTCGGCCACGCCGTCGGAAATGGCCTGTGCCGCGCCCCCTGCGCCGACCAGTGCCCCGCCCCAGATGATGTCGAGCCCGAGTTCGCCGTCGGTGCGGCTGCGCAATTCCTCGTCGAGCCAGACCAGGCCGCTGGCCCGCGCGCCGGCGTTGGGACCGAATTCCGCAAAGCGCAGTTCGCGCGTCTGTGCATCGACAGGTGACGCCATCGGCGCGGTCAACAGGCCAGCGGCCAGAAATGCGGGGACAAGCATACCCCCCAGTAGATGTTTCATTGATTTCCTCCCTGTTCGGGCCGCAGGCGGCCGTCCGTCCAAATATCGCACGAGACGGTTGCGCCGTGTCAACGGCCAATTTACATTTCAACAGATGAAAAGGGACAGCTCGGATGAATGAGGTCTCCAAGGCGCGGGGTCAGCAGGGGATGAGCCTGCCGCGGGTGCGGTCGATTTCCCGCGCCGTTTCAATCCTCCGCGCATTCTCACCGGAGAACCCGCGGCGCGCCCTCAACGAGATCGTGCGCGACACCGGTCTCGACGCGGGAACGACTCGCCGAATCCTCGTGACGCTGCGGGACGAGGGGCTCGTGTTCCAGGACTCGGGAACCGGGCTTTACAGCGCGTCCGCTGGACTGCTGGAATTGGCGCGCGCCGTGCCCGAAACACTGACGCTCACCGGCCTCGTCGATCAGCGCCTGATCCAGCTTGCCAAGGACACGCAGACCACGATCTACCTCTCCACCGTCGACGGGGACGCGGCGCTCTGCACCGCACGCCACAACGGGGGACAGGCGATCGAGGTGCGGTGGTGGGCCGTGGGGGAAAGCCGCGCCTTCAATCTCGGGACCGGGCCGCGGATGCTCCTGGCGTGCCTCGACGCGTCCGAGCGGGAGAGGATCCTCGCCGGTCCATTGAAGCTCGCAGTGAATGAGGAAAAGCAGCTGCGCTCCGAACTTGACCGCGGCCGAGACATGGGGGTCATCGTCAAGCATGACGAGATCGCCGAAGGCATCTCCGCCATGGCGGTCCCGCTGCTGGACGATCGCGGCAGGTTGCTCGCAGCGGTGTCGTCCGGCGGATTGACGCCCAATTATGTCGGGGCTGCGCAGGCAAGCCTTCTCGAAAAGATGCAGTCCGCGACCGCCGACATGCAAAAGGCCGTGCGGGGCCTTCTCCCCTAGAGTTTCAACAGGTGAAATACTGGTTGTTGGTTGACTTCGGTCGGAATCGCGACCACGATTGAAATGGTCCGTTCCAAGGGGAGGTTGGTGCATGGGCTCTACCATCGCGGAAAAGATTCTCGCCCGCGTGTCAGGCAAGTCGCAGGTGCGGGCCGGCGACGAATTGCTGGCGAAGCCGGATTTCGTGATCGCCTATGACTTCCCCGGCTACACCGATGTCATCTTCCGCCAGATGGAAGAGGAATTCGGGATCGAGAAGGTGGCCGAGCCCGACCGCTACGCCCTTTTCATCGACCACATGGTTCCAGCCGCGACGGCACAGGAAGAGGATCTTCACGAGAACACCCGCAGTTGGGGGCGCAAGAACGGCGTCGCGGTGTATGAACGCAAGGGTATCGGGCATCAGGTCGCGGCGGAGTTGGGGTATGCGACGCCCGGCGCCTTCGTCGTGCATTTCGACGGCCACATCTCTCAGCTCGGCACCTTCGGCACGCTGGCCATCGGGGTGCGGCGCCACCTGCTCGAGGCCTTCGTCAAGGAGCGCATCAAGTTCCAGGTGCCGGAGACGACGCGCATCGACATCACGGGCACATTGCAGCCGGGCGTGACCTCCCGCGACGTCTTCCACCACATCGTCCGCGAACTGGGGCCACGCGCCTGCCGCGGCACGGTGATGGAGGTCGGCGGGCCGACGATCGAGGCGATGTCGCTGGAAGGCCGCCAGACGATCAATTGCCTTGCGATGTTCACCGGGGCGATCACGGCGATCAACAACCCGGATGAAAAGGCGCTCGCCTACATGCGGGACCGCCAGAAGCTCGATATCGAGCCGCTCTACTCCGATCCCGATGCGACCTACGCGGCCCGCCACCAGATCGATGTCGACGATCTGGAGCCCGTGGCCGTCATCCCGCCGAGCCCCGCCAACACCCGCAACCTGAGCGAGGTCGCGGGAATGGAGGTGCAAGTCGGTTATCTCGGGTCCTGCGCCTCGGGCCGGGTCGAGGATCTGGCGCTGGCTGCGGATGTGCTGGAGGGCCACAAGGTCAAGGATGGCTTCCAGCTCCACGTGATACCGACCAGTCAGGAGATCATGGAGAAGGCCGCGGCCGACGGTATCATCAATCGGCTGATCAATGCGGGCGCCTTCATCAGTTCGTCGTCCTGCGACTACTGCTTCGGCCGCATGGGCGCGATGCGCGAGGGCCAGCGGGCGGTGTCCACGGGGACGCTGAACGTCCGCGGCCGGATGGGCTCGCCCGACAGCGAGATCTACATCGTGAACGCCGCCGCCGTGGCCGCGTCCGCCATCGAGGGCTGCATCGCCGACCCGCGGACCTACCTGAAGAGGTGACGGCATGGGACTGCACAACCTCAGGGGCCGCGTGGCCTGGATCTTCGAGGATGCGGATTTCGACGTCGACCAGATCGTCGGCGTGAAGAACATCAAGATCAAGGATCCCGCGGAACTGGCGAAGCTCTGCATGGCCGCCGAGGAGCCGGACTTCGCCGAAAAGGTGCGGCCCGGCGACCTGCTCGTCGGCAACCACAATTTCGGCTACGGCCACCCGCACTATCCGCCGATGATCGGCATGCGGCAACTCGGCATCGCCGGCGTGATCGCGGAAAGCTTCGCCCCCGGCTACTGGCGCGGCGAGATCGCGATGGGCTTCCCGCAGGTGATCTGCCCCGGCATCATGGGAAGGGTGAGCCGCTGGGACGAGATCGAGGTCGACTGGGGCGCCGGGATCTTGCGCAACCTGACCGCGGGCACGGAAATGCCCGTCGATCCTCTCAGCGAAAGCGATCGCCAGATGCTCGAGGCTGGCGGCATTGTCGGATATCTGCATGCACGCGACAGCGAGGAGGCTTTCTGATGACGGACGCGGACACCAAACGAGACTTCGCGGCGAAGGTGCGTGGCGGCGATACGATCTTCGCCGCCGGCTGCTTTGACGCGATGTCCGCGATGCTGGCCGAGAAGGCCGGCGCGCCGGCGCTGATGACGTCGGGTTTCGCCGTCTCGGCCACCAATCTCGGCTTGCCGGACGCCGAGCTTTACACGATGACCGAGAACCTCGGCGTCGTGCGCAACGTGGTCAACGCGGTGACGCGCCCGGTGATCGCGGACACCGACACAGGCTATGGCAACGCGATCAACGTGATGCGGACGGTGCGCGAGTTCGAGCAGGCCGGCGTTTGCGCGATGATCTTCGAGGATCAGCTCGCCCCCAAACGCTGTCCCGCCGCCGCCAACCAGATCGAGATCCTGCCCGCGCACGAGCATGCCGGCAAGATCCGCGCCGCGGTCCAGGCGCGCAAGAACCCCGACATGCTCATCATCGCCCGCACCGATGCCCCGACCGAAGACGAGGCGATCGCCCGCGCGAAGCTCTATGTCGAGGCCGGCGCCGACATCGTCCAGCCGATCAGCAAGACCTTCAAGGATTTCGCCGGGCTGAAGCGGCTGCGTGAGGCGGCGGGCGTGCCGCTGTCGCTGCAGATCCTCGGCTGGCTCGAAACCGACCTTTCGCCGGATCAGATCCGCGAGGTCGCCGGTCTGGCGGTGTTTCCGCTTGTCGGTCTGATGACCGCCGCGCAGGCGATGCAGGACAACTATGCCCGCCTGATGCGGGATCTGAACACTGCGTCGCTGCCGCATCCGGTGATGAGCATGCCGGAGTTCAAGACATTCATCGGCTTCGAGGAGATCGAGGATCAGCAGGCCAAGTTTCTGATGATGGAGATCAAGGCCGGAAAGGTCGCCGAGTAGACGCTGGGGGAGGATCAACCATGCCCGAGGATTTCACCCGCATCGCCGCCGAACGTGGCAAGCATGAATTGTCCGCCACCCCGGGGCGCGAACGCGTAGCCGCACGGCCCCAGGGCGCGCCGACCTTCGACAGACCCCCGCTCCAGGCGACGCGTCCGCCGCGCTGCCCGCCCTTCGTCGAGGTGACCGATCCCGACCAGCTTCTGCCCTATCTGGAGCATGTGGCGCGGCGCCCGTACAATCATGGGCTCAACGCGTGTTGGGATCTGCAGCGGGGCGAGCGCGTGCTCCTGCGTGTCGACAACTGGCACTCGGACCTGGTGATCCAGGCCTGCCAGAAGATCCTCGAGAAGTACGGGGTCATTTACGAGATCAAGAAGATCGACCGGGGTCCGGTGCCGCAGTGGATCGGCTCGGACGAGGTCGACTACTACCTCTTCCGCACCCGCGAGCTGGCCGAATGGATGGACTGGTGGGAAGAGGAGGAGAAGAAGCAGGCCTATGACAAGATCCTGATGGGCTACGGCGGGCCGGTGCTCGCCGAGCGGCTGATCAAGATCCAGCGGATGCCGTTCATCACGCCGGAAATCCTCGCCTCCCCCGCGCACGCCATGCCGATCGAGGTTTTGAACGCCATCGACCGCTGGACCTGGGACCGGGTGCGGACAGCCAAGCGGGCGCGGATCGTGGACCCGGAGGGTACGGATATCGAGTTCACCAACCACGCCGGCTACTGGGACGCCAAGCGCGAGTTCTACGACCCCGGCCTCACCGCCGCGACCTGGACGACCAACGAACATTTCGGCAAGCAATACCTGCCCGGCCACGTCACCGGCCGCCCGTGGATGTTCCTGGCGGGCAAGGAGGACGGCAACGGCGTGATCGCGGGCACCACCAACCACATCGCGCCCTGCGACTGGACACAATTGATCGTGGAAAACTCCAAGATCACGCAGATCAACGAGGGCGGCGAATTCGGCGACCGGCTCCGCGCGCTGCAGGCCGACACCGACGATCTCCAGTATCCCGAATTTCCCGGCAAGGGACTGCTCTACTGGTGGGAGGCCTCCATCGGAACCAATCCGCACGTGCATCGCCCGCGCAAGGATTTCCCCTCCGGCTTCGTCAACTGTCTCTACGAGCGGGTCCGGTCCGGCGTTATTCATATGGGTTTCGGCACCATCATCTCGTCGATGGCGGAGCGCCGTGCGGCCCGGCAGGGCCACCCCGTGGGGCATTGGCACCTGCATCTCTACTTCCCGACCTACACGATGGAGCGCGAGGGCGACAACGAAACGCTGATCGAGAACGGCCGGCTGGGCGCGCTGGACGATCCCGAGATCCGCAAGCTCTGCGCCAAGTACGGAGATGTCGACCTGTGGCTCGACGAAAGTTGGAACCCGGCGGTGCCCGGCCTCAACATGGACGGCGACTATTGGGACCATTACGGGCGCGATCCGCTGCATTGGGTCAAGACCGAGCTGGAGATCTGCCGCAACTATCACCCGATGTTCATGAAGATGACCGGCGCCGACGACAAGTATTGCCACGGTGAGGGGGCCGCATGGTGGAAGGGCGGGTGCTGCAACCATAGCGGCGTCACCGGGGGCGGTCTGCCGGGCAATTGCTGCGGCTCCGAACCGGCCTGACCGCCATCGATGCCGGGTCCCCTGTGGAATCGCGCCGCCGCTCCGAACCGGCCGAAGTCTTACGCGGCGTCTCCACGGGCTTTGGCGTTTCCGTGTCGGCTGTTCCAGTCGCGGATCCATGCGCGCATGTCCTCGAAGGGCATGGGATGCCCGATCAGGAATCCCTGAAGCTGGCTGCAGGCCGTGGAGGCGAAATAGTCGAGTTCGGCCTCCGTCTCGATCCCCTCGGCCAGCACGTTGATCCCGAGATTCTTGCCGAGATCGATGATCGCGCCGGTGATCGCCTGCAGGCTGCGGTCACTGTCGATATCCGTGATCAGGGATTTGTCGATCTTGATGCGTGATACCGGGAAGTTCCGCAGGCTCGCGATCGCCGTATGCCCCGTCCCGAAATCGTCCAATTCGAGCCCGAAGCCGGCATGGGCCAGCTCTTGGACATTGCGGATGACATTCGCCGTCCGCTCGCTCAGCAACGTCGCCTCGAGGATCTCGATGCAGATCATGCTCGGTTCAACGTTCTCGAGGTCCACCGTCCACAACAGCCGATCCACCAGGGCCGGGTCGCAGAGTTGCGCGGTCGACAGGTTCACGCTGACCGTCGCCTTCGGTGCGCCCAGGAGTCCGATCTGGGACACCACCCGACAGGCCTTTCTGAAGATCTGATCGTCTATGGCATCCACCAGATGCGCGTTCTCGGCGAACGGAACGAAATCGGCTGCCCCGAGAATGCCTTTTTGCGGGTGATTCCAGCGTGCCAATGCCTCGAACCCGATGATTTCCTTGGTCACCATGTCCACCTGAGGCTGGAAATACGGCAGGAACTCGTCGCGGCCGAGACCTTCACGGATTTCCGTCGCGATCTCGACAGAATGAACGGCCTCGTCCCGCATGTGCGGTTCGAAGATGATGCAACGGCCGCGCCCCATGGACTTCGAGGAGTTGAGAGCGATGTCGGCATTTGCCATCGTCTGCTCGATCGACACGCCGCAGCCCGGCGACACGAAGGCGATTCCGATGCTCGCTCCGACGCGGCACAGCTTGCCGTCAAAGTCGATGGGCTGGCTGATCCCTTCTATCAACCGGGTCGCGGTGGCGACGACACGCGCATCGTCCCGTGCGGTCTTCTTGGCGATCAGGAACTCGTCGCCGCCGACGCGCGCGGCAACGTCGAACCGCGGTTCGTGCGCCGACAGACGTCGTGCCGTGATCTTCAGCACGTGATCGCCGGCATCGTGACCGTTCATGTCGTTGATCGACTTGAACATGTCGAGGTCGATGTGAAAAATGGCGAGCCGCTCATTCTCGACCAGTTCCGCCGCGATCGTCGCGATCAGGCGCGACATGCCTCGCCGGTTGCACAGACCCGTCAGGTCGTCCGTCATCGCCGCGCGTTCCAGGTCCGCCTGCTGGCGCTTCAGTTCGCTGATGTCGACATGTGTGCCCACGACCCGGACGAGCCTGTCCTCCCGCCGCTGCTTGTAGGCGCGCGACAGGACGTTCACCCAGGTCCCGTTCTTGTGGCGCATCCGGAATTCGTTTTCGGAGATGCTGCCCGCGATCGAATCCAGCGTGTCTCCGTCCTTGACGACGCGGGGCTTGTCGTCGGGATGAAGGAGGCCCTCGAACGTGGCGAAATCCGATGGCAGTTCATCGGGGTCGTAACCCAGCATCTGGAACCACCGCGGCGAGAAATAGATCTCTCCCGTCGACACGTTCCAATCGAACAATCCGTCGGAGGCGCCTTTCATGGCGAGCGCGAAGCGCTCCTCGCTGCGGGTCAGCGTTTCCTTGTGCCGCGCGGTTTCGCTCAGCAACACGGCGACGCCGATCGCCATGAAGATGCCGAAAATCAGCACGAATTCGTCGAGATTCGTCTGGGCCTTCGCGATTTCCGACCGCGTCGGCGCGGTCGTGATCTTCCAGGTGCGCCCTGCCACGTCGATCCACGTGATCGCAGCGAAGTCGCGTGACGCCTCAGATAACGGATTTCCGAAGACCGGGCTGTCGCCGTCCGTGATGGTGATGCGGAAACGGTCCGCCGTGCCGCGCCCCATCGCCGTCTCGATCAGGGGCTCGCTGCGAAAGACGAGGTTCATGAAGCCGACCAGCACGCCATCGACCTGGACGGGCGCATAGCCGACGAAACCCAGCCCGCCCTGCGCCAAGGTAATGGGCGGGGTGATGCGAAACGCGTTGCGCTGTTCCGCGTCCCGCAGTGTATGGCCGGGCACGTCCAGGTTCGCCACGTTCAAGCCCAGCACCTGCGTGTTTCCATCCTCGGGCGTGACCTTTTCAATCACGCCTTCGGTATTGACCCAGTTCAGTGCCTGAAGATCGGTGAAATCCAGATGCACGGTCGCGGCCACTGCGGCGAATTCGTCGACATTGCCCATCCGGCCGTCTTCCCAGTTCCGCCGGATCAGGTCGATCACGGCGAAACGGTTGTGCAACTGCTCCTCCAGCTTGGTCTTGAAGACGCGCGAAAAGGTATCGACGACCGACGCCACGCGGTCGTGCTGCGCCCTGTGGATGAGGTTCTGCACGAAGAGCGTTGCGAGCAGGATAAGAAAGCCCCCCAAAAGGGCGCGTTTCCTTATCTTGTAGCCAAGCGCCATGTGCATGGTTCCGGTCTTGTTCATCGCAAGTGATCGGGTGCCGGCAATGCTGCGCAGACCGACCGGAGATCTGGATACGTCCGCAAATCGAATATCGGGTTAGCACGGCGCGATCGGACGACCGCTTTTTCCCAAGAAGTTTACGAAATTTCGACCATGCGGATCGGGGAGCCGCAGATATGTCCGCGCTCTTGAAATGGTCAACTTACGGGCGTGCCGTCTCCGGCCAAGACTATCTTGCCGCGCTTTCCGCGAGAGCCGGATGATCTTCGGGGATGACACCTCCGAGCGCCTGCGTGATGCGGATCATGCCGGAGCGGAGAAGCGCGCGAACCTCCTCTTCGCGTGCATCGCTCATGCGGGTTGCAGGCATCGCGATGGCGAGTGCCCCGGCCGCCAGTCCGTCGGGGCCGAAGACGGGGACGGCGCGCGACGTGACCTCGCGATCGAAGGCGCGCTCCGATACCGCGACTCCGGTGCGGGCCACGTCCGAAATCGTCGCGACCAGTGCTGCCGGATCGGTGAGTGTCCTGTCGGTGTGAGTGGGCAGCGGCTCCGAAAGGATCTTCTCGCGCAGGTACGCAGGCCCGAAGGCCAGCGCGGCAAGGCCCGAGGCCGTTGCGTGAAACGGCAGATCCTCGGCTTCGTCGAAATGCACCTGCGTCCCGTGTCGCGCCGGGTCCGCATGGCATACGGGAAAGAGTTTCTCTGCCTGGAGCAGGGTGAAATGCACGAGCTCGCCGGCACGATCCGCGAGGTCTTCGACGATGGGCAAGACCACGCTTCGCGTCGGAACCGTCGCTTCGCGCACCGTCGTCAGCCGCAGAAGCGCCGGCCCGAGGCGGTATGCCCGGGTGCCGCCCGCCTGTTCCAGAAATCCGTTCTGCGCAAGTTCGGAGAGGTGCCGGTGAACCGTGGCCTTGTCGCGACCGGTCAGCCGGACGAATTCGCCGAGCCCGATTTCCGGCCTGGCGCGGGAGAAAAACGTGAGCAGGTCCAACGCCTTGGTGATCGTCCCCATCAGGTCTCCCTTACTTCGACGGAACAGCGCGATCGTCCGACACGAGAAAGATTGACAGAACTCACCTGTACGTGCAAGACTATTTGATACCAAAGGTTCAAATAATGAGCCGATCTGACAGGAGGACCGATCTTGAAAAAACTGCTTGCAGCAGGTGTGGCCGCATTGGCCGTGACCTGCCCCGTCGCCGCCTTGGCGGAGTATCCCGAAAAGCCCGTCGAGTTCGTCGTGCCGTGGCCGCCGGGCGATCTGGAGGATGTGCTCACCCGCATGATCGCGGATGAGTTCCAATCCACGTACGGCGTCCCCGCAGCGGTAGTGAACAAGCCCGGCGGCGGTGGCGGCCCCTTCCCGGGCGCCGCAGAGGTCGCGCAGGCCGATGCGGACGGATACACGGTGGGCTCCTTCGTGATCGGCGTGCCGCTGGTCGGCCCGGAAGTCGGAATTCCGGCCCTGTCGCCGAATCCGTTCGATCCGATCGGCATCTTCCTGACCTATCCGTTCGTAATCGCCACGTCGAGGGACGCGCCCTATTCCACGATGGAAGACCTTGCAGCCTACGCCGCCGAAAATGACGTCGCCCTGGGCCATTTCGGATCGTTTCTGATCCCGACGCAGGTCACCATGGCGCTCGCCAAGAACATGGGCTTCTCCTACGCCTCGGATGCCGCGTTCGACGCGCTCGACTGCAACACGCTGGCCTCCGGCGATGTCGACGTGATCAACACCACGCTGCAGCTCATCCTGCCATGCCTCGACGATGTGACGGTACTGGCCTCGGTCGGGTCGGAGCGGATCCCGTTGACGCCCGATACGCCCACCGTCGCGGAGCTCGACCCCTCGCTCGACATCGCGCTCTGGAACGGCCTTTTTGTGCACGAGGATACGCCGGATGACGCGCGCGAGAAGATCGCGGCCGTGGCCGAGAAGGTGATGAATTCGGACGCCGCCAGGCAGCTTGCCGCGGACACCGGCGCGCTGATCTACTGGACGCCGGCCGAAGAGGCCGAGGCGCAGATCGCCAAGGACGCCGAGACGCTCGGCACCGTCGTCGAGATCATCGGAAACTGACATCGAAGCGCCCCGGTTCGCCTGCGGGCGCTTCCATTCCCTTGGAGCCGGCCATGAGCAAGACCAGGACGTTTCAGGACCTCTTTCGACGGTATCGGCGTCCGGGGGACTTCGTCATTTCGCTGGTCTCGCTGGTCTTCGCCCTCTTCCTTCTCTTTGCGCTGCCGACCCAGACGACCTGGATCGCGGGGCAATCGCTCTTTGCGCAGCCGTCCTTCTGGCCGGCGGTGGCCGTGGCGGCGATGGTCCTGTTCTCCGGACTGCACTTCGTCGGCGCCGTGGTGTCGGAGCGACTGGAGGGCAGAGCGGAGGAACTCCTCTACTGGGTGAAGGCCACCGAATTCCCGGTCTGGTTCATCGCATACGTCCTCTTGGTGCCATGGCTCGGCTACCTTCTCTCGACCGTCCTGTTCACCGTGAGCCTGAGTTACCGCCTCGGGTACCGCAGCTGGAAATGGGCGGGGGTCGCGACACTGTTCTCGGTCGCCGTGGTGGTTGTGTTCAAGGGCTTGCTCCGGGTCAAGATACCGGCCGGCGAGATCTATTCGCTGCTTCCGCCGGGCGGTTTCCGCCTTTTCGTCATGATCTGGCTGTGAGGGTCTGGCGATGAGCGACTTCGCCGCCGGTCTCGCGCTGCTCGCCGATCCGGCCGTCATCCTGGCGCTCTTCATCGGGTCCATCGGCGGGGTCATCATCGGCGCCATTCCGGGTGTGGGCGCGGCCGTGGCCATCGCGATCCTGCTGCCCGCCACCTTCTCGCTCGATCCGCTGGTCGGGCTGACCATGCTGCTCGGCATCTACGGCTCGTCGATGTATGGCGGCTCGCTGCCCGCGATCCTGATCAACACGCCCGGCACCGCGGTCAACGCGCTCACCACCTATGACGGGCATCCGATGACCAAGCGCGGCGAGGCGCTGCGGGCGCTGGGGCTGGCCTATGGTGCGTCCTTCGTCGGGGGCACTCTGTCGATCATCGCGCTGATCCTGTTCTCGCCCGTGCTGGCCAAGGTCGCGCCGATGTTCGGCAGCCGCGGAGATCTTCCTCGCGGCGCTGCTGGGCATCGTGCTGGTGATCCTCGCGCACCGGGGCCAGACGCTGGCGGCCGGATCGCTGGCGGCGTTCGGCATCCTGCTGAACACCATCGGGCTGGAGCCGGTGCGCTACACGCAGCGGTTCACCTTCGGGCAGGACCTGGCTGTCGGGCGGCGTCGACCTGATCGTCGTGGTGCTGGGCCTTTTCGCGCTCAGCCAGGCTTTCGTCCTGCTGGCGGATCCCGAACGCGCGCCGATCACGCAAGCGGATCGAAGGGCAACATGTTCCGCGCCATTGCTGGGCGTCTTCCGGTTCAAGCGCGTCGCCGGCGCGGGCAGCTGGTTTCGGCGTGCTGATGGGCATGATCCCCGGCGTCGGCGAATTCACCGCGCAATTCCTGAGCTATACCTACGCGCAGAAGACCTCGAAGGACCCCGACGCCTTCGGCAAGGGCAGCCCCGAGGGGCTGGTCGCCTCGGAATCCGCGAACAACGCGGTGCCCGCCGCCGCGATGATCCCGCTGCTGGCGCTGGGCATCCCGGGCGAGGCGCTGACGGCGATGATGCTGTCGGTCTTCTACGTGCACAACGTGGTCCCCGGGCCGGGGCTGTTCCAGAACGATCTCGACTTCGTCTATGCGCTCTATACCGCGATGATCCTGCTGAACGTGATCGTGGTGGTCTTCATGCTCTTCGCGTCGAACTGGCTGCTGAAGATCATCCGCGTCCCGACCCGGTTCCTGGGCGTGACGATCCTGACCGCTCGCTTCGTGGGCGTCTATTCGCTGCGCAATTCGGTGATCGACTGCGGCATTGCGGCGGGTTTCGGCCTGCTCGGGCTGGTGCTGAAGCGGCAGAACCTGCCGATCGTGCCGATCATCCTCGGCATGGTGCTGGGCGGCATCATGGAGGTGAAGCTGCGCTCGGCGATGGCGCGCGTGCGAAACCCCGCTCGATTTCGTGGACCGGCCGATCGCCGCCTTTCTGGCGCTCGTGATCGTGCTGCTGATCGTCGGGCATGTCTGGGGCGCTGATCCGGGAGAAGCGCAACGCCATCGCCGAGAGTGACGCACGACCACGACATTCACGACAGCCAACAAGGTAAGCGCATGCTCGACCCCACCGCATCGAGGCGTTGCGCACGCGCCGGTGCCGCCGGCCCTTCACCTGATCGACGGTCAGCGCCGCCCGGCCTCGGACGGCGCGGTGATGGACGTGATCTCGCCGCTCGACGGGCAGGTGCTGACGACGATCGCGCGCGGGGACCGCCGCGGATGTCGATGCGGCCGTGGTCGCCGCGCGCCGCAGCTTCGACGACCGGCGCTGGTCAGGGCTGCGCCCCGCGGCGACGCAAGAAGGTGCTGCTGCAAGTGGGCCGACCTGATCGAAGAAAACGCGCTGGAGATCGCCGTGCTCGGCGTGCGCGACAACGGCACCGAGATCGGCATGGCGCTGAAGGCGGAACCGATCTCGGCCGCGGGGACGATCCGCTATTACGCCGAGGCGCTGGACAAGATCTATGGCGAGATCGCGCCGACGGATCCGGACGTTTCTGGGTCTGGTGCATCGCGAACCGGTGGGCGTCGTCGGGGCCATCGTGCCGTGGAACTTCCCGCTGATGATCGGCGCCTGGAAGTTGGCGCCGGCGCTGGCGGCGGGCAATTCGGTGGTGCTGAAACCGGCGGAAACCGCGTCGCTGACGCTGCTGCGCATCGCCGAACTGGCGCATGAGGCCGGGCTGCCGCCCGGCGTGCTGAACGTCGTCACCGGCGCGGGTGCCGTGGTGGGCGAGGCGATCGGCCTGTCGATGGATGTCGACGTGCTCGTCTTCACCGGCTCCGGCGCGGTCGGGCGCCGGCTTCTGGAATATTCCGCGCGCTCGAACCTGAAGCGGGTCTATCTCGAGCTGGGCGGCAAATCGCCCAACATCGTCTTTGCCGATGCGCCGGATCTGACGGAGGCGGCCAAGGTCTCCGCCGCCGGGATCTTCCGCAACTCGGGGCAGGTCTGCGTCGCCGGCTCGCGGCTGCTGGTCGAGCGCAGCGATCCACGACGATTTCGTGGAGGCGCTGTCGCGACATCGCCCGCGGCGATGAAGGTCGGCGACCCGCTCGACCCTGCGACGCAGGCCGGCGCGGTGAATTCTGAGCGCGCAGCTCGAGCAGAATCTCGGCTTCGTCGAGGAGGCGCGCGCTCGGGGCGCGAGGTGCGTGATCGGCGGCAACGCGGATCCTGGAGGAGACCGGCGGCTATTTCATGGAGCCGACCATCGTGACCGGCGTGACGCCGCAGACCGGCTGGCGCACGGAGGAGGTCTTCGGCCCGGTGCTGGCCGTGATGCCGTTCGACACCGAGGACGAGGCCATCGCGCATCGCCAATGGCACCGTCTACGGCCTTGCCGCGGCGGTCTGGACCGCGAACCTGGCCGCGCCCACCGGATGGTCGCGCGGATGCGGGCGGGCGTCGTGCATGTGAACACCTATGGCGGCGCGGACATGACCGTGCCGCTGGGCGGGGTCAAGCAATCGGGCAACGGCCACGACAAGTCGCTGCACGCCTTCGACAAGTACCTCGACCTCAAGACCGCCTGGATCAAGCTGTAGGCCGGTGCAGCGGACATGATCGCGCCCAGGACCATTCCTGCGAATGTGAGCCGCCCGCGACGGCGTCACGAAGGATTGGATCGCCGAGGGCGATTCGCGGTTCGGATCGCGGTCGGGACTACCCGATCGAACTGCAGCTCGTACCGTTCTACGATCCAGAGGGTGAAATCATGCGCGGCTGACCGGCAACGCGACAAGGAGGAGGACACCATGACCGACAAGAAGACGATCCTCGTCATCGGCACCTACGACACCAAGGATCCGGAGCTGACCTTCGTCTGCGACACGATTCGCGGTATGGGCGGCGCGGTCCTGACGATGGATGTCAGCGTCCTCGGCGACCCGTCGGAGCCGACCGACATCTCCAAGCACGACGTTGCAGCGGCCGCGGGCAAGACCATCCAGGACGCGATCGACGCGGGCGATGAAAACCGGGCGATGCAGATCATGGCGCGCGGGCGCCGCGTCGCTCACCGCGCAGCTCCATGCCGAGGGCCGGATCGACGGGATGATCGGCCTCGGCGGCACGATGGGCACCGACCTCGCGCTCGATTGCTGCTCAGGCGCTGCCGCTGGGTGTGCCGAAATACGTCGTGTCGACGGTGTCCTTTTCGCCGCTGATCCCCGCGGACCGGTTGGCGCCGGACATCCAGATGATCCTGTGGGCCGGCGGGCTCTATGGGCTGAACCCGGTCTGCAAGTCCTCGCTAGCCCAGGCCGCGGGCGCGGTGCTGGGCGCGGCGCGCGCCGCCGAGCCGCCTCGAGCGGACGGCCGGTGATCGGCATGACGAGCCTCGGCTCCTCCTGCCTCAGCTACATGAAACGGCTGAAGCCGGCCGCTGGAAGCAGCGCGGTTTCGAGGTGGCCGTGTTCCACGCCACCGGCATGGGCGGGATGGCCTTCGAAGTCGCTTGCGCGCCAGGGCTATTTCGCCGCGGTTCTCGACTTGGCACTTCCGGAACTCGGCAACCTGATGGTCGGCTCGGCCGTGAACGCGGGCGAGGATCGCCTGACCAATGCCGGCGCCCAGGGCATTCCTCAGATCGTGTCACCCGGATGCGCCGACCTGATCGACTTTCCGGGCTGGCAGGAGATCCCCGCCGCCTATGCCGGACCGTCCGTTCCACGCCCATAACCGGCTGATCAAATCCTCCGGCCTCGCCCCCGAGGAGCGCCGCGCGTTGATCCGCGACATTGCCGCGCGCCTGAAGCGGGCCAAGGGGCCGGTGGAATTCGTCATGCCCCTTGGCGGGGTCGAGGAATGGGACCGGGAAGGGCAGGAGGCGCATGATCCCGAGGGTCTGGCGGCGATGACGGACGAGGTCCGCAGTGTGATCGAGGCGCCGCTGACCTTGACCGAGGTCGACTGCCACATCAACGACGATGCCTATGCCGAGAAGGTCCTCGAAATCGTCGATCGCTGGATCGAGGACGGCACGATCAGAATGAGTGCCTGAGTGCCGATACCTCTGTCACCCGTACCGCGCGGCGGTCAGGCCGTCGAAGGAGATCTCCGGCTCGCGACCCAGCACCACGTCGGCCACGGCACGGCCGGAGCCGCAGGCCATGGTCCAGCCCAGCGTGCCATGCCCGGTATTGAGGAACAGGTTGTCATATTGCGTCGGCCCCAGAACCGGCGTGCCGTCCGGCGTCATCGGGCGCAGGCCGGTCCAGCCTTCGGCTTTGGAGATGTCGCCACCCTTGGGAAACAGATCGTTGATCACATGCTTGACCGTGTCCGTGGCATGCGGCCCGAGGCGGTTGGAATAGCCCGGCGATCTCCGCCTGTGCCCGCGACCCGGATGCGGTCGCCAAGCCGGGTGATCGCGACCTTGTGGGTCTCGTCCATGATCGTCGATTGCGGCGCAAAGGCATCGTCGGTGACGGGCAGCGTCACCGAGTAGCCCTTGACCGGGTAGACCGGCAGTTTGATGCCGATCGGGTTGCAGCAGTGCGCGGGCGTAGCTGCCCATAGCGCAGACATAGGCATCCCCGGTGATGCGGCCCGCCGACCTCGGTGTCGACGCCGGCGATGCGGCCATTCTCGACGGCGATGGCGCTTGATCGACTGGCCATAGCTGGAACTCGACCCCCATCTCGGCGCATTTCTCGGCCAGCGCGATGGTGAACATCCGGCAATCGCCGGTACGGTCGGCGGTGAGACGCAGGCCGCCCACGAACTTGTCGCGCACTTCGGCAAGCGCGGGTTCGGCCTCGATGCAGGCGTCGCGGCCCAGCACCTCGAAGGGGCTGTCGTATTCCGCGAGGATTTCCTGATCGGCCTTCGATCCCTTCATCTGCTTGGCGGTGCGGAACAGCTGAAGCGTGCCCTGTTCGCGGCCGTCATATTCGATGCCCGTCTCGGCGATCAGGTCCGGCATGCACGTCGCGCGAATAGTTCGAAATGCGCACCATGCGGCCCTTGTTGACCCGATAGCTTGCCTCGTTGCAGTTCCGGATCATCGACGCGCCCCACATCCACATCGTCGGGCTGATCAGCGGCCAGATGAACAGCGGGCGGCGCTTCATGAACAGCCATTTGACCGCCTTCATCGGGATGCCGGGCGCAGCCCAGGGCGAGGTCATGCCATAGCTCAATTCACCCGCATTGGCATAGCTCGTCTCCAGCCCCGGACCGGCCTGACGGTCGAGCACCGTCGACCTCGGCTCCCCCTTGGCAAGATAATACGGCGGTGGTCACGCCAATGACACCCGCACCCATCACGACGACTTTCATGCGTTTCTCCCCGTTTCTCGGATTCTTCGGTCCTCCCATACACGCGCTGGCATCTCGCGTCGACACGAGCTGCCCCTGCTCGTCGCTCGTTCAGTGACGCCGGTCCGCGGGTTCTAAACTGGTCGTCCTCGGCAAGCGAAGCGGCCGGTGAGGTGACTTGGTGAAATCTTGAAGACCGCAATCTTGGGACCGTGGGAACCCCGAATGCAAAAAAGATCGATCTTCAATCATTTGTTGTATCGCCCGCAGTGTCGATGCGGGATCAGATCTCGTCGTGTCCACTATCCTTGCTCCGGCGTTATCCGACCGTTCGGTGCGGTCGCGGATCAGCGGTACTCGTCGAGATTGAAATCTGAAAAAATCTCTTTAGAGTTGGGAGACTTGGCGTGAAGCTTGTGGGAGATCACATGTTGAACCGATGTCAAATCGCCGTTGCCTTGATCTGCTTGATGACGCTTTGTTCCGGCGAAGCGCACGCGCAACAAATGCAAACTCCCGATGCAGAAAGCAGAGCCGAAACCTGGACCGTCGACACGCCGACCGCGGTCGATGCGGCGCAGGGCCAGGCTGACGCTCTTCGCGGTCAGGTTGGCGCCTTGCGAAGGGCCGTCGCAAAAGCGGAGCAAGACCTGGCCGGCGTTACGGCGCAGGTCGACGCCGCGAAAGAGCAAAAGGCCGAAGCCGAAGCGCAGCTGCGCCGAACCACCGCGGAACATGACCAAGCCTCCACGGAAGCCGCAGAAGCGCGGAGGGAACGCGACAGCTTGCAGACCGAAATCGCCACCGCGCGAACCAGATTGACGGATCTGAAGCGGCAGGTCGCCGAAGCCCAAGCAGGGCGTGAGGCCGCGTCGGCCGAGATGAAATCCGTCGCGAAGGAGCGGGATGAGATCCGAGCCGAATTGAGTCAAGCGAGAACCGAGCTCGAAGACCTGCAAGAGGCGCGCGCCTTGGTCCAAACGCAAGCCGAGGAACTGACGGCGCAGGCGGAATCCGCGCAGGCCGATATCGACAGCGCCGAGGCCGGCTTGCGGAAGTTGCGCGACCAGGTCGACACTGCGCGCGCCGAACTCGATCGGGTCGAAGAAATGATGCGGGCGGCCCGAGATCAGGCGGACTCCGTTCTGTCGAAGGCCGATGAGGATGCCGCCGCCATGCTCGCCGACGCCAAGGACCGCATCGCGGAAATGGAACAGAGCCGTCAGAGTGCGGAGGCGGAGGTCGCTACCCTGTCCGAAGAGGCGTCGAAGCTCGCAGAGGAGGTGGATGTTGCAAGGGTGACGCTGTCGATGCTCGAAGCGCTCGCCGAAGTGACCGGCCCGAGCGCTGCCCAGCCGGAACAGGCGATGCCGGCGTCCGTCGCGCCGTCCGCTGATGTCACGGGCGTCCCCACCAACGCTCCATCGTCGACCTCGATCGCACCGGACCAGCCGCGTCGTCCTTCCTTCGAGGTTTCCGCGGCACTTATGCGTGCGCCCGGCCTGTCGCATGCAACCGATGCCCAGATCGGCGAGTTGGAGCACCTCCTGACCGAAGGTGCCTGCGCCACCGATGCGTTGCAGTCCGTGTTCGGGGGCATCAACCGGCAGACGTTGCTGTCACTTGTGACGACGCTGGGCAGGTGCTGAGTGCATTGAACCAAGAGGAATACCCAAGATGCCGAGTTTCATTTTCGCAAGAACGACATTCATCGGACTTCTGTTCGCGCTGACCGCTCTCGGCACAGCAGGTGATGCAGATGTCGAGAAGAACATCCTCACGGGCGGGCCGTCCGGAACATACATCCAGTTCGGGCGCGACATCGCCAGGATCGCCAGCGAATGCGGGCTCGACGTGAGTGCTCGGGAGAGCGCCGGGTCGCTCGAAAACGTCCTTGGCGTTCGAAAGCGCCCGGTGACACAATTCGGGATCGTGCAAAGCGACGTGCTGGAGTACCTGCGGACCTATGCCGCCGACGATCCGACCATCGCGCGCGCGATCCTCGGGGTGAAGATCGCGTTCCCCCTCTACAACGAGGAGGTCCACCTGCTGGCGCGCCGCGAGATCGGGAGCCTGGACGAATTGTCCGGCAAACGGGTGGCGATCGGCGTTCAGGACAGCGGGACGTTCCTGACGGCCTCGCTGGTCCTCGATCTGGCTGGCGTCGATGCGGAGCGTCTCACGATCGGCCCGGACGCGTCTCTGGACCAGCTTCTGAACGGCGAGATCGATGCCTTTTTCTATGTCGCCGGCGCGCCGACGAAGATCTTTCAGGACGACGCGATCGACGGTGCGCAATTTCACTTCGTGCCGCTGACGGACCCCGTGCTCCGCGCGATCTACGAGCCGGCGCAGATCCCGCCGGGCACCTACCCGTTCCAGCCCGAGGCCGTCGACGCGGTCGCCGTGAAGGCGGTTCTCATGACCTATGACTACAACCCGAGCCGCAACAGCTATCACCGGGACAGCTGCCAGGCCGTGTCGGACATCGCGCACCTGATCGTGAACCGGTTCGACGAGTTGAAGCAGAGCGGCCACCCCAAATGGAAGCAGGTCGATCTGAACGATATCCCTCCCGGTTGGGAAGTGGGCACCTGCGTCAACGCCGGCATCGACCCGGGCTACAGGATGGCCTGCGACATCCTGCCGGGCCCCGACGACCTCGTGGAGGACAGCAAGGCGAACGCAATCTACCGGCAGCGCATCTGTGCCACCATGGGCGGGTGCTGAGAGAGCGACAAGCGCCTTGCGGGGGGATCGCGGCCGGCAATCGGCAACCTGAAGGCCCCGCAGGCCGCTTGCGCGGGTGCCGGTGGCGCCATCTGGGACGCGGCCGGGATCGCGCACTCCCGAAACCCGGCGGCATGCCAGTGATGGCAAGACGCTTTCTTTTGCAAGCGAGAGGTGTATCCTTCCGGCATTTGATGACCTCATAGTTTGGTCCATTGCTTGGAGGAGAAGCTTTTGGGGGGACATGCCGCCGCGCAGATCAGCATGTTCGTCAGCTATGCGCATGCCGACACCAGACACCGCCCGCACATCGCCTCGTCGCGGCTGGGCGAGCTTCTGGAGGATCTGCGTTATGACCTCGGCGCGCATGATCCGCGCAGCCCCTACCGTTTTCTGCGCGACATCGAAGGCATGATCCGCGCCGGTGACAGCATCAGCGCACGGATCGAAGACCACATGGAGACGACGGACCTCGCCCTGATCTGCCTCTCCGAGCACTATTGCAGTTCCGAAAGCTGCCGCAAGGAACTCGAGTCCTTTGTCGCGATGGGCAAGCGTCTCGTCCTGATCGAACTGGACGAGGTCTGGTCCACGTCGAGCGCGCACGGCCTCGTCGATTTGCGCGCACGGGTCGATGACATCCTGTCGATCCGGTTCTGGTCCCCGACCGGACAAGGGATCGCGAAACACGGGTTTCCCCTGCCGCGCTCGGCCCCGCCGGCATCGCAACAAGCCTACCAGGAAACACTCGAGCGTCTGGTGCGGGACATCCGCGCCCTGTCCGGCGAGTTGATGGGACAGCGGACTCCGGCACCCGGCGCCTCGCCCCCGGCACCCGCTCCGGAAACCGTCGCGGCGGAGCAGCAGGCCGAAGTCGTGCTCGCCGCGCCCACCAGCGACACACGCGTCGATACCGACCGGCTGGCGCATTCTTTCGCGGATGCCGGGTTCTCCGTGATACGTCTGGATCCGGCCGATCACGAGACCACGGCGACCCGGTTGCGCAGTGCCCTCGGGACGCCGGGCACCGTGTTCGTGCAGGTGTTGAGCGCTCTGCCCGGCCGCCTGCTACCTGCCTGCGACAACCTTCCCAGCACGATCGCGCAGCACCGGATCGCCGTGGACTGCAGGGCCGAGACGGCGGCGTGGACGAACGGGGAATTCGATCCATCGGAATGCGCGGAGGATTACGCGGCCTTCTTGCGCGCGGCCGTGACCCACCGGTCGAGCCTCGAGGATTTCGAAACCTACGCGATCAAGCTGCTCGAGGAACGGCGCAAGCGCCTGCGGTCCGAGGAACGCCGCGCGGCAGCACAGGACACGGTTCCCGGCACCGATCCGCCGCTGGTGTCCATCGACGCGGCACAGGTCGACGCGGCCCTGCGCGACAGGATCAAGACCGCGCTCGACAAGCACGTGCACGTGGATTGCATCGACTACAATGCCTCCATGGACGCCCTCGAAGAGGCGGTGCAGGACAACGACGCGATCGTGCTCGTCTATGGCGAGCAGGCCGAGGGTCGCAAGCGGGCCAAGGCGCATTTCCGCTTCTTCCGGCGGTGGCGCCGCGCAATCTGGAGCGAGGAGCGCCAGCGGTTCGAGATCGCTTTCGGCGACGCCTCACCTGTCGGCGACTGTCCCAGCGGGCCGGGCATCCACGTCATCCGGATCGGCGACGATCTCGATCCCGGTGCGGTCCAGACCTTCCTGCAGTCGCTGGGGGTCCAGACCCACGACGGCCTGCACTGAGCCGCGGCGATGGAAGCCGCGGGCAGCCCCACACCCTATCCGGGTCTACGCTCGTTCAGGCGCGCGGAATTCGACATCTTCTTCGGCCGCGACGACCACGTGTCGGACATGCTGGGCAAGCTGGCTGAGAACCGGTTTCTCTGCATCACCGGCCCCTCGGGGTGCGGGAAATCCTCGCTGGCGCGGACGGGTCTCTTCAACGCGCTCGAGGCCGGGTTCATGTCGGACCGCGGCTCGGACTGGATCTTCTGCGACCTGCATCCCGAAACCAACCCGATCGGCCGGCTCTGCCATGCGCTCGCCAAGGCTATCGTCATGGGGGAAAGCGGGCGCGGCGGCCCCGAGCCGGACGCGGACGAGGCAGAGCAGATCGGGGAACTGGAACAACTCTTCCTCAACCACATCACGACCCGGTCCAGCAACCTTACGGCGGCGCTGGCGCGCGTGACGTCGGTGGCCGGCCGTCCCATCGTCATCCTCGTCGACCAGTTCGAGGAGATCTTCCGCTATGCCCAGGACGATCCGCACGCCGCCTCGCGGTTCGTCGACGTCCTGCTCAAGACCGCCGGCGCCAAGGGTGACGTTCACGTTGTCATCACGATCCGGACCGACGAGCTCGAAAAATGCGCGCGCTACGCCGGCCTGACCAACGCGATCAACCACAGCCAGTTCCTGACCCCGACGCTCGACCGGTTCCAGATGCAGGAGGCGATCGAAGGCCCGATCGCCATGTTCGGCGCCTCCATCGACCCCGAGCTCTCGATCTGGATGCTGAACGGGCTGGAAGAGCAGCTCGACAAGCTGCCGCTGATGCAGCACGCGCTTCGGCTCCTCTACCAGTACGCACGCAGGAAGCAGCCCGAGGGCAACATCCGGATCGGCCTGAAGGATTTCTTCGAGGTGTTCGATCTGGGCGAGCAGGGACAGGCCTACCTGACCCACGGCCATGACGCCCTGCGGATGTCGCTGTCGAACCGGCTCGATGCGATCTACGACGCACTCGAAAAGCAGGACCAGCAGATCGCGCGCGACCTCTTCTGCGCGCTCACGATGCTCGAAAGCCGCGGGCGCGACATCCGCCGCCCCTTGCGCGTTGGAGTCGCAGCCCGGACGATCGGCTGCGATTTCGAGCATCTGCGCCGGGTGATCGAGCGGTTCTCCAAGGGGTCCGTCGCCTACCTGCGCATTGCCGGCGAGGAAGACGGGATCACTGCGGACGACACCGTGGACGTGGCCCATGAATGCGTCCTTCGCCTGTGGCGACCGCTGCAGGAGCAATGGCTGGTCGAGGAAAACGGATCGGCCGAGAACATCCGCTTTCTGGCACGCCTCACCCGCGAACGCGGGAACACGGCCGAGCTCAGTTGGCTCGACCGTCTTCTCGGTCGCGGCCTCATGACCGGCCGGACGCTGACGCGATACAGCCACTGGTGGCGGCGCAAGGCACCCAACGCCACCTGGGCCGAGCGGTATCTGGAGCGCGTGGAATGGCGCGAAGGCGGTGAGGTGCTGGACGCGGAGACGGTGTTCGAGCGGATCGCGGACTTCGTCCGGCAATCGAAACGCTGGACCGCGACCGAACGGATCCTCACATGGTCGATACCTGCCGCAATCGTCGCATTCGTGGCCGTCTATTCCGCGCTTAACCTGCGCGCAAACACGCTCGAAGCTCGGAACGAAGCTCTTGAGGCGAGGGCCGAAGTCAGCAAGGCCGAAGCCGAACTGCTGCGCGAACAAATCGAACAGGCACAGCGACAGCGGCAGATTTCGGACGTCTGGCAGTCGGTCTCGCTCCTGTCGCCGGGCCCCCTGGACGAGGCGCCGCTGGAAACCGCCGAACAGGCCGCGGATGCGCTGCAGAATGCCCTCGACTTCAACCTCAAGGAAGATGCGATCGACATGGCGCGCGAGAAGCTTGTCGATGCGCTCTCCTATGTGCGGGAATTGCGCCGCTTCGACCATGGGAAGGGAGCGGAGGACCAGATTTTCGCCGCCGAATTCCTCCCGGATCAGCGATATTTCGTGACGCTGTCGGAAGGCCTGACCCTGTCGGTCTGGGACCGCCTCGACAATCGCGCGCCGGTCCGGACATTGGAGTTGAAACCGTACCTGACGCACAGATCCAAGCCGCTCGGCCGGTCCATGGCCGTGGCGCCGGACGGAACGATCGCCGTGGGGACGCGGCGCGGTGCGGCCCTGCTGGTCGATGGGTTGATGTCCGACACGCAGAGGGTCCAGGAACTCTACCCCGGCCCTCCTGTGGAAGAGTTCGACACGATGTCTGCCCTCGCCTTTTCGCAGGACGGCGCGACGCTGATCGGTGGCGCGGGCACTGGCCATGTGCACGTCTGGACCCGCGGCGAGGCGGACGACTGGCGGCGTGCCGCGCTCTTCCTGGCGCGCAATCTCGTGGCCCGCGGTCAGGGGGTCGGTCTCCTGCCGGCGGACGGGACCGAGCGGGCCGGCCGCCAACATGTCGTGTGGTCGATCGCCATGTCCCCCGGCGACGATTTCGCGGCTTTCGGGATCGGCGATGGCAAGGTCTGCCTGATGACCCTTGACGGAATCGAGACGCGCTGTTCCGGCCAGGCGCACCAGCGCAGCGTCAAGGCGCTTGCGTTCTCGCCCGATGGCGGGCAGCTCGTTTCGGGCGGCGCCGACGACGTGGTTCGGGTCTGGACTCTGTCCGCGGCGGAACCGCCGGCGGATGCCGGGCCCGACCAAGACGGCCGGCTCCCCGAACTGACGCTGTCCGGAGCGGTCCTGTGGCACACATCGGAGGTCTGGTCCGCGGATTTCAGCGATGACGGGAGGTATCTTGCGACCGCTGCCCAGGATGGGACCGCCCGGCTCTTTCAGACCGACGACTGGCGTCCGCTTCAGGTGCTGCGGGGGCATGAGCTCGCTGTTCGTACCGCCCGGCTCGACGCGCAAGGGCGCGAGATCCTGACCGCGTCGCTCGACCAGACCGCCCGGCTCTGGACGCCGGGCATCTCCCGTCTCAACGACGGCGACATCGCGTTCGTCCTGCCGCACGCGGCCCAGGGCAACGACGTGCAATCCGTCACCCTCGGTCAGGATGCGATGTGGTTGGCCGCCACGGACGGCTCGAAGATCTGGATCCGAAAGCGCGATAGCCCCCGCATCGAACTCTTCGATCCGGATTCCTTCCTGCCGAAGGGCGACACGCCGTTTCGCATTGCCGCTCCGCAGGATGCGCACCTTCTGGTGGCTGCCATGCGCAGCCCGCGGATCCTGCTCTGGGAGCCCGATGCAGCGGGGGCCTGGCAAATGCGCGCCATCGAGATCGAAGGTGCCGACGTCGCCGGCAGCAACCGCTACAGACGTCTGGCCGTGTCGCGCGACGGCAGCCGCGTCGCCGTCAACGTGACCGGAAACGAGACCGTCGGTCACTCAATTCTCGTCTGCGACACGTCGGCTGAGACCTGCGGAAGCGCCCCCGGACACCACGTCGCCCTGGTTCCGTTCGACCCGTTGATCGAAACCGATCGCAATCCCGAAGATGATTGCAACCGCGAGGCGGAACCGACCGCGCTGGGCTTCGCGAAGGGCGGCGAGGAGATCATTGTGGGCGGTACCGATTGCAATGTACGAGTGTACTCGCTTCGCGATCAACCGGCGCCGCAGACGCACGTCATGTCGAAGCTCGTCGGCAACATAACCGGAGTCGACGCCTCCGACGACGGCGCCCGCGTCGCCGCCAGTTCCACGGATTGGCAGGGCAGTGTCTGGTCTCCCGCGAACGAAGATGTCCGCCTGCTTCGTGGGCACACCGCGCCGCTGTCGGGCATCAAGATGCTGCCCGCAAGTGGAGTAGCGGCGACGGCTTCCGTGGACGAACGGATCATAATCTGGAACGTCGAAACGGGTCGGCAGGTTCTCGAATTTCCGAGTATCGAGAACCCCATCACGACGCTGGACGCCAAGCCCTACAAGACCGGCGCCGTCATCGCCATCGGCACCCGCACCGGCGAGGCGATGGCCTTTCACTACTTTGGCGACAACGAGGAAATCCTGGATTTCGCGCGCGAGACGTTCCGCAGTGTCCTGGGACACGCCAAGGGAGCGGGCGTGGACGGCGCGGGCGCGGACGGCGCGGGCGTGGACGGGCCGAATGCCAACTCCCGCAACTGACCGGCGGGGACGAACCCAGGCACCGCCCCGCGAAGCCTGGATCTGCCGCCCGTCATTGAATGCGCTGGATCACGCGGCCCGGCGACGCCTCGACCGCCGCCGCGCGGACGGTGCCGCACTTGACGGCTTTGCCGAATGACCGCCGCCGCGCCGCGCGGGACCGCTCTTGCGTCGGTCCTTCTGCTGCGAGGGCCGGGACTGGGGAAGTTCGCCGCTTGCGACCGGGATTTCCAGCTTCATCTGCTTCTGGATCTGGAGAAACTGGTCGACCTCCTCGGGTGAACAGAAAGCGATCGCCTCGCCCTCGAGTCCGGCGCGCGCCGTCCGGCCGATGCGATGCACGTAGTTCTCCGGCACTTCCGGCAGGTCGTAGTTGATCACGTAGGACACGCCCGGAATGTCGATCCCGCGGGCGGCGACATCGGTCGCCACCAGCGTCGTGATCGTGCCGCTGCGGAACGCCTTGATGGCGCGGTCCCGCTGTCCCTGGCTCTTGTTGCCGTGGATCGACGCGGCGTTGTAGCCATCCGCCACCAGACCCTTCATCAGCTTTTCCGCCCCGTGCTTGGTGCGGGCAAAGACCAGCGTCAGCGCGTCGACGTCCCGGGACAGGACCTCACGCAGCTTCGACGGCTTTCCGCCCTTCTCCACGAAATGGACAGACTGGGTGATCTTGTCCGCGGCCTGACCCGGAGGCGCGACCTGCACGCGGCGGGGATTGTCGAGGTAGTCGCGCGACAATTCCTCCATCTGCTTCGGCATGGTCGCCGAAAAGAGCATGGTCTGCCGGGGCGAGCCGAGGCGTGGCGCGATCTTGCGCAGCGCGTGGATGAAGCCGAGGTCCAGCATCTGATCGGCCTCGTCGAGGACGAGCTGCCGCGTCTGGCTCAAATCGACTGCGCGCCGGTCCATCAGATCCATGAGCCGGCCGGGTGTCGCGACCAGGATGTCGATTCCGCGCGACATGATCTTGATCTGGTTGTTGATGGATTGTCCGCCGACGACCGTCGCGATGCGCAGGTTGGAACCTGCAAGGAGCGGGCGCAGGCTGTCGGCGATCTGGCCGACGAGCTCGCGCGTCGGCGCGAGGATCAGGGCCTTGGCCGTGCGCGGCGCGGGTTTGCCCGGCTGTGCGAGCAGGGCATCGACAAGTGGCAGCCCGAAGGCCAGCGTCTTGCCGGTGCCGGTCTGGGCAAGCCCGAGGATGTCATGACCTTCGAGCGCGAGCGGGATGGCCTTGGCCTGGATGGGTGTCGGCTCGGAAAAGCCGCCGGTTTTCAGTGCGGTGTGGAGGGACGGCGCGAGGCCGAGCATGTCGAAATCGAACAAGTTCTATCCTTGATGGCCGCGCCGACCAGTGAGCCTGCGCGAACTGCTGTGGGCCGCTCTCTGGCGGCCGGTGAGGGTTCGCGGGGCCTATCGCGGAACGGGCGCTTCCCGTGCCCGCTGGCCGTCGCGTCAGAAACCCTGCGTGATGGGGAACTGGAATTCTGTGTACGCTGATTGCCCGTCTCCGGGGCACGGCATGCTCACGCGGCAGCGCAGCGACCCGAGCCGTTTGCGGGATTTCTTCCGACAAGTCAAGTGGATGTTTTGCGCGACGCGTCCCGCCCGCGCGCAGAATCGGTTGCCCTGAGGGGTCTCGGCGGAACTCTCTGCCTTTTCCCTGTCCGAATGTGCCGCTATACAACCCGCATTGCGGCCCGGTAGCTCAACTGGATAGAGCAACGGCCTTCTAAGCCGTGGGTTGAGGGTTCAAGTCCTTCCCGGGTCGCCAGTTCATGCCGTCGGTCGTGACTTTCGCGCCATCTCGAGGAATTCGACGGCTCATCAGGTCATCACGTCCGGTGCAGTCCGCCCGGTCCGCTCCTCCAAGCCGCAGAGTTCGGCGGTTGCGTTGGCGATACCTTCGAGAGCGGTCTGCGTCTCGATGCCGAGGTCGCCCTCCGGCGGCACGTGCCGCTCCAGATAGATGCGCAATGTCGCGCCTTCGGTACCGGTGCCGGAGAGCCGCAGGACCGCACGGCCGCCGTTGTCGAAATAGATGCGGATCCCCTGATTTTCCGCGACAGAGCCATCGACCGGATCGACATAGGAAAACTGGTCGGCTTCGGTCACGCCGATCCCTGCGAAAGTCTGGCCGGGCAGGTCGGCGAGCGCGTCGGCCGCGGCCGCCATCAGCTCGTTCGCTTTGTCGGTGTCGATCGCCTCGTAATCATGTCGGGTGTAGTAGTCGCGTCCGAACCGGCGCCAATGATCCTCCATGATCGCGCGGACAGAGATCTTGCGCACGGCCAGGATGTTGAGCCAGAGCAACACGGCCCAGAGACCGTCCTTTTCCCGGACATGATCGCTGCCTGTGCCCGCGCTCTCCTCCCCGCAGATCGTCGCCCGCCCGGCGTCTAGAAGTGTGCCGAAGAATTTCCACCCCGTCGGCGTCTCGAAACACTCGATCCCCAGAGCCTCCGCCACCCGGTCGGCGGCGCGGCTCGTCGGCATGGACCGAGCCACGCCGGCGATGCCCTTGGCATAGCCCGGCGCCAGGTGCGCGTTCGCGGCCAGCACCGCAAGGCTGTCCGAGGGCGTGACGTAGATCCCCCGGCCCAGGATCATGTTGCGGTCGCCATCACCGTCGGAGGCTGCGGCGAAGTCCGGACCGACCTCGGCCATCACCATGTCCACCAGCGGCTTGGCCCAGATCGGGTTCGGATCGGGATGGCCCTTGCCGAAATCGACCGACGGCATGCCGTTCAGGACCGTTCCCATCGGCGCGCCGAGCGTATCCTCCAGAATCGCCCGCGCGTAAGGTCCGGTCACGGCATGCATCGCATCGAACCGCAGCGTGAAGCCGCCGGAGATGAGCGTGCGGATCGCGTCGAAATCGAAGAGCGTCTCCATCAGCGCTGCGTAATCCGCGACCGGATCGACCACCTCGACCGTCATGTCGCCCAGCGCCCCAGTGCTTGGCCGTGACAGGTCCAGATCGTCGGTCTCCATCGTGCGATAGCTGGAAATTCCCTGCGTCTCGGCAAAGATGGCCGCCGTCACGCTCTCCGGCGCGGGGCCGCCGTTGGAGGTGTTGTACTTCACCCCGAAATCCGCATCGATTCCGCCGGGATTGTGGCTCGCCGACAGGATCAGCCCGCCATCCGCCCCGCGCTGGCGGATCAGGTTGGAGGCCGCCGGCGTTGAGAGCAGCCCGTCCTGACCCACGATGATCCGAGCCGCCCCGTTCGCAGCCGCCATGTGCAGGATCGTCTGGATCGCCTCGGCGTTGAAATACCGACCGTCGCCGCCCACGACGAAGGTCTTGCCTTCCGCCCCGCCGATGGCCGCGAAGACCGATTGCACGAAGCACTCGAGGTAGCCCGGCTGCATGAACACGCGGGTCTTTTTCCGCAATCCGGAGGTCCCGGGCTTCTGACCTTCGAACGGGGTGCAGTCGATCGTGATGGCGGTCATGTCATGATTTCCTTCTTCAGGTGGACCCGGCGCCCGGCCTGGGAAAGTCGGCGGTCCGGCGGCATCAGTGCGGCCGGCGCACGCAGGTCGTGGTCAATCTTCGTCATGCGCTGGGCTGTCGATCAGCGAGAAGGCGGACACCGAATGCCGCGGCACGACCACCTGCGTCGACCCGACGACCATCGGTGTCTGCCCGGCCACCGAGGTGTCGATGTCACGCCGCCACCGGCGCGGCGCGGCGTCCGGCAAGACCAGCTCCACATCCGCATCCTCGCGGTTGAATGCCACGAATACCTCGTCGGTCAGTGCCGCGCCCCGCGCACATTCCGAGCTTCCGCGCAGATGGAGGCAGAGGCTGGCAAGACCCGGATCGCGCCAGTTGAGGTCTGCGCCTTCGAAATCGCGCCATTCGATGTCTGGTCTTTGATCCGCAGGGCGCACGCCGCCATGCAGGTAGTAATGCTGGCGCAGCACGGGATGGTCGCGCCGGTATCGCGACAGCACGGCGGTGAACGCGATCATGTCCTCGTCCCGGGAGGCCCAGTCGATCCAGCCGACTTCGTTGTCCTGGCAGAAACTGTTGTTGTTGCCGTCCTGCGAATTGCCAAGCTCGTCGCCGGCCAGCAGCATCGGCGTCCCTTGGGACAGGAAAACCGTCGCCAGCAAGCTGCGCTGCCGCCGCGTCCGCTCGGCCGTTATCTCGGGGTCGTCGGTCGGTCCCTCCGACGCCGAAATTCGCGCTGTAGTTCTCGTGGTGGCCGTCGCGGTTGTTCTCGCCGTTGGCATGGTTGTGGCGGTGCTGGTAGCGGGTAAGATCGGCGAGGGTGAACCCGTCATGGGAGGCCGCGAAGTTCACCGATGCCCAGGTCCGTCGCCCGCGTGCATCGAAGATGTCGGCAGACCCCAGAAGCGCGTCGCCCAGATCCTGCGCGCTGTGCCTGTCGCCCCGCCAGAACCGCCGGATCGTGTCGCGGTACCGGTCGTTCCATTCCGCGAACTCCGTCGGGAAGTCGCCGAGCTGGTATCCGCCCGGACCCACGTCCCACGGTTCCGCGATCAGTTTGACGCCGGCGAGGACCGGATCCTGCCGGAGCGCCACCATGAACGCGCCATCTGGCCTCGAACCCGTGCTGCGTCCGGCCGAGCGTGGTGGCGAGATCGAACCGGAACCCGTCGACGCCCATCGCCTGCACCCAGAACCGCAGGCTGTCGAGGATCATCCGCGTCACGAACGGATGGCGCACGTTCAGCGTGTTGCCGCATCCGGTGTGATTGGCATAATAGCGCGGCTGCCCGTCCAGCAGCCGATAATAGGACGCGTTGTCGAGGCCGCGGAAGGACAGGGTCGGGCCGAGATGATCGCCTTCGGCGGTGTGGTTGTAGACCACGTCCAGGATCACCTCGATTCCCGCCGCGTGAAAGCGGTCCACCATCGCGCGGAAGCCGGCCACACCCGAGGGTCCGAAATACCGCGGCTCCGGCGCGAAGAAGCCGATCGTGTTGTAGCCCCAGTAGTTCACGAGCCCGCGCTTCTTGACTGCGTGCTCGGAGTTCAATGCCTGAACGGGCAGCAGTTCGATGGCACTGACCCCGAGCTTGAGCAGGTGGTCCAGCATCGCGGGCTGCGCCATGCCGTCGAAGGTCCCGCGCAAGGCCTGCTTTATGTCCGGATGAGACGCCGTCAGTCCCTTCACATGCGCCTCGTAGATCAGCGTGTCATCCCAACCCGACCCCAGCGGACTTGCATCGAATGGATAGGACGCCGGATCGGGCACGACGCTCTTGGCCGTATGCGGCGCGCTGTCGGTATCGTCGAACGAAAGATCGGCATCGGGCGCCGTTTCGTTGTATCCGAGCGTCGCCGGATGATCGGAGATCGCGCCGAAGAGTTCGCGCGTGTAGGGGTCGATCAGCAGCTTGTGAGGGTTGAACCGGTGCCCACGCTCGGGCGCATAAGGCCCCTCGACGCGGTAGCCGTAAAGCGTTCCGGGCCGCACACCGGGCAGGTAGCCGTGCCAGACCGGGCCGCTGCGCTCCGGCAGGACGACCCGGCGTTCCTCGCGCTGGCCGTCCTCGGAGAAGAGACAGAGCGTGACCTCGTGGCCGTGCTCGGAGAAAAGGGCAAAATTTGTGCCGTCCCCGTCGAAATGGGCGCCCAGGCGGTGGGGCTGCCCGGCTTCGATCTGGGCGGTAATCGCGGTCTGGCGTGTCATGCGGCAAGCGCCTTGTAGAGGTCCATGTAAGCCTTCGCCGACATGTCCCAGCCGACGGGTTGGCGCATCGCCGCGCGTTGCATGGTCTGCCACAGCTTGGCGTCGCCATAGGCCGTCATGACCCGGTCCACAACGCCGGAAAATCCGGCCACGCTCAGATCGTCGAAGACGAAGCCCGTCGCCGCGCCCACGGCCAGGGCAGCGGGATTGGCGTCGATCACGGTGTCGGCAAGACCGCCGGTCCGCGCGACGACCGGCAAGGTTCCGTAGCGCAGACCATACAGCTGCGTCAGCCCGCAGGGTTCGAACCGGGACGGGATCAGGATCGCATCGCTGCCGCCCTGCAACAGGTGGGCCAGCGCCTCGTCATAGCCGATCACCACGCCGACCTGCGACGGGAAGCGTTCGGCCACGTCCCGGAACCCGGTTTCGAGCCTGCGGTCGCCGCTGCCCAGAACCGCCAGCATCGCGCCGCGTTCGACCATGTCGGGCACGGCCTCCAGCAGCGCGTCGAGGCCCTTCTGCTCCGTCAGGCGGCTGATGACACAGAAGAGCGGTGCGTCCGCGTCCGGCTGCACGTCGAAACGTTTGCAGAGTTCGGCCTTGTTCGCGGCGCGCCGGGACAGCGTTCGGGCGGAATAGGTCCGGGTCAGATCCGCATCCTCCGACGGATCCCAGGCCGCCGTGTCGATCCCGTTCAGCAGCCCGCACAGCGCGTCGCGGCGCGCCTGCAGCACGCCTTCCAGTCCCATGCCGAATTCGAGGTGTCAGGATCTCCCGCGCATAGGTCGGGCTGACGGTGGTGATCCGGTCGGAGTAGACGAGGCCGCCCTTCAGGAAGCTCAGATCGCCGTGGAACTCCAGTCCTTCGGAATGGAACCAACCGGTGTCGAGCTGTAGGGACGGCATCAGGTTCGGGTTGAAGCGCCCCTGGAACGCGATGTTGTGGATGGTGAGGACCGTGTGCGGCCGTTCCTGCCCGGCCATCCGCAGGTAGACCGGCGCCAGCGCCGTCTGCCAGTCGTGAACGTGCAGGACGTCGGGCCGGAAACCGTCGACCGCGCCCTGCGCAACCTGTGCGGCCGCGAATGACAAGGCACCGAACCGGAGCGCGTTGTCGGTCCAGTCCCGACCGTCCACGTCCACATAGGGATTGCCCGGCCGATCGAAAAGCTGCGGCGCATCGAGCAGCAGCAGACGGACCCCGCGCGAGGTGACCTCGATGAGACGTCCGGCGCCGCCCGGCAGATCGTCGAACCGCGCGACCTCCGTCCCCGTGGCCAGCAGCGGGAAGAGCATCGGGTAGGCCGGCAGCATGATCCGCACCTCGAGCCCCAGACCCTCCAGTGCCTGCGGCAGCGCACCCACCACGTCGGCCAGCCCGCCCGTCTTCACGAAGGGGGCGCATTCCGACGCGGCCATCAGTATCTTCACGTCAGTCCTCCAGCCTGTCGATCATGGACTGGGTGACCAGGCAGATCCCGTCATCGGTCCGGCGGAACCGCTTGGCATCGAGTTCTGGATCCTCTCCGATGACCATTCCCGGGGGAACGATCACACCCCGGTCGATCACCGCGTTCTTCACATAGGCCCGGCGCCCGACCTCCGAATAGGGCAGCGCCACCACGCCTTCGAGCTGCGAAAAGGAGTGCGTTCGCACCCCGGTGAAGAGAAGGCAGCGGTAGAGGGACGAGCCGGACACGATGCAACCGCCAGACACCATCGAAGAGACAGCCTGCCCCCGGCGCCCTTCCTCGTTGTGGATGAATTTCGCGGGTGGGGTCAGCTCCGAATAGGTCCAGATCGGCCAGTCCGTCGCATAGATGTCGAGCGGGGGGCTGAAGTCCGTCAGGTCGATATTGGCCTGCCAGTAGGCATCGATCGTTCCCACGTCCCGCCAGTAGGGCTCCGCCTCGAGCCCCGACAGCACGCAGGACCGGCCGAACGGATGCGCGCGGGCACCACCTTCGGCCACGATCGCGGGAATGATGTCCTTGCCGAAATCGTGCGAGGACGTCGCATCGGCCGCGTCCTTCTTGAGAAGGTCGTAAAGATAATTGGCCTCGAAGACATAGATCCCCATGCTGGCGAGCGCTCGCGTCGGATCTCCCGGCATCGTCGGCGGATCGGCTGGTTTCTCGACGAAATCGAGGATCTTGTCCTCGGTATCGACGGCCATCACGCCGAAACCCGTGGCCTCTGCCTTCGGCACTTCGATGCAGCCGACCGTGACCAGCGCGCCGGACCGCACATGCTCCTCGATCATGAAGGAATAGTCCTGCTTGTAGATGTGATCGCCGGCCAGGATGAGGATGTATTTCGGCCCGTATCCGCGCAGGATCTTGACGTTCTGGTAGACCGCGTCTGCGGTACCCGTGTACCAGTTGGTTTCGTCGATCTGCTGGGAGGCGGGCAGGATGTCGAGCGATTCATTCCGTTCCGCGCGAAAGAAGTCCCAGCCGCGCTGGATGTGGCGGATCAGCGAATGCGCCTTGTACTGCGTGGCGACGCCGATGCGCCGGATCCCCGAATTGACCGCGTTGGAGAGCGCGAAGTCGATGATCCGCGTCTTGCCGCCGAAATAGACGGCGGGCTTGGCTCGGACATCCGTCATCTCCTTCAGCCGGGAGCCGCGTCCGCCTGCCAGGACATAGGCCATCGTCTGCTGCGTGAGCCGCATTCGGTCTTCCATCGTCTTATCCTCCCCTGTGGTTTGGTTACAGCCCGTCACCCCTGCCGCGCCAGACGGAACCAGACCGCGGCGAGCGGCGGCAGGGTCAGTTCGAGCGACCACGGACATCCGTGCTGCGTGACGTGATCGGCCTCGCGCCCGCCCGGATTACCGGCGTCGCTGCCGCCATAGATCGCAGCATCGCTGTTCAGGATCTCGTCCCAGTGGCCGGAATGCGGCACACCGATTCGGTAGTCGGTCCGCATGACGGGTGTGAAGTTCACCACCACCAGCACCGGGTCTGCGCCTTCATGGCCGTAACGCACCCAGGAAAACACCGACTCGTCCCTGTTGTCACCATCGATCCATCGAAATCCTTCCGGCTTCGCATCCCTCTCATGGAGCGCGGGCGTCTCGCGATAGAGGCGATTGAGGTCCCGCACCAGTCGCTGAACGCCCTTGTGGCTCTCCTGCTCCAGCAGATGCCAGTCGAGGCTGTGTTCGTGGTTCCACTCGCCCCATTGCGCAAACTCGCCGCCCATGAAGAGCAGCTTCTTGCCCGGATGGCCCCACATGAATCCGAAATAGGCCCGCAGGTTGGCGAAGCGTTGCCAGGTGTCGCCCGGCATCCGTCCGATCAGGCTGCACTTGCCGCGCACCACCTCGCCATGGTCGAGCGGCAGGATGAAGTTCTCGGAAAACGCGTCGTGCAGGCCGATGGTCATCCGGTCGTGGTGATGTTTCCGGTTGATCGGATCCTCGGCCATGTATTGCAGCGTGTCGTTCATCCAGCCCATGTTCCACTTGAACCCGAAGCCGAGGCCCCCGGTCTCCGTCGGCGCGCTCACACCCGGATAGGAGGTGGAGTCCTCGGCAATCGTCATGACGCTGTCAACGGCGGCATGGACCTCTTCGTTCATCTTCTGCAGGAACGCGATCGCCTCCAGGGTTTCGCGGCCGCGCTGCTGCGGCACCCATTCGCCGTCCTGTCGCGGGTGGTTCCGGTAGAGCATCGAGGCCACCGCGTCCACGCGCAGGCCATCAATGTGATATTCCTCCACCCAGAACCTGGCATTCGATATCAGGTAGTTCCGGACCTCGCGGCGGCCGTAATTGTAGACCAGCGAGTTGCAGTCGGCGTGAAACCCTTCCCTCGGGTCGGCATGCTCGTAAAGCGCGTTGCCATCGAACCGCCCCAGCCCGTGCGGATCGTTTTGAAAATGTCTTGGTGCCCAATCGAGGATGATCCCCAGGCCCGCACCGTGGGCGGCGTCGACGAAGGCTCGGAACTCGTCGTGCGTGCCGAACCGCGACGTGGGTGCGAAGAGCCCCGTCGGCCGATCTCCCCATGACCTGCAGAAGGAATGTTCCGACATCGGCATCAGCTCGATATGGGTGAAGCCCATGTCGGCGGCGTATTCCACCAACCGCTCCGCATGTTCGAGATAGGTGAGCGGGCGGTCGCCGTCCTCGGGCACCCGCCGCCAGCTCTCCAGGTGAACCGCGTAGATGGAGATCGGTCGATCACTCTGTTGCGCAGCACCACGGCTCTCCATCCAGGCGGCGTCGTTCCACCCATACCGGGTCAGATCGCGGATCACCGATGCCGTCGCGGGCGACACTTCGGATCCGAAGCCAACCGGGTCGGCCTTGAGCGGCAGCAGGTTGCCGTGGGTGTCCAAAACCTCGTACTTGTAGCGCGTTCCGTCGCCCGGGCCGGGAACGAAGATCTCCCACACGCCGGTCGACCCGCGCCGTCGCATGACGTGCCGCCGCCCGTCCCAGTCGTTGAAATCGCCCACGACGGACACCCGCCGCGCGTTCGGCGCCCAGACCGCGAAATGCGTACCCGGCGCGTCCTCATGCGTCACGACATGCGCGCCCAGCACGTGCCAGAGCCGCCCGTGCGTGCCTTCGCCCAGCAGGTATTCGTCGATTTCGCCCAGAATCGGGCCGAAGGCGTAGGCGTCGTGTTCCTCCCACGTATCCGCTCCGCGCGTCATCCGCAGCCGGTAGGGAAAACGCTTCCTGCGGCGCGGAATTGCGGCGCAGAACAGGCCCGCCGCCGCCTCGGCAGGCGCCAGCGACACGATCCGGCGCCCGTCCGTGTCGTCCAGAACCTCGACATGTTCCGCACCGGGCCGGGACACGCGCAGGACCAGCCTGCCATCCATTTCGTGCAGCCCCAGAACGGAAAAAGGGTCGCCGTGGCGGCCCTCCATGATCGCGCGGGCCGTTTCCGGCTCTGGCTGCGCGATGTCCGTCATGCGGTCTTGTCGAGCCGTTCCGAGATTGGTGCGGCGTGCCAGATGTCGCGCGCATATCCCTTGATCGTGCGGTCGGAGGAGAACCAGCCCATGCTCGCGGTATTCATGAGCGCCATCGCCGACCAGCGTTCGGGATCGGCAAAGATCGCATCCGCCTGGCGCTGCGCATCCCAGTAGGCATCGAAATCGCTGGTCACGAGGAAGTAGTCGTGATCGTAAAGCATGCCCACCAGCCCGTGGAAGCGGCTCATGTCGTCGGGCGAGAACCGGCCCTCCGCGATCTGTCCCAGCACGCGGGCCAGGCGGGGGCTGGCCTCGATCGCGGCCCGCGCGTAGTCGTGCTGGTGGCGCCGTTCGACGACCTCCTCCGCTGTCAGGCCGAAGACGAAGATGTTCTCCGCGCCGACATGATCGCGGATTTCCACGTTCGCACCGTCGAGCGTGCCGATGGTCAGCGCACCGTTGAGCGCGAATTTCATGTTCCCGGTGCCCGACGCTTCCTTTCCGGCGGTCGAGATCTGCTCCGAGAGATCGGCAGCCGGGATCAGCTTCTCCGCCATCGTCACGTTGTAGTTGGGCGGAAAAACGATCCTGAGCCGACCCTTCGTGGCGGGATCGGCGTTGACCACGGTGGCCACGTCGTTGATGAGGCGGATGATCTTCTTGGCGACATGGTAGCCGGGGGCGGCCTTGCCGCCGAAGATCTTGACCCGTGGCACCCAGTCGCGCCCCGGTTCGTCCCGCATCTCGTTCCAGAGCGCCACCGTCTCCAGCAGGTTCATCAACTGGCGCTTGTACTCGTGGATCCGCTTGATCTGGATGTCGAACATCGCGTCGGGGTCGACGGTGTGTCCGTACTGGGTCTTCAGCCAGTTCGACAGGGCCACCTTGTTGGCGTGCTTGGCCGCACGGAACTTCTCCAGGAACTCCGCGTCGTTGGTCTTTGGTTTCAACGCCGTCAACTGCTCCAGGTCGGCGACCCAGCCGGTGCCGATTTCCGAGGAGATCAGCCCGCTCAATTCCGGGTTGCAGCCGTGCAGCCATCGCCGCGGCGTGATGCCGTTGGTCTGGTTGACGATGCGGGTCGGATGGACCCGGTGCAGGGCGGTGAAGATCGTGGATTTCACCAGATCCGTGTGCAATGCGGAGACCCCGTTGACCTTGTGCGCCATGATGAAGGCCAACTCGCCCATCCGCACCTCGCCATTGTCCAGAACCCGCGGACAGCCCGGACAATGCGCCTGCTCGTCGATCGTCGATGACGCGGATGATCTCCAGGTGCCTCGGCAGGATGTGGTCGAAGAGGCCCTCGTTCCACTTCTCCAGGGCCTCCGGCATCAGCGTGTGGTTGGTATAGGCCAGGCAACGCCGCGCCAGTTCGATGGCCGCGCCGATCTCCATCCCGTGCTCGTCGACCAGCAGCCGCACAAGTTCCGGTCCTGCAATCGCGGGGTGGGTGTCGTTGAGCTGGATCGCCACATGATCCGGCAGGACTGCGAGGTCCCCGTGATCGCTCAGGAACCGGCGCAGCAGATCCTGGATCGAGGCGGCGGTGAAGAAATACTCCTGCTTCAGGCGCAGTTCCTTGCCGCTGTCGGTCGTGTCGTCCGGATAGAGAACACGGCTGATCGTCCGCGCCACCGCTTCCGACCGCGTCGCGTCGAGGTAATCGCCGCGATTGAAGCTGGCGAGATCGAACTGGTCGACCGGAGTCGCGGCCCAGAGCCGCAACGTGTTGCCCCAATGCCCCTGCCAGCCGATGACCGGCGTGTCGTAGGCCGTGGCCAGCACGACTTCGCGCGGATGCCAGTGCGCGGCGCCGTCTTCGTGCTCGACATGTCCGCCAAAGCCGATCCGGTGCCTTACCTCCGGCCGCTCGAATTCCCACGCGTGGCGTTGCGACAGCCAGGTCTCGGGTCGCTCCACCTGCTGGCCGTCGGCGAAGTGCTGCTCGAACAGCCCGTGTTCATAGCGGATGCCGTAGCCATAGGCGGGAATGCCCAGGGTCGCCAGCGAATCCATGAAGCATGCCGCCAGCCGTCCCAGCCCGCCGTTGCCCAGGGCCGCGTCGGGTTCGTCATGCACGACCGCGTCGTAGTCCTGACCCAGCTCTTCCAGAGCCGCGCGCGCCTGCGATTTCGAGATCCAGATTCGCCGCCATATCCTCGATCAACCGTCCGATCAGGAACTCCATCGACAGGTAGTAGACACGTTTGGCCTGGGACTCGTAGGTCTCCTGCGTGCTGCGGATCCATGGATCCACTGCCTGTTCCCGCAACGCCAGCGACAGAGCCATGCGCCAGTCATAGATGGACGCGTGCTCCGGGTTCTTGCCGATCGCATACCGAAGATTTCGAAGAATGTCGTCTTTCATGTCTTTCCTGTTCTGCCGTTCCAGACGCCGGAAGTGACGCCGACGTTGAAAACTTCCACCCTCAACCGCCCCTTATCACAGAACTCTTTACCGAAATGTCAGCAATATGCGAGTTTTCGATGGCAAAACGTGCATTCGGAACATCGTTTCCGGTTGCGCGGGCAACGGCGGCACCCGGACAAAGACCATGCGCCAGCCATCGCGCCACCAGCCGGTCGCGCAGTGTCGCCTCGTCGACGTCGAGCCAGATGGTCAGATCGAAGAGGGGCGCGAGGTCCGACCAGGGCGGTCGGTCCAGCAGCAGGTAATTGCCCTCCACGATCGCGATGGCGGTGGATGTTTCGAGCCGCCCACCCTCCGGCACGGTCCGGTCGGCCTGCCGGTCGAAGGTGGGGTAGGTCACGGCACCGCCGCCCTTGATCCGCTGCAACAGCTGGGCGAGGCCGGCCACGTCGAAGGTTTCCGGCGCACCCTTGCGCTCCAGCAACCCACGTTTCGTCAGGACGTCGTTCTCCAGGTGAAATCCGTCCATCGGCACGACCGCCGCATCCTCGCCGAGTTTGCCGGCAAGCTGCGCCGCGAGCGTCGTTTTCCCCGACCCCGGCGGCCCCGCCACGGCGACCAGCATTCGCGAGCCGGGGCTGGCGCGCGCCCGGATGCGCTCGGCAAGACCTGAGAGATCATGCATCAGCCCGCGACCACGGGCACGTACTGCTGTTCTTCGATCGGGGGTGGCTCCAGCGCGCCGGTCATGATCGCCACCGCATCCGACATCGAGATCTTGTCGGGGTTCACCACGGCGTGCCGCTTGCCCAACCGGTGGATATGGATGCGATCGGCCACTTCGAACACATGCGGCATGTTATGGCTGATGAGGATGATCGGAATGCCCTTGGCGCGCACCTCCTGGATCAGTTCCAGCACGCGCCGGCTCTCCTTCACGCCCAGCGCCGCGGTCGGTTCGTCCATGATGATGAACTTCTTGGCGAAGGCCGCAGCGCGGGCCACGGCGACGCCCTGGCGCTGACCGCCCGACAGCGTTTCGACCGCCTGGTTGATCGATTGCACCGTCATCAGACCCAGCTCGGTCAGCTTGGCGCGGGCGAAATCCTCCATCGCCTTCTTGTCGAGCATCTTGAAGACGCTGCCCAGGATGCCGGGTTTTCGGATCTCGCGGCCGACGAACATGTTGTCGGCGATCGACAGGGCAGGGGAGAGCGCCAGCGTCTGGTAGACGATCTCGATCCCCATGTCGCGCGCCTCGATGGGCGAATTGAAGTGCACTTCCTTGCCTTCGATCTTCACGGTGCCGCCGTCTGGGCGCGTGGCGCCGCAGATCGCCTTCACGATGGAGGACTTGCCCGCCCCGTTGTCGCCGATCACCGCCAGCACCTCGCCGGGGAAGAGATCGAAGTCCGAATGGTCGATGGCGGTGACGTGGCCATAGCGCTTCACGATGCCGCGGCCTTCGACGACGGGTTGCACTGTGGTCATGGCTTGGCCCTCCGGATTGAACGCGCGCAGATCATGCCGAAACCCTCCGGATCCACTGGTCGATCGCCACGGCGATGATGATGAGCCAGCCGATGGCAAAGACCTGCCAGAGCACATCCACGCCCGACATCCGCAGCCCGGATCGGAACACGCCCACGATCAGCGCGCCGAAGAGCGCGCCCAGGATCGAACCGCGTCCGCCGAAAAGCGAGATGCCCCCGATCACCACGGCGGTGATCGAATTGCAGGTTGCCCTCGTAGAACGACTGCGGTGAGATCGAGCCCACGCGTCCGATCGACGCCCATCCGGCCAGCGCGCAGACGAATCCGCTCAGCGCATAGACCGAGAGCAGGGTGCGGTTGGTCCGGATCCCTGCCAGTTCCGCGGCCTCCTTGTCGTCGCCGATGGCATAGACATGCCGGCCCCACGCGGTCTTGTTGAGCATGTACCAGAGTGCGAGGAACACCACGACCATCAACACCGATCCGAGCGTGATGCGTGCGCCCAGAAAATCGAAGGAGATGCCGAAGAACTTCAGGAACGGCGCGTTGGCGTCGATATCCTCGCCCCGTATCGACTGCGCGCTCGAAAGCCACAGCAGCAGCGCGTAGAAGATCGACCACGTCCCCAGTGTCGTGATGAAGGGTGGCAGCTTCACACGCGTGATCAGCAGCCCGTTCATCAACCCGGCCCCGACGCCCCCGGCGAAGCCGATGGCGATCGCGAAGACAGCGGGCACCCCGGCGAAGACGGCGAGGTTGCCCATGATCACCGCCATCAGCACCATGATCGCGGCCGACCGACAGGTCGATGCCCGCGGTGATGATGATCAGCGATTGTGCCGCGGCCAGGATGCCGATGATCGACACCTGCTGCATGATCAGGCTGAGGTTGAAGGGCGAGAAGAACCGCCCCCCGGCGATGGCCGCAGAAGACCAGCACGCTCAGCACCAGAACGATGACCGGCACCAGCGTCGGGTTGTTGTGCAGAACGTGCTGCAATCGCTCGAGCGGCGTGTGACGCGAGCGCTCGAACGAGGCGACGCTCGCATCGCTCCGGTCCAGGGTCATTTCGTAGTCCTGCCCCTTGCGGGACCTTTTCGAGTTGTCGGACATGTCCCATCCTCCCGGCCCCACGCTACGCAAGAGCGCCGTTCCGGTCAAAGCTTCGGGAAAGGCAAAGGCGAAAGGCCGGACGACGCGCCTCTTCGCAAGGTTTCACTGGGATGTCAGCCCCAGCACTTCTCCAGCGCCTCTTCAGAGCTGATCGACGGGACGCCGTCGACCGGCTGGTCCGTGACAAGCTCCACGCCGGTATTGGTGAAATTCAAGCCCTCGGAGGTTTCGGGCTTCTCGCCGGTCTCGGCAAAGGTCTTGATCGCCTCGATCCCCATCGCCGCCATCAGCAGCGGGAACTGCATGGAGGTCGCGCCGATCACGCCGGCGGCCGACGTCCTGCACGCCCGGGCAGCCGCCGTCGACCGACACGATCAGTCACGCCGTCCTGCATGCCGAAGGATTTCAGCGCCTCGTAGGCCCCGGCCGCGGCAGGTTCGTTGATCGTGTAGACCAGATTGATGTCCGGATCGACCTGCAGCAGGTTCTCCATCGCCGGCCGCCCGCCATCCGACGCACCGTTCGGTCACGTCGCTGCCGACGATGCGGGGATCGTCCTCGTCGCCGATGTCGGTCGGGTCCTTGATGTCGATGCCGAAGCCCTGCAGGAAACCGTTGTTGCGCTGGTAGTCCGACCGATACCTCGGACGCGTTCAGGTCCAGCGTCGCGATCTTCGCATCGGCCGCGGCATCGCCGATCTTGGCCTTGGCCCATTCGCCGATCAGCACGCCGGCCTTGAAGTTGTCCGTGGCGAAGGTGGCATCGGCCGCGTCCGCGGGCTCGAACTGCGTGTCGAGCGCGATGACCAGCGCACCCGCCTCACGGGCCTGCTCGATCACCGGCACCAGCGCGCGGCTGTCCGTCGGGGTGATCAGGATGCCCTTGGCACCGGACGCGATGCAGGTTTCGACCGCGGCGACCTGCGTTTCGACGTCGCCGTCGTACTTGCCCGGCATAGGTCGAAAGCTCGATGCCCGTTCTTCCTGCGCCGCGGCCGTCGCACCCTCCTTCATCTTCACGAAGAAGGGGTTGGTGTCGGTCTTCGTGATCAGGCACGCGCTGATGTCGGCGGCCGAAGCCGTTCCCGCGACCCCTGCAGCAGCGAGGGCCAGCGCCGACGCCGTGATGTAAGTCCTCATGATATCCTCCCAGATCTTCTACTGATGCGGACCGGACAGTGTCATCCCGACCGGTTTGCAAGCGGCAGGTCTGTCCACCCTCCGAAACATCAAACAGATTCTCGCAGGGCGTGTCAATAATAAATAAATCACTCTTATTTATTATTGACGCACCCGAGCCTCATGTGTCGTTATCAGCCACGGACACAAGTTTTGGGGACCACACGACCATGAATAGCCCGCGGCGCGGAAACGAGGCAACCTGCGGACAGCCGGTCGGTCTTGCCGTGCGTGGATCGAACCAGAGCGGAATGCGGGCCCATAACGAGCGTCTGGTCATGACGCTGATCCGTCAGCTCGGCCCGCTGGCGAAGGCCGAGATCGCGCGCCTCTCCGGTCTCTCGGCCCAGACCGTGTCGGTCATCATGCGATCGCTCGAGGCCGACGGTCTGCTCGAGAAGGGCGATCCGCTGCGCGGCAAGGTGGGTCAGCCATCGATTCCGATGAACCTCGTGCCGGGCGGCGCTTATTTTCTTGGCCTGAAGGTCGGACGGCGGAGCCTGGATCTGGTCCTGACCGATTTCATGGGGCGCGTGCGGTCCCGCGTCCGGCACAAATACGAATATCCGTCACCCGACAGCGTGGTCGCGTTTGCGAGGGGCGCGATCGAGGAGCTCGTTTCGGTGCTGCCCGCGGGCCGACGTGACCGGATTCAAGGCCTCGGCATCGCCATACCTTTCAGGTTGTGGGAGTGGGATCGCGCGCTCAACGTGGCGCCCGGTGCGATGAATGTCTGGCGGGACCGCGACATTGCCGCTGAAATCGCGCGGAATTGGAGCTTTCCGGTCTATCTCCAGAACGACGCGACCGCGGCCTGCGGAGCCGAACTCGTGTTCGGCGATCAGAGCAAACCGCGCGATTTCCTCTATTTCTTCATCGGCTTCTTCGCGGGCGGGGGCGTCGTCATCGACAACACGCTGCTGGCCGGGCGGACCGGAAATGCGGGCGCCCTGGGGTCGATGCCGGTGCGGACGGGGCATGGCGCCTCGGCGCAACTGGTCGACATGGCCTCGCTCCACCTGCTGGAACGGATGTCGATCGAGGCCGGGACAACGGACCTGAACATCTGGGACGATCCGGACGATTGGTCGGTGCCGGACGCAACGCTCGACGCCTGGCTCGCGACCGCAGCCGATGGTTTGGCGCAGGCGATCATCGCGAGTTGCTGCGTGATCGACTTTGAGGCGGCATATGTCGACGGCTGGCTGCCGACCGGGCTGCGCAGCCGCCTCGTGGACCTGACGGACGAGCGGATCTGCGCTACCGGTTGGGCGGGCATCAACCTTCCCGACATTCGCCCGGGAAGCGTCGGCAGCGACGCGCGGGCCCTGGGTGCGGCCAGCATTCCGTTGTCGGACCGCTTTCTCGTGGACCGGAACGCGCTGCTCAAGTCCTAGAGACCCGGCCCGCCCGGTCTGCGACCTGGATCAGCGATCCGCGAGAAGATCGCGCATCGTGATCTCCGGAGCCAGGCCCGGATCCCGCGGCGGCGCATAGGTCAGCCCCTCGGATCCGGCGATGTCCTGTGCAGTGCCATCAGCCACAATTTCGGCGAGGACGCGATCGAGGGCCGACAGCAGGGGGGCGTTGTCTTCAAGAACTGCGACCCCGATGTCCATTCCGAAGGAATGCCGCCACTCGGCAAGGCGCAGGCGCGTGGACGGGTTGGATTCCCTGTAGCTGTCGAACGCCGCCACATCGACGATTGCGAGTGGAAAGCCTTCGGTCTCCGCCTGCCACAGAAAACCCGCTCCGGGATCGAAATGTCGCGCGCGTTGGCGATCCCCAGGGTGGAGTTCGAGTCATCGCGATCGCCCCCGAAAGCGTGCCCTGCTGAAACGCCAGCGGACGGTCATCGAGATCATCGAGGCCGGCCGGTGCCGCGGTGTCGTCGCGATGCACCAGTCCAATGGTCGAACGCATGTAGCCGCGGGAGACGGCGATGGGGCGAACGTCGACGAACCCGATCTGGTGATCCTGCTCGACCTCCTGCGGCATCCCCACCCAACGCGGCAGGTGCGCGCGCGCAAATGGCGGCTTCCCAACCGCTCGAGCGTAGCGCGGATGGCCCGGCACGACGTCGCAGAGGCCGTAGGACAGCATCGCGTAGGTCTCGCGCAGCGGGTCGCTCTCCTCCTCCAGCTCGTTCTCGAACCAGACCGGCGCAAGTCCCAGTCCCAGCCGGGAGGCGACCTCCTCCATCATGCGGTAGTCGAAGCCGCTCCCGCCCGTGGAGCGCTTACCGGCGATGACGCCCGAGTTTCGCGGAAGGCAGGCGGTCAACGTTCCCGGGTCGATCGTTTCGAGTCCCGGCCCGCCTTCCGTCGCTTGCGGGGCCAGGACCAACGACAGGAGGGTGATGGCAAGGAAACGCTCGGCCATCCGTCGCACATCAGCCATCGCCAGCCTCTTCCGGAAACGGCTGGGTTCCGCCTCGTGTCGCCACATAGTACCAGATCGCGTCCAATTCTTCGGTATAGAGTATGTCGCCCCAGGCCGGCATGTCGCCCTTGCCGTACCTCACGCTGTCATAGAATTCCGCCTTCTGATCCGTCGGCCATTTGCGCAGATCGTAGGACGAGGTGCCGGGGTTCTTCATGTCCAGCCCGTGACAGTGGGAACAGAACTGCTTGTAGGTGGACTCGCCCTTGTCCAGCAACGCGTCCTCGGCCAGCGCCGGCGCCCCGAAGAGCGCCAGCACCACAGGTATCAGGATTGAAACACGCATGGGACGCCTGTCAATCCGGCAGCGCGAAGGTCCAGAGATACCCACCGGTCGGGTAGCTCGCGAGGCGTTCGTCGCCGGAAAAGAGCGTGTAGACCGCCCCGCCGCCGTTCACGATCGAGACATATTGTCTGCCGTCCATCTCCCACGTCATCGGTTGACCCACGATGCCCGAGCCGGTGTTGAACGACCACAGCTTGTCTCCGGTTTCGGAGTTGAAGGCCTCGAATTCGCCGGTCTGGGCGCCGGTGAAGACCAGGTCCCCGCCGGTTGCGAGCGTTCCGGCAAACCGCGGGATTTCGGTGCCGACTTCCCACTTCACCTCCCCGCTCATCGGATCGATGGCCCGGAGGTAGCCGCGGTTCGTCTCCGGCCAGGACCAACTGAACTCGGCCCCGAAATAGAACACGCCGGCCCGGTATTGCGGCTCCACCGCCTTGTAGTTCATGCCGATGTTGAGCGTGTTGATGAATGCCGTCTGCGCTTCGGGATCGATAGGACATGGGCGACCAGTTCTTGCCGCCGAACGCGGAAGGCCAGAATTCCACCTCCTCGCCCGAGCGGGCACCATCGGCCACGGCGGTTTCCTGCGGCTTCCCGGTCTCCAGGTCGATGCTGTCGGCCCAGTCGACGCGGTCGACGAACTTGTTGGCAGCCACCAGGTCACCGGTTTCGCGATTGAGGACATAGAAGAACCCGTTGCGGTTCGCCTGCATGACGACCTTCTGGCCGTCCAGCTCGGCCAGAACCAGTTCGTTCGTGGCATCATAGTCGAAGGGGTCGTTCGGCGTGGTCTGGTAATGCCACTTGATCTCGCCCGATTTCGGGTCGAGCGCGAGGATCGATGTGGTGAAGAGGTTGTCGCCCGGCCGCACGCCGGCGTTCCACGGACCCGCATTGCCGGTGCCCCAATAGACGGTGTTCAGCTCCGGATCGTAGGTACCGGTCAGCCAGGCGGGCCCGCCACCGCGTTCCCAGGCATCGCCTTCCGGCCAGGTTTCCGATCCAGGCTCGCCCGGAGCGGGCACGGTATAGGTGCGCCACAGGCGGTCGCCGGTCTCGGGGTCATAACCTTCGATATATCCGCGGATGCCGTATTCCCCGCCGGAGATGCCGACGATCAGCACACCATCGGCCAGCAACGGCGCGACCGTGAAGGAATAGCCGGATTTGAAGTCGATGGAATTCGTGCGCCAGATCTCCTCGCCGGTGGCGGCGTCCAGCGCGATCACGTTCGCATCGAGCGTCGTCCGGAAGAGCTTGCCGTCCATCATCGCCAGCCCGCGATTGACGATGCCACAACAGGCCACCCGCGGGGTTTCGGCGGGATACTCGACCCCGGACTTCCAGATCTGCTTGCCCGACTTGGCATCAACGGCCATCGTGGACTTGTGCGTGGTCAGGTACATGACGCCGTCATGCACCAGCGGGAAGCTTTCCTGCCCGCGGCCGTCGTCCAGACTGTAGGCCCAGACGGGCGCCAGGCCCGATACGGTGTCGGTGTTGACCTGGTCCAGCGGGCTGTAGCGTTGCTGACCATAGCCCATGCCGTAGGTCAGGACGTCGCCGGGCGTGGACGCGTCGTCGATCAGATCCTGGGCCGTTTGAGCCTGGACCATCGTGCTGCCGAGAGTGACTGTCAGCGCCAACACCAAGGGTGTGCGTAGCATGGATTCTCCTCCTCCGTTTGGGGACTTTCTTTCCGCCCCTCGACGACATCAAACTGGATCGGCGGGGAGTTGTCATGTGAATTTCACGCTTTGATCGACGGTCTTCGCACGGGGCGGCGAAGTCGCGCTGCTTGAGGCACTATAATGCTCTGATGCGGAACCTAGTCGGGTTCCGGCCAATCCTCCTGCCGTGGGCGCCAGCGCTCCGACCGGCCGTGCGTGAGGTCGTCCAACTGGCGCAGATAGTCCTCGCGGGCACGACGCTCTCCGACCTCGCAATCGGTCGCGGTGGCCAGGAAAACCCGTTCCTGTGCGCGTCCGGATATCTCCCAGATCATTTTCCGGCGCAGCGCGGTCGCAAAATCCTCCGGCTGCGATGCCGCGAACAGAACCGCACCCGGTCCGCCGATGACGCAATCCCGAAAGTAGAGATCCAGATCCGGTGCATCGTCGTTCACGATCGGCAGGCCGTTGATCGTTATTCCTGCGGCAATGACCGCATTGCGGGCCTGCAACACCGCGGAGCCGGAATTGTTGTACCCGTCGGCCGACAAATCGATCACCCGCCGCAAGGCGCTTGGTGCATCCGGCAAAAAGCGACATCGATGTCTGGAGCGCAGCCGATATGGACGTCTCGTCGCTTCGGTTGAGCGGGGCCGTCTGCAAACGGTCCGCGAAGGCATGGGCGCTGGCGCGGCCGTCGATCATGCTCCAGGGCACGATCTGCGGCTGAGTTCCGGGCCCGCCCCATTCGAGATAGGTTACGGCGATGTTCCCGATCGGACCGCTGGTGATCGCGTCTATGACCCCATCGGAACGGAAGGCTTCGATGTAGCCACGGCGCTGCAGGTCCAGTTCGAACGGCCCGACCGAGTAGGAAATATCGACGGCCAGCACCAGTGCCAGATCGGTGTCCTGGGCACCTGCCGATTGCGGCCCGATCATGATGCCAAGGATGAAGATCGCTTTCGCGCCTCGCTGCACGCATCGCCACGCGATCATGTCTGAAGCCGGGTCTTTGGCATCGATGTCATCCCGCGAGAGTAGCATCGGGCAACGGTTTTTGCGACGCAGGATTTGCGGGGCGGCCGATCGCTCGGTGCAACGTCGTGCGCACCACGTCACGCGTGCCTGCAACACCACAACTGCTGCCAAGATGAGCGGCTTTGGGATCGCAGCGGGCGAACGCGCTGCGATCCTAACGGGCGTCTTCTCACTCGGCGGCGAGTTCGCGCGCGCCGATCGGGTGATGGATGATCTCCGTCCCGAGCACGCCAAGGTATTCCCGGATGAACGCGGCAAGCGCTGTCCAGCCCTCGGCCGTCACGAGGTTCCCGTCGCGCAGCGCGTCCTTGCCGCCGATCGGTACATAGGTGGCGCCGGTAAGCTCAACCTCCGGCTGCGTGGTGAACAGGCCCGCCACGCGCTTGCCCTTGATGACTTCCGGCACGGCGACGAGCACCTGCACCCCGTGGCAGATCGCGGCGATGGGCTTGTCGGCCTTGTGGAACTCGCGCACGATCTCCCGGACGCGAGCATAGGTTCGGATGTATTCCGGCCCCCGTCCGCCCGCGATGTAGACCGAATCGTACCCGTCGGTCGTCACGTCGTCGAAGGTTTGCGTGACCTCGATCGCGTGGCCCTTGTGCTCGGTCCAGGTCATCACGCCGGGGCCGAAATCATGCACGCTGGTGGTCACCCGGTCGCCTTTCTTCGTCTCCGGGCAGATGATGTCGACGCTGTGGCCCACCGCCTCCAGCGCCTGCTGCACCACGAAGATCTCGTATTCCTCCGAATATTCCCCGATCAGCATCAGGACCTTCTTGCCATCCATTTCAGTTCCTCCCTTTGTCGGATGTCATGCCGTATCACCGCGGTTCCAGCCGCGGCCTTCGTGCCCATAGAGCTCGTAGCCACCGTCCGTGACCGCGAGCGTATCCTCCAGCTTGATGAAGCCCCGCTCCGGGTGCAGCATCGTCGTCTCGACCGAAAGCACCATGCCCGGCTGCAGCGGCCGGTCGCGGTCCACGCCTTCGTAGCGCACGGGGTGGTTCGTCATCAGGAACGGCGCCTCGTGGGTGATGACGCCCATGCCATGCGCGAAGAAATCCGTGCAGTCGCGGCTGGGCTGCCGCGCCAGCTCCGCTTGCCCCGCCTCGATCAGATCGCCGCCCTGCGCACCGGCTCTAACCTTGGCGAAGGCCGCCTGCTGCACCGCCTCGACCTCGGCCAGCAGGTCTGTCAGTTCCGGCTCCGGCTCTCCCAGCACGCCCATGCGGCAGATGTCGCCGATATAGCCCTTGAGGTTGCCGCCCGAAGTCGATCGACAGTACTTCGCCCGCTTTCCAAACCTGATCCGACGCCGCGCGGTTGTGCGAGGCCCCGAGTGTCAGCAGGCAATACTCGAACTGCAGCCCGCGATCCGTCTCCTCCCGCCGCAGCCGGTCGATGATCTCGTGCTTGGTCGATCCCTCGCGCGCCGCCGCTATGGTCGCCTGCATCGACGCGCTGATCCGCTGAGACGCGTCCTTCAGCAGCGCCAGTTCCGCTGGCGACTTCACCGCGCGCAAACGCTCCAGCACCCCGCCCGCATCCGTGATCGGCGCGTTCGGATAGGCCGCCTCCAGCGCTTTTGCCGCATCCATCGGCAGGAACCCGGCTCCAACCCCTATCCGGGGCGAGGCCGGCGCCACGGCGCGCAGATGTCGCGACCGCCTTCGCCATCGCGTCGGTCGTCCCCCAGGCCGCGGGAAAGAAATGCGGGGTCCAGAAGGGGTGGTTGGCGTGCTCCATCCCCTCCATCTTGTTCGCCACGTAAGCCGTCTTTTCCGGCGCGCCCTTCACGTAGGCGACGACGGGCAGGTACCGGCTGTGCCCGATCGCGTCCATCGCCGGAGAAGAAGATGAAGCGGTAGCCGCCCAGCAGGTATTGCACGTTGTGCTTCGACGTGGCGAGCAGGACGTCGATCCCCGCAGCCTCCATCAGGTCGTCGAGATGTGCGAACTCGTATGGCAGATGCTCTGTCGTGCCGTCCTTCATCTCAGCCTCCTGCCGGGATCAGTCGGAAATCCGGCATCTCTTTCAGCAGTTCTTCGGGCCCGGCGGGAGAATACACGACAAAGATCTTCATGTCGCTGCTCCCGGTGTTCAGCGTCGAGTGGAACCGGCTTTCGGGAATGAAGACCGAACAGCCGGCGCGCACCGTCTTCGCGTGTGCGGGTTTCCGGCCTCGTCCTCCACCATCTGCTCGCCCTCGCCCTCGAGGATGAAGATGATCTCCTCGCTGCCCGGGTGGTTGTGGCGCGCATGGCCCTGTCCCGGCGGCACGTCGACCACGGCCGCCGGAGAACTGCTGCGCGCCGTTCACCTGCGGCCCCAGCGTCACCGAAAGCTGCCCCCAGTCGAAGCCGAAGGCGTCGACGTCGCCGGGATACTTGTAGAGATCCTTCACGTCGGTCATTTGCAGTCTCCCTTTCGCTTCAGATGGACTTGAAGGCGCGGATCTGCGTCGGCGATGGCCGTCTCCGCCGGCAGCCGCTCCGCCGAGGACGCGCCGTAAAACCCGTGCAGTCCGGTCGGCGTGTTTCAGCACATAGCGCGGCATCCTCCGGCATGGAGATCGGCCCGCCATGGCACAGCAGGATCACGTCCTCGCGCACGGCTCGCGCGGCGGCCGCGATCGCGTTCGACCTCCTCCACGCATTGATCCAGCGTTTTGGCCGAGGTCGCCCCGATGGTGCCGCCGGTGGTCACGCCCATATGCGCCACCACGATGTCCGCGCCGGCTTGCGTCATCGCTACCGCCTCGTCGGTGTTGAAGACATAGGGCGTCGTGAGCAGGTCCAGCCGGTGCGCTTCGGCGATCATGTCGACCTCGAGGCCAAAGCCCATGCCGGTCTCCTCGAAGCTCTGCCGCATTGTGCCGTCGAACAGCCCGACCGTGGGGAAGTTCTGCACGCCGGAAAACCCCATGTGCCTTCAGCTCCGCCAGAAATTGCGGCATCAGGACGAACGGGTCGGTGCCGTTCACGCCCGGCAAGCACCGGCGTCGTCTTCACCACCGGCAGCACCTCGACCGCCATCTCCTTGACGATCTCGTTCGCGTTGCCATAGGCCAGCAGGCCCGCCGCCGATCCGCGCCCCGCCATCCGGTAGCGGCCCGAGTTGTAGATGATGATGAGGTCGATGCCCCCGGCCTCCTCCGACTTGGCGGAAAGGCCGGTGCCGGCGCCGCCGCCGATGATCGGCTGGCCCGCCTCGATCATCGCGCGGAATCGGGCGAGGATGTCTTGTCGGGGAATGAACGGCATCAGGGGGTCATCACTTCTCGGAAATGTGGCGGTCGGCCGCGCCTCGGCGAAGGCCGGGTCGTTGATATGGTGCGGGCAGCGCGGACGAGCCGTGTTGTGTCCTCGATGGTCGCCTCCAGCGCTTCGAAGAGCGCTGCATCCGCCTCCGGATCACAAAAATCGCCGCCTTCGATGTCGAGCGCGGAAATCCCCTTCTCCGGGATCAGCAGCCGCACCGGTCCGTCGCAGGCGTTGAGCTTGCCGCCGATCCAGCGGCCCATTTCGGCGTTCTCCGCGGCCGTCGTGCGCATCAGCGTCACGTTCGGATTGTGGCGGTAAAACTTCCGGTCGCGCAATGTCTCCGGCATGGTCTCCGGCGCCCAGAAATTCACCATGTCGAGCGCGCCCACCGAGCCCACCCAGGGCGCGCCGGTCCGCGCCACCGCGTCGAGCCTGTCCGTCGCCGCCGCCAGCACGCCGCCGAAGAGCAGATCCGCAATCTCCGTCGTGGTGATGTCGAGCAGCCCCGACAATACGCCCTCGCCCAGCAGCCTCTCCATCGCGCGGCCGCCGGTGCCGGTGGCGTGGAAGACGAGGCAGTCGTAATCGTCCTTCAACTGCGCGGTGATCGCATTCACGCAGGTCGTGGTCACGCCGAACATCGTGAGACCGATGGCCGGCTTGTCGTCCGACGGCTCCGGTCGCGCGCCGCTGACAGCCCCCAGCACCGCATGCGCCGCGTTCGACAGGATCACCCGGCTCAGCCGGTTCAGCCCGGCGATGTCGGTCACCGACGGCAGCATCACGATGTCCGACGTCCCGACGTAAGGCGCTGTATCGCCGGAGGCCAGTGTCGAGACCATGAACTTCGGCACGCCGTAGGGCAGCTCCCGCATCCCCGCGCAGGCGATCGACGTGCCCCCGCCGCCGCCAACCGAGATGATGCCGGATACCTCGCCCGCGTTCCGGCGGCACCACTCGGCAAAGGCCGCGCCCATGCCGGTCACCGCGTTGCCCCGGTCGCCACCGCCTAGGACCGCGTCCACGCCCTCCGGATGGCAGGCCGCCACTTCGGTCGCGGGCACGTCCACCGGCACCGTGGGCGTGCGTGTTCCAAGATCGACCAGTCGTGCCTCGCCTCCACCCGCGGCGATCAGGTCCCGCAGGTAGGTCAACTCCTCCCCCTTCGTGTCGGCCGTGCCGACGACGTGAATCAGCGGCAATGGACAGTCCTCCCCGCTCCTGTGCTCCGCTCTCCCGTAAATCCTGAAAATTTCACTCTTGACCAAAAATGGGACTGTCGTACCATATTGGGATGGATGTCCCACGTCAACGAGAAGCCGACGACATCGAACCGCTCAGCGGCGCTGCGGCCCGCACCCATGCGCTGATGGTCTCCACGGCGACGGAGATGATGCGGCGCGGTCTGTCGCCCTCGGTCAGCGCGGTGGCGGAGGAGGCGGGTGTCTCTCGATCGACCGCCTATCGCTACTTCCCGACGCTCGCCGACATGCTGCGCGCAGTCGTGGCCGAGGCGCTGGGGCCGATCCTCGACTGGGACGATGGCGCCAAGGGTCGGGACCGTGTCGCCTCGCTGTTCAATACCGCCTTTCCGCGACTCTTCGAGCACGAGGCGACGTTCCGTGCCGCCTTGCGCCAGTCGCTGGAGCCCGGAACGGAGGACGCCACGCTCGGGCGCGGCCATCGGCGGCAGCTGATCCGAAGCGCCACGCGCGACCTCGACCTTCCGGCGCAGCAGACGGGACGCCTCAACAGTGCGCTTGCGCTGACGTTCGGTGTCGAGGCGATGGTGGTCCTCAAGGATATCTGCGGCCTTGATGATGACGCCGCCCGGGATACCGCGCTCTGGGCGGCGCGGGCCATGATCGATGCAGCGGAAAGGGAGGCCACTGCCGACGGTGAAGTCTGAATCTGGTCCGGCCAAAAAGGCCGAAGCGGGAAATGGAGGGATTGCCGTCACGGCTCCGAATGGTGCTGTTTTTTCGTATTGGATGCCATTGGGAATCAACATGCTGCTTGCGCTTTCACCGTCCTTATGAACCCATATGGCCTGACTAAACAACTTCTTGACAGATCGGGCAATCTGGTAATACCAAATTCGGGACTGCGCAGGGGAAAAACAAACAAAGAGAGACCGGCAGGTGGATGGATGAACGCCCCACGGACCTGCTGCAGAAAAGCGACTTAGGGAGGAAATGGAATGAACAGACATGCCCGCCGGCTGATGGCCGGCCTCGCTGCCGGGACGCTGATGGCACCCGCCGCCATGGCACAGGAGTTGACGATCTTCTGGGCCGAATGGGATCCGGCAAACTACCTTCAGGAACTGGTCAACGAATACGAGGCCGAAACCGGCGTCGTCGTGACCGTGGAAACCACGCCCTGGCAGGATTTCCAGACCAAGGCATTCACCGAGTTCAACGCCCGCGGCTCCGCCTACGACATGATCGTCGGCGACAGCCAGTGGCTGGGCGCGGCGTCCGAAGGCGGCCACTATGTCGACCTGACCGATTTCTTCACCGAACATGACCTGGCCAATGTCATGGCCCCGGCGACGGTGACCTACTACGCCGAGTATCCCGGCAACTCGGGCAAGTACTGGGCGATCCCGGCCGAAGGCGACGCGGTCGGCTGGGCCTATCGCAAGGACTGGTTCGAGGACCCCGACGAAATGGAGGCCTTCAAGGCCAAATACGGCTACGAGCTGGCGCCGCCGGAGACCTGGGCACAGCTCCGCGACATCGCCGAATTCTTCCACCGCCCCGACGAGGACCGCTACGGCATCGCGATCTACACCGACAACTCCTATGACGGGCTGGTCATGGGGGTGGAAAACGCGCTCTTTTCCTATGGCGGCAATCTCGGCGACTACGAGACCTACGAGGTCGACGGCATCCTGAACTCCGACGCGAACGTCGCGGCGCTGGAGGCCTACCGGAAGCTCTATGGCTTCACCCCTCCGGGCTGGTCCAAGACCTTCTTCGTCGAGAACAACCAGGCGATCACCGAGAACCTGGCGGCGATGTCGATGAACTACTTCGCGTTCTTCCCGGCGCTGGTGAACCCGGCGACCAACCCGAACGCGGAGAACACCGGCTTCTTCGCCAACCCGGCTGGCCCGGATGGCGATCAGTACGCCGCACTTGGCGGGCAGGGGATCTCGATCGTCTCCTACTCGGAGAATATCGACGAATCCTACGCCTTCCTCGAATGGTTCATCCAGCCCGAGGTTCAGAAGCGCTGGGCAGAACTCGGCGGCTACACCGCGCATGCGGCGACGCTGGAAAGCGAGGAATTCCGCAAGGCCACGCCCTACAACGAGGCCTTCTACCAGACCATGTTCCAGGTGAAGGATTTCTGGGCGGTGCCGGAATATGCCGAGCTTCTGACCGCGGCCAACCAGCGGCTCTATCCTTACGTGGTGGGCGGCGAAGGGACGGCCAAGGAAGCGCTGGACGCGCTCGCGGCCGACTGGGTGGAGACCTTCCAGAAGTACGGTCGGCTCGAGTAAGCCGCTACTCTCATCGCGGCGGGAGCGCTACTGCGCTCCCGCCAAATCCACTCCGGGCAGGACCAGTTCACGTGACCGATGTTATCACCAGGCTCGAGCCGGATACCCGTGCCGCCGCGCGCGGGATGTCCGATCTGACGATCCGCAACCTCTTCATCATCCCGACGATCGCCTTTCTGATCATCTTCAACGTCTTCCCGCTGCTCTATTCGCTCTGGACGTCGTTCACCGATTTCCGCGCCTCGACGACCGCGCCCGCGAACTGGGTCGGGCTGGAAAATTACCGCGATCTGCTGAGCGACGAGTTCATCTGGCGCAACTTCACCATCACCGCGAAATACGTGCTGATCTCGGTCTCGGGCCAGGTGCATCGTCGGGTTTCGGCCTCGCCATGCTGCTCAACCGGACCATTCCCGCTGAAGGGGCTGATCACCACGCTGCTTCTGCTGCCGATGATGCTGTCGATGGCCGTGGTGGGACTGTTCTGGAAGCTGCTTTACGATCCGTCCTTCGGCATCATCAACTACTTCCTGGGCCTGGGCAAATTCGAATGGCTCGCCGACCCGCGACGTGGCGCTCTACGCGGTCGCGATCGTCGACATCTGGATGTGGTCGCCCTTCGTGATGCTGCTGTCGCTGGCGGGGCTTTCGGCGGTGCCCAAGCACCTCTACGAGGCGGCGGAGATCGACCGCGCCGGATCCTTCTACACCTTCTTCCGGATCACGCTGCCGCTGGTGGCGCCGATCCTGATGATCGCGATCATCTTCCGCACGATGGAGGCGTTCAAGACCTTCGATCATGCCTACATCCTGTCGTCGCAGCCGACGACCGAGCTGATCGCGATCCGGCTTTACAAGATGGCGTTCCAGGAATGGCAGACCGGGCTGTCCTCGGCCTTCGCCTACATCGTGCTGATCATGGTGGTCGCGATCACCAACATCTACGTGAAATACCTCAACAAGGCGAAGGCGCGCTGAGATGGCCGAAGTCAAGACCAAGGGCGAAATCTGTCGCCAACCGCGCCGCGATCGTCGCCGTGTTCGTGGCGCTGATCGTCATGCTGACGCCGATCTACTGGATCGCCGTCGACCGCGTTCAAACCGCGCAACCTCGCCACCACCGTCCCGCCGACCGTGGTGTTCGAACCGACGCTGACGCCCTTCGCCAAGCTCTTCACCAAGCGCTCGCAGCTGCGCGAGCCGGTGGACGAGGAACCTACGCCGCCGCGCCCTGGTGGGAGCAGCTGATCTTCGACGGCGGCGAGACAGGTGGTGCAGCAACCGCAAGACCGGGCGAGGTCACGCCCTCGGGCTACTGGCGACCGCTACATGAACTCGCTGATCGTCTCGATCATCTCGACCTTCCTCGCCGTCTCGATGGGCACGCTCACCGCCTACGGCTTCTCCCGCTTCAAGGTGAAGGGCGAAAACGACTGGCTGTTCTTCATCCTTTCGACCCGAATGCTGCCCCCGGTCGTGGTCGCGATCCCGATGTTCCTGATGTACCGGGCGGTCGGCCTCCACGACACGCATCTGGGGCTCATCATCCTCTATACCGCCTTCAACCTGTCCTTCTCGGTCTGGATCATGAAGGGCTTCATCGACGAGATCCCCCGCGAGTACGAGGAGGCGGCGCTGGTCGACGGCTACACCCGGCTGCAGGCGTTCTGGAAGATCGTCCTGCCGGAGGCGCTGACCGGCATCGCCGCCACGGCGGTCTTCTGCTTCATCATCGCCTGGAACGAATACGCCTTCGCGCTGATGATGACCAACCGCAACGCCCAGACCGCGCCGCCCTACATCCCCAGCCAGGTCGGCTCCGGGCCTGCCGGACTGGACCGTGATCGCCGCGGGCGCCTTCCTGTTCCTGCTGCCGGTCGCGATCTTCACCTTCCTGCTGCGCAACCACCTCCTGCGCGGCATGTCCTTCGGAGCGATCCGCAAATGACCTTTCGCGAGATGAACCAGAAGTACTACGAACCCGCGGCCCAATGACTGATGATCTTCGGCCTGGTTGCCTCTGCCAGCCCTGGATCGAACCGCTGCACCGCTACGGGCTGACCATCACGATCCTGGGCCTCGTCGCCTTCCTCGTCACGTCGCACATCCCGCCGGAACCCGAAGCGGAAGAGGAAGAAGAGGACGAGCTCGATCTGATGGCCCGGATCGAACTCCAGAACGTCAGAAGTATCTTCGGCGCCGTGCAGGTGCTGCACGGATATCAACCTGGTGATCGAGGACGGCGAATTCGTCGTCATGCTGGGCCAGTCCGGCTGCGGCAAGACCACGACGCTGCGCGCCATCGCCGGGCTGGAGACCGTGACCTCCGGCACCATCACCATCGACGGCAAGCGAGGTGCAGGATCTCAAGGCCGCCGACCGCGACATCGCCTTCGTGTTCCAGTCCTTCTCGCTCTACCCGCATATGACGGTGGACGAGAACATCGCCTTCCCGCTGCGCGCCATCGCGCATCGTCGCAGTCGGAGCGCGAGACGCGAGGTGAAGGAGGTCGCGGAAGTCCTCGGCATCGAACGCCTGCTGCCCCGCCGCCCCTCGGCGCTCTCGGGCGGCGACATGCAGCGCGTCGCCATCGGCCGCGCGCTGGTGCGCCGGCCCAAGGCGCTGCTGATGGACGAACCGATCGGCGCGCTTGATGCCAAGCTGCGCGAGCAGATGCGGGCCGAGATCAAGCGGCTGCACATCGCGCGCAACTCCACCAGCGTCTACGTCACCCATGACCAGGTCGAGGCGATGTCGCTCGCCGACCGGATGGTCGTCATGCATGACGGCCTGCTGCAGCAGGTCGGCGCCCCCGGACGAGGTCTACCTGCACCCCGCCAACCTCTTCGTCGCGCAGTTCGTGGGCTCGCCGGTGATGAACGTGACCGACGTCGCAGGTCGAAGGTGCGGAAACCGACGCGATCCTGCGCATCGGCGGCGCGGATGGGTTTCGAGTACCTTCCGCCACCGTCGCCCATCTCAACGGCGCGCCGACCAAGCTCGGCATCCGGCCCGAGGCGGTGCTGCTGTCGCACGATCCGGCCGAAGGCTACGTCGAGACCGAAACCACCAATATCGAGCCGCTCGGCAGCCACGACATCGTCGATGTCCGCGTCGGCGACGCAACGCTGCGCGCCCGCTGCGAGTGCCGGTTTCGCCGCGCGGCGAAGGCAGAAGGTCTGGGTCGACGCTCGACCCGCACCGGGCGCATTTCTTCGACGCCGCGAACGGCCAGTCACTGAGGAGGGCCGTCTGATGGCGCGTATCGAATTGCAGAACGTCACCAAGCGCTTCGGCGGCACCCGCGCGCTGCAAGGACTTGAGCCTGACGGTCGAGGACGGCGAATTCTTCGTTCTGCTGGGCCGCACCGGCGCGGGCAAGACCACGACGCTGCGGGTGATCGCCGGGCTGGAGAAGCCGGACGAAGGCCAGGTCCTGATCGGCGGCACGGATGTCGGCAGCTGGACGGCGGCGGAGCGCGACGTGGCGCTGGTGCTGCAGCAATATTCGCTCTACCCGCGCCTGACCGTCCGCGGGAATCTCGAATTTCCGCTGAAACCCAAGGTCCGCGGCATGAACGCCGACCGAGATCGCCGACACGCGTCGACCAGGCGGCGAAGACCCTCCAGATCACGCACCTGCTCGACCGCAAGGTCGAACGCCTGTCGGGCGGCGAGATGCAGCGCGTCTCGATTGGCCGCGCCATCGTGCGCGAGCCGTCGGTGTTCCTGATGGACGAACCGCTCTCCGCGCTCGACGCCAAGCTGCGCGAGACGCTGCGGGTGGAGCTGAAGAGCCTGCACCACGACCTCGGCGCGACCTTCCTCTTCGTGACCCACGACCAGGTCGAGGCGATGTCGATGGGCGACAAGATCGGCGTCCTGCGCTCCGGCCGGCTGGTGCAGGTCGGCACGCCGTCCGACATCTACGAGCGCGCCGCGCAACACCTTCGTGGCCCGCTCGGTCGGCTCGCCGCCGATGAACCTGATCGAGGGCACGCCTCGCCAGTGGCGGCGCCGAGGTCCACGGTTACAACCTGCCTGTCCAGGCGGCGAACGGCCCGCGAGGGCACGTTGACCTTCGGCGTCCGGCCCGAAAACCTCGTGCTGGAACCCGGTGCCCCGGCCGAAGCGCGCGTTTTCGATATCGAGGATCAGGGCGTCATCAAGATCCTCGCGCTCGACATGGACGGCACGCGGCTGCACGCCACCGTGCCCGCCGGCACGCGGATCAACCGCGACGAGGTGATCCGGTTCGGCTGGAAGACCGGAACGCGTTCTGACCTTCGACCGGAAGACCGGCAAGAATCTGGCAGTCGCCTGATCGGTTCTTTGAACGCCGAACATGGAGAAATGAGAACCTCGTCCCGGAACCGCGCGCGGTAGAGCGCTTCGACTTCGGGTTCACGAAGTTCTTCGGCATCTCGCCTCGCGCGATCCGCTCGACCTCCGCGACGACGCCCTGGCCCATGCGCAGCATGCTCTCCTCGGTGATTCCGGCCATGTGCGGCGTCAGGATCACGTTGGGAAGCGCGAAGAACGGATGGCCCCCCGGCAGCGGCTGCGTGTCGAAGACATCGAGCGCCGCCCCGCCCAGGTGCCCGCTCTCCAGCGCTTCGATCGAGCGCCTCCTCCACCAACGACGGGCCCCCGCGCGACGTTGACCAGTACCGCCCCCGGCCTCATCGCGCCGATCGCGTCCGCATCGATCAGCCCGCGCGTCTCCTCCGTCAGCGGGCAGCAGAGCGCCACCACGTCCGCCGCCCCCAGCATTTCGGCGAGCGGCCGCGCCTCCACCGCCTCGGGCACCGATTCCGGCCGGCGCGTGTGGGTCAGCACGCGCATCCCGAAGCCGGCGCCGGCCATCCGTGCCAGCTCCCGGCCCACATTGCCCATGCCCGACGATGCCGAGCACGCGACCCGAGATTTCCCGCCCATGATCCGAATGCGCCCGACCGGCCTGCCAACCGAGCCCGCGCAGGTCCCGGTCCACCTGAGGATAGAGTCGCAGGAGCGCCATCGCCGACCAGATCACATGTTCCGCCACCGTGACCGCGTTGGCGCCGGGCACGTTGGCGACCAGCACTCCGGCCTTGGTCGCCGCCTCCACCGGGATCATGTCGAGCCCCGCGCCGTGCCGGACCAGCGCCCGCAGCCGCGCCTCCCGTCGAACAACGTCGTCCGGGATCGGCGCACGGACCACGATCACCTCCGCGCCGCGGCTTTCGGCGACGATCGCCTCCGGCGTTGGTGCGCTCGCCACGCGGTAGTCTCCCAGCGCCGCCAGCGCCTGGGTCACCTCCGGATGCAGCGGATGGGTCGAGAAGATGTCGAGACGCATCTAACCTCGGCCGCCCATCCGGTTCCAGCAACTCGCTCCAGTAGCTCATCGCGCCGCGCAGATGCGACACCATCAGCGCTGCGGCCAATGCCGCGTCCCGGTCCTCCAGCGCGCCGCAGATTTCCACATGCTCCACATGACTCTTCCGGTTCCGCTCCGGGTCTTGGAAATAGACCTTGAGCCGCTGCCGACCGAGTTCGTAGAACGCCGTGCAGATCGACAGGAAGACGGTGTTCTGCGTTGCCCGCACGATCTCCAGGTGGAATTCCTGGTCCAGTTCGTCGAGCCCGAGGCCTTCCGCCAGACGCGCCTCGGACCGCGCCAACACGTCGCGCAGCCGCGCGAAATTCTCCTCGGTCGCACGCTCCGCCGCCAGTTCCGCGGCCTTGATCTCGTGGATCTTGCGCACCTCGACCGCTTCGTAGATCTGCCGGTTCTCCAGCGGCAGACCGGCGCGGGCCAGGAAGGTCATCGCCTCGAACCCGCTCTGGTCCTGGTTGACGTAGATGCCGGACTTGGCCCGGCGTTCGATCACGTGCAGCGCTTCCAGGATCGCCAGCGCCTCGCGCACCTGTCCGCGGCTGACGGAAAAATGCTCGGCCAGGTCGCGCTCCGACGGAGCCTTGCCGCCATTGGTCTGCGCCGTGGTCAGAACATGGGCCGCGATGGCGGGTAGGAATTCCTGCTGCTGCATGGCGACCGTCCTGTTTTGCGTCATGACGTCACGAAGCGCTCGATCTTGTCCTCGTCCATGTCGAGGCCTATTCCGGGTTCCTCCGGCACGGGGATGGTTCCGTCCGTCACCCGCACCGGTGCGCGCGACAATTCGTGGATCATCGGGTTGGCCCCCAGAGAGAATTCCACGATGTAGCCCGCCGGTGCCGCCGCGACCACGTGCAGCCCGGCGAAGAACGCCGGCGCACCGGCCCAGAGATGCGGGGCCAGCCGGATGTTGAACGCCGAGGCAAGTGCTGCGATCCGCATTGCCTCGGTGATGCCGCCGCAGAAAGCCGGGTCGGGCTGGAAGATGTCGGCCGCGCGGGCCACGGCGAGGTTCCGGAAATCGAACCGCGTGCATTCGGATTCGCCGAGCGCGATGGGAATATGGGTCGCCGCACGGAATTCGGCAATGCCGTCGATATCGTCCGCCGTCACCGGCTCCTCGAACCAGGCGAGATCGCAATCGCCCACCATCGCGGCAAAGCGCTTCGCCTCGGCGACGGTGAAGGTACCATGCGCGTCGACCATCAGCTCGGTGCCGGGTCCCAGTGCCTTGCGCGCCGCTTGCACCCGCTCCGCCGAGACGTGGGGCTTGCCGTCCATGGAGCCCACGCGCATCTTGACCGCGCCGAATCCGCCCTGGTCGACATAGGACAGGAGCTGGTCGCCGATGCCCTTTGCATCCGCCCATCCGCCGGAGGCATAGGCCGGGAGACGCTCCGCCGACCGCCCGCCGAGCAGCGCCCAGACCGGTTGCCCCAGCGCCTTGCCGCGGATATCCCAGAGCGCGATGTCGATGGCGCTGATCGCCGCAACGGTCAGGCCGCGCCGCGACAGTTCAGGCATCACGTGACCGCGCGCCGACGCACCCGACGCCCGCACGCCGCTGTAGAGAGCTTCCCAGATCGGCGTGATCTCGGACGCGTCCCGGCCGATCAGTCGCGGCCCGAACTCCTCGTTGAGCAGATGCACCAGCGCGGCATACTCCCCCGCGCTGCCGGCGGCGTTCTTGCCTTCGCCCCAGCCGACGATGCCGTCCTCCGTCTCGATCCGCAGGATGGCCGCGTCGAAGGTGCGGAGCCGGCCGAAATCGCTCACGTGCTGGCGATCTTCCGCGATCGGAATCCGTATCCAGTTGGCCTTGACCGACTTGATCCGCATATGCGCTGTCCTTCGCAGATCGCGGGCGGATGTCCCGCCCCCGAGACCTGATATCTGCCGTCACTTCATCAGTGGCAGCAGGGTTTCCGCGGTGATCCGCATCTGATCGGCATAGAAATCCTCGGTCAGCAGCGAGGAGCCGTGATCCTGGATGAATTTCAGCTGCTCGGGCGAGATGTCGACCGGGTTCGTCTCCACCATGTCCGGGTACATCGTCGCGGGCGTGCGGTCGACCGGGGCCACGAACTCGTTCGTCAAGGCACCATCATAACCGATTTCCTTGAGGGTCCCGACGATCTTGGCCCAGTCGAGATGGCCGAGCCCGGCGGCAAAGCGGTTGTTGTCCGCGACATGGAAATCGAACAGCCGGTCGCCGGCCAGCCGGATCGCCTCGTACATGTCGCTTTCCTCGATATTGATGTGGAACGCGTCGAGGCAGACGCCGCAGTCAGGACTGACGGCATCGGCCAGCGCCAAGGCTTGCGCGCAACGGTTGAAGAGATAGGTTTCGAACCGGTTCAGCGGCTCGACCGCGATCTTCACGCCCTTCTTCTGCGCGTGCTCGAAACACTCTTTCGTCGCGTCGACCACCCATGTCCATTCTTCTTCCGGCGTGCCATCGGGCACGACCTTGCCGACTGTCGCCGGCACCAGCGTCACGATCTCGCCGTCGAGCTCCGAGACCATGGTGATCACGTCCTTGACATACTGCACCGATTTGGCGCGCTGCCCCTCGTCCTTGGCGGCGAGGTTCCGCTCCTCCAGCATCAGGGTCACCGCTCCCCAGCAGCGCATACCGGTATCCATCAGCAGCGCGCGCGTCTCCTTGGTGTCGTATTGCGTCGGCTCGCCCGAGATCTCGATCGAACTCGTAGCCGAACTGCTTGATCCGCCGAACCGTCGTCTCCAGCGGTTCTGCGCGCATCCAATTGTGCGTTGAAAGATGCATCGATGTCCTCCCTGTCATTCCCCAGGCACCTGCCTTTTTCGGCATGGCAGCGCTGATGTGGCAGGACCAGATTGCGCGTATCGCGAAATGCCGTCAATAGGGGAAATTCGCCTTCATCGTTGGCAAAAGATACCTCGAGAAGGACTCTATGCACTCTCCGAAAGCGAGCAACCGCTGCAAAATGCACAGATTTGGTACTACCAGTTTTGGCGCGCACGGGGTTTTGCGCTTCACGGTCGCAGATACCGACAAGATGGCCAGCGCCGACTTGGAAAGCCTGGCAGGTCTGGGGCCGGTTCGTGATGAATGACACGCCGAACTGGTCGGAATCGTTCTCCGTGCTCCTGATGCCCGGGGGAAGCTGATGGTGCTCTTCTCGGTCGAACGCCTGCTGAGGCGCTTGATCGGGTTGTCAAACGCCCGATTCAACGAAATCGACGAAATGGCGGGATGACGCTTTGGAGCTTTTCGTTCTTTTCGGAACATTCGCGTTCCTCCTGATCATCGGCGCGCCGGTGGCCTTCTGCCTCGGCGTCGCGTCCTTCGCGACGATCGCCTGGATCGGCTTGCCCCCCGTGGTCGTGTTCCAGCGCCTCAACTCGGGAACTTCGGTGTTCGCGCTGATGGCGATCCCGTTCTTCATCTACGGGGGCGAACTCATGGTCCGTGGCGACATCGCTCGTCGCCTGGTCGCACTTTCTGGCGCCGCCGTGGGACACCTCAAGGGCGGTCTCGGGCAGGTGAACATCGCGGCACCGGTCCTCTTCGGCGGCATCTCTGGTTCGGCAGCGGCCGACGCCTCGGCGATCGGCGGTTTGATGATCCCGCAGATGGAGGCGCGCGGCTACGGCACGGATTACGCAGTGAACATCACCGCCGGCATCCTGCCCGGGCTTGTGCTTGCACTGGCGCTGATCGTCACCGCTTGGGCCGTTGCGCGCCGCCGCGGCTATGACACCAAGCCCTTTCCGGGCGCACGCTCGGTTCCGGGCCTGCTTGTCAGCGCCACGCCCGGTCTGATCTTGATCGCGACCATCTTCGGCGGCGTCCGCTCCGGCTTCTTATGAACATGTCGCCGCTCATCGTTGTCACCACGCCGATCTTCCTGCCCGTCGCGACGGCTTATGGCGTCGATCCGGTGTATTTCGGCATCATCCCGATCCTCAATCTCGGGATCGGGCTCTGCACGCCGCCGGTGGGGGCGGTCCTCTTCGTCGGCTGCGCGGTGGGGCGCTTGCCGGTCGATCAGACGATCCGCACGATCTGGCCGCTCTATGGCGCGGCCGTCGTCACGCTGATGCTCGTCACGTACATCCCCGCGCTGTCGCTCTGGTTGCCCTCGCTCTTTCGCTGAGATCCCGACCTGCCCCTCTTGTGCATCCAATTGACCGTGTCGGGACGCGGTAGATACTGACTGGCTGCTCAAGGAAACGGGCCGCTCATTGCGGAGCGGCCCGGGTCGAACTTGCAGGTCGAAAATGGTGCGGGAGTCAGCCCGCCTGACCGGCCGGCAGAAGGACGCGGTCGATCACGTGCACGACGCCGTTGGATTGATCCACGTCGGCGGTGGTGACGGTGGCCTTGCGGCCGTTCTCGTCCTCGAGGATCAGCTGGCCGCCTTCCATGTAGGCGTTGAGCTTGCAGCCGCCGACGGTCGGCACGATATGCGCGCCGCCGTCATCGGCGATCATGGCCGCGATATCGGTCGAGAACGCTTCTGTCGCGACGACGTGACAGGTCAGGATCTGCTGCAACTGCGCCTTGTTTTCTTCCATCAGCAGCTTGTTGAGCGACGCCTCCGAGATCATGCCGAAGGCGCTATTGGTGGGCGCGAAGACGGTAAATGGGCCGTCGGACGCCAGCGTATCGACAAGCCCCGCGGCTTTGACTGCCGCCACGAGTGTCGTCAGGTTGGGAGCGTTGGACGCGTTCACGGCAATGGGCTGGTCGGCCATCATCGCGGCGCCACCCACGGTGGGGTTGGCACCGGCGGTGGTCATCAAAATGGCCAACGCGGCTGCGGCTGCAAATACGGTCTTCATGGCAAGGAACTCCATTTGAACTTGGTTCGCGGTCACCCGTTGCGACCGCAATGTCCAAGTCACGCGCAGAACGTCAAAGGAGTTTCAAAGGGCGGACAGAAAAATGGCCTTGGCCCGCTCGATCATGATGCATCGCCGGTGACGGGCGGAACGAGATGACGAAGTGCTGCCCGGAAAGCGGCCGAGAATTCCGTATCGGCAAGAGCGTCCACCTGTAACTGAAGCCGGGAAATGGCTTCCCGCGCTTCGACCATCTGCGTGGCATCAGTCGAGTGTACATATTGTTTCGTCGCGTCGTAGAGAGCCCGAACGATCCGCGATCGTTCCACATCGGTGTCGGGCTTGGAATTGAATTCTTCGTTCACTTTATTCTCGCAGAGGTTCGACGGTTTCCGGTTCCGCACAAGCCGTCTTTTGAATGATCGCTTATTTGAAAACTGCGCGGTTACACCAGCTTCACCAGTAGACTATCAGCTCTGCGCGCCGCGTCTGTGATGAACCTCACCTCCTCCTCTGTCCAGCGACGTTGATGGAATTCCAGCGCGCATATCGTTCCCATTGCCTTGCCGCTCTGGACATGCACCGGGGCGCCGATATAGGCCGCGATGCCGAGTTCGGAGACCGCAAGATTTCCGTGCATGAGCGGATGCGACAAGGCGTCGTCGATGACGAGCGGGAAGTTCATGGCGACGCTGTGCTGGCAGATCGAGTAGTCGAGCGTCGTTTCGCCGGCAAACTCCTGAGGCAGCGCGCGGCCGGCATGGGCCAGCATGTACTGCCTGTCTTTCGTGATCCTCGTGATCAGAACGATCGCCGCGTCCAGGTGGTTGCGGACCAGAGCCACGAGGTCGTCAAGCGTGTTGGCGCTTTCCGGAGTGGTCATCTGTTCGTCCCGCATCTGCCTCAAGCACTGACCTGAAGACACGGATCATAAGGAAACAAGGTTAACAAATCATCCCTCGTGGGACTCGGACCGGCGCAGGTCCGCCGACCGGCCACGCGAATTGACCGAAAATGTGTCAGTATCTTTCGGATCGTGCGAGTGGCGTCAGGTCGGACCGACCATGCCCACGATCTCGAACGTCCGTGCGAGGATCGGCGCGGTGATTGCCCGGGCCTGTTCGGCGCCCCGCGCAAGGATGCGGTCGATTTCCGCGGAATCGTTCATCAGGCGGGCCATCTCGGTGGAGATGGGCGCGAGCTTGGCCACGGCGAGGTCCGCGAGAGCCGGCTTGAAGGTACCGAACTGCGCGTCGCCATACTCGGTCAGAACCGCGTCGACCGTGGTGTCGGAGAGGGCGGCGTAGATGTTGACGAGATTGCGCGCCTCGGGCCGGTTCTCGAGACCCTTGGCTTCGGACGGGAGCGCATCGGGGTCGGTCTTGGCCTTGCGGATCTTCTTGGCGATGGTTTCGGCGTTGTCGGTCATGTTGATGCGGGAGGCGTCGGATGGGTCCGATTTGGACATCTTCTTCGATCCGTCGCGCAGGCTCATCACGCGGGTCGCGGCGCCTTCGATCACCGGCTCGGTGATGGGGAAGAAATCAACACCGTAGTCGTTGTTGAACTTGATCGCGATGTCGCGCGTGAGCTCCAGGTGCTGTTTCTGGTCCTCGCCCACCGGCACATGCGTCGCATGATAGATCAGGATGTCGGCGGCCATCAGCGCAGGATAGGCGAAAAGCCCCAGCGAGGCCGCTTCGGCGTTCTTGCCGGCCTTGTCCTTGAACTGCGTCATCCGGCCCATCCAGCCCATGCGCGCGACGCAGTTGAAAATCCAGGCAAGCTGGGCGTGTTCGGGCACCGCGCTCTGGTTGATGAGGATGGACTTCTCCGGGTCGATGCCGGCGGCGATGAAACCCGCGGCCAGTTCGCGGGTGTTGTGGCGCAGCCGCTCGGGCTCCTGCCAGACCGTGATCGCGTGCAGGTCGACCATGCAGTAAACGGTCTCGAACGTGCCTTCGTTCTGCATGTCGACGAAGCGTTTCATCGCGCCGAGGTAGTTGCCGAGCGTCAGCCCGCCCGAAGGCTGGATGCCGGAAAACACGCGGGGGATGAATTGGGTCTCAGGCATTGACTCGGGCATGTGCACTGCTCTGGTGATCTGGGCCGGGATCGGTTACTCCCCGCAGCCAGAGGCGTCAAGCAGGAGACCGCGATGAACGATCGCCAGCATGGCTACGACCCAAGCCCGATCAACCCGCTGCCACCGACCGTTCTGGTACTGTTTCTTGTCATCTTCGGTGTGGAGGTGGTGTTCGCCGCGGCCGAAGCCGGCCTCGTCGGCGGACCACAGGCCGTGGGATGGCGGATGGAGGTGATCCGCGATTATGGTTTTTCTCCGCAGATCTTCGACTGGATGATAGAGACCCGGCAATTCCCGGCTGAACATCTGCTGCGCTTCGTGACGTACCCGTTCCTGCATCTGGGCTTCGTGCAGATGGCGATCGCTGGGGTGATCTTCCTCGCCATGGGCAAGCTGGTGGGAGAGGTGATCGGATCGCTGGCGGTTCCGGTGATCTTTTTCGGGGCGAGCATTGTAGGCGCGCTCGCCTATGGTGCGCTGTTGTCAGAGTCCACATGGCTGGTGGGCGCCTTTCCCGGGGCCTATGGTCTGATCGGCGGCTTCACCTTCATCCTCTGGACCCGGGCCGTCGTGACTGGAGAAAACCAGGCGCGGGCCTTCACGCTGATCGCGCTCCTGATGGGGATTCAGCTGGTGTTTGGCCTGCTCTTCGGGACGGACAACACGTGGGTTGCGGATCTATTCGGGTTCATCGCCGGGTTCGGGCTCTGCTTCCTTCTGGTGCCGGGCGCCCGCGCGGCGCTGATGCGTCGGATCCGCCAGCGCTGAGATCAGCCGTCGCGCACGGCGGCGCGAAACTCCGAGAGCCGGAACGCGCCGCAGATTTGCGCAAGGAGCGCGTAGCTGCCGATGCCCGCCATCACCAGCACCCCGAGTGCGAGATAGCGCCAGCCGGCAAGCCCGATGAGCGGCCCAAGCGCCACATTGACCGCCCAGATCACCAACCCCATCCCGGCAGACGCCAGCAGGATCCGCCAGATCCGGCGGTGAAAGCGCGCATCGAACCTGGCGACATCGCCCAATGGCCGCGCGCCCACGCCCAGCAGCGCGACCATCACCCAGGCCGCGACCGTGGTGGCGATGGCAGGTCCGATCCAACCGATCACGGGACCGAGCGCCCAGGCCAACGAGACGGCGAGAGCCGCGTTCACCACCATCGCCACCACGGCATAGTGAAACGGCCGCCGCGTGTCCTCCCTTGCGAAGAAGAGCGGTTGCAGGATCTTCTGCAGAACGAAGGCGGGGAGTCCAAGGCCATAGATCGCGACGGCAACGGCGATGGCCGCACTGTCATCCGCGGTCGTGGCCCCGCGTTCGTACAGCACAGAGACCAGAGGCAGCGGAATGACGACCAGCGCCACAGCGGACGGGATGGTGAGCGCGAGGGACACTTCCGCCGCGCGCGACAACGCGGCCCTCGCGCCGGTGTCGTCCTCGGCCTTGAGCCTGCGCGACAGATCGGGGAGCAGGACCACCCCGATCGCAATGCCGACCACCCCCAAGGGAAGCTGGTAGAGCCGATCTGCGGCATAAAGCCAGCCCACCGCCCGGTCGAAGTAACTCGCCACCTGCTGCCCCACGAGCAGGTTCACCTGAACCACCCCGCCCGCCATCATCGCGGGAAAGGCGATGCTGACGAGCGTGCGCAGTTCGGGCGTCAGGCGCGGCCGGCGCGGCATGAGAGGGAAGCCTGCGTTGCGCGCCGCGAACCAGAGCATGACAAGCTGTGCGACGCCGGCAACCGGAATCGACCAGATGAGCCAGGGCGCGATGTCACCTCCGTTGACGGCGCCAAGCACCATGGCCAGGACCAGCACCAGGTTCAGCAGCACCGGCGCCGCGGCGGCGGCGGCGAAGCGACCCGTCGCGTTCAGCACCCCTGACAGCAGTGCCGCTAGCGACACGAAGAGGATGTAGGGGAACACGATGCGCCCGAACTCCACCGACAGCGCGAACTCCTCCCGCCCGGCGAAACCGCTGGCGAGGCCGTAGATGAGCCAGGGCATCGCCACCATGGCGAGGAGCGTCAAGACAATGAGGACGGTGGCGAGGCCTGACATCGCGTCCTCGGCAAAGCGCCGCGCATCGCCGTCGCCCTCCAATCGCTTTGCGAACATCGGAACGAAGGCGACGTTGAAGGCGCCCTCGGCAAAGAAGCGGCGGAACATGTTGGGCAGCCGGAACGCCACCACATAGGCTTCGTAGAGCGGGCCGGTTCCGAGGAACGCGAGGATCATCGCGTCGCGCATGAAGCCGAGGACACGGCTCGCCAGCGTCCACAGTCCGACGGTGAAAAAGCCCGAGATGAGGCGGATGGGTTTCATGAGCGGGCCCGGTTGTCTCTGCTGGCCAGCCTTAGTGCCTTTGGAGAGCGACAGGAAGGGCGTCGTCGGGCTCTCGCGGCCCGGCGGGCGGAGGTTCGGCGCGTGTCCTGACTTGGAAGGGGTCTAACTATATGAAGTCCTTACAGATAGAGCTAACAATTTTGGGGAACGGCGCGCGTCTCGTATGTGAGCGCGCACGGCGCGGGTACGAGGCGGGTACGGGGCGGGTTCGGGCAGGCACGGGTTCTGATTCATGCGGTGCCTGCCGCGTCCAAGACCCGCGTGATCTGCGAACCCGCAATCTCCGCATCGAACTCGAAATGCCTCTTCCATCCTCGCCATGACAGATTTCCGCGACCGAGCGAAATACATCCGCTCAGCCCGCACTCCGCCGCCCGAAAGGCTGCGCGAGGTCGCAATGCTGCAGTGCGTGGTGTCGCGATTACTCTGCGAACTTGTCCTTCAGAGCGTCGAGGCCGGTCTGATAGATGCCGCCCAGCATCTCCTCCGCTTCATCGTCGGACGCACCGTCTGCCGTGAACGTGCTGGACCAGACGATCGTGCTGGTGTCGCCCGTTTCCCTGACTTCGAATGTCGCCTTGTAATCCTTGACCGGGAGCGGGCTCTCGATGATCTCGTAGCCGTAGGCCATCCCGGACTCGGCCTCCACGTATTTTTCCAGGAATTCGGCGCCGTCGGACCCGATCAGCTTCCGGTGCTTGGCTCCGTCCACCATTTCTTCGGTGCACGAGTCGAGGCCCGGATACCAATCGCTGATCGAGCAGAACGGTCCGACAGTGTCCCAGACCTCGGCCGCGGGCGCGTTGACTTCGACTTCACGACTGACTTCGACAGCGAAAGCTGGTGCGCCGAGAGCAAGAATGGCCAATGCGAGTGAAAATTTTCCAAACATGGGTAAGTCCTTTCGATCTGGAAAGCGACTGCCCGACGTTGCCTGAATTCTGATGGTAGCAGATCCCAGTGATTCGCGACACTTTCCCTCCTCGCGGGACCGTCACGCAGGCGCAACGTTCAGATTGAGCGCCCTCGCGCCATTCATTGTCAGCGGTCCGAAAGGTGCCGCGGGCGCGCTTCTACTCGGCGGCGCGGGCGCGGCCGGCGTCGATGGCCTCGCGCAGGCGCTTCTCCAGCGCCTTCTGCTTGGCTTCGGAATAGTATTTCAGTCCGAACATGTCCTTGACGTAAAAGGTGTCGACCACCTGCTCGCCATAGGTCGCGATCACGGCATTGGCGACATAGACATTCGACGCCGCCAGCGTACGAGTGAGATCGTAGAGCAGGCCGGGACGGTCGCGGGTGTCGACCTCGATGATCGTGTAGATCTCCGAGCCGTCATTGTCGAAGGTGATGTGCGTGGGCACGTTGAACCCGCGTTCGCGCTTCTTGACCTTGTCGCGGTCGCGGAAAGCCTCGCGGGCCACGACCTCGCCCTTGAGCGTGCGTTCGATCATCCGCTTCAGCCGGGGCAGGCGTTCGACTTCGTAGGGATGGCCGTCGGCATCCTGGATCCAGAAGGCGTCGGTCACGAACCCGTCCTTGCTGGTATAGCTGCGCGCATCGACGATATTGGCGCCGACCAGCGCCAGGGCCCCGGCGAGCCGGGCGAAGACCCCCGGATGGTCGGGCATCACGAAGGAGGCGCGGGTGGCGTCGCGGTCCTCGTCGGGATGCAGGTGCACGCGGATCTCGTTCTCGCCGATGTCGCGCAGGAGATCGGCGAAGTCCACATGGGCGGTGACGTGCAGCCCCTGCCAATAGGGTTCGTAATGGCGCGAGATCTCGGCCTGCACCTCCTTGCGCGGCCAGTCCGACAGCGCCTCGCGCAGCGCCCGCTTGGCCTCCGCCCCGCGGTTGCCGCGGGTGAGCGCCTCCATCCCGTCCTCGAGCGCGCGGCGCGTCTGGCGGTAGAGCGCGCGGATCAGCACGGCCTTCCAGTTGTTCCAGGTGTTCGGCCCCACCCCGCGGATGTCGCAGACGGTGAGCACGCAGAGCAGGTCGAGCCGCTTGACCGTCTGAACCGCCTTGGCGAAATCACGCACCGTGCGGGGATCGGCGATGTCGCGCTTCTGCGCCATGTCGGACATCAGCAGGTGATAGCGCACCAGCCATTCCACCGTGTCGACCTCCGCCGGTTTCAGCCCCAGCCGCGGCCCCACGGTGCGTGCGATGCGGGCGCCGAGGATCGAATGATCTTCGTCCCGTCCCTTGCCGATGTCGTGCAGCAGGAGCGCCACGTAGAGCACCCTGCGGTTCAGCCCACCCTCCTTGAGGATCCGCGAGGCGATCGGCAGGTCCTCCTTGAGGTCGCCCTTCTCGATCTGGGCCAGCTGCGCGATGCACTGGATGATGTGTTCGTCCACCGTGTAGCTGTGGTACATGTTGTATTGCATCATCGCCACGACGGGCTGGAATTCCGGGAGGAAGGCACCGAGCACGCCAAGTTCGTTCATCCGCCTGAGGCCCCGTTCGGGGTTGCCGTGCTTGAGCATCAGGTCGAGGAAGATCCGCTGCGCCTCGGGGTCCGCGCGCATCTCGTCGTCGATCAGGTGCAGGTTGGCCTTGACCATGCGCATGGCGTCGGGATGGATCAGCATCCCCGTGCGCAGCGCCTCCTCGTAGAGCCTCAGCAGGTTCAGCTTGTCCTCCAGAAACTCCTTTTCGCTGGTGACCGCGAGGCGGCCGTGCACGACCTCGTAGCCGTCCTTGATCTGCGGACGGCGCTTGAAGATGCGCTGCAGGAGCGCCTCGGGCTTGACGTGCTGCGCCTCGAGCTTGGTGAGGAAGATGCGCGTGAGGTCGCCTACCTCGGTCGCCTGCAGGAAGTAGTCCTGCATGAAAACCTCGACGGCACGGCGCCCGGAGCGCGGCTTGTAGCCCATCGCGTCCGCCACCGACACCTGCATGTCGAAGGTCAGGATCTCGGTCGCACGCTTTGCCAGAAGGTGCATGTGACAGCGCACGGCCCAAAGGAAATTTTCCGCCTCCGCGAAGGCCTTGTACTCTTCGGGCAGAAAGACCTTGAGGCGCACCAGTTCCGCCGCCTTGTTCACGCCGTGGACGTATTTCCCGATCCAGTAGAGCGACTGCAGGTCCCGCAAGCCGCCCTTGCCCTCCTTCACGTTGGGCTCGACCACGTAGCGCTGGAAGTATTTCTTGTGGCGGGTATCCCGTTCGGCCAGCTTTGCCTCGATGAACTCCTGGGCGGTGTTCTTGAAAAGATCGTCGCGCAGGCGTTTCGCGAACTCGTCGGCAAGTGCTGCATCGCCAGTCAGGAAACGGTGCTCCAGAAGTGCCGTGCGGATGGTGAAATCGTCCCGCCCAAGCCGGATGCAGTCCCGGATCGTGCGCGAGGAATGGCCGACCTTCATCTTCAGGTCCCACAGCAGGTAGAGCATGGTCTCGATCACGCTCTCGGCCCAGGGCGTGATCTTGTAGGGCGTGAGGAACAGCAGGTCGACGTCAGAAAACGGCGCCATCTCGCCGCGTCCGTAGCCGCCCACGGCAAAGATCGCGAGCCGCTCGGCCTCGGTCTGGTTCGACGATCGGTGCCTGTAGCGCGTCGCATACCGGAGCGCGATCTCCACGATCTGATCGGTGAGCCAGGAATAAGCGGCGGTCGTCGGCCGCGCGGCCAAGGGACGGTCGGCAAACGCCGCGGCAATCCTGTCGCGCCCACGCTCCTGGGCCTCGCGCAGGTCCTGCAGCAGCAAGGCCCGCAGCGCGGAGTCGTCCGCGCCATCGGCCGCCGCCGCGTCGATGCGGGCAAGGATGGCATCGGTGTCGATGATCTGCCGCGGTGGGCAGATCAGGTCCTGCCCGCCGGCAGCATCGAGAGTTTCCGCAGCCTGGGCCACTCCGGGCGGCCTCAGAACCCGCCGAAGGATTGCGGCGCGGCGTCGATGATCGCGGGTTGTCCGTTCCGCACCGCGGCCACCGCCAACGCCCGATCATTGGTGCCGTCGGGTCGCAGTCGGAAGACCCCGCTGGCGCCCTGGAAGCCGTTCGCCTGGGTCAGCGCGGAGCGACTCAGCGGCGTCCCGGTTTCCCTGCGCGACCAGCGCACCGATTGCGGCGACACCATCGAAAGCCAGCCCCGCGATCGGGTGCGGCGGTGATCCGTAAGTCGCCTGGTAGCGCGACGAGAACGCCGCAGACCGGCCTGGATCGGGAAGCGCGAACCAGCCGCCCTGCAACCCAGGCAGCGACAGGTTCTGCGTCGGGATGTCCCATCGGCTGAGGCCGATGAATTGCGTCGTGCCGGCCTGGATCCCCGCTTCGGGCAGGACCGAGGAAAAGAGCGGAAGCGCGCCGGACGAGGTTGCGGTCAGGAAGAGCGCGTTCGCCCCGCCGCCTTCGACCGCCGACTTGATGCGCGGCACGGAGGCCGAAACGCCGGATTGCGATACCTCGTAATCCACCGTCCCGACGATCTGAGCGCCCCGGCCGGCGGCCGCCTGCTGGATCGCGGCACGTCCGGTCTGACCGGCGACGTCGTTGCCGTGAACGATCACGACGCGGTTGCGACCCTGCGACACGGCATAGCTCATCAGCCGCTCCGCCGTATTGTTGAAGGTCGGGCCGAGGACGAAGACATTGCCGCCCGCAATCGACGGGTTGTTGGAGAATGCCAGCACGTTGATGCCCTGATCCGAAACGGCAACGCCCGCGGCGTTGGCGGCTTCGGCATAGACCGGGCCGAGGATGATCTTGGCGCCGTCGCTCACTGCCTGCTGCGCCGCCTGGGCGGCGATCTGGGCGTTTCCGGCCGTATCGTAGACCCGAATGTCGATCTGCGCCCCTTGCAGGTCTGCCGCAGCGAGGCGCGCGGCGTTCTCGAGGCTCTGAGCGAGGATCGAATCGCCGGAATTGCCCGACCCGCGCGGCACGAGGAGCGCAACCGGCACCGGCTCGCCGGGATTGAGTTGGGGCCCGCCGAGACCACCGAACGCAACGGGTTCGCAGGCGGATAGGGCGAGCAGTCCGATACCTGCGAGGGCCGGAGCGACGGACCGGTTCCAAAGCTTGCGGGCGGATCTGAAAACGGCAAACATGGCGTGGATTTCTCCCTCGTCGTAGCGGTCGGTGGCGGTCGCGTTTGCGACCTCGTCGGTCGTCGCGATCATAGTGGCAAGGAAAGGCGGGTCCAGCGTTGAATTTCAGTCGGCAGAGCCTCGCGCCCGGCCTTTACCTCGTGGGCGTGCCGATCGGGACCGCACGGGATATCACCCTTCGCGCTCTGGATGTATTGGCCTCGGCGGAGGTGCTGGCGGCGGAGGACACGCGGTCCCTGCGCAAGCTGATGGAGATCCACGGCGTGCCATTGGACGGCCGCCGGATCCTGTCCCTGCACGACCATTCCGGCCCCGGTGTGCAGGAGCGTCTGGTCACCGCGGCGGCCGAGCGGAGTGTCGCCTACGCGTCGGAGGCGGGCATGCCGCTGATCGCCGATCCGGGGTTCGAGTTGGTGCGCGCCGCCGTGGCTGCAGGAGTTCTGGTGACATCGGCACCGGGGCCGTCCTCGGTGACGACCGCATTGGCGCTGGGTGGGCTCGCCACGGATGCGTTCCACTTCGCGGGCTTTCTGCCGCAGTCCAGGGGCGCGCGGCGCAAGGTGCTGGCAAAGCTGGCGGGCATCCTGGCGACCTTGGTGCTGTTCGAATCGCCCAAACGGTTGGCGGCGAGCCTGCGGGATGCCGCGGAGGTTCTGGGCGAGGACCGGCAGGCGGCCATCTGCCGGGAGATCACCAAGAAGTTCGAGGAGGTGCGCCGCGGCACGCTCGCCGATCTGGCCGACCAGATCGCCGCGCAGCCCGTGAGGGGCGAGATCGTGCTGCTGATCGAGCGCAGCGACCGTGTGGCCGAGGTTAACGATGATGATCTGGACGAGATGATCGCGGCGGCGCTGCAGGATATGACAGTCAAGGACGCAGCGGCACAGGTCGCTGCCGAAACGGGACGGAAGAAGCGCGACGTGTATCAGCGCGCGTTGGCGCTGAGCCGCGATGGATGACCTGAGCAATTCGAAGGGAAGAGGATGAGGGCCGGTCGAACGGGAGCGGACGGAGCGCGGCAGGCGCGCGGTGCCATGGGTTACGCCCGGGGTCTGGCCGCGGAGGTGCAGGTGGAGCAGGTCTATCTCCGTCGCGGTGCCCGGTGCCTCGAACGGCGCTGGCGCGGGTCCGGCGGCGAGATCGACCTGATCTTCGCGCTGGACGAAGATGTCGTGTTCGTGGAGGTAAAGGCCAGCCGAACCCACGCGCAGGCAGCAGCGCACCTGAGCCCGCGTCAGGCTGCGCGATTGATGCAGTCGGCCGAGGCGTTTCTGGGCACGCTGCCGCGCGGGACGTTGACGCCGATGCGGATCGACGTGGCGCTGGTCGACGCGCAGGGCCGGATCGAGATCCTGGAAAACGCGCTGACGGAAGTCTGACCCATTGCGCACTCCCGGTGGCTGGGCCATGTAATGGCGCAGATGCAAGACCGGGGGTCGCCCATGAAAGTCGCTTTCCAGATGGACCCGATCGCCGGGGTGGACATCAATGCCGACAGCTCGTTCCGCCTGGCCGAGGAGGCACAGGCGCGGGGCCACGAGCTCTTCTTCTACCTGCCCGATCACCTCGCCTAGGACGAGGGCCGGATCACCGCGCGGGGCCAGGACCTGACCGTGCAGCGGGTGCAGGGAAACCACGCCCATTTCGGCGAGATGCGGGAGGTCGACCTGGCGGATTTCGACGTCGTCTGGCTGCGCCAGGACCCGCCTTTCGACATGCACTACATCACCACGACGCATCTGCTGGACCGGCTGACGCCGAAGACGCTGGTGGTGAACGATCCGTTCTGGGTGCGCAATTTTCCCGAAAAGCTGCTGGTGCTGCGATTTCCCGACCTGACGCCGCCGACCACCATTGCGCGCGATCTGGCGACGATCCGCGCGTTCCGGGACCGGCACGGCGACGTGATCCTGAAGCCGCTCTACGGCAACGGCGGGGCAGGGGTGTTCCAGCTCGCCTCGGGCGACGGCAACCTCAGCTCGCTGCACGAACTCTTCACGGGCTTCACGCGCGAGCCGCTGATCGTGCAGAAATACCTGCCTGCCGTGTCCAAGGGCGACAAGCGGGTGATCCTGGTCGATGGCGAGGCCGTGGGCGCGATCAACCGGGTCCCGGCGGAAGGCGAGACGCGATCGAACATGCATGTGGGCGGCCGGGCGGAGAAGGTCGGCCTGACCGAGCGGGACCTTGAGATCTGTGCCGCGATCGGGCCGCTCCTGCGCGAAAAGGGGCAGGTCTTCGTCGGCATCGACGTGATCGGGGACTACCTGACGGAGATCAACGTGACCTCGCCCACCGGCATTCAGGAACTGGAACGGTTCGACGGCATCAACATCGCGGGCAAGATCTGGGAGGCGATCGAGGCGAAACGCGCATGAGCTGTCGTCCGCCCGCTTTCTGAACGCCTTCTTGCGCTTGACGGAGAAGCGTCTCATGGCCCGCGCCGAGGATCCGGGGGAGTTACGCGCCAGTTTCGAGCGCAACGCGCGGCTCTACTTCCACGCTCCGCTCGGCACCGTGCGGCAGGAGATCACCATCGGCGGGCGACCGGCCCTCGAACTGTGTCACAGGCACAGGAGGGAGGGTCCTCTGGTCCTCTACTTCCACGGCGGCGGATACGTTTTTGGCAGCCCGAACACCTACAAGGCCATGCTCGCCTGGCTCTGCCGGGAAACCGGTGGCTGTGCGATATTGCCCGCTTACCGCAAGGCGCCGGAGAATCCGGTTTCCTGCCTGCGTCGACGACGCCGAAGCGGTCTGGTTGGACCTGATGTCGCAGGGCGTCGATCCGGCCGGCACGGTGATCGGCGGCGACAGCGCGGGCGGAGGGCTCGCTCTGGCGTTGCTGGGCGTGTACTGCTCGCGAAGGGGCATCCACTGCCCGCCGGTGTCTTCGGTTTCTCGCCGCTGACCGATCTTACCTACTCGGGCGACAGCCTCCGCCGCAATGCCGAGGCGGAGGCACTTCTTCCAGCCTCACGAGTGCACGAGTTGGCGGCGATGTACCTGGGTGACGCGGATCCGCACGATCCCCGGGCGAGCCCGCTTTTTGCCGATTTCACCGGCGCCCCGCCATTGTCTCCTGACTGTCGGAGACACGGAAATCCTGCACGACGACACGACGCGCCTCGCCGCGCGGCTCGAACCGCTGGGCGTCGATGTCACGGTCGAGGAGGCGCACGATCTCCCCCATGTCTGGCCGATCTTCCACAACACGCTTCCCGAAGCGCGGGCGACGTTGCGCCGGGTGGCCGGATGGATCAATTCCCGGACAGGGACGCGAGACGGAAGCTGACCGCCTCGCCCACATGCGGCTTGCGAACCTGCGCCTCGCCGGCGAGGTCGGCGATGGTGCGGGCCACCCGCAAAACCCGGTGATAGCCCCGCGCGGAGAGCCCGAACCGGTCCGCGACGCGGGTCAGGAGCTCCCTGCCTTCGGCGTCCGGCGCGGCGACCTCCTCCAGCATTTCGCCGGCCACATCGGCGTTCGACCGCAGATGCGGTAGTTCGCGGAAGCGCTGCGCCTGCACGTCACGCGCCTTGGCCACGCGATCGGCGACGGTCGCAGACCGCTCGCCCGAGGAGGGCAGGTGAGAGGTCGGTGAACGCGACAGGCGGCACCTCGACCCGCAGATCGAACCGGTCCATCAGCGGACCGGATATGCGGCTGAGATAATCCTCGCCGCATTGGGGCACGCGGGCGCAGGCGCGGGCCGGATCGGAGAGATAGCCGCAGCGGCAGGGATTGGCCGCGGCGACCAGCATGAACTGGCACGGATAGCGGATATGGGCATTGGCGCGGGCCACCATCACCTCGCCGGTCTCGATCGGCTGGCGCAGCGTCTCCAGGACGGTGCGCGGAAATTCGGGGAATTCGTCCATGAAGAGCACGCCGTTATGCGCGAGCTGACACCTCGCCCGGCTTGGCACCCCGTCCGCCGCCGATGATCGCCGCCATGGACGCGGTATGGTGCGGTTCCCGAAATGGCCGCGTGCGGGAGATGCCGCCCTCGTCCAGCAGCCCGGAGAGCGAGTGGATCATCGACGTCTCCAGCGCCTCCTGCGCCGACAGCGGTGGCAGGATCGAGGGCAGGCGCGCGGCCAGCATGGACTTGCCCGAGCCCGGCGTGCCAACATACATCAGGTGATGGCGGCCGGCCGCGGCGATCTCCAGTGCGCGCTTGGCGCGTTCCTGTCCCTTCACATCCGCAAGGTCGCGGTGCCCGGGATCCATGCGGACCTCGCCCGGTTCCGCGGGCGCTAGGATGCGCTGACCGGTGAAATGGTGGATCACCTCCTGCAGAGTCTCCGCCGCGATCACCTCGGCACTGCCGACCCAAGCCGCCTCGGCGCCGCACGTGGCGGGACAGACCATACCGCGCTCCTCCTCCGCCGCAGCCATGGCGGCCGGCAGGGCGCCGTGCACCGCCACCAGCGATCCGTCGAGCGACAACTCGCCGATCGCAACCATGTCCTCGACAGCATCACGCGGGATGATGTCCAGCGCCGACAACAACGCCAGAGCGATCGGCAGGTCGAAGTGGGAGCCCTCCTTGGGCATGTCCGCGGGGGAGAGGTTGATCGTGATCCGCTTGCTCGGCAATGCGATGGCGAGCGACGTCAGCGCGCTGCGGACGCGGTCGCGGGCCTCGCTCACGGCCTTGTCCGGCAGGCCCACGATGGAAAAGGCCGGCATGCCGGGAGAGACGGCGCATTGCACCTCCACGAGGCGCGCCTCCACCCCCTCGAATGCGACCGTGTAGGCACGGGTAACCATCGACCGAACTCGCTCCGCAAGTGACCGGCAACCCCTAAGGCCTTGCGGTAAGGGAAGGGTTAAGGGGCTTGCGGCAGTGCGCCCGGGCGAAAGGGTCAGGCTGTCAGCGCCATGAAAGCAGGCCAGGCTTCGGGATCGGCGACGGTCTTGTCCCGGCAAAACGGATTGCAGAAGCCGTAGACGCGGCCCTGCATCTCGAGGAAGTCGGTGACCGGGCGGCCGGAGTAGGGGCAGGTGTCGTTCACGCTGTCGGTCCTTTCGGTGGCCACGGCCGCGCGCGGCGCTGGACCCGGCCAGGGTACGACCGGGTGTGCCTGCGCGTACCAGGGCAAGATCTCGCCCGAGACGAGCCCCATCGCGCGCCACCGCCGGAAGGCCGGATCCGCGAGATGCGCCGCGACATAGGCGCCGGCGTCTTCGCTGACGGGCAGCGAGAACCCGGCGATCCGGGCTGCGACCGGGGCAAAGAAGGCGTCCGCCGCGGAGTAGTCTCCGCAGAGCCATGCTCCTCCGGGCGCGCAAACCTGCCGGGCATGGGACCAGATCTCCTCGATCCGGGCGAGATCGGCACGAACGGCCTCCGACGGGTCTGCCCAGTCGTAAGCTTGCCGGAGACCCATGGGACATTCGGACCGGAGCGCCGAAAAGCCGGAATGCATCTCCGCGGCGAGCGTCCGGGCGGTGGCACGGGCCAGGGGATCCGACGGCCAATGTCCGGCATCGGGATGACGTGACGCCAGTTCTTCGGCCATCGCGAGACTGTCGGACACGATGGCACCTTCGGGCGTGCGCATGACGGGTACGGTCCGCGCCGGGGCGAGATCGGCAAGTTGCTCGGCCACGCCCGGTCCCGCGAAATCCACGAGCCGCGTTCGGCACCGAATGCCGAAATTTTCGAACAGCAGCCAGCCGCGCAGCGACCAGGAGGAATGGGCGTAATCGCCGATGATCAGATCGTAGGACATGGCACGATGTCTAAAGCCCCTCACGCGCCATGGAAAATGCGAATTTGTGGGTCAAGGGATAAGGGTTCGCGATGCCTTCCGGGGAGAATGATTTCGAAACGCCGGAAAAAAGGGCTCACCGTCTCAAGCCTTCATCTTATCACGGAAATTTGTGCGTTTCACGGCGGCCGACCGGCCTTGCCACCCCGAGTTGTCACTGCGCGCGCATGAATTCTGATACTTTTTGTGAACCGGATACGACCTTGCGACGTAGGGTAAGTATCGCGTGTGGCAAGATGCGCAACAATGAACAAGGATCAGGGAGATAGATCTATGGCGCTGGATGGCGGTCGTGACATGACCCTGTCTCGAGTGGCGATGAAAGCGGAATTGCTGGATGCCGAGACGGAACTGAAACTGGCCTATGCATGGCGTGACCAACGTGACGAGGCGGCCCTGCACCGGCTCATCACCGCGTACATGCGACTCGCGATATCGATGGCGGCGAAGTTCAAACGCTACGGCGCGCCGATGAACGACCTCATACAGGAAGCCGGTCTGGGCCTGATGAAAGCGGCCGACAAGTTCGATCCCGACCGCGGCGTTCGGTTCTCGACCTATGCCGTCTGGTGGATCAAGGCATCGATCCAGGATTACGTGATGCGGAACTGGTCCATGGTGCGGACCGGCTCGACATCGTCGCAGAAATCCCTGTTCTTCAACATGCGCCGGGTTCAGGCGCGGCTCGAACGCGAAGCCTCCGCGCGGGGAGAAACGCTGGAGGGGCACACACTGCGCGCGATGATCGCCGCCGATATCGGCGTGCCGCTGCACGATGTGGAGATGATGGAGGGTCGCCTGTCGGGATCCGACTACTCGCTGAATGCCACGCAGTCCGTGGACGACGAGGGCCGTGAGTGGATCGATGCCCTGGAAGACGAGGGCGAGCAGGCCGCCGAGCAGGTCGAACACAGCCTCGACAACGCGCAGTTGCGGGAATGGCTCGTGATCGCGCTGAACGGTCTCAACGAGCGGGAGCGGTTCATCGTCCGCGAGCGCAAACTGCGCGAAGACCCTCGAACGCTCGAAAGTTTGGGCGACGAGTTGAAACTCTCGAAGGAGCGGGTTCGCCAACTCGAAGCGGCTGCGTTCCAGAAGATGCGGAAAACGCTGGAGACCCAGAGCCGCGAGGTGCATCACTTCCTCCTATGAAGGCCTGTCTTTCCCTTCTGACTGGCGCGGCCGTCTGGACCGCGCCATTTCTTTGCGCCGATCCCCTCGAGGACTGGGTGGCGTCCGGCCACGACATCTTCATTCTGGGCGAAGTGCACGACAACCCGCATCACCACGCGTTGCAAGCGCGCCTGGTGGAGCGACTGGACCCCGCCGCGGTCGTGTTCGAGATGTTGACGCAGGACGAAGCCGAAGCACTGGCAGATGTTCCGCGCGAGCCGGATGCGCTTGCCGCCGCCGTGGACGGGTTTCACTGGAACAATCTCGCCGATTATGCGGAGATTTTGGGCGGCCAGTCCCGTGATCCTGGGCGCGGCGCCGGAGAGTGATCTGGTCAGGGCGGCCTACGACGACGGGGCCGCCGCGGTGTTCGGCGACGACGCCGCGCTCTACGGGCTCGACGTTCCGTTGCCTGCGGCCGATCAGGAGAGGCGGGAGGCGCTGCAGTTCGACGCGCATTGCGAAGCGATGCCGCGCGCGTTGATGGGCGGCATGGTCGAGGCGCAGCGGCTGCGCGATGCGGCGTTCGCGCGTGCGACCTTGGACGCCCTGGAGACCTACGGCGCGCCGGTCGTTCTGATCACCGGCAACGGGCATGCGCGCAGGGACTGGGGCGTGCCGGCATTCATCGCACGGTCGCACCGGATGTGTCGGTCTTCACGCTGGGTCAGGGCGAGGCGGGTTCCGACCCGGGCGGCGGTTTCGACGCGGTCCTGGCGGAGGCGCCGCCGGTCGACCGCCAGGATCCTTGCGCCGCATTCCGCTGATCCGCACGGTCTCTTGCGGCCCGACCACCGCCGGGCCTAGGGTCGGCGCCATGATGCGGGGCAAGCGGATACTGCTGATCTTCGGCGGCGGCATCGCCGCCTACAAGTCGCTGGAACTGATCCGGCGGCTGCGCGAGCGGGGCGTCTCAGTCACCCCGGTTCTGACCCGCGCCGCGGAGGAATTCGTCACGCCGCTTTCCGTGTCCGCCCTGGCGGGGGAGAAGGCCTACCGCGAACTCTTCGATCTGACGGACGAGGCTGAGATGGGGCATATCCAGCTCTCCCGCGTGGCCGACCTCGTGGTCGTGGCGCCGGCCACGGCTGACCTGATGGCGAAGATGGCGCAGGGGCATGCGAACGATCTGGCCTCCACGCTGCTTCTCGCCACGGACACGCCGGTCCTTGTGGCGCCCGCGATGAACGTGCGGATGTGGGAACATGCCGCGACCCAACGTAATCTGAAGGTGTTGCGCGACGATGGCATCGCGGTCGTCGGTCCGAATGACGGCGACATGGCCTGCGGCGAATACGGACCCGGGCGCATGGCCGAACCGATGGAGATCGTCGCCGCGATCGAGGCGCGGCTCGGGGCCGGGCCGCTGAAGGGGCGCCGGGTGCTGGTGACCTCGGGCCCGACGCATGAGCCGATCGACCCGGTGCGCTACATCGCCAACCGGTCGTCCGGCTCGCAGGGCAGTGCGATTGCGCGTGCTTTGGTGGCCCTCGGGGCGGAGGTGGTATTCGTCACCGGCCCCGCCGCGGCGCCGCGTCCCGATGGCGCGAAGGTGGTCGAGGTCGAAACGGCGCGCGACATGCTTGCGGCGGCTCAGTCCGCGCTGCCCGTCGATGTCGCGGTCTGCGCGGCCGCCGTGGCCGACTGGCACATCGTGGGCGCGGGCGACCGCAAGCTGAAGAAATCGAAGGACGGAACGCCGAAGCTGGAGTTTGGCGAAAACCCCGACATCCTGAAGACGCTGGCGACGCGGGACACGGGCCGGCCGGGATTGGTCATCGGCTTCGCGGCGGAGACGCACGACGTGGTCGAGAACGCGACCGCCAAACGGGCGCGCAAGGGATGCGACTGGATCGTCGCGAACGATGTGCGCCCGGAGACCGGGATCATGGGCGGGTCGGACAACATGGTGACGCTGATCACCGCGGATGGCCCCGAAGAGTGGCCGCGCATGACGAAGACCGACGTGGCGACAAGGCTCGCCCAGCGTATCGCCGAGGCTCTGGTCGAATGAAGCCGCGGATCGTCATGGCCTGGGAGCCCGAGGCCGATCGGTCGCTGGGCCTGCCGGAATACGCCTCCGCCGGCGCTGCCGGTGCCGACCTGCGCGCCAATTTTCCCGACCGCGGGCGACATGTGCTGAGCTCCGGCGCTCGGGCGCTGATCCCGACCGGGCTGAGCCTGTCGATCCCGCCCGGCTTCGAGGTGCAGGTCCGGCCCCGCTCCGGGCTTGCGCTGAAGCACGGGATCACGCTGCCCAACAGCCCTGGAACGATCGACAGCGATTATCGCGGCCCGCTTGGAGTGATCGTCCAGAACGGAGGAACCGAGGAGTTCGTGATCGATCACGGGATGCGGATCGCGCAGTTGGTGGTCGCTCCGGTCGTGACCGCGGATTTTTTTGTCTCAGACACGCTCGATGACACCGCACGCGGCGCTGGCGGGTTCGGCTCCACCGGAACCGGCTGATGTTTCTGGTCCTCGGCCTCGCCGCGGCTCTATGGGGGCTTGGCGCGCTTTTGAAGGTGCCGGTACAGGCGCGACTGCAGGTGCTGGGGCTCCTCTATGTCGCCGTGCTGGCGCTCCATGTGGCGCTGCCGTTCGGTCATCCCCTGCGCGAAGCGACGGGGCAGTCCGCTGCGCTGTGGTTGCTGATCGGGGGCGGCGTGGTGCTGGTTCTGCTCTATCGCACGGGCCTCAAACGCCTGCGGGACCGGGCCACCGCGCAGCAGGTCGCCACCACGGCACCGACTTCCCCGGACGCGCTGAGCCAGGCGGAGCTCAACCGCTATGCCCGCCACATCGTGTTGCGCGAGGTTGGCGGGGCCGGGCAGAAGGCGTTGAAACGATCGTCGGTGCTGGTGATCGGAGCCGGCGGGCTCGGCAGTCCCGCGCTGCAATACCTGGCTGCGGCCGGCGTGGGCACGATCGGCGTAGTGGACGACGATGCCGTCGAAAGCGCGAACCTGCATCGCCAGGTGATCCACACCGATGACCGGATCGGGATGCCGAAGGTGTTCTCCGCGCAAGCCGCGATGGAGGCGCAGAACCCCTTCGTCACCGTCCGGCCCTACCACCGGCGGCTGGACGCGGAGACCGCGGCACAGCTTTTCGAGGAGTATGACCTCGTGATCGACGGCACCGACAATTTCGAGACGCGGTATCTGGTGAACGCTGCCGCGGTCCGCACCGGCCGTCCGCTGATCTCCGGCGCGTTGACGCAGTGGGAGGGGCAGTTGGCCGTCTTCGATCCCGCGCGTGGCGGTCCCTGCTACGAGTGCGTGTTTCCGGAGGCGCCCGACCCCGCGCTGGCGCCCCCCTGCTCCGAGGCCGGGGTGATCGGCCCGCTGCCCGGCGTGGTCGGCACGATGATGGCGCTGGAGGCGGTGAAGCTGCTGACCGGCGCCGGCCATGTGCTGCGCGGCGAGATGCTGATCTATGACGGACTTTATGGAGAAACCCGCCGGATCACGCTGAAACGCCGGCCGGATTGCCCTATCTGTGGTGACGGGACCGCCACCCCCTCAAGCTGACCAAAGGAGAGCCGCGAGATGACCAACATCCTGCTTCGCGATTGGGATACCGAATTCGGGCTGCCGCCCTTCGACGCCATCCGCGACGACGATTTCGCCCCGGCGCTGGAGACGGCCTTGCAGACGCATGGCGCGGAGATCGCGGAAATCGCCGCGGACGACCGGGCTCCTGATTTCGACACCGTGATCGGTGCGCTGGAGGCGGCAGGTCAGGAGCTCAGCCAGGTTCTGGGCGTGTTCTTCAACGTCGCGGGCGCCGACAGCAATCCCGTACGGGAGCAACTGCAGCGGGAGTTTTCGCCGAAACTCGCCGCGCATTTTGCGGAGATCTCGTCCAACAAGGCCCTGTTCGCCCGGGTCGATGCGGTCTGGAACCAGCGCGACGACCTCGACCTGACCGCGGAACAGGCGCGGGTGCTGATGCTGACCCGGCGCAATCTCGTGCGGTCCGGTGCCGCGCTGGAGGGCGCGGAGGATGCACGTATGAAGGTCATCAAGGGTAGGCTCGCCGAGCTTGGCACCGCCTTCACCCAGAACCTGCTGGCCGACGAACGCGAGTGGTTCATGGAACTCAAAGAGGCCGATCTCGAAGGTTTGCCCGATTTCGTGATCCGCTCCGCGCGGGCGGCGGGTGAGGAAAAGGGTGCGGACGGCCCCGTGGTCACGCTCAGCCGGTCGCTGATCGTGCCGTTCCTGCAGTTCTCGCCGCGCCGCGATCTGCGGGAGCGCGCGTTCCGGGCCTGGGCCGCGCGCGGTGCGAATGGCGGAAAGACCGACAACCGCGACATTGCCGCGGAGATCCTGAATCTGCGGGAGGAGCGCGCGAAGCTGCTGGGCTATGAGGATTTCGCGCATTTCAAGCTCGAGACGGAGATGGCCGAGACGCCGGAAAAGGTGCGCGGGCTTCTGACGGCCGTGTGGGAACCCGCCAAAGCGCGCGCGCTGGAGGACGAGGCGATCCATGCCGACATGATGCGCGAGGATGGCGTCAACGGGCCGCTCGAGCCCTGGGACTGGCGGTATTACGCGGAGAAGCGCCGCGCCGCGGAGCATGACCTGAACGAGGCGGAGGTGAAGCCGTATTTCCAGCTCGACCGGATGATCGAGGCGGCGTTTTCCTGCGCCAACCGGCTCTTCGGGCTGGAGTTCCGGCGGCTCGACGTGCCGCTCTACCATCCCGATTGCCGGGCGTGGGAGGTGACGCGGGAGGGCCATCACATGGCGGTCTTCATCGGCGACTACTTCGCGCGGGGCTCGAAGCGGTCCGGAGCCTGGTGCTCGGCGATCCGCTCGCAGGCCAAATGGCCCGTGGAGCAGCGCCCCGTCGTCATCAACGTCTGCAACTTCGCGAAGGGGGATCCGGCGCTGCTCAGCTATGACGACGCGCGGACGCTCTTCCATGAATTCGGGCACGCGCTGCACCAGATGCTGTCGGACGTGACCTACGAAAGCATCAGCGGGACGTCGGTTGCACGGGATTTCGTGGAACTGCCGAGCCAGCTCTACGAACACTGGCTGGAGGTGCCGGAGGTGCTGCGCGAATACGCAACACATGCGGAGACCGGCGCGCCGATTCCGGACGATCTTCTGGACCGCGTGCTCGGTGCCGCAACCCATGACATGGGGTTTCAGACCGTGGAATACGTCGCCTCCGCGATGGTCGATCTCGCCTTTCACGAAGGTGCGGCGCCCGCCGATCCGATGGCGCGGCAGGCGGAGGTGCTGGCGGAACTCGGGATGCCGCACAGCATCGTCATGCGCCACGCGACGCCGCAATTCGCGCATGTCTTCTCCGGCGACGGCTACTCCAGCGGGTATTATTCCTACATGTGGTCCGAGGTGATGGATGCCGACGCGTTCGACTCGTTCAAGGAGGCGGGTGGCGCTTTCGACGCGGCGCGGGCGCAGGCGCTCGAGGAACACATCCTCTCGGCGGGCGGCAGCGCGGAGGCGGCCGATCTTTATGTCGCCTTCCGGGGCCGGATGCCGGGGGTCGAGGCGCTGCTCAAGGGGCGGGGTCTTGCGGCCTGACCGGGCGTCCCGAGTGGCACATATGGCAAACGCGCTGACCTAACTGCAGATATCGTCAACCTTTTGGAGCCGACACTGCCGGGTGTAGGGCACTAAAGGCGCGGCCACCCGGCTCTCCGGTCCGAGGTGTTATCCGATATCAGGTCCCTGATATTGTTAAACCGACCTCTCCGTCCAAGATGAAACCCACAGTCGGCGCGCCTCCACATCAAGCCAGAAGGGGCGAACGACCGGGTTGCGACTTCCGGTTGAAGCGACGCGATGCGGATGCCGCCGCGGAGCCAAACCAGGCGCAACACTGTTTGACGATACGCAGGGACATCAACTGCACCACGAGCAAAGGAGACCGCCAGATGTCAGGTCAGTTCAGAAAAACCCGCACCTTTGGCGCCGTCGTGATCGCGATGTCGCTGATTTCCAACTCCGTCGGCGCAGCCAGTGCCCAGGTGCTGACGGCGTCCAGAACAACCCCGGCCTTCACCATGACAGATGACCGCGCCGATCCCGTCCAGGTCCAACACCGGCACAGTCCTGGCGCGCGCGACAGGCGTGACCGGCGCGTCGATCGCCGCGATTACAGGCGATGGGACAGGCACGACGAGCGCCGTTACCGTGGGGCCGACCGCAGGGATGAGCAGCGCTATCGGCATGGGCATCGCGGATACAAGGACTACCGTCCCGGCTATCGCCAGGACAATGATGGCTGGTGGTTTCCGCTGGCCGCCTTCGCGCTTGGGGCGGTGATCCTGAACCAGCAGAGCCGCGCTCAGGCTCCGAGACAGTCCTACACGCCGTCCTATGGCAGTTGGAACCATATCCCGTCCGGCAACATGTCCGCCCACGACGACTGGTGCGACCGGCAGTATCGCAGCTACGACCGGTCGACGAAGACCTTTCAGCCTTACAACGGTCCGAGGAGATACTGCAATTCGCCGTTCGACCGGCTCTGACGAGCGTTGGATCTGGCTCCGAAAGGCGCCGGTCTTGCCGCGTCCGGGCAACTTTGGGGAGACCCGTCGGTGTCAGTAGCCGCTGTCGCGGTCGACGAGGTGGAGGAAGGGTTCGCCCGCCTCGCCGCGTCGGATGTTTTCGGCGATGGTCTTCGAGGCCCATTTCGGGCGGGTCGTCGAGGCGACATGGGGCGTGACGGTCACACGCGGATGGTGCCAGAACGCATGGTCCTCCGGCAGCGGTTCGGTGCGGAAGACATCCAGCGTGGCATGCCCGACCTGCCCGCTGTCGAGAGCCGCCAGCAGAGCGTCGTCGTCGATGAGCGGACCGCGCCCGGGGTTGAGGACGAAGGCACCGGGCGCCAACAGCGCGATCGTATCCAAGTTCAGCGTGTTCTCCGTCGCCGGCGTGTCGGGCAGCAGCAGGACGACCCCCTCGGCGTCGCGCAGCGCCTCAGCCAGATCGGTGTGGCTGGTCACGCCGGAGATCTGCTTGGGCGACCGCGCCCAGCCGTGCACCTCGAAGCCCACCTGGCCCAGCATCCGCGCACAGGCCGTGCCAAGCTCGCCCAAACCCAGGACCGTGATCTTGCGATCCCAGGCGACCGGAGGCTCCTGCGGCTCCCATTGGCCGGGCTTGGCGGTGATGTGGGCGTCCATGCCCAGGTGGTGGCGCAGCGCGTGGCCGGTGACCCATTCCACCATGCCTTGGGTCATCGCCGGATCGACCATCCGGCAGAGCGGCAGGTCGAGCGTGGAGTTGCCGACGATCTTCTCGACCCCCGCCCAGAGGTTCAGCACTGCCTTGGTTCGCCGGTAAGGGCCGAAATCCTGCAGGTCCGAACTGGGGGCGTAGATGATGTAATCCGCGTCCCCGGCTGTTATCTCTTTTGACAGGCGAACGTCCTCGAGGCCGGTTTCCGCAATGGCGTCGACGAGCGTTTGCTCGTAGTCGGGCCAGGTGTCGTCTCCGGCGGCAAAGAGCACGTTCACGGTCATCAGCGCGGCCTGTGGACGTGCGCGGACTGCACCAGCCCGAAGCCCAGCATCAGCACCAGCATGGCCGACCCGCCGTAACTCACCAGCGGCAGCGGCACGCCGACCACCGGCGCCATCCCCATGACCATCGACATGTTTACGGTGAAGAACAGGAAGAAATTGAACCCGACACCCAGAATGAGCAGGTTGGAGAAGCGGTCGCGATTGATCATCGCGGAGGTCACGCAAAACAGTATGACGAGAGTGTAGAGAACCAGCAGCGTGAAGCCACCCACGAATCCGAACTCCTCGGCCAGCGTGGTGAAGATGAAATCGGTGTGCTTTTCCGGCAGGAAATTCAGCCGCGACTGCGTGCCCTGCATGAACCCGCGCCCGGTCCAGCCGCCCGAACCCAGTGCGATCTTGGACTGGGTGATGTGGTAGCCGGCCCCAAGCGGATCCTGGCTGGGATCGAGGAAGGTGTCGATCCGCCGGTATTGATAATTCTCCAGCAGCTGCCAAGTTGTTCCGCGGGACTGGAACACGGTCGTGACCAGTCCGACGCCCGCGGTGATCACGACGGCGAAATAGGCCCAATGCACGCCGGCAAGAAACATCAATCCTCCGCCCGCGGCCAGCAGCAGGATGGCGGTGCCCAGGTCCGGTTGCCGCAGCACCATGAGCGATGGAACCGCGATCAGCAGGACCGGCAGCAGAACCCAGAGCGGCCGCGAGGTGCGCGCCTTGGGCAGCCAATCGTAATACGCGGCCAGCGCCATGACCATCGTGATCTTCATCAGCTCGGACGGTTGCAGCCGCATGAACCCCAGGTCGAGCCAGCGTTGCGCACCCATGCCGACCGCTCCGAAGAGATCGACGGCGGCGAGCAGCAGGATCGACATGAGGTAGGCGAAGCCGGACATGGAGCGCCAGAACCAGATCGGCACCAGAGCGACGCAGATCATCAGCGTGAACCCCAGTGCGAACCGCTTGGCCTGCGGCTCCGCCCATCTGTCGAACGTCCCGCCCGCCACCGAATAGAGCATCAGGAAACCGATGCCGGCCACCGTGGCCAGAAGGATCGCCAGCGGCCAGTTGAGATAGAAGAGCTTGCGCAGCCCCGACGGAACCGTCTTGACCGTGTACTCGAGATAGCTCACGCCTGTTCCTCTTCCGCGCCGACGCCGCGCGCAAGTGGCTGCACGTTGCGAAGTTCCTCCTGCTGCGTCTCGATCCGGCCGCGGTCCTTTTGCGGGTAAGCGTCCAGCGGCGGCTCACCGCCATAGAGCGCCTGCAGGGTGATGTCGCGCGCGATCGGAGCCGCCGCCCGCGAGCCGCCGCCGCCATGTTCCACGACCACGGCCACGGCGTATTGCGGCGCGTCGAACGGGGCGAAGTCCACGAAGAGCGCGTGATCGCGCCTTTCCCAGGGCAGGTCCTCGTTCCGGGTCACGCCGCGGGCACGCTCATCGGCGGTGATGTTGCGGACCTGGCTGGTGCCGGTCTTGCCCGCCATGCGCATGCCGTCGGCGATGATGCGGGAGTTGTAGCCGGTGCCGCGCCGGTCGTTGACCACGGCGTACATGGCGCGGCGCATCATGAGGAGGTTATGCTCGTTCATGCCCATGCTCTCGCCCGCGCCCGAGGGGGTCTCGATCCCGTCACGGGTCTTGATGAGCCGTGGCGTCACGCTGCGACCGGTGGCGATGCGCGCGGTCATCACGGCAAGCTGCAGCGGCGAAGCCAGCATGTACCCCTGGCCAATGGAGGCGTTCACCGTGTCCCCGACCCGCCACTGGTCGCCGTAGTTGCGGAGTTTCCACTCCATGGTCGGCGTCAGACCCTCGGCGACGGCGGACATCGGCAGGTCGTGGCGGACGCCCATGCCGAAGCGTTGCGCCATCGCGGAAATCTTCTCGATCCCGACCTTCACGGCCAGGTCGTAGTAGTAGACGTCGCAGCTCTGCTTGAGAGAATCGTCGAGGGCCATCCAGCCGTGACCGCCGCGCTTCCAGCAGTGGAACCGGCGGCCGGAAACCGTGAGATGCCCCGGGCACCAGACCGTCTCGTTCGGCCCGATGATCCCGTCCTCCAGTGCTGCCATGGCGGTGATGATCTTGAAGGTCGAGCCCGGCGGATACGTACCTTGCACCGTTTTCGACGCGAGCGGACGGAACTTGTCCTCCGTGAGCTTGCGATAGTTGGCGACGGAAATGCCCTGCACGAACAGGTTGGGATCGAATGTCGGCGACGAGGCGATCGACACCAGGTCACCGCTCCGGACGTCGATGACGACCGCGGCTGCGCTCTCTCCGATCATGCGCGCCTGCACATAGCTTTGCAGCTTGGCGTCGATGGTGAGCTGGATGTCGGTGCCCGCGGTGCCGGGCTGCCGTGACAGCTCGCGCATGACCCGACCGGTCGCGTTGACTTCGACCCGCTTGGCACCGGCCTTGCCGCGAAGCGTCTCTTCTTCCTTGGCCTCGACGCCGACCTTGCCGATCTGGAACCGCGGGATCCGCAGAAGCTGGTCGGGATTTTCGATCTTTTCCAGGTCGTAGTCGGAGACCGGCCCGACATAGCCCATCACATGCGCGTAGTCGGAGCCGAGAGGGTAGAACCGGGTCAGGCCGACTTCCGGTGTGATGCCAGGCAGGGCCGGGGCGTTGACGGAGACTTTTGACACCGTCTCCCAACTCACGTTCTCGGCGATGGTCACCGGCAGGAACGGCGCGGAGCGGCGCATCTCCTCCAGCGCGGTCTCGAGTTCCTTGGGCTTGAGATCGACCAGCTGGCGCAGGCGCGCGATGACGGTGTCCACGTCGCCGGCATTCTCGCGCACGATCACGATGCGGTAGCTGGGCACGTTTCGGGCCAGGTGAACGCCGTTGCGGTCGAAGATCTCACCGCGCTCCGGCGCGATCAGGCGGATGTTGATCCGGTTCTCCTCGGCCAGCAGCCGGTACTCGTCCGCCTGGTCGAGCTGCAGGAACCGCATCCGGGCCCCCAGCGCGCCGACAAGGCCAAGCTGCACGCCGCCGAGAACGGCAGCACGGCGGGTGAGCAGGCGCTGGGTCGCCTCGGTATCTGCGCGGGGTCGTCTCATATCCGTTGCCCCAGACTGTCGAGATCGCCGGGCGTGGACAAGCGCACGCCGAAGAAAATTGCGGAAAGGGCGACGACCAGCGGGTAGCACAGCGCGGTCGCGACTGTCTGGAAGGCGGCGAGGCTGAGCGGTGGCGTCGGCAGGAAAACAACACCCAGAACGATGTGGTAGGTGACGGATACCGCGATGATCAACAAAGCCGCGCGCACCCATTCGGCCGCGAAACCCGAATCCCTGAGCCGTCGCATCCGTGAGCGCAGATCATTGCACGCAAGCAGCATCAGCGCCGCGGCAAGTCCCGGCGGCCGCGACAACACCAGGTCCGCCAGGAGGAAAAGCGCCCCGAGCAAGAGGATCGGCACGTATTCCGGCCGCCGCACCGACCAGGCCATCGCGAAACACAAGAGCAGGTCGGGCCCGGCCCAACCCCGCGGCAAGGTCTGCAGTGGCAGCAGATTGACCAGCAGGATCAGCAGCGTGAGACCGACGAAAGCTGCGCGCATGGACCAGAGGCGAAGGACGGAGACGTTACTCACCACGCGCCTCCTCCGCCGGATCCGGCAGCGGCTGGCCGGCGCGGATCACGGCGCCGGTATCGGATACGCTCGAGGTGCCGTAATGCCGCAACACGCGCAGGAACTCGAGCCGTTCGTAATCGGCGGCGAGCCGCACGCGCAGTCGGCCGCCGGTATCGACCTCGAGCGAGCCGATCAGCAGTCCCGCCGGAAAGACGCCGCCATCGCCGGAGGACACGACCCGGTCCCCCGGACGGACGCCGTCCCGGTTTTCGATGAAATCGACCGGTGGCCGCGCAGTGTTGTCCCCCGCCACCATCGCACGCTGGCCCGAGGGCTGGATCACAGCCGGGACGCGGGAGTTGGCGTCGGTCAGCAGCAGCACCCGCGCGGTGTTCTGCGCCACGCCCGAAATCCGTCCGACGAGCCCGATGCCGTCCATCGCGGCCCAGCCATCCACGATTCCGTCCCGCGCCCCGATATTGAGCAGGACGGACTGCCGGTAAGGCGAGCCGCTGTCGGCCAGCACCACGCCGGTGATGTATGTGAGCCGCGGATCGAGCTGCACGTTGTTGAGGTCGAGAAGGCGTGCGTTTTCCTGTTCCAATTGCAGCGCCGCTTCCTTCCAGGCCCGCATCTGACGCAATTCCCGCCGCAGCTCCGCGTTCTGTTCGGCCAGTTGGCGGTAACTCTGGAAATCACGCAGCAGGTTGATGGTTCCGGTGACCGGCGCCATGGCCCAATCCATGTTGGGAACGATGCTGTCGGTGATCTGCGCGCGCAGGCGTTCCACACGGGGGCTGTCGATGCGCCAGACCAGAAAGATCGCGACCAGGCAGATCAGGACGACGCCGAGCAAGAGCCGCCGCAGCGGGGCGGTGTATTCTGCACTGGAAGTTCGGTCCTTGGCCAATGTCGTGGTCCTTCGCTCTCACGCCCCCGGACCCGGTGCGGGGTCTCCTGTGTCGCGTTCGGGCCATGACGTGCGGGGGTCGAGCCCGAGACGCGCGCGGATGAGACCGATTCTCGGTGTTTTGCCCTCAGACCGCAAGGGGGTTCAGCTGTCGTAGTCGATCGCGTGACGAAGCTGTTTTTCGTATTCCAACGCCTTGCCGGTGCCCAAGGCCACGCAATTGAGGCTTTCGTCGGCGATGGACACGGCGAGCCCGGTCTGTTCGCGCAGGGCGAGGTCGAGATCACCCAACAGCGCGCCGCCCCCGGTGAGCATCACGCCGCGGTCGACGATGTCCGCGGCAAGGTCGGGCGGCGTGGTCTCGAGCGCGGTCATCACCGCCTCGCAGATCTGCTGTACGGTCTCGGCCAGCGCCTCCGCGATCTGCGCCTGCGTGACCTCGATTTCCTTGGGCACACCGTTCAGCAGGTCGCGGCCGCGGATCTGCATCGACGTGCCGCGCCCGTCGTCGGGCATCCGCGCTGTGCCGATGGAGGTCTTGATCCGTTCCGCTGTCGTCTCGCCCACCAGCAGATTTTGCTGCCGGCGCAGGTGAGAGATGATCGCCTCGTCCATTCGATCGCCGCCAACGCGGATGGAGCGGGCATAAACGATGTCGCCCAAGGACAGCACGGCGACCTCTGTGGTTCCGCCGCCGATGTCCACGACCATGTTGCCGGTGGGATCGGTGATCGGCATGCCCGCACCGATGGCCGCGGCAATCGGCTCGGCGATCAGACCCGCGCGGCGTGCACCTGCGCTCAGCACGGATTGGCGGATCGCACGTTTCTCCACCGGGGTCGCCCCGTGCGGCACGCAGACGATGATCTTGGGCTTGGAGAAGGTGGAGCGCTTGTGGACCTTGCGGATGAAGTGCTTGATCATCTCCTCGGCGACGTCGAAATCCGCGATCACGCCTTCGCGCATCGGCCGGATCGCCTCGATCGAACCGGGGGTGCGGCCCAGCATCAGCTTGGCATCCTCGCCCACCGCCAGCACCTTCTTCACGCCATCCTTGACGTGGTAGGCGACGACCGAGGGTTCGCTCAGGATTATTCCACGCCCTTTCACGTAGACAAGCGTATTCGCCGTACCCAGATCGATTGCCATGTCGGACGAAAAAAGACCGCGTAGCCCGTCGAAGATGCCCATCTGCTCCGTGTGCCTCCAGTGCACCGTATTCATCGTTGGCCCGTGACTCGACTTCCGAGTGCAGGCGCACGCGTTATAGGCTTGTGCGCCCTTCGGCGAAAGAGGTCATCGGCGACAAATCAGCACGATCTTGCCGGGATTGTTTCGTGCTGGACTCCGAACGTGAAAAGCGCAGTTTCTGACAAGGACGCAGAGGGAGGCGATCCATGACCAATGGGAAGATCCAGGTGTTGGGCGTGCACCACATCACGCTGACCGGCGCAGACAGGCAGACCAGCATCGACTTCTGGGAAGGCGTGCTCGGGATGCCGTTCATCTTCGATCAGCCCAACCTGGATGATGCGGACGAGGGGCATCTCTATTTCGATCCAGGTGACGGGCGGTTGATCACCGTGTTTTCCAACGAAACGCGCAAACCCGTACATGACCGGACGCCCACCGATCCCGGCTGCGTGCATCACGTGGCCTTCGAAGTGGACCGCGCCGCCTTCGATCAGGCGATCGAGCGGCTGGAGGCGCGGGGCGTGTCGCATTCCGGGGTCAAGGATCGCGGCTTCATGTTCTCGATCTACTTCAAGGACCCGCTGGGGCTGCTGATCGAGCTTGCGTGCTACAACTTCATCCCACCGCGCGGCTCGTCCCACGCCGAGGTGTTGCTGGAGGCGCATCGCATCCGGGTCGGGCGCGGCGACACGGCGATCGACCGGGTGCACCTGGCGGATGCGGTCGAAGCCATCGTCGCGCGGTCGCAGGACAGCCTGAGCGAGGACCGGTCGGCGAAGAACCCGTGGCAGTAGAGCGCGCCGGCCGGCGCGCCCCGGACTTGGATTTGGAGGTCAGCCCACATCCTTGTAGCTGACCGTCTTGGTGTCGTAACCGACCTGAGAGTCTCGCGCCGCACGATCAGGCGGTTGAGCGCGTTGACATAGGCCTTGGCCGAGGCCACGACCGTGTCGGTGTCGGCGGACTGGCCGGTGGCGATCTTGCCGTCCTCCTCCATCCGGACGATGACGGTGGCCTGCGCATCCGTGCCTTCGGTCACCGCGTGCACCTGGTAGAGTTGCAGACGCGCGCGTATGCGTCGAAAAGTGCCTTCACCGCGTTGAAGGTCGCATCCACCGGGCCGTCGCCGGTGGCGGTGGTCGACACGTCCGTGCCGTCGATCTCCATCACCAGATCGGCGCGTCTGCGGGCCTTCGGTGCCGCAGACGACGCGCAGGTGACTTGATCTTGCAGCCGGTCCGCTGCTCGCCTGCCGCGTGGTCGCGGACCAGCGCGATCAGGTCCTCGTCATAGACCTCCTTCTTGCGGTCGGCGAGTTCCTTGAACCGCACGAAGACGTCCTTGAGCTGGTTGTCGCCCAGCTCGAACCCGAGGTCCTTGCAGCTTGGCGCGCAAGGCCGCGCGGCCCGAATGCTTGCCCATGACGAGGTTCGTGGCGGCGAGGCCCACATCCTCGGGGCGCATGATCTCGAAGGTCTCGGCGTTCTTCAGCATGCCGTCCTGGTGGATGCCGCTTTCATGCGCGAAGGCGTTCTTGCCGACGATGGCCTTGTTGAACTGCACCTGAAAGCCCGACACCGTCGCGACGCGGCGCGAGATGTGCATGATCTTCGTCGTGTCGATCTGCGTCTGGTAGGGCATGATGTCGTTGCGCACCTTCAGCGCCATCACCACCTCTTCCAGCGCGGTGTTGCCCGCGCGTTCGCCCAGGCCGTTGATCGTGCATTCGATCTGGCGCGCGCCCGCCTCGACGGCGGCGAGGCTGTTGGCCGTCGCCATGCCGAGGTCGTTGTGGCAATGCGTGGCAAAGATCACCTCGTCGCGCGCCCGGCACCTTCGCGATCAGCCTGCGGATCAGGTCGGCGCTTTCGCGCGGGGCGGTATAGCCCACGGTGTCGGGGATGTTGATCGTGGTCGCGCCCGCCTTGATCGCGATCTCGACAGACCCGCTTGAGGTAGTCCCATTCGGTCCGCGTCGCGTCCATCGGCGACCATTGCACGTTGTCGCAGAGGTTGCGGGCGTGGGTCACCGTCTCTGGATCCGCTCGGCCATCTCGTCCTTGGTCAGGTTCGGGATGGCGCGGTGCAGCGGCGAGGTGCCGATGAAGGTGTGGATGCGCGGGCGACGCTGCGTGTTTCACCGCCTCCCAGCAGCGGTCGATATCCCGGATCTGGGCGCGGGCCAGGCCGCAGATCACTGGCCGTTTGCGCACTGCTTGCGCGATCTCGTTGACGGCGCGAAATCGCCTTCGGAGGCGATGGGAAAACCGGCCTCGATGATGTCGACGCCCATCTCGTCGAGCAGCTGCCGCGATCTCGAGCTTTTCGGCATGGGTCATGGTGGCGCCGGGGCGATTGTTCGCCATCGCGCAGGGTGGTGTCGAAGATCAGCACGCGGTCTTGTCGGGGTCGTGTCGGTCATCGGGGTATCTCTGTCATCCTGGTGCATCTTGTCCTCGGCGTGTCAGAGTGCCGGGCCTGGAGCGCGTTAGGCGTACTCCTCTGAGCGGTCGCGCCGGATGGCACGCTCAGAGGCGGATTAGGAGCAGCAGGCCAAGCGCAGCCGCGGCGCGAAGCGCCGGCGGGTGCGATATGCGCGCTGCGGGGCCGAGTCATGGCCGTGCATGAGCGTTATAGACGGCAAACCACGAAATGGGAAGAGGGTTTGCGCGGCGCGTCTGTCGGCGGTTGCGGAGCTGTTGAACCTGACGGCGCGGGCCGCTAGCTCTGCCGCGCATGGAAAACGTGTCTCTGGTCATCGGCGCGTCGGGCGGACGTCGGCTCGGCGCTGTGCAAGATGGCGCTCGGCAGTGCGAAGCGGAGTTCGCAGGTCGAGTCCGGCTGTCGCGCTCGCGAGCGGACGGGTTCGACGTGACGGACGAAGAAGCCGGTCGCGGCGCGGGCTCGACGGGCTGCAGGGATGTTCGCCGGTGATCTTCGTGGCGTCCGGCGCGCTGGAGATCGACGGCGCGGAGCCGGAGAAGACGGTGAAGTCGATCTCGCGCCAAGGCGCATGGCGGACCAGTTCGCGCTGAACACCATCGGCCCGGCGCTGGTGCTGAAACACGCGCCGCGCCTGTTGCGCGCGGGATGCGCGTGCGGTCTTCGCGGCGCTGTCGGCGCGGGTGGGCTCCATCGGCGACAACCGCAATGGGCGGCTGGATCAGCTACCGCGCGGCGAAGGCGGCGGTGAACCAGATCGTGCGCACCGGCGCTCGATCGAACTGGCGCGCACCCATCCCGAAGCGATCTGCGTTGCCCTGCATCCGGGCACGGTCGAGACCGCCGTTCACCGCGAAGTACGCTGGGCCGCCACCCGACGGTCGCGCCGGAGGAGGCGGCGGAGAACCTGCTGCGCGTCATCGACGGGCTGACCCCGGCGCACACCGGCTGGTTCTTCGACTGGGCCGGCAAGGAGATCCCCTGGTGAGCCGGCTGGTGCTGGTGCTGGGCGATCAGCTGTCGCCGATCTGTCGCCGCGCTGCGGCGAGGCCGACAAGGACAGCGACATCGTCGTCATGGCCGAGGTCGCGGACGAGGCGAGCTATGTCCCGCATCATCCCAAGAAGATCGCGTTCCTCTTCGCCGCCATGCGCAAGTTCGCGGCGCGCGCTGCGCGAGGACGGCTGGCACGTGCGCTACACCGAGCTCGACGATACCGAGAACGCGGGCTCCATCGTCGGCGAACTGCTGCGGCGGGCCGAAGCAGCATCGGCGCGGCGAGGTGCTCGCCACCGAACCCGGCGAATGGCGGCTGATCGAGAAGCTGCGACAATGCCGCCGCTGAAGGTCGCAGATGCGGAGGACGACCGGTTCCTCGCCACGCCACGAGGAGTTCGAGGCCTGGGCGAAGGGGCGCAAGGCGTTGCGGATGGAGTATTTCTACCGCGAGATGCGGCGCAAGACCGGCCTTCTGATGGACGGCGACAGCCCGCGGGCGGCAAGTGGAATTTCGACCACGACAACCGCAAGCCCGCGCCGGACGCGATCGAGTTCGGCGGGCCGATGCAGTTCACGCCCGATGACACGGTCGAGGACGTGCTCGACCTGGTCGAGGCGCGGTTTCCGGACAATCTTCGGCGATCTGCGCCCGTTCCGGTTCGCCACCGACCCGGGGCAGGCGCGGCAGGCGCTGGCTCACTTCATCAAGGACGCGCTGCCGAAGTTCGGCGACTATCCAGGACGCGATGCTGAACGACAACCGGTTCCTCTATCACGCGCTGATCTCGCCCTACCTGAACGCCGGGCTGCTGAGCGCCGCTGGAGATCTGCGAGGCCGCGGAGGACGGCCTACGGACAGCGGGCGACGCGCCGATCAACGCGGCCGAGGGCTTCATCCGCCAGATCATCGGCTGGCGGGAATACGTGCGCGGCATCTATTTCCTCGAAGGGCCGGACTACCCGACGCGCAACGTGCTGGGCCACCACCGCGCCTTGCCGCCGGTTCTACTGGGGCGGGGAGACCCGGATGAACTGCGTCGCCCAGGCCGTGGAGCAGACGCGGGAAGAGGCCTATGCCCACCACATCCAGCGGCTGATGGTGACCGGGAATTTCGCGCTGCTGGCGGGGATCGACCCGGCCGAGGTGCATGAATGGTACCTGAGCGTCTATGCCGACGCCTACGAATGGGTCGAGGCGCCGAACACCGTCGGGCATGAGCCAGTTCGCGGATGGCGGGATCATCGCGTCGAAGCCCTATGTCAGCTCGGGCGCCTACATCAACCGGATGTCGGATTACTGCAAGTCCTGCGCACTATTCGGTGAGTGCGAAGACCGGGCGAGAGACGCCTGCCCTTTCAACCTGCTCTACTGGCATTTCCTGGACCGGCACCGCGACCGGTTCGAAGGCAATCCCCGCATGGCCAACATGTACCGGACCTGGGACCGGATGGATGCCGACCGGCGCCAGACGGTGCTGGCGGAGGCGGAGGCGTGGCTGGCGCGGATGGATGCGGGAGAGACGGTGTGATCCGCAAACCGTTCGCTGCTATTCCAGGGCCGGTACGTACCCGTCACGCCGCAAGGATGAAAACGATGACCATGGTTGCGAGTGACAGCGATGTCAGGATCTTGTTCGCCAGCGGATAGGGTCGTCGCAACAGAAACCGCAATCCGATCAAGACGGATCCGGCCAGGAAGGGTGCGATCAGGGCATTCTGAAAGTTTGACAGCTCGGGCACCCAGGTGATGTCGCTTCTGTCGATCCACCCAGCTTCAAACAGCCACGCTGCGAGGAGAAAGAATACGCTCGGTGAAAGAGCCGCGAACAGGCCGATCAGATCATGGCCATCAAATTCCGGCGGTGTGTTTTCTTCTGCGGGCTGGCCGTGGAACGTGGCCCCTGCGTCCGCCAGCCCGATCCTCGATGCTGCATGTTGCAGGCCTTCGTCGAACCGGTGGTAACCAAGGTGCTCGTCCGCTGGGCGGCCTTTGGAATGCTGGTCCGAAATGTGGCCGACAATCCGGCCCAGAGCTGCCGTGAGTTGGTTGGCATCGCTGGTGAAGCTCTCGTGGGAGAGCGGTGTCGCCTGCCTGTAGGCCAGTGGGGCGAGGCTCTCCGGCAGATCCTCGGCACGTGGCGGTTCGGCACCGTCCACGAGAATCGGAATCACGCGGATATCGCGTTTCAATGCGGCCTCGATCTCGACGCGGACGACATCGTTGGGATCCTCCAGCCGCCGGCGGCTTGCCGTGTCGCACGCGGCAAGCCACGACGGACCGATCACGACGAGCATGATGTCGCATTCGGCGACGCGCTCGTTGATGACTTCGGCAAAATCAAGACCAAGCTCGATGTCGTCCACATCAAGGAAGATCTGAGCCGAGTTCGAACTCGTCGTGCAGGCGATCGACCAGCCGTCCGGCAGCATGCTTGCTGTCGTCGCGGCGATACGAAACGAAAATATTCCCCGCCATCCAACCGTAGCTTTCTGATCTGCTCCATATCCGCAGATCTTCAAAGTCCTATGCCGTCAATCAACTCAGGATGCAGCAATCAATGGTTGAAGGCAAATGAGGTAGATCACGGCGGGCCGCGTCGTGACCGCGTCGTGCCCGCGCCGCGTCGGACAGCGGCCCGGCTCAGCCGTCGTCCAGCAGCGCGCCATTCTCCCAGTCGCCGCTGGCCTCCTGACCCGATGCGTAGCGCATCGTGCCTGTACCGCACGGATTGCCATCCTCGAATTCGCCCTCGTAGACGTCGCCATTGGCATAGGTCGCGATGCCGCAGCCAGACATGTTCCCGTTTTCCCACGCGCCTTCGTATCTGAAGCCGTCGGGAGTCTTCAGTTTGCCGTGTCCCTGCCGAACGCCGCCCTTCATCGCACCCTCGTAGATCGTGCCGTTCCCGTAGGTGATGACTGCATGTCCTTCCTGCACTCCGTCGATCCAGCCGCCCGAATATTCATACCCTTCGGCGTCCTTCATCACTCCTTTTCCGTGATGCTGCAGGTTGCGAAAGCCGCCTTCATAGCGCGTTCCGTTCGGATAGAGCATGACGCCCCGGCCACCGATCTTTCCATCGATCCAGTCGCCTTCGTACGTGCCCCCATCGGCAAAAGCGATCTTGCCGAAGCCGTGCGGAGCGCCGTTTTCGAAACTGCCCTCGTAAACCGATCCGTCCGGGTACCGCGCCACGCCTTTGCCTCGGATTTCGCCGTCTACCCACGCGCCGTCATACTTGTATCCGTTGGGAAGCGTGTAGGTGCCCTGACCGTGCCGCAACCCGGCGCGAAAGCTGCCTTCGTAGATACCGCCGTCGTCGTGCTGCTGGGTCTTCGGCGCGTTGGCGGCGACCTCCTCGACCGGTGCCATGGCCCGGACCCGCTCTGGAGCGTCGGCTTCGGGAGCCGCGATCGAATCCGGCTCCACGTGCTTTTGCACGCCGGAACTCTCGATGATCCGAGCCAATGCCCGGGTCAGTCGCCCCGAGTCGTCCATGAAGCTTTCATGCGCCAGTCGGGTGAACTGTCGGTTGGCCAGTCGGGCGAGGCTGTCTGGCAGCTGGTCTGCCCGGACGGGCTCCGCGCCGTCGACAAGAAGGGGAATGACCCGGATGTTCCGGTCGAGCGCGGCCTGGACTTCGAGCCGCACGAAATCGTTCGGATCGTCGAGACGGCGCGCACCGTCCCTGCCCACCGCCGTGAGCCAATGCGGACCGATGATCACCAGCATGACATCGCAGGCCGCCACGCGCTCGTTGATGACCTCCACGAAATCGAGCCCGAGTTCGATGTTGTCCACGTCGAGGAACAACTGGTCGTCACCGAACTCGCCCTGCAGCCGGTCGACCAGACGCCCGGCTGCATGCTTGCTATCGTCACGGCGATAGGAAATGAAGATAATTCCGGCCATCCACCATCACTTCCAACCTGCACGACCCGGCAGATCCGACATCAACTTCGAAAGGATGCCGCAGTTGTCGCGTGAATACAAATTGCCGCTGCCGGGCTTTCGTCAAGAACATCGACGGCGAGGAGCGCTGGGTCAGCCGCCGTCGAGGAGCGCGCCGTTCTCCCAGTCGCCGCTGGCTTCCTGGCCCGAGGCATAGCGCATGGTCCCGGTGCCCGACCGCTTTCCATCCACGAATTCGCCCTCGTAGATGTCGCCATTGGCATAGGTCGCGGTGCCGCGGCCCGAGATCTCGCCGTCTGCCCACTCGCCTGCGTATCTGAAGCCGTCCGGCAGCTCGATCGTGCCGTCGCCGTGGCGCTGGCCGTCGGCGAACTGCCCGGTGTAGACCGTGCCGTCCGGATAAGTCGCCGTGCCCTGGCCGTGTCGCTTACCGTCCTGCCAGGCGCCTTCGTAGCGGTAGCCGTCGTCATAGGTCATGACGCCCTGGCCGTGGTTGCGCGCGTTCTGAAATTCACCAGTGTAGGTGACGCCGTCGGCATAGGTCGCCGTGCCTTCGCCCTCGATCACGCCAGCGACCCACTGACCTTCGTAGGTGGAGCCATCGGGATAAGTGATCTTGCCCTCTCCGTCGGCGAGATCGTCGCGGAACTGCCCCTCGTAGACCGATCCGTCGGGATACGTGACCTTGCCCTGGCCCTCGATCTTGCCGGCCACCCAATTGCCTTCATAGACATAGCCGTCGGTCCCCGTGAAGGTCCCCTGACCGTGGCGGCGGTCTTCGGCGAACTGTCCTTCGTAGACGTCGCCATTGGCATACGTGACCTTACCGGTGCCTTCACGTCGCCCGGAGACCAGCTCGCCTTCGTAGACATCGCCGTTCGGCTGCGTCAGCGTTCCGGTGCCGTCGATCTGGTTGTCCTGCCAGGAGCCCACGTAGACCAAGCCCGTCGGGCATGGTCAGCTTGCCTTGCCCCTGCCGCGAACCGCCCTTGACCTCGCCTTCGTAGATCGCACCGTCGGGATAGGTGATGACCGCCTCACCGTCCTTGACACCGTCCACCCAGTCTCCGCGATACTCGTACCCGCCGGGGCTCTGCATGACGCCCTCGCCGTGGTGCTTGGCATTCTGGAAGCCGCCTTCGTAGCGGACCCCATTGGCGTAGAGCACCACGCCTTCGCCGGTGATTTCGCCCTCGACCCAGTCGCCTTCGTAGGTGCCGCCATCGGCGAAGGTGATCTTGCCCAAACCGTGCGGCTTGCCTTTTTCGAAGGTGCCCTCGTAGACGGAACCGTTGGGAAACCGCGCGACGCCCTCGCCGCGGATTTCGCCATCGGTCCACTCGCCGGTGTATTCGTATCCGTTGGGCAGCTTGTAGGTGCCCTGGCCATGCTGCAGGCCACCGCGAAAGCTGCCCTCGTAGATGCCGCCATCCTCGTACTGCTTGGTCTGCACAGAACTGTCGTCTGCGCTGTCCTGTGCCCAGAGCGGTGCGGCGGCGAGTGTGAAGCAGAGCGAAATCGCGATGCGGGTCATCGGTATCCTGTCACCTGTAATTCTTTTGTGCCCAAGCCTACGGGATAGGGCGATGCCCCGCAACGGGAATTGAGGTCAGGATGGCGTGATTGCGGGCCGTCGCCGGACGCGTCACCGGGCGCCGCCGAACCATGGTGGAGGGCGCGGGAACATCTGCGGGTTTTCTCCGAGAGGCGATCTGCTACATGAAGGCGAGTTCAGGAGGCAGGCAGGCATGGCCGAGCGGTTTCGGATAACGTTGGGGCAGTTGAACCCCACGGTGGGGGACATCGACGGTAACGCGGCCAAGGCACGCGAGGCGTGGGCTGCGGGCCGAGAGGCCGGCGCCGACCTGGTCGCGCTGCCCGAGATGTTCATCACCGGCTACAACGCGCAGGACCTGGTGATGAAGCCGGTCTTTCACCGAACCGCGATGGCGGCGGTTGAGACGCTGGCGGCGGAGTGTGCCGACGGCCCCGCTCTGGCGATCGGCGGGCCGTGGGCAGAGGATGGCAAGCTCTACAACGCATACCTGATCTGCCGAGACGGGATCATCGCCTCGAAGGTGCTGAAGCACGAGCTGCCGAACGAGACCGTGTTCGACGAGGTGCGCATCTTTGACGCAGGCCCGCTGGGCGGTCCCTATTCCGTGGGCAACACCCGCGTCGGGTCTCCCATCTGCGAGGATGCCTGGCACCCGGACGTGTCCGAGACGCTGGCCGAGACGGGGGCGGAGTTCCTGCTGGTGCCCAACGGGTCGCCCTACTATCGCGGCAAGTTCGACACGCGGCTGAACCTGATGGTGGCCCGCGTGGTGGAGACGGGGCTGCCGCTCGTATATCTCAACATGGTGGGCGGGCAGGACGATCAGGTCTTCGACGGTGCGTCTTTCGGACTCAATCCGGGCGGCAACATCGCGTTTCGCATGCCGGTCTTCGACGAGATGGTCGCGCATGTCGACCTCATGCGCGGGCCCGACGGCTGGCGGATCGAGCCGGGCGAGGAGGTGCCGTTCCCCGACGAGTGGGAGCAGGACTACCGCGTCATGGTCACTGCCTTGCAAGACTACTGCGGCAAGACGGGATTCGGGAAGGTGCTGCTCGGCATGTCCGGCGGTGTCGATTCCGCGCTGGTGGCGACCATCGCCGCGGATGCGCTGGGGCCGGAGAACGTGCGCTGCGTGATGCTGCCGAGCGAATATACGTCCCCCGAGAGTCCTCGAGGATGCAGAGGCCTGCGCGACCGCGCTTGGCTGTCACTACGACTACGTTCCGATCTCGGGGCCGCGCGCGGCGGTGAGCGGAAGCCCTGGCGCCGCTGTTCGAAGGTCGAAACGAGGATCTGACCGAGGAGAACATTCAGTCCCGCCTGCGGGGCCTCATGCTGATGGCGCTCTCGAACAAGTTCGGGGAGATGCTGCTGACCACCGGCAACAAGTCCGAGGTCGCCGTCGGCTATGCCACGATCTACGGCGACATGGCGGGCGGGTACAATCCGATCAAGGATCTCTACAAGACCCGCGTCTTCCAGACCTGCAAGTGGCGCAACGCCAATCACCGCGACTGGATGAAGGGTCCGGAGGGCGAGGTGATCCCTGAGCGGATCATCACCAAGCCGCCTTCGGCCGAGTTGCGGGCCGACCAGAAGGACAGCGATTCGCTGCCCGATTATCCGGAGCTCGACGCGATCCTCGAGATCCTCGTGGATCAGGACGGGTCCATCGCGGATTGCGTCGCGGCGGGATTTGAAGCGGACACTGCGCGGAAGGTGGAAAAGCTGATCTACCTCAGCGAATACAAGCGATTCCAGTCCGCGCCCGGCGCCCGTCTCACCAAGGGCGCGTTCTGGCTCGACCGGCGTTATCCCATCGTCAACCGCTGGCGGGATCCCTCTGGCAGGGGCAGTTGATTCAGGTCAATGTCGGGAGCGACGGCCCGGGCGACGCTGTCGAGACGCTTGGCAGCGCGTGCGGGGCGTCTAAGATCCCGTGACAAGTGATGGCAGGGAGAGTTCGGACCATGAGCGACGACCCCTACAAGGTTCTCGGCATCGCGAAGACGGCGAGCCAGGACGAAATCAAGAAGGCCTACCGGGCGCTGGCCAAGAAGCTGCACCCGGACCTGCATCCCGATGACAGCCGCAAGCAGGCGGAGTTCCAGGCCGTGTCGTCCGCCCACGACATCCTGCGCGACCCCGAAACGCGCCGGCGCTACGATGCGGGCGAGATCGATGCCAGCGGGCAGGAACGGCCGGACCGCCAGTTCTACCACCAGTATGCCGGTGCCGATAGCGGCCGGCGGTACGAACCGTCCGGCCAGGAGGAGGAGTTCGTCGACATGTCCGATCTGTTCTCGGATCTCTTCGGACGCGGCGGCGCGCGCGCTGGCCAGGGGCCCCGCTCCGGGCAGGGGTTCGCCGCGCCCGGCGCCGACGTCCGCTACCAGCTCGAGGTGGATTTCCTCGAGGCGGCCCGCGGCGGCAAGCGCAGCGTGACCATGCCGGACGGCGCGCGCATCGACCTGACGATCCCGGCTGGGATCACCGATGGCCAGACCCTGCGGCTCAAGGGCAAGGGTGGCGAGGGCTACGGGGCCGGACCGCGCGGCGATGCCCTGGTGACCGTTGGCGTGCGTCCACACCCGGTATTTTCGCGGGACGGAAAGGATATCCTGATCGATGTGCCGATCACCTTCGACGAGGCGGTGCTGGGCGGCAAGATCGAGGTGCCGACCATCGGCGGGCCGGTCTCGATGTCGGTGCCCAAGCTCGCCTCGTCGGGGCGCAAGCTTCGGCTCAAGGGCAAGGGCATCCAGCCCGCGAAGGGCAAGGCGGGTGACCAGATCGTGACGCTGAAGATCGTGCTGCCGACCGAAGCCGGGGCAGAGATGGAGGAGATCGCGAAATCCTGGCGCGCGAAAGTCACCCATGATCCACGAAAGACACTGTGGAGCCAGACATGAGTTACGATGAAAAGACTGTGCTCTCCCACGTGCGGCGTCTGACCGAAGACGACCTTCACGCTTGGATTGAGGAGGGCTGGGTCCGCCCGGCGCTGGGGGAGACGGGCCCGGTGTTCGACGACCTCGACATCGCGCGTCTGCGGCTGCTCTGCGATCTCTGCATCGACATGTCCCTGCCGACGGACGCAATGCCCGTGGTTCTGACCCTGCTCGACCGCCTGCACCAGTCGCGCCGCCGGCTGCGACACCTCTCGCACGCGATCTCGCAGCAGCCGGAGCCCACGCGCCACGCCATCGATCGAAAGGTATCGCGCGATGATCTACGAGACCGATTTCACCGGCGACACGGAATAGCGGGTGGTTTCACTCCCACCAGCGGTCGATTGCAGCGATGTCCTCGTCGGACCAGCCGAAATGATGCGCCAGTTCGTGGACGAGCACATGTGTGACCAACCGATCCAGGTCCACATCGCCGCGCGCCCGCCATTCCGCCGG
>CAVRIG010000025.1:0-113776 GCA_963721175.1 uncultured Alphaproteobacteria bacterium | reverse complement strand
TGGACTTCGTCTGCAAGTTTTAAGTGGATGCGGTCAACCTGTTGGCGGTCGGGATTGCGCTTGTGCCGGCCTCCTGCTAGATCGTCGCACGAAGCCGGTATAGCTCAGATGGTAGAGCACCTGACTTGTAATCAGGGGGTCCGGGGTTCGATCCCTCGTGCCGGCACCAATGAAATCAATCGTTTATCGCCCAACGATAAAGTTGCGTTTCGCTGCGGATCAGCACCTGGCAAACATCGGCTTGGGAGGATCATTCCTTTCGTGTTGCAGAGGTTCCAGCGTTCGACGCCAAGGGAGGGGACAAGGCGCCTATTCGTTTTTGGAACCTTGTTTCAGTCTCAGAAAGGCGGGATGTCGTTGGGCTGATGAAATCCGGTGCGTAGCAGTGGCCGTTCCCCACGCTGCGGCGCATACATCTCAAGTCGATCTGGTCCATTCCATCAAGGATCCGCGCGTCCGGTTTGACAGCTCACCCCTAGTTCGGTTGCCCTGCTGGCGAAGGCTCCGGGTTTCCAATTTGCCGTAGCCTGTCTCGGGATCAGCCCACACGCACTCTACTCTATGCGTGGATTTCCGGCCGGAGTTTAACAAGCCATCGAGCGGCGCAACTAGATGTTTGGACAGTCGACAGATGACGGGGAACTCGCCGGTCCGCACTCTTCGAGAGCCATTATGTTCATCTGCGCAACTGTCTGCCGACGTTCTTCAGACCCCATCTGAAGCGGACGACAGACTGCCGATGTTCAGCGCAAGCACATGTGATATCTGTCGACTACTGGCATCTGCAGAAGACATATCCTGGATGGCGGCAAGGCGAAACGCAGAGCCTCGTTTGCAGTCGGCGATCGCTTTTTGGTGGTGATTGTGCAACTCCCTCCAGAATATGCGCTCAATACGGCCTCGTGGACCACCAGATGGCGCGTAATGGCAAGAACGTACTCGCCCGCGATCGTTATGCTGACCAAGTAAATAGGCTGCGCCTGATTCGGTCGGGTGTGGGTGGCGTGACCAATGGACAACAAGAGGGCTGCGTGTTCGGTGAAAAGAGGACGCTTCGTGTTGATCGGAGAAATCCAACCTGTGAACCTGCTAAGGGATACGGCCACTCCAGAACGCGTATTTGGCGCGTGAAGTTATTGGGAAATGACACTTTGAAGGACTCAAAGGAGCGTCGCATTTGAAATTCCTATTGCTTACAAATGTCTGGAGGGCTGTTTTGGGTCTGGCGGCGGCGGCACTTTTCCAGATGCTGTGCGCTGGACTTGGTGGAGGTGCACAGGCACAGGTCCAACAGATTGCCAATCCCGCCAAGACCATATCACCTGTCACTACCGGATCACTTGGATTCACCCGTGGTTCGGTGGTCGTCGCTCCGGTCCCGTTCCAGAGCCCGTCGCTGGACACAGGTCTGGCGCTTGGCGGGGCATATCTCTTCAAGGCCGACGAACAGTCGGATTCGTCGTCCATCGGCGGCGGGGCGTTCAAGACGAGCAATGGCAGCGAAGGTTTCGGAGTGGGATGGAATTTGAGCTTCGCCCAAGGGTGTCTGGTCGACCAATCTGCTCTATGCCGAGGCTGACCTGAACTACGACCTCTACGCGAGAAACGGCTTTGCGTTCCCCATCGGGCAGACGGTACGAGGCCTTTCGCTCGGCGTCGGGCGGAAGATTACACCCAGCACCAAAATAAACGCGCAGCTTGGTTACGGCGTGTCGACGATCTTTCGACAGTCCGGGAGCATTCTGCCGCCGGAATTCTTGTCGGACAGAGACATCGAGATCGCGCGGTTCAGCATCGCCGTCGATCGAGACCTGCGCGACGACAACTTCTATCCCACAAAGGGCTCGCATTTCGATGCGACGCTGACAACGGGTCATTTTCTGAATGGGCGGGGGCGGACATACACGAAGGCCGTCGTGCTGGCGCGCCGTTACATTCCGGTTTGGAAGAGTGGCGTTCTGGCAGGACAGTTCGCGCTGTGTGGCGCGGACAATTCTGCCCCGTTCTTCGACGCCTGTGCGCTCGGTGGCGTGGACGCCTTCCGCGGCTATCCCGCGACGCAGTTCATCGGCGATGCGCTGACCTCCGCGCAATTGGAGTATCGTGGCAGACTGACCAAACGCCTCGGCTTCGTGGTCTTCGCCGGGGCCGGTCTCGTAGCCGACGACCTGGCAGGGCTCTCCAGCGCCGACCTCAAGACCGCAGGCGGTTTGGGCGCGCGCATCCGTCTGTCGCAGAGTTTTCCAGTCGATTATTCAATCGACGTGTCGGTCAATGATCAGAGCGAGGAACTGCTCTACGTCTATGTCGGACAGCGGTTCTGATGTCCGTTTGCGCCCCCCCGTCGCTTCCGCGTGTGGCCATCCGAGCTGTGCTTCTTGCGCAGGTATTAATGCTGCTCGTGACGCTGGTGGCAGGCGCGCCCGCAATTGCACAGGATACCGCCAGCGGCACGCCTGCTTCGGTCTCACCTCACCTGACAAGCCGCGAAGCGTTCGATGCAATCCTCGCGCGGATGTCCGATGATCAGGTGAACGCGCTCATGCAGGAACAACTGACATCGATCAACGACCCGGACGCGGGTATCGATGCGTCGGCCACGGCTTCGACGCCTGGGATCGAGCGGCTTTGGTCCGCCTTCACGGCGCCGATTCGAAATGCGGTGCACATGTTGCCGGTCCTGCCCGAGCGGCAAGGCGCTGCGATCGCGATCTTCGTCGAGCGACAGGGTGGTGCCGGCAAGGTCGGCGTTCTGCTCGTCAAGATCTTCGCCATTCTGGCGACAGCCTTCGCCGCCGAACGACTGTTTCGATACTTCGTTTTTGAAAGGTCGCGGGCGGCATTGTCTCAGCATTCCCGAGCCTCACTCTTCGAGTCGCTGCGCTTCCTGTCACTCCGGCTTGCGCATGAATTGGCAGGGTTGTTCGTGTTCTTCATCGTGACCCGGATGCTCGGCCACATGCTTCTGGCGAGCGAACATCTGGAGTTCGCCAGTCCGGTGGTCTTGCATCTGATATGGTACCCGCGTCTTGCAGCGGCGCTGTCGCGGTTCGTTCTCGCGCCGAAACAACCCGATCTGCGTTTGGTCGCACTCTCGGACCGTTGGGCCGTTCTTCTCCATTGGAACCTCATCGGTATCGTCCTGCTCGCCAGTGCCACTGTCTTTATCGAGAATTTCAACGCCAGCACCGAGGTCGGCATGACCGGCATCGGTTTCTGGCTCGAAAGCGCGCTTTATGCCTATGTCATCATCGTCGCCTGGACCGCACGCGATGCTCTGCGCGGGATGGTGTCGGGTGCCGATCCGCAATTGTCACGGGTCGAAGGGACGGTTGCCCATGCCTACCCGGCCTACGTCATTGTTGTCGCTGCCCTGACATGGGTACTTGTCCTGGTCCTTGGGGGGCTGGGCCAGCTGCAACAAATTCTCGAGGGCGCGCATCATGTCACGCTCTTTTGGCTCGTCGCCGCGCCGATCTTTGACACCGCGATACGCAGTCTCGTGCGGCACCTCATGCCTCCGATGTCCGGTGAAAACGATGTCGCCATGGAGGCGCGGGAGGCCGCAAGACGCAGTTATGTGCAAATCGGTCGCGTCTTTACCGCCGGGGTAATTCTGATACTGCTCACCGGCGCGTGGGACGTTCCTCTGCTGGCAATGATCGAAGACAAGCCGGGGATCAGCGACAATGTTTTCGCTTTCCTGTTGACCATAGTCGTCGGATATCTCGGCTATCAGGGCGTTTCGATCTGGGCGAGCCGGCTTCTGACCAAGGAGGATGCTGCCAATGCTGCAGAAGAGCCAGGAGACCATTCCGAGATAGGTGGCGTGGGAAAATCCCGCCTCTCGACGGTTCTTCCTCTTGTCCGCGTGGCGGCGATCGCCTTCGTCGTCGCCATCTTCGGCCTTCTCGCCATACACAACCTGGGCGTGGAGATCGCACCACTGCTCGCCGGTGCGGGCGTGGTCGGGCTCGCGATCGGTTTCGGGGCGCAGAAACTCGTGGCCGATATCGTGTCCGGCCTGTTCTTCCTGATCGACGATGCGTTTCGTATCGGGGAATATATCGATTGCGGCGGGATCATGGGCACCGTCGAGAAGATCTCGATCCGCTCGATGCGCCTCAGGCACCACCGTGGGGCTGTTCACACGATCCCGTACGGAGAAATCCGGACCCTGACCAACTACAGTCGTGACTGGGCGATCATGAAACTGAAGTTCACGGTGCCCTTCGATACCGATCCCAACCAGATCAAGAAGATCTTCAAGCAGATCGGCCAGGAGATGATGGAGAACCCCGAATTCGCCGATGATTTCATCGAGCCGTTCAAGAGCCAGGGCGTCTTCGAGTTCGATGATGTCGAAATCGTCGTGCGCGGGAAGTTCATGGCGAAACCGGGAAAACAGTTCACGCTCCGCAAGGAGATCTTCAACAAGGTTCGCGAGGCATTCGATGCGAACGGCATAAGCTTTGCCCGGCGCGAGGTGCGCGTGGCACTTGCCAAGGCCGATCGGGGGCACGAGTTGACGGACGAAGATCTCTCGGCCATCGGCGCGGCAGCTTCCGACGGCATGATTACCGAGAAAACCTGACGCCGCGGCTGCCACAAGGCCGGAGGTATCATCGCCGCCAGAAATCCGTCAGACGGCCCTCGCCGGAGGCATGGAGCCAAAGACCCGGAACTCATCATTCAAGCGCTATGTCGCTTCGGCAGAGTTCTTGCGCGCTGAACCTGGTTCTCGCGACGCCTGCAGTGTCTGCTTGTTTTTCATCCGCCGGCCCGCGCCGCTGCCCCGGGGTTTCCACGAGCCGTCAAAGGCGTGTCGGAGAACCTGCGGGGCAGCAGAGTGGGTTCAGTCGACCTTCACCACCTTGGGCATGTTGTACGTGCCATTTGTCAGCGGGGCGTAGGGCCCGTAGTAGCGTGCCGTGAACCGGAAGCCTGCCGCGGGTGCCGGTAGCCAGTTCTTGGCCTCTTCCGGATCGGTGGGTTTCTCGTGCTGGACATAGATCACCAGCTTGCCATCCTTGGCCACCAGATCGCCCGCTTTCAGCATGAAGCTGTTGACGGTGTAGCGGTTGATCTCGTTGGCGACGAAATAGCCTTCGGCGCTGTAGATTGGAATGGACCAGAATTGAGTGACCGGCGGAAGATCATTCATGTCGAAGGTCAGGGTGTATTTGTTGCTGCCCGACAGGGGCGCGCCGTCGGCGTCGGTGAAGAGAAACGCACCACCATGCGAGATGTTCTTGTCCGGCGCGGCCCAGGCAGCATCGGCGATGATCGCGCGGTCCATCCAGCGGGTTTCGAATCCGCCGTCATTGCGCACGACGCCCCATCCATTCATGTTGATCATGTCGGACTTCAGCGTCTTGCGCACGTTGTCAAACCCGGCCTTGAACCCGGTCTCGAGCGCCGTTTTCTGGTCGGCCGGCAGTTTGTCCCAGTCAAAGGTCAGACCCTTGCCGATGTTGAACACCTCAAGCTGCTTCAGCATCTCGGCTTCCATGATGGAATCCTTGAGCGTCGGCATGGTCGGATCGTTCAGGATGACGCTGAGCAAGGTGAAATATTGCTCGGCAGTCTGTTTGTCGACCTGACCGAACTGGTATTCTGGCAGACCATCGGGTATGAGGAAATCGCCCTTCACGATCTCTCTGTCGGCTTGGGCGATGCCCTTTTTGCCATTGGCGAGCCAGTCAGCCAAAGGCGTTATGGTGGTTTCATCCTGATAGCCGTTGATTTTCTTGATCTCGGCCTCGGATCCGGTTTCGACGGCCATCCTAACAACACCGTAAGCGGTCAGTGACGGCCATTGGACGATTTCCGTGGTCGGGAAATCGGCCGGAACATCTCCGGTCCACTCCGGCGGCACGAGAATATACTTTCGAGCCCTTGTGCCATTGAAGGGTGAGCCGACGATCATCCGGAAAATGCCGTACTGATCCATGATCTGGACACTGAAGTAGCGGTCGGTGATCTCGGGCACTTCGACGACGACGGGTCCTGCGCGCAGATCGAGAAAGCCTGCGCCATAAAGCGTGGTCGCGTTCGGCGTCACCACCGGATAATCCGGTGTGATCTGCTTGCGCACCCAGGAAAACTGGTTCAGGCCCGCATAGACGATGTTGTCCTTGGCGTCATTCTGGGTGTAAGTCCAGCGTTGGCCATAATAAATCGCCTGTTGCAGGCCATAGATATAGGCTTTGGCTGCGATGTCTTCCGGTTTCTGATCGGTCTGGGCATATGCGCCAGCGGTCGTGCCGACCAGAGCGATGGCGGCCAAGGCTTTGGTCGCGTGCCGCTTTGTGAAGTTCAGCACCTCGCTCGAACGTGCCAGCACTGCGCCGATCCATGTCGGGGCAGACGGCGTGTCGTGCAACCTGTTTATCTGTGTCATCATCTCTTTTCCTATGCATAAGTTCTAGGACACCCATCCGTGACAGGGCATTCGGTGGATATCGGGGGGCACGACTGCCCCACCGATGAAGTCACTCGACCAATTCGATCTCGCCGGGGCGCCAGCTCTTGTTTATCCAGGGCTCGAGCGGGCCGTACATGCGCAGGATTGTGAACCAGCTCTTGCCCGGAACGGTCTGCAGCCAGTTGCCTTCCTTGCCCTCGGGTGCCTTGGGCGCGAAGTACACGTCATACGAGCCGTCGGCGTTTGCGGTCATGCCTTTGGTCTGGCTGCCGATGGTCGGGAATGGCTGTCCGGTCTGAAGCTGCGACCGTGTCTGCGTGTCGTACAGGGTGACGGCCCAGAAGTCCTTGACCGGAACGTCCTTGGGCAGGGTGAGCTTGTAGGTCTTCGCGCCGTCGAACGCCTGCTTGTTGGCGTCGAGAACGGCCAGGGCATAGTCCGAACCCGCGCCGGGGACCGTGGCGGCCATGGCCGGGGTCACGCCACCGGCATTGTAGTAATAGAGCGTCCGCGCATCCAGTCCCATGGTACCATCCGCCTCGAAACTGGTATTCTTGTTGGCGAAGGCGGTGGACCACACGCTCTTTGGGTCGTCCGGATAAATGCTCACACCGGCGATACGGGGATGATAGGTAATCGCGCGGGCCGTAGCGGCGCCAAGTGTGGCGGCCTCGGTCAACAGTTTCTTCATCCGGTCATCCGGCGCGAAGGCCTGACCCTTCACAATGCCGATCGCCGCGATCTCACCACGCACGTCCGGACTGATCGCCTCTATTGGTTCTCCCTGAATCACCTCGTCCAGCATCTCGAAATAACTGAAGTCGCTTGGAAACACGGTGTTGAACGCCTGGTTGGAGACGTTGACGAATTCGGTCTCTGCCGGATTGGCCTCGTCTTTCAGAGGATAGACCAGCAGCTTCGATTCGATGTTCTCGACCGCGGGTTGGAGCCCCTTTGCGATCGACCCCCGCAGAAACAGGAAATTCCTGTTCGTCGACGGCTTCAGGAGGAAGTATCCGTCGGGAATGTCGCCGGCATAGCCCGGGGGCACGACAAGATACTTGCCACCCTTGCCCTTGTCCGGCCCGGTGACGCCCATATTGCCGACAAAACGCTGCCAGGCGTCGTTCAGAAAACCGAGCATCCCCGGCGGGACCTCGATCACCGTCGGGCCATCCTTGGCAAGATCGGTATAGGTATAGGCGTAGAGCGTCGAGGTGTTGGCCGTGACCACGAGCGTCTGGGAATCCATCAACTGCGCGAAGATCGCGATCCGGTTCGCGCCCTCGGCACCGGCATCGGCCAGGCCCTTGCGCACGCTGTACATCGACACGGCGCCGATGTTGTCGAGAAACACGTCCATGCCGCGCATGCGGTCCAGGTTGTCATAGACGGTGGCGATGGTCGCATCGGTGGGCACGCCGTCGAAGAACTCGAGCGTGCCGATGGCCGTGTCGACCTTGTCGGGGATCGAAATCGCGTCGAGTGTCTCTTGCGAGACCTCCCCGAATGCAGGCCCCATGGCGACGGCGAATGCGACGGCACTTATGGCGGACAGTCGTATCATCAATAAATTCTCCTCTGACGATTGCGGATCGCTGTTGAATGTTACGTAGTGTGGCGAGATGCCTCTGCCCATTTCGCGCCATTATGACGCTAGTGATTTCGACCTACCCGTGCGTTTCTGTATTCGGTTGGAGAGCGGCCCGCCCACCTGGTGAAAGCGCGGGTGAAGGCGCTTGGCGTGCGGTAACCAATCCTGGCGGCGATCTCCTGGACCTTCAGGTCCGTCTCACGCAGCAGTGCCCCTGCAATCTCGAACCGGCTTTGCTCCACCAGCGCCCAGAAACTGCTTCCGCGTTGGTTCAACCTGCGCTGAAGCGTACGCGGGCTGGTGCCGAGTTGGCGCGCGGCGGTTTCGAGTGAAATCGTGCCGGCCAGAGCGAGCCCGGCGACCACCGACTTGACCCGCGCAAGCCCCGCTTCTGAAACCCTCTTGTGGTGGACCACGCATCCTACCTTGATTGAAATCAGGTTGTGCGGTTACCTTGCCTTGTCTGGGCAGCTAACTCCGCCCAATGCGCGCCAAATTTCACGCGTATGGGACGGAGGATTTCGACGGGGGAAATTCAACTGGAACACAGGCCGGCGCTCGTCAGGGCGACCCATTTGAACGACTATATTTCAGTGCTGCGCGACCTCGGCGTTCCTGTGGACCGCGATCTTGCAAGGTCGCGACTGCCGCCACGAATCGAAGAGACGCCGGATCTGTATGTCAGCGTTCCGCTGGCGATCGAGTGGGTCGCACGCACGGGCCATGAGCTTGAACCCATGGAATTGGGGCTGCTTGCCGCCGGCAGAACCTCCCTTTCGTCGCTTCGCCCGGCACAGCAGATCGCCATCATGACGGCGCAGACCGGCCTGCTGCGTCTGGAGGCGCTTGCCGCAATCTCCCAGTTCGAGGACAGCGCGCTTGTCATGAAAATCCAGCAGGAGGCCGGCCAGGTTCGCGTGATCTGCAACATGGTGGGTCTGAATCGACATCCCTTCGTCTGCCTTGCCGAATGGCTGAACCTGCAAGCCATCATCTCGGTCGTCCGCAGCGTCGCGGGACCCGCGTGGTGTCCAAGCGAAATGTGCTTCGTCGGATCGAGCCGCGCGTCCGAGGCTGCCCACGCGGCGTTTCCCGACACGCGCATCCTGGTCGGCCAGCCGCACACGTCCATCCTCGTCGACCGCGCCGATCTCGGCCGACCCACTTTCGATGCCACCGCGCCTGCCAATGATCCCTCGGATCCATTGGACTTGGGCGATGTGCCGGATGATCCAGCCGAAGCCTGGGAATTCGTCAGCCTCATGCGAATGCTGATTCAGCCCTATGTCAACGACGGCCACCCCGGTGTCGCCGTCGCCGCCGAGTTGGCCGGGATGAGCAGGCGGACGTTGCAGCGACGTCTCAAGTATTGCGGAAGTTCCTACTCGCAGATCCTTCAGGAAGCGCGATTTCAGCTCGCATGCACGCGCCTTGGAGATCCCGAGTTGAAGGTGATCGATATCGCCATGATAGCGGGCTACGAAAGCCCCCAACACTTCACGCGCGCGTTTCGCCGGTTCACGGGCGTCACGCCGACGGAATACCGCAATCGTGGCTTGGGGAGTGAGAGCAACAACGCATCGTCGAACTGACCGACACAGAAACCATGCCTTCGCGACAGCGGCTCGCTCGGCCACCCATCAGCCTGTCGGATTGTCGTGTCGGTCCGGGATGCGCATGAGGCTGTAGACGTGCCAACTGGCGTGGCTGAGCCAGGGAAAGATGAACAGCAGGCCGAGAAACGCGGGCAGCATCGCCACGAAGACCAGCACCGCCAGCAGCAGCGCCCATCCCAGCATGATCACGGGGTTGTCGCGCACGACGCCCATGCTGGTGATCATGGCCGTGACGAAATCCACCTCGCGGTCGAGCACCAGCGGCAGCGCGAGCACCGAGAAGCTGTAGAGCACCAGCGCGAACCCGGCGCCGACGGCCGAACCCACGGCCAGCATCGAAAGGCCCTGTGACGTCAGGTAGACTTCGATCGAGGAGGAGACGTTGGTCATCGCGCTGAGCCCAAGGAAGAGCGCGAAGATCATGTGTCCGACGAAAAACCAGAACAGGAACAGGATCACGATGATCGTGCAGAGCCAGGGGAGTTGCCGCCCGCGCTGCCGCCAGATCACGCCCAGGATCGCGCCGGGGTTCAGGGGCAATCCCTGCTCCAGCCGGTGCGAGACCTCGTAGAGCCCGACGGCCGCGAACGGCCCGATCAGCGGGAAGCCGATCGCCGCCAGAACCAGCCAGTAGCTTTGCCCGGTCGCCAGGGTGATCCACGCGATCAGAAAGCCGACCAGAACGTAGACTCCGCCGAAGAATAGTCCGAGCGCAGGCGCGCGTCGAAAATCCGCCCAGCCCTGCCGCATCGCCTGCCGCAGAAGCGTCGCATCGGGGCGCCGGAGATCCGGCACGCCCAAGGGCCGTTCGGTCTGCGGCAGGTCCTGGGTGGTCGTTTCCATATGCGGATTTTGCGTCAGCGCCGCGTCCCGATCAAGCGACAACCGGCGGCGGCCTTTGCCCCGGCCAGTCGGTTGCGCGGTGCCAGGCTTCGGCGATCTGCAAAAGCGGCCCGTCCCCGCCACGCGGCCCGATCAGTTGCATTCCCATGGGCAGCCCGTTGTCGCCGAACCCGATGGGCAGGCTCACTGCCGGAAGCCCGATCAGGCTGGCCGGAATCACGACCTCCATCCAGCGGTGGTAGGTGTCCATGGCGCGCCCGGCGATCTCTGTCGGATACTCCAGGTCCACCGGGAAAGGCCAGACCTGCGCCGAAGGCAGGACCAGCGCATCGTATCTCTCGAAGAGCTTCGCGGCGCGCCGGAACCACGCGCTGCGCAGGCTGCTCAGGTTATGCAGGTCCATCGCGCCGAGGTCGCGCCCGCGCCGGATCTCCCATTGCGCGGTCTCCTTGAGTTGCGCGCGGGCCTCCTCGCGGTCGTAAAGCGGCCCAAGCCTGCAGGCGTTGGCGAAACTGCGCAGACCCGTCCAGCTCTCCCAGATCGCCTCGGCCGGATGCGGCGGTTCCAGAGGCTCCACCACCAGCCCCAACTCCTCCATCTGTCGCAGTGCCGCCTGGCACAGCGCGAGAATACCCGGCTCGAACGGATAGGCCCCGCCCCAATCGCCCAGCCAGCCGACCTTGCGCCCCGCGACCTGCGCCTCGATCTCCGGCAATGCCATGGGCAACGACAGGCCGAACGGCTGGCGCGGATCCGGCCCGGCCATCGTGTCGAGCAGGGCCGCGAGGTCGGACGGGTTTCGCGCCATCGGCCCCAGCGTGGTGAGGTGCTGCAGGTATGTCTCCTCGCCCGGTTCATCCGGCACCAGCCCCTTGGTCGGGCGCATGCCATAGACGTTGTTCCAGGCGGCGGGGTTGCGCAGGCTGCCCATCATGTCACTACCATCCGCGACCGACAGCATCCGGCAGGCGAGCGCCACGGCGGCGCCACCCGATGACCCGCCGCAAGTCCGTGCCGGATCGTAAGGGTTGCGCGTCGCGCCGAAGACCGGGTTGAAGGTGTGGCTGCCCAGCCCGAATTCCGGCACGTTGGTCTTGCCGATGACGATCGCACCGGCCGCGCGGAGGCGCGCCACCATGATGTCATCGCGCTCCGCCATCTGGCCCGCGAAGAGCGGCGAGCCCTTCGATGTCGGCAATCCCGCCGCATTGGCGAGATCCTTGATCGCGATCGGAATGCCGTGCAGCCAGCCCTTGCTGTCGGCCGCGTCCGCGGCCTTGGCCTCGGTGATCAACGCATCCGGATCGCGCAGGGCGACGATCGCGTTGACCTGCGGGTTGACCGCGTCGATCCGCTCCAGTGTCGCGCGCATCAGCTCATGTGCCGAGACCTGCCGCGACGCCAGCATCGCGCTCAGGTCCAATGCGGATTTGTCGATCAGTCCTGCCACCGCTCATCCTCCCTGCCTGGCCGAAGGCGACCGGATCGGCGCCGCGTCAGGATTGAAACACCGCCGAAACCTCGGCCCGGATGATCCGCGCGATCAGCGCGCAATCATCGAGAGAGAAGGTCAACGGCACCCGCATGTCCAGAAGCCCCGCGAGCACGCGATCCGTCTCCGGCAAGGGTGCTGCGGGCGCATAGCGCCAGCTGTCGTAACGCGACGTGAAGCCCTGCGGCTCCGCCGCGCCGAACCATTTCAGCTCCACGCCGCGGGCCGCACAGCGAGCGACGACCTCCTGAACCCGTGCTCCCGCCCAGTCGAGCAGCAGGAACTGGAAAGAGGACCCGACATAAGCCTCCCTTGCAACGCGCCGGACCAGCGTCAGCCCGGGCGTTTCCCGCAGCCCGGCCTCCAGAACGCCGTAGCGTTCGTTCCACCGCTGCACCTGTTCGGGCAGCTTGCGCAATTGCGGGCGCAGGATCGCCGCGCGCAAATTGTCCATCCGGCCGGAGATGTTGGGCGTATCGTACTTGACCCGGTCGAACACGTCCGGTGCGGGTGCCGCAAGATGCCGTTCGTAAAGCATGTAGGAGCCCGAAAGGATGATGGCCCGCGCCGCGACCTCCTCATCGTCAGTGACCAGCAACCCGCCCTCGCCCGAATTGACGTGCTTGTAGGTCTGGCAGGAATAACAGCCCACGCGCCCGTGCCGTCCCGAGGGAACGCCACCCCACGCGCCGCCCATCGTATGCGCGCAATCCTCGATCACCGTCACGCCGCCCGCGTCGCATATGGCCATCAGCCGGTCCATGTCGCAGATATGCCCGCGCATGTGGCTCAGCAGCAGGACCTCCGCCTGCCCCGCCTTGGCCTCCAGATCATGAAGGTCAATGGTCAGGTCTTCGGTCACGCCGACCAGCACGGGCTCCGCCCCGACGGCGGCGATGGCGCCCGGCACCGGCGCGAGCGTGAACGCGTTCGAGAGCACGTGGTCCCCCGGTTTGACGCCCACCGCGCGCAAGGCCGTCGTCATCGCATATCCGCCCGACGCCACGGCGAGGCAGAAGCGCGCCCCGGTCAACGCCGCGAATTCCTGCTCCAGCAGCGCCGTTTCGCCCTGCTCTCCCGCGGCCGTGTTGTAGCGGTGCAGGCGCCCATGGCGCAGCACGTCCAAGGCCGCGGCGATTCCCTCCTCGGGGATGGGCTCCTGTTGCGTGAAACTGCCGGCAAAGCGTTCGGACATGGTGCCGTTGTCCCCTTGTGCATCGGTGTCGTCAAGCGCCCGCGCTCACCTTCGTCATCGGCAAAACGACATTTCCGTCGCATTCGAAGAAGCATGACCCACGCGGACGGCGGAGCGTTGTGGCATGTCACCCAAGGATCTCGCCTCCTCCGCCATCGACTTCCTGCAGGATCTTGCATGGGAGGACCTGTCGGAGCCTGTGCGTCATCAGGCGCGGCGCTGCCTGCTGGATACGCTGGGCGTGGCCGCCGGCGGGCACGGCACGCGGCTTTCCGCGATCATCCGCGATCACGCGGCGTTGGACATGCCCGGACCCGCGCCCATGCTCTTCGACAGCCGGTCGAGTTCGCTCTCAGGTGCTGCGATGGCCGCCGGCATGATGATCGACAGCCTCGACGGCCATGATGGTTTCAACCCGGCGAAGGGGCATATCGGCGCCCCGCTGCTGCCCGCTTTGCTGGGATTCGGACATCTCGCCAGCGTTTCCGGCAAGGAATTCCTGGTGGCGCTCGTGGCGGGATACGAGCTGGGAAGCCGCGTGGCCATCGCGCAGCACGCGTCCTGCCCGGATTACCACACCTCCGGAAGCTGGGGCGCGGTTGCCGTGGCCGCGGCGGGGTCGCGGTTGATGGGGCTGGACCCGGACACGATGCGCCACGCCCTTGGGATCGCGGAATATCACGGGCCTCGGTCACAAATGATGCGCTGCATCGATGCGCCAACCATGGTGAAAGATGGCGCGGGCTGGGGGTCGCATGTGCGGGGTTTCAGCGGTTCAGCTTGCGCAGCGCGGCTTCACCGGTGCCCCCGCAGTGACGGTCGAGCAAGCCGCGCGATGTCTTCGCCGATCTCGGAACGCGTTGGCTGATCCTCGAGCAGTATTTCAAACCCTACCCGGTGTGCCGCTGGGCGCAGGCGCCGGTCGAGGGAGTGCTGCGCTTGCGCGAGATGCACGGGCTGACCTCCGACATGGTCGACCACATCCGGGTGGAGACCTTCCACGAAAGCTGCCGGCTGGCGACCGCCCGGCCGCGCAGCACCGAAGAGGCGCAGTATTCCACGTCCTTTCCCAGTGCCGTCGCCATGGTCCGCGGCGCAGTCCGGGCCGAAGACATCGCCGACGATGCGTTGGACGATCCGGAGATCCTGCGTCTTTCGATCGGTTTGCAAATGCAAGAGCATGAGTTTGCAAACACAGACTTTCCCGGCGCAGCGCCACGCCCGGGTCGTGGTGCACCTCAGGTCCGGCGACGTGCTGCAGGGCGATTGGCTGAACCCTCTCTGGACGGCGGAAGATCCGCCCAGCGACGCGGAGCTGATCGCGAAATTCCACGATCTGACCGACCGGGTTCTGGGAGAGGATCGCGCCAGCGCCATCGAACAGGCGGCCTGGTCGCTGCATGATGGCGATCTTGCCATTCTGACCAGCACCTGTTCGCCGACCCCGCCGCCTGTCCTCCTTGAAGAGCGACTTTGCCAGGCTCCGCCGCACCCTAGCCCAGCAGCCGCGCCACGACACCGGGCAAGGCGGCGAAATCGTCGACCAGTGCCTCCGGCTCCAGCGCGGCCATGTCCGATCCGGATGGCCCGAACGTGACGAGAACGGACGGCACATGAGCCGCGCGCGCCGTGTTGCGGTCCGTGTCGCTGTCGCCGACGAGGCAGCTGAATTCCGGCACCCCGCCGATCCGTCGGATCGCCTCGACCAGCGGCCGCGGGTCCGGCTTGCGCACCGGCAACGTGTCGGCGCCCACGAGGCTGCCGAAGGCGCCCCGCACACCCAAGCCGTTGCAACAGCAGCTCGGCCAGCGCCTCGGGCTTGTTGGTGCAGATCCCGGCGCCGTAGCCCGCCGATTTCAACGCCTCCACCGCGTCCATCGCGCCGGGATACATGACCGTGTGGACGTCGATGGCGTCCGCATAGGCCTCCAGAAGTATCGGGTAATACTGCGAAACGACCGGCTCGGGGTCGGTCGTGCTGCATGCGCGCCAGACCCGTCTGCAGCATCATGCGTCCACCGCGCAACGCGATGCCGGCGTCGCCTGCGGGATCCAGCAGGTCGCCCATTCCCATGTCGCGGAAACAATGGTTGGCCGCGGCGATAAGGTCGCCGCTCGTATCCGCCAGCGTTCCGTCCAGATCGAAGATGACCGTCTTCATGTCGTGTCCCTCGGGCGGTTCCGGGCCGTCGTGTGTTGCAGCCCGCAATCTACTTTGATCGTTGCGCCGCTTGCCCTGATCAACCCTTCGGATAAAACGGAACGGAATTGAAGTGCGCATGGGACATTAAATGCAAACCGCCTTGATCATTCTCGCGGCCGGAATGGGCACGCGGATGCAGTCCGATATGCCCAAGGTGCTGCACAAGATCGGGGACGTGCCCATGCTGGTCCATGTGCTGGCGACCGGAGCGTCGGTGGAACCGGACCGTATCGTCGTCGTCACCGGGCACGGCGCGGATGAGGTCGAGGCTGCGGCACATGAGGTTGACGACAGCATTCTCACCGTCCGTCAGGAGGAGCAACTCGGCACTGGACATGCCGTGGCACAGGCCCGCCCGCAGATGGAGGGGTTCGAGGGCCTGGCGCGTGATCCTTTTCGGCGATACCCCCTTCATTCGCGCCGAGACGCTCCTCGGCATGTGCGAGGCGGCGGCAAGACATGATGTCGTCGTTTTGGGCTTCGAGCCGCGGGATCCGGGCCGATACGGCCGGTTGATCCTGCGCGGCGACAGCCTCGAACGCATCGTCGAATTCAAGGATGCAACGGATGAGGAGCGCTCTGTAACCATCTGCAATGGCGGACTTATGGCATGTAGAGCGGATCTGCTGTTCGAGCTGATCGGACAGCTGTCCAACAACAATGCCTCCGGCGAATATTATCTTACCGAAGTGGTTGCCCTCGCACGCGACAGGGGGCTCTCCGCAACCGTCGTGACATGCACCGAAGAGGAAACCATCGGCATCAACACCCGGGCGCAACTCGCTCAGGCCGAAGGATATTTCCAGTCCCGCGCAAGGGCGGAAGCGCTCGAGAACGGTGTCACCCTCGTCGCGCCGGATACCGTGTTCTTTGCGCAGGACACGGCGGTGGGCCGCGATACGGTGATCGAACCCAACGTGGTGTTCGGTCCCGGCGTCACGGTCGAGACCGGCGCCCGCATCCGCGCCTTTTCGCATCTGGAAGGCTGCCACGTCAGTCGCGGCGCCACCGTCGGCCCCTATGCAAGGCTTCGCCCCGGCGCCGAACTGGCGGAGGACGTGCACATCGGCAATTTCGTCGAAATCAAGAACGCGCAGGTCGCGGAAGGCGCCAAGATCAATCACCTGACATATATCGGCGACGCGTCGGTCGGTGCGCGCAGCAATATCGGCGCGGGCACGGTCACCTGCAACTACGACGGCGTGATGAAGCACCGCACCGTCATCGGCGAGGGTGCGTTCATCGGATCGTCGACAATGCTTGTCGCGCCGGTGTCGGTCGGCGACGGAGCGCTGACGGCGTCCGGTTCGGTCATCACGCAGGATGTGCCGGCGGATGCCATCGCCATGGGACGCGCCCGTCAGGTCAACCGCGAAGGGCGGGCAGCCAAGCTTTTCGAGATGTTGCGGGTCCGGAAAGCCCGCATGAAACAGGACGAATAAGATGTGCGGAATCATAGGTGTATTGGGCGATCATGAAGTGGCCCCGATCCTCGTGGAAGCGCTGCGCCGGCTGGAATACCGCGGCTACGACAGCGCGGGGATCGCCACGGTAAATGCAGGCAAGCTCGACCGTCGGCGGGCCTTGGGCAAGCTGGTCAATCTCTCCGACCTCCTTGTACATGACCCCTTGGCGGGCCGGGCCGGCATTGGTCACACCCGCTGGGCGACCCATGGCGCGCCTTCGGTCGTCAATGCACACCCGCATCAGTCCGGACCCGTCGCGGTCGTGCACAACGGCATCATCGAGAATTTCCGCGAGTTGCGCGAGGAGTTGCAGGCTGCCGGCATGAGCTTCGTGACCCAGACCGACACCGAAACGGTGGCTTTGCTGACGCAGAAGTACATGCAGGAGGGCGACGCACCTGTCGCAGCCGCGTTCCGGGCGCTGGACCGGCTGCAGGGCGCCTTCGCGCTGGCGTTTCTCTTCGACGGTGAGGACGATCTGATCGTCGCGGCCCGCAAGGGCTCCCCGCTGGCCATCGGTCATGGCGACGGGGAGATGTTCATCGGATCCGACGCCATCGCGCTCGCCCCTCTCACCGACCGGATCACCTATCTCGAGGAAGGCGACCGTGCGGTCGTGACCCGGGCGGGGGTCGAGATCACGGACCGGAAAGGCCAGCGCGCGAACCGCGAAATGCGCCACATCGCGCTCGACGCGACCAGGATCGACAAGGCCGGGCACAAGCACTTCATGTCCAAGGAGATTGCCGAGCAGCCCGCGGTGATCGCGAACGCGATCGAACACTATGTCGAGGAAGGTGGCACAGGTCTTCTCAGTCACGGGGTGGATTTCCAGAACATCGAACGCATCGTTCTGGTGGCCTGCGGAACGGCCTACTACGCCTGCCTGACCGCGAAGTACTGGTTCGAGAAGCTGGCGCGCGTCCAGGTGGAGGTCGATGTCGCCTCCGAATTCCGGTACCGCGAGCCGCCGATCGGACCGGGGACGCTCGCGATCTTCGTCTCGCAGTCGGGGGAAACCGCCGACACGCTGGCGGCGCTGCGCTATTGCGAGGGCAAGGCGACGCAGATCGTGTCCGTCGTCAACGTCCCCGAAAGCTCGATCGCGCGGGAAAGCGACCTCGCGCTGCCGATCCTTGCGGGCGTCGAGGTCGGCGTCGCCTCGACCAAGGCGTTCACCTGCCAGCTGACCGTGCTTCTGGCCCTGGCCCTGAAGGCCGCGAGCGTGCGCGGGCAGATCGAGCCGGACGCGCTGGCGGAGCATGTGCGCACGCTGCAGACGGTGCCCGGTCTGATCAACGCGGCCCTGGCCACCGGCGACCGGATCCGCGACACCGCCCGCAAGATCAGCGAATTCGGGGATGTCCTGTTTCTCGGGCGTGGTCTGATGTATCCCCTTGCCCTGGAAGGGGCGCTGAAACTGAAGGAAATCAGTTACATTCACGCCGAAGCTTATGCAGCGGGCGAGCTCAAGCACGGCCCCATCGCGCTGATCGACAAGCAGATGCCGGTCATCGTCATGGCCCCGCATGACGCGTTGTTCGACAAGACCGTGTCGAACATGCAGGAGGTGATGTCCCGCAAGGGCAAGGTGGTCCTGATTTCGGATTCCGCGCGGCATGGCGGAAGCCGGTGAAGGAACCTGGGCGCAGATCGAGATGCCGCAGGTCGCCGGACATCCTGGCGCCGATCCTCTATGCCATTCCCGCGCAGCTTCTGGCCTATCACACGGCGGTCGCCAAGGGCACCGATGTGGACCAGCCCCGCAACCTGGCGAAATCCGTGACCGTGGAATGACGCCGGAGCAGGCGCTGGACGCGATCCGCGCGCATGCGGATGCCGACCGGGCCGCGCAGGCGAAAGCGTACCACAAGGCAGATCGGCCTTATCTGGGCGTGCCGAACCCGGTGTTGAATGACCTTGCGCGGGACTGGCGCAAGCTGCTGGACGGTCGGCCAGAGTGCGGTTGGCCGCCGCATTGTGGCAGACCGACATCTACGAGGCGCGGCTTGCGGCGGCGAAGCTGCTGACCACCGCGCGCATCAAGGCCCGATGACGGCCCGGCGTGGGACCTGATCCGCTCCTGGCCGCCCGATTTCGACAGCTGGGCCATCGCCGATCATGTCTGCATGGCGGGGCAGAAGCGTCTGATCGCGGCGCCGGAGCGCATCGACCATGTCGAGCCCTGGACCCGGTCGGATCATATGTGGACGCGCCGCGCGGCGCTGGTCATCACCTTGCCGTGGGCCAAAAAGCTGGACCGGCCCGAGGACCTGGCAATCCGCGAGCGGGTTCTGGGCTGGGCCGCCACCTACGTCCCGGATCGCGACTGGTTCATCCAGAAGGCCGTTGCGTGGTGGCTGCGGGAGCTGTCGAAGCATGATGCGTCGCGGGTTCGCGATTTCCTCGCCGCACATGGTGACGGCATGAAAGCCTTCGCCCGGCGGGAGGCCGCCAAGTACCTGAAAGAGGCATAACACGGCCGATCGCTTCGGCAACGCGCCTCAGCCCCCGGCAAAGACCTGGACCTCGTTCAGCCCCGTCAACGGCGCCTCCAGCAACCGAAGCGCGGACAAGGACATGCGGCTTCCGGCCGTCGCGGGACCGTCGATCGGGATCAGTGTCAGCTGCACGGACCGCCCGTTCACCGGATAGACGACGCGCCCCCGCACCTCGTCCCGCACGAGCGGCGTCTTGAGCCAGAAGCCGGGCTCGGACGGCGAGCCGAGCGAGGCCACGGTGGTGCCCAGCGCGCGTTCGCCGGCTGCCTCCGGCAGGGCCTGAGCCGCGGCTTTCTCTTCGGGCGTCGTGGTGTCGAACTCCGCCTCCGTTCGCGCCGTGACGGGTGGCGCGACGCCGCCCGCCGGCCGCGATTGCGGACGTGTAGCTCCATCCGTTTCTGTCGGATCCCGCTCCGTGAGCGCCGCACATCCGCTCGAGCGCGACCAGCATAGACAGAACCGTGAACGAACGTGCCATGTCGGATGATAACCACAGCCCGGCTGGCCTCACAATCTCCTCCATCGCTCTTGCTGCGCGCCGCGCGCATCTTTACCTATACTCTCATGAATGCTCCGCTGATCGATCCGTTCGCAACGCGCCATCACCTACCTGCGCGTGTCAGTCACCGACCGATGTGACTTCCGTTGCGCCTATTGCATGGCGGAAAACATGACATTTCTGCCCAAGAAGGAGCTTCTGACGCTCGAGGAACTGGACCGCATGTGCTCGGCCTTCGTCCGGCTGGGCGTGCGGAAGCTGCGGATCACGGGCGGCGAGCCGCTGGTGCGGCGCGATATCATGACCTTCTTCAACGCGATGGGCCGGCACCTCGATGCGGGGCACCTGAACGAATTGACGCTGACCACCAACGGCTCGCAGCTCGAGCGCTTCGCGCAGCCGCTCTTCGATGCGGGCGTGCGGCGGGTGAACGTGTCGCTCGACACGCTGGACGAGGCGAAATTCGCGGAGATCACGCGGTGGGGCCGCCTGCCCCAGGTGCTTGCGCGGCATCGACGCTGCACAGGCGGCGGGGCTCCGGATCAAGATCAACGCCGTGGCGCTCAAGGGCTTCAACGAGGACGAACTGCCGCGGGATCACCGAATGGTGCGCGGAGCGTGGCATGGACCTGACGTGGATCGAGGTCATGCCGATGGGCGATATCGGCAACGAGAACCGGCTGGGCCAGTACTGGTCGCTGAAGGACGTGCGCGCCGCCTACGCAGACGGACTACACCGTCACCGACCTCGACGAGCGCACCGGCGGGCCGGCGCGGTATGTCCGGCTGGAGGAGACGGGGCAGAAGATCGGCTTCATCACGCCGCTCAGCCACAATTTCTGCGAAAGCTGCAACCGCGTGCGGATCACCTGCACCGGCGAGATCTACATGTGCCTCGGGCAGGAGGACATGGCCGACCTGCGCCCTGCCCTGCGCAACAATCCCCACGATGACGGACCGCTGGACGAGGCGATCCGCGCGGCCATCGCACTCAAGCCCAAGGGCCACGATTTCGACTATTCCCGCCAGCGTCTCGGCGGGCAGATGTCGCGCCACATGAGCCATACCGGCGGGTAGCTGGGCACATGAAGCCGACGCCCCTCTACCGGGCCTATTCCGCGGCGACGCGGGTGGCGCTTCCGGTAGCGGCCTGGGTGGAACGGCGCAAGGTGCTGGCCGCAGGGCTGGGGCCCGACGCGCGCGGCGGAGAAGCTGGGCCATGCGTCAATGCGACGTCCGGACGGGCGGTTGATCTGGTTCCACGCGGCGTCCGTCGGCGAAATCACTGTCGGTCCTGTCGCTGATCACGCGCATGGGGCGGATGCTGCCGGATGCGGAGTTCCTGATCACCTCGGGCACGCCGACCTCTGCCGATCTTGTCGCCCGACGCCTGCCGCCCCGCAGCCGCCACCAGTTCGCCCCGCTCGACGCGCCCGGACCGGTGCGCCGATTCCTGCGCCACTGGTCGCCGCAGGCCGCGATCTTCGTCGAATCCGAGCTTTGGCCGCAGATGCTGATGCTGGGCCATCAGTCCGGCATGCCGCTCGCGCTGGTCAACGCGCGGATGTCGCCACGATCGGTGGCGGGCTGGCGCAAACGGCCGAAGACGGCGGCGATGGTGCTGTCCTCGTTTCGCCTGATCCTGACCCAAACGGCCGAGTTGGCCCGTGCGATGGTGGATCTGGGCGCGGACCCGGCGCATGTGCGCCAGGGCGTGAACCTCAAGGCGCTCTCCGAGCCTCTGCCCATCGATGCGGAGCTTGTCGAGACGATGAAACAGCATATCGGCCATCGTCCGGTGTGGGTCGCCGCCTCCACGCATCCTGGCGAGGAGGACATGGTGCTCGACGCCCATGCCCGACTGCTGGAATCGCATCCCGACCTCTTGCTGATCCTCGCGCCGCGCCATCCCCAGCGGGGCGAGGAGGTGGCGCAGGTGATCGCGGCGCGCGGCTGGCCGACCCCCCGACGCAGCGCGGGAGAATGGCCGGACGGGCCGGTCTTTCTGGCTGACACGTTGGGCGAGTTGGGCAGCTGGTACGCCCTGACGCATTTCGTCTTTCTCGGCGGATCGCTGCAGCCGGTCGGCGGGCACAATCCCTACGAGGTGGCGCAGTCCGGGGCCGCGGTGCTGTCGGGGCCGCACGTGTTCAACTTCGCCGAAACCTTTGCGGCCATGACCCGGACCGGCAGCACGAAGATGGTGGACGACGGCGACGACCTGGCCGTGAAGGCCGGCGCCTGGCTTGCGCGACTCTCATGCTTGCGCGGCCGCCCGGACCGCGGCGGGCGCATTCCGCGACGGGCAGGTGGACCAGCTCGATGCGACGGCGGAGCAATTGATCTCGGCGCTGGACCTGACCCGTGCCTGATCTTTTCGTCACCAATTTCAACCGCAACTTCACCGGCGTGTCCGCCACGGCGGCGAACGTGATCCGCCAGCAGCGGGAGCGCCACGACTTGCGGCTGGTGGGTGTGGACCTGCCGGGTTGTCCGCCCGCGGTGCCGCTCCGCCTGGCGCGGGCGCTTTCGGCCCGCAAGCCGGCGGACAAGCCATTCGCCATCTGGCACGTCCGCCGAAACACGGAAATGCGCGCGGCGATCTGGACCCGCGACGTGCTGCGCGCGCCCGTCCGCCTGGTCTTCACCTCGGCGGCGCAGCGTCGGCATTCCGCGTTTCCGCGCTGGCTGATCGGGCGCATGGACGCCGTGATCGCGACCACCGGCCGCGCGGCGGAGTTCGTGCCGCACGTGCGCGCCGTCGTGCCGCATGGCGTGGACTACGAACCTCTTCCACCCGGCCGAGGATCGCGCGGCCGCCTGGGCCGCGCAGCAGGCCGGCGGCATCCTGGCCATCGCGACCATCGGCCGGATCCGGCCGGAGAAGGGCACGGATCTCTTCGTCGAGGCGATGCTGCGCCTGCTGCCGGAGGTGCCGGGCGCCGTGGCGCTGGTGATCGGCCGTGCGGGCGGCACGCACGAGGCGTTTCTGGACGGCCTGAAACGTCGGGTGGCCGAAGCGGGAATGGCCGATCGCATCCGCTTCACAGGCGAGGCGCCGGCCGACCGGCTGCCCGAGATCATGCGCGCGCTCTCGCTCGTGGTGCAACTGCCCCGCTACGAAGGATACGGCATGGTGCCGCTCGAGGCGATGGCGTCCGGTGTGCCGTTTGTCGCCTCCGATGCCGGGTACTACCGCGAATTCTCGGCCCAGGGCCGGACGGGGCTGGTCGTGGCGCGCGAGGCAGCCGACGACGCAGCGGCGGCGGCAGAGGCCCTGCTGATGGACCCCGAGCGCCTGGAAACGATGGCTCGGGCTGCCCGCGAGGTCGCGTGTGACAGCTTCAGCGCAAGTGCCGAAGCGGACGGCATCGGCAAAGTGTACGAGGACCTCTGGTCCGGCGGCTGACTGCTGAGACAATTCAATCCTCCGGGACAATGAGGATTGAATTGCGGAAATTTACACATGCAGTAGAATGAATGTACGCATTTCGGGAGGAGAAGAAATATGCTCAGAAACTTGCTGGCTCTGACGGTGGCCATGGTTCTGGTCGCGTCCAGTGCGGTCATGGCGCAAGACACGGAACGCTATGGCAAACAGAAAGTCGTCTACCACATCAACTATGATGGAGAGAGCGGCACCAGCTACAAGTCAGCGCTCGGCAATATCCAGAACCATATCAATGCCGTCGGTGCCGAGAATATCGATGTCAAGGTGGTCCTGCATGGCGACGGGCTGGGCCTGCTGATGTCGGCCAAGCAGGATGACGCGTTACAGACCCGGATCGGCGGGTTGAAGACGCAGAACGTTGCGTTCGAGGTCTGCAACAACACGCTTGTCGGGCGGGACATCAGCTGGGAGGACGACCTCTACGATGTCTGGGAAGAAGATATCGTGCCGTCCGGCGTCGCCGAACTCTCCTATCTGCAGCAGCAGGGCTACACCTACATCAAGCCCTGACCCTTGATCTTCTGGCCCCGGATCCTACCGGGGCCAGAAGCGCCGGCGCTCACGCCGCCGGCATCCGCCGTTCCACCACTTCGGCCCACCAGCTGCAGCCGGCCGGAATCGCCTCGTCGTTGAAATTGTACTCCGGGTTGTGGACCATCGCCGTGTCGCCGTTGCCCACGAGGATGTAGGCGCCCGGTCGCTCCTCCAGCATGAAGGCGAAATCCTCGCCGCCCATCACCAGAGGCGCCTCGTCGCACTGTCCGCTCACGGCGCGCGCGACCTCGCGCGGCGAAATCGGTCTGCTCGTCGTGGTTCACCATCACCGGGTAGTTGCGGTGATACTCCACCCGCGCCACACCGCCGAAGCTCGCGGCGATCCCCTCGCAGATCTCCGTCATCCGCTTTTCGGCGAGATCGCGCATGTCCGGCGTCATCGTCCGAACGGTCCCCATCATCTTCACGCGTTGCGGGATGACATTGAAGGCCTTCGAGGAGGTCTCGAACGAAGTGATCGACACCACGATCTGGTCGACGGGATCGGCGTTCCGGCTGGCGATCGATTGCAGCGCCGTCACCGCATGCGATGCCATCAGCGTCGTGTCCACCGTCTCATGCGGCTTGGCCGCATGTCCGCCAAGGCCTTCGAACTCGATCTCCAAAAGGTCGGTCGCGGCAAAGAACGGCCCGGTGCGGATGGCAAACTCGCCGACCGGGCGGCCGGGCCAGTTGTGCATGCCATACACTTCCTGGATTCCCCAGCGCTCCATCAGGCCGTCGTTGCACATCTCGCGCCCGCCGCCGCCGCCCTCTTCGGCGGGCTGGAAGATCACAATGCAGGTGCCGTCGAAGTTCCGCGTCTCGCACAGATATTGCGCCGCGCCCAGCAGCATGGCGGTGTGGCCATCATGACCGCAGGCATGCATGGCGCCATCGGTCTTGGAGGCATAGTCAAGCCCCGTCTGCTCGGTCATCGGCAGCGCGTCCATGTCGGCGCGCAGCCCGATCACCTTGCCGGAATTGTCCGACTTGCCCTTGATCACGCCCACGACGCCGGTTTGCCCGATCGCTTCCGTCACCTCGTCGCAGCCGAACGCGCGCAGTTTCTCCGCGACCAGTGCAGAGGTGCGATGCGTGTCGAAGAGGATCTCCGGGTGTTCGTGGATGTCCCGCCGCCATGCGGTGACGTTGTCATGCAATTCGGCAAATCTGTTCTTGATCGGCATGGCGCCGCTCCTTTCCCTGTTTCACAAAGACGGTCCCAGCCGGATCTCCGATCCGTCGGAGAAGCGGGACAGTCGAAATCTGTCGAGGTCATGCCCCGCATCATGCCCCATGGCAAGGTCGGCCAGTACCCGGCCCATGCCCGGACCGATCCCGAAGCCGTGCCCCGAAAATCCCGTTCCGATCAGCAGGCCGGGGACGTCATCGACCTCGTCGACCACGGGCACCTCATCCGGCATGACGTCGATCATGCCGGCCCAGGCCTTGTCGATCCGAACCGGCCCGATATTGGGGAAGAGTGCCGCGAAATCCGTCGCCACGCGCCGCAACTTGCCCATGTTCGGGCGCGGGTTCAACACGCGGATCCGTTCGAACGGGCTGATCGCGTCCGCGTCCCAACGCCGCGGTGTCAGCCAGTGATCGGGATAGCCCATCGGCGCCGCAGGCAGGTAGCGGGTTCCTAACGGGTCCCGGCGCAATTGGGACATGTAGGGCTTGATCGCCCGCAGCGCGTCGGGTCCGAGGTAGAGTTCATGAAAGCCGCCGGCCGCCAGAGTGTAACCGCCGTCCTCCCGGCGCCGCCACGCCACGTTCTGGTCGGCGTTCCCCGCCTGGCCGATATCTGGCAGCGGCTGCGTCGCCCCGACCGAGGCACGCACCGAAAGCTGCGGCATGACAACGTCGTGGGCGCGCAGAAACAGCGACGACCAGGCGCCGCCCGCCACAACGACGCGAGGACAGGCGATCGCGCCCGCCTCCGTCACAACGCCGGCCACTGCGCCAGCTTGCAGGTCCAGCGCGCGAACGGCGCAATTCTCGACGAGCACCGCCCCGGCCCGCGCCGCGATGCCGGCGAGCGTCGGCACCGCGACGAAGGGCTCCGCCCGCAGGTCGGTCTCGGTGTGCAGACCGCCGGCATAGCTGCGCGAGAGGCCCGGAGACAGCGCTGCCACCTCGCGCCGGCTCAGAAGCCGCGACCCGGTCCCGGCGCCTTTCGCGCTCTCGAGCCAGCTTGCCGTAGCCTTCCAGCTCCGCCTTGGACTCCGCGAGATAGGTCACACCGACCTGGCGCAGGCCGATATCCACGTTTGTGTCCGCAGCGAGTTCCCGCCAAATCCGGTTCGCCTCAACCATGATCGGCAGTTCATCAGGGTCGCGGCCGGTCTGGCGGATCCATCCCCAGTTCCGGCTCGACTGCTCCCCCGCGATCCGGCCCTTTTCGCACAGCACGACCTTTTGCCCAGAGCGCGCCAGGAACAGGGCCGTGCAAACTCCGATGATACCTCCCCCGATGACCACGACATCGGCAGCCTCCGGCGGTGGGCCGGGCCACATGATCGGGGACGCTTCGGAGATCGGGAAGGAGAAAGACATGCGCGCAGCCTAGAGCGTTTCAGGTTTCCATTGCATCGGTTTTCGCGCCCCATCGGCGGCACCAGCGGATCGTCAGACAGCACGAAACGCTGAGGGAACCGCGGGCAATATGTTCCGCAGTCGGCCCGCACTCGGCAAGCTCAGCGCGGCTCCCTGCCCGGCTCGGATCGACCACTCTCGCGACCTACTCGGCCCGCGCATCCGCACGCGACTTGCCCGACACGTCCAGCGCCAGCGTCGCCGCCATGAACGCGTCGAGATCGCCGTCGAGCACGCCCTTGGTGTCGGAGGTCTCGTGGTTCGTGCGCAGATCCTTCACCATCTGGTAGGGCTGCAGCACGTAGGAGCGGATCTGGTTGCCCCAGCCGGCATCGCCCTTCGCCTCGTGGGCTGCATTGATGTCGGCGTTCCGCCGGTCCAGCTCCAGCTGATAGAGGCGCGATTTCAAGGCCTTCATCGCGATGTCGCGGTTCTGGTGCTGGGATTTCTCGGAACTGGTCACGACGATCCCGGTCGGATGGTGCGTGATTCGCACCGCCGAGTCGGTGGTGTTCACGTGCTGCCCGCCAGCGCCGGAGGAACGGTAGGTGTCGATGCGGATGTCGGCGGGGTTCACCTCGATCTCGATATTGTCGTCCACGACGGGATAGACCCAGACCGAACAGAAGGACGTGTGCCGTTTGGCCGCCGAATCGAAGGGCGAGATCCGGACCAGCCGGTGCACGCCGCTTTCCGACTTCAGCCAGCCATAGGCATTGTGCCCGCTGATCTTGTAGGTGGCCGACTTGATCCCCGCCTCCTCGCCGGCGCTCTCGGCCTGCAGCTCGACCTTGTAGCCCTTCTTCTCGGCCCAGCGGACATACATGCGGGCCAGCATCGCCGCCCAGTCGCAGCTTTCCGTGCCGCCGGCGCCGGAATTGATCTCGAGAAACGTGTCGTTGCGCGTCGGCCTCACCATCGAGCAGCGCCTCGAGTTCCTTCTGCGCCGCCGTTTCGCGAGATGCCGACAGCGCTACTTCCGCCTCGCGAACGACCTCCGCGTCGTCCTCCATCTCGCCAAGCTCGATCAGTTCGACATTGTCGCTGAGTTCGGTCTTGATCCGTTGTAGTTGTCGATCGCGTCGACCAGCATCTGGCGGTCGCGCATCAGCTTCTGCGCCGCCTCGGGATCGTCCCAGAGCTTGGGATCCTCGACCCGCGCGTTGAATTCCTCCAGCCGGTGCTGTGCCGTCTCCACGTCCAGGCGCTGGCCCAGCAGGCTCAGCGATTTCTCGATTTCGGCAACGGTATTCTGCAGTCTCCGCACGCATGGCCCGGACCTATCTTCCCTGTCTGGATTTGCGCCGTGATAGAACACGGCCCGCCGCTCCACAAGCAGTGCCTGAGGCGGGACGGCGGATGGGACGAATTTGCGCATCGCGCAAAGAGCGTCCGGCCACCGTCAGATCCCAGTCAATAAAGCCCGCCCGAACTGATCGACCCGAAACTCGCCTTCGGTCCCACGACAGTGGTCCGCCCGGTGGAGGTCGTGACCTGCTTTGGTGCGCCATTGCCGCCGGCCTCATCGTAGAGCAGCAAGTCGGCTCCCATGGCAAATCCCCCGTCGAAGGTGATGCCGAAAATCGGCTCCTCGCCCTCGCGGAAACATTCGGCCACGACATTCTCGCCCGCCGCAGCATTGGTCAGCCGCGCGCCGGAGAACCGGTCGATGTTGATGAACTGGCACTCGTCGGGCACCTTGAAGGCCCCGCCGCCGTATTTCGCGATGGCCTTCGACATGAAGCGCTGGAACACCGGCGCGCACATGCTCGATCCGAAGGCGCTGCGCCCGAGGGATCGCGGCTGATCGTAGCCGATATAGCAGCCGGCCGACGATGTTGGACGAAAAGCCTATGAACCACACGTCCTTGGCGTCGTTGGTAGTCCCGGTCTTGCCCGGCGATCGGCACCGGCAGGTCGATGGCGCCCGACGCCGTTCCACGATCCACCACGCCCTTCATCATCGAGGTGAGCTGATACGCCGTCACCGCGTCCATCACCCGCTCCCGGTTCGACACGATTCGCGGCGCCTGGCCAGCCGGCAGGCTTTCCTTGCCGCAATCCTCGCAGACACGTTGGTCATGACGATAGATCGTGCGGCCATAGCGGTCCTGCACCCGGTCGACCAGCGTCGGTTCCACACGCTCTCCGCCATTGGCGAACATCGAATAGGCCGCGACCATCTGGTAGAGCGTCGTCTCCTGCGAGCCCAGCGCGTTGGCCAGAACCGGCTGCAGGTAGTCGTAGACGCCGAAGCGTTCGGCATAGGCCCCCACCGTGTCCATGCCGATTTCCTGCGCGAGCCGCACGGTCATCAGGTTCCGTGACCGTTCGATCCCCGTCCGGAGTGGCGTCGGCCCATAAAACTGGTTCGAGGCGTTCTGCGGCCGCCAGATCCCCTGCGGCGTGTTGATCTCGATCGGCGCATCCACGACGATGGTGGCGGGGCTGTATCCGCTGTCGAGCGCGGCGGCATAGACGAAGGGCTTGAAGGACGACCCCGGCTGCCGCTTGGCCTGCGTCGCACGGTTGAAGACCGAATGCTGGTAGGAGAACCCGCCCTGCATGGCCATAACGCGGCCGGTATTCACGTCCATCGCGACGAAGGCGCCCTGAACGGCCGGAACCTGGCGCAGCGTCCACCGGATGAAATCGCCCGATCCGTCCTCGGTCATGCGACGGACATGGACGACGTCCCCGGGTTCGAAATTGTCGAAGAAGCTCCCCTGGATCCACGCGATGTCGTTGCGCGGCACCACGTGTGGCTCGCCCTCGCGCTCCTTCACCCCTTCGATGCCCAGCCGCAGCTGCTGGTCTTCGACGCTGCGCACCACGGCGACATGCCATTTGCCGTCGAGATTGATGTCGCGCGCCACTTTCACGTCCGCAAGCGCCTGTCGCCACTGCGTCTCGTCGTCGAGGCTCTCGGCCGGGACGGTCTTGCCCGTCCCCCGCCAGCGACCGATGCCGCGATCAAACTGCTCCAGCTGCTCGCGCAACGCCTCCGCTGCGATCGGCTGCATCTCGTTGTCGATGGTCGCGCGAATGGTCAGGCCGCCGGAAAAAAATTCGCCCTCGCCGAAATCACGGGACAGTTGGCGGCGGATCTCGTCGGTGAAGTAATCGCGCGGCGGCAGCGTGGTCTTGAAATCGGCGAAATCACCGTTCTGCACGGTTTCCAGCGGCGCGTTCACCTCGTCCTGATACACCGCCTGCGACAGGTATCCGTTCTCGTACATCTCCTTCAGCACGAAGTTGCGGCGCGACATCAGCCGCTCCTTCTCGCGCACCGGGTGATAATCCGACGGCGCCTTTGGCAGCGAGGCGAGCGTCGCGGCCTCGTGCGCGTCGAGCTGGTCCAGCGTCTTGTTGAAATAGGTCTGCGCCGCCGCGGCCACGCCATAGGAGTTCTGACCGAGGAAGATCTCGTTGAGATAGAGCTCGAGGATCTTCTCCTTGGTCAGCGTGTCCTCGATCCGGCTCGCCAGGATGATCTCCTTGATCTTCCGTTCGATCTGCCGGTCTCCCGACAGCAGGAAGTTCTTCATCACCTGCTGCGTGATCGTCGAGGCGCCGCGTACCGTCTCGCCCCGCGTGCGAACGGCCTCCACCACGGCCGCACCGATGCCGCGCAGATCGTATCCTTCGTGGCTGTAGAAATTCTTGTCCTCCGCCGACACGAAGGCCTGCTTGACCAGCGCCGGGATCTCCTCGATCGGCGCGAAGAGCCGGCGTTCCTGTGCGAACTCGTCGATCAGCCGCCCCTGCCCGGAATAGATCCGGCTGATCGTGGGCGGCGCGTATTGCGCCAGGCTCTCATGGCTGGGCAGGTCGCGACCGTACATGTAGAACACCCCGCCCGCGCCAAGCGCCACCATCGCGATCCCCATGGTGATCGTGGTGAAGATGCCTCCGAAAAAGGAGAGGATGAACCGAAACATGCTGCCTCGCGGCCGTTAGAAGCGTTCGTCCGATATACGCGTCCGGCCGTCCGGGGTCAAAGGATGCAATGCGGCGAAGCAGCGGCAAAACGCCCAAGTATTGCCGCATCAAGGGATCGTGAAGGGGATACTGTTCGTGCCTGGACTGAACGCAAAGGAAATCGCGTGTGGGCGGAGCCGCGCTCTGCTCTGCTCACCCCCGGCCGCACATGAACCCAGCCAGTCGCGCCAGTCCTTCCTCGATGTCTGCCGTGCTGCGGGCATAGGAAAACCGCAGGAAACGCCCACCGCGCCCGGGATCGAAATCGAGCCCCGGCGTCACCGCGACCCCCGCCTGCTCCAGGATTTCCGCCGCGAAGGCGAGGCTGTCGTCGCTCCAGCGCGACACGTCCGCATAGACATAGAAGGCGCCGTCGGGCGGCGCGATCCGGTCGAACCCCGCCGCCGCCAGCCCGTCGATCATCAGCGCGCGGTTGGCGCGGTAGACCTCCAGGTTTGCCTGCAATTCCTCCTTCGCATCCAGCGCCGCCAGTGCCGCGATCTGTGCCATGTGCGGCGCGCAGATGAACATGTTCTGCGCCAGCCGTTCCACCACGCGCACGTGATCCTGCGGCACCACCATCCAGCCCACCCGCCAGCCGGTCATCGAGAAATACTTGGAGAAGGAATTGATGACATATGCCTCGTCGCGAAATCTCCAACGCGCTGACTGCCTTCTTCTCGTACTCGATCCCGTGATAGATCTCGTCGGAGATGAAGGCCGTACCAGCCTCGTGAGCGGCCTCGATCAGCGCCGCCAGAGCCTCGCGCCCCAGCATCGTGCCTGTGGGATTGGCAGGCGAGGCAATCATCAGCCCCTGCAAGGCCCTGCCCCGCCAGGTCCTCCGGCACGAGCTGATAGCCGTTCTGTTCCGCCGCCTCGATGATCGACCGGCTCGAGCCCCACCGCTTTCAGGATCTGGCGATAGGACGGGTACCCCGGCGCGCCGATCCCCACCCGGTCGCCCGTTGTCGAACAGCGCCGTGAAGGCCAGCAGGAACGCGCCGGACGAGCCCGGCGTCACCACCACGCGGCCCGGATCCAGATCCACCCCGTACCACTCGCCATAGAGCTTCGCGATCCGCGTCCGCAACTCCGGCAGGCCCAGCGCCACGGTGTAGCCCATCGGACCGTCGCCCATCGCGCGGCGCAGCGCCGCGACCGCGGCCGCCGGCGCGCCGGTCCCGGGCTGGCCCACCTCCATGTGGATGATCCGCCGGCCCTCGGCCTCCGCCTTGCGCGCGGCTTCCATCACGTCCATCACAATGAAGGGATCGACCGCCCCGCGTTCCGACTTACGCATTGAAAACCCTCACGGCCTGCTTCAACGTCCGGTCATGGCGTTACACCCCGCATTCACGGCCGCGTCAATCATGCGTAGGCGCAATGGCTTCGGCCCTTGGCAGCGGATGCCAGATGTGTTCAGTGCCTGCCAACACCATTCCCAGAAAAGGAACCGCTGATGCTGCGTGCCCTGACTGCCTCGCTTTTCGCCCTGACGCTCGCGCTGCCCTTCACGGTGACCCTTGCCCTTCCCGCCGCCGCGCTCGACCTCGATGCCATGACCGACGAGGAGCGTGCGGCCTTCGGCGACGCCGTGCGCGCGTACCTGATGGAAAATCCCCAAGTCATTATGGAGGCCGTTCAGGTACTGGAACAACGCCAGGCCGAAACGCAGGCCGAAGCCGACCAGTCGCTGGTCTCCGACAATGCGGACGCAATCTTCGACGACGGATATTCCTTTGTCGGCGGCAATCCGGATGGTGACATCACGCTGGTGGAGTTCCTCGATTATCGCTGCGGGTATTGCCGCCGCGCTCACCCAGAGGTGGCCAAGCTGCTGGAATCCGACGGCAATATCCGGCTGATCGTGAAGGAATTCCCGATCCTCGGCGATCAGTCCGTGCTGGCATCGCGATTTGCCATCGCCGCGAAACAGCTTGAGGGCGACGAGGCCTACAAGGCGCTGTCCGACACGCTCATGGCGTTTTCCGGCGACATCACGATGCCTGCGCTCGAGCGCATTGCCGACACCCTCGATCTCGATGCCGATGCGATCACCGCACAGATGAACAGCGACGCTGTGACCGAGGAAATCACGGGAGACCCGCGACCTGGCGCAACGCCTGCAGATTTCCGGCACGCCGACCTTCGTACTCGACGACGAATTGCTGCGCGGCTACCTGCCCTATGACGAGTTGAGCCGTATCGTCGACGAAAAGCGCGGCTAGGGCGTCTCGAAACCCGCGCCGGATCTGCCATCCTGGTCAGGAAGCGGTGCACGCGGCCAGTTCGTGTTCAAAAGCTTTCGGCTGGCAGGCGCAGCCATCACTCCGCCGGTTCGGCCTCCAGCATCTCCGACTGCGCGGCCTCGATCTCGGCCGCCTTCTTCTCGACCTGCTCCACGATGTGCTCGATCATGGCGTCGTTGCCCAACCGGTGGCTCTGCTTGCCGGCGAGGTAGACCATGCCCGTGCCCGGCGCCGCCGCCGGTGAAACCGACATCCGTCATCAACGCCTCGCCCGGCCCGTTGACCACGCAGCCGATGATCGACAGGCTCATCGGCGTCTTGATGTGCTCCAACCGCGTCTCCAAGGCCTCGACCGTCTTGATCACGTCGAAGCCTTGCCGCGCACAGGACGGACAGGAGATGATGTTGACGCCCCGGTGCCGCAGCCCCAGGGATTTCAGGATCTCGAAACCGACCTTCACCTCCTCCACCGGGTCCGCCGACAGAGACACGCGGATCGTGTCGCCGATCCCCATCCAGAGCAGGTTTCCGAGCCCGATCGCCGACTTGATCGTACCGGACACCAGCCCCCCCGCCTCGGTGATGCCGAGGTGGATCGGCGCGTCCGTCGCTTCCGCCAGCTTCTGATACGCGGTGGCCGCCATGAACACGTCGGAGGCCTTGCAGGAGATCTTGAACTCGTGAAAGTCGTTGTCTTCAAGTATCTTGATATGGTCGAGGCCGGATTCCACCATCGCGTCCGGCGTGGGCTCGCCGTACTTTTCGAGGAGATGCTTTTCCAAGGACCCGGCATTCACGCCGATCCGGATCGAGCAGCCATGATCGCGCGCCGCCTTGATGACTTCGCGCACGCGGTCCTGCTTGCCGATATTGCCGGGATTGATCCGCAGACAGGCCGCCCCCGCCTCCGCCGCTTCGATCCCGCGGCGATAATGGAAATGGATGTCGGCCACGATCGGAACCGGGCTTTCCCGCACGATTTCCTTCAACGCGCGCGACGAGTCCTCGTCCGGCACGCTGATCCGGACGATATCCGCGCCGGCTTCGGCCGCCGCCTGAACCTGGGCGATCGTTCCCGGCACGTCGGTGGTCAGCGTATTGGTCATCGTCTGAACGGAGATCGGTGCATCGCCACCCACCGGGACGTTGCCCACCATGATCTGCCGGCTTTGGCGGCGGTAGATGTTTCGCCAAGGTCGAATGTGATTGAGCGACATGGGGCGCGGCTCCTGCGCTGGGTTCACCTGTCAATCAGGCTAGACACACTGCGCCGGTTCGGCAATGGTGTCCTCGCCTCGCGCGTCAGGTATCCCGGCTCAGTTGGTCTGACAAGGCAGCTTGGGCAATTTTCCCGGATCCGTCGCCTGCAGATCCGCAAACATGCGGTTGAGCGCACTGTCGGAATCTTCCGGCATGACGATGTCGAACCTGTCGGCAAGCGCCACGCGGTCCAGCGGTACGTTGGATGTCACTTCCCCGGGTGCACCGACGGGACCGACGCACTCGACCCCCATCGCGAAGTAGATCGCGCCGGACTCGCCGGTGCGCAATGTCGGCGGTGCTTCCATCGCGGGGATGTCATAGGTGTCGCCGGGCTCCATGATGCCTTCGAAGAGCGTATTGCCCTCGGCGGAGCGCACCCGGACCCAGGACGGATAGGCCGCGACCATGCGGATGTTGGGGCCAAGGTCCTCCACCACCTGCGGCACGGGAACCTTGTTTCCTTCCTGCTCCGAGACCGATTGCTCGATCGCAGCGATGAGGCGGGGGTCCGGCTCGAGGCCTTCTTCCTGCGCGAATGCGCCGGTATCCCGCGGGTTCAGGGTCGAAATCGCCGCGTCTCGGGGCACCAGGACAGGCACATCCAGAGCTTGCGGACGATAGAGCCGATCGAGCGCCGCGGCCCGCGTCACTTCCACGCCCGCGCTGTCATCGACCTGCGGCGTTTCGGGTGCCGGTTGCGCGTCGTTGCCCGCCGTCTGGTCGACCGCCAGCGGATCGATATCCGATTGCACCACCGGCGTCTGGTCCACGGGCGCCATCTGCACCCGCTGCACTTCCTGCAGAACGGTCCAGCCGCCGTATCCGATCGCCCCGATCAAGGCCACGAGCACCAGCATCGACCCGATGGCACCGGGTTCGATGCGCGATAACACCCCCTCCCCGACGGGCACGAACGGGGTCGCCGGAGCGGCGAACATGTCCCGCCCCTCGCGAAGCTTCAGACGCTCTTCCCGCGACGGCTTGCGAACGACGGAGGCTTCTGCGGACATCCCGTGAGCGACGGAAAATCCGCTTTCGGTGCAGAAGCCGGAGAAGGCCTTGTCGGGGTCCATGTTGAGGTAGCGCGCGTAGGATCGCACGTAGCCGGCGATGAACCCCGGTGTATCGAAGGCCGCGGGGTCGCAATTTTCGATGGCCGCGATGTAAGCCGCCTTGATCCGCAATTCGCGCTGGACATCGAGAAGCGACTTGCCCATCGTGGCACGCTCGCCGCGCATCACGTCACCAAGCCTCAACTGGAAATCGTCGAAACCCTTCGGTTCCACGATGTTCTCGTGCTCATCAATGGACGCTTTTCGCCCGATCATGCGCGCGTGCCCTATACCCGCTGGCGGCCTACCACGCCGAATACCTGATTATCTGCCTGTCAATTCGGCTTGATGCCTTTGTTTCGGCGAAGTTAGCACAGACACAATCAGAAAACACACCTATTGGTGTTATCCCGCCAATTCAGCGCGATTTAGCGCACAGTGCGACCAAAGTGTGTCCATCGCGTTAACAAGCGCATCGATTTCCTTCGGCCCGTGAACCGGCGAAGGTGTGAACCGAAGGCGCTCGGTTCCCCGCGGCACGGTGGGATAGTTGATCGGTTGCGCATATATCCCGTGCTGCTCCAGCAGCATGTCGGAGATTGCCTTGGTGTGCACCGGATCGCCGACGATGACGGGCACGATATGGCTGCCATGATCGATCAGCGGCAGGCCCAACCCCTTGAGACGCAGTTTGAGCACGCCGGCCTGCGCCTGGTGCTGCTCCCGCAGGTCACTGGCGGTCTTCAGAAACCGCACCGACGCGGCGGCGCCTGCCGCCACCGAAGGGGTGAGCGACGTCGTGAAGATGAAACCCGGAGCGTAGGAACGGATCGCATCGCACAGCTTCGCCGAGGCCGCAATGTAACCGCCCATCACGCCGTAGGCCTTGGCCAGGGTCCCGTTGATGATGTCGATCCGATGCGCCAGGCGGTCCCGTTCGGACACGCCGCCACCGCGGGGCCCGTACATCCCCACCGCATGAACCTCGTCGATATAGGTCAGTGCCCCGAATTCGTCCGCCAGATCGCAGATCTCTTGGATCGGGCCGAAATCGCCGTCCATCGAATAGACCGACTCGAAGGCGATCAGCTTCGGCACTGCCGGATCCTCCGCCTCCAGCAAGGCCCGCAGATGTGCCACGTCGTTGTGGCGGAACACGCGCTTCGATCCACCATTGCGGCGGATCCCTTCGATCATCGAGGCGTGGTTGAGTTCGTCGGAATAGATGATCAGCCCGGGGAAAAGTTTGGGCAGCGTGCTGAGCGTCGCGTCGTTCGCGATATAGGCCGACGTGAAGAGCAGCGCCGCCTCCTTGCCATGGAGGTCGGACAGTTCCGCCTCCAGCCGCTTGTGATAGACGGTCGTGCCGGAAATGTTGCGCGTGCCGCCCGACCCGGCGCCGGTCGCGTCCAGCGCCTCGTGCATCGCCTCCAGCACGACGGGGTGCTGCCCCATCCCGAGGTAGTCGTTGCCGCACCAGACGGTGATCGCGGTTTCTGTTCCATCCGGGCGTGTCCAGATGGCATGTGGAAAATGACCCCGCCGCCGCTCGATATCTATGAAGGTCCTGTACCGGCCTTCGTCATGCAGGCGTTTCAAAGCTGCGTCCAGCTTGGCGGTGTAGTCCACGTGGCGTCTCCTTGAACGTATCGGAAGACTTAGAACAATTCTCAGTCAAGGGTTATGTATACCGCTTCAATATTCGGTTCAACTTTCATGTCCCGGACAATGGGTCGCATCGTGCCCAGACTGCCCTTCCCCAAGAGGCAATCCGAATTTTCCGGAACTGGCAATGGCGGAATTCCGGACTGTGTCGGCGCGGCGACGCAGGCCAATGTGGGCGTACTTCCTTTAAAATTTTCCGAAAATGCCTTCAGTGTCTGGATTGATAATGTCCGAAGTCTCACCACAGGTTGCCATTGCCGTCGGGCTGTCACTCGTGACCGCGATCGGATACGCGGTCGCGACGTTCGGGATGAAACTGACCTCCGGCGGGCTGAGCGGATTGGGAATCGCGGTCGTGCTGACGGGTTTCGCCCTGGCGGCGATCGCAGAGATCCTGCTGCTTCAGCGCTTCGATCTGGCGAAGACCTACATCATCATCATCACGGTCGAGACGATCCTGATCTTCGCGGCCGCGCTCTGGATCGGTGAAACCGTGTCGAGATCGCAACTCGCCGGCGCCGCCCTGATCCTCGCCGGGTTGACGCTGACCCTCACCTGAACTGCCGCTCTGGACAGTCCGTGCAAGCTTGCTACGGTCCCGCGAAACCTGATGGGAGTTTCGTTCATGAGCCTTGCCGCCACGCTCGAGAAAATCGACACCGACCTTCCCCACGCGCTCGATCGCCTGATGGAGCTGTTGCGCATTCAATCCATCTCGACCGATCCGGCCTTCGATGCCGAATGCGACAAGGCCGCCGACTGGCTGGTGGCCGACCTGAAATCCATCGGCATCGACGCCGCCAAGCATCCCACGTCCGGTCATCCGATGGTCGTGGGCCATGTGAAAGGCGCCGCCGACGGTCCGCATCTGCTCTTTTACGGTCATTACGACGTGCAGCCGGTCGATCCGCTGGAACTCTGGACGCGCCCGCCCTTCGATCCGGTGGTGGAGGACGGGCCGCAAGGTCGCATCCTGCGCGCCCGTGGCGCCTCCGACGACAAGGGCCAGCTCATGACATTCGTCGAGGCCTGCCGGGCATGGACGGCGGTGAATGGCGACCTCCCCTGCCGGATCACGTTCTTCTTCGAAGGCGAGGAGGAATTGGGTTCCCCCTCCCTCATCCCCTTCATGAAGGACAATGCCGACGCGTTGCGCGCGGATCTCGCGGTGATCTGCGACACCGGCATGGTCGCACCCGGCGTCCCCTCCATCGCCACCCGGCTGCGCGGGATGCTCAAGGACGAATTCACGATCATCGGCCCCACCCGCGACCTGCATTCCGGCCATTACGGCGGTCCGGGTCTGAACCCGCTGCGCGAGATGGCCCGGCTCGTGGCGAGCTTTCACGACCCCGAAACCGGGCGCGTCGCCGTCGAGGGGTTCTACGAGGGGGTCGAGGAAATCTCCGACGATCTGCGCCGGCAATGGGAGAGTGTCGGCTTTGACGAAGAGGATTACCTGACCGCCGTCGGCTACACCCAGGCGCATGGCGAGGTCGCGTATTCCACGCTGGAGCAGCAATGGGCGCGCCCAACGCTCGAAGTGAACGGGATGTGGGGCGGCTACCAGGGCGCGGGCACGAAGACGGTGATTCCGTCGGAGGCGCATTGCAAGATCACCTGCCGCCTCGTCGACACGATGGACCCGGCCGCGCTGCGCAAGAAGATCCGCGCCCATGTCGAAGCGCGGCTCTCGCCGGACGCGAAGGTGCGATGGGACCAGACGCTCGACGGTTCTCCGGCCTCCGTCATGGACACGTCGCGTCCGGAATTCGAAAAGGCCCGCGCGGCGCTTTCGGACGAATGGGACCGCGAGGCCGTGTTTTCCGCGATGGGCGGGTCGATCCCGATCGCCACCTATTTCAAGTCGATCCTGGGCATGGAGAGCATGCTGATCGGCTTCGCCAACGAGGATGACGCGATCCACAGTCCGAACGAGAAATACAATGTCGAAAGCTTCCACCGCGGCATCCGAAGCTGGGCCCGCATCCTCGACGCAATCAGCCGCTGAGAGCCGCACATGATCCCGGGATTCACGGACGAGACGGCCGAGGTGAACGGCCAGACTATCGCCTTCAGCCGGGCGGGAGACGGCCCGCCGGTGCTGCTGCTGCACGGGTTTCCGCAGACCCGCGCCATGTGGCACGCCATCGCGCCTGCGCTCTCGCGGCATTTCACGGTCATTGCCGCCGACCTGCGCGGCTATGGCGCCAGTTCGAAGCCCAAGGGCCTCGCCAATTACAGTTTCCGCGAGATGGCGGCCGACCAACTCGCTCTGATGCGATCGCTGGGGTTCGACCGTTTCCATCTCGTCGGCCACGACCGCGGCGGGCGCACCGCGCATCGCCTGGCACTTGACACGCCCGATGCGCTGCTGAGCCTCACGCTCATGGATATCGTGCCGACCCACCTCCTGCTCGACGACCTCAGCAAGGAGGTGGCGGCAGGCTACTACCACTGGTTCTTCCTGGCGCAGCCCGAACCCTTCCCGGAACGGCTGATCGGCGCGGATCCGGATTACTTCTTCCAAAGCTCTTTGCTGGGCTGGGGCGCCGCCCAGCTTTCCGATTTCGACCCGCAGGCGCTCGAAGCCTACCGGCGAAGCTGGCGCGACCCCGAGACGATCCGCGCCATGTGCGACGATTATCGCGCCGCGCTCAAAATCGACTTCGCGCTCGACGCGGAGGATCTGAGCACGCAGGTCGCCTGCCCCGCACTGGTGCTTTATGGGGCCGACGGCGCCATGGCGAAGGCCTATGACGTGCCCGCGACCTGGGCCGACCGCCTGACGGTCCGGGCGTCCGCGGCCATTCCGGGCGGTCACTTCTTTCCCGACACCGCCCCGGACGAAACGGCCAACGCATTGCTCGACTTCCTGCGCGGGATGTGACGGGACGGCGGGCGGGACGTCTTGGCTCGGTAGGAGCCTACTCGGCGGGAAAGACGAAACAGCGGTCCCGCGGCACCCGCAGGAACAGGACCGTCCCCGGCTTCGGCAGGAACACGTTCGGCACCGTCACCTTCAGGATGGCCCCCCCTTCGACCAGCCGGAACTCCACGAGGCTCTCATGGCCCAGGAACCGCGCCCGGACCACCTCCGCGCGGGCCGGCGTGCCCTCTCGCGGCGTCGGCGCCGGCGGCGCGCCCCGGTCGAAATCGATCCGCACGTGCTGCGGCCGAAACACGATGTCCACCTGCGTCCCGTCCGCCACGCCCGGGGCCAGAAACCGCCCGAAGGGCGTCATCGCCAGCGCGCCTTCGACCCGCGCCTGCAACTCGTTGACATCGCTGAAGAACGCGACCGCGGCCTTGTCCGCGGGCCGGGTGTAGACGTTGTAGGGCGCGCCCTGCTGCACGATCTGCCCGTCCCGCATCAGCGCGATCTCGTCGGCCATCCGCATGGCTTCCTCCGGCTCGTGCGTGACCAGCAGGACCGCGGTGTCCTCCTCCCGCAGGAGTGCCAGCGTCTCGTCGCGGATCCCGTCGCGGAGGCGGTTGTCGAGCCCGGAAAACGGCTCGTCCATCAGCATGATCCGCGGCTGCGGCGCCAGCGCGCGGGCCAGCGCGACACGCTGCTGTTCGCCACCCGACAGACTGTCGGGATAGGCGTCGATGAACCGGCCCAATTCGACCCGCGCCAGCATCTCCTCGCGTCCGCGCGCGCCGCGCGTCCTTCGGTCCGCGTCAGTCCGAAGGCCACGTTCGCCCCCACGGTCAGATGCGGAAAGAGCGCGAAATCCTGGAACATCAGCCCGATCTGCCGCCGTTCGGGCGGCACGCGAAACACCGTGTCGCAGACCAGCGATCCATCCACCCAGATCTCGCCCGAATCCTGCATCTCCACCCCGGCGATCATCCGCAGCGTGGTGGATTTTCCGCAGCCAGACGGGCCCAGGAGGCAGGTCACCTGCCCCGGCATCACCGTCAGCGACACGTCGTCCACCACCCGCCGTCCGCCGAAGACCCGCACGAGATTGCGGACATCGAGCCGTGGGGCGATTTTCCCGAATGTGTCTGGCGCTGCGTTCACGGATCATTTCCCGATCAAAACGCTTAGGCTTTAACAGCCGCGCATCGCGCCTGCAACCGGCCCGTCGTCATGCGCGTTCAAGCACGAACTCCGCCTCGGCCACGATCCGGCCGTTGACCTGTACGCCGATCCGCGCTGGTCCGGGGTGCAGCCGGAAGGTTGTCGCGTCGCCCTTGAGCCTGTGGGTCTTGGCGAGGACCAGCGGCGCGCCTGCCTCCGTTCGGCCAGATTTCAGTTTGAAGACCTTGGGCACGCTGCTGCCATTCGCTTTCGGAAGCCAAAGCACGTAGTCGACGAGGACCGGCGCAGCATCGCGCGTCAGGATCTCGACCGTGAAAGTCAGCGCGGCGTCGATGCGCACCGGACCGGGCGCAAGTTCCACGCGCGCGGCCAGAGTCAGGTCTGGCCGGTATCCCAGTGCGTCCATGGCGCCTTCGTGCCCCTGCTTGACCAGCGTGCGCAGCGCGTGGCGGCGCATCCAGTCCATTTCGCGCGCGTTCTGCTGACCGGCTTTTTCCCACGTCGCCAGACGCTCCAAAACCAAATCGGGGGCGGCTTTCGCAAGATCGTTCAGATGGTTCGCCACCGATCGCGTCACGTATCGCGTGGGATCCGCATGGAGCCTGTCCAGAAGCGGCAGCGTCTGGTCCGGCGACAACCGCACCGCCTTGGCCCAAGGCAGTTTCGGGCGCGTCCCTTCGCTGACCAGCCGCCGCACGTGGTAATTTTCATCCTCCGCCCAGCGCCGCAGACGTGCCAGCGTTTCCTCCGGCCAGCGGTTCAGGAACGGGCGGATGTAGAACTCCATCGAAAACCGCTGCGTGACGGCGTGCAGCAGGTCGAGCGCTCGCTCGCGATGATGCTCCAGCCCGTGTCGAACAGCCAGAATGCCGGGCACCGCGTGGATGAACTTGCCGAAATCGTCGTCCCCTCGTTTCGGGTCCAACGGCGACGGCAGCGCCGCCTCGAGCTGGTCCGCCATCGCGGGGAAACTTGGCGCAAGCTGCGGCTCAAGGCAGTCCGCCAACCAGTCGAGACGTTGCAGCAGCTCCCGTTCGGGAAATCCGGCAAGCGCCTCCGACACGAACCGGTCCGAGTCGAAACCCGGCACCGCCGCCGCGAATTCCGCAGCCAGCTGCCCGACGCTCTCCGCGTTGAACAGATGATCCTTGAGCAGGAACTTCTCGGCCATGCCCCAGGCTTACATCGACAGGTTCACCGCGCCGCCGTCCAGAAGCAGGTTCTGCCCGACGATGAACCCCGCATGGGTCGAGCAGAGGAACGCGCAGGCCGCGCCGAACTCCTCGATCGTGCCGTAGCGCCGCGCGGGGATCGTGGCCTCGCGCCGCGCGCGTGCCTCGTCCATCGAGATCCCCTCCTTTTCGGCCACCGGTCCGTCGAGCGACGTCGCCCGGTCGGTCGCGTGGATGCCGGGCAGCAGGTTGTTGATCGTGACGCCGTGCGGCGCCACCTGACGCGCGGTCCCCGCGACATAGCCGGTGAGCCCCGCACGCGCCGAATTCGACAGGCCCAGCTGCGGGATCGGCGCCTTGACCGATTGCGATGTGATGTTGACGACACGGCCCCAGCCCCGCTCCATCATGCCCGGCAGAAGCGCCTTCATCAGCGCGATCGGCGCCAGCATGTTGGCATCGAGCGCCTTGATGAAATCGTCCCGGTCCCAGTCGGTCCACATCCCCGGCGGCGGCCCGCCCGCGTTGTTGACGAGAATGTCCACCGGCCCGGCCGCCTCCAAGACTTCGGCCTGCCCTTCCGCCGTCGTGATGTCGCACCGCCACGGTCTCGATCGTCACGCCGAAGCGGTCGCGCAGTCCTTCCGCCGCCGATGTCAGCGCATCCGCCCCGCGCGCGTTCATCACCATGTGCACGCCCGCTTCGGCCAGCGCCTGCGCGCAACCAAAGCCCAAGCCCTTCGACGAAGCGCAGACCAGCGCCCGTTTTCCCGCTATCCCGAGATCCATATGTTCCCCCATGATCTGATTCCGCCACAACCTGCCCCGAGCCGATCGCAATTGCCAGCGAAAGACCCAGGTCGCCAACGCCGGCGCATTGCGCAGATTGACGCAGGTCAAGGCAGCATGCCGCCCGAACCTGCCAGCGTGATCCGCAACACCAAGTCTCAGGAGAACGCAATGACCCTGCCCTTCAACCGAATTCTTGTCGCAACGGACATGTCCGCACGTTCCGACCGAGCCGTGGAGCGGGCCTTTCAGCTCGGCGCCTTCGTTGGGCATGCCGGTGGACGCGCTGCTCGTCCTCGACGATGCGCTCGGGGCCGGACCTGCTGGGACCGCTGCACGAAAAGGCCGAGACGCAATTGAAGACGACCTGCGAACGCCGCGCCGACGGCGTCAGCTACACCGTCAACGTCCAGGCCGGCGACCCGACCGAAGAACTGCTCAAGGCGGTCGACAAAAAGGCTCTCACTCGTCATGGGCCCGCACCGGCCGCGTCCGTTCCTCGACGGGCTGCGCGAGACCACGATGCAGCGCGTCACGCGCCGGACCGAGGCCAGCGTCCTTCTGGCCACGACCCCCGTCGTCGGGGCGTACCAGAAGATCCTGTCGCTGGTGGATTACGGCGGGTCTTCCACCGCGGCTCTCAAGCTCGGATCGGATCTCGCGCCCGACGCCGGCATCACGGCCGCCCACGCGATCAGCGTGCCCTATTCCGGTATGCTCGAGACCACTGGGGCCGTGCAGATGGACCTTCAGGCCAGTTTCCTCCACGAGACCGAGGAACAGGACAAGACCTGGCGGCAGGAGACGGACCTTCCCGGCAGGCTCGAGTCCAAGACGGTCCTGACGCAGGCGCCGCCCATGGGTCTGGTCGAGGAACTGACGCGAGACGGCAGCTACGACCTGATCACGGCGGGGGCGCATGGACGCGTCGGGGCGGCGCGGTCGATCCTCGGCTCGCTGGCGCTCGACCTGATCCGCAACCCGCCCTGCGACGTGCTGCTGACGCGCAAGTGAATTCGGCGCGTCGGAGTGTGTGGCCGCTCGCACGTTCCCGGATTGCCCTTTGCACGCGGCTCGCATATTGCACGGGCGCATGCTGGACACCGCCACAAATCGCCCCGAACTGCCGCCGGAAATCGCCCGGCGGCGCACCTTCGCCATCATCTCGCATCCCGATGCGGGCAAGACCACGCTGACCGAGAAGTTCCTGCTTTTCGGCGGCGCGATCCAGATGGCCGGGCAGGTGCGCGCCAAGGGCGAGGCGCGGCGCACGCGGTCCGACTACATGCAGATGGAGAAGGATCGCGGCATCTCCGTTTCCGCCTCCGCGATGTCCTTCGATTACCGGAAATTCCGGTTCAACCTCGTCGACACGCCCGGCCACAGCGACTTTTCCGAGGATACCTACCGGACGCTGACCGCGGTGGACGCCGCGGTGATGGTGATCGACGGTGCCAAGGGGGTCGAGAGCCAGACCCAGAAGCTCTTCGAAGTCTGCCGGATGCGCGACCTGCCGATCCTGACCTTCTGCAACAAGATGGACCGCGAGAGCCGCGACACGTTCGAGATCATCGACGAGATCCAGGAGAACCTCGCCATCGACGTGACACCAGCCAGCTGGCCCATCGGCCAGGGGCGCGACTTCATCGGCTGCTACGACATCCTGCGCGACCGGCTGGAACTGATGGACCGCGCCGACCGCAACCGCGTGGCGGAAACCATCGAGATCAACGGGCTCGACGACCCGAAGCTCGCCGAACATGTGCCAGCGCAACTGCTGGAGACGCTGCGCGAAGAGCTGGAGATGGCGATCGGGCTGATGCCGACGCTCGATCCGAAGGCCGTGCTCGAAGGGACGATGACGCCGATCTGGTTCGGCTCCGCGATCAACTCCTTCGGGGTGAAGGAACTGATGGAGGGGATCGGAACGTTCGGTCCCGTGCCGCAGGTGCAGAAGGCCGAGCCGCGCCAAATCGCGCCGGAAGAGGAGAAAGTCTCCGGCTTCGTCTTCAAGGTGCAGGCCAACATGGACCCCAAGCACCGAGACCGCGTGGCCTTCGTGCGCATGGCCTCGGGACATTTCAAGCGCGGCATGAAGCTGACCCATGTGCGCACGAAGAAGCCGATGACCGTGTCGGCGCCGGTGCTGTTCCTCGCCTCCGACCGCGAGCTCGCGGAGGAAGCCTGGGCGGGCGACATCATCGGCATCCCGAACCACGGACAGCTCCGCATCGGCGACACGCTGACCGAGGGCGAAGCGCTGCGGGTGACGGGCATCCCCTCCTTCGCGCCGGAGCTGCTTCAAAGCTGCCGGGCCGGCGACCCGATGAAGGCCAAGCACCTGGAAAAGGCGCTGATGCAGTTCGCCGAAGAAGGTGCGGCCAAGGTCTTCAAGCCGATGATCGGCTCCGGCTTCATCGTGGGCGTCGTGGGCGCGCTGCAATTCGAGGTGCTGGCGAGTCGGATCGAGCTGGAATACGGCCTGCCGGTCCGCTTCGAGGCGTCGCAGTTCACCTCCGCCCGATGGGCCAGCGGCGACAAGCAGGCGATGGAGAAATTCATCAACGCCAACAAGCAGCACATCAGCCAGGACAATGACGGCGACACGGTCTATCTCACGCGGCTGCAATGGGACATCGACCGCATCGAGCGCGACTATCCCGACATCACGCTCTCCGCGACGAAGGAGATGATGGTGTCGTGACGGCGCGCCCGGGTACGTGGATCGTTTTGCCACGAAGGCTCTGCTCTCGACCCGTTCGATCGGCTTGGGCGTGATCGGATTGGGCCGGTGGCTGTCCCTTCGTGGACAATCACGTGGTGTTCACAAACATTTCACTACTTGCGGATGCATTCTCGGCAGTGTTTCCCAAGGAAGTTTGACCGTAGCACGATCGCCTGCTAAGAGCCCTTTCACGCGGCATCGTACGGATGCTGCACCTCAGACGGCGGGCCAGAGACAGTGTCCGCATTTCATGTACGGACACCAATGACAAAGTTCTCTGATCTCAACCTCAATCCGAAGGTTCTCAAAGCAGTCGAGGAAGCGGGCTATCTGATCCCGACTCCGATTCAGGCCGGTGCCATCCCCGCCGCCCTCGAAGGGCGCGATGTCCTGGGCATCGCCCAGACCGGGACCGGCAAGACCGCCGGCTTCACCCTGCCGATGCTGTCGCTCCTCGCGCGCGGACGGGCGCGGGCGCGGATGCCGCGGAGCCTCGTGCTCTGCCCCACGCGGGAACTGGCCGCCCAGGTCGCGGAGAATTTCGACACCTATTCCAAGCACCTGAAGCTCACCCGGGCGCTGCTGATCGGCGGCGTCAGCTTCAAGGAGCAGGAAGCGATCATCGACAAGGGCGTCGACGTGCTGATCGCCACGCCGGGACGCCTGCTCGACCATTTCGAGCGCGGCAAGCTGATCCTGTCGGACGTGAAGATCATGGTGGTGGACGAGGCTGACCGTATGCTCGACATGGGCTTCATCCCGGATATCGAACGGATCTTCGGGCTGACGCCGTTCACGCGCCAGACGCTCTTCTTCTCGGCCACCATGGCGCCGGAAATCGAGCGGATCACCAACACCTTCCTGTCGAACCCCGTGCGGGTCGAGGTCGCGCGACAGGCGACGGCATCGGAGACGATCGAGCAGGGCGTGGTCAGGTTCAAAGCCTCCCGCAAGGATCGAGAAGCCACCGAAAAGCGCAAGCTGCTGCGAGCTCTGATCGACCGTGAAGGCGAGGCGTGCAGCAGCGCGCTCATCTTCTGCAACCGCAAGACGGATGTGGATATCGTCGCCAAATCGCTCAAGAAATACGACTATGACGCGGCCCCGATCCACGGTGACCTCGACCAATCGCAGCGCACGCGCACGCTGGAGGGGTTCCGGGAAGGCAATATCAGGCTGCTTGTCGCATCGGACGTGGCGGCGCGCGGGCTCGACATTCCGGCGGTGAGCCATGTCTTCAACTTCGACGTCCCGGGCCATCCGGAAGATTACGTGCACCGCATCGGCCGCACGGGTCGTGCCGGGCGGGCGGGAAAGTCGATCACGCTCTGCAGTTCGCGCGACGACAAGTCTCTGGCAGCGGTGGAAAAGCTGCTCCAGAAAGAGATCCCAACGCTCGAAAACCCGTTGGGAGTTGCATCCGCCGAAGTCGAGGAAACCGAGGCGCCGGTTCGCAGCAGATCCCGAAAGCAGGACAAGCCCAAGGATCACGCTCGGGAAAAACCTGCGGAGAAATCCGCGGACAAACCCAGGGACCGGCCCAAGGCACCGTCGGACGACAGGCCCGGGAAGTCCGAGGAAATTTTGGCCGAAGAGGCGCCAGCCAAGCACGGCAAGCCCACGGGTGGTGGTAAGGGCCGCGGCGATGAAGGCAACAGGAACAAGGTCGTGGGCCTCGGCGACCACTTGCCCGGCTTCCTCGCCATGAGCTTCGACGAGCGCAAGGCGGGCTGAAGAGCCGGACCGTCCAAAAAGATTCGACATCAAAGCGGAGCGCGGCGGCTGCTCACAGAAGCCGTTGTGCGGAGACCAAACAGGACAAAGGCCGAAGGGCACGGCTCCTACGGCTCATCGCCGGAATCGCCCCGCACTACTGAAACCGTGTGTAGATCTCGCAGAGCTGGGCAAACTCGGAAAACGCAACATCATGCGGAATGTCCTCGACCGATTCCGTGCGGATGCCTTCGGTGTAGAGCAGGAATGGCATACCCGCCCGCTGCGCCGTCCGCGCATCCACCATGCTGTCGCCGACATAGACGCCACGTGCATGACCAAGATCGCTCAGCACCTTCAGCAGGGGATCCGGGTCCGGCTTGCGTTTCGGCAGATCGTCGCCGGCCACGACGATCTCGATCCAGCGACCAAGCCCGGTCTTGTCGAGCACGGAATTGAGCGGCGCGCGCGGCTTGTTGGTGCAGATCCCCATGCGGACGCCCATGCCCTGCAACTCGGTCAGCGCGTCCGCCACGCCGGGCATGAGGCGCGTTTCATACCCCGCCGCCTTGTAGTGATCGATGAAACGATCGAGCAGCCCCTGCCGATCCTCGGCATCGAGCCCCGAATGCGCGATCAGCCGGTCGATGAAGACCGCTTCCCCCCAGCCCACGAATCCGGCAACAACACCCGGGGCGACGGGTGGCCGATTTTCTTCGGCCAGTAGCGCATTGGCCGCATCGGTGACGTTCGGCAGACTGTCGATCAGCGTGCCATCGAGATCGAAGACAATGGGCGTCATGCCAGCCGGCTGACGATGACGGTCACTTCGGGTTTCTTTCCGATTTCGTCCTGGGAGGAGGCGCGGGCGATCCGCCGCAATTCCTCCTCGAGCTTGTCGTCATCGGCCAATGTCTTCTCGCCGGCGCGGTTGAGAAACTGGCTCAAATCTTCCTCGATCACCTCTTGAAGCGGCGCCTTGGAGCGTCCCGTCTCCGCCAGGCCCATGAGGTCGCACCACGGCTCCCCCAGGGGTTCGTTCTGCTCGTCGAGCAGCACGGAAATGGTCAAGTGCCCGTTCAGCGCCATGCGGATGCGATTGCGGACGACCCCGTCAAGCGCGCCGATCTGCACCGATCCGTCGAGATAAGTCCGCCCGGTCTCGACATAGTCGACGACTTCCGGCGCGTCCTCGCCCAGCGCCAGCATGGTGCCGTTGACCGCCAACGCGGCGCTGTACCCGCGTGATCGGGCCAGCTTGGCATGTTCGCGCAGATGCCGGTGTTCGCCGTGCATGGGAATGACGCAGCCCGGACGCACGATGTCATGCATCCGTTCCAGGTCAGGCCGGTTGGGATGGCCCGAGACGTGGTAATGGCCGCCGGAGCTTTCGTCCACGACATCGACGCCCATTTCCGAAAACTGGTTGATCACGCGCAACACGCCGCGTTCGTTGCCCGGGATCGTCTTGGAAGAGAAGAGGAAGAGATCGCCCTCTGCCATCTCGATCCCGTTGTACTTGCCCCGCGCAAGTTGGGCCGAGGCCGCGCGGCGCTCGCCCTGGCTCCCGGTCACCAGCAGCATCATGTTCTCGCGCGGGATCTGGCGCGCGTCCTCGGGGCTGATGACCTTCGGAAAACCCGACAGCACGCCGGTTTCCACCGCCGCCTCGATCATCCGCCGCATCGCACGCCCCAGAAGGCAGATCGACCGCCCCGCGCGCTCTCCCGCCTCGGCCAGGGTCTTGAGCCGCGCGACGTTGGAGGCGAAGGTCGTCGCGACGACCATGCCCGGCGCGCCCGCCACCAGCTTTTCGATTTCCGGACCGACGCTCGCCTCCGACCGACCCGGATGCGGGACCATCACATTGGTGCTGTCGCAGACCAGCGCCATCACGCCCGGCTTCGCCGCGTCTCGCCAGAGCGCCTCGTCGAAGGGTTCGCCCACGACCGGGGTCTCGTCGATCTTGAAATCGCCGGTATGGATCAGGCGCCCACCGGGATGGTCGATCACCAACGCAGAACTTTCGGGGATCGAATGACTGACCGGCAGGAACGACACGGTGAAGGGTCCCGCGGACACCTTCTCCGGCCAGGCCGACGCCGTGCTGACGACGTCTTCGGGCAACCCGAACTCGGACATCTTGCGCCGCGCGAGATTGGCCGTGAACGCCCGCGCGTGAACCGGCACCCGCAGCTTTTCCCAGTGATGGGGCAGCGCGCCAAGGTGATCCTCATGTGCGTGGGTGATGAAGACCGCCTCGATCCGGTCGGCCCGTTCGGCCAGCCACGATACATCCGGCAGGATCAGGTCGACCCCCGGCGTGCCGTCCATGTCCGGGAAGGTCACCCCCAGATCGACCACGATCAGCCGCTCCTTGCCCGGGCGCCCGTAGCCGTAGACGTAGCAATTCATTCCGATCTCCCCCGCGCCACCGAGGGGGAGATAGATCAGCCGGTCGTTGTTCATGCGTTTTCCTTGTTGAACCTGTGGATCACGGTCAGCCCGTGCATCGTGAGATCGCCCTCGACATGGTCGAAAAGCTCGACGGTCTGATCGAAGAGTGGCGCCAGACCTCCCGTGGCGACGATCGGCATGTCCTGCTCCCGCTCCGACTTGATCCGCGTGCAGATCTCGCGGATCAGGCCGACATAGCCCCAAAAGATCCCCGACTGCATGCAGGCGACCGTGTTTGTGCCGACCACCCGCTGCGGCTTGGTGATGTCGACATGAGGCAGCGCGGCAGCGGCCATGTGCAGCGCCTCGAGGCTCAGATTGACGCCGGGCGCGATCACGCCGCCCACATAAGCGCCATCGTGGGCCACCACGTCGAAGGTGGTGGCGGTGCCGAAGTCCACCACGATGAGGTTGCCGCCGTGTCGGTCGAACGCGCCGGCGGCGTTCACCAGCCGGTCCGGCCCCACGATCGTGCCCTCGTCGACCCGCGGCTGGGTCGGCAGCAGGCAATCGGGCTTGCCGACGACATAAGGGCGGCACCCGAAGAACTGATCGGTGAAGACGCGCAAGTTGAAGACCACGCGGGGCACGGTGGACGAAATGATCACGTCGGTGATCTCCGGCGTGATCCCGTAGTGCTGCAGCAGAGTCGAGAACCAGGTGAAATAGGCATCCGCCGTGCGCGCGTGATGGGTCGAGGTGCGCATGGTGCACACGAACCGCTCTCCGTCCCACAGCGCGAAGACGGTATTGGTATTGCCGCAATCGATCGCCAGAAGCATGCGCACACTCCGTCTTTCAGAAAAACACCTCCGCCGCAGGGATCACCTTGCGGCCATCTGCCGTCTCTAGAACAAGCTGTCCATCCTTGTCCACGTCCCTGAAGATTCCGGTCTCTTCGCGCGTGCCGGTCCTGACCCTGATGGCCTCGCCCAGCCGTGCCGCCCGCGACAGCCAGGATCGCCGGGTCTCCTCGAACCCGAGCTCGACGAACCGTCTCTCTTCACGCGCATAGGACACGGCAAGATCCCCGAGGAACTGCTCCGGCGTCGGCGGCTCGCAAAACTGCGACAACGCCGCCGGAACCACCGCACCCGTCTCGAGCGCCTCCGCGGGCGGCGCCGCCGCAAGATTGACACCGATGCCGATCGCGAGATGCGCCGGCTGCCCGCCACTGCCGTGGGTCTCCAGGAGGATGCCGGCGATCTTGCCGCCATCCACAAGCACATCGTTGGGCCACTTCAACCGGATCCGGTCGGCGCCCGCAGCGTCGGGCTCGACCCTCGAGCGCAGCGCGTGATACAACGCGAGCGCTGCGACGAAGGACCGCTGCGCCGCGGCCAGGGCCGTGACCGGACGCGGCAACACCAGCGTCGCCGCGAAATTGCCCTCCGGCATCGCCCAGGCCCGGCCGCGACGGCCATGTCCCGCCGTCTGACGTCGCGCCATGATCCATGTCGGCCCGGCTATCGCCGGCGCACGCCGACGTGCCTCGGCCATGGTGCTGTCGGTTTCCTCCAGCACCATGCGCGCGTAGCCGTCGGGCCACGTCCCGTCTTCACTTGGCAAGGCAAACTCCCGCCGGAGGCTCCGGCCACCGTAGCATGCGCGGAGGTCTCAGTTGACGAGCGCCGTCGCGGCCGCGGCCGCCGCGCCCTCGATACCGAAGAGATTGATCACCCCGACCACCATCACGGCCGCAGACGCCGCCAGAAAGCCCCAGAGCACCGGCGACCGGCCGCCATCCAGCGGCTCCCCCCGATCCTCTCCGAAATACATCAGGAACACGATGCGCAAGTAGTAGTAGGCGCCGATGGCGGAGGCGATGGCCGACCCGATGACGAGCCAGGTGAGCCCCGCGTCGACCGCCGCAAGCCAGACGCCCAGCTTGGCGAAGAACCCCAGCATGGGCGGAACGCCGGCCAGAGAGAAGAGCAGCACCAGCATCGCCAGCGCCTTGCCCGGCTCGTGCTTGGCGTAAAGGTTCAAGGCGGCGATGTCGGTGACGGGCTGACCGTCCTTCTCCATCATCAGGATGAAGGCGAAGGTCCCCACGTTCATCGTCACGTAAATCGCGAGGTAGACCAGCATCGCCTGCACGCCCGCCTCGGTGCCGGCGGCGAGCCCGATCAGCGCATATCCCATATGCGCGATCGAGGAATAAGCCATCAGCCGCTTGATGTTGGTCTGGCCGATCGCGGCGATGGCGCCAAGGAACATCGACAGGATCGACAGCAGCGCCACGACCTGCTGCCAATCCGCCACCGCCAGGCCGAAGGCGTCGTGCATGACCCGCGCGAAAAGCCCCATCGCCGCGACCTTGGGCGCCGTGGCGAAGAAGGCGGTGACCGGCGTGGGCGAGCCTTCGTAGACATCCGGCGTCCACATGTGGAACGGCACGGCCGATACCTTGAACGCAAATCCGGATATCAGGAACACGAGGCCGAAGAGCAGCCCGATCGACACCTCGCCATGCACCGCGGTCTGGATGATGCCGGAAAAGAGCGTCGTGCCGGAATAGCCATAGACCAGCGAGGCGCCATAGAGCAGCAGCCCCGAGGAGAGCGCGCCCGAGCACGAAATACTTGAGCCCCGCTTCGGTCGACCGCGCGGAGTCCCGCCGCAGCGCCGCGACGACATAGAGCGCCAGCGACTGCAGCTCCAGCCCCATGTAGAGGGTCATCAGGTCCGCCGCCGACACCATGACCATCATGCCGATCACGGCAAGCGCCACCAGCATCGGGTACTCGAAACGCAGCAACCCGCGCGCGGTCATGTAGCCTTCGCTCATCAGGAGCACGGCAGCGGCAGCGACGAGGATCAAGACCTTGGCAAAGCGCGAGAACGCATCATCGACGATACATCCCGCCGAACGCCCTGTGCGCCCCGGTGCCGTTCAGTCCGATCCAGAGTGCCAGCGCCAGCATGAGTGCCGCAGTGGCCCAGAGCAGCATCGACGCGACGCGATCCTTCCCGGTGTAGACCGCGCCCAGCAAGCCCAGCAAGGCATAGATCGCCAGAACGATTTCGGGCAGGATCGTGTTCAGATCGGCACTCATGCCCACACCCCTCAGTTGTTCTCGGCCACCTGGCTGGCGGCTTCTGCCGCGGCCAGGGCCGTGTCGTATTGCGAGACCAGCGCTTCGACCGATGGGCCGATGACGTCGAGCGCCAGCGCCGGATAGACGCCCAGCAGCAGCGTCATCACCACGAGCGGCGCGAAGATCGCCTTCTCGCGGCCGTTCATGTCGGTGATCGTCTTCAGGCTCTCCTTGATCAGGTCGCCCAAGACCACCCGGCGATAGAGCCAGAGCGCATAGGCCGCCGACAGGATCACGCCCGTCGTCGCCACCGCCGCCACCCAGGTGTTGACCTGGAAGGTCGCCATCAGCGTCAGGAATTCGCCGACGAACCCGGACGTGCCCGGCAGCCCGACATTGGCCATCGTGAAGAGCATGAAGATCAGCGCATAGGCCGGCATCCGGTTCACCAGTCCGCCATAGGCGTCGATGTCGCGCGTATGCATCCGGTCGTAGATCACGCCGACGCAGAGAAAGAGCGCGCCGGAGATGAAGCCGTGGCTGAGCATCTGAAAGATCGCGCCGTCGATCCCCTGCTGGTTCGCCGCGAAGATCCCCATCGTCACGTAACCCCATATGCGCGACGGACGAATAGGCGATCAGCTTCTTCATGTCCTCCTGCACCAGCGCCACCAGCGAGGTGTAGACGATGGCGATGGCGCTCATCCAGAAGACCAGCGGCGTCATCACCTCCGACCCCACGGGGAACATCGGCAGCGAGAACCGCAGGAAGCCGTAGCCGCCCATCTTCAGCAGGATCGCCGCCAGCACGACCGACCCTGCGGTCGGTGCCTGCACGTGCGCGTCGGGCAGCCAGGTGTGCACCGGCCACATCGGCATCTTCACCGCGAAGCTGGCGAAGAAGGCGAGGAACAGCAGCGTCTGCAGCCCGCCCACGACCTGGATGCCCAGCACGCGACAGCGTCTCCGATCCGAACTGGTGGTTCAGGAGCGTGCACGATGTCGGTGGTGCCCGCGTCGACATACATCGCCGACCATCGCGACCAGCATCAGAACCGAGCCGAGGAAGGTGTAGAGGAAGAACTTGAAGGACGCATAGATCCGCTCCTTCCCGCCCCAGATCCCGATGATCAGGAACATCGGGATCAGCCCCGCCTCGAAGAAGAGGTAGAACAGCACCAGATCCAGCGCCATGAAGACGCCCAGCATCAGCGTTTCCAGCACGAGGAACGCGATCATGTATTCCTTGACGCGCGTCGTCACGTCCCAGCTCGCCAGGATCGCCAGCGGCATGATGAAGGTCGTCAGCATCACGAACAGGACCGAGATCCCGTCGACGCCCAGCTTGTAGTTCAGCCCGAAGATCCAGTCGCGCTTCCTCGACGAACTGGAACCCGGTGTCGTTCGGATCGAAGCCGAAGAGGATGAAGAGCGAGATCAGGAACGTGGCGGAGGTCGCGATCAGCGCCAGCCATTTCGCGTTGCGCTGCGCGGCCGCGTCGTCGCCCCGCAGGAACAGCGCCAGGATCAGTGCCGCGAGCGCGGGGATGATCAGCGTGATGGAGAGGAGGTTGTCCATCAGTTCGGCCCCTCCGCCCAGCGTCATCCAGGTGACCAGCACCGCGATCCCGATCACCATGGCGAAGGCATAGGTGAAGATGTAGCCGGACTGCGCGCGGCCCGCGAGGCGGGTGAAGAACGGGATGATGCCCATCGCGACGCCGTTGATGCCGCCGTCGATCGTCGCGCCGTCGCCGCGCTTCCACAGGAACGCGGCCCAGGCCTTGGCGGGGCGGACGAAGATGACGTCGTAGACCTCGTCGAAGTACCACTTGTTCTAGCAGGAAGAGGTAGAGCGGCCGCTGGTTCTCCGCGAGGCTGCTCGGCAGGGACGGGTTCACGATGTAGAACAGTAGCGCCATCAGCAAGCCCCAGCAGCATCGCGACGAACGGCGCGACCTTGACCCAGACCGGCGCTGTGTGCGCGTCGTCGAGCACGTGGTTGTCCGGGCCATGTAGAGCGCGCCCTCGCCCGGTGCGCCGGTGAACACGTAGTGGTGCTCGCCCTCGTCCTGATCGCCTTCGATGACGTCGCCGCCTGTGGTGTCGGCCCGTCGCCGTGCGCCTCTTCGGCCGCGGTCGTCCGTCGGCGCGTCCTGCTGCGCGCCTCGCCATGTTCGCCTGCCTCCTCTGCGTGCGCGCCCGCCTCGGCGCACCGGAATGCCGAAGAACTCGGCCCATCTGCGTCGGCTGGCCGAAGAAGCTGTTGTACCAGATCATGCCGGCGAAGACCGCGCCAAGCGCCAGCACGCCCAGCGGGACCAGCATCGCCATCGGGCTTTCATGGGCATGCTCGTGGGTGTGCTTGTCGCCGCGCGGCTTGCCGAAGAAGGTCAGGAACATCAGCCGCCAGCTGTAGAAGCTGGTCAACGCCGCCGCGATCGACCAGCATCCAGAAGCCGATAGCCGCGATCCGTCCGGCCCAGGCGCTTTCGATGATCGCGTCCTTGCGACAGGAACCCGGCAAACCCGATATGGGTCAGCGGAATGCCGACGCCGGTGATCGCCAGCGTGCCGATCATCATCGCCCAGAAGGTATAGGGGATCTTCTTGCGCAGCCCGCCGTAGTTGCGCATGTCCTGCTCGTGGTGCATCGCGTGGATGACCGAGCCCGCGCCGAGGAACAGCATCGCCTTGAAGAAGGCGTGGGTCAGCAGGTGGAACATCGCCGCCGAATAGACGCCCACGCCGGCGGCCACGAACATGTAGCCGAGCTGCGAACAGGTCGAATAGGCGATCACGCGCTTGATGTCGTTCTGCACCAGGCCGACGGTCGCGGCGAAGAACGCGGTGGTGGCGCCGATGAAGGTGACGAAGGTCATGCGCCTCGGGCGCGAATTCCATCAGCGGCGACATGCGGCAGACAAGGAACACGCCCGCCGTCACCATCGTCGCCGCGTGGATCAGCGCCGACACCGGGCGTCGGGCCTTCCATCGCGTCCGGCAGCCAGGTGTGCAGGAACAGCTGCGCCGATTTGCCCATCGCGCCGATGAACAGCAGGAAGGCGATCAGGTTCGGCCGCGTTCCAGTCGGTCCAGAGGAAGGTGATCTGCGTCTCCGCCAGTTCGGGCGCGGCGGCGAAGATGTCGTCGAAGCGGATGATGTCGGTCAGGAAGAACAGCGCGAAGATGCCCAGCGCGAAGCCGAAATCGCCGACCCGGTTGACCACGAAGGCCTTGATCGCGGCGGCATTGGCCGAGGGCTTGCGGTAGTAGAACCCGATCAGCAGGTAGGACGCGACGCCCACGCCTTCCCAGCCGAAGAACATCTGCACGAGGTTGTCGGCGGTCACCAGCATCAGCATCGCGAAGGTGAAGAACGACAGATAGGCGAAGAAGCGCGGCGCGTAGCTCTCGCCTTCCTTGAAATTGTCGTCATGGGCCATGTAGCCGAAGGAATAGAGATGCACGAGCGCTGGAGACGGTGGTGATCACGATCAGCATGATCGCGGTCAGCCGGTCCAGCCGGATCGCCCAGTCGGTGCTCAGCGTGCCCGCTTTCGATCCAGCGCAGGATCTGGATCTGCTCGGTCACGCCGTCGAAGCTCAGGAACACGATCCAGCGACAGGAACGCGGCCAGGAACAGCAGCCCGGTGGCGATCCACTGCGCGGCCTTCTCGCCGATGAGCTTCCAGCCGAAGCCGCAGATCAGCGCGCCGACCAGCGGGGCGAAGAGGATGATGGTTTCCATGATCTCAGCCCTTCATCACGTTGACGTCTTCGACCGCGATGGTGCCGCGGTTGCGGAAGAAGCAGACCAGGATCGCAAGGCCGATCGCGGCCTCGGCCGCGGCGACGGTCAGCACGAACAGCGTGAAGACCTGCCCCACCAGATCGCCCAGAAAGCTGGAGAAGGCGACGAAGTTGATGTTCACCGCCAGCAGCATCAGCTCGATGCTCATCAGCAGGATGATGACGTTCTTGCGGTTCAGGAAAAGCCCGAAGATGCCGATGACGAACAGCGTCGCCGCGACCGTCAGATAATGTTCAAGTCCGATCATGTCGTCCCTCGGGTCTGCGCCCGTCTCTGTTCTGCGTCTTGGCCGGAGTTTGTCTAGCCGTCCGCCGAAGACGACGATCAGCACGACAACAGCACGACAATTGCGTGCGTTTTCTTGACGACCGCGTTGTCCGTCGAACGGCGCGGCGCTTACAGCCCCTGCCCCGGTTTCACGTCCCTCAGTTCCATCGCCTTGGCCGGATCGCGGTACATCTGCGCCAGCACGTTCTGCCGCTTGACGTCCGACGCGGTGGCGCAGCGTCAGCACGATCGCGCCGATCATCGCCACCAGCAGGATCAGCCCGGCCAGCTGGAACAGCAGGAAGTACTGGTCATAGAGGATCATGCCCAGCGCCTGCGGTGTTGTGCCGGTCCACGGGCGTCACCTGCGCGCGCAGCCCCTCGGCCGCCTGCGTTGCGTCTCCCAGGCGCCGAAGGCCATGCCGAACTGCATCAGGATGACCACGCCCGATCAGCAGCGCCAGCGGCATGTATTTCGCCATCTCCGCCTTCAGCTCGGCGAAATCGACGTCCAGCATCATCACCACGAAGAGGAACAGCACCGCGACCGCGCCGACATAGACGATGATCAGCAGCATCGCGACGAATTCGGCGCCCAGCAGCACGAACAGCCCCGCGGAGCAGAGGAAGGCCAGGATCAGCCACAGCACCGAATGCACCGGGTTGCGGCTGATGACGGTGAAGAGCCCGCCCGCGATCACGCAGATGGCAAAGAGGTAGAAGGCGAATACGGTCATGTCCTCGTCCTTTCTCGTCTTCGTCAGCACGTCGCTGGCGATTCCATCGCGCGGGTCATGGCCGGCAGGCCCGCGAACATCGCCATCATGCCGATGGTCTCGTCGATCTGCTGCTTCGTGGCGCCCGGCCTCGAGCAGGTGGCGCACGGTCTGGCGCACGGCCATCTCGTTCTGCGCGCCCTGCATCGTCAGCCCCGCCAGCGTCAGCATCAGCCGCGTCTTCGCGTCGAGCCCGTTCTCGTTGACCTTGTTGCCCAAGACCGTCTCCATCATCTCCTTGGGCATCGTCGGCCACATCTTCTCGAACCCCTTGGGCGAGAATGCCTCCATCGCCGGAAACGGCCCGCGCCATCGTCCTGCGCCTGCTCCATCATCAGCTCGAACGGGGACTTGGCGTTGGTCATCTGCGGGGGCTCATCGGTAGGGCGCGTCCATCTCGAGGTTGCGGGCGATCTCGGACTTCCCAGCGGTCGCCGTTGGCCAGAAGCTTTTCCTTGTCATAGTACAGCTCCTCGCGCGTCTCGGTCGAGAATTCGAAGTTGGGGCCTTCGACGATGGCATCGACCGGGCACGCCTCCTGGCAGAAACCGCAATAGATGCATTTCGTCATGTCGATGTCGTAGCGCGTGGTGCGGCGCGAGCCGTCCGCGCGCGGCTCCGCATCGATGGTGATCGCCTGCGCAGGGCAGATCGCCTCGCAGAGCTTGCAGGCGATGCAGCGTTCCTCGCCGTTCGGATATCGGCGCAGGGCATGTTCGCCCCGGAACCGCGGCGACAGCGGGCCCTTTTCGTGCGGGTAGTTGACGGTGGTCTTGGGCGCAAAGAAGTACTTGAGCCCCAGCTTCATGCCGACCCAGACGTCCTGAAGCAGGAAGTACTTGGCGGCGCGGGTGTAGTCCATCTGCGTCATAGCTCAACCTCCAATCGGCCAGCGGGCATAGGCCCCCCAGAACCAGTCGAATTTCGCCGCAAAGGCCACGAAGACCACCCAGACCAGCGAGAAGGGCAGAAACACCTTCCAGCCGATCCGCATGAGTTGATCGTAGCGGTAACGCGGTGTGATCGCCTTCACCATCGCGAAGATGAAGAAGAAGAACGCCATCTTCGCGACCATCCAGAGCACCCCGTCGGGAAGCCCCGGGATCGGCGACAGCCAGCCCCCGAAGAACATCAGCGAGGTGAGCGCGCACATCAGGAAGATCGCGATGTATTCGCCGGCCATGAAGAGCAGGAACAGCGTGGAGGAATACTCCACCTGGTAGCCCGCGACGAGTTCCGATTCCGCCTCCGGCAGGTCGAAGGGCGGGCGGTTCGTCTCGGCGAGTGCGGAGATGAAGAAGAGAAAGACCATCGGGAAATGCGGCAGCCAGTACCACGAGAAGAGACCGTAGTCGCCTTTCTGCGCCGCGACGATGCCGCTGAAGTTCATCGATCCGGTCGAGATGATGACGCCGATGATGATGAGCCCGATCGAGACCTCGTAGGAGATCATCTGCGCGGCCGAGCGCAGGCTGCCCAGGAACGGATATTTCGAGTTGGACGCCCAACCGCCCATGATGACACCGTAGACTTCCAGCGAGGAGATCGCGAAAACGTAGAGAATCGCCACGTTGATGTCGGACAGGACCCAGCCTTCGTTGAACGGGATCACCGCCCACACGATGAGGGCCAGCACGAAGCTCAGCATCGGCGCCAGCAGGAAGACCGCCCGGTCGGAGCCCGCGGGAATCACGATCTCCTTGACCACGTACTTCAGCGCATCGGCCACGGTCTGCAGCAGGCCGTAGGCGCCGACGACATTCGGGCCGCGCCGCAACTGGACCGCGGCCCAGATCTTGCGATCGCCATAGACCAGGAACAGGAGCGACAGCATGACGAAGGCCACGACACCCAGCACCTGGGCCAGGATCAGCACGCCGATGCCCGCCGGAGTTGTCAAGAATTCACCCATGAACGTCACCCGCGCCTTTCATGCTCTTCTTGTTCCCCTTCGATGTCACCCGTCTCACTCCGCTGCCATCGGTTGTTGCGCGCGCGCCTTCGCGAGGGCGCTGAGTTCCGCCATCAGGGTGCTCGCCCGGGCGATCGGGTTCGACAGGTAGAAATCATGGATCGCGTTGGGAAACGCGCCTGAGCCAAGGTTGCCCCGAGAGAGCGGTCGCCATTCGTTGTCCGGCACATCGTCGATTTTCTTCAGGTGCGGGACGTGTTTCACCAGCGCCTGACGCAGTTGCGGAAGGCTGTCCCAGGGTTGCTGTGCCCCGATCTCGGCCGACAGCGCCCGCAGGATCGCCCAGTTCTCCTTGGCTTCGCCCGGGGCGAAACCGGCGCGCATCGCCAGTTGCGGGCGCCCCTCGGTATTCACGAACAAGCCGTTTTCTTCCGTGTAGGCCGCGGCCGGAAGGATCACGTCGGCCCTGTGTGCCCCGCGGTCGCCGTGGGAGCCCTGGTAGATCACGAAGGCGCCGGGCGCGATGTCGATCTCGTCGGCGCCGAGGTTGTAGACCACGTCCGCCCCGTCGAGCACGCCCATGCCGGCATCGTTCACGGCGCCAACATCCATCGCGCCGACGCGGGACGCGGCCGTGTGCAGCACGAGAAAGCCGCTCTTCGAAGCATCGGCAGCCGCCATGGCGCTCGCCATCACGGCCTCGCCATCCTCGCCTTGCAGTGCACCCTGCCCGATGACCACGATCGACGGATGGTCCGCCACATCGCCGTGATCGCGGTCGAGTATCGCCTGCAGCGCCGCGCGGTCCGTTCCGGCATGATGATAGGGATAGGTCAGGTCGACCTGTTCGCCGACAACGCCGACCTGCGCGCCATGGCTCCAGGCCTTGCGGATGCGCGCGTTCAGCACCGGCGCCTCGTCGCGCGGGTTGGCGCCTACCAGCAGGATGAATTTCGCCGTGTCCAGATCCTCGATCCGCGCCGTGCCGACATAGGCCGAGCGGTTCCCGGCCGGCAGCTTCGCGCCATCCGTGCGGCACTCCACCGCGCCACCCTGCCCTTCGACCAGCTGTTTCAGGCCAAACGCGGCCTCGGTCGGCGCCAGATCACCCACCAGTCCGACGAGCTTCGTCGCACCCCTGATCGCCGCGGCGGCCTTGTCGAGCGCCTCCGGCCAGGTCGCGGGGCGCAGCTTGCCGTTCTCACGGATATAGGGCCTATCGAGACGCTGCCGCCGAAGCCCGTCCCAGACGAAGCGGGTCTTGTCGGAAATCCACTCCTCGTTCACGCCATCGTGGTTGCGGGGCAGGAAGCGCATCACCTCGCGCCCCTTGGTGTCCACACGGATGTTGGAACCCAGCGCGTCCATGACGTCGATCGACTCGGTCTTCGTCAATTCCCAGGGCCGCGCCGTGAAGGCATAGGGCTTCGACACCAGCGCGCCCACGGGGCACAGGTCGATGATGTTGCCCTGCAGGTTCGATTCCAGCGTCTCGCCGAGGTATGAGGTGATTTCCGCATCCTCGCCGCGGCCGGTCTGGCCCATCGAATGGATCCCCGCGACCTCGGTGGTGAAGCGGACGCAACGTGTGCAGGAGATGCACCGGGTCATGTGCGTCTCCACCAACGGGCCGAGATCCAGGTCTTCGGTCGCCCGCTTCGGCTCGCGATAGCGCGAGAAGTCCACGCCATAGGCCATCGCCTGGTCCTGCAGATCGCATTCCCCGCCCTGGTCGCAGATCGGACAGTCGAGCGGATGGTTGATGAGCAGGAACTCCATCACCCCCTCGCGCGCCTTCTTCACCATCGGCGAGTTGGTCTTGACGACCGGCGGCTGACCTTCCGGTCCGGGTCGCAGGTCCTTCACCTGCATCGCGCAGGAGGCCGCCGGCTTGGGCGGACCGCCCACGACCTCCACGAGGCACATCCGGCAATTGCCGGCGATGGAGAGGCGCTCGTGATAGCAGAAGCGCGGGATCTCTATACCGGCCTCCTCGCAGGCCTGGATGAGGGTCATCGCGCCGTCGACTTCGACGTCCTTGCCGTCGATGATGATCTTGCGAGTATCGCTCATGTCGTCACCTTGCCCTGTCCGGGCTCCCTTGTCAGTCGCGCAGCAACGCGCCGATACGGCTCTCGCTGCGGATTTCGGCACGGCCTGCCGCGCAGTATGTCTCCGGGTCAGATTTAACAACCCCCAGCTGGGCCAGGTAGGCATCGCGCTTGGCCCGCATGCGCTGTTTTTCCGCATCCGCGTTCACGTATGCCTTGATTTCCGCATCCGAATAGCCCCGTGACCGCGCCACCTCATAAAGTTGGTACAATTCGCCACGGGCCTTGAAGATCCGCCCGGATATCTGACTGCATTCGCGCCGTATCTTGTCGGCCACCGAAATCGCCAACAGCCCGTCTTCCACGGGCTCGACGTCGCGCAGCGACGGTTTCGCGAGTGCGCCGCCTGAAGCAAGACACGCGACGAGCGGCAGGATCATCAGTTTGCGCATCCGGGATCTCCTTCCTGACAGCGGCGCACTGTAGCACCCTGGCTTGCAGGTGGGTTCGACCCGTTCATGCCACGCATAGCATCGCCACGACGCAAATGAAAAGGCGCGATATGTCGCTGGGTCCTTCACCGCCACTCGCATGCCCCGCTCAGCAAGAGCGTGTCGTTTTCGATCGGGTACGTGCCGAACTGCTGATCCGGTCCCACGACCCAATCGACGTCGGAGGTACCGTAGTTTTCGATGCAATACCGCGTCGCCTCGTACCGTCCGGCCTGCAGCGCGCCATCGAACGATGCGCTGACCGGACGAACCGAGATGCTGAATTCCTGCCGGTCGCCACCGCTCCGCGACAGGTTGGCGCGGAAGTTCTGACCATCGAAGGCGAGCTCTTCCTGCCGGCCACCGCACCCTGCCAGAAGCATCAGGATCAGGCCCAGGAGCACCACCGGCCGGGTCATGCGAGCACCGCCACGATGGCCATGATCCCGAGGATCAGGCAGCAGGCCCAGCCGATCACGAACACATAAGTTCGCGGGCCCAGGTTCGGTTTCCCGACACCCGCCACATGAACGACGGCCAGGACCACTCGGCTGACCAGGAAGACGGATGCCAGGATGTTCACCCAGAACGGGCTCGCCCCGGCGAGAAGCGCCGCTACGGTGACCGCGGTGAAGAGGCCCGCAAGTTCCATCGCGTTCTGATAGGTGCGGGTGAGCCTGTAGATCGCATCGCCGTAGTCCGGCTTGGGCACTTCGCCCGGCGCATAGCCGACCGCCGTGCTGCGCGCCGCCGCGACCGGGCCGAGGATCAGCCCGAACATGGCAAAGACCGCCATCGCGACGATCGCATGTCCGTATTCCGCAAACTGCTCCATTCCTGCCCCTACTCCGCCGCCACCCGGCAGCCATGCGTCTTCCAAAGGCCCGCGTTCGCGAGAAACTCCCAGCCGAAGGCGTGGTCACTGTCTCCATGCGCCTTGCGATGGTCCAGCCGTGCCAACGCTTCGTCCTGCGTCGGCCGGTGACCTTCTGGGATCCACCACATGACGAAATGCTGCTCGCCCAAGATCTCGAACCACTCCTGCCGGCGCTCGTAGAACTGCTTGTGGATGGTGCCCCAGACGAACCTCTCGAGGCTTTCCACATCTTCCCAAACCGTCAGGTTGGTCACGAACTGCGGGTCGCCGCCGATGCTGTTCTCGGTGTTGCCGGTGCCCGGTTCGCCCGAGCCTTCCATCATCCAGACAAAGCCCGGCATCCGTTTACCGAGCCCGTTGATCCGGTCGAGCGCGGCCATGAACTCCGCCACGCGCGGATCGTCGGTGGAGGCCACGAGTCGGCCAATGTTCAGCTCGGCCAGATGCATCCGTTCCTCCACCCCTACACCCGCGCCATCGCATATTCGAAATCGAAGGCTTCGTCCGTCGGTCCCTCTGAACGATAGAGCGCCCGCTTCGCCGCGCCCTCTGCAAGATTGGGACGGTGCTCCTTGTCGACGAACCACAGAACATAAGCCTTTTCGTCCGCCGGCTCGAACCAGAGATCGCGACGTTCGAGAAAGGAGCCATGGACGGAGCCATGCACGAAACGCTCCAGCTGTTCCACGCTTTTCCAGACCGAGAGCGTGAGCGCCATGCAATCCGCAGGTCCCCAATCGGCCGTGATGTGAGAGCCGGCTTCGATCCGTTCAGGCGACAACTGCCAGACGAAGCCCGGCGCGCGTTGCGCCAGCATGCTGACGCGCGGCGCGTTGTCGGTGAAGCCCGCTACCGCCGGATCCCCCCACGGCGCCTTCAGCACCGCCCAGTTCATATGCGCAATATACCGGTCCACGCGGCGCTCTACTCCGCCGCGACCGGGCTGCGTTTGTACTTGATGCGGTCCTCGATCTCGTCGCGGAAATTGCGGATCAGGCCCTGGATCGGCCAGGCCGCGGCGTCGCCCAGCGCGCAGATGGTGTGTCCCTCGACCTGCTTGGTCACGTCCCAGAGCATGTCGATCTCCTCGGGTTCGGCCTCGCCCTTCACCAGGCGGTCCATCACGCGCATCATCCAGCCGGTGCCTTCGCGACAGGGCGTGCACTGGCCGCAGCTTTCATGCTTGTAGAAGGCCGACAGACGCCAGATCGCCTTGATGATGTCGGTGGACTTGTCCATGACGATGATCGCCGCCGTCCCGAGGCTCGATCCCTTCTCCTTCAGCGCGTCGAAATCCAGCACCGCGTCGCGCATGTTCTCGCCCCGCACGCATGGCACCGACGAGCCGCCCGGGATCACCGCCTTGAGATTGTCCCAGCCGCCCCGGATGCCGCCGCAATGCGTCTCGATCAACTCCTCGAAACTGACCGACATCGCGTCCTCCACGACGCAGGGGTTGTTCACGTGCCCGGAGATCGCGAAGATCTTCGTGCCCGCGTTGTTGGCCCGCCCGAAGGACGAGAACCAGTCGGCGCCACGGCGGAGAATGGTCGGCACCACGGCGATCAATTCCACGTTGTTGACCGTGGTCGGGCAACCGTAAAGCCCCGCACCCGCCGGGAAAGGCGGCTTCATCCGCGGCATCCCCTTCTTGCCTTCCAGGCTCTCCAGAAGTGCCGTTTCCTCGCCGCAGATATACGCTCCGGCCCCGTGGGTCAGGTAGAGATCGAAATCCCAGCCCGACCCGGCCGCGTTCTTTCCCAGAAGCCCCGCGTCATACGCCTCGTCCATGGCGTGCTGCAGCGCTTCCTTCTCGCGGATGTATTCGCCGCGGATGTAGATGTAGCAGGCGTGCGCGTTCATCGCGAAACTCGCGATCAGGCACCCCTCGATCAGCGTGTGCGGGTCATGCCGCATGATCTCCCGGTCCTTGCAGGTGCCCGGTTCGGATTCGTCGGCATTCACGACCAGGTACGCGGGGCGGCCGTCGCTCTCCTTGGGCATGAAGGACCATTTGAGCCCGGTCGGAAATCCCGCGCCGCCGCGCCCGCGCAGCCCGGATTTCTTCATCTCGTCCACGACCCAGCTGCGGCCCTTCTTGATGATGTCGGCGGTTCCGTCCCAATGGCCGCGCGACTGCGCGCCCTTCAGCGTACGGTCGTGCATCCCGTAGAGATTGGTAAAGATCCGGTCCTGATCCTTCAGCATGCGCTAGAACTCCGTTTCCGCTCCGGCCCGCCTCATTCCTTGCGGGCGCGCCAGAGCCGTATTGCAATAACCAGCGCCGCACCGAAGCCGGCCAGCGCCGCAAGATCGAAATACAGCATCGTGTTAGTGGACCAGCCGTATTCCGATCCCAAGAGATAGGCGAGGATCCAGAGCAGACCCGTGCCGGCTATGACCAGCGCCAGGCGGCGCCCTGCCTTGCCCCGATCGCCGGAACCCTTCGCCATTCATCCATCGCGACGCCCTAGTAGACGTCGCCCTTCTTGACCCTGTTCGAAAACTCCGTGGAGCCGCCGGACGACAGCGTCTGGGCCTGTTCGACCCAGTTGTCGCGGCTGACCCGGCCCTTGAAGCCTTCCAGGTTTTCGTCGACCCAGGCAACCTCCTTCGACTTCCAGGACGCGATCTGGTCGAAATGAAAGAAACCCATCGAGTGCAGAAGCTGTTCCAGCTTCGGACCCACGCCCTTGATCATCTTCAGATCGTCGGGACCGCCTTCGCGCGCTGCACTCAATTGCTCGGGCGCATCCGCCTTGGACGGAGCCGCAGCGGCTTCGGTTTCGGCGGGTTCGGACGCGGCCGGTGCCGGCGTTGCCGCTGGAGTCGATGCCGCGGACGCAGCCGTTCCGTTGTCGTACTTCCACGTCCCCTTGCGCGTCGCCAGTTCCTCTTCGCCGGCCAAGGGCTTTGATGGTTTCACGCCGGCCTTCGCCGCCTGCGCAGCGGCCGCCGCGGGGGTTTCGGGCTGCGGTTCGGCCCCTTCACGCGCCTTGGCCGCAGCCGCAGCCGCCAACTCCTTGCTCGTCAGCACGGGCTTCTCGCTCTTTTTCTGCAGCGGCCCTGCGCCAGGTCTGGCCATCGGCTTGCAGACCAGCCATTGCAGCAAAGCACCAGAATGATCGTGAGCACGATCAGGGCGAAGATCGCCTGGATCGGGCGCCAATCTCCCCAAAATCAGCAGCAACGCCGCAGCGATGATGCCGGAGATCACTGCCAGTCCCCAACATCCCTGGGTGCAGCTCATGCCTCCCTCGTTGTTACTCATCTTCTGTCACCTCTCCCGTTGATCTCGTTCTTTCCCAGTGTCCTAGTCTTCGTATGTACCGTCTTTCTTGGCACGTTGGGAAAATTCCGTCTCTTCGCCGTCGGCGAGCCGTCTGGCCTGATCGACCCAATCGTCGCGGCTCACGCGGCCCTTGAAACCTTCGAGATGTTCGTCGACCCATGCGACCTCCTCGGCCGTCCACGCGGCGATCTGGTCGAAGTGGAAGACGCCCATCGAGTGCAGGAGCGCCTCGAGCTTCGGACCGACACCCCTGATCATCTTCAGATCGTCGGGCGCACCGTCCCGCGGCGCATCGAGCGTCCCGAGGCTTCTTCTGAGCCGCCGGCGCGGCAGGTTCCGACTCACTGGCAAGCGCGCTCCCCGGCTTCCATGGCCCGATTGCCCGCGCTTTCGTCGATCTGTGTCAGTGTCGGCGGCGTCTCCGCAGTGTCCGGCGTGGCATTCGCGGCCGATGAAGGGTTCGGATCGGTGGCGACGGGCCGTCCGCCCTGATCGCCCCAAGGTGCGACGAGAGGGACTTCGGTCCCGTCGATACGCTTGATCGTGTCGCCGAGATCCTTGGCGCGTTGCACGGACGCATTGTATTGCGTGTGCCCGCTGTCGAATTCCTTGAGCGTCGTCAGCCCAGACAGTGGCTCGGACGCATAGCGCCCGTTCTGCGGCCCCGGCGTCGGCACATTGCCGACCGCGATCTCGTCGATGATCTCGGCAAATCGCTCCGCCGTCAGATCCTCGTAATAATCCTTGCCGATCTGCGCCATCGGTGCGTTCGCGCAGGCGCCGAGGCATTCGACCTCCTCCCACGAGAACTTTCCATCCGGGCTCACCTGGTGCGGCTTTGGCGCGATCTTGTCCTTGCAGACCGCGATCAGGTCCTCCGCCCCGCAGATCATGCAGGAGGTGGTTCCGCAGATCTGGAAATGCGCAAGGGAGCCAACAGGATGCAGCTGGAACATGAAGTAGAAGCTCGCCACCTCCAGCGCCCGGATATAGGCCATGCCGAGCATGTCGGCGATATGCTCGATCGCCGCGCGGGTCAGCCATCCCTCCTGCTCCTGCGCGCGCCACAGGAGCGGGATGATCGCCGATGCCTCCCGCCCATGCGGGATACTTGGTGATCTGCGCTTCCGCCCATTTCAGGTTCTCCGGCGTGAAGGCGAAGCTGTCGGGTTGTTCGTGGTAGAGGCGGCGGAGCATGCGTTGTGCGATTCCTAGATTGCGGCCGTCAGAGGTGAGACGCGCTCATGGCAACTTCGACTTTTCTGCGTATAGCGTTGATTTGCTCTGCAAATCCAGCCCGGATCACCGGTCCACCTCACCAAAAACGATATCCAGCGTGCCGATGATCGCGGCCACGTCGGCCAGCTGGTGGCCCTTGCTGATGTGGTCCATCGCCTGCAGGTGCAGGAAGCCGGGCGCGCGCAGCTTGGCGCGGTAGGGCTTGTTGGTCCCGTCCGCCACGAGGTAGACGCCGAATTCGCCCTTGGGCGCCTCGACCGCGCAATAGACCTCGCCCTCGGGCACGTGGAACCCTTCGGTATAGAGCTTGAAGTGGTGGATCAGCGCCTCCATCGAGGACTTCATCTCCGACCGCTTCGGCGGCGTGACCTTGCCCGCGCGACAGGATGTCGCCCGGACAATCCCGTATCTTTGCAATGGCCTGGCGGATGATCTTCACGCTTTCCCGCATCTCCGCCATGCGGCAGAGATAGCGGTCGAAGCAGTCGCCGTTCTTGCCCACCGGGATCTGGAAATCGAACTCGTCGTAGCATTCGTAGGGCTGCGAGCGCCGCAGGTCCCACGCGAGGCCGGACCCGCGCACCATGACGCCGGAGAAGCCCCAGTCCAGGATCTCCTCCTCCGTCACCACGCCGATATCGCAGTTGCGCTGCTTGAAGATTCGGTTCTCGGTCAGCAGACCGTCGATGTCGTCGAGCACGGCCGGGAACGTGTGCGCCCATTCCTCGATATCGTCGAGCAGTTTGTCCGGCAGATCCTGATGCACGCCGCCGGGCCGCAAGTAGGCCGCATGCAGCCGCGCACCGCAGGCGCGCTCGTAGAAGACCATCAGCTTCTCGCGCTCCTCGAACCCCCAGAGCGGCGGGGTCAGCGCGCCCACGTCCATCGCCTGCGTCGTCACGTTCAACAGGTGATTGAGAACGCGCCCGATTTCGGAATAGAGCACGCGGATCAGGGACGCCCGCCGCGGCACCGGCGTGCCCGTCAGCTTCTCGATCGCAAGACACCAGGCATGCTCCTGGTTCATCGGCGAAACATAGTCCAGCCGGTCGAAATAGGGCAGGTTCTGCAGATACGTCCGGCTTTCCATCAGCTTCTCGGTGCCGCGATGGAGAAGCCCGATATGCGGGTCGCACCGCTCCACGATCTCGCCGTCGAGCTCGAGCACCAAGCGCAGAACACCGTGCGCCGCAGGGTGTTGCGGGCCGAAGTTGATGTTGAAATTGCGGATCTTCTGCTCACCGGTCTGCTGATCGGCGAAGCCCTTTGTCAGTGCCTGGGTGGAGCCGTCCATCGCGTGCCTCCTCAGCCTTCAAGCGGCGGACCTTCGATGGTCCGAAACAGCTTGGTGATCAGTTTCCAGTCCCCGTCCACGCGGAAGAACCCGAGGTAGTCTTCGTAGCGGCGCGGCGGAATGCCCACCTGCAGTTTCACATGCGCCATCTCGCCGGCCACGTCGACGGTCAGGATCTCGTAGTCCGGCTCGCCCGGGAACGCGTCGCGTCCGCCAACCCGCGCAACGAACTTCGGCTTGTCCCAGAAAACGGGGCTCCCGGAACCGGCGACCGCAGTCATCAGGAAGTTCTCGTGACACATCGCCTCGAAGGTTCCGGCATTCGCCGTGTGAAGCCCTTCGCAATAGGCCACCGCCGCCGCGCGGACGGCATCGGGGTCGGGTGTCTGCGCGCCGTCCATCATCGTTCCTCCATCTCCTGCAGTTTGATCGACATCCACCACAGCAGCCCGAGAACGCCCAACGGGATGATGCCGGCCAGTGCCCACCACTTGTGGATCCCGAAATGCGGCAGGAGTTTCAGCATCGGGATGACGGTCAGAACCGCGACGATGACCCAGAGGAACCCCTCCATCAGGACGGCCCTTCCGTCTTCTCGTCCCCGGGCAGGATGTAGTCCGCACCCTCCCACGGGCTCATGAAATCGAACTGGCGATACTCCTGCACGAGGCTCACCGGTTCGTAGACCACGCGTTTCTGCGACTCGTCGTAGCGAACCTCCGTGTAGCCCGGTGGTCGGGAAATCCTTGCGGAGCGGATAGCCGCGGAAGCCGTAATCGGTGAGAATCCGCCGCAGGTCCGGGTGGCCGGAAAAGAGGATGCCGAACATGTCGAACACCTCGCGCTCGAACCAGTTGGCCGATGGATGCACGCCGGTGATCGATGGCACCATGTCCTCTTCCCGCACCGCCACGCGCAGCCGGATGCGCTGGTTCTGGTACATCGAGAGCAGGTGGTACACCACGTCGAACCGGCGCTGCCGTCCGGGGTAGTCGACGGCGGTAATATCCACCAGCGTGGAGAATTTGCAGTTCGGATCGGTCTTCAGATACTCGACGAAGGGCACGATGTTCGACAGCGCCACGTCGACGTTCAACTCCCCGAATGACACGTCCCAGTTGCGCACGCATTCATTGCGGATGCGGGAGATGGACTCGCCCAGTTCGCTCAGTGCTTCGTCACTCATCGGATCAATGTTCCCGTGCGGCGGATCCGGCGCTGCAATTGCAACACGCCGTAGAGCAAAGCCTCGGCCGTCGGCGGGCAGCCGGGGACATAGATATCCACCGGCACGATCCGGTCGCAACCGCGCACGACGCTGTAGCTGTAGTGGTAGTACCCGCCGCCATTCGCGCAGGACCCCATTGAGATCACATAGCGCGGCTCGGGCATCTGATCATATACCTTGCGCAGCGCCGGCGCCATCTTGTTGGTCAGCGTGCCCGCCACGATCATCAGGTCGGATTGACGCGGGGAGGCGCGCGGCGCCGTGCCGAAACGCTCGAGGTCGTACCGCGGCATGGAGGTATGCATCATCTCCACCGCGCAGCACGCCAATCCGAACGTCATCCAGTGCAGCGAGCCCGTGCGCGCCCAGTTGATGATGTCCTCGGTCGAGGTCAGCAGGAAGCCCTTGTCCTGCAACTCCCGGTTGAGGTTCTGGGTCGCGACATCACGCTCGTAATTCGGCGCATAGGCTTCGATCGGCGCCTTCGCCGAGGGGCCGCTTTTCACACGCGGCGACTGCTCGCCCTGGCCCTGCGTTACCGTGACGTCGACTTCGTCATCTACTGCCATTCCATCGCCCCCTTCTTCCACTCATAGGCGAATCCGGCCGTCAGAACGCCAAGAAACACCATCATCGACCAGAACGCCACATCGCTGAGATCGCGGAAGGCAACGGCCCACGGAAACAGGAAGGCGATTTCCAGATCGAAGATGATGAACAGGATCGACACGAGGTAGAACCGCACGTCGAACTTCATCCGCGCGTCGTCGAACGCGTTGAACCCGCATTCATAGGCCGACACCTTCTCCGGGTCGGGATTGCGGACGGCCAGCACGACTGCAGCGAGGATCAGAACGAGGCCAAGCCCGATGGCGACGACGAGAAAGACGAGAATTGGCAGATACTCCCGCAACATTTCTTCCATGTCGGCTCCTTTCCGTCAGGACAGGCCATCACGCCCCGGGAGGCGCCACGACAAGCACTCCGTTCCTACGCTGCCACGCGGCGAGGGTCAACAAAGCTCGCCGTGTCCATTCAGCGTTTCGGCCGGGTGATATCGACGCACGCAAGTCATCGGCCGGCGATTTCGTGCAGCAGCCGCGACGTCGGGTTTTCCGGTCGCACAACACCGATAACCCGCGATATGCCCACAAGTTCGCGCCGAACCCCCTTGTGGTCTGCGAGGAGCAGGAAAACTCCAACGCTGCGGTCATTTCACCCACGTCATCTACGGCTTCGGAGCGGCAGTTTCGGATCCGCAAGCCCACCGCAATGTTCAGCGGCTGAAACGCGACCTGCATCGCCTCCACGTTCGCGTTCCGCTCCCGGAGTCGGGCAGCCTTCTCGACGCGCACCCGATGTGCGTCCGTCACCAAACCCAAGCTGGCTTGCGCTTCTCGAAAAAGGCCGAGATCCCCTCCTCCGCCTCCTCTCGCTCCCAGCAGGCGACCAGTTCACGGATGGTGTGGGCGATGACCGCGTCGTCGATGATCGGACCGAGATGACGCGCGAGGGCCTTCGCCGCGGCGACGGCTTGCGGCGCGCAGGCAAGATAGGGTTCAACCTCCGCCTCGACCGCCTCGTCCAGATCCACGGACGGCACGGCGCGTGCGAGAAGACCCAGATCGACTGCCTCAGCAGCGTCGAACAGGCGCGCGTTCATGAAGACCCGGCGGCCGCGCCCCTCGCCCATGCGCGCAATGACATAGGGGCCGATGGTCGCGGGGATCAGGCCCAGGCGCGTTTCGGTGAACCCCATCTTCAGCCCCTCCGCGCCGATCGCGATGTCGCAGACCGACGCGAGCCCGACGCCGCCACCGAAGGCATTTCCCTGGATCCGGCCGATCACCGGCTTCGGCAGCGTGTTGAGCTTCTGCAGCATGTCGGCCAGCTTGCGCGCCTCGCGGCCCCGCGTTTCGGCGTCGACGTCGCGCTGCTGCCGCATCCAGGCCAGATCGCCACCCGCACAGAAAGTGTCGCCGGCGCCGGTCAGCACCACGACGCGCGTCGCGTCATCGCGCGCAATCGCATCGGCTGCATGCGCGAGTTCGCTCAGCATCTCGCCCGACATCGCATTCCGCTTCTCCGCCCGATCGAGCATCAGGGTCGTGACGCCGCGCCCATCCGTCGACAGCGAAATCGTTTTGTATTCCATGAGCTTTACGCCCCCTCTTCAACCGCGCATCTGACGGGCCATGGTCGCAGCTTGCGCAATGACGTCCTGGTCGAGGCCGGTCTCCCACCCATCGCGCGCAAGGCGCTCGGCGACAGCTTCTGTCGCGACGTTCCCGGCCGCACCTGGCGCATAGGGGCAGCCGCCGAGACCGCCGACAGCCGCATCGAAAACGCGCAGCCCCTTTTCCAGCGAGGCGGAAATGTTGTCGAGCGCACGCCCATTCGTGTCGTGATAGTGCCCGGCCAATTCGCCCGCGGGCACGACCTCCAGAACGGCCTCCAGCATCGCCGCGACCGTTTCCGGCGTGCCTTTGCCGATGGTGTCGCCAAGGCTGATTTCGTAGCACCCCATCGCGCGCAGATTTCCGGCAATTCTGGCAACTTCCTCCGGCGCCACAGGGCCGTCATAGGGACACTCGATCACGCAACTTACGTAGCCGCGTACCTTCACGCCCCGTGCCCGCGCGGCCTCGGCCACCGGCTGGAAGCGTTCCAGGCTCTCCGCGATGGACGCGTTGATGTTGGCGCGGCTGAAGCCCTCGGACGCCGAGCCGAAGATCGCGACCTCGTCCGCGCCTGCTGCCATCGCGTCCTCGAACCCGCGCATGTTCGGCGTCAGCGCGGCGTAGGACACGCCGGGCGCGCGGGTGATCCCCGCCAGAACCTTGGCACTGCCGGCCATCTGCGGCACCCATTTGGGGCTCACGAAGCTCGCGCATTCGATCCGGCGGAATCCCGCTCGGCTCAGCAGGTCGACCAGTGCCACCTTGCTGGCCACCGGTATCTCGCGCTTCTCGTTCTGCAGCCCGTCGCGCGGGCCGACCTCGAAGATCTCAACCCGCATCCGGCGCCTCCACCGGCCAGGGCGCATAAAAACCATCGGCGAAAAGCGTCTGGTTCTCCGATGGAAGTGCGGCCTTGAACCCGGGCCGGTCGGTGATCCGCGCATACCAGTCGACAACCGCAGGATGATCGTCGAGCGCCGCGAAACACCGCGCCATGTAGACCGCCTGCCCGACCGCGATGTCGGCCGCCGAAAAGCCGGAAGTCAGCAGGTAGTCCCGGTTCTCCACCGGTGTCGACAGGCGTGCCTCGATCGCGTCGTAGCATTTCGTCAGGCGCGCGGCCTCGAGTTTCATCACCATGGGCGACCGCATCCAGTCCTCGCGCAGCATCAGGTGCTGCTGCGTCAGGGCGGCGACATGCTGGCTGATCGTCTCGGCGAAGCTCAGCCAGACGAGCCAGTCCGGGCGATCGGGACTTCGCATCGAGCGGCCCAATCGGTCGGGGCTGTAGCGCTCGCAGAGATACTGGAGAATGGCCGCGCTTTCGAACATGCGTTCGCCTTCGATATCGATGGCCGGGACGCGGCCGGCTGGCGACAAGGTCAGGTATTCGGGCCGCCGCAGCGACTTGTCGAACGGATGGACCTGCACGCGGAAATCGACATCGTCGAGCTCGTGCAGAAGCCAGAGGACGCGCATGGACCGGGTCTGCGGGCAGTGATGCAACGTGATCATGCCGCCCCGCTTTCCTGAGCGTCCGCTTCGAGCCGGATCAGCACGTCACCGGCGGAGACTTGCGTTCCCGCGGGCACGAGGATCTCGGCCACGGTCCCGTCCAGGGCTGCGGTGAGCGTGTGCTCCATCTTCATCGCCTCCAGAACGGCCAGCCTGTCGCCTTTGCAAACCGCTTCACCCGCTTTTGCAAAGACCTGCTTCAACATGCCGGGCATCGGCGCCTCGATCAGCGTCGGATCCCCGAACGCAGCCGACGCCCGCGCCAGCGCGTCTATCACGTCGAACGACACGCCGTAGTCGTCGAACACCGTCACGACGGATCCATTGACCGCGACGGGCGGCAATGGTGCGCCGTCTATGGTCCAGATGCCGCCGTCGCAAACCGCGCGCAGCCGTTTCTCGCCAACTTGCCAGTCCTGGATGTGCGGGCTTACGACCTCGACGCGGATGTCGATGACCTCCTCGCCCCACCCAAGCGGCAGCGCCCGCCGAAGCGGCTGCCAGAGCGCGAAGCCGGACATGGGATGCGACCGGTCGAGCCCGACCATGGACATGGCTGCCGCCACCGCCTGCACCGGCGTCCAGGACGGCGCGACCACCAGCGTGTCGAGATCACGGGCTATGAGACCGGTATCGAGCTCCCCCACCGCGAAACCCTTGTGAGTTGCGAGCGCGCCCAGGAACGCGAGGTTGGTGACCGACCCCGCGACCTGCGTCCGCTTCAACGTCTGGCCGAGCCGTTTCAGCGCGATCTCCCGCGTCGGCCCGTGCACCGTCACCTTGGCGATCATCGGATCGTACCAGGGGCTGATCTCGTCCCCGGGACGCACGCCGCTGTCGATCCGCGCAGTGATCGGAAAATCCAGATGGGCAAGCCGTCCGGTCGCGGGCAGGAAACCCTTGGGCACGTCCTCCGCATAAAGACGCGCCTCGAACGCGTGGCCGTTGATCCGAAGATCCTCCTGCCGCGCCGGCAGGGGTTCTCCGGACGCCACGCGCAGTTGCCATTCCACCAGATCTACGCCGGTGATCGCCTCCGTCACCGGGTGTTCGACCTGCAGCCGCGTGTTCATCTCCATGAACCAGAACCCGTCCGGCCGCAGCCCATCGGAGCCGTCGACGATGAATTCGATCGTGCCCGCGCCGCTGTACCCGATCGCTTCAGCCGCGCGAACGGCGGCGGTCCCCATCGCCGCGCGCATCTCCTCGGTCATGCCGGGCGCGGGCGCTTCCTCGATCACCTTCTGGTGGCGGCGCTGCAGCGAGCAATCGCGTTCGAAGAGATGCAGCGCGCGGGTGCCGTCGCCGAAGACCTGCACCTCGATATGACGCGGTTGGGTCACGAACTTCTCGATCAGCACGTCGGGATTGCCGAAGGCGGTTCTGGCCTCGCCCTGGGCGCTGGCCAGCGCATCGTCGAAATCTGCGGGTTTCTCGACCAGCCGCATGCCCTTTCCGCCGCCGCCGGCGACCGCCTTGATCAGGACAGGGTAGCCGATCTTCTCAGCCTCTTGCGCCAGCCTGCCCGGATCCTGATCCTTGCCGTGATAGCCTGGCACGACCGGAACCCCCGCCTCCTCCATCAGCGCCTTGGCCGCGTCCTTGAGCCCCATCGCTCGGATCGCCTTGGCCGAAGGCCCGATGAAGGTCAGGCCCGCCGCCTCGACGGCCTCCACGAACTCCGGATTTTCCGACAGGAACCCGTAGCCCGGATGGATCGCCTGCGCGCCGGACTTCAGGGCGGCCGCGATGATCACGTCGCCGCGCAGATAACTCTCCGCCGGAGCCGACTTGCCGATATGAACCGCCGTGTCCGCCATGGCGACATGCTTGGCTCCTGCATCGGCATCGGAATAGACGGCGACGCAGCGGACTCCCATCGCCCGCGCCGTCTGCATGACGCGGCAGGCTATCTCGCCCCGGTTGGCGATCAGGATGGTGTCAAACATGTCCGCGACCTCGCTGTACGGCATTTGCAAATTTGTTTGTGCGCGTTTGCAAACTGACCCAACGTCCTGAAGAGGCTGATGAATAGCAGGCCATGAAGTCCCCTTACATCCGGAACACGCCGAAGCGCGTCCGTTCCATGGGTGCGTTGAGCGCGGCATGCAGGGACAAAGCCAGCACGTCGCGGGACTTGCGCGGGTCGATCACGCCATCGTCCCAAAGCCGCGCGGAGGCATAAAGCGGGTGTGATTGTTCCGCGAACATGTCGATGGTGGGCTTCTTGAAGGCGGCCTCCTCCTCGGCCGACCATGTCCCGCCGCCGCGTTCGATCGCGTCGCGCTTCACCGTCGCAAGCACGCCTGCCGCCTGCTCTCCGCCCATCACCGAGATCCGCGAATTGGGCCAGGTCCAGAGGAACCGCGGGGAGTACGCACGCCCCGCCATGCCGTAGTTGCCGGCCCCGAAGGAGCCGCCCACCAGCAGCGTGATCTTCGGCACCGCAGTCGTCGCGACGGCCGTCACCATCTTGGCGCCGTGCCGGGCGATCCCCTCGTTCTCGTAGCGCTTGCCCACCATGAACCCGGTGATGTTCTGCAGGAAGATCAACGGGATATGCCGTTGCGAGCAAAGCTCGACAAAATGCGCGCCCTTCTGTGCCGATTCCGAAAACAGCACGCCATTGTTGGCGACGATGCCGACCGGCCATCCGTCCACATGGGCAAACCCGCAGACCAGCGTCTCCCCGAACCGCGCCTTGAACTCGTCAAAGCGTGAGCCGTCCACGGTGCGCGCGATGACCTCGCGGATATCGTAGGGCGTGCGCAGATCCGCGGGCACCACGCCGAGCATCTCGTCGGGATCGTAGGCCGGCGGCTCGGGTGTCTCTCGCGGCGGACCGTCGGGACGCATTCGCGCCAGACCGCGCACCGCACGCCGCGCCAACGCGAGCGCGTGATTGTCGTCCTCGGCCAGGTAATCGGCCACGCCCGACAGCCGCGTATGCACGTCGCCGCCGCCCAGCTCCTCCGCCGTGACGACCTCACCCGTCGCGGCCTTCACCAGCGGCGGGCCGGCGAGGAAGATCGTCCCCTGCTCCTTCACGATGATCGTCACATCCGACATCGCGGGCACATAAGCGCCACCGGCGGTGCAGGAGCCCATCACGACCGCGATCTGCGGAATGCCCTTCGCGCTCATCTGCGCCTGATTGTAGAAGATCCGCCCGAAATGCTCGCGGTCCGGGAACACTTCGTCCTGATTGGGCAGGTTCGCGCCGCCCTGATCGACCAGATAGACGCAGGGCAGATGGTTCTCCTCCGCGATCTCCTGAGCGCGCAGGTGCTTCTTGACGCTCATCGGATAATAGGTGCCGCCCTTCACCGTGGCGTCGTTGCAGACGACCATGACGTCCTGCCCCTCGACCCGCCCGATCCCCGCGATCATGCCCGCGCACGGTGCCGCGCCGTCGTACATGCCATGCGCGGCGGTGGCCCCGATCTCCAGAAACGGCGAGCCCGGGTCGAGCAGGTTCGCCACCCGCTCCCGCGGTGCCATCTTGCCGCGATCGAGGTGCCGCTGACGGGCCTTCTCGCCACCGCCCGCCGCCGCCAGTTCGGCCGCGTGGCGGACCTCCTCCAGCGCGCCGAGATGCGCGGTGCGATTGGCATGGAACGCCTCGGATGTCGGGATCGCTTGCGAATTGAGCTTCATGTCGTCTCCGGTACCTCAGCGGCCGCGCGGGCCTTCAACTCCTTGCGGATAACCTTGCCGGTCACCGTCATGGGCAGCGCCTCCACAAATTCGATTTCCCTTGGGTAGGAATAGCTTGCGAGCCGTTCCTTCACCCATGCCTTAAGGTCTTCGGCAGTTGCCTTGCCGCCCGGAATCCGCACGACATAGGCCTTCACGATCTCCGTCCGCAGCGCGTCGGGCTTGCCCACCACGCCCACGGTCGCGACCTCCGGGTGGGTCAGCAGGCAGTCCTCGATCTCCGACGGGCCGATGCGGTAGCCGGAAGAGGTGATGACATCATCCTCGCGCCCCACGAAGCGCAGGTAGTCGCCTTCCCACACGCCCCGGTCCCCGGTCAGCATCCAGTCGCCGCGGAACTTCTCCGCAGTCTCCTCGGGCCTGTTCCAGTACTCCAGCATCATCGACGCGGAGCCGCGCCGGATCGCCACGTCGCCCTCGCCATCGATCGGCTGCCCGTCGGCAGTTCAGCACGGCCAGATTCGATCCCCGGCACCGCCTTGCCGATGCAGCCCGGCCTTCGTGGGAAACCCGGCCGCGCAGGAGGACGCCACCATGTTGCATTCGGTCTGGCCATAGAATTCGTTGATCGTCAGCCCGAACGCCTCCCGCCCCCAGGCCAGCATCTCCGCGCCCAGCGGCTCGCCGCCGCTCGCGACCGAGCGCAGGCCGGTAAATCCGCGGTCTTCGGCCTTCATCATCCGCAAGGCGGTTGGCGGGAAGAACACGTTGCGCGACCTTTGCCCGCGCACAGGTCCGCCGCACCCTCGGGCGTGAACTTCGCCATGCGCGCCGCCACCACCGGCACGCCCATCGCGAGCCCGGCCAGCGCCACGTCGAAAAGCCCGCCGATCCAGGCCCAGTCCGCCGGCGTCCAGAGCACGTCGCCGGGCTGCCCCAAATATCGTGGCTCAAGCAGACGCCCGGCAGGTGGCCGGTCAGGACTCGTGCCCATGCAGCGCCCCCTTCGGCGTGCCGGTCGTGCCGGAGGTGTAGATCAGGATGGCGGGGATCTCGGTCCGGTACTTGCAAACTCTACGGCGTCGCCTTGCAAACCGACCTCCGCCGCGATCCATGGCTCCGCCAGATCGCCGAGAAGCGCCGTCCCCTCCGGATCGGTCAGCACGATCTCGCAGCCGGAATCCTGAACCCGGGTCGCCAGCGCATCCTGCTTGAAGAGCTTGAACAAAGGCACTGAAATCGCGCCGATCTTCCAGATCGCGAGATGCGCGGCGAGGCACCACGGGCTTTGACTGAGCAGCACGCCCACTCGGTCGCCCGAACCAACACGGATCATAAGCGCTCTTGCGATCCCGTCGGCCATCCGACCCAGCTCGGCAAATCTCACGTTGCGCCGCGCCCCGCCCGTCAGGTCGATCACTGCGACGGCCTCCGGATCGTGGCTCAGGCACTGTCGCGCCATGTTCAGATCTTCCGGCAAGTCCCATGCGCCCTGCACCGTGAGCCCGTGCAGCGTCATCACATCATCCCCGTGACCAGTTCCCGCCCGATCAGCATCCGCCGGATCTCGGATGTGCCGGCCCCGATCTCCATCAGCTTGGCATCGCGGAAGATCCGGCTCACAGGCGTATCGCTGAGGAACCCGGCCCCGCCCATCGCCTGCACCGCCTGGTGCGCCTGGACCATCGCCTGTTCGGAGGCATAAAGGCAGCACGCCGCCGCATCGGACGCGCTTGACGTCGCCCCGGTCGCAGGCCTTCGCGACCTCGTAGACATAGGCGCGCGCCGAATTCATCGCCGTGTACATGTCGGCGATCTTGCCCTGCATCAGCTGGAACGTCCCGATCGGCTGGCCGAACTGCTTGCGCTCCACCATGTAGGGCATGACCTCGTCCATGCAGGACGCCATGATCCCCGGACCGATCGCGGCCAGTACCACGCGTTCGTAATCGAGCCCGGACATCAGCACCTGCACGCCGCGCCCCTCCTCGCCCAGCACGTTCTCGAACGGCACCTCGACATCCTCGAAGATCAACTCCGCCGTGTTGGACCCGCGCATTCCCAGCTTGTCGAAATGCGGACTTGTGGAGAAGCCGGTCATCTCCTTCTCGACCAGAAAGGCCGTGATCCCCTTCGAACCCGCCTCGGGATCCGTCTTGGCATAGACCACCAGCGTGTCGGCATCCGGCCCGTTGGTGATCCAGTACTTGGTGCCGTTGAGGCGGTAGTGGTCGTTGCGCTTCTCGGCCTTCAGCTTCATCGACACCACGTCGGATCCGGCTCCCGCCTCCGACATGGCGAGCGCACCAACATGCTCGCCGGAGACCAGCTTCGGCAGGTACTTCCGCTTCTGCTCGTCCGTCCCGTTGAGCTTGATCTGGTTGACGCACAGGTTCGAATGCGCGCCATAGGAGAGCGAGACCGAGGCGGACGCGCGCGCGATCTCCTCCACCGCAACCGCGTGGGCAAGATACCCCATGCCGGCGCCGCCAAATTCCTCCGGCACGGTAATGCCCAGCAGGCCCAGATCGCCCATTTCGCGCCAGAGTTCGGCGGGAAACTCGTTCGACGTGTCGATCCCGGCGGCCATGGGCCTCACGCGGTCCTGCGCCCACTTGTGCACCATCTCGCGCAGGGCGTTCACGTCCTCGCCCAGGTCGAACTGCATGGATCCCATGAACATCGCGCGCCCCTCCCGATTTATTGAACGCTTGTTCATTTATAAGGTCGCCGCTCTCGGAACGTCAACCCACGAAGGATGCGCCTCGCTACGGCTGGCGATGCGCAGCGACCCGTAGCCGCAGGCGCCCGGGCGGCGTCACGCCGCCAGCCGCGCCACCAGCTGTTTCATGAACGAATGCCCCGCCTCGAACTCCTTGACAGTGATGAACTCGTCCGGCTGATGGGCCTGCGCGATGTTGCCGGGACCGCAAACAACGGCGGAATAGCCCGCCGTCTGGAAATGGCCCGCCTCAGTGCCATAGCTCACCACATGGGTGCCGTTGTCACCGGTCAGCGCGCGCGCCAACTGCTCGGCCGAGCCCTCCTGCTCGGGGCGCAGCGCCGGGACGTCGAACATGATTTCGGTCCGGATATCAGCCTCGGGACGCACGGCCTGCATATCGGCGCGCAGCGCCTCGACCCGGTCGAGATAGGCCTGTCGCAACGCGGCGAAATCATCGTCGGGAACGGCCCGGAACCCCAGAACGAATCGACAATCCTTGGCCGTGATGTTGTGCGCCGTTCCGCCCTCGATCATCCCGACATGCCAGCTGGTGTAGGGCGGATCGAAGATCGCTGCGACGTCGGACGGCTCCGCGGCCGCCGCCGACGCGTTCATGTCGTTCGACCACTGGATCAGCCGCGCGGCCTCGTGGATCGCGGACACCCCCTGGTAGGCGATGGAGGAATGCACCTCGAATCCCACGACATGGGTCGGGAACCCCTGTCCGCCCTTGTGGCCCGTCACGACCCGCATCTCGCTGGGCTCCCCAACGATGACGGCCGATCCCTTGGGCAGAACCGGCTGCATCGCCTCGATCATCGGTGGCGCGCCGGTGCACCCGATTTCCTCGTCGAAGCTCAGCGCAAGTTGCATCGGTTTCTTCAGCCCGGCGTGTTGTCCTTCGACCAGCGCCCAGATCGCGAGCGCATCGTAGCCCTTCATGTCACAGGTGCCGCGCCCGAAATACCTGCCGTCCCGTTCCTCGACCGTCCAGGGATCGCCGGTCCACTCCTGCCCGTCCACGGGAACGACATCGGTGTGACCCGACAGCACGACAGCACCCTCTTCCCACGGTCCCACATGCGCAAAAAGCGCCGCCTTCTCCGGCTGATCCGGATCGGGCCAGCGATGCGACTCGATCCCGTGCGAGGCCAGGTACTCCTCTACCCAGTCGATCAGCGGCAGGTTCGTGTCCCGCGATACGGTGGGAAACGAGATCAGCTTCGTCATGATCTCCAGCGGTGTCAGACGTTCGCTCAAACAGCTCTCCTTTCGTGCCAATGACAGGTGCCTAGGGTAACGAACGGACGCGCGTTGACCAGCCTCTTCTTTGGGTCCTCGAATACCTCAGGGGGAGCGCGAGGGGGACAGCGTCCCCCTCGCCCCGGTCGGCGCGGACACGCGCCGAAATCCGTTCAGTACCCGCTATCCGTCTCGAGGATCAGGTGCCCGGGCTCCACCTCGCGATAGACCGACGGTTCCGCCACGTAGTCGACGCCATGGATCGGCGACGGGATCGGCTTGAAGTTGAGATCCTTCTCCGATTTCCGCTGCCGCGGATCGGCGATCGGCACGGCCTTCATCAGCGCCTGCGTGTAGGGATGCTGCGGATTTTCGAACACCCGCTGCGCGCGGCCCCAGTTCCACGATCCGGCCCAGGTACATGACGCCCACGAAATGCGACACCCGCTCCACCACCGCCATGTCATGGCTGATGAAGAGATAGGACACGCCCAGCTCCGCCTGCAGTTCCATCATCAGGTTCAGCACCTGCGCCTGCACGCTGACACGTCGAGCGCGCTCACCGCCTCGTCGGAGATGATGAGCTTGGGATTCAGCGCCAATGCGCGGGCGATCGCCACGCGTTGCCGCTGCCCGCCGGACAGCTCGTGCGGAAACCGGCGCATGAAGCTGCGCGGCAGTTCCACCCGGTCGAACAGCATCTCGATACGCTTGCCGATCTCGGCGCCCTTCAGCGTGCCGAAATTGTGGATCGGCTCGGCGACCTGATCGGCCAGAGGCATCTGCGGATTGAGGGAGGCAAAGGGATCCTGGAAAATCATCTGCATGTCGCGGCGCGCCTCGCGCAGCTTGTTCTGCGACAGCGCCATGATGTCCTTGCCGTCGATGTCGATCTCGCCCGATTGCGGCTCCACCAGGCGCAGTATCGACCGGCCGGCCGTGGACTTCCCGCAGCCCGATTCGCCCACGAGGCTCAGCGTCTGGCCCTTGTTGATCTTGAACGACAGGTCCTCGACCGCATGAACGAATCGCCACGGTGCGGCGAAAGAACCCGCCCTTGACCGGAAATCGCGTCGTGAGGTTCTTCACGGTCAGCAGAGTTTCGTTCGTGCCCGGGATGGGTTCGATCGACCCCTGGTCGCGCCCGAACAGCTTCATCGGTTCGGGCGCCGCCTTGCCGCGCATCTCGCCCAGCTTCGGCACGGCCGCCAGCAGCGCCTTCGTATAGGGGTGCTGCGGGTTCTCGAAGATCTCTTCGACCGGACCTTCCTCGACCTTCTTGCCGCGGAACATGACCACCACCCGGTCGGCCATCTGCGCCACCACCGCCATGTCGTGCGTGATGAACATCACCGCCGTGCCGGTCTCCCGCTTCAACCGGTCCATCAGCGCCAGGATCTCCGCCTGGATCGTCACGTCGAGCGCGGTTGTGGGCTCGTCCGCGATCAGCAGCCGCGGCTCGCATGCCAGCGCCATCGCGATCACGACGCGCTGGCGCATGCCGCCGGACAATTCGTGCGGATACTGGTGCAGGCGTCGTTCCGGCTCCGGGATGCGCACCTGTCGCAGCAATTCCAGCGCGCGCGCCTCCGCGGCCCTCTGGTTCATTCCCATGTGCAGCCGCAGCCCCTCGGTCAGCTGCCGGCCCACGGTGAAGACCGGGTTCAGCGCCGTCATCGGCTCCTGGAAGATCATGCCGATCTCGTTGCCGCGGATCGTGCGCATCAGATCCTGGTCGGCCGTGGCGAGGTTCAGCACGCCTTCGCCTTCGCGATCGAAGAGCAGCCGGCCGCCCGCGATCGTCCCGCCGCCGTATTCGATCAGACGCATCAGCGACAGGGAGGAGACCGATTTACCCGATCCGCTTTCGCCGACCACGCAGACAGTCTCGCCCGGACCGATGTCGAAGGACACGTCCTCCACCCCGACGACGGTGCCGTCCTTGGTCTGGAACTCGACCCGAAGGCCGTCGATTTGCGCGATCGGCCGTGGCCCGGTTTCGTCGAGCATCCCCGCGTCTCCCTGGATTGATCGATCGACGCTACGCCCAAGGCGGCAGCACTGTCAAACGCGAGTGCACGGTTTCACTGCAGTCAGCCATGGTTGTGCTTGCATTTTCTACAAAAGCTGTTTCGATAGAGGGCATTCGGTTTCGGGGGATCTGGCGAAAATCGTTTGAAAGCCAAGACTTGTACAGCGGTGCTCGATCCATCCAGATCGCAACTTAAGGGCTCGACATGGACAGAGCCCAGGGAGAACGGCACGTTCGCGTGTCCAACAAGGAGTATGACATGAGACTGAAGACCCTGCTCATGGGGGCTATCGCGACCACCGCGCTGGCACCGGCGGCGTTCGCCGAGCGTGGCAAGCGACGGAAATGTCAACATCATCTACTGGCAGGCGCCCTCGATCCTGAACCCGTTCCTGTCGGGCGGCACGAAGGACGTCGAAGCCTCGTCGATGATCATCGAACCGCTGGCCCGCTATGACGAGACAGGCGAGATCGTGCCCTGGCTGGTCGATGAGGTCCCCACCGTCGAGAATGGTGGCGTGAGCGAGGATCTGACCCAGATCACCTGGAAGATCACCCCGGGCATCACGTGGTCGGACGGCACCCCCTTCACCTCGGAAGACGTGAAGTTCACCTATGATTACTGCACGCATCCCGAAGGCGGCTGCGCGCAGCAGACCAAGTTCGAAGGCGTGAGTTCGGTCGAGACCCCGGACGAGCACACCGTCGTCGTGAACTTCGGCCAGCCCACGCCCTTCCCCTACGGTCCGTTCGTCGGCGGCGAGAGCCCGATCATCCAGAAGGCGCAATTCGAGGAATGCATGGGCGCAAAGGCCCCCGAGTGCACGGAAGCGAACTTCAACCCCATCGGCACCGGGCCCTTCGTCGTGACCGAATTCCGGCCCAACGACGTGATCACCATGGAAGCGAACCAGAACTACCGTGACCCGGACAAGCCGGCCTTCGCAACCGTCACCTTCAAGGGCGGCGGCGACGCGACCGCGGCGGGACGCGCGGTGATGGAGACGGGCGAGTTCGACTATGCCTGGAACCTGCAGCTCGCACCCGACGTGATCGCCAAGATGGAAGCAGGCGGCAAGGGCACGCCGGTCGCGGGCTTCGGCCCGCTGGTCGAAGGCATCCGGTTGAACTGGACCAATCCTGACCCGAACCTGCCGGAGGGCGAACGGTCGACCGCGGCCCATCCGCACCCGTTCCTGCGCGACCCGGCCGTCTACCAGGCCATGTCGATGGCGATCGATCGGCCGCTGCTGGTGGAGATCGGGTACGGCCAGGCAGGGAAAGTCACCTGCAACTGGGTGCCGGCGCCGGCCATCTTCGACTCCGAGACCTTTGATTGCTCGACCCAGGACATCGAAGGGGCGAAAGCGCTTCTGGACGAGGCCGGCATCGTCGACACCGATGGTGACGGCGTCCGCGAAAAGGACGGCGTGCCGCTCTCGATCCTCTACCAGACATCCACCAACGCCGTGCGCCAGGACTTCCAGGCGCTGATCAAGGACTGGTGGGAACAGATCGGCATGGAGGTCGAACTGCGCAACGTCGACGCATCCGTCTTCTTCGGCGGCGATCCGGGCTCCCCGGACACCTTCCAGAAGTTCTATGCAGACGTCGAGATGTACGCCAACACCTTCAACGGCACGGACCCGCAATCCTATCTGGGCAACGGCCTGTGCGACAAGGCACCGCGTCCGGAAACCCAGTGGCAGGGTGAGAACATCTCGCGCTTCTGCATGGAGGAATACGACGAACTGCATGACACGCTGACAAAGACCGCCGGCACCGAGGAGCGCGCGCGCATCGCCAAGGAGCTCAACGACATGTATGTCGGAAACGGCGGGATGATCCCGCTTGTGCACCGCGGGCGTCTTTCGGCCCATGCCAACTCGCTGGGCGGTGTCGTGCTGGACGTCTGGGACAGCGAACTCTGGAACGTGGCGGACTGGTACCGCATCGACTGACCGCAACGTTGTGCAGGGCGCGGCAGTGAGCCCGCGCCCTGCACCGCAAGCCGGTCCAGACGGCCGCAAGTACCTCTCTGAACCACCCCCGGGATCCGGACGGACGAGCAAAAGGCGCCGCGCATGCTGACCTATACCATTCGCAGACTGGTCCTGGCCGTTCCGACGCTCATCTTCATCAGCCTCGCCATCTTCATGCTCCTGCAGCTCGCGCCCGGCGATCCGATGGCGCAGGTCCCCCTGACGGTTCCGCCGGAGGTCAAGGAGCGGATGCGGCAGGCCCTGGGCCTTGGGGAGCCGATCTACATTCAATACTGGAAATGGCTGGTGCAGTTCTTCTGGATCGAGCCGCAGGTGCTGTTCGATCATATCTTCGGCACCAACTTCGCCGACGGCAAGCTGCGCGTCATCTCCTGGCAGACCCGCTCGCCGGTCATGGACATCGTGCTGCAGCGCATCCCCCAGACGCTCTGGGTCGTGGGCGTGGCCTATGTCGTGGCGATCCTCATCGCCATCCCGATCGGCATCTACTCCGCGTATCGGCAGTATTCGGCCTTCGACAATGCGGGCACCTTCATCTCGATGATCGGTTTTTCGGTACCGCCGTTCTTCACGGGCCCGCTGCTGATCGTGATCTTCGCGGTGCAGCTCGAATGGCTTCCTTCGGTCTACAACACCGTGCACGAGGTCAACAGCTGGGACAGCTTCGTCGTCCAGCTGCAGCAGATGGTTCTGCCGGTCACGGTGCTGGCGCTGCAGATCACGGCGCAGCTCAACCGGTTCATGCGGGCCTCGATGCTCGACAACCTCAACCAGGATTACGTGCGCACCGCACGGGCCAAGGGGCTCAGCGAGCGCAAGGTCGTCCTGAGCCATGTGGTGCGCAACTCGATGATCCCGGTCGTGACCGTGATCGCGCTCAACGTGCCCAACATCTTCGGCGGGGCGATCATCACGGAGGTGATCTTCAAGGTGAACGGCATCGGGCAGCTCCTGATCACCGCGCTCTTCGCCAACGACCTGCCAATGGTCATGACGCTGACCTTCATCTTCGCCATCCTGATCGTGGTCTTCAACATCATCGCCGACGTGCTCTACGGCCTCCTCGACCCAAGGATCCGCTATGACTGACACGAACATCTACGGCGCGCTCCAGGACAAGGAACCGGCCAAGCCGCCGCGCAGTCAGTGGGCCGAAGTCTGGGATCAGTTCCGCAAGCACAAGGGGGCCGTTCTGGGTGGCGGCTTCCTGCTCTTCATCACGCTCGCCGTGCTCTTCGGCCCCTTCATCTGGACGCTGGATGCGCAGGAGCTCGACATCCGCGCCAAGGACATGCGGCCGATCTACACCGCGCTCTGGGACGGCGACGCCAAGGTCAGCTGGGCCCATCCCCTGGGCACCGACCAGCTGGGCCGCGACATCCTGGCGAACATGATCTCCGGCGGGCGCGCGTCGATGGCCGTGGGCTGGGCCGCGATGGTGATCTCGCTGCTCATCGGGACCTCCGTCGGCGTATTCGCGGGCTATTTCCGCAAGCTTGACGGGCCGCTGATGCGGTTCACCGACCTGGTGCTGTCACTGCCGATCCTGCCGCTGCTGCTGGTCGCGGTGACGCTGTTCCGCCAACCTCTGCGCGCCAATTTCGGGCCCGAGGGCGGCATGTTCATCCTGATCGTCGCCATCATCGGCATCACCTCCTGGATGCAGACCGCACGGATCGTGCGGGGCGAGGTGCTGGCGCTCAAGGAACGGGAGTTCATCCTGGCCGCGCGGTCCATCGGCACCACCAACGGCGCCATCATGCGGCGCCACCTGCTGCCCAACGTGCTCTCCCCGATCATGGTGTCGGCGACGCTGGGCCTTGCCACCGCGATCATCACCGAAAGTGCGCTCAGCTTCCTCGGCGTGGGGTTCCCGTCCGACTTCCCCACCTGGGGCAAGCTGCTGGCCGACGCGGTCGACCGGATGGAGCGCTTCCCCGAACGCGTGATGCTGCCGGGCATTGCGATTTCTCTCACGGTGCTGAGTGTGAACTACCTCGGCGACGGCCTGCGCGACGCGCTCGATCCCCGCATCCGGGGACGTTGAGGCCGCGAAACTCACTTCGAACAATGAACGAGTTTGCGATCCGGTCGGCTCCGCAGCACGAGTTAGCATGGACGGCGATCGGCGTCTGAACCCGAAAATAAGGACAGCCGCCGTCGTGTCCGCCCCACACAGAGCTGAGTTTTCCGCTCTGACGGTCCAAGCACGAAAACGTTCCCTCGTTCCAGGCAAGTATTGGAACGATCTTCTGCATCGCCTGCAAATCGCAGGCTGGCGCGCTGTTGATGCGACCATATCTGCGCGGTAATCGGAATTTCGTTCCACTTAGAGGAAAGTAGGCCATGTTCGAGACTTTCGGCTTCGAAGAGATCACCGCGCCGCAAGCCAGCGTCTGGTTGGCATTGGCCTTGGGCGTCGCGTTCGGTATTCTGGCGGAACGCACGGGCTTCTGCTTTCGCCGTGCTCTTGTCGGGGCGGATCGCAAGCAGGCCTCCGGTGTCTGGGCCATCGCCTTGGCCGTTTCTGTGATCGGCACCCAAGCCGCCGTGGCCGCGGGACTGATCGGTTTCGGCGAACATCGCTTCATGGCGACCGACCTGCCGGTTCTGGCCATCGCACTCGGCGGCCTGGCGTTCGGCGCGGGAATGGTCCTGACCCGCGGCTGCCTGTCACGGCTGACGGTGCTGGGCGGAACGGGCAACCTGCGTGCTTTGACCGTGCTCGTGGTCTTCGCAATCGTGGCGCACGCCACGCTGAAGGGCGTTCTGTCTCCGCTGCGCACTGCGGTGGGATCCGTGACGGTTCCCGTTGCTGAGGCGGCATCACTGGCGATGCTCCCGGGCGGTGCGTGGCTCTGGTCCGGTCTGATCGCTGGCGCTGCGGTGCTGATCGCGGCGCGCTCTGGCAACCGCATGTTGCCACTTGTGGGCGGCGCGTTCATCGGGCTTCTGGCGGTCGCCGGCTGGGTCGGCACCGGCTTCGTGCTTTATGACGATTTCGACCCGATCGCGATGGAGAGCCTGTCCTTTACCGCTCCGGCCTCCGAAGCGCTGTTCTACACCGTGGCCAGCACCGCGATCCCGGCGGGATTCGGCACCGGGCTGGTCGGCGGCGTGCTGGCCGGAGCTCTGGTGGCCGCCCTGGTCTTCGGCAGCTTTCGCTGGCAGAGCTTCGAAAGCCCGGGGCAGACCGGACGCTACATGGCCGGCGCGGTACTGATGGGGATAGGTGGCGTCCTGGCTGGCGGGTGCACCGTGGGTGCGGGCCTGTCGGGCATCGCGACCTTGTCGATTGCCGCCATCCTCGCGCTTGCGTCGATCGCCGCCGGAGCCTTGCTGACCCAGGCGCTGCTCACTCGATCTTTTGGCGCAGGCGGCGGATCATCCACCAGACCAGAACTACAACCGGCAGAGTGATCAGCGCCGTCAGCATGCCCTTGCTGAGTCCGGTCGCCTCCTGCACGGGAAACAACAGGTAGCTCGCCAGGGACACCGCGTAATAGCTGATCGCGACGACCGACAGCCCCTCGACCGTGCGCTGCAGGCGCAACTGCAGGTCCGACCGGCGGTCCATGCTTTCGAGAAGCTTCTGGTTCTGCGCGCTCCGCTCCACGTCGACCTGGGTGCGGAGCAGGTTGGCGGCGCGGATCGACCGTCCCGACATCGCCTCAAGACGCCGCTCCGCCGACTTGACCGTGCGCATGGCAGGCTCGTAGCGGCGCATCATGAACTCTGCAAAGGTCTGGCGGCCGTCGTACCGTTCTTCGCGCAACGCACCGATCCGCTGGTTCACGATCGCCTCGTAGGCGCCCGTCGCCCCGAAACGAAACGAGCATTTCGCCGCCAGCTCTTCCAGCTCCGCCGAGATCGACAGCAATTGCTTCAGCGTGGCTTCCGCTGGCATGTCGCCGCTGGTCGTATGCCCCATCAGCTCCGTCAGCCTGAGATCCAAAGCGTTCATCGGGTCGCTGATCGACTTCACACGCGAGAAGCCGAGCATGGACATCGACTTGTAGGTCTCGATCTCGCACAGGCGCTGCACGATCCGCCCGATCCGCCGCGCACCGGTGACAGTCTCCACGAAAATCGCGAAACGCATGTGCCCCGAGGGGTCGATCCGAAAATCACCCGCCGCCACGGCCGCATCGTCCAGAACCCGCGACACGGCAAGGCTTTCGGGCACGAACCAGTCCTGAAGGCTCTTGTTGATATGTTCGACGGGCGGCATTTCCTCGATCCGCAGCAGAATGGACGTCATCCGCTGCCCGGGCGCATTCGACAGCCAATCCTCCGGAAAGACGGCGAATTCCGACCCATCGAACGGTTTCTCGGTCACACCTTCCGTGAAGACGGTGTAGGTCACGAACTCCGTGTGCTGCTCCCACTTCAGCCAGTGCCGGCCGATCTTTCCGTAGTAATGCGTGGCGCCCGGCTGCGGATGTGCCACGCCGTGGCGGTCCAGCAGTTGTGTCAGATGCGCCAGATCGGGCTCATGATCCCGCTGCGACGCCTCGCCAGAGTTCTTGATTGCGACGTAAGCCGCCATGTGCGGCGCACACATCGCCGGGAAGGGGCGCGCATGCAACTCGTTGGCGAGCCGGTAACGCAGCGGATGATCGTCGATGGGGGCCATGAAGGGCCTTTCGGAAGGTATGGGAACGCGGTTACGCTACCGGGCACCAGAGGCCAAGTCAAAAACCTTTGCAAAACACCGCGTTACCTGAATGCAGTCGCATACTACGCATGTACTCCGATGTCAGCAATGCAGGTGGTGCCGCCCGGTCGCGTTCCGCAACTCCCCCGAGGTGTTTCCCGACACAAAGAAACGGGAGCGAAGCGACAGCGTTCGGGTCTTCTTTGGGTCGCAAAATACCTCGGGGAGCGCGAGGGGCAGCGCCCCTCGCCCGTGGCGACCGCACATCGTGCGGGCGCAACACCTATCCAGCGCACCTTGACCGGTCAGTCGATCATCGGCAGCAGCTTGTCGAGCGAGGCCTTTGCGTCGCCGTAGAACATCCGCGTGTTGTCCTTGAAGAACAGCGGGTTCTCGATCCCCGAATACCCCGTGCCCTGACCGCGCTTGGAGACGAAGACCTGCTTGGCCTTCCAAACTTCAAGGACCGGCATTCCCGCGATGGGGGAGTTCGGATCGTCCTGCGCCGCCGGGTTCACGATGTCGTTCGAGCCGATCACGATGGCAACGTCAGTCTCCGGGAAATCCTCGTTGATCTCGTCCATCTCCATCACGATGTCGTACGGCACCTTTGCCTCCGCCAGCAGCACGTTCATGTGCCCCGGCAGGCGCCCTGCGACGGGGTGGATGGCGAAGCGTACGGTCTTGCCGGCCGCGCGCAGCTTGCGTGTCAACTCCGCCACCGCGTTCTGCGCCTGCGCCACTGCCATGCCGTAGCCGGGAATGATGATGACGCTGTCGGCTTCGTTGAGCGCGTTCGACACGCCGTCGGCCTCGATCGCGATCATCTCGCCCTCGACTTCCGCCTGCGCGCCCTGCGGCCCGCCGAAGCCGCCGAGGATCACGCTCACGAAGGAGCGGTTCATCGCCTTGCACATGATGTAGCTCAGGATCGCACCGGAGGAGCCCACGAGCGCGCCCACCGTGATCAGCAGGTCGTTGCCGAGGCTGAACCCGATCGCCGCCGCCGCCCAGCCCGAGTAGCTGTTGAGCATGGAGACGACGACGGGCATGTCCGCCCCGCCGATCCCCATGATCAGGTGATACCCGATGAAGAGCGCCAGCAGCGTCAGGATGACCAGCGAGAATGCGCCGCCGCCCTGGAAGTACATGACCGCGAAGACCAGCGACAGGATCGCCGCCGCCGCGTTGAGGATATGCCCCCCCGGCAGCTTCTTCGCCGCGGAATCCACGCGGCCCGCAAGCTTGCCATATGCGACGACGGAGCCGGTGAAGGTCACCGCCCCGATCCAGACGCCCAGAACCAGCTCGATCTGCAGGATCGTGATCTCCACCGGCGTCTTCTTGGCGACGAGGTTCGCGAACACGCCATCGACCGTTTCGCCGGCCGCCTTCGCGGCTTCGACCATGCTGATGGTGAAATCCGCGTTGAAGCCCACGAACACCGCCGCGAGCCCGACCAGGCTGTGCATGATCGCCACAAGCTCGGGCATTTGGGTCATCTGCACCTTGGTGGCCAGCTGGTAGCCGATGGCCGCCCCGCCCCCGATCAGGATCAGCGACGCGAACCAGAGCCCCTGCCCCGGTCCGACCAGCGTCGCGAGCACAGCGATGCCCATGCCGACGATGCCGTACCAGATCGCGCGCTTGGCGCTTTCCTGGCCCGAAAGCCCGCCGAGCGCCAAGATGAAGAGAACTGCCGCGACCGCGTAAGCCGCTGTGGTGAAACCGAAATCCATTGTTCCCGACCCCGCGCTTTATGATTTCTGGAACATGGCGAGCATGCGCCGGGTGACCAGGAAGCCGCCGAATATGTTGATCGCGGCCATGAAGACAGACAGCCCCGCCAGCAGAACGACCAGGAACGAATCCGATCCGATCTGCATCAGCGCGCCCAGGATGATGATCGACGAGATCGCGTTGGTGATCGCCATCAGCGGCGTGTGCAGGCTGTGCGCGACGTTCCAGATCACCTGGAAGCCGATGAAGACCGCCAGCACGAAGACGATGAAGTGCTGCATGAAGGACGCGGGCGTGTAAAGCCCGGCCAGCAGGACCAGACCGCCGCCGACCGCCAGCAGGCCCACCTGATTGCGGGTCTGGAGCTTGAAATCGGCCAGTTCCTTGGCCTTCTTCTCCTCCGGCGTCAGTTCCTTCGGCTTTTCCTTTTTCGGGGCCGCCGCGATCGCCTTCACCTTGGGTGGCGGTGGCGGGAAGGTCACCTCGCCCGCGTGCGCCACGGTCGCACCGCGGATCACGTCATCTTCCATGTTGTGGTTGATGACACCGTCCTTCTCCGGCGTCAGATCCGTCAGCATGTGGCGGACGTTGGTGGAGAACAGCGTCGAGGATTGCGTCGCCATCCGGCTCGGGAAATCGGTGTAACCCACGATGGTCACGCCGTTTTCCGTCACGATCTTCTCGTCCTTGACGGTCAGTTCGCAATTGCCCCCGCGCTCCGCCGCGAGATCGACGATGACGGACCCCGGCTTCATCTTCTCGACCATGTCCTTGGTCCAGAGGATTGGGGCGTCGCGGTTCGGGATCAGCGCGGTGGAGATCACGATGTCCACTTGCGGCGCGAGTTCCCGGAACTTCTCGAGCTGCTTTTCGCGGAACTCCGGGCTCGACGGGGCGGCATAGCCGCCGGTGGCAGAGCTGTCCTGGCTCGATTCCTCGAAATCGAGGAACACGAATTCGGCGCCCATGCTTTCGATCTGCTCCGACACTTCCGGACGCACGTCGAAGGCCAGCGTGATCGCTCCCAGCGATGTCGACGTCCCGATTGCCGCAAGCCCTGCGACGCCGGCGCCGATCACCAGCACCTTTGCGGGGGGCACCTTGCCCGCGGCCGTCACCTGGCCGGTGAAGAAGCGGCCGAAATTGCTCCCGGCCTCGATCACCGCGCGATACCCGGCGATGTTGGCCATGGACGACAGCGCGTCCATCTTCTGCGCCCTGGAGATCCGCGGCACCATGTCCATCGCGATCACGGTCGAGCCCTGTTCGGCCGCCTGCTTCATATGTTCTTCGTTTGAAGCCGGATAGAACATGGAGATCAGCGTCTGGTCCTTCTTCAGCCGCTTCAGCTCCGCATCCGAAGGTGGCCGCACCTTGGCCACCACGTCCGCGTTCTTCCACAGCGTGGCGGCGGTCTTGACCACCTTGACCCCGGCAGCCTCGTAATCGGCATCGAGGAACCCGGCCCGGGTGCCCGCGCCGGTCTCGATCAGGCACTCGTGGCCGAGTTTCTGCAGCTGGCCCGCGCTCTCGGGCGTCATCGCCACTCGCGCCTCGCCTTCGAATATCTCCTTCGGCGTTCCGATTTTCACCAGACGTCCCCCACGTTCTATATCGTTTGCCGGGCGAGTTGGGCCGCCCCTGAGATAATTCCACTAAGACGTGGCGCCCTGATGCACAAGAGCATCCTCCATATACACAGGCATACATTCGTCGGCGTCGCGCAGTTTTCCTGCGGGATCAGATCCACCGACGCACTTTTGCTGCGTAGGCGTCGAAAGCTTTGCCGAAGGCCGCCCGCAGCCGCGCCTCTTCATCCTCGATGAAGCGCCACGCGATGAAACGCATGAAGAGCGGCACGAGGATCAGCGACGACCACGCGTGCCAGCGCAGGGCACAGCCCGCGATGATCAGCGCATCGGCGAGGTAGATCGGGTTGCGCGACAGCGCGAAGACACCGCTCGTCACCAGCGCGTCCGGCTTCAGATGCGGCACGACCGTGGTGCGGTGCCGCCGGAATTCCCATGCCGCGAGCCCGATGAGCAAGACCGCCGCCAGGATCAGCACGCCGCCGACGCCGCGCACCAACGCGCCGGGTTCCGGTCCGACCGGCAGATACGTCCCCTGCAGCCAGACCAGCACGAGGCACAGCGCCAGCCATACCGGCGGGACATCGATCATCTTGCGCAGCGGCAATCCCATGTGCCGCAACGTGATCCGATGCGAGGACTTGTGCAAGATATCCGACGCGCGCAGGTTGCCTGAAATCGGGATCGGGAGGGACGAACATGGATCTGACGGGCAAACACGCGCTGGTGACCGGTGGCGGCACCGGGATCGGACTGGCGATCGCGCGGGATCTGGCGGCTGCGGGGGCGCAAGTGACGATCACCGGGCGCCGGCAGGAGGTCCTCGACGCGGTCGCGGCGGACCGGATCACCGGCATGGCGATGGACGTGCGGGACGAGGAGAGCGTCTCGGGCATCATCGCAGCGGCCGTCGACGCTCGCGGTCCGATCCAGATCTGCGTGCCCAACGCCGGCATCGCCGAAGGAAAGTCGATCCTCAAGACCGACCTCGAATTCTGGCGCAACATGATGTCGACCAACCTCGACGGCACCTTCCTCACGATCCGCGAAAGCCTGCGCAGCATGGTGCAGACCGACTGGGGCCGCGTGATCGCGGTGGCCTCTATCGCCGGTGTGCGGGGCATACCGGGGGCACCCTGCTATGGCGCGACGAAGCACGGCATGGTGGGCCTGATCCGGTCGCTGAGCGAGGATTACCTGGGCAAACCCTACACCTTCAACGCACTCTGCCCCGGCTATGTCGACACGCCGATCGTGGAGCGCAACGTCACCTCCATCGCGCAACGTGGACGTGTGTCGGAGGAGGACGCGCTGAAGATGATGGTGAGCGCCAATCGGCATGGCCGCCTGATCACGGCCGAGGAGGTTTCCGCCGCCGCGATGTGGCTGGTGGGCCCAGGCTCCGACAGCGTCAACGGTCAGGCGATCGAGATCGCCGGTGGTCAGATCTGAAACGCTAGGCCTCACGGGCCGCGGCATTCGAAGCGATACACGGCTTGATGGAAGCGCAGACTACGTTCTTGAAGCAGTCTGCGCATGCTTCGGAGGTGACGCCGTCGAAACTCCCAAACTGGGTCTGATGACAGCTTTGCAAACGCAAGGCCCAGCCGGAGCGTCTGGCAGACCCATCAGAAATAGAGCGACAGGTTGCGATGGTCGGCGCTGCACCCGGCGAGGAACAATGCCTGCTCTCGCGTCAAGCGATTTTGCTGGCGTGCGCCAATCGTGTCCGACGTCGCGGCGAGATAGTCTTCCAGACCGGGGCGGATCGTGTTGTCGGCCGCGTCGCGCCAGGCTGTCTGCCTGTTGAACGCGTTGACCGCCTCTTGCCATTCGGCGCGGGCCTCCTCGCGATTGCCGCTGCGGATTTCGCGGCGAGCCGTCGACAGGGGAGAGCTGACCTGGTTTGCTCCGGAGATCGAACCGAAGGCGCTTCCCAGCTCTTTCAGAGCGTCTTCGACCGCATTTGGCTCCGCCGTTTCGATCGTCTCGCTCAACGCGAGAAGCTGGTCTTCCAATTCGGCGAAGGCGGCGTTGTCGTCGAGGACGGCCAAGACCTCGGCGACCGGTTCGGTGGAGGCGTCGGCGCTGCGACGATAGGTGTTGCGAAGCCGTTCCTCTTCGTTGATCAGCACGCTGAAGGTTTCATAGGTTTCATCCCAGCTATCGGGAATTTCCGTCCGAAGCTGCGCGATCTCCTCCTGGATTTCGGCGATTGCGGCTTCGCCCCGTGCGATCCGTTCTCCGCTCGTCTCCGCATTCAGGAACCGGATCGAATCGTAGATCTCGTCGGCGTCGCGTTGCAATCCACGCATCGCGCGTTCGATGTCCCGGATCTCCTGAAGTTGCGGGCGGTAGATGGGCGTCGCCTCTTCGACCACGGCATGTGCGGCCCAGACATCGTCAATCGTGTTCACTGCCGTATCGGCATTGTCGAAGGCGTCGGTCAACTCCGACTGCAGCCGCTCGGGCAGGAGCGACAGGTCGAGGCCGCGCGCCCTTTGGATTGCGTCCCGCACGCCGGCAGTGCCGCTTTGGAGCTGGACATGCACGTATTCCTCGAGGCAGTGCTGCAATTTGGGGTTGCGTGGCGGTGGTGAGGCATCCGACAGCAGAGAGACGCGGTTTGGCAGGTAGTTCACCAGCTGCGGATAGTACCCGACGATTGCGAGCGCAGCGAGCTGCAACGCGATGAAGGCGATGACACCCTTGTAGATCTGCACGGTTCTCACGATGGCCGGCGCCACCCCGCGCAGGTAGAAGAGGGCAAATCCGAACGGCGGGGTCAGGAACGAGGTCTGGATGTTCAGGCCGATCATCACGCCCAGCCAGACCGCGGTGATGTTGGCATCGGGTGCCGCCAGCAGGATCGGCGCCACGATGGGAACCACGACCACAGCGATCTCGATGAAATCGAGGAAAAACCCGAGGATGAAGATCACCGCCATGACGATGATGAACTGGCTCCAGAACCCCCCGGGCAACCCGTTGAGGTAGTCGCGGACCAGCTCCTCGCCGCCGAAGGCACGGAAGGCGGCCGTCAGCATGGCGGCGCCCAGCAGGATGATGAAGACCAGCGACGTGGTCTTTGCGGTCTCCAGCATGACCTCCTGCATCGTGTTCTCGATTTTGAGCACGCGAAGCCCGGACCAGATCAGCGCGATCAGGACCATCCCCACCGCGATCACGCCGATGAAGATGCCGGTCATGTCCCCGCCATTCACCAGCAGCGCCTTGATGTTCATGTCGTAGGTCTGAAGCGCGAACGCGATGAGCCCAAGGCCGATGATGGCCAGGAACGCCGGGTAGTAGGTCCCTCGTGTGCCCTCCTTCGGGAGCCTGTAGCCGGCCATGACGAGTGCGCCCGCAGCGCCGATGGCCCCGGCCTGATTGACCGTGGCGATGCCGGCGATGATCGACCCGAGCACGAGAAAGATGAGCGCGAGCGGCGGGACCAGAGTCACCACGACACTTACCCAGAACGCGGCGTTCCGCTGCCCTTCGTAAGGAACGGCCGGCGCCAGCTTGGGACGGATCAAGGCAACGACCAGGATGAAGACCATGTAGAGAAGGACGAGCACCACCCCCGGCACGAAGGCACCCAGGAACATCTCGCCCGCACTGGTCGAGGACACGTCGAAGGTGGTCGGCATCGACAACTCGCCTGTCGCGTCGGAGTAGAGCGACTTGCGCAGCGTGGACGCCTGGTCGGCGGCCGACGCCAGCTGATCCGCCAGGATGATGAGCACGATCGACGGAGGAATGATCTGACCCAGGGTGCCCGAGGCCGCGATCGTACCGGTGGCCAGCGGCTGGGAATAGTTGTTGCGCAACATCGCGGGAAGCGAAATCAGGCCCATCGCGACCACTGTCGCGCCGACGATACCGGTCGTCGCGGCCAGCAGCGCGCCGACGAAGACCACGGAAATACCGAGCCCTCCGGGAACCGGCCCGAAGAGTTGCGCCATGGTGACGAGAAGATCTTCGGCGATCTTCGACCGCTGCAGCATGATGCCCATGAAGATGAAGAGCGGAATCGCGATCAGCGTATCCCGCTCCACCTCGAGATAGATGCCTCGCAGGTTCGTGACCCCCGCGGTGAGCCATTGGGACGGACCGCCCGAATGGAAGAAGGCGTCGACATTGCCCGCGAACACGTAGCCCGAGGCCGCAGCCAGGACGATGGTGATGATCGCGGCGCCGGGCAATGCGAAGGCCACCGGATAGCCCGATGCGAGAGCGGTCGCCATGATGAGGACCAGAAGCAACAGAAAGAAAAGTTCCATCGTTCAGTCCTCAGGCCGTTGTTGCGCCGGTGTGGTCGAGATGACCGCGTTCTCCGCGCGCATCCGCGACGGCCTCGAAGAGATAGCTCACGAACTGGATCAGCATCGTGATGGCGAAAACGGCCAGAAAGGCGGCCATCTGATACTTGACGTACATGCCCGCCGTGCCCGCCTGACTGATCTCGAAATTCCTGACGGGCGCGTTGATGATCGCCTGTTGCGAACCCATTCCGATCAGGATGATGCACCAGCACGTGGTCATGCCCAGCAGGATCGACCCGAAGGCGTTCACGCGTCCCTTGGTGCGCTGCCGGAAGCCGGCGTAGAGCACATCGACACGCACGTGCCCTTCCTCGAGCAGCGTGTAGGCCGAGGCGAACAGGAAGAGGGCGGCGTACCAGTAACGCACCAGATCGCCCATCAGCGCCTGCTCGTAGGAAAAGACGAAGCGCGAGAAGACGATCAGCAACTCCGCCACCACGATCAGCAGTGCCAGCCATTGAAACCCGAGAGTCCGACTGAAGAGTGCCACCACGAAACCGAGGCACAGAAGCGGTGCGTGCACGTAGGGACCGACAAATTGCGCCCTGATCAGATCCGACGCGACGGCCGGGGAGAAAAAGATCTCGAGAAAGCGTTCGACACGCAGGAAGGCGATCGTGACGTCGGCAAGTCCGACGAACAGGACGGCAAAGAAACAGGCGCGGATCAGGTACGCGTTGAACGCGCTGATCTTGCGCGCTTCCTGGCGCAGGGAATTTTCGGAACGGGAGAGCACCCACCAGAGCGCACCGGCAAGCGCCACCGCGTAGAGTGCCACCTGCACCCAGACCCGGCCATCCTGTCGTGCCAGGCCCGCCAGGAGTGTCGGGTGACCGAACCACGTGACCAGTATGTTGCTGATCATGAACGCGCCGAGAACGGTGAGCGACGCCCACCCCAGAAAGCGGATCAAGGGTGCCGGACGCTCGATTCGAGTGAATTCATCATCATCTTTGACGCTGTGCACGCCGCAATCTCTCTTCTTCAGATGGAGTACTTCGGTTCAAGTGACCGACCAGGGCCTCGAATTGGCGGCAGGAGCCGGCGACATGGCCGGCTCCCTTCGATTTTCCGGAACCCGGTTCAGGCTATGCCGAGGATCCGGTTTCGCTGGTTCGAGAACTCGATCTCGGCAGCACCGCGCCATGTGCCGATGTCGCGGAGTGCCTCCTGAAACTCGTCGTTGATCCGCGCCGCGAGTTCCGAGTGATCCCGCGTCTCCTCGAACACCTCTTCGGACGCAAAGCCGAACGCGTCCCAGACCTCGTCACTGAACTGCCGGGTCTGAACGCCATGGTCGTTGACGAGGCGATTGAGATAATCGCCGTTGAACGCTGCGGCCTCCTCGGGCTGGTTGGCGTTCTCCTCGAGGCAGCACGCCTCGATCACGGCCTGCTCGTATTCCGACAGGCTCTCCCACCAGGACTTGTTCATGCCGAAGGCAAGGCCGCCACCCGGCTCGTGCATGCCGGCGGTGTAGTAGAACTTGGCCGCCTCGTAGAACTTCATGAAGTAGTCGTTGTAGGGACCCACCCATTCGGTCGCTTCGACAGCACCCGACACGAGGTTTTCATAGATCTGGCCGCCCGGCAGTGACACCGTCGATGCGCCGAGTTTCGACATCACCGTTCCGCCAAGGCCCGGGATACGCATCTTGAGACCCTGCAGGTCGTCCGGGGAGTTGATCTCCTTGTTGAACCAGCCGCCGGCCTGCGTGCCGGTGCCGCCGCAGGTGATCGCCTTGATGCCGAATTCGCCGGACAGTTCGTCCCAGAGCGCCTGCCCGCCGGCATACTTGATCCAGGCGTTCCACTCCGGCGTCGTCATGCCGAACGGAACGGACGTGAAATAGGCAAAGCCCGGATGCTTGCCGATCCAGTAGTAGTCGGCACCGATATAGGCTTGCGAGTTGCCCGCGGCGACCTCGTCGAAGACGTCGAACGCGCCGACGCGCTCGCCGGCGGCGAAATATTCGGTGCGCAACGCGCCGTTCGAAACGATCGGAATGCGCTCGGCCAGACGCTGTGCCGAGGTGCCGAGACCGGGGAAGTCACGCGGCCAGGTCGAGACGATCGTGATGGTCTTGGCGCTTTGCGCGTTGACCATCGGCGCTGCGAGTGCCGTTCCTGCGGTGCCGAGCGCACCTGCCTTGAGAAATTTACGACGATCCATTGAGTATTCCTTCTGTTGGACTTCGGTATGCTTGTTTTGTGCCGCGACATCGTGTGCTTACGACATCTCGCCGCGACCAAGCTTATGGCGGCACGGTAAAGGGAATTCCCGAGATTACAACTACGAGACTTCGTTTCCGTGGAACCCGGTGTACACGTGCGGCTGCGATGCACAATCAGGATTTTCATCACGCATTAGTCATCGACCCAGCTTCCCAAGCGGCGGTCTGATGAACGCGCACCGTTTTCAGCTTCGGATCGGTTGCGGCGTCGGCTTGGAGCACATGTTCAAAAACTGACGCGGATGGCAGCTTGCAAGCGCCCGACGTGGGCGACTTTGCCGCCTGACGCACGGCAGGCAACACTTGTCGCTTGGAACGAGGGGTGGCGCACCGATGGGAAGAACCGTGACCTGCTGCCTGCCGGCGCCATCGTAATGCCGGGGAACTGTCTTGTCCTTGAATGTGACCTGCTTTGCCGCCTTGGTCGTCACTGCAAGGAGAGCCTGGACATGACCGCTTGTGCGTCCCGGATGAGTTGCCCCAAGAGATCACCGGCCGCCAACTCCTTGCACAGCGCCGCGGCCTGCCCGTAGAGAAGGAACGACGCATCCTCCTCCTCCGCCGCCTGCATGATCGGGCCGGAGAGCGCATACATCTGCGGGAAGTGCGGCAAATCCTGCCGGTTGCGTTCCATCTCGACGGCATAACGCGACCGCACGGCGCGTGCCGATCGGCCGGAAAACGCGTCGGTGACGATGGTGTCGCGGTCGGTAGCACATCGCAGTCTTGCACGGCGCGACGGTTCGGTGGCGGTCTCCGGACAGTTCAGGAAGGCCGTGCCCATCTGAACGCCCGACGCCCCCAGCGCCAAGGCGGCTGCGATGCCTCGGCCGTCCCCGATACCGCCCGCAGCGACGATGGGCACCGAAATGGCGTCCGCGATCTGCGGAACGAGCGCCATGGTTCCCACCCCGTCAAATGGTTCGGTCGGAGCGTGCGAGCCACGGTGGCCACCCGCTTCCCAGCCCTGCGCGATCACGGCGTCCATTCCGGCCGCTTCGAGCGCGCGGGCTTCCGCTACGCTTGTGGCGGAACTCAGAAGAACGATTCCTGCGCGCTTCATCGCCTCGACGAACGTGGCTTCGGGACATCCGAAATGAAAACTCACGACTTTCGGTCTGAGCGACAGGACGAGTTCCAACCGTTCTTCGTCGAAACCATGCCCGGGATCAGGCAGTTCGGACGGTGGATCGCCCAGCCCCAGCTCCTCATACCAGGGCTTCAGACGCTGCCGTGCGCTTTTCAGCACCGTGGGATCGGTTCGCTCCGGTCTGATCACGAAGAAATTCAAGTTGATCGATCGGTTGGTGCGCGCGCGGATCGCTTCGACCTCCCGTCTGACCGTATCTGCAGGCTTGACCCCGCACCCAAGCGATCCGAGGCCCCCGGCATTGGCGACTGCGCTGGCCAGATCCGGTGTGCAACTGCCCAACATGGGTGCCTGGATGATCGGGTGCTCGACCCCCAAGAGGTCGCAAAGCCGCTGGTCAGGCCACATCACACATTCCAATCTGCGGTTCCAATACGCACAGCTTAGCAAGGTGCAGCAGACCTGTCTGCCTTTCCCGCGCTGGATAAGCAGGTCTCCAGGTTGCACGGAGGCATCGAAGGTCAAGTTCGACGGGCGACCGCTGCGTGGCCAACTGCCGCGAAACGGTGTGAAGCAGCATGCACCGAAAAGCCTGACCTCGAATGCAGACGTCCTGGATTGCGCCTCGCGTCGGAGCAGCCAGAGCAATCCGTTAGTTCTAACACCTCAAGGGATCCGGACGACAACGCTGACCCAGCGATTGTCTTGCCGTGGCATCGACCGGAAAATTCTCTCCAGACAGAAAGAACCCACACAGCGGCCATTTCAGGCTTGTGTTCTGCCAATTTCCATCCATATACCATCCACACGGATGGAGAATCGAGATGAGCAACGTCAGGCAGCTGCGCGACAAGACACCCGACAGCGAAAAGATCACCATCAACCTCGGCTATGTCGATCTGGGACGGATCGATCTGCTGGTGCAGGAAGGGTTCTATTCCAACCGCAGCGATTTCATTCGCACGGCGATCCGCAACCAGCTCGACAGCCATGCCGAGAGTCGTCCGCAAGTCGATCGAGCGGCACACGATGGAACTGGGCCTGCGCGACTACACGCGCGCCGATCTCGAAGCTCTGCGCGACGCAGGCGAGGTCCTGCACGTCAAGGTCGTGGGCCTTGCCCGCATCGCTCCGGACGTGACGCCCGAACTCGCGCTGCAGACCATCGGCTCGATCACCGTTCTGGGCGCGCTTCAGGCCTCGCCCGGAGATCAAGAAGGCGCTCGCCGACCGCATCAGTTAAGCCGAACCACCTCACACAAGGACAAAAACATGATCGAATTTAACGCCGGCGCACGGCGCCCGGCGACCGATGACGCACGCGCAGACGCGCATGCGCGCCGCGCAACGATCTCGTGCAGCGCACGCTTGCCCAGCACGGGCTGCGCCGTCCGCCGGCGCGCCCGCTGCCGCCTGCCGGACGCGCAGGGCCTGATGAGCCTGCTTGCAACGGGTGCTGCCTACGGGCGACGGCACGACCGCGCCGAGGCCCGCCCGAGCGCCGGCGGACATCCCCGACGGGGCGCGAGTTCCTGTCAGGCACGCATCAGGGCCGCAGCGGCAGCCGCGCCTATCGCATCTATGTGCCGGCCTCGGCGCGAGGCGGGCGTCACCGGCATCGTGATGATGCTGCACGGCTGCACGCAGACGCCCGAGGATTTCGCCATCGGCACCGGCATGAACGCGCTGGCCGAACGCACGGCTTCATCGTGGTCTATCCCGAGCAGTCGCGCGGCGACAATGCGCAGATCCTGCTGGAACTGGTTCAGCCCGAACGACCAGCGCCGCGACCGGGGCGAGCCCGCGATCCTTGCCGGGCATCGCCCGCAGGGCGATGGCACGATCACGGCGTCCCGCCGGAGCGCACCTTCGTCGCCGGCCTCTCGGCGGGCGCGGCGATGGCGGTGATCCTCGGCGCAACCTACCCGGATGTCTTCGCCGCCGTCGGCGCGCATTCCGGCCTGCCCTATGGCGCGGCGAAGGATGTCGCCTCCGCCTTTGCCGCCATGGCGGGTCAGGGGCCGAGCCAGGCGGCGCCATTGCGCAAGGCCCGCGGCATCCGCACCATCGTCTTTCACGGCACGGCGGACAGCACGGTGCATGCCTGCCAACGGCGACAGCCATCGCTCGAGCAGCGCCGAACGGCCCGCGCCGTCGCCAGACCCTCAGACCACGACGCACAGCGGCACGACGCGGCGGTCGCGCCTACACCGCCACGATCTGCACCGGTCCGCGACGGGCGCGATCATCTGGAACACTGGGTGATCGACGGGCTTGGCCACGCCTGGTCGGGCGGCCAGCCCGGCGGCTCCTACACCGACCCGAAGGGCCCCGATGCCAGCGCCGAAATGATCCGCTTCTTCTTCGACAGCAAGGAATGACCTGACATGACCACCTGACACTGACCTTCGACGCCGTCAGCGAGCCAACGCCCGGCCCGAAATGGCACGCGCGCTGGCAGCGCTCCTGGCCCGCCTATGAGGCCTGGTTCGTCGCGCGCGGCGGCGATGCCGGGCCCGACCGGCCGCCTGCCGGGCGGCGCTGCGCCGGCACATGCCGGAACTGCTGCCGGTCTACGACCAGCTTGTCGCGCTTGCCGGCGGCGGCGACCGCGCCGCGCGGTTCCTTTCCACATGGTGCCCGCCGCCCTATCTGGGCGGCTGCTCGCTGGCCGCGCATGTCGGACGGCACCGACGTGCGGCTGGTGCGCAACTACGACCTGTCGCCGGATCTGAACGAAGGGCTGCTGCTGCGCAGCGAATGGACCGGGCCGGCCGGTCATGGGCATGGTCGAATTCCTCTGGGGCCTGTCGGACGGCATCAACGACGCGGGCTCAGCGTCGCGCTGGCCTATGGCGGGCGGTCCGAAACCGGCGACGGGTTTCGGCATCACCACGATCCTGCGCTACGTGCTGGAGACCTGCGATACCGTGGCGCGAGGCGCTGGCGGTGCTGCGACCGCGTGCCGTCGCACATGGCCTACAACCTCGTGCTCGCCGACGCCTCGGGTGCGCACGGCGAGCGTCGAGATCTGGCCCCCGGCGGCGGCGCGAAGCGATGCCGCGCGCCATCGCGACCAACCACCAGAGCGGCGCGGCGCCTGCCGGACCGCGCCCGCCTTCACCCGCACCTTTGAGCGGCACGCGCATCTGAGGCGCGCTGACCGTCGGCGCGCGGAGACGCTGCACGAGCACTTCACTCAGGCGCCGCTGCATCAGGACCGCTTTGCCGAGGGTTCGGCACGCTCTTCACCGCCGAATACGATCCCGCTGGCGCGATGCTGGCTGATCTGGCCGGATGAAGACTGGCCCAGACCCTTGCGCGATTCGAGGAGGGCCAGCGGGTGATAGACTTCGTGCCCCGGTCATCTGGTGCCGATGTAAGCCTGGACTGGAGCGTCGGGATCGACTGGTCGCAGGCGGCGCAGGTGGATTGGTCCAGAGTGGGACGAGATTATGCGGCTGGCGTCGGGCGACCGGTGGCGTCCTACCTGACGGAATTGGTTCACTCCTGAACTGCCGAGTTCGCAGTCCGGAAGGTATCGGAATTGATTCGGAGGACGTTTCATCCGGCTGCGATCGGCGGCATTCGGCATCGGGAGATAGCAACTGAGCATGTGCAACAATTGCTATCATCCCTGCCATAGACCAGAGCGACGGGAACAGAATAGGCGCTCAATTTTACCTATCGAAGCCATTTGCTTACGTGAGACGGATCAGCGTCCTGACGCCGCTGCGCTTCTCAGCGAACTCGAGCTCGACCGAATCCCGGCAGGAGCCCAGTTCCCGCCGCGGCTCAACGCGGCTCAGAGGCACTGCGCAGCCCCTCTCGCATAATGCGTCAGCCCCGATTGATCGCCAAACTCGCTTGGACAATTCGTCATGTCAGTCTCCTTCAGGTTCCGTCAAATCCGAGTTCCTGCTTGATCTGGCGTTTGAGGATCGTGCCGTTGGCGTTCCGCGGCAACGGATCAGGGCTCAGGGTAAAGCTTTCGGGCACCTGGTAATCGGCCAGTTCCGTAGCGCAACGCTCGGCGATCTTGGTCTCGTCCGCGCGCGCGGGATCGACGCTCAGGACCGCATGAACGCGCTCGCCCAGCACCGGGCACGGCTTGGCGATCACCGCCGCCTCGATCACGCCGTCGCAGGCCGTCAGAACCGATTCGACCATGGCGCTGTAGATCTTGTGGCCGCCCCGGTTCACCATGTCCTTCTTGCGGTCGTGGACATGCACGAATCCGTCCTCGTCCACCGATCCGATGTCGCCCGACTTCCAGTAACCGGCGGCGAATTCGCGCGCGTTGGCCTCGGGGTTGTCCCAGTAGCCCGGCACGACCATCGCCCCACGTATCCAGATTTCGCCGCTTTCACCCGGTGGAACCTCGCGGCCGTCTTCGTCCATCACGGCGATTTCGGCGCCGGGCACGGGGCGGCCCACCGACAGGCGGCGTTTGGCGGTTTGCTCGGGCGGCATCAGCGTGGCGGGCGACGTCGTTTCGGTCGCGCCGTAGGCGTTCATCAATCCCAGCCCCGGCAGCGCGTGCGCCAGCCGTTCGATCGTGGCGGCGGGCATCGGCGCGCCGCCATAGCCGCCGATCCGCCAGGCCGAGAGATCGTAATCGGCAAGATTGGCGCGGTGCAGGCACAGGTTGTAAATCGCCGGCACCATGAGCGAGACCGTCATGCCTTCGTGCGCGGCCGGTGCTGTCAGACCGTTTCGAACTGGTCTCAGTTTCCCGCAAACAGCGCGAACTTACCCGGAACAGAGTTGGCGCCACTCGGCCAGAGCAGCGGTCCGGTTAAGCTTGAAATTCTGTCGCGAGTAGAGGTGGCGTTCCTGGTTGAAGTGATTGTGCACTGAGGAATGAACGGCGGCGAATTTCTGCAGACTTCGCATCCGCCGGAAGCGGAGCATCGCACGCTCTCGTCGTCGGAACGGGAGGTGCGAATTCTCTGCTCTGTTGTTCAGCCAGCGACCGGTTTCTTGCCGGTCAGCGGCTCCGATTTCTCTCAGCGCGGCGCCGTACGAGCGAAGTCTGTCCGTCACGAAGGCATCGGCCCGTCCATGCCTCCTCAGTGTTTTCTTGAGGAATTTCAGTGCCGCCTTCTTGTCCCGCGATTTCGTGACGAAGCTTTCCAGCACCTCGCCCTCGTGATCGACGGCCCGCCACAGGTAGTGGGTCTCGCCGTTGATCTTCACGAACATTTCGTCCAGGTGCCATCGCCATTGGCTCGATCGCATGCCCTCGACCCGGCGTTTCCGGATCTCCGCGGCAAACATCGGGCCGAAGCGGTGCCACCAGAACCGAACCGTTTCGTGGCTGATGTCGACGCCGCGCTCGTGCAGCAGATCCTCGACATTTCTGAGCGAGAGCGGGAAGCGAACGTATAGCATCACCGCCAGGCGGATGATCTCAGGGCTGCTCTGAAAGCCCTTGAACGGGTCAGGTTTGGTCATGGTCCGAAGCTACGAGGCCGCCCTGCCCGTCTCAACAAAAATCGTTCTGACAAGACCGGTCCGTCTCCCGCTTCGCTATCAATGAAAGCTCGCCTGAAAGGCCTTCGCGGTCAACGAGACATGGGCATCCAGCGGCGGACGCAACTCAAACGCTTTCGGCTCACGCGCAGAAATTCCAGAGCCGGAACAAGCACCATTCCGACCGGCGCTCTTCGGCGACCGCCAGTTCATTCCGGGAAATGTGGAAGGGCGTGCGTTCCCAGCCATTTGTCGTTTTCACCTCGATCAAACGCGCCCGTCCGTCCGGCGTGAAGCTGGCAATATCGTACCCAGCACCATCGCCATCCTCTTCCGACACCCACCGCACCTTGCGCGCCAGATCTTCTCGACCCGCTATTTTCAGTGCGGCACGTTCGTGTGCGAGGACGCGCTCCTCTCCGGCATGGCCGAGCGCGCGGTTGCGTTCATCCCGCCCCGCCACGTCAAACTTTCGCGCGACATGCAGCATCTGCTCCAGTTCCTGTGGCGGCGGCTGGTTCGACAGCGTCGGTGACGGCCCGATCCAGATCTGCGCGGCCTCGCGCAGGCCGGTCGCTGATCGCGAGCCCGGATCCGCCCGAGCCAGGCCGGGTTCAGTGCCAACCAGCGCGCCACGGCATCCACCAAGGTCATCTGGAAATTGAACGCTGGCTTGTAGCCGGGGATCCAATCTTCGCCGAGCCCCTTCAGCACCGCGCTGATATTCTGATGCTTGAACTCGATCGATCCTTCTGTTCGATCGTTCAAAAGGGGCATCAAACTGCGCCGGTGCTGAGCCTTGTTGTAGGGACGGCCCGCCATGTCCTCGGCCAGCATCGCGAAGTAATCCGCGACGATCAGGTCGTTTTCTTCATCTGTCCAGGGCCCGTTCGACATGCCGCCAGGCTATGAGCGGAAAGTCTGTTTGTCATCAAAGACTTCTCGCGACCGTTCGCACTGCTTCGAAGAACCACGCCGCCTTCGGGTGTCTCTGTTCGCTTTGATAGCGGTCGAACCCGCCTCAACTGCGGCGCAACCCATTTTCGGCAAGCATCTGAAAAGACAATGCATTTTTGAATGCGTCTCGATTTGGGTGAAGGGCGGGTGAAAGGAGACGCGGGGCGTTCGGAGACCAATTTCGGGCCAACGGCCAGTCTCCGAAAGTCGGATGGCCTCGCTAAACCCCTTTGAAACAAAAAGAAAAAGGCCCGCACTGGGGCCTCGTCTCTGGGTTCGCGAATGGTTTGTGGCGGAGACGAAGGGATTCGACCTGACAATCCTTGCTGTTATTATATCCATATTTAATTAATGATTCCGATCTTACTGAGCATTGTTGCCGCTTACAGAATGTGGAGCAAAATGTGGAGCAAGCCTTGCTCGCTGAGGGCGCACGCAGTATTCCTCAGCTTGATCGACAAAGGAACGCCCGATGGCAGGTCTCACTAAGCGCAATGGCACCTGGCATCTGCGGATGCGCGTCCCTCGGCGATATGGCTTCGTGGAGCCGCGGTCCGAAATCCATCGCAGCCTGCGGACGGGCAGCGAGCGCGAGGCGCAGGTGCGGCTGCCGGCCGCCGAAGCCGCGGTGTTGGCCGAACTCGATGCGCGTCTGACGATGGGCCAATCGACTCAACCGGGCGATGTGTTCTCCGCTGCCGTGGCTTTGGCCGCGACGCGCGGGATTTCCTACCGGAAAGCCGATGACCTGGCGAGTGGTTCGCTCGACGAGATCCTGACGCGGCTCGATGCGCTGAAGCCTGCGGACACGCCACAGATGGCGCGTGCGGTTCTCGGCGGGGTCGAGGCGCCACAACTGATGCTTTCGGAATTCGTGGCGGAGGTCGAACGCATCTGTGCGCATGACAATCGCTACAAGAGCGACACGCAGTTGCGCCTCTGGCGCAATCCGCGCAACCGGGCGGTGGCAAACCTGATCGCAGCCCTCGGTGGCGACCAGCCGGTTCTGGCGCTTGAGCAAGCCGACGCGCGCCGACACAAAGCCTGGTGGCAGACGCGCATCGAGAATGAAGGCCAGAAGGCGGAGACGGCGAAGAAGGACTTCTCGAACATGGCGTCGATGCTGGCCCATTACTACGACAGCCTCGATATCGCCGAGCCGCCGCGACCGTATCTCGGCGTGACGATCAAGGACCGCCACGCGGTCAAGGCGCGCAAGCTGGAGATCCCGGTCCAGTGGATCGTCGAGAAGTGGTTCGCGCCCGGCGCGCTTGACGGGCTGAACGACGAAGCCCGAGACATCCTGCTGATCTCCATCGAGACCGGATGTCGACAGTCCGAGATCCACGACTTGCCGTCGAACGGCATCGTGCTGGATGCCAACATCCCGCATCTGCGCATCGCACTCGAAGACGGCGACGAAAAGCGCGAGATCAAGAACAACGCGTCGGCACGGCATGTGCCGCTCGTCGGTGTCGCGCTGGCCGCTGCGCGCCGCCATCCGAACGGCTTTCCGCGCTATCGCGACAAGCGGGGCTATTCGGCGCTGGTTAACGGATTCATGCGGGATAACGACCTGATGCCGACCCCGAAGCACACCGTCGGCGGGACGCGCCACACCTGGGAGAGCCGTCTGAAGGCCGCTGGCGTCGCGTCCGACGATCGCGGAGAGATGATGGGCCACAGCGTCGCCTCGGCCCGCAACCGGGAGCTCTACGGGGACGAGATGCCGTTGGAGCGGAAGCTGGAGCTGGCCCTTGCGGTGGCCCTGGATGTGCCGCAACATCTTGCGTGATCGGCTGGAGTCGCATCTTGCTCATGTCCGCTGTGCGGGCAATTCTGCCAGTCGACCACTTCGGCTTTCGATTACGCCAATTTCGCGCATCGCCTGGAAGGCGCGGAACTGGTCGAGCGGATGCAGCGGCGCGCGCTGGACGTTCTCGGCCAGGCTGTCCTCCTCGGCGAGCCCATCGGTGCGCACGATGCAGGGCACAAGCGCGGTCTTGTTCATGCGCTTCTGCTTGACGAGCAGCTCCAGCGCCCGGAACCGCCGCCCGCCGGCGGGGATCGTGTACATGCCGGTCTCGGCACCGTTGTCGTCCAGCACGGGCCGCACGGTGATGGAGCTGAGCAGCGTCCGCCGCGCGATGTCCTCGGCCAGTTCCTCGATCGACACGCCCGCCTTGACGTGGCGCACGTTCGACTGGCTGAGCATCAGCTTGTTGAAGGGAATGTCGCGCGAGGCGCTGAGGGTGATCTTCTGTTGCTTGGTCATCGGGATATCTCCGCGACGGGCCAGCTGGGAGCCTCTCTCCCGACCTCCAAACCCGTCACGGAAAACCCGGCCCACCTCTCACTCTATTGGATCGCTCGCACTAGCACGTTGCCAGCTCCAGCATTCTACCAAAAGACAGGAACCGCCCATCCCAATCAAACAGAATGACTCAGGCCGAACAGTCATTTAGGATATAATTATGCATAACATTCTTTCAAGTTTCCTCAAAAACACTCTGCAAGAATGCCTCTGTTCAAGAACTAATTTATGTTAACACGATGAACTCTGAGTGACAATATGGAGCATATCGATAATCTCGGGTAGCCAATAGGATGTTTATTTGCACGAACTCGTCGATGTTAGCTTTGTAATTGATCGAATTTCTCTCGATCCATTTTACCAATACTCGATTGGAACCTTGACTCTATGGAATGGTGCTTTGTATCGGAACTCGTTGCAATGCTCAATAGACAAGCATCGGAAGAAATGGAATTTGCCAGACATCTCGATGATGTGGGGTGTCAGACAGATTATCGTAGACGAATTAATGATTTCGTATCTAAGTGAGTTGGACTTGTGCCTCGAAGATCTTCCTGATGAATCTTGACGATTTAAGCTAAGCGGGTCGCAATTCAATGGAAGCACCGAAACCAAGACGGGAAGTGGGAAAACCCTTCCTAGATCCATTCGGCTTGCAGATTGGCTCGACGGTCTGCGATAGAAATTTCCCGGTCAGAAGGAGACTGCACGATCTTTGAAAACAAAGATCTACAATCTAGCGTACGCTCGCCTACGCGTTTAGGCAAGGGCCATACGCTCATGAGTCTGCGGTGGTTGTATTATCTCTTCGGTAATAACAATCGGAATTGATTTTAAAGAGTACTCAGAGGTACTCCCATCTTATGGCCAGTCTAAGAGTAGAATCTATGGTCAGAGAAATCAAAAGAACTATAGCTCGAGACGAATTTCCTGACTTTGTTCGTCTTTGGTGAGCCCAATTCCAAGCCGTCGGAAAGATAGAAGAGTACAGGACGGCATTGAATGAAGCGAAATACGTTCGTATCTTTGATATCAAGTCGACCTCAGGATGTCGTCTAGGGCATAGGATGATCACTCGATGGGCTTGCCGGCGGTGCATAGCTGCCGCTGTTCGAAGAATTCGTTTTTCCTGCTGGTAGACTCGATGGCAAACGTAGTTGGCCCCCGATTTCAGCGACACCAATGGTTGCAGAGCTGCAGATCTCGCCATGCGCTGAACGCAGCCAGTTTACCCTATGTCATGACTTTAGCGACTAACGGTACTGGCGGCTTCAGCAGCACGATGGCGGCCGAATTAGACCCGCCTCCGAGCATTTTCGCGCTACATCGCCTTCTCCAGCAACGCCTTCGCCTTCCCCTCCATCACCAGCCGCGCATCCTGCTGCGGCTTCGACCGGGCCACCGCGGTGATCCCCTGCACGAAGTCGAAGACGCTCTCGGGCGGGCGGCCTTCCTGGCCAGCACCGTCTCGACGATCCGCCCCGTCTCCGCCTTCGAGAACCCGCGCTTGCGGAGGAAATCCTGACGGTCCTCGTCCGACCGCGCGACGATCTTCTCGCGCGCCGCGCGGATGCCGTCGATGAAGGGCGCGGGCGAGGACTCGGCGAAGCGGCTGAGCGCCGGGGCGGCCTCGTGGGCGAAGCGGGAGGCGGCGTATTTCGAGTGCCGGATCGTGATCTCCTGGAAGTCCTCGACGCCCCAGAGGTTGCGGTTCTGGCAGACCGCGCGCAGGTAGAAGCTGGCGATGCCCAGCGTCTTGGCGCCCACCTCCGAGTTCCAGCAATAGAACCCCCGGAAATAGAGGTCGGGCGAGCCGTCGGGCAGCAGCCCCGCCTCGATCGGATTGAGGTCATCGACGAGGAACAGGAACACGTCGCGGTCCGAGGCGTAGAGCGTCGTCGTCTCCTTCGTCACGTCCACGCGGGGGTTGTAGATGCCGGTCGACCAGTCGAGCACGCCGGGCACCTTCCAGCGCGTGTCGCCTTGCCGTTGCCCGCGATGCGCAGGACAATCAGACAGTACGACTCGTTCCCTGACGAATGAGCATCTTTCGCTCGAATTAATCGTTTGCCATCGCCATTCCGCCGAGGCGATCGGACGGCTCCTGGACAGGGATCAGGCGGCGCGCCTGAGTGCGGCCATCTCGGCGATCTGCCGGGCGCGAGCGAGCGTGTCGTTGCGCTCCACCAGTTGAGCAAGCTCGGCCTCGAGCCGGGTGAACAGCGGCAGCGCCCACAGTTCTCCATTGGCCAGCAAGGTCGCCACCTTGTCGCGGGCTTCGGTGACGCGGGCGATGTCGTTGCATAGCGCTCTTCCTGACATCGAGACCTGCCCACGCCGAGCGCGATCGGCAGCGCCGGGTCCGTTCGCGATCTGGGTGGCAGGAGGGGCAGGCATCAAGTGGTCTCGTCAGGTTTTATCGGGTGGATTTGCCGCCCTCCGAAGGAAGCGGAGGGCGGAAGGGTGGATCGCCTGGATCAGGCTGCGTCGGGGGCTCATCGCCCTTCTGGCTGTTCCGCTCGGCCTCTTCTTCGGCCTTTTGGCGCTCGCGGTCGGCCGCTTCCTCGGCCTTGATGCGCTCGATTTCCGCGAGGCGCTCCTCGACGATCGCATCGACCTCCGAAGGGCGGAGGGATGCGCGGCGATGCGCTTGCGGTTCGCCTTGGTCGAAGGCACCTCGAGGCCGGCGAAGACGGCGATGACCGTCTCTTCGTCGGCGCCCTCGATGAAGGTCGTGAAGACCTCGCCGATGGCCTTCCGGCGCGCAGCCTCGGCCCGTTCCTCGGCCTTGTCGTCCTTGTCGATCGCCTTTTCGAAGGCGAAGAGAGCGCGCTCCCTGGCGGTGCGCTTGGGCGGATTGCCTCCGCTTCCGCGGCCGTCGGCTGGAGCGTGGATGCGGGTGGAGTTGAGCAGCTCATTCATGTCGGGTCTTCCTGTTTTCGATGTTGCGTTTGGCGTCCTCCGAACCTCTTTGCTCGCGGGGACAGAAGTATAGTCGGACCGATTTTTTTGAGGACTCGCGCATTTCGAAAAATTTTTGGCCGACGCGTAGCAAAGCATTGACGTTGAACAATTCTTTCATGTATCGCACCTTATTTCTCTCCCTTGTCCGCGTCCTTCAGGCCCTTCTTCGCACCGCCGGCTTGGCCCGTGAGCGTCATGAGCCGGGCCGTCAGAGACCGCCGGATCTTCGCCAGCCGGTGACGCTCCGCGACCGGCAGTCGTGCCGCGATCTCGACGAGCGTGTCGTCGGCACGCTGGATCTCGACCGTGTCCTCTGCGACTTCCGCCTTCGTCTCCTCGCGCGCCTGACTGCGCAGACGCGCGAGGGCTTTCGAGAATATGGGCAGCGCGCGGGTCCGGCCGTTGGACGATGCCGCGATCCTCGCCTTCAGCTTCGTGAGCAGTTTTGGATTCGCCTCTTCCGTTTCCTTTAGCCGCGGCGTGCCATCGACGTCCTCGATGTCGAAGGCTCCGGTCGCGAGGCCCTGGCCGACAGCCAGCACTGCATCGGCTTCATTCTGCATCGACGTGGCGATTTTCTCGCGCGCCTGAACGGCTGTCTCGCGCTTGCCGATGGCGCCTTCACGACGCTCGACCGCTTCGTGTTGCGCAGCGAGACCGACTTGGTTTGCATCGAGCTCCTCGGCGCGCCGATCAAGGTCGGTCTGCGTTTCCACGATCCGTGTGTCCTGTGCCTTGCGCCAATCGACGGTTCGGACGTGCTGACGATAGGGCGGCGGCTCCTCACCGGCCTGTCGCGCCCTGCGCACGGCCTCCGCGCGCCGTTCGCCGCGCACGAGCCCAAGGGGCCCGAAGTGCCGGCCGACGCTGTCCTGCGCCGCCTCGTAATCCTTGATCAGCGGGTGCTTCGACGGCTGAAGCATCCAGCGCTTCGTGCCGTTCAGATCGACTTGCACCTTCGGCACGATGACGGCGTGAATGTGATAACTGGTTTCGTCGAGATCGGCCCGCGCATGCACCACGTCCTCGCCGAAGTTCTCGAGAAGCCAGGCCGTCGCGGCCGCCTCGAACTCGCGTTCTCGCTTCCGGAAGTCGACACTGCCGTTCTCGTCGGCGACCTTCTCCTCGAACCAGTCGCGGTTCGCCGTCAGGATCACCTCGCGCAGGGGGCCGTGCCGGGTGGCGCGCCACGGATCGCGCGGCCCATCGACCATCCGCTTCCTGAGCTGCGACTTGCGGCGACGGCGGGT
>CAVRIG010000024.1:0-121981 GCA_963721175.1 uncultured Alphaproteobacteria bacterium | reverse complement strand
TCCAGGTGTCAATTGCTGTGCTGAATACAGGTGGCCCGGCCCGAAGCCGTCCTCCCATCCCGTTGCCGGCGGGCGGATCGACAGAAGCTGGTCCAGGCTCATCTCCGCATGGTGCCAGTGACCACCGGGCGCGCCAGTCGCGTCGGCGATCCGGTCGGGCGTGATGATCTGGGTGTCTTCCACGAGATCGGACAATCCGGGCGCCACGTTGCCCAGTACGTCGAGCACGGTTTTCAGAAGCCGCTCCCGCGCGGCATCGGTCCAGCCGCCCTCGAGGTCAGAAGGGGCGTACTGCCCGTTCAGCGACAGCCAGGGAAGTGCGGCTTCCGGTTCGGGCATCACGGCCTCGATCACGGGTGCCCGGGACAGGTCACGGTATTTCGCGGGGTTGAAGGCGCGTTCGACATGGTCCGCCGACGGGGCATAGACCATCCGCGCGCCGTTCAGATCGTCGGGGAGCCCCTCGATCTTCGGCACTCGGGCCAGGCGCAGGTTGATCTTCGCGACGGTGCCGCGCGCGCGGATGTTGCGGAGGCGCCGCGTCGCCTCGATGTCGAAATGCGCCTGCCCGGTCAGGTTTGCGGTCACCTGCGGCGCTGCGGAGCTGAGCACCAGCGCCGCGTCGATCACGCGGCCGTCGGTCGTCTCCACCCCGGCCACGCGGTCGCCGTCGATCCGGATCCGTGCCACCGGGCAACTCGTCTCGATCCGGCACCCGGCCTTGCGCGCGGCAGCAGCCAGCTTCTCCATCACCGCAGCCATGCCACCCTGGGGCAGGGCAACTTCGCCGCCATGGCCCATCCGGTAGATCAGTGTGAACACCGTGCCCGGAGAGCGCGGCCCCAGCGCGGTGCCACGCACGGCATCCGCGGCAAGAAGGCCGGCCAGTGCGCCGTCCGGGATCTCGTCGAGGATCAGGTCATAGGCGTTCGACAGCAAGACCTGCAGGAAACGCCGCATTTCGGGCTTGCCCAGCCCGCGCAGCCCCATCCCGAACCGCGACATCCGCCAGAGGTTTCCGGCATTGCGCGGTGACATGGCCCGGCCACCGCCCGGCGGGGGTGCCTCGGCGAGGTGCCTGAGCAGCCCGCCGTATTCGGCAAGCCGTTGCAGAAGCCGGCGGCACGCGTACGCGTGGAGGTGCATGTCGCCGTCGACATGGCTGGCCTCATGGCCGCGCAAGACGACGTGTCGCCCGGTGTCGCACAACGCGACCGTCGGCAGGGGCTTGAGCGCGAGGGCCTGGTCTCTGCGGTGAAAATTCAGGTCCCGCAGAACCGTCGGGCTGAGGTTGTAGAGCAGGTGAGCCAGCGCGGGCCCGTCGCCCTCGCGCAGCGCCGCCATGCCACCCACCAATTCCGCGGCTTCGAGGATGCAGACCGATTTGCCGCGTCGCGCCAGGCTCGCACCGGCGACGAGCCCGTTCACGCCGGCCCCGATCACGATAGCGTCAAAGCGGCTCATGCCGCGTAGCCTTTCATGCGCCGCGTCCGCGTCTCGCGCCGCAGGATGGTGCGCGCCGCGTTGGCCCCCGGTGCGCCCATCACGCCGCCACCCGGATGGGCGGAGGAGCCGCAGAGGTAGAGCCCCTGAATCGGCGAGTCGTATTGCGAATAGCCGGGCAGGGGACGGTTGAAGAACAGCTGGTCAAAGGTCAGCTCTCCCTGGAAGATGTTGCCCTCGGTCAGGCCGACCTCGCGCTCCAGTTCCAGCGGGGAGCGGACCTCCATGTGCACCACGCGCTCGCGGATGTCCGGGCAGGCGACCTCCATCTGGTCCAGCACCGCCTCGGCCATTGCATGGCGCTGCTTTTGCCCCCAGTTCTCGCCCGACCGGTTGCCGCCGACCTCCAGGTCATAAGGCGCATATTGCACGAACACCGTCATCATGTGCCCGCCTTCGGGTGCCATGGTCGGATCGATCTGGCTCGGGATCAGCATGTCGATGTAAGGCCGCACCGAAACCCGCCCCGCCTTCCAGTCGTCATAGGCGCGTTCGAGCTCGAAGAGGCTTTCGGAGGCATGCATGTCGCCGCGCAGGAAGCTTGCATGCTCCGGCGCCGCGGGAAAGTCCGGGAACCGGTCCAGCGCGATGTTGAGCTTGGCCGAGGAGCCGCGGATCTTGAACCGCTCCACCGCACCCGTGAACTCGGGCGGCAGCGCGCGGCGGTCCACGTGGCGCAGGAACGTCCGTTTCACATCCATGTTCGACGCGACGATCGGGGCGCGGACCTCCGTGCCGTCCTCCAGGGCGACGCCGGTGACGCGGCCGTCCTTGGTCAGGATTTCCTCCACGCCCGCGCCCTTACGGATGTCGCCGCCATGAGCCTCGAAATCCGCGGCAATCGCGGCGGAGATCGCGCCCATGCCGCCGCGCGCGAAGCCCCAGGCGCCGATGCCGCCATCGATGTCGCCCATGTAGTGGTGCAGCAGCACGTAAGCGGTGCCGGGCGAATAGACGCCGAGACCGGTGCCGATGATGCCGGAGCCCGCCAGATGCGCCTTGATCAGGTCGTTCTCGAAATGCTCGTCGAGGAAATCGCCGATCGACATGGTCCAGAAGCGCAGCGTTTCGCCCAGCTCGTGCTTGCCCAGATCCCAGGCCTTCTTCACCAGGAAGGCCATCTCGTTCAGGTCGCGCGGACGAAGCGATGCCGGGTCCGGCGCATCGCGCAGCAGGAAGGGCCGGATGAACCGGCACTGCCGCATGATGGCCTGCGCATAGCGCTGGTAGGCGTCGGCGTCGCGCGGGGAATGCCGCGCCATCTCGCGCCTGAGCGCGTTGTGATCCGAGTAATAGGCAAAGTAATTGCCATCCCGGCTGAAGCTCGCGCCGCCTTCGTAGGGAATGACCTGAAGCCCGTATTTCGGCAGCTCCAGGTCGCGCGCGATCTCCCGCCGGAGGAGCGAGCAGACATAGGAGCAGTTCGAATAGGTCCACCCGTCATGCAGCGACCGGCTCACCGCGGCGCCGCCGACCCAGTCGTTCTTCTCCACCACCAGCACCTGCAATCCGGCCCGCGCCAGATACGCGGCGGCCGTCAGCCCGTTATGGCCGGCGCCGGCCACGATCACGTCGTAGGAGGAAGTCTGGGTCATCCGCGGAGACTAGTCTGCCTTCCCGCCCGAGTAAAGTTTTCTTGAGCGCTCAAACAAACTTTTTCTAGGGAGCTGTGGCGGCGTTATGGATGAAGTGATCAGGAGCAGGAGAACGACGCCAAGTTGCCGTGCCGTGCGGGGCCGTCGGAGGTCCCCAGATCTCAGCGGATCAAATTACCGACGCAACCGGCAGGGAGCGCCTGCAGAGCTGATGGGCACTCACCCGCGCCCCAAGAGACTGTAGCCTTCGCAGTCTGCAGCGCTCCGGCAGGGGCGCGAATGGCCCCGGCAGGACGGGTGCGTTCAGGACGTCAGGCGGCCCGAACGCGCGTGTCGTCCGTGTTGGTTCGGAACTGTTCCGTCAGCCGGCGCAGGGCGAGCGCGCTTTCCTTGAGCGCCGAGGTCGCCGCGCTGGTTTCCTCGAACATGGCGGCGTTCTGCTGGCTGACCATGTCCAGTTCGGTCACGGAACTGTTGATCTGTTCAATGCCGGTTGCCTGCTGGCCGGTCATCTCGAAGATCTCCTGGATCTTGCCGGAAATGACGCCCACCGCAGCCGTCACGGTCCCCAGCGCATCGACGGTCTGGCCGACACAGTCGACGCCCTCGCCTACATGGGTCTGACTGCGCCCGATCAGCGCGTTGATCTCCTGCGCTGCGTCCGACGATCTTTGGGCGAGCGCGCGGACCTCGGAGGCGACAACGGCAAAGCCGCGGCCGGCTTCGCCCGCGCGGGCGGCCTCAACACCTGCGTTGAGCGCCAGAAGGTTGGTCTGGAATGCGATCTGTTCAATGACGCCGATGATGTTGTTGATTTCTCTTGCCGAACCATCGATCGCGGTCATCGAGATGGAGGCGCGGTCGACGGCCTCTTCGCTGTACCTGACGCGTTCGCGGGCGTCCGTGGACATTTCGGAGGCGCATTTCGCCCCGTTGGAGGAGCTGCGGACCAGTTCGGTCAGATCGTTCAGCGCCGCGGAGGTTTCCTCCAGCGTCGCGGCCTGGCGTTCGGTCCGGCGGGCGAGCTGCTCGGTCGAGGCGTTGATGCTGGTCGTATCGTCGAGGATGCGCTCCGCCGTCTCCGCCACCGTGCCGACAGTCTCACAGAGCCGTGCCATCGCCGCGTTGAAATCGTGGCGCAGCTCTTCGTAGGTGGCCTCGAACGGACGATCGAGCCGCACCGCGAGGTCGCCTTCGGCCATCCGGACCAGCGCTTGACGCAGGTCGTCGACGACACGCTGCTGGGTCATCTGACGTTCGGCGTCAGCGAGGCGCCGCGCGTCTTCGGCGTCACGCGCGCGCTGATCCACCTCGGCGGCGCGGGCGCGGCCGTCCTCGACGCTTTGCAATGCAGCCTCGGCTTCGCCACGGGCCACGTCCGCTGAGTCCTTGTCGCGGCGCGCCTGCTCGGTCGCCTGCACGGCCGCTTCGCGCGCGGCTTCCGCCTCCGCCGAAGCAGCGCCCAGGCTTGCCAGTTGCTCCTCGTTTTGCTGGTGCAGCCGGTTGCCCCACCATATCGCGGCCATGAGCGCTCCGCTTTCCGCCAGAACGATGACGGCATGGACCAGCGTCCGCCCGATGTTGCCCGATAGATCCGCGCTGGGATAGACGAGCGCAGGCATGGCGAATGTCAGCGACAGGTGATGCACGGCAATGCCCAGCGTGGCGACCAGAACGGTCGGAACATCTCGCAGCGACACCAGGACGGCGAGATAGGCAAAGAAGAGCATATGCATGTCGAGTTGCCAGGGATGACCGGCAAAGGCCGCCGTCATCGCGATAGCCTGACCGACCAGCGCGAGCCCGATGGAGGGCTTTCGTGCTGCCCCGTCCAGTCTCAGCGCCAGGAGCCCCATACCGGCAAAGACAAGCGAAATGGCCGGCCCGACAATCGGATTGGCGGAAACGAGGACCGCGACCAGCAGCACGACCGGGACATTGAGCCAGGCGCCCAATAGGACCATCTTTTCAAGGGACAAGCCTCTCAGCGAGATCGTCATCCATTCACTCCACAAGAGCGCCGCAAGCGGCGAGCATCAGGCGACCATCGATCACCAACCAGGGTTTGAGGCGTGCAAGCCGCTCGAGGCCCCCGGCGTCAAAGCTTGCCAGCGCGGCAAATGGCGCGGACACCGGTGCGATCAGGCGGCCGTCCGCGCGTGCCACGAGTCGGTCCGGGTGACGCGCCACCACCAGCACCGCTTCGCCCACCTGGGGCGCCGCGGCCGAGGCGACAACCGCAACGGGGCCGGCCAGCGCACAGAGGCACAGCAGACCCGCGGGAATGGCATATCGAGACAGAAAACGCATCTGCAGGGCATATGACTGCGCGTTTAAGGTCGGGTTAATGCGGCTCTCCCACGTCGCGCCGATTTTCGGGATCGCGGCCGCCCCGCAAAACGCTCTGGGCGTGCGGGACGCAGGGTGATACCGCCGGCTCGGGATGGATGTCGAGATGCAGCGAAACGGATTGCCTTTCACGCGGGACCTTGTGCTGATCGGCGGCGGGCACACGCACGCGCTGGTCCTCGATCGCTGGGCGATGAAGCCGCTGCCCGGGGCGCGCGTCACCCTGATCAATCCGGACCCGACGGCGGCCTACTCGGGCATGCTGCCCGGACATGTGGCGGGTCACTATGACCGCGATGCGCTCGACATCGACCTTGTCAGGCTGGCGCGTGCGGCCGGTGCTCGCCTGGTGCTGGGCCATGCCTGCGGGATCGATCTCGCCACGCGGAAGATCCGGGTGGAGGGTCGCCCCGGCATCGGCTTCGATGTCGCGTCGTTCGATGTGGGCATCACCAGCGCCATGCCCGACCTGCAGGGTTTTAGCGAGCATGGCGTGCCGGCAAAGCCGCTCGGCCCGTTCGCCACTGCCTGGACGGCCTTTCGGAGAGGTGACGGGCCCGCTCGGATTGCCGTGATCGGCGGCGGCGTCGCCGGTGCCGAGATCGCGATGGCCATGGCGCATGCGATGTGGCAGGACGGCCGGCCGGCTGAGATCAGGCTGCTCGAGAAGGGACGCGCCTTGGCCGGCCTTCGAGAGGGGACCGCCCGTCGACTGCGGTCCGCGTTGGCGGAGATGGGTGTCGAGATGCTCGAGGGGGTGGAGCCGGTACGGATCTCTCCCGATGGCGTCGAGCTGCAGGACGGCCGGCACGTCACGGCCGATTTCGTGACCGGTGCGGCCGGGGCCCGCCCGCATGGCTGGCTCGCAGGGACCGGTCTTGCCGACGCGCAGGGGTTCATCCCGGTCGACGCGCGACTGCGGAGCGCGGATCCCGTGATCTTCGCGGTGGGCGATTGCGCCGTCATGACGGAGACGCCGCGCCCGAAGGCCGGTGTCTTCGCGGTGCGCCAGGCGCCGGTTCTGTTCGAGAACCTGCGGGCGGAGCTGGGTGAGACGGGTGGCCTCCGGTCCTACCGCCCGCAGCGGGATTACCTGAAGCTGATCTCGCTCGGCCGGAAATCCGCACTTGCCGAACGCTCCGGCCTGGCACTGTCCGGCCCATTGCTCTGGCGATGGAAGGACCGGATCGACCGTCGCTTCATGGAGAAGTTCGAGCGGAAGACCCGCCCGGGAGGCGACCCGTTGCCCTGGCCGCGCGCAGCCGGAGCCACAGTCGCGCAGATGCAGCAGCCGATCTGCGGCGGTTGCGGCGCCAAGGTCGGGCCCGCCTCCCTGCGCCGCGCGTTGTCGGGGATCGACACGCCGGCCATCGGCGACGACGCCGCCATTCTGGATTTTGGCGAAACGCGGCAGGTCATCAGCACCGATCACCTGAGGGCGATGGTCGACGACCCGGTGACGATGGCACGTATCGCGGCGGTCCATGCGCTGGGGGACATCTGGGCGATGGGTGCGGAGCCGCAGGCCGCCGTCGCATCGATCATCCTGCCCCGGCAATCCCCGCGTCTGGCGGAGCGTGCGCTGGCGGAGATCATGCAGGCCGCCCGCGAGACCCTGCGCGCCGCCGGCGCCGATATCGTCGGCGGGCACAGCACCCAAGGGCAGGAGCTGGTGATCGGCTTCACGATCACGGGCCTTTGCAGCGGCATTCCGATCCGCCTGTCGGCGGCCTGGCCCGGCCAGCACCTCGTCCTGACAAAGCCGATCGGCAGCGGTGTCATCATGGCGGCCGAGATGGACGGGCGGGCGCGCGGCGTGGACGTGGCGCGGGCACTGACGACGATGACGCAGGCTCAGGGTGCCGCGGCGCGCATTCTGGGGAATGCCTCCGCGATGACGGATGTGACCGGCTTCGGCCTCGCCGGACACCTGCGGGCGATTTGCGACGCGTCCGGCGTCGGAGCGGAGGTCCGGTTCGATGCCGTGCCGATCATGGCGGGCGCGCGGGAGTTGTCGGAGCGCGGCGTGCGCTCGTCGCTCTATTCCGAGAACCGGCAGGGCTTTCCGAACCTGGCGGAGACGCCCGGCATCGAGCTGCTCTTCGATCCCCAGACCGGCGGCGGACTGCTGGCCGCGGTCGACGGAGACGCGTCCGCCCTCGTGGCGGAGCTGCGACGCGCGGGATTCGACGCGGCCGTGATCGGTCAGACCACGGAGCGTTCGGGCGTCATCGACATCGTCTGAAGCGCGTCCACGATCCGCTCGGCGACCCGGTCCAGAGCATCCGGCGACAAAGCGTCGGCCTCGATCCGCGCCGCGACGTGGGGCTGCCGCGCGCGCGAGGACTTGTCGTAGGACGGGTCGTAGTGATCGCTGGCCAGCGACCGGCAGAGCGCGACCCGGTCGCCCTGATCGATCAGTTCGTTCCAATGCTGGATGAGGGCATGACCGCGAAAGCGATGCAGCGGCGCCAGTTTCGACTTCAGCGCCTTGCCGTCCGCGAGCACGTCCGAATAGGTCTGTGCAAGATAGCGGGCGCGGGCATCGAGCGGCGCGCTGATCACGATCCAAGGCGCCGCGCGCATCGCACTCCAGAGCGATGGGGGCAAGGTCACGGCGCCGATCTTGCTGCTCTCCGCCTCGACGATGACCGGCAGGCCGGGATCGAGCCGGTCGAGTTCACGGGTCAAGGCACTTTCGAAGCCTTTCTGGCTGGGCTGCGGCGTGCCCATGCCGCCCAGGATCGACCCGCGGTGATTGGCAAGACCTTCGAGATCCAGCACCTGCACGCCGAGGCGCGCAAGCCGCGGCAGGAGTTCCGTCTTGGCGGTCCCGGTATGGCCGCCGAGCTGCACCAGCCGGAACCGCAGCGGGTCGTCGTAGAGAGCCCGCACGACCAGCCGCCGGTAGGACCGGTAGCCGCCCTCGATGGTCTCCGCCGGCCATCCGATCTCGCGCAGGAGCCACGCGAAGGATCCCGAGCGCTGGCCGCCGCGCCAGCAATAGACCAGGGGCTTCCAGCCGCCGTCATGCGCATTCAACGCGGTTTCGATGTGATGGGCGGCGTTGCGGAAGACGAGGGCGGCACCGATCTTGCGGGCGTCGAACGGCGACACCTGCTTGTAGATCGTGCCGACACGCGCACGTTCCGCGTCGTCGAGAACGGGCAGGCTGATCGCGCCGGGAACATGATCCTCGCGATATTCCGAGGGGCTGCGCACGTCGATAATCGCGTCGAACCCAGGTGATTGCAGGTCGGACAGGGCATGCAGGGAGATCATCCGAGATCCATTACAGTCTAAATCGCCGAGTGGAAAGGCTGTGCGCCAGAGGCGGGCAAGCTCGCGAAGGGTGCCGGCCGGACTCCGTCGCGCGGTCTCGACCGGCAACCCGCCGTCGATCAACCTCCAAGGGATTACAACAGCGGCCTTTGCGCAGGCCGACCCCGTGCGGACCGTGACCGCGCGGCCGGTCCCTGCTCGAGCGATCCTGCTCCCGCGGTCAGCTCGGCTTGCTCCACAACGTTTGGCGACTGGCAGGGTGCTTCAACGGGAACTCCAGCCGGACCTCAAGACCGGCGTGACCGAAGTCGAACCGGCACGTGCCTTTCATCTGCAGTTCGACCACCTGCTGGACGAAGCGGGTGCCGAAACCCTTGAAACTCGGCTTGCGGGTGGGCGGCCCCCCGGTTTCCGTCCAGGTCACTGCGAACTTGCCGGGAGCGGGCTGCTGGCAATCGATCTCGATGCGTCCGCTGCCGACGCTCAACGCGCCGTACTTCGCCGCATTCGTCAGGAGTTCGTGAAAGACCAGCGATACCTGCGATGCAAGCGTTTCATGCATCCGGATGGCGCACCCGTCGAGGACCACACGCGACGGTTTGTTCGGATCGTTCTGATAGGGCGCAGCCAGTTTGACGATGAGTTCCCGCAGATCGACGATTTCGTTGAAATGCTCGACCGCGAGGTTCTGCGCGACGCTCATCGCGTTCAGGCGCCCCGCCAGCGCATGGGAGTGATCCTTTGCCGATACCGACGTCCGCAGGGTCTGGCGGTTGATCGACTGTATGGCGGCCATGAGATTGTTGATCCGATGCAGCATTTCCCGCGCGAACATTCGGTCCGCCATCGATTTCGTCTCGGCCAGTTCAGCCTTTCCCTGTGCCGTTCGCGCCCTCCGGTGCAACAAAGCCGTTCGCGCGATCAAGGCGAGGGACAACAAGAGCAGGACGATGACCAGAAAGGACAGGCCGGCCATGAAGTTCGAGGTCCGGACGTAGCGCCGCACGAGCTCCTGCACTTGTGCGTGCGCCTCGATGACGAGGTCCTGCAGAGACGCAATTGCCTCCACGTCCGGAACTCGTACGATATCGTCGATCTCCTTGCTGCCAAGGCCCTGCTCGATCAGGGAGGGGAGCCGGTCAAGGTGATCCGCGTATTTCTCCAATGTCTGTTCCAGCGGAGCCAGATTTTCCCGAAACCCTTCGTGTTCCGTGAATTCGCGGATTCGCGCGAAGCTTTCCAGGGCCGCGGCGTAATCGTTGCGGGCGGCTTCGATGTATTCCGGCTCGTCGCGGCGCAGGATGGCGTTCTTGAAGTTGTGGATGAACCCGCCATAGCCGATCTGCGACTCGAGCAGCGAGACCGTGTTGATGAGTTGTCGCGTGTTCTGGCTGCGTTCCGCGATCGCCGCGTTGATTCTCAGGATCTGGAAATAGGCCATGCCAAGCGCGAGGACGCAGGCTAGCAGAGCACCGAACAGCAGCTTGTATTTGGTTCCGTCGGTCAGTCGCCCCACGTCGTACCCTGTCGGTTGTCGCCCGCCCTTCCGTGCAGTGCTTCGGTTGGTGAAGAGAGGATTACGGAGAAGCATTTATCGCACGAGCGCGGAAGCCGACAAGATCCTGGATCCACGGCGTGCGCAGTGTTTGCAAGTCATTGGCGCGACAGCTTTTCTCGAGACTGCAATACTGCGGGTCATGCTCACTGACAGGTCCTCATCTGCACAGTCAAAGCATTCCTACCACGGAAAGTCCTTCAGTGTGTTAATCCACGGCGCGTTCCGGTTTTCCGCGACGTCGCGCGTTTTTGTCGGCAAAGGGAAGTCTTCGCCAGTCGCATGGACGGCGCGCCACCGCAGTGTGTCAAATGGCGATACATAGGAGCGGTGTCAGACATTGCGGATCATACCGCCATCCACCCGCAGCATCGAGCCGGTCACGTAGCTGGCCCGCGTGCTGGCGAGGAATGCGACCATTGCCGCGAATTCCTCCGGTTCGCCATAGCGACCCGCCGGGATCGTGCCACGGGACTGGCGTCGCACCTCCTCGATGTCCAGCCCCTCGCGTTTGGCCCGTGCGGCGTCGAGTTCATCCACCCGGTCGGTGCCGATGCGGCCCGGCAGCACCATGTTGACCGTCACGCCATCGGCGGCGACTTCTGAGGCCAGCGTCTTCGACCAGCCCACCAGCGCACTGCGCACCACGTTCGACTGCGCGAGGTTCGGGATCGGCGCGATCACGCCCGACGAGGCGATGGTGATGACCCGTCCCCAGCCGCGCGCCTTCATGCCCGGCAGCACCGCATCTGTCATCGCCATGAGCGGCGCGGCCATGTCCTGGAACGCGCGAGTCCAGCCGGCCGGTTCCTGTCCTTGCGCGGGACCGGGCGGCGGGCCACCGCCGTTGTTGATGAGGATGTCGATGTTTTCCTCGGCCATGCGGGCGCCCAGATCCGCCACCGCGCTCGCGTCGCTCAGGTCGAGGCCCAGTGCGTCGATGCCGTCTCTGGCCTCGATGCGGTCGACGCTTCGGGCGGCCGCGAAGACATGCGCGCCCTCGGAGGCCAATTCCCGCGAGCAGGCGGCACCGAGGCCCCGGCTCGCGCCCAGAACCAGTGCGCGTTTTCCCTTCAGTCCGAAATCCATCAGCCGATCTCCTTCAGTCGTGTCTCCTGCCGCGCGATCAGGCGATCGACCTCGGCGGCGGTCGTGGTGTCGAGGCCCGCGCCAGGCTTGCGCAGCGCGGGCGACGCGATCCAGCCGCGCCGCCACAGGGCGTGCTTGCGCACCGCGAGGCCCAGGCCGGGCTGCGTCTCGTAGCGGATGAGCGGCAGGTAGGCGTCGAAGATGTTCTGCGCGCGGTCCACGTCGCCCGCATCCATGGCACGAACGACCTTCACCATCATCTCCGGGTAGGCGAACCCTGTCATCGCGCCATCGGCCCCGCGCGCCATCTCCTCCGGCAGGAACGACCCGCCATTGCCGCAGAGCACGGAGATGCGCCGCCGGCCCTGCGCCTCCGCCGCGCGCATGCGGCTGATCTTGGCGAGACCCGGCCAATCCTCGTGCTTGAGCATCACGATGGACGGGCAGTCGTCGATGATCGCGCCGAGGGCCTCGTCGCTGATCTGCACGCCTGTGGCCAGCGGGAAGTCCTGCAGCACCACGGGCACGTCGCCGCCCAGCGATTCCGTCACCATACCGTAGTAGCCGCGGATCTGCGGATCGGTGCGCAGGCTGCCGGGTGGTGCCACCATCACGCCTGCCGCACCCGCCTCCATCGCCTTGAGGCTCAGCCCCTTCAATGCGGCGAGGCCGGGGGCCGAGACGCCGACGACGACCGGTACGTCGCCCGCGCGCGCGATGACCCGCAAGACGATCTCGGCCGCCTCGTCGGCGTCCATCTTCGGCGCTTCGCCCATCATTCCCAGGATCGTCAGCCCGTCGGCGCCGGCTTCCAGGTATCGGTCGGTGACACGGTCGAGGCTCTTCCAGTCGATGGACCCGGCCGCGTCGAACGGCGTCACCGATATCACGTAGACGCCGCGCGCCTCTTCGGTCAGTTTGCTCATCACTCCTCCCTTGGGGCGAACCAGCCCCGTGTCGCACGTTTCACCAGCCGGCCCGCGCCCGGCGCGTCGGTCACCGTATCCCCGTCCCACATCTGCCGGCCGCGCAGATACGTCGCGCGAACCCGGCCCGCGAACTCGCGGCCGTGGTAGGGAGACCAGGCCAGCCCGTCATGCGCCTGCGCTTCGTCCCAGGTGAACCGGCCGGGTTCCAGAACGGCGATATCCGCGTCCAGACCCTCTGCCAGCCGCCCCTTGCGGTCGTCGATGCCGAAGAAGCGCGCCGGCGCCGCGCTCAGCATCTGCGCGGTCAACATTGCGGCGCGGTCGGGCGCGTGCGCGGCGGCAATGGTATAGAAGGCGGGCAGCAGCGTCTCGACCCCCGGCACGCCTGCGCCTGCGTCGAAGATCGACGCCGTCAGCTTGCCTTCGATCGGCCAGGAGGAATGATCCGAGGAAACGAACGCGACGTCGCCCGCCGCGACTGCACGCCACAGCCCGTCGGTGGCATCGGGGCGAATCGGTGGGTTCACCTTCATCCGAGCTCCGAGTGTGTCTCCGTCCTTGCCGGCGTCGAACCAGAGATAATGCACGCAAAGCTCACCCGTCACGCGCCGCGCCACGCTGGCGAGCGCCTGCGTCATCGCGAAGCCGGTGCCTGTGGTCAGGTGAACCGCATGTGTATGCGCCCCCGTCGCCAGACCCAGCGCGTGAAAGGCCGCGGTGGCCGACAACTCCGCTGCCTCCGGACGCGACGTCGAATGCGCCGCAATCCCTTCGAGATCGTCGTCGCGCGCGCGCGCCATGCGGGCCAGCACGATCTCCTGATCCTCGTTGTGCAGGCCCAGTGGAATGTCGGTCGGCGCCAGCGCTTCGAGCAGATCCAGCATCATGTCCGCCGGGATGCGCGGGAAACGTGTCGGGCTGCTCTCGAAGGAACTGATCTTGAACGCTACGACGCCGCGCTCGATCAGCTCCTGCAGGTTGGCGGTCCCCGTCTCGGCCGTCGCCGTGCCATAGAGCGCCATGTCGGCATGCGCGTGGCGCGCGATGGCCCCGGCCTTGGCATCGAACCGGTCCGCGCGGTCAAGTGGCAGAGGATTATCGTAGGGCATGTCAACGAGGGTGGTCACACCGCCCGCCACGGCGCCCCGTGTGGTCTCGGCGATCCCCTCCAGCCCCCGCGCGCTGGTGGCGTGGGTCTGGCCGTCGATCACGCCGGGCAGGACCTGGAGGTCTCCGAAATCGTCTGTGTTGGCCGCCGACGGGTGCGGGCCGGTGCCGATGGCGGCGATCCGCTCGCCCTCGATGGCGATCCAGCCCTCCGGCACGGGACCGTCCGGAGTGATGATGGTGCCACGGATCACGCGGTCGGTCATTCGGTTCTCCCGTAGTGCAGTTCCAGAAGGCTCGCGGCTGCGGCGACGCCGGCCTGCACCGGGTCGATGACGGGAATGCCCAACCGGTCCTCCAGCGGCGCACGCGCCCGGCCCAAACCCGCACACCCCAGGATAATGGCGCCGGCCCCATCCTGTTCGATCAACTCGCGCGCGATGCGCTCGATGCGGGGCAGGGCGTCGGGCGCGTGTCCCTCGGCCACGGACATGCCGACGGAGCGATCGCCAGCGAGCCGCGTCACCAGGCCCAGCCGATCGATATGCGCCGCGTGGCGCGCGATGGAGGCGGGGCCGAGCGATACGACACCAAAGCGCGGCGCCAGTTGCAGTGCCAGCAGGTAGGCGGCCTCGGCGATGCCCACCACGGGGATCCGCAATGCGGCGCGGGCCTCGGCGACGCCGGGATCGGAGAAGCAGGCGACCACCAGCGCGTCGGCCTGGGTCCGCCCGGCGAAATCGGCGATCTTCGGAATGACCTCCGCCACGTGCGCGTCGGTCTCGATCCCGATCGGCGCGCCAGCCAGTTCGGTGCAGCGGACGTCGTGACGCGTCCAAAGGGGCAGGGGGCGCAGGCTGGCCGCCATCAGCTCCGTCACCTGCGTGGAGGAGTTCGGGTTCAGGACGTCGATCCTCATGCGCGGGTTCCCCAGACGGCCGGTCCATCCTCGACCAAGAGATGCCGCTTGCCGACGCGGTCGAACATCGCCTCCGCTTCTCGGTGAGCGTTGGCGAGGATCGCCGCCTCGTCGACGCGGGTGGCGCGACGCTCCTCCAGCACGATCTCGCCGCCGACGATCACGGTGTGGACATCGTTGCCGTTGGCGAAGCAGACCGCGCGGTGCAGCGGCATGTGATGCGGCACCATATGCGCGCGGTTCAGGTCCAGCAGCACGAGATCGGCGCGCTTGCCGGGTTCGATGGACCCGACTTTATCCTCCAGACCCAGCGCGCGGGCGGCGTCGATGGTCGCCATCGCCAGCGCCTCGCCCGGCGGCAGGACGGAGGGGTCGCGGAAATGCGTCCGGTGATAATGCATCGCCTGCTGTAGATGCCGGAACATGTCGGCCGACCGATCCGGCGCCGTCGCGTCCGAGCCGAGCCCGACCGCCACGCCCATCGCCATCAGCTCGATCGCGGGGCAGCGCCCGAGGATCGACGCGACGGCGGAGGGGTTGTGCGCCACGGCGCTGCCGGTGTCGGCGAGCATCCGCTGTTCGTCCGGGTCGATGTCGATGCAATGGCTGAGGAGGGTGCCCGGGCCAAGGATGCCCATCGCCTGCGCGCGCCGGACCGAGCCCTTCCAGTGGCCGTCCTGCGTGAAGACCGTTCCGACCTCGCGCGCGATGGCGTGGATCTCCCGCGATTGCGCCCGCGCAGTCTCGTAATCCGCCGGGGCCATGTCGCGCTCGTGTTCGTCGCGCAGAACGGGGGTCAGAAGGGCGACGCGCGTTCGGCCGTGATGGGCGCCGTGCCAGTCACGGAGTACGGCCTTCGTCGTTTCGCGCTGGGTGGCGTAGTCGACCGGGTAGTCCTGACGCGTGCCGTCTTTCCAGTTCGCATAGGTGCGCGGGTGCGGCGGGCGGGTCGGCCCGATTGCAACCATGTCGCGGATGCCGACCGCCGCTGCCCCCTCGCAATGCGCGGCGGCGTATTCGGGCGCGTCGGACCGCACAATGGTGTCGCCGCCGCCCAGAAGCGAGACGCCGAGGGTCGTGCCGAAGCGCAATCGTTCCAGCGCCGCGAGCTGCGCCTCAGCGTGCCAGAATTCCGGCGGTGAGGCGGTGGTGTAGACCTCGCCGCAGAGCTCTTCCCACGCGTCGCCGTCATGCTGGCCCGCATTGCGGATCATCGCGTGGCCGGCATGGGCATGCACGTCGATCAGGCCGGGCATGGTCAGCTTGCCGGACGCGTCGATCCGGCGCGGGGCGTCATGGGCGGCGAGGATCTCTTCCTCCGGCCCGACGGCGAGGATGCGGCCATCCTTCACCACGACCGCGCCGGGCGCGAGGATTCGGCGCTGCGGATCCATGGTCAGGACCGGGCCGCCGTGGCTGATCAGGTCGGCGGTCATGGGTTCTCCATTGCTGGCAGCGTGGCGACGTCCAGCACCGCGTCGGCGCGCATCTTGTAGTCGTCGCGCAGGTTTCTGATTCCCGTCCGCCGCATGTGGCAATAACAGAAAAGCCAGGGCGGGTCCGCGACCAGTGCTTCGTGGCAGGCGCAAAAGATCGCGTCCCGCGCCGCGTCGTCCGGCTCGCGGGCCGCACGGTCGATCAGCGCTTCGACCTCCGGGTTGGCATAGCCCAGCCACCAGGAGCCACGCGTACGGCTGTCGATCTTCTCGCGCAGGACGCGGTAGGTCGAGAGCGGTGAGCTGTCGAAGACGCACATGTCGCGGATTTCGCTGCGCCGCACCATGTGCGCGTATTCGGTCCGATCGGGGATCACGCGAATGTCGAAGAGGATGCCCAGCGGGGCGAGCTGTGCCGCAACCGCATCGGTCAGCCTCTCCGCCTCGTCCGGCAGGGCGGTGGGCGTGTCGACCCGGATCGTCAACCCGTCCGCATGGCCCGCTTCGGCCAGCAGCGCGCGCGCGGTGTCCGGATCCGGGTCCGGCGCGCCCGGAACGTAGCCGCGATGGGCCGGGCTGAACGGGCCATGGAGCGGTCGTCCCGCCCCGCCCAGCACGTCGCGGACCAGCGCCTCGCGGTCGAGCGCGAGGTTGAGTGCGCGGCGGATACGGGGATCGGCCAGCGGTCCTTCTGCCGCGTTCATCAGGTAGATCAGCGTGACCGGCGCGAGATGATCGCGCATGTCTGGTCCCGGCGCGCCTTCGGGTGGCAGGCGGGTGGCGACATGCGCCGCGCCTAACGTGAAAGCGGCGAGGCGGTCGCTCGCGTCCTCCATCCGCCGCCACTCGATACGGGCGTTCGGCGGCGGTCCCGCCCAGTGATCCGGGTTGGCGCGGGCGGTGATGCTGTCGGCGGTCACCTCCTCCACGACATAGGCGCCGGTGCCGCAGGGGCGGGCGACCGGATCATCGAGGCAGGCGGGTGCCGCCACGAAGCCCTGGACCAGCAGGTCGGGCAGGTCGGCCATCGGCTCGGCCAGCGTGACCTCGACCGTCAACGGATCCGGCGCCGCGAAATTGGCCCCGGCCAAATACTGCGCCCAGACGCCCGGAGCGCCCAGCGTCACGCCCATATCGGGACGTGCCATGCGTTTCAGCGTCGCGATCACTGCGTCGGCGTCGAGCGGGCTTCCGTCGTGGAACCGAACGCCGTCCCGCAAATGGAAGGCCCAGCGGCGGCAGTCGGGTGCGACCTCCCACGACGTGGCCAGCGCCGGCACGAAGCGCCCGTCCGGACCGCGGCGCATCAGCGGAGTCGTAGACCGCCTCCAGCACGGTCAGCGCATCGGCGGCGTCGGTGCAGTTGTGCGGATCTTCCATCACGATGCGGGATTGCAGGATGGTGACGGTCACAGGCGGCCCTCCTCGACCAGGTGGCAGGCGACGGACTGGCCGTCGCCCAGGTCCCGCAGCACCGGGCGTTCGGCGGCGCAGCGCGCCTCGGCGAACGGGCAGCGGGTGCGAAAGCAGCAGCCCGACGGCAGATCATAGGCCGACGGCACTTCGCCGCTGAGTTCCACCCCCTCCGCCTCGGGCGCATCCAGCGAGGGCGCGGCGGCAAGCAGCGCCTTCGTGTAGGGATGGCGCGGCGTGTCGAAGAGCGCGTCGCGCGGTCCGGTCTCGACCAGGAAGCCCAGGTACATCACCCCGATCCGGTCGGCGATGTGGCGCACCACCGACAGGTTGTGCGTGATGAAGAGGTAAGCGAGCCCCATCTCGTCGCGCAGATCCATCATCAGGTTCAGGATCTGCGCCTGGATCGACACGTCCAGCGCGGAGACCGGCTCATCCGCGATGACGAGGTCCGGCCCCACGGAGAGCGCGCGAGCGATGCCGATGCGCTGGCGCTGACCGCCGGAGAACTGGTGGGGGTAGCGGCGGGACTGTTCGGCGTTCAGTCCGACACGGGCGAGCAGGTCGAGGGCGCGTCGCTCCGCTTCCGTGCGGGTCATTCGCTCGTGCTGGCGCATCGGCTCGGTGACGATGTCGATCACGCGCTGGCGCGGGTTGAGCGAGGCGTAGGGGTCCTGGAAGATCATCTGCACCCGCCGCCGGATCGGCGCCATGTCGCGGAAGCCAAGCCCGGCGATGTCCTGTCCGTCGATGCGGATCGCGCCCTCGGTCGGGCGGTGGATGCGCGCGATGGTCTTGGCCACGGTGGACTTGCCGCAGCCGCTCTCGCCCACCAGCGCCATGACCTCGCCCTTCGCGACCTGCAGGCTCACGCCGTTGACCGCGTGCACGATGCGGCGCGGGGCTGAGACGCGGCCGCCCGTCACAACGAGCCGGTCCAGCAATCCGCCCGAAACATCGAAACGCTGCACGAGGTTTTCGACCTCCAGAAGGCTCACGCCGTCACCTCCTCGTCCTGAGGCACCGGGAAATGGCACGCGGCACGCTGCTCCGACCTCGCCATTTCGCGCAACTCGGGCCGCTCGGTGGCGCACCGGGCCTGCGCGCGGGCACAGCGGTCGCGGAAGGCGCAGCCTGCGGGCAGGTTGCGGACGTCCGGAACCGTGCCCGGGATCTGGGCGAGGCGCGGCTTGCGGTCGTGCAGCGACGGGATCGAGCCGATCAGCCCCTCGGTATAGGGATGGCGCGGCGCGCGCAGCACCGCGTCGCGCGGACCCTGCTCGACGACGCGCCCGGCGTAGAGGACCGTGATCCGGTCCACGACATTGCCGACCACGGCCAGATCGTGCGTGATCAGGATCAGCGCCGTTCCCCGCTCCCGCACCCGGCGGCGCATCAGCTTGAGTATCTGGGCCTGGATCGTGACATCGAGCGCGGTAGTGGGTTCGTCCGCGATGATGAGCTTGGGCTCGGCCAGCAGCGCTATCGCGATGACCACGCGCTGCCGCATCCCGCCCGAGAACTGGTGCGGGTACTGGCCGAGGCGGCTCGCGGGTTCGGGGATACCGACTTCTGCCAGCATCTCGATGCAGCGGGCGCGCCGGGCGGACGGATCGAGATCGGTATGGAGGCGCAGCATCTCGTCCATCTGCCGGCCGATCGTGTGCACCGGGTTGAGCGAGGTCATCGGATCCTGGAAGATCATCGCCACCTCGCGCCCGCGCACCCGGCGCAGCGCGGCCTCGTCCAGCCCGCGCAACTCCCGCCCCTCCAGCCGGATCGATCCCTCCTCCACCACGCCGGGCGGGTCGATCAGCCCGAGGATGGAGAAGCCCACGACCGACTTGCCGCCGCCGGATTCGCCCACGAGGCCCATGATCTCGCCCTGTTCCAGCGTCAGGTCGACGCCGGAGAGCGCGTTCACCGTGCCGGCGAAGGTGTGGAACCGGGTGTGCAGGTTCTCGACGACCAGAAGCGGTTCGGTCATTTCAACCTCGGGTTCAGTTCGTCGCGCAGGAAATCGCCGAAGAGGTTGATGCCGAAGACCAAGAGCATGATCGCGAGCCCGGGAAAGACCGACACCCACCAGAGGCCCGACAGGAGCACGTCGAAGCCGTTCTTGACCAGCAGGCCCAGCGACGGCTCGGTGATCGGAACGCCGACGCCGAGGAAACTGAGCGAGGCTTCGATCAGCACGAATGTGCCCACCTGGATCGTGGCGATCACGATCAGCGGGGTCAGCACGTTGGGCAGCACGTGGCGCAGGATGATGCGGCGGTCGGGTAGGCCGGCGACGCGGGCGGCCTGCACGTATTCCTTCTCGATCTCCGACAGGGTCGAGCCGCGCACGGTGCGCGCGTAGACCACCCAGCCGACGGCGGTGAGCGCGATCAGCACCTTGTCGATGCCGGTCCCCACGGCAGACATCAGGAAGAGCGCGATCAGGATGGAGGGGAAGGAGAGCTGGATGTCGGCGATCCGCATGATGACGCTGTCGATGATGCCGCCGTAGAACCCCGCGAGCAGCCCCAGCACCGTGCCGATCGTGCAGGCCATCAGCATCGCGACGATCCCGATGAAGACGGAGATCCGCGCGCCGTAGATGATCGCGGCCAGCATGTCGCGGCCCTGCCCGTCGGTGCCCAGCGGGAAGCGCCACTCGCCTTGGGGCAGCCATGCGGGCGGCTTGTAGCTGTCCATCAGGTTCAGCGCGGCGATGTCATAAGGGTCCTGCGCCACGAGCCACGGTCCCGCCAGCACGCCGAAGGCGAAGATCGCGATCAGCAGGCTGCCCACCACCGCCGACGCGTTGCGGCGGTAATTGTGCATGAATTCGGAGCGGGCGAAGGCGGCGAGCATCTATTTCACCGTGATGCGCGGATCGATCAGCGTGTAGATCATGTCCACGAGGAAATTGATGACGACGAAGATCGCGGCGACCAGCATCAGGTAGACCACGATCACCGGCCGGTCGGCGCGATAGATCGAATCGATCAGCAGCTTGCCCATGCCGGGCCAGGAAAAGATCGTCTCCGTGATGGTGGCGAAGGCGATCAGGTCGCCTATCTGCAGGCCGAAGACCGTCACGACCGGAATGAGTGCGTTCTTCAGCCCGTGACCGTAGAGCATGTCGCGCCGCGAGACGCCCTTGGCGCGGGCGAATTTCATGTAGTCCTGCCGGGTGACCTCCATCATGCCGGCGCGGGTGATGCGCAGCAGGATCGCCATCGTCGCCAGCGACAGCGTGATCGCGGGCAGGGCGATGTGGTGCCAGCCGTCGAGCGTGAGCAGCGACAGGCGCAGGCCCAGGAATTCGATCGTGTCGCCGCGCCCGGAGGAGGGAAAGATCCGGAACTGCACCGCGAAGATGAAGATCAGCACCATCCCGACCCAGAAGCCCGGCAGAGAGATGCCCAGCAATGACCCCGCCATGATGCCGCGGCTCGACCGGCTGCCGGGATTGGCACCCGCGTAGACGCCCAGCGGGATCGCCACGACCAGCGCCAGCACCATGGCCACGACGACGAGCTCCAGCGTCGCGGGCATGCGTTCCAGGATCAGGTCCAGCGCGGGCTGGCGAAAGACGTAGGACTGCCCGAAATCGCCTGAGAGCATGTTGCCGAGGAAGAGCACGTACTGCTCCGGCAGAGATCGGTCGAGGCCGAGCAGCCGCCGCGCCTGGTCGATTTCCGCATCTGTCGCGTCGATCGGCACGATCATGAAGACCGGATCTCCGGTGAAGCTCATCATCGCGAAGACGACGAGAGACACGATCCAGAGCACCAGAACCATCTGGATCAGGCGCTTGATGATGTAGCCGGTCATCAGGGCTCCGGGCTGGTGTCAGGCAGGAAAGCGGGCAGGCAGGGAACGGGCGGCCCGCGAGCCGCCCGGATGGTCACCCGGAAGGGACGGGATCACTCCATCTCGATCTCGTAGGCCCAGAGGAACTTGTCGACGCGCGGCGTCATCTCGATTCCCTCGCGGACGCCGTAGATGTCCTGCTCGTAGTGAACCGGGATCATCGGGATGTCGGCCAGCAGAATCTTCGTGGCGTCCTGAAGGGCCGCATCCCGCTCCTCGATCTTGGCGGTGCTGTCGGCGCGGTCCACCGCCGCGTCGAGCTCCGGGTTGGAATAGCTGCCCCGGTTGACCTGGCCGTAGCCTTCCTTCTTGTCGCGGCTGTAGAAGAGTGCCGCATACATCGACCCCGCGTCGCCCGAGGGCACGTCCCAGCCCGACATGATGAAGGAGGAATTCTCCGTCGGCACGCGGATGTAGCCCCAGAAGTTCGACTTCGGCATGATGTTGAGCTGCAGATCCACGTTGATCTTCGCCAGCATCGACGCCAGCGCCTGCGCGATCTGCGCGTCGTTGACATAGCGGTCGTTGGTGGCGTCGAGCGTCATGGTGAAGCCGTCCTCGAAGCCCGCCTCGGCCATCAGCTCCTTCGCGCGGTCGACGTCGAAGGGATACATCTCGCGGAAGGACATGCCGTCGACGTAGCCGGTATGCGAGTCGGGCACGTACTGGTCGGAGGGCGTGGCCAGCCCGTTCATGACGATATCGTTGATGGCGTCGGTGTCGATGGCCCGCGCGATGGCCTCGCGCACGCGCTGGTCCGTCATCGGGTTGGGGCCTTCGATCGTGGGCGACTCCTCCCGGAAATCCATCGCCAGCACGAGGTTCAGAAGGGAGGGGCGCGTCATCACCTCGAAACCCGGCTCCGCGCGAACACGCTCCACATCGCGCACAGCGAGATCCTGTATGATGTCGACCTCGCCGGTCAGCAGGGCCGCGGTCCGCGTGGCGGGGTTGGTGATCGGGCGAAAGGTGACGGTCTCGATCTCCGCCGCGCCGTCCCAGTAGTTCTCGTAGGCCTCCAGCGTCAGCTTCTCGCCGCGGATCCACTCACCCAGCTCGTAGGGACCGGTTCCGACGGGCGCCTGCTCCAGCTCGGTCTCACCCAGGCCGGAGGTGTATTCCTGGTCGAGGATCAGAAGCTCCGCCAGTTCGGCGGGCAGGACGGCGTAGGGCGCTGGAGTCACGATCTCGACTGTGCTTTCGTCCACAACACGCTCGGAGGCGATGTTCTTCACCAGGCCCGGACGGATCGAGTTCACGCGCACGCTGGATCGTGTAGACCACGTCCTCTGCCGTCAGCGGGTTGCCGTTGTGGAAGGTGACACCGTCGCGCAGCCTGAAGGTCCAGGTCACGCCGTCATCGGCAACCTCCCAGCTTTCGGCGAGACCGGGTGAGAAGCTCAGATCCGCGTTCCGCCGCACCAGAGGATCGTAGATGTGGTAGAACATGATATTGGAGGACAGCTCCTCGCCCGCCTGCGGATCCAGGTGCGACGGGTCGGCGGTCAGGCCGATGGTCAGATCCTGCGCCATCGCCAGCCCCGGCAGCGCCGTCAGGATCGTCGTGGCCAACAGGCCCTTCAGGGTAGTGTTCATGTCTGCATTCTCCCAGTTGCGTTTTGTTCGTGTCAGGCGCCCGGTCTGATGGGGGTCTGAATCTCGATCTGGTGACCCTCGGGGTCGTTGAGGACGAAGACCCGGATGCCTAGTTCGTCCACCGTCTTGGGATCGGTCAGGCCGTCGACGTCCTGCGTGGCGACCCACTCATGCCACGCGTCGACGTCGGGAACGCGCAAGCAGAGCTGGACCGGTTTGGTGTCACTTGCACGGTGCGACCCGCGGGTTTCGTCGACAAGGCCGACATGCGCCGCGCCGGACATGCGGTAGATCTTCGACCAGCCTTGGTCGATGGCGAGTTGAAGGCCCAGGATGTCTTCGTAGAAACGCTGGGCCCGGGGCAGGTCGCGGAAATAGATGAACGTGATCGCCAGTTCGACCTTGCCGCCCTCCGGCGGGCCAGCGCTCTTCGTCTTGTCCCTGTCGGTCATCGAGCCCCCAACCGTTGGGTTGCACCCTGCTGTGTATACGCCCCGTATGTCAACGGCCATTTCCGGGTCTTAGGCCACGGAGTTGTCTCAGTCCGTTTCAACGAGGGAAAAATGGGCATTATTGATGGAATCAGCGTTCAGTCTTGGCAAATGCGCAACGCAGAACATCCCTACAAGATGATCCGCTTCCCTGATTTTTCCGATCGTGTATACACGGATATCAAATGGAAGGATCAGGTTTGAAGCAAGGCACCCCCGAACCGGTCGAACCACCGCGCGGCAATCTCCGAGAGGTCGCTTATGAGGGCATCCGCGAGTTGATCGTCACCGGCGAACTCGCGCCCGGCGACCGTGTGCTGGAAAAGGATTGCGCGGAACGGCTCGGCATTTCACGCACGCCCGTTCGCGAGGCGATCGGACGGCTGACCAGCGAGGGGCTGATCAGCCGCTCGAATGGCGGCGCGCCGGTGGTAATCCGGATCAGCGCCGACGACATCATCGAGCTTCTGCACGTCCGGCGCCTGCTGGAGGTTGAGGCCGCACGTCGGGCCTGCGACGCGCCGGGCCGCGAGGCGCTCATGGCGCTGCGCCGCGGAGTTCTCGACTTTCTTAAGGGCGAGCGTCCCAGCGCGGCCGAGCACATGGTGATGGACGACCGCCTGCACGAAACGCTCGCCCACATGGCGCGCTCGCAGCTGCTCGCCGAACTGATCGCCAACTTGCGGCTGCGGACCCGCATCTTCGACAAGTCGTTGTTGCCGGATCGGTTCGAGCCGGGCTGCCGAGAGCACATCGAGATTCTCGACGCCGTAATCCACGGTGATGCGGATCGTGCGGAGGCCGCCATGCGCGTGCATCTGAACGCGGTTTCCGACAGCATCCTCGAGCATCTGAAGCGGTACGTCTGATGGTCCTAGCCCGGTTGACGCCGCGTCCTGCGTTCAGCGGTAGACCATGTCGATCTTGTCGAACGCGCCATGGGCATGATCTTCGCAGAAGTCGGCGTGATCCACTTGGAGCCGATCCGCGGCTTCCTCGGTGAAGCGCAAAACGTCCGCGATGAAGAGCTTGCGCGGGCTCGCGGCCGCCACGATCGAGGGCTCGACGTCGTAGTCGATCTGCCCAAGATCATCCGAGAGCGCATGCGCTTGCGCCAAGGCTTCCCCGCACACGCGGGCATAGGCCTTCCAGGTCTTGTAGCTCAACTCGTCAAGCTCGATGTCGTCCCGGAACGGCGCGCGTTCGCGCGTCATGTAGCTTTCGCCGTCTATACCAACGGCGCCGTAGAACACGTCGCCATGCGCCAGTTGCACGGTCTGCCCATGGGCGATCCGGTCCCCCTTGGCACCCGCTTCGAAGTCGGAAGGCGGGGTCAGGCCTTCGAGCGCGGAACGGCGGGCGCGCTTGAATTCGATGATCAGGTCGTCGGTGGCGTCCTTGGACGGCCCTTCGATCAGAACGTAGTAGCGCGGCAGCCCGAGGGAGGCGGTGCCTTGGCCATGACGCACGCAGACATCCTTCACCTTCAGTTCTCCGGCCCGATCCGGTTTGTCGATACCCTTGGACTTCACGAGGTCCTTGACCGCCTTCTGGAACTTGCCCGTTTCGGTGGAAAGCGGCTGCAACTCGTCGTTGGCGCGGAAACCCCGTCCGGACGCCTTCAGATAATCGTCCCAGAGCCAATCCCGGCGCTCCTCCCATGCTTCCTTGAACAGCCGCCGGATCACCTTGGGCGAGTTGTCGATGCGGTAGTCGTCGTTCTTCTCGGTGGCGTGCTCGGCATAGTCCTGCATGGCGTCCAGATAGCCGCCGAGGAATGCGGCGACGATCTTCCGGCGCTTCTTGCGCTTCAGGTCGCCGTCTTCGGCCGCGGCGATCCAGAAGCCGACCGATCCGCGCTTCAGGTCCCAGGTGAACGGCGCGTAGATCGTCTCGTCGAAATCGTTGACCCCGAAGATCGGCGCGCCGTTCTGGTCGGGCATCACACCGAAGTTGCCGGGATGCACGTCGCCGAGCGCCATGACCGAGGGCATGTGGCTGTCCTGGCCCACCATGTCCCGGTAGAACAGAAGCGCCGTGCCGCGAAAGAACTTGAAAGGGCTGCCGGCAAGCTCCGTCAAACTTGTCGCGCGCGCCGGAACTGCGCTGTTCGATACGGCGCGCATGGTCTTCGCGCAGGGTTGCACGCACGTGCTCGCGGCGGGCTTGACCCCGAAGCATGAACGGCGGGATCACCTCTTCGCCCGCCGCGATCCGCCGGGACAGATCCCTGAAGGACTCCACGCGACCTTCCGACTTTCGCGACGGCTGGACCTTCGTCTCCGCCTCGTCCTTCTGCGACTGCTTCTTCTTTCCGGCCACGCCGCCTGCCTCCGTGCAACTCGCTGGATCAGGAAAACGCGGATCGTCGGCGGTCGTTCCCTCCATCAAGCGCACCGGAAGCATTCGCGTCTCACCGGCAAAGCGTTGATCCGACGGGTCCGCACGGCGGCGCGACCCAGGCCCGCGCCGGTGTCGACCGCGGGCATGCGGCGCAAAGGTGCTGTCGCTCACTTCCAGCCTCAGATAGTCTGTCGCGGCAGGACAGAGGAGCAGACATGGAGTTCATCGCCAAAGCAACCGCACTGGTGGGCGGCACGGTCGCGTTCGTGCGCCGCATGGGATCGCCGGAGCACCAGGCCTTTGGCTCCGCGCCGGACATCCCGGAGGCGCGCAAGCAGGGGATCATGACCCTGAAGATGCCGGTCGCGGAGGGCTGGAAGGACGGCCGCCTGCCGACCTGCGCGCCCGGCCTGACGGTCAATGCCTTCGCCTCCGGGCTGGACCACCCGCGCTGGATCGAGGTGCTTCCGAACGGCGACGTGCTGGTGGCGGAATCGAAGGAGCAGGTGGGACCGCCCAAGACCATGATGGATCACGCCGCACAGGCGACGATGCGGCGGGTGAAGGCGATCGGCAAGAGCGCGAACCGGGTGACCCTCTGGCGCGACGCCGACGGGGACGGCACGGCGGAGATCCGCGAGGTCTTTGTCGAGAACCAGAACCAGCCCTTCGGCATGGCGCTGGTGGGAAAACGGTTCTACCTCGGCAATACCGACGGCATCCGCGTCTTCGACTACACGCCCGGCGATACCGCTCTCTCGGGCAGTGGCGAGACGCTGGTGGCGTTCAAGCCGCACGGCCACTGGACGCGCAGCCTGATCGTTTCGCCCGATGGCACGAAGATCTACGCCGGCGTCGGATCGCTGTCGAATATCGGCGACCAGGGGATGGAGGTGGAGGAGGGCCGCGCCGCCATCTGGGAGCTGGACGTGGCGACCGGGCAGGCCCGCGTCTTTGCCTCCGGGCTGCGCAATGCCGTCGGCATGGCCTGGGAGCCGGTGACTGGCAAGCTCTGGACCGCCGTCAACGAGCGCGACGGGCTGGGCGACGAAACCCCGCCCGACTACCTCACCTCCGTCGAGGAGGGCGGCTTCTACGGCTGGCCCTATTGCTACTGGGGGCAGACGGTGGACGATCGCGTGCCCGCAGGATCCGGAGATGGTCGCCAAGGCGATCACGCCGGATTATGCCCTCGGCGGCCACACGGCGTCGCTCGGGCTCTGCTGGATGCCCGAAGGCACGCTGCCGGGCTTCGGCTCGGGCATGGTGATCGGCCAGCACGGGTCGTGGAACCGCTCCAAGCTGAGTGGCTACAAGCTGATCTTCGTGCCCTTCGAGAACGGAAGCCCGAGCGGCCCGTCGCGCGACATCCTTTCCGGCTTTCTGTCGGAGGACGAGAAACTGGCCTATGGCCGCCCGGTCGGCGTGGCGGTGGGACCCGATGGGAGATCGCTCCTGATGGCGGATGATGTCGGCGACATCATCTGGCGCGTCACCGGAGCCAGCTGAACCCGGTCCGCGGCTTGCGCTCCGGCGCAGCCGGCACCGCCCCGACCGGGGCCCGGACACTCCACGCCAGATTTGCTTGGAACGTTGGAGAAATTCGTTTGTTGATCCTCCGCGATTGCAAGATGTGCGGTGGCCATTGCCGTTGTCGCATGTATATTCGCATCGGCCTGCCAACGCTGAAGTCGTCGGCGAGGGGCCGGTTAAGCCGTTCCGGCCGGTGAACGCATCGTGGGCGGGACACGCGGAGACGGGGCGGCTCGGATCGAGTGCCCGCAACGCAAGAGGAAGCCATGCTTGGGTCCTTCGACGCGGTTCTTCTGGCGCGGATCCAGTTCGCCTTCACCGTGAGCTTTCACTTCCTGTTCCCGGCCTTCACTATCGGCCTGGCGAGCTACCTCGCCGTACTGAACGGCCTGTGGCTCTGGACGCAGGACCAGAAGTATCTCGAGCTCTTCCGCTACTGGGTGAAGATCTTTGCGCTCGCCTTCGCGATGGGTGTCGTGTCGGGCATCGTGATGTCCTATCAGTTCGGCACCAACTGGTCGGTGTTCTCGGACCGGGCGGGGCCGGTGATCGGCGCGCCGATGGCCTACGAGGTGCTGAGCGCCTTTTTCCTCGAGGCGGGATTCCTCGGCATCATGCTCTTCGGCCGCGACCGGGTCGGGCCCGCGCTGCACATGGCAGCCTGCCTGGCCGTCGCCTTCGGCACCGTCTTTTCGGCGTTCTGGATCCTCAGCGTCGAACAGTTGGATGCACACGCCGGCGGGCTTCAAGATCGACCCGGAGACGCGGCAGTTCCTGCCGACCGATTTCTGGCAGGTCATCTTCAACCCGTCGTTTCCCTACCGGCTCGCCGCACACCGTCACGGCGGCCTACCTGACGACTGCCTTCATCGTCGGCGGCGTCGGGGCCTTTCACTTGCTGCGCCGCCGGCGCGTGGACACGGCCGCCCTCCGAGCCCACGAAGACGATGTTCTCCATGGCGATGTGGATGGCGACGATCGTGGCGCCGGTGCAGATCTTCCTCGGCGACCTGCACGGGCTGAACACGCTGGAGCATCAGCCGGCAGAAGGTCATGGCGATGGAAGGCCATTACGAGAGCCACCCGGACGGCGCGCCGCTCTACCTCTTCGGCATCCCCAATGACTCGGAACAGCGGCTGGATTATGCGATCGGGCATTCCCGAACCGTCAGTTCGCTGATCCTGCAAGCACGATCTGGAACGCGCCGCTGGCGGGGCTCGACACGATCCCCGACGACGAACAGCCGCCGGTCGAAATCGTGTTCTGGTCGTTCCGGATCATGGTCGCGCTGGGCTTCGCGATGCTCGGGTATCGGCCTCTGGTCGCTCTGGGCGCGTTGGCGCGGCAGGCTCTTCGACGGCGCCGGGTCTGCATCGCGCCGCGCTCGCCATGGGGCCGTCGGGCCTGATCGCGGTGCTGGCCGGCTGGATCACGACCGAGGTCGGTCGCCAGCCCTACACGGTCTACGGTCTGCTGCGCACCGCCGACAGCGCGGCGCCGCTCGATGCCCCGGCCGTCGGCGCTTCGCTCGTTGCGTTCATCGTGATCTACTTCGCGGTCTTCGGCGCCGGCACCTTCTACATCCTGCGCCTGATGCGCCGCCCGCCGGTTCCGCGACGAGCCGCGCCTCAAGGACCAGCCGCGACGGGCCCGCTCCGGACGGCCGGCATCACGCCGGTCCCGGAGGAAGCCGCGGCGTCGCGCCCCGATCCTGGAGAAGAAGGACTGAGCCATGCCCCTTGCTGAAGGTGTCTCTTTCGATCTGACGGTGATCTGGGCGTTCCTGATCGCCTTCGCCGTGCTGGTCTACGTCATCCTCGACGGTTTCGATCTGGGGCTGGGCATGCTCTTCGCGATCGAACGGCAGCGCGAAGACCGGGACGTGATGATGAACTCCGTCGCGCCGGTCTGGGACGGGAACGAGACGTGGCTGATCCTCGGCGGCGGCGGGCTCTTTGCCGCGTTTCCGCTGGCCTACGCGCTGATCCTTCCCGCGCTCTATGCACCGATCATTGCGATGCTCCTGGCGCTGATCTTTCGCGGGGTCGCGTTCGAGTTTCGCTGGCGCGCAGGGCGGTGGCGTGGCGTCTGGGACTGCGCCTTCATCGGCGGATCCGCCGTGGCAGCTTGGCCCAGGGGATCACCCTCGGCGCCTTGTTGCAGGGGATCGAGATCGACGAGGCGGCACGCGCCTATGCGGGCGGCTGGTGGGACTGGCTCACGCCCTTCTCGCTGGTCGTGGGCCTGGCCGTCATGGTCGGACTACATGCTGCTCGGGGCGACGTGGCTGGTGATGAAGACGACCGGCGACCTGCAGGAGCGGATGCGCCGCCGCGCCTGGTCCCTGGGTGTGGCGACCGTCGGGTTCATCGGCCTCGTCAGCCTGTGGACGCCCTTCCTGCAGGAGGGATATTACAGCCGCTGGTTCGTCGGCTGGCAGCGGGGCCTCGCGGTGCTGGTGGCGACTGGCGGTGCTGGCGCTCGCCGGGCTGATGTTCCGCGCGCTGCACGTTCACCGCCACGACTACTGGCCCTTCGTCCTGGCGCTGGCATGTTCACGCTCTGCTTCGTCGGGTTGGGCATTTCGATGTTCCCCTACATCGTTCCGACCGAGGTGACGCTCTGGGAAGCGGCCGCCCCGCGCAACGCGCAGGTCTTCATGCTGGTCGGCGCCGGGATCCTGATACCCATCATACTGGCCTATACCGCCTATGCGTATTGGATCTTCCGCGGCAAGATCGATGCCGAAACCGGGTATCACTGATGTCGCGGGACAAAGAGGCCGAAAGCGGCACACACCGCCGGGCGCGCGGGACGCCGATGCTGCGCCGCCTGGGGTGGTTCGTGGTCCTGTGGCTCGCCGGCGTCGGCGCGGTCGGTGCTGTGGCCGGGCTCTTGCGCCTGTGGATCGCCTGAACCGGATGCGATCGGAGACCGAGGTTCGACCGGAAGATAAAGAACGCAAGCGCAGGCTAACCGTCCAGGGCCTGCATCCCGAAGCGGTTCTCCCGCACTTCGGGCATTCCTCCGTGCTGAATTCCTTGCAATTCTTGGCGCAATTTCGAGGCCGTGGGTCAAGTGACCCGCCAACAGGTAAACCGAATCGGCGGTCAGGAGAGCGCAGTGCAGGAAATGATTCAGTGTAACATAACACGCGTTATGCGGAAAAGCTCTGTAAGCGCAAAGTTAGAAGGTCCCACATCTGCAAAGCAGAAGTGTCACACTCTGCCCCAACGAGAACAGGCAGAGACACCGGGCATGGGATGGATTTTGATAAGCGAGCGCGAGCTGAACCGGATCGAGGCTCTGAGCCAGGTGACGTAAGGACGGATGACGGCTGTGACGGCTGCGGGCGTGCTGGGCATGAACCGCAGGCAGTTTCACCGGTTGCTGAAGCGATTTCAGGTGGAGGGTCGTGCGGCGATCAGGCACAAGGCCCGCGGCCGGGTGTCGAACAACCGGATAGATCCGGCGGTCCGCGCGTTCGCGGTGACTTTTGTCAAGGACTCCTACGCGGACTTTGACCCGACCTTCGCGGCCGAGAAGCTGGCGGAAGATCACGGCCTGAAGGTCTCGCGCGAGACGCTGCGCAAATGGATGCAGGACGCAGGTCTCTGGCTCTCGCGCAAGCAGCGTCGAACCTTCCATCAACCCCGCCTGCGCCGGGAATGCTATGGCGAGCTGGTCCAGATCGACGGCTCCGATCATCACTGTTTCGAAGATCGCGGCCCGGCCTGCACCCTGCTCGTCTTCATCGATGATGCGACCAGCACGCTGATGCATCTGGAATTCGTGACGATGAGCCATGTCGCGCCATTGGTCCGAGCGACAATGGCGAATGAGCACGTTCCGCTACTTCGGTGCGCTGGAGACGTATCTGCGCAATCATGGCCGGCCGGTCGCCTTCTACTCGGACAAGCACACAGTGTTCCGGGTCGCCCAACAAGCCGCCAAGTCGGGGCACGGCATGACCCAGTTCGGCCGCGCGCTGAACGAGTTGAACCTCGAGATCCTCTGCGCCAGTTCCTCCCAGGCCAAGGGTCGGGTCGAGCGTGCGAACCGGACGCCAGGACCGGCTAGTGAAGGAACTTCGCCTGGCGGGCATCGCCGACATGGAGGCCGCGAACGCCTTTCTTCCGGATTTCCTTGACCGCTACAACGCCAGGTTCGCCAAGGCCCCACGCCGCACCGACAACCTGCACCGGGCCCTCAACCATCGAACCGGACCGGCTGCGCGACATCCTGTGCCTCGGGGACCAGCGCTATGTTGGCAACCAGCTCGCCTTCGCCTTCGCCTACGACCGCCAGCGCATCATGCTCGAAGAGAACGAGATCACGCGCGGCCTGCCGGCTGGAATTCCGCTGGAAAGGCGTATCACTCCCCTACTCCGCTTTCGACAAGGACAAGCGCGTCACCCATGCCGCGATCACCGAGAACAAGCGCCTGAGCGCCGTCCTGGAGTTCATCAAGGCAGAGCAGGACAAGGCCCCGCCGAAGAAGCGCCGCGCCGGCAAGCAGCGCACCCGCTATGAACCGAACGGACGGCGCAACGATGGCTGGAATTCAAAGCTGGCCAAGGCCGCGGAGAAGAAACGCGCAGCCAGCCAGGACTGCGATATCTGAGGTCTCCGCCCTGTCAGGCTGCGCTCCCATCGGGCTCAAGCGCACGCAGCCGGCCACGCAAAGCTGATCGACGCGATCCGCGCCCTGCCCCACGCGTCGCGCAAGTCCATCACCTTCGACCGCGGTTCCTAATTCTTCTCCTGGCCGCATTTGCAGGCCGAGATCGGGACACAGACCTGGTTCTGTCATCCGTCAGCGCCGTGGCTTGGCCCCTCGCAGAGAATCGCGGTTCAGGTATCGCTCACAGTTGTAGCCCTCCTTCCATGCGACGATCTTCTCGCGGGCCTCGGTTAGCGACGAGAACAGGGTTTCGTTCAAAAGCTGATCACGGAAGCTGCCGTTGAACAACTCAACGAAGGCATTCTGCATCGGCTTTCCGGGCGCGATGTAGTCAGTCGATCCGCGTTTCGCGGCACCATTTGAGCACGGGCATACTGGTCAGTTCGGTCCCGTAGCACATCGGAAGAGTGGCTGCCGACAGGTTATGGCCACGCGGGCAGCCCCAGACAGCGCAGCATGTGGCCATAACACCGCCGAGGAGACCGGCTATGACCGCCACCTATTCTATCGCTGTGACGGCACTCGTCGCCATCGACATTTCCAAACATCGCCACGATGTGCTGATCGGCATCCCCGGCAAGAAGCGCCGTCGCCGCATGACGATGACTAATACGCTGGACGACTTTCGGCGCATATCCGCGCCCCTCGCCACCTACGATCTGCCGGTGCGGATCGGGTTCGAGGCGACCGGCAGCTACCATCGCTCGCTGGCGCACCATCTCGGCCGGGCCGGGTTCGAACTGAAGCTTGTCTCCTCCGTCGGCCTGGCCTGGACGCGCGAGGCCCTGCACAACAGCTGGGACAAGAACGATCCGCAAGACGCTCAGGTCATCCTGCACATGCTCGAGATCGGCGCCGTGCAGTTCTTTCCCGATCCGATGGTCGTCGGCACCGCCGACATTCAGGAACTGTCGAAGACCCACGAGATTGTCTCGCGATTGAAGACAGAGCTCTGGCACCGCATCCTGACCTACTACCTTCCGCTCTACTTTCCCGAGGCTGAGCGGTTTCGCCGAAGCTCACGGACTGGCTGGTTCCTGGCGTTGATCGAGAGGTATCCGACTGATGCCGAGTTCACGACACACGTCTGCCGTCGCCATACCGCTCTCCTGCTGCTTCAGGATCGCGATGATCTGCTGTTCGCTAAACCGTGATTTCTTCATTCCGTCCGCCTCCCTCGTTGACACGTACTCCACCTCATACTGCAGGAGGAAACGGGTCTCAGGTCACCAATTCGACGGGATGGCTCGTTATCCCCCCGACGTGCGCATTCCGACACCTCCGGTCGGGTGTTCCGGCGACATCCGGTCAGCGGTTCCAGGGTATCCGATCACCGCGAGATGACGCTGCCAAGCGTAGGTTGTTGATGTCTCCTGAGATTGGCTGGGTCATCCGGCTCTGGTATCGTCTGGTGCTGCGACTGTCAGCCTCGCGATCGATCAGGAGGCCCAGCCATTCGGCATGGCTGAGGTCGGCAGCGGCTTCCTGCTGCTGCAACTCGGCAAGAGCGTCGGCCATGCCATTGCGCCGGAGGCGAACCTGCGTCGATGCGCTTGAGCGCACGCAGGCGGTTCAGGGTTGGATGATCAAGCATTCTGTTGCCTCGCCAATGGAAGTAGCTGGCGCATCCCGCCCCAGGCGGGCCCACTCTTTTCAGCGGCGGACCGTTGGTGCGACGGATGTTCGGGTGGGTGATCGCCGGCCCCTCCGCGGGCGTTTCGGGCCGTCGGCGATGCAGGTTGTTCTGGAGGATCGACTTCACCGAGCTGTAGGTCAGCCCGCCGATCTCGCTGGCGCGCAGGCAGGCGGCCTCGAGCGCATCGCGGCCGTGGGGCCTGGCGAGCCGGAGAATGCCGAGGCAGGCCCGGAAGCCCTGCTCGGGATGTGGCTTCGTTCGCAGGATGACATCCACGAGGGCGGCGGTGTTGGGGCCGATCTTCTCGGCTTTCCGGCGGATCTCGGCGGGCGTCATGCCGGCGTATCGGCGATGGCTGGCGGGCATGTGCGCGGCCACCGTGGTGTGCTTGCGGTTGCCCGAGGTCCGGACGTGCGAGGCGACGCGCTGGCCATCGTGGAAGATCTCGACGGTCCGGGCCGTGATCCGGACCCAGAGGGTCTTCTTCAGGAGCTGATACGGGACCGAGCAGTAATGCTTGCCGACCTCGACGTGGTAGTCGAGCCCGACATTGCGTTCGAGCCAGTCGGCGTATTCGTAACGGCTGGACGGCAGCGGCTTCAGCGCTGGCTTGCCGAGTTGTTCGAACTGATCCCGGCGGCTGGCACCCAGGTGCCGGGTCACCCTGCCGTTCGGCGCGGGCAGCAGATCGCGGATCGCGGCATTGAGCTCCGCCAGGGAGAAGAAGCGCCGTTTGCGCAGCCGCGCGATGATCCAGCGGCGCGCTTCCAGCACGACATCCAGCGCTGGACAATCAGGACCCCGACCTCGGCCTTGGCCTTTTCGCGGGGCTTGTAGGGACGTGCGGGAATGATGGCCGTGTCGTAATGGGCCGCCATGTCGGCATAGGTGCGGTTGATCTGCTGCTCGTGGAGTGAGGGCATGACTGCCATCGGTCCGAAGGAATGCCCGAACGCCTTGGTGACGCCGGCCTTGAGATTGTCCGAGACGATCTGCTCCGGCACGCCGCAGAAGAACTCGAGCATCCGGACATGGGCGCCGATCCAGTCCGGCAGGCCCTGCGTCCAGGTCGCCGCGACATAGGTGTAGTTCGAGGCGCCGAGCACACCGACAAAAACCTGCGCCTGCCGGACCTCGCCCGTCTCGGCATCGATGACATCCAGCGTGTCGCCGGCATAATCGACGAAGGCGCGCTCGCCCGCCACGTGATGCTGGCGCATGACGGGGGATAGCCGCCCCTCCCAGCGGCGATAAAGATCGCGAGAACCGGCTGTAGCCATACCCGTCGCCAGGATGTGCGGCGCGGTAGTCCTCCCAGATCAGCGAAAGCGTGACCCCCTTGCGCCGAAGCGCGCTGATGGACCGCCGCCCAGTCCGGTGGCACCAGCCCACGGCGCCGCGTTCTGCCGCCCACTGGCGCGAACAGCCGCCGCTCCAGTGCGGCCTCGTCGATCCCCTCCGGCAACGGCCAGGACAGCCCGGCCCGCTCCGCCCGTTTGAGATACTCGCTGACCGTCGACTGGCCGACGTTCAGGCTCGCCGCGATCTTCCGTGTCGTCAGTCCGGCGGCCCTCAGCCGGAGGGCTTCGGCAGTCTTGCGCATCTGCAATGGTCTCATTCTGGGGCTCCCTGCTCGTCCTCGATGACGGCAAGGCAACCCGCTGCACGATCGCTCAGCAGCGCGTCTCTCGGCCGGAAGCCGGGTGACCGGATACCCCGGAATCCACTGACCGGATCAGATCGAAATCACTGACCGGATGTTATCGGAATGGCTGACCGGATGATCCCGGAACGGGCAACCCGCCGCAAGAAACGTCTGCCGCGATACGCCGGACGGCCCAGAGGCCACGATTTCCCACCGGATCAGTTCATTTACGAGCGACCCGAGCACGTGAAAATCCGCACGAGATTCGAGGACTGGGAAGGTAATCTGATTATCTTCGAGCGCGCCGGTGGAAAAATGAAAGTCGCCTCTCTCCAGGAGCGTAAAATCCGATTTGCCGTTCTGTTCTGCAACAACGATCGCAGCTTTACCCAATTCATGCGCAAGTTGATGGAGGCGATGGAGCCCATGCCCTCCGAGGCCCACCGGACGATCACCTTCGACAGAGGCTTCGAGTTCCGTGATTGGCGGAATCTGAAAACCGGCTTCGGGACAGAGGTCTGGTTCTGCGGTCCGCAGGCGCCGAGGCACAAAGTATCGGTGGAGAAGCTAAACAAAAGTGCTCGACGATATCTGCCACGGGTTACTTCCGTGGCGGCGCTCTCAAATCGATCCATGAATGCGATTTGCGACCGCCTGAACAAAATCCGTAGCAAGTGCCTCGGTTCGCAAAGCCCGATGTAAGTCTTCAAAGGCAAATCGGCGAAACTGAGATCGTGGAAACCGTCGCAACGTCCATTGGGCCTTCCAAATATTGGAGAGATGCAAAAAATATCGGGTGGCGAGTGGAATTGGCTTCGTCGCCAAGCTTTTGTCACAAGCGGTCTGACCGTAGCGCAAGCCCGGTTCTGGCGCGGACCCACAACGTCAGTGGAATGGCCCGGTGTTTGTCAAAGGAGTTGTCCGCCGATTTCATGCGGCGTCTCTGATTTCAGGGACGCTGATTTCGCGTTCTGGGTTGAGCCAGACGGGTCCGGCGGGTTGCCAGTTGCGGGTTTTGCCTGACCAGCGTTCCGGGTTTTGCGCCCGTGCATTTGCATAGAGACTGGCGCGGCTGGCGAGCGTTGCGACGTCATGCCCAGCGTGGCGCGCATTCCGGCGTGACGAAGCGGATGGCGCTGTGCAGGTGCTCGCCGTTATACCAGCTGGCGAAGGATTTCACCCAGGCCTGCGCATCGGCCTTCGTGGCAAAGCCCTTGGTCGGCCAGTCCGGGCGGTATTTGCAGGTTCGGAACAGGGCTTCGGAGAACGGGTTGTCGTTGCTGACGCGCGGGCGGCTGTAGGACGCGGTGATGCCCAGTTTCTCCATGGTTACCTTCATCGTCGCGCCCTTCATCGGGCTGCCATTGTCGGCGTGCAGGACCAGCGGGCGCGTGATGCAGCCTTCGGCCAGGACCGCCTGCCGGATCAGCGCTGCCGCCAGGTCCGCGCTCTCGCGCTCATGAACTTCCCAGCCGACGATCTTGCGGCTGAAGATGTCCACGATCAGGTAGAGATAGAAGAACATGCCCGCGACCGGCCCGGGCATCCAGGTGATGTCCCAGGTCCAGACCTCGCAGGGCGCGCTGGCCTTGTAGCTGGTGGGTGGTTTGCGTCGGACCGGAGGCTTGGCCCGGCCGCGGTGATGCTGCTGCCCATCGGCGCGCAGGATGCGGTAGAAGCTGGACTCCGAGGCCAGATACCGCCCCTGATCGGCCAGTTTCGGCACGATCTGGCTGGGCGGAAGGCTGGCGAATTCCGTCTGAATTGCAGACTTCCAGCACGGCGGCGCGTTCAGCCGCGCTCAGCTTGTTGGCCGGTTCCGGGCGCGGCACGAGGGGGCGCTGATCGGGCTGAACCTCGCCGCCTCTTGTCCAGCGCCGCAGGGTGCGGTCGCTGATTTCCAGCTCGGCACAGGCTTTGGCGCGCCGCGCGCCAGCGGTGACGGCCTCGTTGATCAGCAGCGACGGCGGTTTGGCGATGTGGGGTGCTGATCATGCGTCCTCGTCGTCCCCCCAGATCGCCTGAGCCTTTTTTCGCAGAACAAGCAGCGCTGCGGTTTCGGCCAGTGCGCTTCTCCTTGCGCGCCAGGTCCCGCTCCAGCTCCTTGACCCGCTTCTTCTCTTCCTTTGTCGCCTGGCCCAGCCGCGCCGTGCTGGCGCGGTCCCAGTCGTTCGCCTGTTCACACGCTGCCCGCCATGCCGCGATCTGCGCCGGATAAAGCCCGCGCTTGCGGCAGTATTCGGCCAGATCGGCCTCGTTCAGCGCCGCCGTTTCCAGCACCGCCGCGAACTTGTCACGCGAGGACCAGCCCTCGGGGCCGGCGTCAGCATCGGCACTGCCGCATTGCGTTCCGGTGAATATCCCAAGTCATCGTCCTATCCCGCCCGCCTGAAAAATAGAGGAAAAGTAGAGCAGCGGACAACTTACCTGACACAAGGGGGGCCGTCCACCGAGTTAGACGTCAAAACCTCGCGACGCGGCGCCGACCGATACACCCGAACATGCCGACCGCGGCCGCAAGGAAACCCAATGCAGGGGAAGGGGCACGGCGGAGATATCCGCAACCGTTGCAATGCTCGCCGACGATCCACTTGCGATCTGCTTTTCCGCATTAATGGCAAGAAGAGGATACTGCACGAAAGCGGTGACACTTCCCTCGCGATAGCCGAAGACATTCGAGATCGCCGGATTGATCGGTGATGCTTGGCTGAAAAGCATTGACCCGCCTGGAGCGAATTTCAGCAATATGTCGGTCAAGGTCGCCGTTATCACGACGTCCGTCACCACAATGGCATGGCCGGGGTCGAGCGGATCGTAGACGATCGACGTCGATGCTCCATCCACGCTCCGTGTCGGCCGTCGCCGATGCCGAAAGGATGTTGGCCGCGCCGATCTGTCCGGTCGTGCCGTCGGTCTGGATCAATCCTGTGACGGTGAAGGTCCCGTCGAAAAAGCCGGACGGGTTGCTTCCCGAAACATCTATGTCGAAGGGCGTGATGTCATACGATATCGGCGCCGCAGCGGCTGCTGTAGAAAAAACCGCCAGCACAATTGCGGCAAAAACGTTAAATGGGCCAGTCATCTTTCTCTCCTTCAATCATTTCAACTCGGGAAAAGTCGGTTCGTTTTATGTGTGTCGCAGTACTACTGAAACCAGATATGCGAACAAGCCTTTTCGTGGTTTTTCCCGTTTGGCTGGCATGAAATCATTGCAGTTGGTTAATTCTCTGTCCGCCATTGAAAGGTTGTCAACATCACATTAAGGAACCGGCACGACGAACCGAAGGGCGAACTTGATCAACTTGCAGTCCAGATCGCAAAGCCTGAAAATCACCGTAAACATCCGCCGAGGACCGCGGTCAGGCAGCCTTGACCTGGTGTGTTGCTGCGTTCCATTCCCACGGCAGCAACTCGTGCAGGCGTGAGACCGGCATGTCGGAGATGCGGGCGATGACGTCGGCGAGCCAGGCCTGCGGATCGATGCCGTTCAGTTTTGCGCGTGCCGATCAGGGAATACATGGCGGCGGCGCGCTGTCCGCCGCGCTCGGACCCCGCGAAGAGCCAGGATTTCCTGCCGAGGGCCACGCCGCGCAGCGATCTTTCGGCGGCGTTGTTGCGTCAGGCAGATGCGGCCATCCTCGAGGAACCGGGTGAAGCCCGACCAGTGGTTCGGCGACAGCAGGTAGTCGATCGCCTTGGCGACCTTGGCGTGTTTCGAGAGCAGCGCGCGTTCGCCGCGCAGCCAGCGTTCCAGATCGTCGACCAGCGGGGCCGACAGGCGTTGCCGCGCCTCAAGCCGATCGTCGGGGGATTTGCCGTTGATGTCGCGCTCGATCTCGAACAGGGCGTCGATGCGCCGGACGGCCTCGAAGGCGATCGGCGAGATCTCCTTGGGCGACTTGCCCTTGCGGATGTTCTCCTCGACGTCGGCCAGTTCGAAGAACTTGCGGCGGGCATGTCTACCAACACAGCGCCGAGGTCACCGGTCCGGGCGATCGCTTCGGGTCGTAAAGCTGGTTGTATCCGGCATAGGCATTCGGCCTCCCTCTTCTCCCTCAGCTTGCAGGATGCCCTGCCAGCCCGTCAGATGCCCGGTCGGATGCTCGCCGCCCCGGTCGCGGGAGAAGCGGAAGACCACCGCCGGCGGGGCGGTGCCGCCGAAGGGCCGATCATCGCGGACATAGGTCCAGAGCCGGGCCGTCTTCGTGCCGCCCCGGGCCAGCAGCGGGACCGTCGTATCATCGCCGTGCAATCGCTCGGCGGCCATGACATGGGCCTCGATCAGCGCATGCAGCGGCTTCAGCAACTCGGTCACCGCGCCGACCTGGTCGGCGAGCGTGGAGAGGCTGAGATCCACGCCCTCGCGGGCATAGCGTTCGGCCTGGCGGTTCAGCGGCTGGTGCTGCCCGAACTTCTCGAACACGATCATGTTCCCTTTCCTCGCCAGCAGGCTCGGGCCCGCCCAGCCGCGCGGGATCGGGTGGAACGGGGCGGGCGGCTGGCTGATCTTCTCGCAATCCCGGCAGGTGACGCCGCCGCGGAGCGCAGCGTCCATGACGCGAGGCTGCCCGTAACTTCTCGCGGACGGTCTGGATCACCTTCCACTGCCGCGGCACCACCTCCAGCGTCTCGGTGATGTCCTCGCCCATCTTCACGATCCGGTCCGACCCGCAGCAGGTGCAGGCCGTCGGCGCCTCGATCACCACCCGTTCGCGCGGCACTCCCCCCTCCGCCCCGATGCTCGGGGAACGGCTTCTTCACCGGCTTGCGCCGGTCGAAGGCGCGAACCTTCGTCGCCTTCTCCGCCGCCTGCTCGGCGCGGATGGCATCCTCGGCCGCGGCGGTTTCCAGCTCCTCGAGTTGCAACTCGAGCTGGTCGATCAGCCGGGCGGTGCGTTCGGCGCTGCGGCCATACTTCTCGCGCTTGAGCATCGCGATCTCGAGCTTCAGGCCCGCGATCATCGCCTCGGACGCCGACACCACGGCATTCGAGCGGGCCAGTTCGGCCTTTGTGGCCGCCAGTTCGGCGCGCAGTTTCTCAAGTTCGGAGGCGGCATCTGACATGGTCAAAATCTACCATGCCGGTTCAAGAAAGCCCATGTAAAACAGGGCTATGAGCGCGATTTATCCAACCTTTGCAGGGCGTTGCGTCCAGCGCGGATTGCGCCAGTCGATTCCTTCCAGAAGATAACCGAGCTGGGCCGCGGAGATCTGGACCGCCTCGCCCGAGCGGCTGACCGGCCAGATGAACTTGCCCGCCTCCAGGCGTTTCAAATAGAGCGACATGCCGACCCCATCGTGCCACAAAATCTTGACCAGGTCGCCCTTACGCCCTCGGAAGCAGAATATCTCCCCGGCATGCGGATCACGCCCGAGGCCTTGCTGCACCTGCAATGCCAGCGTGTTCATGCCACGCCGCATGTCGGTGACGCCACCCGCGATCCACACCTTCACGCCTGCCGGAAACGCGATCATGCCCGCTCCACCACCTGGATGAGCCGCGCAAGGACGGACGCCTCGGTAGTGGCGGCGGTCACAAGCCGGCGCCCGTTCGGCAGGATGATCTCGACCCGGTCATGGCCCGCGTCCTCCGCCGGCTCCCGCGCATCGGCGGTCATCGGCCTGGGCGCGACGTCCGTCATCACGGCAACCGGCGCGAAATGCGCGCGATCCCCATTCGCGGTCAGCAGCCCCTCCCGCGCCTCGCGACGCCATCGCGTCAGAAGCGAACGAGAGATCTCGTGCCGCCGTGCCGTCGCCGCCACCATCCGCGGCGCCGCGTAGCTCTCCTCCACGATCCGCAACTTCTCGGCGTCCGTCCAACGACGTCGACGCCCGGTATCCGTGACCGAGAGAACCTCAACTTGGGACATGATGCTATGGTCTGCCATAGCTTCAGGCTCTTACAGAAAGCCAGTCCACCCGTCAGACGGCCCTCGCCGGATGAATACCATTCACGGGGAGGATCGCGCTCCGGATCCGGTTGGCGCCAGATCGAAGATTGATACAGTCTTTAGGGTCTGGACTCATAACCAATAGATCACGGTTGCAGCGAGCGCGATCGCCGACAGGAAGACCTTGGGGCATCTGTCGTATCGGGTAGCCACACGCCGCCAGTCCTTGAGCCTGCCAAACATGATCTCGATGCGGTTGCGGCGTTTGTACCGGCGCTTGTCGTATTTGACGGTTATCTTGCGCTGCTTGCGACCGGGGATGCAGGCTCGTATCCCTTTGTCTTTCAATGCTTCTCTGAACCAATCTGCATCGTAGCCGCGATCCCCGAGAAGCCAGTCGACCTTTGGCAGACTGCTGAGCATGGCCCGCGCGCCGATGTAATCGCTGACTTGTCCGGCGGTGACGAACAAGTCGAGTGGGCGGCCCTGGCTGTCGCAGATGGCGTGCAGCTTTGTGTTCATGCCGCCTTTGGTCCGACCGATCAGGCGTCCCCGTTGGTCATTGCGCCCCCCTTTTTCACGCCCATGCTGGTCGCTGTTCGGTGGGCCTTCAGATATGTCGCGTCAATCATCACGGTCTTCTCCTCGCCGTGCCCTGCGGCCAGACCGATCATGATCTGCGCGAAGATACCCTTGTCACTCCACCGCTTCCAACGGTTGTAGAGCGTTTTGTGCGGACCGTATTCCGCAGGCGCGTCACGCCAACGCAACCCATTGCGATTGATGAAGATAATCCCGCTCAGAACACGCCGATCATCAACGCGTGGCTTGCCGTGGGACTTCGGAAAACAGGGCTCAAGACGCGCCATCTGCGCATCCGACAGCCAGAAGAGATCAGACATGTTCACCGCTCAATTTTCGATCGGTGAATCACGCAAACAAACGAAAATCAATGGGTCCTGACCCTAGCAGATCTGGGCGCCGTTCGGTGCACGATGAACGCTTGGTAGCACATGTGGTGCCCGTGCGTTGCGATCAAACGGTAGACTACTGTGAGAGCGCGAAACGAATGAGCAATCAGGGCCAAGCCGGCGTTGTGCGTGGTTGCCCCCATATTCAGATCGAAGGCGATAAGTTTCACAGACTCTACCTCAGACGTCTCGGATCCTACAGCTCCAGCTCATTTAGCGTATTGATCTCTGAAAAGTCCGAAAATGGCGCACAGAAAACTTTCTCGCTTTTATGGAGCCAGTATTGATGAATTTTTTACGAAGTCCAAAATAAATGCTTTCGCAGGCATTTTTCCGGATCTCAAATTCTGCTTTCGATCCTGCTCATGTCAGGCTCGTCAGCGCAATTTTCACCGCTCGCCTCCCTGGAGCAGTGCTCTCCAACTGAACTAACCCGATATTGGCTGAGATTGGCACTGCTCTCTCTAATACTGCACGTGCGGTTACCCCAGTCGCCTCCGATGCTTCCCAAGAAAGGTGTCACCGAATTCGACTGAGGCTTTCTCCTTCGCGCCTTTAAAGCAACGCGTCGTCCGCCAACACGATCACCAGTTCCGGCGCGTCGCCTCCGGACGAGTTGAAAGAATGCGCCGCGCGTTCGCCGGTACCCGTGATCCGGAAACCGAGCGCCCCGTCGGAGACGCCATCGGATCCGATCACAGACTGGATCAGCGCGCTGATGTCCGGGGATTCGTACACGGCCCCATCGGTCCACGTTTCGACATTGTTCCAGGCAAAGTCGTCGACGACATAGGCGCGGGCATCCGGATCGGAGGCTGCGGAGTATGTTGCCGCCGTCTCGCTGTCCTCGATCTCTATCGTGAACGACGAAGCAACCGAGGCCGAACCGTTGGCTTCGAACCGGAAGTAGGCCTGTTCTATCACGGCACCGTCGGGAATGGTGATCCCGTCAAAGCGCAGCCCGACACTTTGGGCATTTGCACCATTCAGCCCGAATTCGAGATCCGCACTGCCCGCACCGCCGAACTGCTCCCAATCGTCGCTGGAGGCGTCAACTGCATAGACCAGTTCACCTGTGCCACCGCCCCCGCCGCCGCCATTGGGATCGTCGGTGAGGAAGGCGGAGTTCGCGGCGCCGTTGCCCGGGTTGGAACCCTTGTAGAGCTCGAAGTAGTCGATGTGGAAGCCTTGGCTTCGACCGTCGACCTGGATCGTATAGTACCCCTCCTCGGTGATCGCGATCGACGCTCCGAAGTTCCCCGGCAGACCGTCGATATTTCCGGCACTGCCCCACGTCCCGTTGTTCGGTCCCCCGAATAGCTTGATGAACCCGCCCGACGTCGGCTCGGCTTCGTCCGTCGTTTCCGTCAGGAACGCCTCGATATCGCCGTTTCCGGCATCGCTGGCGTGCTTGAAGTTGAGCCAGACGTCGTTCTGCTGGTCGGAGGCCGCGGTTCCGTCGCGCGACGCGATGAAGCTGAACGTGTAGGTGCCGAGGTTCGCCTCGGGCACGAAGATGGTGTATTCCAGCATCTCCGTTCCCCCGACCGCATTGTCGATCGCGGTGGATGTGTTGCTTCCAAAGAGATAGTAGCCATCGCCTTGGAACCCGGATTGACGCCCGAATTCGTCCGGTGCCGTTTCGAACGACCACTTTCCGCCCGGTGTTGTGCCGCCGGACCCGTTCACGTCCTCGATCTGGATCTTGAAGAACGTGTTGTTTCCAGAACCGTTGATCGCGAAGTAGCCGTCGATCGGCACCTCCGGATCTCCCGTCACCGGACCGCCCTGGTTGGTGAGGTAGATCGGCGCCGTCACATCGCTGATCGCCAGCCCATTGTTGCCTGGATCGATCACGGAAGCGACGAACCCGATCTGGGCCACGTCGTCCCCGGCAAAGCTTCCGTCGCCCTTGTTGTTGGCGACCGGATCATCGTAGTCAAAGAGTCCGGTAGCATCATAGGTGCCGTCCGCGCCGATGACCACATCGACGGATTGGCTGTCGAAGTTGTTGTTCGCCTTGAAGTCGTAACGGTCGAGGCGGGCATTGACGAGGTCCGCGATCCCGTTTGCGGATTCGACCACCGGATTGAAGCCCTTGGTCATGGTGATCCGGACGGTATCGCCCGGATCCCCGCTAAGGAGGACCGTTGGCTGCGTTACGCCATACGTGCCGGTACCGCCCGCGCCCACAGCGTTCACCGTCAGCGTCGGCGCCGTGGCCAGGCTGAGGCTCTGGCTGGCGAGCGCCTGCGAACCGGATGCGCTGCCGTCGCTGGCGAGCTGACCCGACGCCGTGGTTCCGTCATCGAAGAGCACCGTGAAGCGCGACCCGATGAGTTCGTGCCCGGAGACACCACCCACGTCCCAACTGTCGATGGCGGTTCCATCGACCGAGGCCTTGGTCAGACCGGCGATGGAATTGGGGTCCATGTCGCCGGAGAAGCCAACCGTCTCGCCGTTGTCGAAGTCGGTGAACTTGACGATCGCGCCCTTGTAGCCGCCATTCGAGGGGCCGCCGGTCCCCGTGGTGTTGGGGAGCGGGTTGACGCCGGGCAAGAAATACCCGCCCTGACCGCCGCTGATATAGGCACCGGTCCCGCCGGCGGAATTCACCGCCCAGGCCTTGGCGACGTTGTCACCGCCCTGCCCGTCCGGATCGAAGACACTGTCGCCGTAGAGCGCATCGTTGACGTCGATGAAGATCGCGGAGATCTTCTTGTCGCCAGTATTCGTGACCTTGAAGGAGCTCGCGCCGTAGTTCGAGGCCTCAATGTTGTTGGAGCCCGTCATGATGTCCAGCACGGCGGATCCGGCCGCCCCGGCGCCGTAGCTGGCGTTGGTGACAAGATCGGTCTGGCTGGCGAAGATGCCTGCCACGTTGTCGGGATCGGGGTCGCCGACCACCGGACCGCCATCGTTGGTCAGGTAGATCGGTGCCGTTACGCCGCTGATCGCGACGCCACCCTGGTTGGGATCGATGACGCTGGCCACGAAGCCGATCTGCGCCACGTCGTCACCGGCGAAAGTGCCGTCGCCCACGTTGTTGGCCACCGCGTCGTCGTAGTCGAAGAGACCGGAGGCATCGAATGTGCCGTCCACACCGATGACCACGTCGACCGACTGGCTGTCGAACGTGTTCGACGCCTTGAAGTCGTAGCGGTCGAGACGCTGCTCCACCAGGTCGGAGATTCCGTTGGCCGTGTTCGTGACCGGATTGAACCCCTTGGTGAGCGTGATGCGCACCACGTCGCCGGGCGTTCCGGTGACGATCACCGAAGGCTCGGTTCCGCCGTAGGTGCCGGTCTCGCCGGCGGCGACACCGTTCACCGTGATCGTCGGCGCCGTCACCAGGGGCTGACCCTGGCTGGCAAGCGCCTGCGATCCCGACGCGCTACCGTCGCTGGCCAACTGGCCGTAGGCCGTCGTGCCGTCGTCGAAGAGCACCGTGAATGTGGAACCGATCAGCTCATGGCCCGAGATGCCGCCCACGTCCCAGCTATCAATGGCCGTCGGGTCGACTCCGTTCGCACCGTTCTTGTCGAGCCCCGCGATGGAGTTGGGATCCATGTCGCCGGAGAAGCCAACCACTTCAGTCGCTTCGAAGCCGCCGTTGACAGTTGAGGCGAACTTCACGATCGCGCCCTTGAAGCCGCCATTGGAGGCCTGTCCGGTGCCGGTCGTGTTGACCAGAGGATCGGTGCCGGGCAGGAAATAGCCGCCCGTGCCGCCGCTGATGAAAGCTCCGGTTCCGCCTGCATCATCGATGCCCCAATTCTTGAAGGCGTTGTCTCCACCCGCCCCGTCAGGATCGAATACGGAGTCCGGATAAAGCGCACTGGACACATCAATGAACACTGCCGCGATCTTCTTGTCGCCGGTATTGGTGACCTTGAAGGAGTCCATGCCGAAGTTGGACACCTGGATGTTGTTGTTTCCCGGCGTCACCTCAAGGCGAGCGGAGCCGACGGTCGCGGGGGCATAGGTGGCTCCGGTGGACAGGTCCGTCTGCGTCGAAAAGACGTCGAGCGCATTGCTCGGGTCGCCGGTCACGACCGGGCCCGCGACCTCTCCACCGAGCTTGATGATCTCGATCGCGTTGATGATCGGGTTCTGGACGATGTCCTGGACGAAGCCGATGTTCAGCGTACCGTCCGTGACCCTGACCTGGGACGACAGCACCCCGACGCCGGAGCCGTAGAGCGCGCCCGGATCAATGTTGTTGAAGGTGGCCGGGACGCTGCCTTCCAACGTCGCATCGAAGTTCCGGAAGCCGCCCGATTGCGCGGTGGAACCGGTGAAAAGCTCCGAGATATAGAGGCGGACTTCGTAGTTTTCTCCATTGCCGAGGGCCGACACCGGGATGTCGTAGGTGAAGGCCGCGTTGCTGGAGCGCAGCGTGTCGAGCACCTCGACCGGCACGCCATCGGGAACGAGACCCAGATCGCCGCTGTAGCCGAACGTGTCGCCGCGATTGTCGGTGACGGTCAGGTAGGGGTTGACCGCGTCAAGGCTGTCGCCGGACCAGTCGGGACCGTCGTCTATGCTCGCAACCGTCGGTCCGAAAGCGTTGATGCGGTAGACGACTTCGTCCTCTGCGATGACCACTCCGTCATCCGGCACCGAGATCTCCAGGCTATCGAGCTGGGCGACGAAGCCCGGCGCTGTCGCCGCATCAACATGGGTGAAGCCCACTGCGACGCCCGTTTCGGCATCGGCGAGCGCCGCCGCAAGCGCGCCGCCGATCGGAGCGGCTCCGAGTTCGAGCGTGTCGACGACCGATCCGTCCGCGTTCTGGAAGACGATCGTGCCCGTCACGCTGGCTGCACTCGCATCGACCGAAACGACCTCGAAGGTGATTTCCGCCTTTGCGAAATCGTCGAGCGTCAGGCCATTCGGAAGCGCCACGTTGGCATGACGCCGTCGGGCCACCGTACTTCGTCCCGACATCCGCCTCCTGTTTCTGGAACTCCACGACTTGGCCGGTCTGTCCGAAGACCAGCTTGATCATGTCCGCACTGTCGAGGCCAAGCACAAGGCCCAGCTGATCAAATCCGCCAGGGTTCGGCGCACCGCCAACCCAAGGGTTGAGAATGACCGCCTTGGCCGTGAAGGTGCCGTTCTTGACACCCACGGTCGCGTCGTCCTGCGGCGTGTTGGCGGAGCCGGTATCGCCACCGGTTACCGGGTTTACCGTCATGAGTCCGCCGGAAACGGAGGTCGCCCCGGTATCCTCTTCGAAGACCCCGCCATTCGTAGTGGCCTGCAGGAACCCGGTCATGCCGTTTTCGAAGATCGTGCCGTCGATGTTGAACTCGTACGAACGGGTCTCTCCGACCGAGAGGGTCATGCCATTCTCCGCATCATAGGCGAAGGCGTCGTCCGCGTTGGCGATTCCATCGCCGTCGACATCGGTATCCACGGCGTTGAGAATACCGTCACCATCCAGATCCTCATCCGGCGAGACCGCGCCGAAGTCGAGAACCACGGACAAGTCGAAGGTGGCGACAACCGGTTCGGAGATACCGTCATTCGCGGTCACCGAGATGGTGAACACGCCCTCTTCCGTCGGAGACCCGACGAACTCGCCGTCGACGATTGTCACGCCGGCAGGCAGGCCAGTCGCTTCGATGCTGAGGATCGCACCCGCATCCTGGTCGGAGAAGAGCTCCGCGAGCGTCGGCAGCGCGACGGGCTGGTTGAGGCCGGTGACCGCATCCACCAGAAGTTCGGTCGGCGCAGGTGCGTCGTTGGCATCCGTCACCGTGACCGACAAGGCCTGCTCTGCGGCCGTACCGCCATCATTAGCGGAGATCACCACCTCATAGACGTTGTCCAGATCGGCATCTTCCGGCAGCTCGAAATCAGGAGCCGCGACGAAGGAAACGGCACCTGTGGCCGCATCGACCTGGAACAGCGCCGCATCGGACCCACCCGCGATCGAATAGGACACATCCGCGCCCTCCGGATCCACAGCGGTCACCGTTGCCGCTGCCAGCGTACCTTCGGCGGCGACCTGCGCGGCCGGCGAGGTGAACTCTGCCGGGACATTGGCCACCGGATCGAACCGCACTGCGTCGATCCGCAGGACTTCGCCGCTATCCGCCTGTCCGGAGAGGACGAGACGGGCGCCGGACGGCACCTCGACCGACTGGAAGGTGAATTCCGTGAGGTTGCCGGACTGCGTGCCATTGCCCTGACCAGGAAGATCGGAGCGATCCATCAGGAACGTGCCCACCTCCTGCAAGGGCGTGCCGTCGCCGAAGTCGAGCGACACGGTGAGCGACGCGATGCCGTCATTCTCGTCGAAATGGATCACCGAGATGTCGTAGAAGCCCGGTACCACACCCTTGGAGGCAAGATCGGTCGAGATACTGCCGAACTTGTTGGTATTGACCCGGATCACCTGCTGTCCCGATGCCGGTGCGGCAAAGCTGCGGTAGAAACCGTCGATTTCGTACGCCGGCTCGTCGAAGGCCGTGAACGCCTCGGCTTCGATCAGCACGACTTCCCGCGGCGGACCGTCGGCCACGTCGAGCGTGAAGGTCGTGAAGGCGGTCTCTTCGCCGTCACTTGCGGTGATGGTGACGTTGAAGGGACCGCTTTGCGTCGCAGCGCCAGATATTTCGCCTGTCGCGGGGTCGATCGTGACGCCATCTGGCAGACCGCTTGCGGAGTAGGTCAGCACCGTGTCCACATCGACATCGGTAAAGAGCCCGGCCGGCAGCGGCAGCACGAAGTCACCGTTCAGGATCACGCCCGTATCCTCGAACACACCCGTCAGAACGGGGGCATCGTTCGTGTTCTCCACCGTCAGCTTGAACAAGCCCATCGTGGCGTTGCCCTCGGGGTCGGTGGCCGTCACGGCGATGTTGTATTCACCCACATCCTCGTTTGCAGGCTGCCCGAAGAGAACCCCGTCCACCTCGGTCAGGAAGTCCGGCTTGTTGACGAAGCTGAACGTCAGGTCCTCGAACGGCGTGTCCGTGTCGAAGAACGGCAGATCGATCTCGAACAGCGCGTCCTCTGTGACCGTCTGGTCGGCGATGGTGCCACCGAAGATCTCGGGAGCCTGCGTGCCGGCCGGAATGTCCGGCAGCTTCTCGACCATCTGCACGTTGGCGAAGCTCACCGAGGAAGTGGCGTTCTTGTCGTCGTCATTGATGAACGCCAGCAGCGAGAATGACTGCCCGGCGTAATCGGCCAGCGATATCTCGTAGCTCGTTGGCTGCCCAACCGTGCCGTAGTCGTTCTTGTACTGCTGATTGGCCCAGGTCGAGAAGTTCTGGTTTCCGAAGAGCTGGAACAGGATGTCGTTGTCCGACCGGAAGTTGTTGTCGTTCTCCAGACCGATCGCGACGATCTCGCCGCTCGGATCGATCACCGTCAGGTCGAAGCGCAGGACCGTGTTCTCGGTGACGGCATAGTCGCCACCGGTGAACGCGGTCTTCTTCCAGACGTTTCCGGTGAGCGTCAGGCTCTCTCCCGTCGGGGAGATTGCAAAGCCGGTTCCGGGGGATGCGTCCTGACCGTCATAGGAGTCGATGTCGTTCTCGTTGAAGTTGATGTCGGTCACAACGTCGCCCCCGCCCGGTGCTCGAACGTCGATGCTGACGGTCGTGGTCGACGTGCCACCCGCGCTGTCGGTGATCGTGTACTCGAAGCTCGCCGGTCCGGTGTACTCCGCGTCGGCCGCGAAAGTGATCAGACCGTTTTCGAGCGCAACCGTGCCGTTCTTCGCATTCGCCACGGAGGTGAGGGTAAAGGTGTCGCCGTCCACATCCGTGTCGTTGGCCAGGAGGGAGGCGGCGGAGATCACCAGTGGCGCATCCGATTCCATGGTGCGCGCGTCCTCACCGGCCAGCGGGGTCGGGTTGAAGGGCGCCGGCTCTACGATCCGGATGTTCGAGAACGTGCTGTTGGCCGTGAAGGGCGATGCGTCCTGGTCGTTGAAGATGACCAGGTGGCTGTAATTGTTGCCCGCAAAGGCCCCGAGCGGGATCTTGTAGAGCACCTCCTCGCCCGCGGTGGTGTAGGTCCGGAACTCCTGGTTCGCCTGGTTGAGCGTGCCTTGCAGGCCGCCCAATTGGAACAGTGCCTCGTTGCCGTTGGTGTAGGAGCTGTTGTTGTCGAGACCGATGCCCAGCAATTCGGGGATCTCGCTCGAGGTCACGGTGAACCAAAGCTCGCTGTTGGCGGTGATGACCGCATCCTGCGGCAGTTGCACCTTCTTCCAGGAGTTTCCGACGATGCTTATGCTCTGTGCTTGCGCGTCGACGGTTGCGGAACCCTGGGCGGGCCGATCCTGCCCGCTGTATGAGGAGACCGCATTCTGCGCCATGACAAGGTCGGTTGCCACGCCGCCACCTTCGCTGGTGACGTCGATGACAACGGTCTTGACGCTGGTGGCGCCCTGCGGGTCGGAGACGGTGTAGTCGAAGCTCGCCACGCCGCTGAAGCCGGGCTCCGGGTCGAACCGGATCGTCCCGAGGGCGGGGTCGAAGGTCACGGTGCCGTTCACCGCGTCGGAGACGCCGACGAAGCTGAGCAAGCCGCCCTCGGGGTCGCTGTCGTTCGACAGAAGCTCCGTCCGGGTAATCGTGAACGCAACCCCCGGTGCGGTCACGCCGTCGTCATCGCCCAGCACCGGAGAAGAATTGTCCTCGTCGACCTCGCCGTCCTGGTCGTTGTCCTTGCCATCGTTGAGTTCGGGCGCGCCCGGGTAGATCGTCGCATCCGTGTCGTCCGCATCGGTATCGTCGAGCACGTAGCCTTCAGGCGCCGCGTAACCCTCGAGCGCGTCGGCAGCATCGCCGAACGTGTCTCCATCCGCGTCGCGGTAGTAGGTGAAGGGCCCGTCGACGCCGCCGACCGTCAGGGCCGAATTCCGTTCGAGAACATCCCCGCCGACGGTCGTCACCTCATAGGCGATCGTCACCTGGAGGCTCTCGCCGCCATCGAGCACGACCGCGAATTGTGCAGGGTCGATCGTGATTGCCGATCCCGCCACGGTGAAGGCGACGGCATCGCCGTTGGCATCGAACACCGACGTGACCGCGATGGTATCGACATCCGTCTCGCCTGCCGCGAGGTCGATCTCGACCGCGCCGTCGCTTTCCAGAACATCGTTCGGATCACCGGCCGCCGCGTCCACGGTCAGCGTGGCGTTCGTGCCGTCATCGCTGAGAAGGACCGTCTGACCCGCGACGTCGCCCGACAGCGTGATGCTCGTGTCGGTGAGCCCGTCGCCGTCCGTGTCGATCCCGATGATCGCGGAGCCGTTGGCGCGGCTCACGATCTTCGCGCCGGTCCCGCCCTCGACCACGATGCCATCGTCTTCGCCGAAGCCGCCGAACGTGTCGCCGTCGAGCTGAGCCGCCGTACCGGTGACGACATCCGCGCCGGTCCCGAGTTCGATGGTATGCTTGCCCTCTCCTGCCTGAACCGTGTTGGATCCGTCGTTCAGCGTCACGGTCACGCCATCATTGGCATTGCCGGACAGGTCCACATTTTCGATGGAAGGATCGCTGGCATCGAGATCTCCGGCCCCGTCGAACTGCACGATATCGAGGCCTTGCGTGCCGACCGGCGCAACCGACGGGTCGGTCACGACGATGCGGTTTTCGACACCCACGGTCACGATGCCGGTGCCGGTGCCGCCGAACCCGTCCTCGACGGTGTATTCGAAGCTGCCGACGCCCGTGAAGCCTGGCGTGGGCGTGAAGGTCACCAGACCGCTTACCGCGTCGAAGACAGCCGTGCCGCCGACAGAGTTGGCGACGCCAGTCACCGACAGCGTGTCACCATTGGCGTCCGTATCGCCCATGAGCAGGGTCGCGACCGGAATATCGACCGGCGTGTCCTGCTGAATGACGATGGCCTCCGCATCGGCGACCGGGTCGGCGTTCTCCTCGTCGATCTCACCGTCCTGATCATTGTCCTTGCCGTCGTTGAGTTCCGGCGCCTCAGGGTAGATGGTCGCATCGGTATCGTCGTCATCGCCAGTCGCGAGTGCGTGATCGGCAGGCTGATCGTAGGCCACGATCGTGATCCCATCGGCATCGCCGAACCCGTCGCCATCGCGCATCCGGATACCACGTGAACGGTCCGTCCACGCCCCCGATCAGGAGGGTGGCCGTATTGGGAACATCGCCACCGAGATTGTCGGTTATCGTGTAGCCGACCGTCAGCGCGAGGCTGTCGCCGCCGCCAAGTTGATCGGCGAATTGCGCCGGGTCGATCGTCAGCGTCTGACCGGACAGCTCGAACGCGACAGGGTCGCCGCCCTCGGTCAGTCACCGTGACATCGGTGACGCCGAGGATATCGCCATCATCGTCCGCGGCCGCGGCATCGGTCAGCAGTTCGATGGTCACGGGCAGCGGCGATTTCGAGCACGCTGGGCACCGCGATCGCAGTGGCCGTCGGCACGTCGTTGACGTTGGCCACCGCGATTTCGAAGACCGAGGCGGCAGGCGGATTCGTCCCGTCGTCGGCCGGACCGAAACGGAAATCGTCCCCACATCGGCCTGGAGCGGAGTCCCGCTGAAGGTGGTGCCGTCGAAGGTGAGCCAGGCAGGCAGCGGGTCGCCGTTGGCCAATGTCGCCGTGAGGACGAGGTTCTCCGCTCCGCCATCATCGGCGAAGGCATCCGCGGGCACCGCATAGGTGAAGGCCGCGTCTTCGTCCGTGGTCTGTGCGGCTATGCCTGCATCGACCATGGGGCGTTGTCCGGGCTCGACAGTTCGATGTAATCCCACTTGCCGTGAAGGCGTTGTCGGCATCGCTGCCCCACTCGGTGACCGCAATTCCGTAGGTCAGGCCGCCCGTTCCGCCAGTCAGCGGGTTGTTGCCCTCGAGTGCGGCTGCGAAAGGAGCCGCTGATCACCTTGGTCGGCAGCACATAGGTACCGATCTCGGCCCCGGTCGCTGTCGAAGGCGATGGCGCTGGCGACGAGCGTCGGCTCCACGCCGGACTTGTCGACATCAAGACGCAGGATGAAGTCGGTCGGAATGACCGAGTTCTCCACCGGATCCGCCGGCTGGATGAACGACTTTTCGCTCCCGGTCGTGAGGCTGCCATTGTGGGCAAGCTCGAACCGGATGCCGGAGTTCTCGACCCCGAAGACCAGCTTCACCCAGTCATCCGTTCCGCCTGCACCGATATGGAGGCCAGAGACCGGCATATTGCAGGTCCGGTGTTCTCGCCGATCACCGTCGGGAACGGATTGGCGACCTTGGTCTCCAGCCGTGAAGAATCCGACACCCGAGACGTCCGCACCGCGCAGATAGTTGTCCTTGAGGGTGTTGTTCGTTCCGGTTCCCGTACCGAACGTGTCGGTTTCTGTCGCGACCACCTTGAGAACTCTACCATCTTCGGCACCGGCAATGATTGCCGTCGACATCGAAGCGGTGTCGGTCGTCCGGTCCCCGTAGGGGTCGGTCCCGCTGGTGCCCGGAGGCGTGTAGCCGGCTACGGTGTTCACGAGGATACCGGTAAATCCGGCCTCCGCAGAGAACGGATCGCTGGTGTCAACGTCGAAGTCCTGGCGGAACGACCCGCCGAGGCTCAACACGTTGCCGAGGCCATTCTGGCCGTCATAGGCCAGCGGATCGTCGTCGTTGAGCACGCCGTCTCCGTCGATATCCGCCGGATCGACCGCATCGTTATCCGTGATTGTCACTGTTCGCTGAGGCCTGCCGAGCGCCAGGGACTCCCCCCCTGTCGAGGACAAGGTTGTCGATCGAGACGCTGAAGTCCAGATCGCCGTCCTCGACGGTGTTGTCCAGCAGCGCGATGTCGAGCGTCGGCCGTCGTTTGTCCGGCCGGATCGTCACGGAGGTCGTCACCGGCGCCTCGTAGTCCACGCCGGCCGCCGCCGTGCCGTCGACGACCGAGAAATCGACCGTGATGTCAGAGGTGGGTCACCCTCGCGGGTGAACAGGATCCCGGCAATTCCGGCATCTTCGTCCACGGTGATGTCACCGACCGAGACGTCACATCGGCAGATGTGACGATCGCAACGCCTCGTGCAGCGAGATCGCCCCGACTTTGGCATTGTCGACCGATGCGGCGCCGGCATCGTGAGGTTCCGTGGCACCCTTGTCCCGATGGTGACCTGACTTCATGCGCGGCGTCTTCCAGCCCGGCCGTGTCGAAGATTCGGGTCGGTCCGCGACGCGACGCCGTTCACGCTGAAGTCGAGCACCCGCGGATCTCCGTTCAGAAGCGGATTGTAGATCTCCGCCAGCTTGAGCGTGAGGAAATACTCGCCCGCCGCGATCCTTCGGCCCGCGAACGTCAGGTCGGGGTTCGCGTCCGCCCACCCCAGCGTTCGGTGATGTAGACGGTGTCATCGGCATTGCCGAACTCCATCGCCCGTATAGTCGCCGTTCGCCGGCTGGTTTGCCGCGCTGTCGGACGTCTGATTGGACGCACCGATCCAGTTGCCGTCCACATCCGCCTCGTAGACCACGCCGCTCTCGTCGGCGAATCCGGCCCCGCCGGCATTGACCGCGAATTCCACCGCGCCAGGCACCAATGCGCCGGCTTGATCGTCTTCCAAAACGTTCCCACTTGCCGATGCGGCCCCGCCGTCGATCCCGACGGAGGCTCCGGCCGTTCGTCACGTTGCCGAAACCAGCGTCACCGTGACATTGTCGGCGCCGTCATTCGCATTATCGTTTGCAACCGCGATGCTGAGGCTGCCCGCACCGTCGTGAAGCTCACGACCTGCGAGAGGCCGGCTGCGTCATCGGTGTCGAAGTTCACGGTCAGGTCTCCGGTGAAACCGTTTGTCGCCGAGAGGCCGAAGGTCAGCACGGTGTCGCCGAAATCGCCGTTTTCGACGAGGTCCCCCGCATCCGCGATGGAGAGTACCACGTCCGGACCGGCCGCCGCCAATTGCAGGTCCAGCGTCACCGTCGTGGGCAGGTCGGCACCCTGATTCAACCAGATCGTGTAGGTGCCCGCCCCGAGCGGCAGCGAGAACCCGGGGAATTCGGTTCCCTGCACGTTTCCGCCCTCCGCCAGCAACGCGAGGATGTCGTTGTTGAGTTCGCCGGAACCGTAGATCAGGCCGCCCAGCAGATCGGCGCTGTTCTCGCCTGTCTCCGGATTGGTAGTGACTTGGCCTCCGACCTGGATGCCGATGAAGCCCGCCGTGTCGGTCGGCTCCTCGTTCAGGTACTGGGTGAGGTTTATCGCGTTCAGGACCTGCCCTTCCGGCACCTCGAAGGTGAAATAGTCGCGATCGCGGCCCAGGGAGCCGCTGTCATCGCCCACCTGCTGCGCGGTAACGACGTTGCTGCCCGCCTCCAGAGCACCGATATCGGTGGGGTTGAGACCGTCACCCGAGAAGTCGCCATAGACAGTCCCGTTGGCGACGTCGGGCCCCTCCTGCGGCGCGACGAATTGCGGGGAAGTGAGACTGAGCACGTCCCAGCTTGCCTCGAAGCTCGTGAAGCTGCCGGCCGGATTGCTGTTGTCGGAGGAGTGGACGCCGAAATGCGTGTCTTCCGTCGTCGACAGGACGTTGGCAAGCACCGCTGCCGGCATCGCGACCGGCGGTGTGGTGAAGAAACCGGGCGTCGCGACTGGCCGTGTGCCGCCGATGATGGCGCCCAGATCGTCGAACAGCGTGGTGTACTGACCGACGGTGCCGGCAGCCTTGTCGATCACCATCGACATCTCGATGGAGGCGACATCGAACAGCGTCTTTCCGGGCTCGATCATCTGGGCGATGGTCGCCTGCTGGTTGACGTTTCCAGAACCCTTGGTCCACATCTGGATCCCGGTGGCGTCAGGTGCCGACCCGCCCGCGGCCACTCCGCCCCAGACCAGCTTGACCTGCTCGCCGGCGAGTTGGGTGCCGGTACCGAAGACGATGCCCTGCTGGGCATAGTTCGGTATCGTCCCGGTCGTGACACCATTCGCGAGAAGCACCGCTTCGGTGAAGGGGTTGTCGAACCGCGTCGTCAGGTAGATCTCATTGAGCGCGGGGTCACTGATGTCGACTGCCTTCGTAAAGTCGTTCTGGCTGCCGTTGTCGGTGCCGTCGTTGATGTCGCCTTCCGACGTCTGGACCACCAGTTTGCCGCCGGTCACCTCGGATGTCGCCTCGTCGACGGTCAGCGCAGCATCGCTGCCAAGCGCGCCGTCGAACCCGCCGACGGCGAGCGCTTCGCCGCCTGCGCCCTCGAAATCGAAACTGAAGAGCGCGCCGCCCGCAGGCACCTGGAACGTGCTGTCGCTCGCCGCGATCGTCACAGTCGCAGAGTCGGAACCGGCGGCCGCGACGGCGTCCCCGGAGGTGTTGGAGAGGCCGGTGATCGAGACGGTGAACGCTTCGGCACCTTCCTCGTCCTGGTCGTCGACGGTGGAGATGGCGACGGTCGCCGTGGCCTCGCCGGCGAGGATGGTCACGGTCTGACTCGCGGGCGCCACGAAATCGGAGCTGTCCGCGCTGTCGGACGTCACGTCGAACGTGACGGTCACGTCCTCCGAGAGGTCGCCGATCCGCGAGAAGGTCACGATCGCATCGTCGCCTTCGGTCACGTTCACGTCCGCGACGGATATGGTCGGCGGGAGGTCGGAGGGCACCGCATCATAAACCACGATGGCACTGTAGCCCGCCTGCCCGGCGGAGCTGTCGACACCAATGGTGATCGTACCGTCGGTCACGGTCACGTTGTGGCGGAAGAAGGTCGGCTTGTCCGATCCGCCCGCAACGGCCAGCGCATCGAAGTTCGGCTGCACCAGTTCGCCCTGAACGTAGAAGTCGCCGACCCGCGTGCCTGCGGACGTCTGGAACAGTTCGGCGAAGTGCAGCTCGACCACATAGGAGCCGTTCGCAAAGCCGTCATACGTGCCGGTCCAGATATCGGCATTGCTATCGCGATAGGTGTGGTAAGCCGATCCATCGAGATCGACGCCACCCGAGTTGCTGCCGGTGCCGCCCGACTGACCGTCGACATTGGCATTGAGTTGCCCGGTGCTCTTCGGGCTGGTGTAATACGCCGCGTTGTCCGCCTCGAAGGCGATCGGGTTGCCGACTGCGTCGGTGATCAAGCTGTCGGCCGCAATGCTGCCGCCGTAGCGGTTGTTGTCCGTCCCGCCCTCGACGAGGTCGGTGCCGAGATTGGTCGCCGGCGCCGTGTCGGTCGTGCCGACATTGATCGCCCGCACGACATTTCCCCGCGTCAGGTTCGCGAGATTCGGTTCCAACACGAACGTACCGGTCGCCGCCGCGCTCGTGTTGTCGGCCGCATCGCCATAGGCTCCCGCCGCGACGTCGATCTGCCCCACGCCTGCGGGCCATGCGTTGTCGTCACGCGACAGGGTGTAGGTCAGTGTCGCAGTCAGGCCACCATCGCTCAGCACGACGAGCGGAGAGGAGACCGTGTCCGGAACGATCCCCGAAAAGGTGAGTTCGCTGCCGTCAAGCCCGTCGAAATCGGTCTCCTCGAAACCGGTTTCATCGCTCAGCACGATGGTGGCAAAGCGTTCGCCGTCCTGCACACTCGCGGGATTGTTGACGAGGATCTCCTCGATCACCGGTGCAGTTTCGTCCACCGGGGGTGCGACGAAGCCGAGCTGCGTGATCTGGATCGCGTTGACCTTGGGGTTCTCGAACTCATGCAGGAATTCGAGTGTCAGGACGTTGTCCGTGGCGGTGTAGGTGAATTCGCGCTGGAACGTCGTGCCATTGATGAGCGCCTTGTCCGCGTCGGACATGCTGTTGGTCACCGTGCCCAGACCGAGGAGGTCAGCAGCCTCCTGCGCCGGGTTGAGGTTCTGGAACGCGTCCGGAACGTCGCCTTCGACGGCCACGTCGAATTGCCGCGTCTGGCCGCCGTTGTTGTCGGCGAAGTTGTAGATGCCGTTCCAGTTCTCCGTGTAGAACAGCGTGATCTTGTAGGCGGTACCCGCCTCGACGTCGAATTCGTATGTCAGCTTGGGGTCGGCGCCGTTGTTGTCGCTGCGCTCTGCAGCGAAGACCTGCCACGGCACGACTTCCAGATCCACGTTGCCGGAATCGATCTCGTCCTCGGCATCGGTCAATCCCTGCGTGTAGGTGTTCGCGACCGCGCCGGTCACGCGGACCGCGCCGCTGCCATTCACGAGGTCGGCGTCCCCGAGCCAGTCCGGCCCGCCGTCGATCGCCGCGACCGTCCCCTGGGTGCCGCTCGGTCCTTTGTCGGAGCCGGCATTGACGCGGTAGAGGATGGTCTCGGGCTTGATGAGGCTGATCTCCAGCCCTTCGCCGGTCTCGTTGAACTGGAAGGTCGCGGGTCCGTTGACCGGATCGAAATCCTCGAAATCCGGGCCGGAGAAGGTGATCGAGGTACTGCCCAGCGTGACGATGGCCGACCCGGCCGCATAGGTCACGCCAACGGCGTCGGTCGCCGTCGCATCGGTAATGACGATCCGGTCCTCGAGCGTGAAGTCGGTGATGGTGTCCGTCGACAGGGACGCCTTCGTGCCGACCACCTTGTCGGCGCCCGCACCTGTCGTGATGGTATTGGTACCGGAGCCGACCGTAATCCGGTTGTCGCTGGCATTGCCGGTCACGGCGAAATCCGAGTCACTGCCGCTGCCGTCGAAATTCTCCACCGTAGCGTCCAGCGCGGCAAGCGTCGTGTCCGTACCCGAATACTTGATCGTGTCGAGGCCGTCGGTGCCCGCCTGGCCGACGTCGGCCCCGGTCGCGGCGGCGATTTCGTTGCCAAAGGCTTCGATGTCGAGATTGTTGAAATCGATCGCCAGAAGGCCGTTGAAGCCGGCGTCGTTGATGTCGTCTCCACCGGCATCCTCGGCCAGGAACCCGATCGCCGCGCCGGAGGGCAGCGCATCGGCGCCCGAACCGATGGTGTGGTCGCCGGTGAGGACATCCTGAAGCACACCGTTCGGGAGAGAGAATCCGGGCGTGCCATCGTCGAGAGCGACTTCGGTGAAGACGGACTCCCCCTGCAGCTTGTAGAACACCGACACGGCGAAACCGTTGTCCATGTCGATCTCGAGGCGCAGGTCGACGGTCTCCACGGACGTGTTCAGCAGGTCCGGAATCGCCACCTGTCCCAGAACAGTGTAATTCGCGTCGCCGATTTCGTAGCCGACCTCGAGTCCCGCGGCACCGTTCACGGACCCGAAGACGACGCGCAGGAAATTGGCCTGCGTGCCGTCGGAGAAGATCATGCCGGTGAGCTGGCCGTCGACCTCGGAGCCGCCCATCGCGGGCAGCCAGTTCTTGACGTTCATCGTGGCGACTATCCGCTGGACGTCGTCCGCCGGACGGATGCCGGTATGCAATACGTCGCGCGCCCCATTGGCCGCGCCGACGACTGAGCCGTCCTTGACGTTCTTGATCTGCAGGATCGGCGCATTGCCGCCCGGAAGCACGTTGCCGCCGGCGTCGAAGAGGCCGTCCTGCTGCTGATCGGGCCCGAAGTTTTCGGCCGCGGTCTGCGCGTCCTGGTTTGCGGTGACCCCGTCGAGCGCGGCGCCCAGTAGTCCCGTTCCCGCAAGGGACGTCGGGAAGTTTGTATTCTGCGGGTTGAAGTCGATCGTCAGCGTCTGACCCGCCTCGAGCGCATAACCGTTGTCGGCGCTGTACTCGAACGGATCGGCGATATCGCCCACACCGTCGAGGTCGTTGTCGAGCGGATCGAACGCGTCCTGCCCGGCGAGCAGGACCGTCCCGTTGTTGGGCTGGAAGATCTCGATGAGCGGACCGTTCTGGTTATAGGTCGCGGCCCAGATGGAGCCCTGGAAGGGATTGGTCAGCCCGAAGTCGTTGACGTTGTCGCCGAGCGACGCGAGGCCCAGAGGCCCGCCGCCGGCGTTCAGGGTGGTGCGGTCGGAGGCGACGGCGAATCCGCCGTTGAGGCTGCTCTCGACCTGCCCTTCCGCGTTGCGGCCCATGATGATCAGGCTGCCCTGGTTGAGCGATGCCGCGATGATCGCACCGGACATCTTGATGCCGTTCTGCGCGTCGTCGAGCAACGTCGACGTGTACTCGGTGAGGCCGTTGATCGAGCCGTTGCCGGTGTCGAGTGCGCCGTCGTGCTGGCCGGCTTCGAAGTAGTTGCCCTCGATGGCGTTGGGCGCCACCACGATTTCCGCGATGTCCGACGGAAGACCCGCCGTGCCGAGGAACGTGCCGCCGGGCGATGTCTGGCCGGTCTCGACGATCAGCGCCGAGCCATCCGCCTGGGCGTAGATGTCGTAGGCGATGCCTGGCGTGACGGCGATGACCTTCTTGGTCAGATCGCCCGTATCGGCCCCGTAGATACCCTGGCTCGGGAAATCGGCGTCGTTGTTTTCCACTTCGGTCAGCCAGGCGATGACCTCGTCGTAGTCGCTGCCGCCGCCGTTGCCGTAGCTGTCCTCGTTGGAGACCAACAGATAGGCGTCGTCTGTCCCCGCCCCGGGCGAGAACAGGATGCCGGCCCGGCTTCCCTCGGCGCGCGTCGGGTTCGGGTGGCCGCCATAGACCACGGTCAGACCGTCTTCGTTGACATAGGTCTTGGCGCCGCCGGCACCATCGGACAGAGTCCGCCCGGCGAGGTCGTCGGACCGGGTCACCTCGTGGAACTGGTCTTTGTTGGACGGATTCCATTCCACCAGGTTGATGTCGTCGTTGCTGTTGCCCTCGCCGTTGTTGAGGTTCGTCGCGATGTAGCCGAGCGCCTGCGCGAAATCGACGGAACCGTTCGAGCCCGCCTCGCCGACGGGCCGGCCGCCCCACGAATTGTTCGCGCCGTTGTCGTAGGTGAAGACCCGTCCGTCATCCGTCACCTCGATGTCGTAGGCGTTGCGATAGCCGGGCGAGTAGATCTGGACCGGGCTGTCGGCCGTTATCTTGGCGGAGTTCAGGCCGTCATTGCCGCCGAAGGGATCGCCGCTATCGTCCGTGCCGGTGCGCGTCGGGTCGTCCAGCGTCGGCATGTCGTAGACGAAGCTGCGCCCGCTCACCGGGTCGATCTGGATCTGCAGGTCATTGATCGCATTGAGGTCGATCTCGAGAATCGCCCCGGAATAGGGCTGCTCCTGCTGGCCGGCAAAGTTGTTGGATGGCGCGCCCGTGTTCGCATTGCCCCCGTTGGCCACGATGATCCGCTCGGAGACGAGCTGGCCGTTCCCGTCCAGCTCTTGGATGATTTCCAGACCGTTGAGCGCGTGGTTTTCCTCCGACCGCGCGAGGCCGCGGACGATATCCACCGCTTCCCACGTGTCGGGGCCCGTCTGCGTCAGCCGGGTGATGGTTCCGGAATTGGTGTCGAGGTCCTTATCGGCTCCGGACCCGCCCGCGCCGATGCGGCTGTCCGATGACGTCACGTACATGGTCACCGCGGGCTTCCCGTCGATGAACACCTGGTCGCCGTTCGCGTCATATTGCTTGGTGACGTCGATGCCGGTCACCTGGCGGTTGTTCTGACCGCTGGCGGTGCCGTCATCGTTCACGTTGGGAATGGATTTCACCTGGCTCAGCGTCACCGAATCGGTCACGTAGAAACTTGCGGTCGTATCGCTGTCATTGGGGTCGCTGTCGCCGAACGCGATCGTGAGAACTTTTACGTCGCCATCGACTTCCGTAACGTAAAGCCGTCCGTCGGCCCCCCATACCAGCGCGGTCGGTTGGGAGAGGGCGACTTCGCCGTTGAGATCGAGAGTGCTTGACGCAAAATTATTGGTGACAGCCATGACTATACTATTCCCTTGCAGGCCTTCGGTAAGGCTCGAAATTTCTTGATGGAGGTTGATTACGGAAAAAAGGACGTCCTAGGACGTGCGTTTGATCCAATTTTGGAATCTGATCACAATTTTGCTCCCGGGCACAAATGAATTTACTGACGACGACCAGGACCAAACATTGGGATCACTGATTCAATTGATTGCCATGGAAACGAACTGATTCAGATTTTCAAGAAGAAATGTCCTCAAAACGACATCAAAGACTTTCACGAAGGTCAGTTCAAAGCAGGGTGATTCCATTTTTTTACGTTTTTCAGTATCTTATACGGACGTTAACTCTACCTCGCAAAACCGGGATCCGAGATCAACCAAAAGTGGAACGTCGCCAAATACGAGTATCGGGATTCCGTCGGAACACGCTAAACGGGATTTTCTATTTCCGCTAGAATAATGGAGACGGCGTTTTTTCTCGCAAAGAGGGTATTCGTATACCCTACGAATCGCGCATCCGTCATGCCTCGGACACGAGAACCTTGAGCAGGACATGCAGGATGCCGAGCCCGGCAAGTGGTGCGACAAGCCGGGACGGCGTGATCGCGGCCAGCAGCGGCACAACGAAGAAGTAGTACCGCGCATTCTGGAACACATGGGTCAGTTCGGTGAATCCGGCGATCACGCAGGCGATCGCGAGGGCGACATGGCGACGGGCCCACAACCGCTCGCGCGCCTCTGCCGAGGATAGGATCGCCCCCAGCGCGACGATGCTGAAACCGGCGTCGATCCACCAGCGCGCCGTGTGCAGGGTGAAGAAATGCAGAGACGACAGAAGGACGCCCACCGTCTCGACGACGGAGTATTCGGGGTTGGCGACCTCGCGCGTCCAGCGGAACCGCCGGGCCAGATCACCGAAGCCCGGGATCTCGCCCGCCACCCCGCTCGACAGCGCCCAGCTCAGTCCGATGCACACGCCCGCAAAGCCCAGCGGGGCCAGCACGGGACGGCCCAACCGCTGCGCCAGCACGATGCCGCGGAAGACCAGAAGCACGATCAGGTTCCCCTCCCCTGTCAGTGCCACCAGCCCCAGCAGGACCGTCAGCAGCAGGGCTTCGCGCCGGGGCGCGAGATCGGTCCGCACGAGGCACAGGAGAAAGATCCAAGCATCCCAGTAGATGCGCGTCATCAGGAAGATCGTCATCGGCCAGACCAGCGCGAAAACGATCACCCGCCCGTCGATCAGCCGCAATCGATAGAGGAGCAGCAGGCCCACCAGGTTGGCGAGCATGAGAAGCTGGCGCAGGAAGAACTCCGCCGGAGCCGACATGTCTCCGCCGAAGAGCGCATCGGCGAAAGCCGCCATCGCGCGCCATTCGTCCGGCCGCAACGGCGCGGGAAAAAACACCGCTTGGATGACCGAATGCGCCAGCGCGACGAGCACAACGACACCTGTGGCGCGCGCGCGCATCCGCGCCGGCGGGTCGCGCTGCTCGAACACGGTCTCGCTCACCCTGCCGCTCCGGTTGGCAGGGTGGCCCGCGTTCCGGTCGAAAAGACGGTCGTCACGGAAAAGGCTCCCGGTGATGGACGCGTGGTTGCACGAAGGCGTCCGACGCTATATGCGACTGCGTGCGATGCCATAGCATGTCGAGCCGGTTTCGCAATCACATGTGCCAGGACGGCAGATGATCCAGCCCCAACCCACAGTCCCGCCGCAACCCGAAAGGCGCGCAGATCCATGCTCCGTCCTCACGCCATGAGTTCCAGTGTCTCACGTCAGGCGATCTCACCCGTGAAGGTCGCGCTCATTCATTACTGGCTCGTCGGCATGCGCGGCGGGGAGAAGGTGCTGGAGCAGCTCTGTGTGCTGTTTCCGGACGCAACGATCTTCACCCATGTCTGTGACCGTGCGGCACTCTCGCCGCGCCTGCGGGCGATGCGGATCGTGGAAACCGGAATCGCCCGTCTGCCGATGGCGCGACGGCTCTACCCATCCTACCTGCCGCTGATGCCGCGTGCGCTGGAGGCGATCGACCTTTCCGGCTACGATCTGGTGATCTCAAGCGAGGCGGGCCCGGCCAAGGGCGTGATCGTGCCGCCCGACGCGCTGCATCTATGCTACTGCCATTCGCCGATGCGCTACATCTGGGACCAGTACCATGTCTACCGGTCGCAGGCGAACCCGATGACTCGCGCCGTGATGCCCTACCTTGCGCACCGTTTGCGGCAATGGGATGTGACCTCCGCCGCGCGGGTCGACAGCTTCGTCGCCAATTCGGCCCACGTGGCGCGGCGGATCACGAAGTACTGGCGCCGCCCGTCCGGAGTCGTGCACCCGCCCGTCGATGTCGCGAGGTTCACGCCCCGCGACGCGGAAGCGGAGGACTTCTATCTGTGGATCGGAGAACTTGCCGCCTACAAGCGGCCCGACATCGCCATCCGGGCCTTCGCCGATCTCGGCCTGCGGCTCCTGGTGGTGGGCGGGCCCCAGAAGGCGCGGCGCCGGCTTTCGGCGGTGAAGGGACCGGCAACCGAATTCCTGGGCTTCGTGGATGACGCCGAACTCGCCGATCTCATGTCGCGCTGCCGCGCTCTGATCTATCCCGGAGAGGAGGATTTCGGCATCATCCCGGTCGAGGTCATGGCGGCGGGCCGGCCGGTCATCGCCTATGGACGTGGCGGCGCGTTGGAAACGGTCGTGGACCGCGAGACCGGCCTGCTCTTCTCCGACCAGACACCCCAAGGTCTGGCCGACGCGGTCCGGACGTTCGAGGCGGAGGGCCTGCACCGGCTCGACCCCGCGCCGCTGCGCCGGCAGGCCGAACGGTTCGCACCGGAGAACTTCCGCGCTGGCATGATCGACGCCCTTGCCGCGGAGGGCGTCACCGTCACGGATCCCGGTGCGTCATGATAGGCAGTTTTTCCACCGCCGCGCTGCACCCGATCCTGCAACTGGTCCTGCGTCAGGGTGCAATGGCATTCGTCATCAAGGTCTTCGCCGCACTTCTCGGCTTTGGGATGTTCCTTGTGATCTCGCGGGTGCTCCCGGCGGAGGCGTTCGGACAGTTCGGCTTCGCGTTTTCGCTCGTCACCATGCTGGCCCTCGTCGGCGGACTGGGTCAGCGCAGCGCCATCCTCCGCTTCGCCGGCCATTACCAGGCCGATCCGGATAAGCGCCGTCTCAACGCGGTGATCCGCTTCGGTTACGCGGCGGTGCTCGGCGGCTGCCTTCTGGCGGCGGCGGCGCTGGTGCTGCCCGCCCTGCTGCTGCCCGGCATCCCGCCCTATTTCATGGCCGCCGCCGCGTTCACCGTCGTCCTGGGTCTCGCCGAGTACCAGGGGCACGCGCTGCGCACCTTCGGCAGCATGCGGCGCGCCCTGATCCCGCGCGACATTCTGTGGCGTCTCGCTGTGATCGCCATCGTTCCGGCAGGGGGCGCGTTCGGCCTCTGGCCCGCCACCGCCGCCGCGGCCCTCTGGATCTGCACGCTCACTTTGCTTGTCATCACGCTGGGGCAGGTCATGCTCGACAGTGATTTGCGCGGCGCGCTCGGTAGTCCGCGCGACGTGAGCCCCCTGTCCGAGCGCCGCGACTGGATCCGCGCCGCCATTGGCCTCTGGGGATCGTCGATCGTGCTCGCCGCCGGACCGAACCTCGCCGTCGTGATCCTTGGCCTCCTGCTCGGTCCCGCCGATGTCGGTCCGCTCTTCGCCGCCCTGCGCACCGCGATGCTGATGAGCCTCTTCCTGATGGCCGCCAACATGATCGCCGCCCCGCTGATCGCGCGCCACCACGCAGCGGGCGATCTGGAGCAGGTGCGCCGGCTGTGCCGCTTCATCGCCATCCTCGTCGGCGTGCCGACCACGCTGGTTTTTGCCGGTCTCTGCCTGGTCGGCGACCGCGCGATGGCGCTCTTCGGGCCGGGCTTCGAAAGCGCCTACCCCGCGCTCATCATCCTTTCCGCCGGATATCTTGCCAGCGCACTCGCCGGACCCAATACCCAGGTGATGGAGATGGCCGGCGCCGAACGGTCCTATTTCCGCATCATCGCGGTGACGACGACGCTCTCGCTGCTGAGCCTGCCGGTGCTCGTCGGCCTCCTGGGTGCGACTGGTGCTGCGCTCGGCATCGCGGCCAACATGGTGGCGAGCAATGTCTGGACCACGCGCCACTGCGTGAAACACCTCGGCATCCAGCCCGGTCTCCTGCCGGTTCCCGGCACAGATCCCGATCAGCGCGCGGCAGCGAAGCGATGAAGGCGCCGGTCAACTTTCTCTATCTCGGCGGCGACAAGTGCGGCTCCACCTGGATTCACCACATCCTCTCCCGCCATCCGCAGGTCAGCCTTGCCCGCGCCAAGGAGTTGTTCTTCTTCGACCGCTTCTACGGCAAGGGCATGGCTTGGTACGCGAGCCAGTTTCCGGACCCCGGCACGACCCTGCGGCAGGGCGAGATCTGCCACGACTATATCTACTCCGAGACAGCCATCAACCGGATCGCGAAGGACCTGCCCGACGATGCCGTCTTCCTCGTCTGCTTGCGCGACCCGCTGGCCAGGACCGTCTCGCATTACCGCTACCTCCTCAAGATCGGCCATACCTCCGACAGCTTTCTCGAAGCGCTGACCTCTCGGCCGCAGATCGTCGCCCACAGCCTTTATGCCGCGCATGTGGCCCATGCGCGGGCACGGCTGGGGCCCGAACGGGTGCGCATCCTGTGGTTCGACCGGCTCGGGGAGGATCCCGCCGCGTTCGGGCGATCGCTCTGCGACGCACTCGGCATCGATTTCCTGCCCGACCTGCCCTACCACGATCGGATTCTCGACAGCGCCGGCGCCCGCTCCGCGCATCTGGTGCGCCATCTCCGGGCATTCGGTTGGGGCCTGCGCCGTCTGGGTCTGCCGGCGCTCGTGGCCCGCGCAAAGGACAGCGCGCTGCTGCGCCGCGCCCTCTACACCCGCGCCGCCGCCGGCCCTTCTCTCGACGATATAGCCCGCGAGCCCGCCTTCGTCGCCATGTGCGACCGGTTCCGAAGGGATCATTCCGCGCTCGTCGCGGATCTGGGTCCAGCGGTTCCGGATTGGCCATCGCGGTGGCCCGCATGAAGATCGTCCTCGCCGCCGTCATGCACAGCCCCAACCTCGGGGATGGCATCATCGCCGCCTGCATCGATGCGGCGGCGCGACGCCTCGACCCGGACATAGATCTGCATTGGCTCGACCTCGCCGGGCGCACCACGACCGCCGGGCCGGGCGGACACCTGAACCTTCGCACCGGTGTGCTGACGCTTCTCGACACGCTGCCGCAAACCCTTGGGCAAAGCCTCGCGCGCCGACTGGTCGCGATGCAGGTGCGGCGCCGGCTCGACCCGCTCCTGCCCGCGGCTTTCGCAGGCGCGCGGGGGGTCATCATCGGCGGGGGGCAACTCCTGTCGGACGTGCACCTCAATTTTCCGGTCAAGATCGCACGGATCGTCGCCGAGGCGGAGGCGCGAGACCTGCCCATCGCGCTGCACGGCGTCGGCGTCGCGCAACACTGGACGCGCGCGGGCACGGCGCTGTTCCAGCGTCTCCTCGACAGCCCGAACCTGCGCTTCGTCTCCGTTCGGGACGCCGCCTCGCGGGATCATCTGGATGCCCATCTGAACGGCATGGGCCTGACCCGACATCTCTGCGCGCCGATCCATCCCGATCCCGGTCTGATGGCGGCCGATCTCGTGCCGCAGCACGCCGCTGCGGGCCATTTGCGTCGGCCGCGTATCGGCCTGGGCATCACGCATCCCGTCGCGGTCCGCACCCACGCGCCGGGTGTCGCACGGACCCCCCATCGCGATTGGGTCGCCTGGTATCGCGCCGTCGCCACGGATCTCGGGCGCGACCACGAGGTGATCCTGTTCACCAATGGCAGCCCGGAAGACGAGGCGATGCTGGACGACGTCGCCGTCGATCGGCTTCCGGCGACCCGGCTGCCGCGCTGCCACGATCCGCGGGACCTCGTCGCGTTCATCGCCGGGCTCGACGGCCTCGCCGCGCATCGCCTCCACGCGTTGATCGTGGGGCATGCGCTCGGCGTGCCGGTGATCGGATTCCGCTGGGACCCGAAGGTCGATGCCTTCTTCACGCTTGCGGGCCGAACTGCCTATCTTCTGGACGCCCTTCGGGATGCGCCTTCGAACGTGTCCGCCCGCCTGGACGCCGCGCGCGCCGATCCGGCCCCGCCGGACCAGCTCGAGCAGCTCTCTGACGCGGCCCGCGCGGGCGTGCGCGCGGCGCTGAACGCCCTGCGCTAGAGGCCGTTGCGCTGCAGCATCACGACCGCCGTCCGTGCCACGATCCAGGCATCGAACCCGAGCGAGCGGCGCCGGCCGTACTCCATGTCGAAGGCGACGCGCTGCTGGTAGCTGAGCGTGTTGCGGCCCGACACCTGCCACAATCCGGTGATCCCAGGCGTCAGCCTGAGATAGGCATCGACGTGGCTCGAGTACATGTCCAGCTCATCAAGTCTCACCGGGCGGGGACCGACCACGCTCATCTCCCCGCGCAGCACGTTCCAAAGCTGCGGCAGCTCGTCGAGACTGGTTCGCCGGAGGAACCGGCCCACCGGCGTGATCCGCGGATCGTCCTTGAGTTTGAAGCTCTCCGCCCACTCCATCGCCGCGCGCGGATTGGCCTCCAGATGCTCCATCAGGCGTTGCTCCGCATTCGGCACCATCGTCCGGATCTTCCAGCAGCGGAACATACGCCCGTTCCGCCCCACCCGGTCGTGACCGAAGAACCCCGGTCCCCCGTCCTGCCGCGCCAAAACCCAAAGTACGGCGAGAAGCGGCAGCGCCAATGGCGCCGCGATCAATACGATCGCGATATCGAAGAATCTCTTTCCGCGTTTCTCGGGGGGGATTTCGGCATATCGCGCCAAGCTGATGTCGGAACATTCCGACTTCCTTGAATACATACTACAAATCTCACAGCAAGAATAACAAGTCCTACAAATGCCGAAATCGGCGCACGTTCAAACAGACGCTTAGCCAACGATGCCAGGTCGTTCAACCGAATATCTATTTTTCAACCTATAGGTTTGGCTATTGGCTGATGATGATTAACGGAAGTGCAATAAATTCAAGTTAGCGTTGTAATTCTAGATTAACGCGAATCCCGGTTCGTCACTCTGCTTGTTTGGTGGGTCATCTATCTCCCGTTAAACGCGTATTCTCGCAATGCGTGCGGATCCAATTCCCGCATTAATTGTGTCATTGAGCACCTCATCCGATACCGCCGGAGTGTCCGGCAATCCAATTCGCCGCGCTGCCTGCAATCAGCCGCCCGCAGGAAGTTCCCTGCCCCGGTGCGGCGTTTACCGCTTTCACTGTGCAGTTTTGACTTCCCGCCGGAAACCTGTTTACAGGGCCTTTCATTTCTTCATGGGCAGCCCTGACAATGAAAGACAGATCGTCTGGCCCGGCCACGCCCCAGACGTCGTGGAAGGAAGATTTCGCCCTTGTCGAGGCGCTCTGGCGCGGCAAGTGGCGGATCGCCGCGATCACGGCGCTGGCCCTGCTGCTGGGCGCGGCCTACGGGCTGATCGTTGCCGTGCCGAAGTACACCTCCACCGCCGTGGTGGTGCTCGAGACGCGGCAGGAGCAGGTGGTCAATTTCGACAGCGTCATCGGCGGCCTGGCGCCCAATTCCTCCGTGGTCAACACCGAGGTCGAGGTCCTGCGCAGCCGTGGCCTCATGCGCCGGGTGGTGGACGACCTGAACCTCACGGACGATCCGGAATTCAACGAGGCCCTGCGGCCCGACAGTCTGCTCGAACGCGTCATCGCCGAGGCGCGGCAACTGGTTCGTGAGGCGACCGACGGCGATGCCGCGGAGGCAGCCCCGGTCGAAGCCGATGTCGTCGATGCGCTGCTCGCCCGGACGTCGGTGCGCAACATCCCTTCGAGCTTCGTCTTCTCCATCTCCGCCACGTCGCAGGACCCGCGAAAATCGGCGCGGATCGCCGACAGCATCGCGCGCAACTACATCCTCGATCAGCTCGACGTGAAGTTCGGCGCGATGGAGCAAGCCAGCGCCTGGCTCACCGAGCGCGTCGCCGAATTGCAGGTCCAACTGGAAGACGCGGAGACGGCGGTGAAGGATTTCCGCGCCGAAACCGATGTGATCGACATCGAATCGCTGGCTCTGCTCAACCGGCAACTCAAGGAGGTTCGTGATCGGCTCGGCGCCGCAGAAGCCGCGGAAGCCGCGGCGAACGATCGGCTCGGCCGCCTTCTTGCCGCGACCGGCCGGCCGGCACAGGCCGAGGCTGCGCAGGACCGGCAACTCGACGCCCTGCTCACCGAAATCGAGGCCGGCACCCCGCGTGAGCGCAATTTCGACGACCGTTTCGCCCAGATCCTCGACAGGGTCCGAAGCGCCGCACGAGTTGCCCGCGATCAGGCCGCGCCGTTGAGGGCGTCACGCGATGCGCTCGAGGCACAGGTTTCCGAGCAATCCGACGACCTGATCGCGCTGCAGCAACTGATGCGCGAGGCGGAGGCGAACCGCCTGCTCTACGAATACTTTCTCAACCGCCTCAAGGAGACCTCAGCGCAGGAAGGGATACAGCAGGCCGACAGCCGCATCCTGTCGCAAGCCGTGGTGAACTTGGCGCCCTCCTCTCCCCGCATGCCGCTGTTGCTTGGCACCGCCGCGCTGTTGGGCCTGGTGCTGGGTGCCGCCTTCGTGCTCCTGCGCGAAGCCCAAGCTCAGGGCTATCGCAGCGCGCGCGAACTGGAGGAAGGGACCGGACACACCGTCATGGGACAGATCCCGCGTCTGCCCATGCGCCGTCGATCCGACATCCTCGACCATATTCGCAACAAGCCGACCTCCGCTTTCGCTGAAGCGTTCCGCAACCTGCGCACCTCTCTGCTCATGGCCGCACCCAGGACCGAGAGCGGCCTCGTCGTGCTCGTCTCCTCCGCCATCCCGATGGAGGGCAAGTCGACCATCTCCACCGGCCTCGCGCAGAGCTTCTCGACACTCGGGAAGCGCGTGCTCCTTGTGGAAGGCGACATCCGGCGCCACATGCTGCGGCAGATCCTGCCGACCCGAAGCGACGGCGGTCTTCTCGCGGTGCTCGAGGGCACCAAGCCTCTCGGCGCTGCGGTCGAACGCAACGACGCCCTCGGCGCCGACGTTCTCTACAGCGAGCAGACGCCGCGCAGCGCCGCCGACGTTCTCTCGGGAGACGGCTTCGCGGCTCTCCTCGGCACGATGCGTCGATCCTATGACGTCGTGGTGATCGACAGCCCGCCCGTCCTCGTCGTTCCCGATGCGAGGATCATCGCGCGCCACGCCGATCTCGTTCTCCTGACCGTGCGGTGGGACCACACCTCGGCCGGGCAGGTCGCGGAGGCGATCGGGACGTTCGACACCTATGGCACACCTGTCGCGGGCACGGTTCTCTCCAACATCGACCTCCGACGGCAGCGGCGCTATGGTTATGACGGCTACGCCAGGGCCTACGACAAGGCGTATTTCTCCGGCTGATGCGATCGCGCGCGCCTCAGACGGTGATGAAGCTCACCTCGTCATCTTCGATCACCGCGGCGCTAAGCCGTCCGGTCGCATAGGCCCCGGTATCGACGGCGACGCGGCCCGCGACCACATGCGGTGCCTCCACGATATAGTGGCCATGAACCACCCATTGTCCGTCCGCGCGCGCCGCCGTCCGGAAGTCCCGGTGCCCCCAGAGCAGGGTTTCATCGTCCTGCATGTCCATGTCGCGCGACGGATCAGCGCCGGCATGCGCGACATGCACGTTGCCGAACCGCGCCTGCAACGGCCGCGCGCGCAGCCATGCCTCCATCTCAGGCCCCATCGCGTCGCGCAACTCCGCCGCTGCGCGGTTCAGTTCGGGACCCGGCGCCGTCTCGCCGAGCCCGCGCACGCCAAAGCTCGCCAGCGTCTGGAGCCCGCCGTTGCGCAGCCAGACCGGCCCCTGCGCCTCCGGATCCTCCAGAAATCGCAGCGCCATGTCCTCGTGATTGCCGAGCAGCACGGTGACCCCGTCGGGATCTTCCCGCTGCAACCCCGCGACGCGGGACAGGACCGCCCGGCTGTCAGGTCCACGATCGATCACGTCGCCGAGAAGGACGAGATGCCCGCCACCCACCTGGCCAAGCAGCGTGTCGAGTTTCGCGGCGCAGCCATGCACGTCCCCGACCGCGACGACGCGCGTCCCGGGCCTCGGCGGAGGAAACGCGTCACCGCCCGCGTCGGGCTGCCGTCCACCGCCGCGCCGGAAGACCCGGACCACCCGGCTCCAAACTCCGCTCTGTCCGCCCGAAAAGACTGCCACTGCTCCACATCGCCCGTTAGCACATGCCGTACCTGTCCCCTAGCGTATCGGAGGCCGGGTTGTGAAGCGGCCGCGCACACCGCGCCATCGTTCACCAAGTCCGGATAATCGACTTGCGGGCAGCGCCGCGGTATGGAACCGTCGCGCGCGTCCGTCGTGCGCCGGTCACGCGGACGCGTGCGGCCGCAACGCCGGCAGGAGGACCCGTCAACCTCTGAAGGAACCCGCCCCGTGATGCTTCTCATTCAGGCCTTGCTCGTGGCCATCGCGGCCCGCCTCCGCTCGATTGCCGTGGTGGGGCTGCTGGGTCTGCCGGCGGCACTTTCGGCACAGGGCACCGAATACCTGCTGTCGCGTGGCGATACCGTCCGGTTGCAGATCGTGGATCGGATGGTCTTGCCGGAGACCGTGGCCACCATCGAAAAGCTCTCCGGCCTCTACGGGATCGACACGGCGGGCAATCTCAACATCGCCTTCGTCGGGCTTCTGGAGGCCGAAGGTCTGACCCTGCGCGAGCTGTCGAGCCTCTTGGCCGATGCGCTGATCCGCGAGTTCGGCCTTGTCGAAGCCCCCGGCGTCGCCGTCTCGGTGGAAGCCTACGCACCGGTTTACGTGGTCGGCAACGTCGACGCGCCCGGCGCCTATTCCCTGCCTCCCGGCGCTCTGGCGGTGCAGGCGCTGGCCGTCGCCGGCGGCACGCGGACGACGACCGACCAGACCTACGCCATCGAGCGCGACCTCGTCGAAGGCCGTTTCGACCGGCTCATCCTGGGCGAGAACACCCTGCGGCTGGCGGCACGGGCGGCGCGAACTCGAGGCGGAACGCGAAGACGCCGAGACGATCGAGTTTCCCGCCGACTTGCGCGACAGCGACGATCCTGCCGCCCGGGAGGCGATGGAGATGGAGCGGCAGGCCTTCGCGCTCTCGCGCCAGGCCTTTGCCGAGGCTCTGGCCGAGCTGGACGAACTGGCTGCCCTTCTCCGCACCGAAATCGCGGCGAACGAACGCAAGCTGGCGACGCAGCAGGAGCGACTGGATGTGGTCGGCGCCGCGTCCGACGACCTCGACCAGCTCGCCGAACGCGGTCTCGTCCGGACCGACCGCCTCTTGGCGATCCAGTCGACCCAAGCCAGCATCGAGGTCACCGTGATCGATCTCGAACAATCCCTCTTCGAGGGTCGGGCCCGCCTCGCCGAGATCGAACGCGAGCGGCAAACCCTCCAGACCGAACGCACCGAGACTGCCTTGGCGGAGCTGATCGAGACACGCGACCGCCTCGCCGTCGCGCGCCGGCAGATCGAGAAGGAAGGAACGCTCACCGCGGTCTCGCGCAACTCGCTCGGCCTTGCGCAGGCCGGCCTCGAGGCCGGGAGCGACCTGCGCTTTCGCATCCTGCGGCAGGGCCCGGATGGCATGGGACAGATCACCGCTGCCGCCGACACGCCCCTGCGCCCCAACGACGTCCTCGAGATCACAACTGCCGAAGCCGACGACTGACCGGCCGCCATCGCCTGACGAAACATAGTTGGAATTGGCATGCAAACGAAGCTGATCAGAATCGCTGCCGCGGCGGTCGAGAAGAAGGTAGGCGAGGAGGCGGTGAACGCTGCTATCGGCGAGATGGGCACCGAGCCAAAGACCGCATGGCGCGACCAGATCACCGCCTTTCAGTTTGACCGGCAGTTCGCGAATGCCAAGCGGTGGAAGTCCTCGACCGCAGGTGCAAACGCCCGGCACGAGGCGCTTCGCGCTTCAATACACCCGCGCGGCATCGCTCTCACAGAGCCCGTAGAGCAAGTCCAGCGAGAGAAAGGGGAAGCCGGTCCTTCAATCGATTTTTCGCAACACGGCCCGCCTCGACGTAGAGGCCCCCGTCCGCGGACGAGGGCCGTTCCGTGCGCCTCAGCCGGACCGGGCCTTGCCCCTCCGCGTCAGGCCCATGCCGGCCACGGCCAGCCCGAGGAGCCAGAACGATGCAGGCAGCGGCACGGGCGGCGGCGCAAGCAACTCGCCTGCACCGAGCGTTTCATAGCGCAAGCGGTCAGCCGTGCCATCGGCGAAGCCGAACCAGCCGTCGGACCCGTTCTTGACCAGCTCGAGGAAGGCGGTCTTGCTCGTGTCACCCTTCAGCGCGGCATCGAGCCACGCGGTCGAGAAGTGCTGGGCGACGTTGTTCATGAACACCGTGTCCCAGTCGTCATCGGTGTAGTGGCTTGAAACACCGGCGGCGAAGGCCTCCTGGGGCGCGGGCATTGGTGCAGCGGTGTTGTGGCTGCCGTCCTCGAACGTCAGAAGCGCCCGGTCGACGCCGGTCGCTTCCGCCCAGATCTTCCTGATGCCATCCTCGTATTGCGACACCTGGTCGTCGGATCCCCCGACGAACAGCATCGGGATCTCGATCCCCGCCAGCCCGTCGGCGTCCCAGAAATCATTCTGGCGGCCCCAGGGGCCAATCGCGATGGCGGTCTTGATCCGGGAATCGGGCAGCGCCTCGTGCGTCGTGCTGCCCGCTTGGTGAATGCCGAGGACGCCCTGCGGCGACAGGACCGGGTTCTGGACCACCGACTCCGTCAGACCGCCCCCGGCGGTGATGACCGCCCCGTAGCCGCCCATCGAGTAGCCGATCAGCCCGGCGTTGTCGGTGTCGATCAACCCGGTCAGGCCAGAGTTCGGGTCGTTGTTCAGACGCGCCACCTCGTCGAGCACGAACAGCTGGTCCAGCGACCGGTTCACCAGCGTGGAGGCGAACCTGCCCTGGGTGCGGTAGGTCGAGTCGGTGTGGTCGATGGACGCGACTACATAGCCTTTCGATGCGAGGTTTTCGGCCAGGTGGGACAACAGGAACCGGTTGCCTGGATAGCCGTGGCTTATCAGGACGAGAGGGGACGCCCCGCCATCCGTGGCCGGCGCGGCATCGCGCACCGCGCGCCCTTGGAGCTCCACCTGCGTGACCCCGTCCCGAATGTAGGCGTCCAGCGACGTATCCCCCGTCGCGCCGTTCACTGCCGGATACCACATCTCGACCGTCAGCGGCCGGTCGTAACGCGGCAGCGGGTCGGCGGGATCGCTGCTCACGTTTGCCACGTCGATCTGGTCGGGGTTCGAGAAGTCGAAGCGCTTCACGCCAACGGCGCGGGGTCCGTAGGCCGCCAGGTCGGGTGCGTCAGGTGACTGCCCGTCGATCCGGTTTTCCGCCGCAAGCGGAGTCACCAAAATTGCAGCGAGCAAGACACCCGCCGGGATTGTGATTTTCATACTGGCCCTCCCAAGGATTGTAGAAAAATTTGTAGCGAGTTCCCGTCCGGTGTAAACGCCGTTTGGACGAGATTCGCAAGGACGCCGCCTTGGGCCACGCGCCGCGGCCCCCGGTACCAAGTCTGGTCTTAGAGATCGGGTGCAGGAGGACCCGATCTTGGACTTAGGTTTGGACATGGCGGCCAAAAAATCGAGCGGTGCGAGGCGATTGAGGGTTGGGGATCCCTCTCGAAGTGCCCGTGGATTAAGGTTAGACCGTTTGACCAGGCCCTAACGTTCTGATTCACTGTTCGAGTAGCGAGCGGTGGTAACATTCACAGGCTTGCCGGTTGTAATTCCCATGGAGCCTGTGCTTTCTGAAACAGAGCCACGACTGGCCCGTAACACCTGCCATCGACGGCCAGAGCGCCCCGACACATGGTCCCTGAACACCTCGTATGAACTCAGCCGAAAATACCGACGGTCGCCGCTGTTGTTCGCCCTCTGCCAAAACCGGCGCGGTGCCCCCCGCAATCGATATCGCGCGGTCAAACGTGCCGCGCGCGGATGAAAATTCCATGGACATACCCGGCGGCAAGGCGCTGCTCGGCACAGGTACGCCGATCCTTCCCGATGATGGCGAAGGCCCGCTGCGGCAAAAACGGGTGGCGCCGTTCCGCATCGCCAAGACGGCCGTCACGAATGCCCAATTCGCGTGTTTCGTCGAAGACACCGGCTTTGTCACCGAGGCCGAGCGCATCGGTTGGAGCTTCGTGTTTCACAGGCAAGTGGCCGACGGCGTCCCCGACACCTTGGGCGTGCAGTCGCTGGAATGGTGGCGCTGCGTGGATGGTGCCTGTTGGCGTGACATCGACGGCTCGCACCTGGACACCGCGCGCAGACTTCCCGATCATCCGGTGGTGCATGTTTCGTGGAACGACGCCCAGGCCTATGCACGCTGGGCCGGAGGACGGCTGCCGACCGAGGCGGAGTGGGAGCATGCCGCCCGCGGCGGTCTGGGCGACGTGCGCTTTCCCTGGGGCGATGAAGAGCCGGACGATACCGCACATTTTCCCTGCAACATCTGGCAGGGCCGGTTTCCGGATCAAAACCTGGGTCTCGACGGGTTTCTGGCCACGGCGCCCGCGGAGTCCTTCGCGCCAAATGGTTTTGGGCTCTACAACATGGTGGGGAATGTCTGGGAATGGACGGTGGAGCCTTTCGTCGTGCGGTCGCTGCGGCGTCAGGCGAGGGCGCTACAGCAGTCTCGCCGCGGGTATCGCCTGCTCAAGGGCGGCTCGTTCCTGTGCCACAAAAGCTATTGTTACCGTTTCCGCATCGCCGCGCGCAGCGGTAACTCGCCGGATTCCGCCACGACGCATCAAGGCCTTCGTGTGGTCTGGGACCGGTAACGGCGCGGCCATCCGATTCCGTGGCACGCGATCAGGTCAGCGCCGCCTGGGCTTCAACGGGCACGTCCCGTCGCAGGGCCGCGAGGTTCCGTTCCAGGGTCGAAGCCTTGGCGGTGCCCAGCAGAACCGAGGTCGTCGCCGGGTGGCGGGCGGCAAAGTGCAGCGCGGCGTCGGGCAGCGGCAGGCCCGCAGCCTCGGCCCGTGCCTGAAGCGCTGCGACGCGGTCCAGCACCTCCTGCGGGGCGGCACCGTAATCATAGGTCGCCCCCGCCACCGGTCCGGTGGCGAGGATGCCGGAGTTGAAGACACCGCCGAGCACCAGGCTGGTTCCGAGCTCGCGACAGCGCGGCACGAGCCTTGTCTCGGCGGACCGATCCAGCAGAGTCAGCCGCCCGGCCAGCAGGATCACGTCTAGCGGCCCGTGGTCCATCACCTCTAGGCAGATTTCGCATTCGTTGACGCCGAGCCCGAAGGCGCCGATACGCCCCGCCTCCTTCAGCCGGACAAGCCGTTCGTAGCCCGTGCCGAAAAACGCCTCCATATGCGCGGTATTGCTGTCGCCATGGGTGAACCGCCCAATGTCATGGACATAGAGGATCTCGATGCGCGTCCGACCCAACCGTTCGCAGCTTTGTTCGAAACTCTCTTCGATGCCGTCACCGGAATAGTCGTAGCGCACGTCATTTTGCGCGGGCTTCACGAAACCGTCGGCCTCGGCGATCGGTTTGGCGGCAGGCGACAGAACGCGGCCAACCTTGGTCGAGACCACCGCCTCGTCACGGCCCTTGAGAAACGGTCCGAGACGCTGCTCTGCCAGCCCACGGCCATAGTGCGGTGCAGTGTCGAAGTAGCGCAGCCCGCCAGCCCAAGCGGCCTCCAGTACCTCCGCCGCCGCGGCATCGTCAATCGCGCGGTAGAGATTTCCGATGCTTGCGGTGCCGAAGGAGACATCCGTGACCTTGACGTCGGTCTTGCCAACCTGGTTCCACGCAATCCCCGTCATGCCCTCGCCCCCCTGAAGCGATAGGTTTCAAGGCTCTCGGGCTTCATCTGGATCGAAAAGCCCGGTTGTTCAGGCGGCATGTAGGCCGCGTCGCGGATCACGCAGGCGTCCTCGAAGTGCTCGTGCAGATGGTCGACAAATTCGATCACCCGGCCCTCGCGGGTGCCGGCAATGCACAGGTAGTCGATCATCGACATGTGCTGGACGTATTCGCAAAGGCCGACACCACCGGCGTGGGGACAGACCTTCAGCCCGTGTTTCGCGGCCATCAACATGACCGCCAGTACCTCGTTCAGCCCACCGAGGCGGCAGCTGTCGATCTGCACGACGTCGATGGCGCCTTCCATGATGAACTGCTTGAACATGATGCGGTTCTGGCACATCTCGCCCGTCGCCACTTGCACCGGGGCCACAGCCTCGCGGATGCGGCGGTGGCCGGCGATGTCGTCGGGGCTGGTCGGTTCCTCTATGAACCACGGTTTGGCGAAGGCAAGCTTCCTGGTCCACTCGATGGCCACGTCCACGTCCCAGACCTGGTTGGCGTCGATCATCAGGTTGACGTCCGGGCCCACCGCGTCGCGGGCGATGGTCAGGCGGCGGATGTCGTCTTCCAGGTCGCGCCCGACCTTCAGCTTGACGTGATTGAAGCCCGCATCAACGGCCTCGCGGCAGAGGCGGCGCAGCTTGTCGTCACCGTACCCCAGCCACCCGGCGGAGGTGGTGTAGCAGGGATAGCCCTCGTCCTTGAGTATGGCGATGCGGTCGGCCTTGTGTGCCTCCAGCCCGCGCAGATGCTCCAGCGCCCATGCCGGTGTGATGCAGTCGGTCAGGTAGCGAAAGTCGATACAGCGCACCAGCTCCTCAGGCGACATGTCCGCCACAAGTTGCCAGACCGGCTTGCCCTCGGCCTTGGCCCAAAGATCCCATGACGGCATTGACAACGGCACCGGTGGCAAGGTGGATGGCGCCCTTGTCCGGCCCGATCCAGCGCAACTGGCTGTCGCTGGTCACGTGACGCCAGAAGCGGCCCATGTCCTTGGCGATCCAGTTCAGCTCCAGCCCGGTCACCAGCGGCCGCAGCGCCTCGATGGCGGCGATGCAGATCTCGTTGCCACGACCGATCGTGAAGGTCAGCCCGTGGCCCTCGTGTTCGCCATCCGTCTCCAGCACCACATAGGCGGCCGAGTAGTCCGGGTCGGGGTTCATCGCGTCCGACCCGTCAAGCGACTCCGATGTGGGAAAGCGGACATCGACCGTTCTGAGACCGGTGATCCTCATGCGCACACGACCTTCTGCGTCTGTTCGCCCAGCCCCTCGATGCCAAGGCGCATGGTCTCGCCACCCTTGAGGTAGACCTGGGGTTTCTGTCCCATCCCGACGCCCGGAGGCGTGCCGGTCGAAATCACGTCGCCGGATTGCAGCGACAGGAACTGGCTGACGTAATGGATGATGTGGGCGACGCCGAAGATCATCGTCGCGGTGGAGCCGTCCTGGTAGCGGTGGCCGTCGACCTCCAGCCACATCTTGAGGTTGCCGACATCGCCGGCCTCGTCCGGGGTGACCAGCCAGGGGCCGGTCGGGCCGAAGGTGTCGCAGCCCTTGCCCTTGTCCCAGGATCCTCCACGCTCGATCTGCCATTCGCGTTCGGAGACGTCGTTGATCACGCAATAGCCCGCGACGTGGTCCAGCGCGTCGGCCTCGTCGATGTAGCGGCCCGGCTTGCCGATGACGATGCCCAGTTCGACCTCCCAGTCAGTCTTGGTAGAGCCGCGCGGGATCTCGACATCGTCGTCGGGGCCGCAGATTGCCGAGGTCCACTTGTTGAAAACGATGGGCTCCTCGGGGATATCGGCACCAGTTTCGGCCGCGTGATCGGCATAGTTGAGACCGATGCAGATGAATTTCCCGACGCGCCCGACGCAGGGGCCGATGCGCGGCGTGCCATCGACGGCAGGCAGCCCGGCCGGGTCGAATCCGCGAAGCCTGGCCAGCCCGTCCGGGGTCAGCGTGTCGCCAGCGATATCCTCTACATGGGCAGACAGGTCACGGATCGTGCCCGTGTCGTCCATCAATCCGGGTTTCTCCTGACCCTTGGGTCCATATCGCAAAAGCTTCATCGGTGCCTCGTGTCTTCGGGTATCGGAAACCGGGCGCCGCCTCGGGCGCCCGGAGCGCTGGCAGGATTACTGGTAGAGAACCGCGGCGATCTCGGGATCGTCGATGTTGGTGGCGTCGTACCAGTAGAAGCCGGTGTCGATGTCGGCGGGCACCTCTTCGCCCTTGGCGGCGGCGACGGCGGCCTTCACCGTCTCGTAGCCGATGCCGACCGGGTTCTGGGTGATCGCGCCAGCCATCAGGCCCTCGCGGATCGCGTCCATCTGCGCCTGTCCGCTGTCGTAGCCGACGATGACGATGTCTCTCGGCACCGCTCTCGCGGACACCGTTGACCACGCCGATGGCCGAGCCTTCGTTGGTGCCGAAGATGCCGTCCAGATCGGGATGCGCGGCCAGCAGGATCGCGGGTGATCTCGGTCGATTCCAGCTGGTCGCCGCCACCGTATTCGACGGCGACGACCTCGATGTCGGGATGCGCCTCTTCCATCCGGTTGACGAAGCCGTCACGGCGGTCGATGCCGGTGCGCGAGGTCTGGTCATGGGCGACGACGGCCACCTGACCACTCCCGCCGATCAGCTCGGCCATCTTGTCGGCGGCCAGCGCCGCGGCGGCGACGTTGTCGGTGGCGGCGGTGGCGACGGGAATGTCGCTGTCGACGCCGCTGTCGAAGGCCACGACGGCAATACCCGCCTCCTGCGCCTGGCGCAGCAGCGGGATCGCCGCCTGGCTGTCGAGCGCGGCAAAGCCGATGGCGGCCGGGTTCGTTGGCCAGCGCCGCGGCCAGCATGTCCATCTGCCTGTCGACCTGGCTTTCGTTGTCGGGTCCCTCGAAGGTGACCTCGTACACCAAGCTCGGCGGCGGCCTGTGTCGGCGCCCTGGTTCACGGCCTGCCAGAACTGGTGCTGGAAGCCCTTGGAAATGAGCGGGATGTACAGCTCGTCCTGGGCATGGACGCCGGTCGCGCCGAGGACGAGGGCAAGCGCGGTGGCCGCGCCGGTGAAGGTTCTTCTTGTGAACATGGTATCCTCCTCTGTGTTCACTTGGTCATTCGGGTCTGTCCCGCGTCTCGCGCGCGGTTGTCAGTTCGGGGCGCGCCGGCGGAGCTGGTCCGCATAGACGGCGACGATGATGATGGCGCCAGTGACGACGGTCTGCCATTCCTGGGCCACGGACAGCACGCGCAGCCCGTTGGTGAGCACGGCCATGATCAGCGCGCCGATCAGCGTGCCGAGGATCGTGCCACGTCCGCCGGACAGCGAGGTGCCGCCGATGACCACGGCGGCGATGGCCTCCAGCTCATAGCCCAGACCGAGCGCCGGCTGCGCCGAGTTCAGGCGCGATGCGATCAGCAGCCCGGCGATACCGCACGATGGCGCCGGCGAGCGCGTAGATCGCCATCTTCCAGGCATCGGTGTTGACGCCTGACAGGCGCACCGCCTCCTCGTTCGAGCCGAGCGCGAAAGCAGTAGCGGCCCAGCACCGTGCGGCCGAGGATCCAGGCGACGGCGGCCGCCACCAGGAAGAGGATCAGCACGCCGTTGGGGATCGGCAGGCCGGGAAGACACCGACCCGACCAGCGAGCCGCGAGAAATCAGGTCGAAGCCGGGCGTGTCGTTGAAATAGATCGGCCGGGTGCCGGTCACGATCAGCGACAGCCCCTTGAGGATCAGCATCATGCCCAGCGTGGCGATGAAGGGCGGGATCTTCATCTTGGCGACGAACGTGCCCGAGGCGAGCCCCGACAGCACGCCGGTGCCGATGGCGGCGAAGACGCCGAGCGATCAGCGGCAGCGCCGAGCCAAGTCAGCACCACGCCGGTCATCACCGCGCAGAAGGTCATCAGCGTGCCGATCGACAGGTCGATGCCGCCGGTGATGATGACCAGCGTCACGCCGATGGCGAGCACACCGTTGACGGAGGTCGCCTGCAGGATCGCCATGATGTTGGACATCTGGAAGAAGTTCGGACTGGCCAGCGAAAAGACGATCACCAGCGCGATCAGGCTGGCGAAGGCCAGTAGCTTCTGCTGCGCCGCGCCCCGGCGGGCCGCTTTCGCGCCGCCGGTGCCGGTCTTGGCGTTCGTGTCTGCGGACTCATCTGCGCTGTCATCCTTCGACGCTGGGTGGCAAGGGCCATGATGTCTTCCTGCGAGTGCGCCGCCGGGCAGGATGCCGGTCAGCCGACCCTCGCACATCACCGCGATGCGATGGGACAGGCGCAGGACTTCCGGCAGCTCGCTCGAAATCACGATGATCGCCTTGCCCTGCGGGCCGCGAGGTCGGCCAGCAGCCGGTAGATCTCGGCCTTGGCGCCGACGTCGATGCCGCGCGTCGGTTCGTCGAAGATCAGGATGTCGCAGTCGCGCAGCAGCCACTTGGCGATGACGACCTTCTGCTGGTTGCCGCCCGAGAGCAGACGCACCTCCTGCCGGTCGTGCGGCGTGCGGATGTCGAGCGTGTCGATATAGTCCTTCGCGACGCCCTCGAGCCGGTGTTCCTCGATCCGGCCGATCCGGTCGCGGTGAGCGCTCCATGCTGGCCAGCGCGATATTGGCGCGCACGTCGAGCCCGAGCGCCAGCCCGAAGTGCTTGCGGTCCTCCGACAGATAGCCGATGCCGGCCCGCACCGCGTCCGCGGGACGGCGGATCGTGACGTGCTGGCCGTGCACGATGATCTCGCCCGCATCCGCGCGGCTCGGCGCCGAAGATCGCGCGCGCCAGCTCGGTCCGGCCCGCCCCCATGAGCCCGGCGAAGCCAAGGATCTCGCCCTTCTTCAGGTCGAAGCTGACGTCGCGCAGACTCGCGCCCGCGGCTCATGCTGGCGTACTTCGAGCGCCGTTTCGGCCTCGGCAAGATCGGGGATCTGCACCGTCTCGTCGGCGATCTCGCGCCCGACCATCATCGTGATGATCTTCGAGATCGGCGTCTCGGCGGCCTCGACCGTGCCGACGTATTCGCCGTCGCGCATCACCGTCACCCGGTCGGCGATGCGGCTGATCTCGTCCATCTTGTGGCTGATGTAGATGATGCCGACGCCCTCGGCACGCAGCCGCCGGATGATGGTGAAGAGCTCCTCGATCTCGGCGTTGTTCAGCGCCGCCGTCGGCTCGTCCATGATCAGCACGCGGCTGCGGAACGACAGCGCCTTGGCGATCTCGACCATCTGCTGCCGGGCGATGGTCAGCGAGGCCGACCGGCATGCGCGGGTCCATCCGGACGTTCATGCTGTCGAAGATGGCGGCGGCGTCGGCGTTCAGCTTCGCCTCGTCGATCCGCCCGAAGGACAGCCGCGGCTCACGCCCGATCCAGATGTTCTGCGCGACGGTCAGGTCGCGCATCAGGGCGAGTTCCTGGTGGATGATGCCGATGCCCAGATCCTGCGCGGCCCTTGGGCCGGTCAGATCGGCCGCGCTTGCCGTCGACCAGGATCGGCCGCCCTCTGGTCTGTAGATGCCGGAGAGGCATTTCATCAGCGTCGATTTGCCCGCGCCGTTTTCGCCCATCAGGGCATGCACTTCGCCGGAGCGCAGATCGAAATCGACGGCTTTCAGCGCGTGAACGCCGGGGAAACGCTTGTCGACGCCTTCCATGCGCACAAGTTCGGTCATGAGGTCATCCCGTAGAATTGGGTCGCGTTGCCGTGCAGGATCGCCGCCCGATCGGCCTCGGACAGCGGCGCGAGCAGCCTTCCCGTCAGTTCTCGCCACTCCTGCCAAGCAGCGGCAAGGGTCAGCACCGGCCAGTCGCTGCCCCACATGAGGCGGTACGGCCCAAACCAGTCCAGCAGACGGTCGAGAATGGCGCGCAGCGGCGGGCAGCGGATCGGCGCGCTCGTCGTCGGACAGTTCGGTCACCAGGCCCGAGAGCTTGCAATGGACATGCGGAATGCGGGCCAGCGCCTCCATCCCCTCATGCCAAACGGGCCGCGCGCCGGACTGCGGCTTGGCGCCATGGTCGATGACCAGCGGCAGGTCGGGGTGCGCCTCGGCAAAACGCGCCAGCATCGGCAGATGCCGCTCCGTCACCAGCGCATCGAAACGCAGTCCAAGCTCGGTCAGCACGTCCAGCGCCTCGGGCCGGGGCGCGTGGATCAGCCAGTCGGCGTCGTCGATGTCCTGCAACATCGGCCGGACTCCCTTGAAGGCGGGGTCCGTGGACAGTCTGCGTAGGGTCTGCGCCGCGCCCTGGTCCGAGAGGTCCGCCCAACCGACGACCCCGGCGATGCGCGTATCTCTCGTGGCAAGGGAGAGCAGGAATTCAGTCTCGGCCACGCTCGGCGCTGCCTGAACGGCGATCAGGCGGGCGACGCCGGGATAGTCCGACGGTCCGAAATCACGACGGAGCGGATCGAGTTGGTCGCCGGCACCCTGGAGCCAGCCATAGTCGCCGCGCGAAAGCTGCCAGAAATGGCAATGTGAATTCGACAAGTGTCATCGCAGCCCCTCCCCGGCTTCGATCAGATCGTCACGCCCCCATCGACGGAGATGCCTTGACCGGAGATGAACCGGCTTTCGTCCGACAGCAGGTAGACGACGAGCGGCGTGATATCGTCCACGGTCGCGAGCCGCCCCATGGGCTGCCGCGCGATGAAGTCCTTCTCCGCCTGGACCGGATCGGCCGCCGAGGCGATGCGCCCCCGCAGCGATGGCGTGTCTACAGTGCCGGGGCACAGCGCGTTGCAGCGCAGGCCACGCGCCACGTAGTCTGCGGCGACGGCCTTGGTCAGACCCAGAACCGCTGCCTTGGTGGCGCCGTAGGCGGTGCGATTCACGAAGCCCTTTATCGACGAGGCCATGGAGGACATGTTCAGGATCGCGGCACTGCCGTTCGTGGCGGCGCGCTCCAGCATGCCCGGCAGGCAGGCGCGGGTCAGGCGCAGCATCGAGGTGACGTTGATGTCGAGGCTCAGCGCCCAATCCTCGTCCGTCAGGCTCTCGATTGCGCCGTGATGCACGATGCCCGCACAGTTGAAGAGCCCGTCAACCGCCCCGACCTTCCCGGCCGTGGCGATGATCGCCTCGGGGTCGGTCACGTCGAGCGCGCGGGTCTCGAGTCCCTCTTCGTCCAACCCGGCCAGCAGGGCAGCGTCACGGTCGGTGGCGACCACCTGCGCCCCTTCGGCGGCACATGCCAGCGCGCTGGCACGTCCAATGCCCTGCCCCGCCGCAGTGATCAGGATTTTCTTCCCGCTCAGACGCATCGATTTCCTGTCAGATATTCCATATTCATATTTGGTGACATAATCTATATACGAACATAGTGTCAACCCTGCGCTTGACTTCCGGGCATCCGCAGGACCGCATGGGGCAGATCGGGATTACGCAATGGCACAGACAGGACAGGACACCGGCGAGTTCACAGGAACCGCGGAGCGCTACAGAGCTCCGGCGCTTGATCGGGGTCTCGATATTCTCGAGGCACTGGCAGACGAGGTGCGCGGGCTTACCCGCGCCGAGATCTGCGATGCCCTCGGCGTCAGCGCCTCGCAGATGTACCGGATGCTGGAACGGCTTGTGGCACGGGGCTATGTCACCCGGCTTGACGGCGGCGACCGGTTCGCCCTGACGATGAAGCTGTTTCTAGTGGCGACCGGCCATCCGCCCGAGCGGCGCCTGGTGGCACAGGCGCAGCCCGGCATGGACACCTTTGCCATCAACCAGCAGCAATCGCTGCATCTGGCCATTCCCGAACATGCCACCGCCGTCATCCTGGCCCAGGCGAGTGCCGTCTCGCACTGGGAGTTCCGAGCCCGCGTCGGCGCGCGGATGGACCTGTTCAACACGGGCTCCGGCCTGACGCTGCTGGCCTTTCAGGATCCGGAGCGTCTGGAAGAGACGCTTGCCTTTTGGGGAATCGAGGACGGCCAAGCTCGCCTCCCCGCAGTGCAGGACGAACTGAATGCCGTCCGCGCTCAGGGCTTCCGGGTGGGCCCCTCGGCCCAGGTGGTGGGCGTCACCGATCTGAGCGTGCCCGTCGCCGGACCAAACGGCAGCGCCGTGGCGGCGCTGACCTGTGCCTATCTCGACCGCCCAGGAGACGATCCGGGCGATGCGCGGCGCGGCGCCGCGCTGCAAAGCCTGATCCGTCTCGCCGAGAGCCTGTCGCTGCGCAATCGCGGCTAACCGAGGTTCACCACGCCCTTGCGCAGGATGAAGTTGCCATAGGGCCGGGTTTCGGCGCAGCGCAGGATGGCGAAACTCGCCCTTGCCCGGTCATAGAAGGCAAACCGCTCGAGAGAGGTCGGCTCGACGCCCTCCGCCCGCAGGAGGGGCAAGGCCGCGTCGACGACCTCGGGCACGGCAGAGGCATCGCCCACCACCTGCATGGTCAGGACCGGGTGCGGCTCGTGGCCGTCCAGAGGCATCAGCGACAGAACCGCCTCAAGCGCCCGCCGCGCGTCGCAATCGATGCGCAGCGCGGTCCCGTGGACGGTGCGGGCCGCGATCGATTGCGCCGGAAAATTGGCATCCACGATCGCGATCTCGTCGCCGTGCCCCATGAGCGCCAGCACGCGCAGAAGATCCGGGCCGAGCAGCGGGTCGATGGTCTTGAGCATTGGATATCCGTTCTGCGTGGGTTTCACGCGCAGCCTAACATCGGGCCCGCCATGCAGCCACAGCTTCAGCCGTGCGGGCCGGTTTCGATCCGCCGTCCGGTTTGCCTGTCGAAGAGATGCAGCCGCGACGGCGGCAGGGTAAGGTTGACGGTGTCGCCGGGTTTCAGGCTGCGCCTCTCCGACATGCTGACATTCAGAAGCTGTCCATCCACTTCGACGGCAAGGATCAGGCGATCACCGGTGTTTTCCGCGCTCTCGACGCGGCCGGTGAACTGTCCCCCGCCGCTCTCCGACACCTCGAGATGCTCGGGCCGGAAGCCCAGCGTCACCACCTGCATCTGCCCCGCCGCAACCGCGAACTCCGCGCCGAGCGCGACGATCTGCCCCGGCGCCACGACCGAGGCATCGACGAGGTTCATCGGCGGGCTGCCGATGAAACCGGCGGTAAAGACACTGGCGGGCCGGTCGTAAAGCTCGAGCGGCGGCGCGAACTGCTCGATCCGGCCGCCGTTCAGAAGCATTACACGATCGGCCATGGTCAACGCCTCGACCTGATCGTGGGTCACATAGATCGCCGTCACGCCGAGGCGCTGTTGCAACCGCCGGATCTCGCCTCGCATCTGCACCCGAAGCTTGGCGTCGAGGTTGCTCAGCGGTTCGTCGAACAGAAAAACCTTGGGCTCGCGTACGATGGCGCGGGCCATCGACACCCGCTGGCGCTGCCCGCCGGACAGGTCCCGCGGTTTGCGATCCAGGTAGGGTGTCAGGTTCAGCAGGTCCGCGGCATTGTCGGAGCGTCTCCTGCGTTCCTCGCGCGACTGGCCCAGCACCTCCAGCGGGAACTCGATATTCTCGCGCACCGTCATGTGCGGGTAAAGCGCGTAGGTCTGGAAGACCATTGCGATGTCGCGCTCCTTCGGTGTCAGGTGGGTCACATCGCGGTCGTCTATGTCGATCTCGCCCGACGTGGCATCCTCGAGCCCCGCAACGATGCGCAGGAAGGTGGATTTGCCACAGCCGCTTTCGCCGAGCACGGCGATGAACTCGCCATCCGCAATGTCGAAATCGAGGCCGTGAAGGACTTCTACCGCGCCGAAGGCCTTGCGCAGGTTGCGAATGGTCACGCGCGCCATGTCACGCCTCCTCGTGGAAGTTCAGGCCAAGCCGGCCATAGGCTTCTGATGGCGCGTTCTGCCGCAGCAATTCGGAAAAGAGCAGGTCCGTCATGCGCGCCTCGGCCGCCGGGTCGTCCATCTTGGCCTGTTGCCCGGGGTCCGTCTCGACATCGAAAAGCAGCGAGCCGTTGGGCTCCATCACCGCTGGACCATGTGACTGGTACCAGGCCGAGGACGGCATGACCGGAACTTTCAGAACGGGGTAGCCCGTGGCGAAATCCAAATCCGCGGTCAGGTTCGCGACTGACAGTTCCTCCCTGCCGAAAGGGACCAACATGTGGCTGGGCATCAGCGTATATTGATAAAGCTCCTGTTCCAGCATATTCGGCGGGATAACGGAAAAACATGTGTCGCCCGTCGGTGACATTCACCGCCCCGCCGAAATAGCCGAAGATCACCGCCGCGTGGCCGGGGTCGTCCCGGTCCGCCAGCGCGGGCAGCAGCGACCGGCCGCGCACCGCGCCCGGCACCTCGCAGCCGAAGGCCTCGAGGAGCGTTGGCATCAGGTCGGGGGTCTGGAACAGGCCGGCATGGGCCGTCCCGTCCCGGTCCGCATGCGCCGGGTGGTGAATGAAAAGCGGGATATGCGCGATCTCCTGATAGGCGGGCATCCTGTTCTTGGCCCACCAGCCATGTTCGCCTGTCAGGTAGCCGTGGTCAGTCGAGACGATCAACATCGTGTCCTCCCACATCCCCAGCGCATCCATCTTGTCCAGAAGGCGGCCGAGCTGTTCGTCGCAATGGGCCAGCAGCGCCTTGTAATTGGCGCGCATCTCGTCGGCTTCGGCCTCCTCCTCGGTCACGCGCGCATAGGGGGGCCAGTCGCGGACCGGGCCGTCCCAGCCGGAGGCGAATTTCTCCTTCAGACGCGTCGGCGCGTCGAAGGGTTCGTGGGGGTCGAAGGTTTCGATCTGAAGGAACCAGTTGTCGGCGGTATGGTTGCGGTCGAGGAACTCGCAGCCGTTGTCGAAGCATTGGACCGAGGAGAAGTCACGCTCGCCTTTCCGCTCCGCCCGGTTGACCATGTTGTGGTAGCGCATGTCGCCGGGCTTGTCGCTGAACTGGGCCGGGTGGTAGGCCGCCCGCCAGTCGTCCAGCGGCGGGTTCAGTTCGGCCTTCCAGCGGTCGCCCTCCTGCCCGCGCATCATTTCGAAACTGCTGAATGCGTTGAGATAGCCGGCCCCGCCCACTTCCAGGTAGTGATAATGATCGGTGATCATGTGGCTGTAGATGCCAGCTTTCTTCATCACCTCCGTCATTGCCACGTCGAACGGCTCCAGCGGCCCCCAGCTGCGGTGCAGGAAGTTCAGCCGCCCGGTCTGCAGATCGCGCCGCGCCGGCATGCAGGGCAGCGAGCCGACATAGTGATTGTCGAACCGCACCGAACGGTCCGCGAGACGCCGGAAGTTGGGGGTTTCCATGACCGTGCCGCCATAGGGCTCCAGGTAGTGCCGGTTCAGGGTGTCGAAGAGGACGAAGATCGCACGCATGATGGTCAGGCCTTCAGAAAAGTGGATTGGTTCGCGTGAGCGCAACATCGAGGGCGAAATCGCATCCCTCGCCTGGTGCGAGGACGCGCAGTTCGCCAGCCTCCCGCGCCGCCTGCCGACTGCGGTGCACCGTCGAGCAGGGCTCGATACCGGCCATGTAGTAGCCTGCGCCGCGCAGTCGCAGCAATTGCAGGCAAGGCAGGCTTGCGGTGTCGAACGCGATCGAGAGATCCAGCCCGCGGGCCGGGTTGGTCAGACGGCACGCGGCCATGCCGGGGGCCTGCGGACGGAGGATCGAGATTTCGGACAGGCGTCCGTCGACAGGCGGGCCGAAAGGCGACGTCAAGTTATGCGGCGCATTTTGCCAAAGCTCTTCGGCGCCGCCCGGGTCCAGACTGCTTTCGGCATCCACCAGCGGATGACCGAGGTTGAAGTGATAGAGCATCATGCACGGCGCCGGGTGCGGACCGATATTGTCCACCCGGTCCCGAATGCGCAGAACGCGCTCGCCCAGCGGCATCTCGATCCGCCGCCTCAGGCGGAGCGCGCCGCGGAAGGTCATCGACTGGACCACCTCGCCCTCGCACCACAGATGCGGCACCTCGCTTTCCTCGCACAGACCGTGGCCGATCAGGCGGGCGGGTTGGTGCGCGCCGTGACCGTGCAGCGGATAGGCGATTTCCGCGCCGGGATAGAGCGGCAGGTCCCGCGGCGCTTCGATTTCGGGCTGGCGGATGTGGTCGAAACCGCAGGTCGACAGGAACCCCGAGAGCCCGCGCAGGTAGCCCTGCCCGCCCTCGTCCTGCGCATCGATCAGCGCCGGATGGCGGTCGCAGTTCGGGGTGTGCCAGGACAGCGTTTCGCCCTGCAGGGACAGCCTCCCGATGTCGAAGGTTCGGTCGACGATGATCTCGGCCTCCAACCCGCCGCCCGAGCGCATCTCGATCACCCGCAACCCGCGCCCCGGCCCGTCCTCGAGCGTCACCAGCCGGGTGCCGGCATAGGCGTCGAGGCTGGCATGGCGGCGGCGCAGCTCCGTCAGAGTGGGGCTCATTTCACCGCCCCGGCCGTCAGCCCCTTCACGATGAAGCGCTGACAGAAGATCAGGACCAAGAGCGCCGGGATCGCCGACAGGACCGAGGCCGCGGCCATCTGGGTGTACTTGATCTCGTTTTCCTGGGCGAACTTGGCGATGCCCACCGGCACGGTCGCCGACTGGTTGTTGGTCAGCGCCAGCGCCACCGGAAACTCGTTCCACGAGAAGATGAAGATCAGGATGCCAGTGGAGACCAGCCCCGGCATCATGATCGGCACCACAACGCGGCGCATCAGCCGGACGAAGCCCGCGCCATCGACCACGGCGGCCTCTTCCAGTTCTGTCGGAATCTCGCGCAGGAACGAAGACAGCAGCCACAGCGCCATCGGCAGGTGCAGCGTGGTATGGGCAAGGATCAGCGCGGTGAGGGTGTTGGTCATGCCGACCATGCGGAACACCTCGTACCAGGCCCCGGCCAGCGTGACCGGCGGCACGAGGTTGAACACCACCGCCCACATCAGGAACAGGTTCACCACCGATCGCGGCCAGCGCATCCGGAGCAGCGAATAGCCCGCAAGGAAGCCGACGCTCAGTGCGATCACCGTGCTGACCGAGGCGACGATGACCGAATTCAGGAAGTTGCGTGTGAAGGTCGAGGTGTTGCCGAACAACACCTCCGAATAGTTCATCGAGACCGGCTTGAAGGTGACCGTTCCCATCAAGAGCGCGATCTGTGTCTTCAGCGAGGCCAGAGCGATCCAGAGGAAGGGGCCGAGCGTCAGCACGGCGGCGGCCATCAGCGCGCCATGCAGGACAAGGGTCACCATGCGGCGCGAGGTGAAGCGGCGGGCGGACACGCTCACTGGGTCCTCGCTTTCTGGCGAGTCATCGCGACACCGATCACCAGGGCCACGAGGAACATGACAAAGACCGACATTGCCGCGCCGTAGCCGGCGCTGTCCTGCACGAAGAAACGCTGGTAGATCGTGAAGCTGATAACCTGTGTCGAGGTGCCCGGACCGCCGCCGGTCAGCAGGTAGACCTCGTCGAAGACCTTGAAGGCGATGATCGCGCGGAACACGAACGTGGTGAAGATCGCGGGCCACAAGAGCGGCAGGGTGATCCTTCGGAACGTGCGCCAGGCCCCGGCCCCATCGATCTGCGCCGCTTCGAAGACGTCGCGTGGCAATGCCTCGACCGCGGCCAGCAGCAGCAGGAAGGAAAACGGTGTCCAGTGCCAGACATCCACTGCGATCACCGAACCCAGCGCCAGCGAGGACGAGCCCAGCCAGTCCACCGGCCCGATGCCGACCAGCCCGAGCGTCTGGTTGATGATGCCGAATTGCGTGTTGTACATCAGCTTCCAGATCGCGCCGATGATGATGCCGGGGATCAGGATCGGCAGAAGGAACAGGGTGCGATAGGCTTTGGCGCTGTGCCCGAGCCGCGAGCAGATCAGCGCGAGGCCCAGCCCGATTGCCACCTGCAAGGTCGTGGCGACCACGACCAGGATCAACGTGTTCAGGATCCCCGCCTTGAAAAGCGCGTCCTCGGCCAGGGCGCGGTAGTTCGCGAGGCCGACCCAATCCCATTGGGCGCTGCCCTCGGCCCAGGTGACCTTGGCAAAGCTGAGCGCCAACAGGTTGGCCAGCGGCAGCGCCGACAGCAGGACGAGGAAAACAAGGGCCGGCAGGACGGTCATTACTCTGACCGGGCCGCTGGCTTTGAGCGTTGCCATGTCATGTCCGGATGATTTGGGCTGCACCGCCTGTGGATGTTGGCGGGACGGGCCGGTTGCAGGTCTTGTCACGGCGGGCCGGCTGTGGGACGGCCCGTCGTGTTCAGGTGTCGGGTCGCACCGCGATCACTCGGTCAGATCGGGCAGGCGGCCGGTTTCGTAACCCGCATCCTGCATGATCTTCTCGATCTCCGCCGCCATCGAGTTCAGCGCCTCCACCGCGCCGATCTCTCCGGCCACGGCACGGTTGAGACCGACCTCGGTCACGGCGACGATCTCGGCGCCCTCGGGGATGGTCCACATGCGGCGCGCGGTGGGCAGCGCCTCGCGCATCACCGGCATGTAGCGGTTCTCGGGTTGCTCGGCGAAGTCGCCCTCATAGGCCGCCGCGCTGACCGGTGAACCGCCCATCTCGGCGTAGGCAATTTGGGTTTCGGGCTGCTGGAACCAGTCGAGGAAGGCCAGCGCCGCCTGCTTGCGTGCGTCGGGAATATTCTTGGGTATTCCGCCCAGCCAATGGCCGATCGCGGGCGCCGGTTCGCCGCCCGGACCCGCAGGCAGGTTCATGTAACCGATCTTGCCCACCACGGCGGACTTGTTGGGGTCATCCATCTGCGACTGCGCGGCTACCGGCAGGATCGCATGTGCCGCCTGACTGGTCACGAGATACTGGATCAGCGTCGCCTGGTCCATCGAGGCGGGGTTCGGCGGGCCGGCTTCTTCGGCGATACGCAGGTACATTTTCAGCGCCTCAAGCGCCTCGAGGCTGTTCAGCGTCACGAAGAAATCTCCGTTGCCCTCGTCCCGGAAGAGCGAACCGCCGTAGCTGTTCAAGTAGGGCCAGTAGTCCCAACTGATCGAGATGGTCGCCCGCGCGGCGCGCTGCATCATGCCGACCATGCCCTCGGCCTCCTGGATGGCCTTGGCATTGGCCAGCAGGTCTTCCCAGGTCCCGGGGATCTCCAGCCCGTGCTTTTCGTAAAGGTCGGCACGGTAGAACATCATCGTGATGTTGGGGTTGACCGGGATGGTCAGCAGGTCGCCGGTCTCGGCGTTCACCGTCTTGTTCTCGCTGTCGTAATACACCGTGTCGTCGAAGGTGTAGACCTGCGGATCGAGTGCGAAATCAGGGTCGATGTTTGTCAACGGTTCGAGGAACCCGCCCTGATACATCTCGGGATAGAAGATGCCGTTGACGATCAGGAGGTCGTATTCGCTTTCGCTGGCGCGCACGGCGTTGCGCTGCTTTTCCAGGCTGCCGGCATAGGGGTTCACGTCGAGCGTGACGGAATTGCCGGTCTGCTCTTCGTAGAGATCGACGATATTGGCAAAGCCCTCCAACCAGGGCGACTGGTTGATGACGATGTTGATCGGTTCCTGCGTCTGCGCCCGGCCTTCAGGCGCGACAAGGATGGCGAGTGATGCGGCGACGGCAAATGGAATCGCCCGCAGCGAATTCGGCGTGAAGCCCATGGTTTCCTCCCTTGAAACTCTGCGCATCGTGCCTCCGTCGAGGTAAAACTACTAACTTCTTTTTTGTTCATTTATGAAGATTTTCGTTATATCGGTGTGCGCCGCACCCCGGGGAATGAAAGAATGATCAATCTGCGCCAATACACTCATTTCATCGCCGTGCTGGAAAGCGCCAGCCTGCTCGAAGCGTCGCGCAAGCTGAACCTAAGTCAGCCTGCACTGAGCAAGAGTATTGGCGCGCTTGAGACCTACTATGGCGTCGCCTTGTTCCGACGACTGCCGCGCGGGGTAACGCCCACCGCCTTTGCCCGGACGCTGGAGCCCCATGCCCGCCGCTTGTTGCATGACATGGCAGAGAGCCGGTCCGAGATGGCGGCGGTGGCCTCGGGATCGTCGGGCACCGTGGCGATCGGAGTGGGCGCGGCTTTCGTCCAGATCGCCAGCGACACCATTCGCGAACTCGACCGCGCCGTGCCCGAAGTGCAGTTCACGGTCATTACCGATCACGGTCACAACCTGCGCCAGGCCCTTCTGGCGAATCGGATCGAGTTCTATCTCGGCATGGCCAACAACGAGATGACCGACCCGGCCTTCGACGTGGAGCTGCTTTTTTCTGACGCGTTTGTCGGCATCTGTTCGCCGCAGCACCCCTTTTCCGGGCAGCTCGTTCCGCCAGAAAAATGCCGGGACAGCGAATGGATCGTGCCCGATCTCGAAGAACCGGGCCGTGCAGCGCTGGACGCCTATTTCCTCTCGACCCTGCAGCAGAAGCCCAAGGTCAAGGTCACGACCAACGCGGACCTGCTGATCCGCCAGTTCCTGTCGGGCACACGCTATCTGAGCATCGCGCCGGAATTGACCTTGCAGACGTCCGGATACCAGGCTTTCGGAAAATTCACATTGGAGGATTTCGGGTTCCGCCGCGAAGTGGGGATCGTCCGGCGGGCCGGCCATTTCAGCACATCCCTTGGCCGCCGGTTCTCGGAAATGATGTCCGCCGGATTGCGCGAGTTGGCCCGCTCTCACTCCGTCCAAGCGGACTGACCTTCCACTTTTCAAAGATTTCGACGACGGCACTGTCATTTCTTGACAGCCCCGTTTTTTGCAGAGAGTCGCCTTTTTGCCTTTGATCCTTTTTGGAAGCGCTCAATCATCCGGACTGTTGGCGCGGCGTCTCCGGCCGCTGGCGTTGATGAGATCCGCGCACCGGATCCCTATCAAGTCGTCTGGCCAAGATGCTTTGGCAATGCCGCAGGTCGTTCCGGTTGCGGCAGCGAAAGACCATCGTCACGAGAAATGCTCTTGCTGGTCGTTCGTGTTGTGCTCCGAAGTTCGACAAAATCGGGTGGAAATCTGGCCCGATTTGCGGAACCTGACCGAATCCAATCAATGGGTTAGCCGTGCTCGGGGCAGGATGTCGTGTAGTCACACGTTGGTGTCGACTTGCACGTTGTGACGGGTATCATTCTGCTATGATTTGTAGTCATGTTCGTGCGTATCAACGAGAGCGGCGGGCGGCGCTACCTGCAGGTGGTCGAGTCCTACCGCAACGACGGCGGGAAAGCCGCGGCATCGGGTCGTCGCCAACCTTGGGCGCATCGACCTTGGGCGCATCGACGGCATGGAAGACGGCCATCTCGACGCCCTGATCCGGGGGCTCTGCCGCGCGGCCGGGCGCGACGAGCCGGCAAAGCTCGAGATCACCCACGCGCCGACCCGGACCTTCGGGGACGTCTTCGCCCTGCACGAGTTGTGGAAGGACCTCGGCTTCGACCGCGCCCTCGGGCGTGCCCTGCGCTCGGGCAAGCGCAAGCTCGATGTCGAGGCACTCGTCCGCGCCATGGTGTTCAACCGGCTCTGCGAGCCCGAGAGCAAGCTCGGCTGTCTGCGCTGGCTGGAGACTGTCGCCATGCCCGCCATGCCCGAGACCGTCACCCATCAGCACCTGTTGCGCGCCATGGATGCGCTGATGGAGCATGCCGAGCGGGTCGAGATGGAGCTGGCCCGGCAGATCCGCCCACTGGTCGATCACGCGCTCACCATCGTCTTCTACGATCTCACCACCGTGCGCATCCACGGCGAAGGGGCGGTCGAAGACGATATCCGCGCCTTCGGCATGAACAAGGAACGCGGCGGCATTGCCCGGCAGTTCGTCCTCGGCGTCGTGCAGACCGCCGACGGCCTGCCGCTCATGCACACCGTCCATCCCGGCAACGTGGCCGAGACGAAGACCTTGCAGGCCATGCTGCACCACCGTTCTCGAGCGCTTCCCCATCCAGCGCGTCATTCTGGTGGCCGATCGCGGCCTCCTCAGCCTCGATAACATCGGTGAGCTGACAGGAATGGCCGATCAGGACGGGCAGCTGCTGGACTTCATTCTCGCTGTGCCGGCACGCCGTTACACTGAACTGGTCGACACCTTCCGCACGCTCGAGTTCGGCGAGGACGGGCTGGCCGAGAGCACCTTCGCGGGGCACCGGCTGATCGTCGCCCATGATCCGCTGCGCGCGCAGGAGCAGTCCGACAGGCGGCGCGCGCGCATCGCCGAGATTGAGGCCCTGGCCGAGAAAATGGTGGCGAAACTCGATGCCCAGGACGAGGGGCAGACCGCCAAGGGCCGTCGCGCTTCCGATCGGGGTGCCTACAGTCGCTTTATCCGCGCCGTGGCCGAGGCCGAACTCACCCGCTTCATCAAGGCAGACCTCCAGGCCGACCGGTTCAGCTGGAGCGTCGACGAAGCCGCCGTCGCCAATGCGGAAACTCTTCGACGGCAAGCTCGCGCTGATCACCAACGCGCCCGACCTGACGCCCGCCGATGGTGTTGCCCGCTACAAGGCCCTCGCCGACATCGAGCGCGGCTTCCGCGTCCTCAAATCCGACATCGAGATCGCGCCGGTCCACCACCGCCTGCCCGACCGGATCCGCGCCCACGCTCTGATCTGCTTCCTGGCCCTCGTGCTCTACCGGGTGATGCGCATGCGCCTGAAGGCCAAGGGCCACGGCACCAGTCCGCGCGCCGCGCTCGACCTGCTGGCCCGCATCCAACGACACCAAGCCAAAATCGGCGAGCGCTCGATCGATGGCCTTTCCACCACAACCCCGGAACAGTTGGAGCTTTTCGACAGCCTGAACCTGCCCAAACCCGCCTGAAAGCCTGCCCGTAGTCACACAATGGCGAACCCTGCCATAGTTAAATCAATAGCTTAGCGGTTTTGCTGTCGAACTTAGGGGGAATGGGTCAGGCCGCATTGCAATGCATGCTCGTCGACAGGATTGGCCATACGATCCGGGCAGTCTTGTTGGCCGTAGCCAGGCTGACCAGGCGGGACAGTTTGCGCTCCGGCATCGAAGCATTCGACAGCCGGGGCAGGCAGGAATGCCTCAACGCCTCATGGTTCCTGCAGATGGCCGACGCCCGCCAGAGGATCGATGAATGGAGGACTGATTACAATTCTGTTTCATTGCGCCCATCTCTCTATGCCTTTGAAGTGAATAGGTTTTGCTGATCGGGGTGCGATCCGGTGGGGTATCTGGGGTTCTACCGGGCACGCTGGGTAAGTTGCTGGGCTGGCGGCTTGCCGAGTTCCGCGCGGGCGAAGATCCACGGGCCGTCTGGTAACGGATGAACGCCCTGGATGCCGCCGGCTTCGGCGGCGAGTCTGAGGGTCTTCGTCGTGACGCCGAGCAGGCGCGCGGCATTGGTCAGGTTGAGCCAGGGCTCGATGCCGTCCGGAGCCGGGCGGAACACCGGGATCTTGTGATGCGACCTGAGTGCGGTGACGCGCTCTCGGGTCCATCGGTTAGCCGTGGCCGGTCAGCAGACCGTTTCGATTGAGGATGCCGGCAATCAGTTCGTCGGAGGCCAGGAGAACGAGCTGACGTACCGCCGCAATGATCTCGGGGGCCGTGCCGTTGCGCTGGCCTCGACGCCGCTTCGGCAGGCGAAGCGGGGTCATTAACGCCGCCGATCCAGTGGATCAGAAGGACGATCTCGGAGGCGTTGTCGTCGATGTCGGCAACCACCTCGAGGATGACGGTGCGCACGATGCGCTTCTTGAGCCGGGCATCGGTCGTCGGCGCCGCCCAGACAGTGCGAAGGTCCGTGCCGAGCGCGGCGGCATCCAGCGCCGCCAAGGAGGAAGACCTGGGGACGGCGGCATCATGCGCGGCGATCCTGGCCTCGATCTCGGCGGCGCGTGCGAGGGCGCGGTTCCACCGCGCCTCGAGTTCCGCCGCCACGAGCCGGTTCTCGGGATCGGCAGCATCATACTGGCGGAAGGCGCGGTCGGCACCGTAGCTGGCCGCTTCGAGGTCTCGCGCCAACGCTTCGCGAACCTGATCGCGGCGACTGGCGACCTGCGCCTCGGCCTCGGCGGCGGCAGCGATGGCACCCGGCTCGACCACCCGCAGCAGCGCGTCCTCGATGGCATCGTCGACCCGCAGGCCGCCGAAGGCGATGCAGCGCGGCTCGCCGTTGTCGAGCAGGCCCCGCCAGCAGGAATAGCGCGGGATGTCGTGCTTGGCCCCGGTGTAGCGGACCGTCAGCTTGCGGCCACAGCGCCGGCAGCGCACGAGACCGGCAAGCAGGGCATCGCCGTGCTTGGGCGCGTCAGCCATGATGCCGGCTCGCGGGGACGTTGTCGCTGACCATCGCGCGGATCGCCTCTGCCCGTTCCCAACTGACATAACCTTCGTGTGCACCAGGCTTCAGCGCCAGCCATTCAGCGCGCGGTTTGCGGCGGCTGCCGGATCGCGGAACGGCTGCGCCGTGCCTCGGCACGACCCGGGTCTTACCATAGGCGTAGGCGCCGCCGTAGACCGGGTTCTCGATCATCCGGTGGATGGTGGCATAGGTTGGCCTGCGCCAGATCACGTCGCCATTGGCGTGTCTGGCCGGCAAGTCCAGCCCGTGCTCCAGGAACCAGAGCAGGGCCTGCCGGGCGCTGCCGAGCTCGTTCGGCGGGCGATCCGTCCACTGGACGGACCGCTTCTCCGCCTCACCCTTGTCGAAGACGAGCGCGATGGCCTCCTGGACACGGCGGTCGGCGTCCTTCTCGAGCCTGTCGCCGGCCTTCACGAAGCCGACGGGAGCCGCGACGATCAACTCGCCGCGACGGGCCTTCTCGTGAGCCGGGCAGACAGCGACCGTTGCCGCAGCCAGATCAAGCTCGTACTCGTCGAGGCTTCCCTTCAAACCGAGAAGCAGACGGTCGTTGCCCTGGCGCGGCGCATATACCGCCTCCTGGTCGACCAGGACGGTGTCGACGACCCGGCACATCTCGATCAGCTGCTGCCAGTCGCGGCTGTTGCGGGCAAAGCGCGACACTTCCCGCGCCGCGACCGCACCGACCTTGCCCAGGCAGACCTCGGCGACCATCCGGCCTGCGCCCGCCCGCGCGACGCCGCCCGCCGCGACCGGCCAAGGTCGTCGCGCCGGAGGCGCGCGTTCCGCGCGACGTCGATCGTCTCGATGCAGGACCAGCCGAGCGTCGCCAGCCGGTCGCGCATCGCATATTGCAGGGCGCCGCTCTCGCGGCCCGTGCAGCACCTGGTGGGCGGAGGACTGTCGCACGTAGAGGATCGCCTTGCGCTCCAGGTGGTGGGAACTGATCTTCTCATGCTTCATGTCGTGCCTCCGTCCGGCGAGGCGCCTGAGCGCCGGCGGCGTGGTCGAGGATCAAGCGGATCATCAGCTCGGTCAGCGTCCCCCGCGCCTCCTCGCGGCAACGTCTGCCAGTGCGGCGCCGGGACCCGATCGGCGTCGCTGGGGCGGGTGAACAACTCGAGTTGTTGTGGTGCTGGTCGGCGTGGCATCGGCATCTCCCGGAATCGCCTCTTGGCAACTCGATGCTGCGCTCGAATCGGGCGTTTGTGATGCGCCTTCGCGAATGCCGGCCGCATCATGCAACAATGCCGCCAGAGCTCGCAAAGCAGCCACTGAGGCAACCGGCGTCACCCCGACTTGCCAGCATTGGCAGGCCGCCCGATCAAACATCCAGACAGGAACCTCCAGCCGTCGGTCCGACGCGACACCGCTCAGGCTACAGCGAAAAGCAGCCCAGCCTGACTTCGCGATCACATCGTGAACGTGAACGGCGCGCCCCGCCCAGGGGTGCCAAGGGTAGAGCACCTCGCGCTCCTCGGTCCCGTGGGTGTTCTGTGATTGAGTTGTACAACGAAAGCCGTCCGCATTCGGCGCTTGGAAACTCGACGCCGAGCGCTTTTGCAGCCCAACTTGAACCAACCCGAAAGGTCGCATGAAGTCCGGACCAGAAACAGGGTCAGGTCCCCCTAGCCTGCCGGCTCTGGTTTAGGCTGGATGAGTATCGGGGGTCAGAGCAATTCAAGTCTTCTTCTTCGTATTCTCTCTTGGCACGGAATTGCCGGGGTGATCGCGTTGACCTTCTCGGATAGCGAGGCGCCATGTGAATGCCGTCCTCGATGCCGCGCCTGAAGGGCTTCCATTTCCCCCGACAGGTCGTCGCGTTGGCCTGCTGCCGGTTTCGTGGACACGAACATGAGATCGTGACCATGGAACTGGAGAGTGGAAATGACGAGACGAAAGTTCAGCCGCGGGTTCAAGCTCTCCGACAAATCTCCATTTTGTCAGACCGCCCCACCAAAAATTGCGGCAGAACCCCAACTTTTCCGTCATTCGGCGGCGACACAATTACCGAAGTAGCGCTTGAGGCCGCCCTTCGCGTGCCATTCGAACGCAGTTGCCAGCAGGCTGCGGGCATCCGAGTGGCGTGGGACCCATCCGAGGTCCTCCCGCGCCAGCCTCGTGTCGGCAATCAGGCGCGCGGGGTCACCCGGACGGCGCGGCATGACCTCCGACGGGACCGGGCGACCGGCCACCTCTCCGGCCGCAGCGAGGAGTTCCCGGACGCTGGTGCCGTTGCCCGAGCCGAGATTGTACCGGCAGACCGTGCCCGGCGTCACCTTCCGGATCGCGAGAAGATGCGCTTCGGCCAGATCGACCACGGACACGAAGTCCCGGATGCAGGAGCCGTCCGGCGTGTCCCAGTCGCCGCCGCAAAGGTCGAAGCGGGCGCGCCGTCCCAGCGCGGCCTCGATCACCAGCGGAATTGCGTGGGTCTCCTCGCGATGCGCCTCGCCGTGCTGCCCGTCGAGATCGGCGCCGGCCGCATTGAAGTACCGCAGCGCGGTCGCCCCCATCCCGTAGGCCCTCGCGTAGCCTTGAAGGAGATGCTCGACGGCCAGCTTCGAGGTTCCATAGGGCGTCGCCGGGTCGATCCGGTCGTCTTCGCGGATGGGGCGGTCGAACCCGTGCGCATAGACGGCGGCCGTGGACGAGAAGACGATCCGCTGCACGCCGACGGTGCGCATCGCCTCGAGCAGACTGCGCGAGCCGTCGACGTTGACCGACCAGTAGCCGGCGGGATCCGAGACCGAGTTGGGGACCGAGATCAGCGACGCGAAGTGGATTACGTGGTCGATCTGCCGGCGCCGCATCACCTCGACCACGGCGCCCGTGTCGCGGATGTCGGTGACGTCCAGCCTGTCGATCTCCACGCTGCCGGAATGGCCTTCGCTCAGGTTGTCCAGAACGAAGGCCTCGATGCCCTGACGACGGAAGTGGCGGAAACAGGCGCTGCCGACATAGCCGGCGCCACCCGAGAGCAGGACACGCATGGAAAACCTCAGAGATAGTGAAGGTTGGTCTGGAGGATGGCATTGAGCGATTCGGGATCGATGCCGAGGAAGAGGATCGAGTTGTCCTCCCCGAGATCGAGAAACGTGTCGTTGTTGAAGGCTGTCATGCGGTCCGAAAGCGAATTGGCCGTCAGGTCCGAAAGGCCGTTCATCCGGGCGAGGATATGCAGTTCGTCCTCGGCGGTGAAATCCGTGATCACGTCGTTTCCGCTCTGCCCGCGGAACTCGAAGATGTCCGAGCCGGTCCCGCCGGTGAGCACATCCGTTCCGGCGCCGCCGTTGAGACGGTCGTTGCCAGCACCGCCGTCGATCCAGTCGTCCCCGCGGCCGCCATGGATCCAGTCGTTGCCACCCTCGCCATGGATCACGTCGTCGCCACGCCCGAGGTCGTCGATGGCCGCGACGAAATCGTCGCCGTCGCCGAGCCAGATCGTGTCGTTGCCACCGCCGCCGTCGACATAGTCGTCGCCCGCGCCGGCCCGGATCACGTCGTCGTTCGAACCGCCATAGATGAAGTCCCGCCCGTCGCCGCCATCGATGTCGTCCTGTCCGGCACCGCCGTGGAGCGTGTCGTTGCCGGTGCCGCCGATCATGGTGTCGTTGCCCGCACCGCCCCACATCAGGTCGTCGCCCGCGCCACCGTCCAGCAGGTCGGCCCCGTTGTCGCCATAGAGGGTATCGTTGCCATTGCCCCCGAAAAGGCGATCGTCGCCGTCCTGGCCGCGTAGCCAGTCATTGCCGTCGTCGCCATAGAGGATGTCCGTCCCGAAAGACCCTTGCAGCGTGTCGTTGCCGTCGCCGCCGTGCATCTCGTCGGTGGAAAGGCGCTTTTCATCCCGCCAGCGGCCGAAATCCTCGGTCTGGTTCTCGTAGGTCGACCAGCGGACATCGAGGATGTCGTCGCCGGCGCCGCCCAGAAGCAGGTTCGAGCCACCACCGCCGTGCAGCACGTCGTTGCCGGCATCGCCCATCAACACGTCGGGCTCTGACCCGCCCAACAGGGTGTCGTTGCCGTCGCCGCCGCGCAGGAAGTCCACGCCGGCACCACCGACGAGCACGTCGTCCCCGCCCTTGCCGTCGATGAAATCATTGCCGCGGCGTCCGTCGATCCAATCCGGATCGTCGTCGCCGACAAGGATATCACCGAAATAATTAGATCCGAATTGCCAATTTCCATAGGTGGCAAACAGCGTCGAGGTTTTCATAAAAGTCTTCCTGAATTGTTCGAAACTCCGCACGAATTCGGATCGTATCCGGTCTGTCTGTCGCGGAATGTCGAAAAGCTACCCCCGGGGCCGATTGATCGCCGGAACGCGTTACTGAATCCTTAATTGTCCGCTTGCCTGTCCCGATTGGCTCAGAAATATTCCCCAAAAAGTTGAATTGGGTTTCAACCGAATTCGTTAAATGCCGTTTGGACGAATTAAGAGTTCATTAAGATGCTGCGCTGCAAAAGCTCGGCGTGAGTAGAAGCTTTCGTCAGGAGATGCAACGTGGCGACAATACCTGGTGGTGCGTTTAACGACTTTATTTTCGGTACTTCAAAAAGTGACTTCATCGACGCCGGCGATGGCGACGACACTGTCATCGCCGGTTCGGGCGACGACATCGTCTACGGCGGCGCCGGATCGGACATGCTCAACGGCGGTTCCGGTGACGACACGGTCAGTGGCGGCGATGGCGATGACCTGATCCTCGGGGGGCGGGCGACGACACGCTCGACGGCGACGCCGGCAACGACACCATCCTCGGCGGGGCAGGCGACGACGTCATGTCCGGTGGCGACGGCGACGACATGCTGGTCGGGGGTTCCGGCGACGACACGATCGACGGAGGCGAGGGAGACGACACGGTCGAAGGCGGCTCCGGCAACGACGTGGTCGACGGTGGGGCGGGCGACGACCTGATCTACGGCGGCTCCGGCAATGACACTCTGTTCGGCGGCGACGGCGACGACGTGATCTACGGGGATGCCGGAGATGACGTGATCGACGGAGGCGCCGGTGACGACGTGCTGTTCGGCGGGTCGGGGGACGACCTTTTCGTCTTCTCCGGCGGCGGCGACGTCATCATGGACTTCTCGGATGGCGACCTGCTGCAGATCGCCAGCACGCTCGAAGGACTGGCGCTCGAGAACGCGTCGGACATCGTCGGGTTCGCGATCGACCTCGGCGAGGCCGGGACGCTCATCGACTTCGAGCAGGGCGACAGCATCCTGCTGAAAGGCGTCTCCTACGACGATATCGCGGCAGATCCCGAGAAGTTCTTCACGATAGTCTAACCATTGCTGTGGCAAGAGTGCGGCCGGGTCAGGAACCCGGCCGCTTACCATCAAGCAACCTGTGGTGCTGAAGAATGACGGTTCACGCAGCCTTTTCGATGCAGACGCAGCGTCCGGTGATCACCGCGAGGCCGGGAATTGTCCCGCTCTCCGCGTCGAGATCCGCGGTCTTCTTCGATACCGATCCTCTGACATCCTCGACCGGCCAGCGTCTGACCGCGGCACTCGACGGCTGTCCGGTCGATGGACCGATCGCGGTCACGCGCCTCAGCCTGAGCAATGGCGGCCAGCGCCATGTCCTGATCATGTCGCATTCGGCGGACAAGTTGTGCCGTCGTGCCCTCACGCTGAGGGGCCATGACGCCATCCTCGCGGCGACCGACCCTGACGCGTTGCAATCCCCTCTGGTCGATCCCATCGGCCTTCTGGCCGGCCTCGACCGGCCGGGGAGCCTGCGCCTGCTCAAGCTTTTCCTGACGACCGGCGCGTCGCTGTTCGGCAACGGCGTGATCGGCGATTTCAGCGCGCTTGTCGACCAGCTCGTCGAGCGCCTCGGAACGCATGTGCCGCTCGCGGCCCGCAGCCCGGTGGGCCGGAACGCCTGGGTCCTCTCATGGCGCCTTCCCGGCGACCTCGAATTGCCGCCCCTGCGCGCCGTCACACTGCGCGCCGGCGGGCGAACGCAGCGCGTCACCGAGTTCACCCTCACGGAGGAGATCGTCGACGGCTGCCGGCTGCTGCACCTCATGGTCTCCCGTCCGCTGCCCCAAGATGGCGAGTTCCTGGCCCTCGGGGAAGCATTGCTGTGCCTCGGCATGAACCGCACCGTCGCCGCCCGACCCTTGGCGAGCTGGCTCGTCAAGCGCAGCGCCGCGGCTCAGGCGGACGTCCTCGCCTTCGTCGAACGGCTCTCGTCGGAACAGCCGGATGTCGGAATCCTGAGAGACGAGCTTTCGTGCCCCCCCGATGCGGAGCCAGTGGCGACCGTGCTGCACCTGTCGCGTTCGGCCGAGGGGCTGCTCTACATGATCGGCGTGGACGACCCGCGCCGGCTGCTCTCGGCGGTCCGCCTGCAAATGCAGCACGTGCACGTGGATTTTCCGTGCGACCGCCTCGAATGGCACTCGCGGCACGGCCCCGTCGCGGTCGGGGTCGCCCCGGTCGCCAGCGGCATCGGTGCCGCGACCCTCGCACCACTCTACCGGTCCGGCAGGCTGGGCGCCGCACTCTCGACCATCGTTGCCCCGGCGGAGGATCTGCTGCCCGATGTGTTCCGCGGCCTGCCGCCGAACGTGGCCGCCGAGCCCCTCGCCCGGGTCCTGCCTGCCGCAATGGGTGCAAGACCGGTCTGGAGGCATCGCCTCACCGAGTTTGGGCGAATCCCGTTAGCGCCCAAGCGCGCCGTTGTGATCGCGGCGGAGGCCGCTCCCGAGTATCTGCACACCGTCGTTGCGTCGGTGATCGCGGAGGCCGGCGGCCCGACGGTCGAGATCGTGCTCCACCATCGCGACGGTCCGGCGACTGAGGTGGTCCGCAATGTCGCCGAAATGCTCAGCGCCGTGCATCGCGTCGGCCTGCGGGTCGTCTCTATGGCGCCGCAGGCGCTGCCCAGCGAATGCCTGCGCGCCGCCTTGGAGTCGGTGCGCGCGCCGAAGGTCGTCGCCCTCGGCCCGTCAACCTTGCCCGGCGACCGTGGCTGGCTGCCCGCATTGCGCCGGCACGTCGCGGCAAGTTCTGACGCGCGCGTCGTCAGGGCCGAACCCCGGCATCAGGGAGCGGGCGACGGAGGCTATGTCCTCGGCCTCAATCCCGCCGCGGTCGCCTGCCTGCGCGATTCCCGACCGATCCTGCCGAGTGTCCTCGCGGATCTCCGCGCGACGACCGGGCTCGCGGTGACTGTGACAAAGGGAGTGGGCTTCACGAGCTACGACGATTCGGTGCCCGACGAATTGGCGCGCGCCGTCGAGACGCTGGTTGCCGACCGGAACACGGAGGCGCACCATGTCTGACCTGCGGATCCTCCAGATCGTCCACGACCATCCCGCCTTCACCAGTGGCGGAACGGAATGGATCGCCCACGACCTGACGACGGAGTTGAAGCGGCTCGGCACCGACACGACGCTGCTCGCGGCATCGACGTCACTGTCGCGCCCGGAGGCGTCGCCGGGCGCGCTCGAGCCTTTCGGCGATGACTTTCTGCTGCGCACCGGCGTCTACGATGCCTTCTCGATGACGCGCAGCGACGGACCGGCCTGGGTCGCCTCGCTCGCCCGGCTCCTCGCCGACACCCGCCCCGACCTCGTGCATCTGCACGGGCTCGACCGGATCGGCGCCGACGCGGTGCATGCGATCCGCGCGCATCGCCCGCGTGCCCGGATCGTGCTGACCCTGCACGATTACCAGTCCATCTGCGCACGGGACGGGCTGATGTTGACGGGCGAGGGAGCGCTCTGCCACGGCGCGACACCGGGCCAATGCCAACGCTGCCTGCCGCAACTCTCCATGGCCCGCCACGCGCTTAGGGAAGCGCGTCTGAAGTCGGTCCTCTCGGAGGTCGACCTCTTCTTTGCCCCGAGCCGGTTCCTGAAGGCGCGCTACGTCGCGTGGGGGCTGGACGAGAGCCGCATCGCGGTCGTCGCGAATGGCGTTCCCCCGGGGCCGCGCAGCCAGCCGGTCCGCGGTGACCGGTTCGCCTTCTTCGGCAATCTGGCCGAGCACAAGGGCATCCATGTCCTCCTTGACGCCGCTGCGCGAATCGCGCGCCGCGACGGCAAGCTCCGCATCGCGATCCACGGCGGCTTCACCTGGTCCGCGGAGTCCGAACGCCGCCGCTTCGCCGAGGCAGTCGAGCGCGCAGCACCCGTGGCCCAACATCACGGGCCCTATGACCGCGGCGACCTCGCGGGGCTGATGGCGCAGGCCGATTGGGTGGTCGTGCCCTCGACGTGGTGGGAGAACGCGCCGCTTGTCATTCTCGAGGCGCAGCGGGCCGGGCGTCCCGTCATCTGCACCGGAATTGGGGGCATGGCGGAATTCGTGACTGATGGCGTGACCGGCCTGCATGTCCCGCGCGGCGACCCGGAGGCCCTGGCCGAAACGATGGAGGCTGCCGCCAACGCTGCCCTCTGCAGGCGGCTCTCCGACAACATCCGCCCGCCCGAAGACGTGGCCGCGATGGCCCGCGCGCATCTCGATCACTATCGCAGGCTACTACAGAGGGTCCCGGCATGAGCTCTTGCACCCTGATCTCCGCGGTGGCGGGCGTTCCGCTCATCACACCCACCGCCGGCAATCGTCCTTCCGGGCGGCCGCGTGGCGCTGGTGATCGAGCAGTCTCGCGCGGCGCTCCCCGCGACCGGCACGGTGGAAGGCGCGGGCAACTGGACCGCGATCTCCTGGGAGACGGCCCGCGGACACGCCGGGCTCGCCCTCCTGCCGTCGATGCCGCAGCATGAGGCGCGGCTCCTCGATGGCACGGGCGACCTCCTCGCCCAACTGGCCCGTCCGGATCATCTCGACGTCACGGCGGCCCCGCTCCTCCGTCTCATCCGCGAGGCCGGCGGGACCGCCGGGGACCTGCTGTCCTTCCTCGAGACGAATACCGCGACCGTGTCGTCGGGCCTCGTCGCCGATTTCGTGGCGACGGCCGCCGAGCAGTCGGGCTTCGTCGAACTTGTCGCGCGGACTGAATGCGGCGGTCTCTTCCTGCAGGGCTGGGCGCAATCCTTCGAGGCCGGCCCCACGCGGATTCTCGGCGTTCGCAGATCACGACGGCGCGCAGATCGAGATGGCACGCTTCGAGCGCGAGGACATCCTGCCGCCGGCATCGGGCTTTTGCCTCTATGCCAAGCTGGTCGACCCCGGCGCTCCGATCCCGCCCTGCTTCTACTTCCTCCGCAACGGGCAGCTCGCACGCCTTGACGTCGTTCCGACGATCTCGCCGCCGCTCCAGGATGCCGCGGCCACTGCGCATGTCCGCACGATGCTCGACCGCCTGCAAGCACCCAAGGCCACGATCAGCGCCTTGCGCAGGATCTGCCGCCCGCGCTACGAGGGCGAGGATACGCTGTCGGGTTATGGCGGCCCCGTCGCCGCCGCGCTGGATCGGGTGTTGCGGGCCGCGGACGGAACGCTTCTCGTGTCTGGCTGGCTCCTCGATCCGCTGTCGCGGGTCGAGCTCGTTCTCCTCAAGAGCCGGCGCAATCTCTATGCGAAGCTCCACGCGACCTGGAACCTGCTGCCGCGCCCGGACCTGAACCAGGGGTTCGCTAACCATCCCAGATTCGCCGGCCTTCTCGACGAGCGGGAGTTCATGCACGGCTTCATCTGCCATGCGCCGGCCAGCCCGGAGCAGTCGGCCGGCGATCTCTACCTGGAATTGGTGCTCGACGACGGGTCATGCCTCTTCCGCCCGATCGACGTCATGCCCTGCCAGGGCGACGGCGTGCTGCCGGCCGTCCTGTCCGGCCTCTCGCCCGACGAGCCCGAGCTGCCCGTCATCGTCGAGACGCATCTCGCGCCGTTCCTCGCCGGTCTCGCACGACGGGTCGAGCCCCTCCGCAAGATCGGGCGCCCCTCCCCCCTCGGGCCGGGCAATGCGGGACGCGACGTCTGCGCGATCATCCCGATCTCGGGCATCGCCGAACTGCAGCCCATGTTCGGCGTGCTCGCCGACACGGCCGACGCCCGCGGGATGGACATCACGCTCGTCGCCGGCCGTACCGTCGCGGCCGAGCATCGCCAGGCCCTCGACGACGCCTTTCGCTTCTACGGTCTGACCGGCGACCTCGTCATCGTCCCGGACCACACGACCGTGGCGGCGCGTCTCGACGCCGGCGTCGCAGCAAGCACCTCCGCAAGGGTGCTCGTCTGGCAGACCTCGGCGCTGCCGAGGGGTCCGGGCTGGCTGGCGCGCCTGACAATCGAGGCCGACCGGCTCCAGGGCGGGCTTGTCTCGCCGGTCCTGCTCTACGAGGACGGCTCGATCTGCTTTGGCGGTGCCCGTCCCGAGACCGGAACGCACGGCGCGACCTGCCTGCACGCCGGGCTCGGCGCCCACGCCCTCGGCTCGGACGCGGCACGGCCGGTCTCCGCCGGCGCGGCCGAGATCGCGCTTGTGGATCGCGCGGCACTCGATGCGGCCGGCGGCTTCTCCGGCCACCTCTTCGGCGACACCTACACCCATCTCGACCTCGCCCGCCGCCTGAGGCGCGCCGGGAGCCAGGCGTGGTGCGCCGCCTCCATCACGTTCTGGATGCTGGAGGACCCGCGCCCCGAGGATCTGACTCCGTTCACCCGGATGACGCGTGCGGTCGACGCGGCGCTGATCGCGCGCCGCGACAAGGAAGGGGCTGGAACATGAAGGCACTTATCGTCTCCCACGCACACCCCGCCTATTCCATCGGCGGCGCGCAGGTCGCCTCGTGGAACCTCTTCGAGGGGCTCGGGGCGCAGCCAGGATGGGACGCGCATTACCTCGCCGGAGTCAGCCCGCCGGTCGTGCCGCACAAGGCCACGCCACTGATGTCGCTCGGCCGGGGGCCGAACGAGACGCTCTATTATTCCGACGATTTCGACTGGTTCCACCTCGGCACCAAGGATGTCGGCGGCCTGATGGAGCATTTCGAGCGGTTCCTGCGCGACCTTCAGCCCGACGTCGTCAACTTCCATCACGTGATGGGTTTCGGAATGCAGGCGATCCGCGCCGTCCGACGCGCGCTCGGGCCTGTGCCCATCGTCTTCACGCTGCACGAATACCTGCCGATCTGCGCCCATCATGGGCAGATGATCAAGACGAAGACCCACGCGCTCTGCACCAAGGCCTCGGCATCCGATTGCGGGCTCTGCTTCCCGGAGATCGGCGCCGGCAACATGCTGCGCCGGGAGATGTTCGTGAAGTCGTTCTTCGCGGAGGTCGACGCATTCGTTTCGCCGTCGCACTTCCTGCTCTCGCGCTTTGCGGAGTGGGGCTTGCCGCCCGAGAAGCTCGTGATGATCGAGAACGGCCTCGACGGCGGCCCGGTAACGCCGAAGCGCCACGCGCCGCCAAGCGCAAAGCGCAACCGCTTCGCCTATTTCGGCCAGTTGAACCCCTTCAAGGGGATCAAGGTGCTGGTGGATGCCGTCACCCGCGTGCCCAAGGACGTCTGGGGCGACAGCATCCTCTACGTCTACGGCGGCAACCTCGAACACCAGCCGGAGGAGTTCCAGGCGCAGGTCAAGGAGCTGTTCCGGATCGCAGGGAGCCGCATCCGCTTCCGGGGAAGCTACAAGAGCCACGAGCTGCCCGGCCTGATGCGCGACGTGGACTGGATGATCGTGCCCTCGACCTGGTGGGAGAATTCGCCCGTCGTGATCCAGGAGGCGTTCCACCACGGCCGCCCGATCATCGCCTCCGACATCGGCGGCATGGCCGAGAAGGTGCGCCACGGCATCGACGGGCTGCACTTCCACGCCGCGTCGGCCGAGAACCTGGCCGAGCGGTTGGCCGAGGCGATCACCGATCCCGCGCTCTGGTCGCGGCTCCGGGCGGGAATCCGTCCGCCGATGACCGCCGAGGAGACCGGTCGCCGCCACGCCGAACTGTTCGGCAAGCTGATCGATCGCCAGACACCCGATGCTGAAGGTCGTCTGAGATGTCGCCGGCCGAGGCATACCGCGCCGCGATGCGCGACGTCCTGCGCGGCGGCCTCGCGGCGGGCGCGGTGGGCTTCTTCGTGAACATCCTCCATCTCGGGATGCCGCTCTACATGATCCAGGTCTACGACCGGGTCCTGTCGTCGCGCAGCATGGACACGCTCCTTGCGCTCTTCATGCTCATCGGCGTCGTCCTGAGCTTCCAGCTCGTGCTCGACGTGCTGCGCCAGCGCATCTTCGCCGTTCTCGGCGGACGGTTCACCGCGCGGCTGGGCACGCCGGTCTTCGAGGCCTCCGTCGAGACCACGCTGAAGAACGGACCGTCCCAGGCCGCCTCCTCGGTGCGCGATCTTGCCGATCTGCGCAGCTTCATCGTCAGCGGCACGATCGCCCTGCCGGTCGACCTGCTGATGACGCCGCTCTTCCTCTTCGTCCTGTTTCTGCTCAATCCGGCCTACGGCCTCGTCGGACTGGCAGGCGCCTGCCTGCTGGTGCTGGCGGCGATCGGGACCGAACTGGCCGTGCGCCGTCCCGGCGCGCGGGCCTCCGCCACCAACGGGCTCGTGCAGGCAGAGACCGCGGAAGCCATGCGCAACGCTGAGGTCATCACTGCGATGGGAATGCTGCCCGCCCTCGCGCGGCGCTGGCGCCGCAGCCAGGCGGAGTCGATCGAGGCGGTCGAGCGCGGGCTGCGCATCGCCAAGGGGCTCTCGTCGCTGGTGCGGACGGTGCGGATGGCTTTCCAGATCGGCATCATCACCACCGGCGCGATCCTGGTCATCCGCGATGCGGCGACCGCCGGAACGATCATCGCGGCGTCTACCCTGACCGGGCGCCTGCTCCTTCCCTTCGAGCAGCTCGTCGACGGCTGGCGCAGTTGGGTCGACGCCATCGCGGCGGCGCAACGCCTGCGCGACATCACCGAAGCCGGCGTGACCGACCGGGCCTGCGAAGGCTTCGAGATCGCCACCGGGCGCCTGAGCGTCGACCGGCTGAGCTACGTGCCGGGCGCCCAGGGCCGGCCGCTCCTGCGCAACGTGACCTTCGAGATCCCGTCCGGCGAACTGCTCGGCATCGTCGGACCCTCGGGCGCGGGCAAGTCGACGCTCGCGCGGATGCTCGTGGGGATCTACCGGCCGACGGCCGGCGGGATCTATCTCGACGGGCAATCCACCTTCACCCATGAACGCGCCTCCTTCGGGCGGGCCACGGGCTACCTGCCGCAGGAATCGACGCTGTTCACCGCCACCGTCGCCGAGAACATCGCCCGCTTCGGCGACGGCGACATGGAGGGGATCGTCGCCGCCGCCCGCGCCGCCGGCGTACACGACCTGATCGGTTCGCTGCCCAACGGCTATGCCACCCGGCTCGGCGGCCCCGGCGTGCAGCTGTCCGGCGGCCAGAAGCAGCGCGTGGCCCTGGCGCGCGCCCTCTACGGCGACCCGTGTCTTCTGGTGCTCGACGAGCCCAACTCCAATCTCGATGCGGAGGGCGAGGCGGCGCTCGTCTCCGCGATCGAGGCGGCGCGGACGCGCGGCGCCACGGTGATCGTCGTGGCGCAGCGGATGTCGATCCTGAACCGTGCCGACCGGCTCCTCGTGCTCAAGGACGGCGCCGTCGCGCATTTCGGCCCGCGGGCCGAGGTCATGGAGACGATGACGCCGCGCCGCATCGCGACCGAGACCAACCCGCAGGTCCGGAAGATCGCGTCATGACCCTCGCCGTCGAGGAGACCCGTCTCCAGCCCTATGCGCCCATCGTGCTCGCCGCGTTCCTCGTCGCAGCCGCGTTCGTTGCGACCGTGGGCGGCTGGGCCCTCTTCGCCCGCCTCGATGCGGCGGTGATCGCCTCTGGCACCCTGCATGCCGACAGCGAGCGCAAGAGTGTCGAGAACCTCGAAGGTGGGATCCTCGCCGAACTGCTCGTGCGCGCCGGCGACCGCGTGGACGCGGGGCAGGTCGTCGCCCGGCTCGACGCCACGCGGATCCGCGAGATGCTCGCGCAGCTCCGCGCCGAACTGGACCAGGGACAGTTCGCCGTCTGGCGTCTCGAGGCCGAGGAAGAGGGCGTTGCGCCCGATCCCTCGACAGCGCCCGGTGTCACGGCGACGCCGTCCGAGAAGGGCGCGGGCGCGGAGCGAACCGACCTGCGCATCGCCGCCGAACTCGCGCTCTACGAGGCCCGCCTTGGCGCCCATCGCTCGCAGATGGCGGCACTCGACCGGCAGATCGACCAGCTCCATGCCGAGATCGCCGCCTCCGATGCGCGCATCGCCGCCGCCAGTCGCCAGAGCGCGCTCTGGATCGAGGAGCGCGAACGGACCGCGACGCTGGTGGAGCGCGGCGCGGCGCCGCGAAAGGACTTGATGGAGTTCGATCGCTTCATCGCCCAGACCGAGGGGTCCCGCGACGAGCACCTCGCCTTGGCCGAGGCCGCACGGCAGGACATCGCGCAGGCTCGCAGCGAAATCCGCGCCCTCGAGCAGCAACGCCGGGTCGAGATCGTCTCGACCCTCGTCGAGACCCGCAAGCGCCTGGAGACGCTCGAGGCCCAGATCCGCTCCGCCGAGGACATCCTGGGGCGGCAGGACCTGCGCGCCCCGCAGGCCGGGCGCGTGGTCGAGATCGCGACCGTCACGCCGGGTGCCGTGATCGGTCCGGGCGAGCCGCTGATGACGATCCTGCCGGAGAACGACGAACTCGTGGTGCTCACGCAACTGCATCCCTCGACGATCGACAGCGTTCATGTCGGCGGCCCGGCCCAGGTCCGCTTCACCGCCGTCAAGAAGGCGGGCAGCCCGATCGTCTCGGGCACCGTGTCCTACGTCTCCGCCGACGCGCTCGTCGACGCCGCCGGGGAAACCTACTTCGAGGCCCGCGTCGCACTCGACGCGCGCAGCCGTCGCCGACCTCGACGGCGTCGACCCCGGTCGCCGGGCATGCCGGTGGAGGTTTCGCTGACGATCGGCGAACGGCGCGCCGGCGACTACCTCGTCGAACCTCTGCTGCGCCGCCTCGGCCGCGCCATGCGCGAGGAATGAACTGCTCACCACCCGGCCAGCCGCGCCGCCCAGGGAGTCGACCATGACCAGACGCTGCATCCTCCAGATCGGAACCGAGAAGACCGGGACGACGTCGCTGCAGAGGCTTCCTCGCCCGCAACCGCGAGCGCCTGCAGGCGCGCGACATCCGCTATCCCCGCTTTCCGGGCCGGATGAACCATACCGGCCTCGTCGCCTACGCGATGGACGATGCGCGCCGCGACCCGCTGCGCGGAGCCTTCGGCGTCCATTCCGACGCGCGCGTCGCCGATTTCCGCGCGCCGTATTCGAACGCCAGGCCGAGGCCGAGCTCCGGGCTCCGGCATCACCGTCTTCTGCAGCGAGCATTGCCACAGCCGGCTGACGACACGGGCGGAGGTGCAGCGTCTGCGGATCTGCTGGTGCCGCATTTCGACCGCATCGATGTCTGCGTCTATCTGCGCCGGCAGGATCAGGTTGCGATCTCGCTCCACTCGACGCGACTGAAGAGCGGGTCGGCACCGCCAGCGAGATCCTGCCGCGCGGCCGACGCCGACCACCCCTCTTCAACTACGACGTCTCGCTCCGGCTCTGGGAGGACGTCTTCGGGCCGCCGCACGTCTATGTCCGCCTCTTCGAGAGCATGCGAACTCCTCGGCTGGCGATGTCATCGCCGACTTCCTCGCGGCATGGGGCCTCGGCGCGGCGAAGGACTACCTGCCGGTCGAGAGCTCAACGAGTCGATCGACCCCGGGCGCAGGATTTCCTGCGCCGCGTCAACGCGACCCTCGGAACGTCCGCCGGGCCTGCCGCGCGAGGCGGTGCAGGGCCCGCTCGCCGATGCGCTCGCCGGAGCACTTTCCCGGCAAGGGCCCGCGCCCCGCGCGTTCCGCGGCCGAGGCGTTCTATGCGAGCTTCCGCGCCTCGAACGCGACCGTCCGCCGGCGGCACTTCCCCACCCGCGCGACGCTCTTCAACGAGAACTTCGACGCCTATCCCGACGACGCCGGACCAGCCTCGAGTTCGGCGCCGACGAGTCGCCCGCATCGCGGCGCAGCTGCAGCCGTCCAGAGCCGCGAGATCCGCAGGCTGGAGGCCGAGATCCAGATCCGCGACGGCCGCCTTGCCTGGCAGCGCGGCGACGACGAGACACCACTCGGCTCCTTCCGCGCAAGCCGTCGGCCCACCTGCCCGCTATGCCGAGGCGCCAGCGGACGCTGGCCGAGTTCCTTATCGGCTCGAACGCCACGCAGAGGCGGCGAACCACGCCCGGCGCGCGACCGACGCTCCGGCCCGCCCACCAGGAATACTGGCACTTCCTCGGCGTGGCCCTGCGCGCCGCGGGCGACGTCGCAGGCGCGATGGCGGCCCAGGAGCGCGCGCTCGAGATCGACCCCGATCACGAGCCCTCCCGCCAGACCCTGGCCGCGCTCCGCGCCGACTCGCCGAAATGCCGGCGGCAAGCTAGCGCGCGCGCGCCAGACAAGGTTCGCACGCACCGAAGCAACGCTTATCGTCAAGGAAACCACGCTGAGCCAAGCCTCGACCTGCCCCAGATCACCCTCCCGCTCTCCCGCGACGACTACGCCGCCATGGCAGCCTGCGGCCTGAAGCTCGCCGGCCTCGGCGCAGCGCCAGGCGGATCGAGGCGGCGTCACGGTTCGAGGGCCCGACCTCGGTAATCTCGACCATCACGCCGGGCGCGTTCCTCGATGTCGGCGCGTTCTGCAACCTCTCCGGCGGAACGCTGAACAACCTCCGCGCCGGCCGCTACTGCTCGATCGCGGCGGGCGTCATCATCGGCACCCACGAGCATCCGACCGACTGGCTGACGACCTCGCGGACCGCCTACTATCCGGAGGTCAACGGCTGGGACCGATCTGATGGCGGCCGACCGGGCGGCCGAGATCAGGGCCATGTAGCGCCCCGTTCCCGGCTCCTGCCCGGTCACGACGCTGGAACCCGACGTCTGGATCGGCCAGGGCGCGTTTCTCAAGTCCGGCATCACCGTCGGGACCGGCGCGATCATCGGCGCCCGCGCGACGGTGGTGAAGGACGTGCCGCCCTACGCGCATCGTCGTCGGCACCCCGGGCCGGGTCCTGCGCCTGCGCTTTCCCGAGGCGCTGGTCGAGCGGCTGCTGGCCTCGGCCTGGTGGCGCTACTCGATCTACGATCTCTTCGACGCGCCGATGGACGACATCGAGGCCGCGCTCGATGTGATCGAGGAGAAGATCGCGTCCGGCTACCGTGATGCCCTACGAGGGCCCGGTCGTCACCGCGGCGGACCTCGAAGACCCGGCGGCGGTCCTGTCGCGCCTCGCCGCTGCCGAACTCGCCGAGGCCAGCTGACACCCGTTACCGCCGCGCGCGCAGCCTTGCAGTCAAGGCGCGTCCTCGGCCATCGCGAGCCCGCCGGACATCGTGCGGCGAAGGCGCCAGGCCACGAGATCTCGCTCGGGACCGACAGCGCAGTCGGCCCCGAGCGGCATCCGCACCGCGGTCAGCCAGACCTCGCCCTCGACCGTCTCGAAGTTTCGCGACGCGCTTTCGGGCGAGATCAGGGCCGGATAGGCATAGGCCGCAGGCGCCGCGCAGTCCCGCCGCCAGAGCAGCGGCAGCTCGACCAGCAGTTCGGGCCCGGACCACGCCAGAAGGTCGGCCGATCTCTGCAGCCAGATGCCGTGCCGCCCCTCGACCGTCCGCGCCGTCACCGCGAGATACCGTGCCGGCCGTCGTCGCGAACCACCGAGGACGAGCGTCGAGGTCACCCCTGAGACCGGCGCGCAGGTGTCGCCGCGGACGGGCCGGCCAGGCCCCGAGAGTTGTGCCGCCGAAACCCGCCCCGTCCCAGGCCAGCCACATCGCCGCCCTCGACCCTTCGCCGCAGCAGGCAGGCCCCGCGCGCCTGGGCGCCATAGGCCTCCGCAAAGACGAAGACGTGCAGGAATCGGCCGTCGCTGAAGATGTTGGACGGGTTGAAATAGCCCGACCGCCGCGTCTGCGCGGAATCATAGACCTCCGGCAGCGCCGCGACCGGCGGGCCCAAGGACCGCACGAAGCTGCGCCCGTCTCGGCTCTCGAGCGCGATGATCGAATTGCGCCAGCAGGCCATGTAGGTTCCGGCGCGCGCAGGTGCCATGCCGGTGCCCGTGATACTCCACATGGGCCAGGGCCTCGATCCGGCCGTCCCGATGCGCCCAGACCGAATGGATCCAGGCCCGGTCGTCATGATCGCGCGGGTCCGCATCGTGGCCGCCCGCATAGGCGACGTGCGCAGGACGCGTTCGAGGGCGAAGGGCGACGGGCCCCGGCTGATCCGCGAGGATTCGGAGCCCGCGATCATCGCGACGCCGGTCTCCTCGCGCCAGAACCGGGCTGGCGTGTCGGGGATGTCCCAGCGCGCACAGGCGTCCTGCGACCAGTCGAAGAGTGTCGTCTCGGCCGCGGAGCCCGATGCCAGAAGGCACAGGATGAACGCAATCTTCCGCATTTCTCACCTCTCTCTTAAGCACGGCGTTAAGGCCGTGGGGCTTAAGAAACCGCAAACATATCAGGGAGACCCACCATGTCCGAAAACTCACCTCGCCTCGCGGCCGACGCCGAGGCCGCATCCGGCGCCCGGATCAACGGCGTCATCGACGTGCCCCGCCCAGGTCGGGTGTCGGGTTGGGCGATCGACCGCGCCGATCCCGACGCCGCCGTGACCGTGCAGATCGTCCGGGAGGGGCGGCTCATCGGCGAGGTCCGCGCCGACGATCACCGCCCCGACCTGGAGCGCGGCGGGATCGGCACCGGACGCTACGGATTCGCGTTCGATCTCGACGATCCGCTGGAGCCTGGCTTCGAGTTCACCATCAGGGCCGTCGCCCGTGCCGAAGACGGCACGTCGGGGGAGCTGCGCCAGGTCGGCCGTGCGAAACCGTCAGAGGATCCGGCCCGCAGACTCGCCGAGCGCGGTTACGAAGAGCTGTGCCGCCTGCGTGCGAGCATCGGCCGTGAGCCGCGCAACGCCGACGCCCCGCTGCGCGAAGCGATGGAGCGGATCGAGGTCGTCCAGGCCCGAATCGAGACCGCGCTTTCAACGATCGAGCCACCGCAGCGGTCCGGCACCCGCGGCCTCGCCGTCGCCGTCGCCGTGTCGCTTCTGATCGGCTTGGCCTCGCTCGGCCTCGGCCTCTGGTCGATCTTCGCCGGCTGATGAACGCGGTGACGCCTGTCGCGGCACAGGCTGCCCCGGCCATGACGGGGCGCGCCTTGCCGCACGTGATGTTCGTGCACGACGACGGGCCGGGGCAATTCAGCGGTCTCGGCCAACACCTCGCCGGTCTGGGATGGCCGGTCAGCTTCGCGTCGCGAAATGGCGTCGAAATTCCCGGCTGTCGCAGCCTTGTCTATGCCCCCCGCCGGGATCCCTCCGCGCGGACGCATCCCTATGCCCAGGCCTTCGACCGGGCGGTGCTGAACGCGCAGGGCTTCGCGGCCGCCGCCCTCGCCGCCGCCCGATCCGGTTTCGCCCCAGACCTCGTAGTGTCCCATGCCGGACCCGGCGCCGGCCTCTTCGCGCGCGACATCTTCCCGCGTGTCCGGACGGTGGCCTACTGCGAGTGGTGGTATGACCACCCTGCCCCGGACCTCGCCTATCTCGGCGAGCCCCACGGAGATCTGGCCGAGGCGGATCAAGCGATGGTGGAGCGCAGCCGGAACGCGGCGATGGCGCTCGAGATCTCCTGCGCCGACGCCGCCATCTGCCCGACCGACTTCCAGGCCGACCGCTTCCCCGCCACGCTGCGCCGGCAAATCACCGTTCATCACGACGGCATCGACACGTCGTATTTCCGGCCCTCCGAGGCTCGAACGGACCATAAGGATTGCCCGGAGCCCCTGCGCAGACTCGATGCGTCGACGCCGCTCGTGACCTATGCCACGCGCGGGATGGAGCCGCATCGCGGCTTTCCGAATTTCATGGCCGCCCTGCCGGCCATCCAGGCGGCGCACCCGCGCGCCGTGATTGCGATCGCCGGCGCGCCGACCGTCGCCTACGGGACCGACGGCATGCGCCGGGTCGACTGGCTGGCGCAGGGGCTCGCGATACCCGGCCTCGACAGAAGCCGCGTCGTTCTGCTGGGCACGCTGCCGGTCCGCTCCTACCTCTGGCTTCTTCGCCGCAGCGATGCACATGTCTACCTGACCGTGCCCTTCGTCCTTTCCTGGTCGATGCTCGAGGCGATGGCGACGGCCTGTCCACTCGTTCTGTCCGATACCGAGCCGGTGACCGAGTTCGCCGATGACGGCTGCGCGATCCTTGCGGACATGCGCAATCCCGGCGCCCTCGCGCGAGCGGTCGCGCAGACGCTGGACGATCCGAGCGCCGCCCGTCTGCGCGGCGCCGCCGCCCGCCACGTCGTCGAGCGCCGCGCGAGCGCTGCCCGGTTGCACCCCGAGGCTGCGGCCTTCCTGCAAGCGCTCGCGTAAACCCGACCCGCCAGCGCGGCATCCTCTGCACGGCGCGTGCTGAGGTGAGGTGGGGAGGCACTCTGAACCGCCCCGGATTTGCCGGAGGCTCCCACTCCTGAGCGGGATGGAGCATCATGAGCAAGGCGACGAACAAGTCTTCCCCCGAAGTGCGCGAGCGTGCGGTGCGGCTGGCCCTCGACAATGAGGGCGAGCATGGATCGCGCTGGCAGGCGGCGATGTCGATTTCCGCGAAGATCGTCTGAGCGCCACAAACTCCGAACGAATGGGTCAAGAAGCCTGATGTCGACAGCGGCAAGCGCGCGCGCGTCGACCGCGATGGTAGAGAAGATGAAGTCACCGGAGCGGGAGAACCGGGTGCTGCGCCAGGGTGAGGAGGATCAGGAAACGGTCCTGGAGTGCCCCCGCTGAAGTGTTCCACCGACTGGGATAGTCTTATCCCGATTTTCAGGAGGACCAAGAGATGGCTGGCAAGCGCGACAAACCCGAAGACATCGTGTTGAAGCTACGACAGGTGGAAGTTCTGCAAGGGCAAGGAATGGCGATCGGCGACGCGGTGCGCCAGATCGGCGTCACCCGGCAGACCTGCTATCGATGGCGCAAGCAGTATGGTGGGAGGAATCGTGATCAGCTCAAGCGGCTGAAGGAGCTCGAGACCGGGAACCAGAGGCTGCGGCGCGCGGTCTCGGATCTGACGCCGGACAAGATGATCCTGGCCGAGGCTGCCCGGGGAAGACATCTCAAGCCCTTCGCGCCGCCGCAAATGCATCGACCATGTGCGGCAGGCGCTCGGCGTATCCGAGCGCCGCGCCTGCCGCACCTTGGGCCAACATCGCTCCACACGGCGCAAGGTTCCGCATGGCCGATCCGACGAGGAACGGCTGACCGACGACATCATCGAGCTGACGCGCACCCACGGGCGTCACGGCTATCGGATGATCACCGGAATGCCGAACAACGCTGGCCCCCTCTCGGCAGAATTGCCTTGCAATTCGCCTGCCGGTCAACGGGCACGTGAACCACAAGCGGGTTGAGCGGATCTGGCGTCGCGAAGGGCTGAAAATTCCACAAAAACAGGCGAAGAAGGGCCGGCTCTGGTTGGGTGACGGCTCCTGCGTGCGTCTCCGGCCGGAGCGGCCGAACCACGTCTGGTCCCACGATTTCGTCCAGGACCGGACCCATGACGGGCGGGTGTTTCGAACGCTCGACATCATCGATGAATACACCAGGGAGGCGCTCATGATCCGGCCGTCGGTGATCTCGTGGCCGACCGGGGCCTGCATCCAGGAATTGTTGGCGAGGATCCAGAACGAGGAGCACATCGTGCCGAGCGACACCATGCAGCAGGCGAAGAGGTAGAAGCCCGGCAGGACGCGGTTTCGGCCGAGCAGCATGACGCCGAAGAAACTGGCCTCGAGCATGAAGGCGGTGAAGGATTCGTAGCCGAGCAGCGGCCCTTGGATCGACCCGGTACGCTCGGCCAAAACGCCCCAATTGGTGCCGAACTGGAAAGCCATGACGATCCCGGTCACCACGCCCATTCCGAAGGAAACCGCGAAAATCCTCAACCAGAAATCGAACATCCGCCGGTAGAGCGGATTTCCGGTGAAATAGCGCATGCCTTCGATCGTCGCGAGCCATGCTGCGAGGCCGATGGTGAAGGCAGGGAAGATGATGTGAAAGCTGATGACGAAGGCGAACTGGATGCGCGACAGAGTCACGGGATCGAAAATGTCCATGTCAGGCCGCCCAACGTGCGCGACGGACGCGGACCGGGCAATGCGAGCGCCTTCCAGCCCCTCCGCCTGCGATGACGACGTTCCGGATCATTCGCTCGCCGCCTCATCGTCGAGGCCGAGGACGAGAACCTTGGCGGTGGTCTGCTTGGTCGGCCAGAACGGCGAGGTGAAGCCAGCCGCCACGGCGACCCTCTGCGCGCCGTCCGCCATGTAGGTGATTACGCCGCCGCCGATCCAAACCGTCGATCTCGGTGGTCCAGAGCTGTTCGCCGGTGGTGCTGTCGAGCGCATAGAAGTTGCCGCCGACGTCCCCGAAGAACACCACGTTTCCGGCGGTCGGGGTCATCCCGCTGACGATCGGGTAGTTGAGCTCGGCCCGCCACGCCCATTCGCCGCTATCGGCGTCGACGGCATAGACCCAGCCGTGCCAGTTCTCTTCGCTCTGGACCGGCTTGCCGAGCGCGTAGAGCGGATCGAGCGTCGCCATGTCCATCCAGGGCGCGCCGATAGGCACGGTTTCGAGTTCCTTCTCATCCGACATCGTCACCGCGTAGCACCAGTCGACCTGACCGGTGAGGATCAGGTTGGTCTCCGGCACGTAGGCCGCACTGTTCCACTCCGCGCCGCCGACGGAGCCGGGGCAGAACCGCACGGCCTTGCCAACCTCGAAGGGAGCGTCGGCGTTGACGATCTGGGTAGCCGGCACCTTGTAGAGGCGCGTCCCGGTTTCGCGGTCGAAGCCGTAGACGTGGCCGTCCTTCGGCGTGACGATCACCATGTCGCGGCCGGCTCTGGATTCGATCAGGATCGGCGGGTTCGAGACGTCCCAGTCATGCCAGTCGTCGCCCGTGATCTCGTAGTGCGTGCGGTACTCGCCGGTCTTGGCGTCCAACACCACGACCGCCCCCGCGTAGAGGTTCGTTCCTTCCCGCACCATGATGTCGTAGTCCGGCGCGGGGTTGCCGCCCGGTATGAACAGCTCTCCCGTGTCCGGATCGACCGTGTAGGAGGTCCAGGTGGCGCCACCGCTGATCGGGATGCCGGGCTTGTTGTTCCAGGTCTCGCCACTGAGAGGGTTCTGCACGAGCGGGCCGCGCAGCTTGTCCCCCTCCCGGTAGGGGACGAGATAGAATTCCCAGACGATCTCGCCGGTCTGGGCGTCGAGCCCGTACATCCTTCCCTTCACGTCCTTGTAGTCCACTCCCGACCTGTCCGATCCAGACCATGCCGTCCCAGGCGACCGGCGCGGCCGGCACGGTCTCTCCGATCGACGGGTCGGCGATCTCCGTCTCCCAGCGCTTGGCGCCGGTCTCGAGGTTGTAGGCGACGACCCGGCCATCTTGCAGACCGCGAAACAGCGCGCCGTCCAGGTGGGCGACGCCGCGGTTCACGCCGAGGACGCTTTGCGGAAATTCCTCCTTGACGCGCCAGTTCTCGGCGCAGGTGGAGGGGTCGAGCGAAAACTTGTCGAATTCGGTGGTCCCGATCAGCGCGCCATTGACCACGACCAGGCTGGACTCGAACGCCGTTCTCACGCCCGTGTCATAGGTGCAGAGCACCTTCATCGACGTTTTCCGTCGTGATGTCGGTCAGGGGCGAATAGCGATCACCGTCGAGCGTGCGGTTGTATCCCGGCCAGTCGGTCGGCCCCGGGTCCGACGATCCGGCGGCTCGTGTGACCGAAGTGACTGGGAAGCCATCGTTCGTCTCGGTGCTCAGCGAACCCTTCGGCGCATCCAGCGTCCTGATTTCCTGGACCACTTCCCCGCCAAGCCGTTGAAGTTCAATCGGGACGTCCTGGGGGAAGAAATCCATGAAGAGGATCCCCCCGACGCCGCCGATCACGCCAAGTCCGACCACCGCCGCGCCGGCCTTCAACCAGAAATGCTTCGTACGAAACTTCTGCCAAATATCCCTAATGAAACGCGATCACGTCACGTGCCGGGTTCGATGTTCAAAGCGATTTATCGAACCCAACGCAGAGACCGATCGGCATCCATGTTGAAAAAGTGGAACTACGTCATTGCCGCGTTTCTCCATCATGGGTCATCTGG
>CAVRIG010000023.1:0-420455 GCA_963721175.1 uncultured Alphaproteobacteria bacterium | reverse complement strand
TCTCGCGGATGGCCCGAGAGGCGCCGTTCCCAGCGGCGGTAGAGTTCGCAGAACCGGCTGTAGCCGTAGCCGTCGGGATGAACGGCGCGGTGCTCCTCCCAAAGGAGCGACAGCGTCACGCCCTTGCGCCGCAGCTCGCGGTGGACCGCAGCCCAGTCCGGCTGGGATCGCACGGCCCGCGTCTCGCCGCCGGTCGGACTGAACAGTCGGCGCTCCAACTCGGCATCCGTCAGCTCGGCAGGGAGCGGCCATGACAGCCCCGTCCGCTCCAGGCGCTTCACGTACTCGCTCGCTGTCGACTGGCTCACCCCGAGGCTCGCCGCGATCTTCCGCGTCGAGAACCCGCTGGCGCGCAGCCGCATCGCGTCCCTGATCTTCCGCATCGGCAATCTCTTCATCGGGCTCCCCGCACTCCATCAGGAGCGCGAGGCTACCCGCCGCAGGATCGCCCAGCAGCGCCGCTACCCGAGGTCCGGCAGGGTGACCGGATGCCCCGGAATTGGTGACCGGATCAGATCGGAATCACCGACCGGATGAAATCGGAACGCCTGACCGGATGGCCCCGGTGCGTGCACCCAGCCGCCAGACCTTTTCCGCGGCGAGCTTCGGGGCTGTGTCGAACCCTCGGAGGGATGGGACTGGAATCCAACGTTCTCCACCCTCTAAACCATTGTTTTAATTGATGTGACTGATGGTTTAGGTCGTCACTTGGTTCAATCGCGACTGGCAGCGAAAAACGCCCGTGGCGTTACGATTGAATGCATCGACAAGACAGAGGCCTTGGAACACCCCCAGCCCAGGTTTGATGACGGTCATCTGCCGGCTTCGGCGTTTTTGACCTTCCTGAGCGGGGTGCCAAAATGTAAGCAAGGCCCATCACGTTGACATGGCGGCATTTTTTTAAAGGCCGTGGTGGAGCCCGGCAAGATGAATTCGACCTTCTCCCTCCTTCTGGTCTTCCTGACCCAGTTCTTCATGCCCCGGCACAACGCGCAGCTGAGGCTGCTCAAGGCCCAGATCATGATCTTGCGGGCCCGCATCCCGACGCAAAGGATTATCCTGTCTCCCGCCGAGAAAGCCGAACTGCTGCGCATCGGGGCGGAGTGCGGGCATGATATCGACGGGCTCATGGAGGTGGCGAAGCCTGCGACCTACAAGCGCTGGCTCGCCCAGATGCGTGGTGGGACGCCCCTTCAAGGCCGTGGGAAGGCCGCGCCTGACGCAGGAATTGCGCGACGTTGTCATCCGCATCGGGTCGGAAAACCTCCTCTGGGGCTACAAGCGGATCGCGGGGGAACTGAAGAAGCTGGGGCTCCACGCCGGCGCCAACTCGGTCAAGCGCATCCTGAATGAGGCAGGCATCCACCCGAGCCCTGAGAAGCGCAAGAAGAAGCCAGCCCTGCCGTGGACCACCTTCGTCCGGGCACATATGGAAACCATGGTCGCCTGCGACTTCTTCACCAAGACCGTGTTTACGCCCGTGGGCCATTGACAGCCTATGTGCTGATGTTCATCCACCTCGGCAGCCGCCGCGTGTATTGCAGCGCTCCGACCTATGCCCCGGACTCGGCATGGGTGACGCAGCAGGCCCGCAACACTTTGATGTGGTGCGCTGAACAAGGGATCACGCCGGGTTTCCTGATCCGCGATGCCGACACCAAGTTCAGCGCCAGCTTCGATACCGTCTGGGCATCGGAAGGCGCCCGGGTCATCCAGATCCCGCACAGAGCACCGGACGCCAATGCCTTCGCCGAGTCCTTCATTGGTACCATCAAGCGCGAATGTCTGGATTTCTTCGTCTGCTTCAGCCGGTCGCAGCTCGACTACATCCTGCGGACTTGGGTGCGCCACTATAATTTCGAGCGCCCGCATCGTGGACGGGATATCGGGAACAACGTGCTGCAAGTCGATTTCCGGCCCGTCCGTGATGGCCCGATCCGGCGCAATCGCCAGCTTGGCGGCATTGTCACATCCTACACCCGCGACGCGGCGTGAATGCACCTTTTCCGAGCAATCAGATCGGAATGAGAGGTGGTGCCGAGTTCATATTGCCGGGCTCCACCTCCGCCCTCAAAATTTCGTTTGCTCAAACGTGACGGGTCCCACTTACATTTTGGGACCCGGGGGATGGGCCTGAAAGACAACCCTCTTTTGGGGGCGCCGCTCGGTTTGCAAGGAATTTCTGATCCTCCGGACATGTGATCGAGTACCTTTGCACTGTTCGCCACGCCTCCACAATTCAAGACGCCGGTTTTGTGTTGAAATGCAGCTCTATAGCTCGGTCAGCCAGCGGCCTCGACCATTTCCTCATCGCCGATAAGCAATTGTCGGATGCGATCGAGTATTTTTTCACTGTTCGCCACGTCTATGCTGGCGGTCTCAAGGATCGTGGCATGCCCGGTGATGCGATGGCGGGCATGAACAGCGTCTTCGGTTCCGAGGCCGGGGTGATGGGGATAGAGCAGCGTCAATCGCGGCGCGTGGTACAGCTGTGCATAGGCCATCATCTGATACACGTCGGCCTGCGAGACGCCTTGCTTGGGATCATCGATCCGCGAGGATATCCGCTTCCACTTGGTATCGATGACATGGGTTACGCTACCATCCGCTGCGGATCAGGATGTCGGGTCTGGTCTGGAAAAGCCCGCGTTCGCTGTCCTGCGCGCTAAGGCAGAACAGTCGTCCACCTTGGAGCGAAACGGTAAGTCCAGTTCCCGCCAGCGCGCGAGCGATCAGCCGTCCAACATATTCTTCGAACAGTGCGTTCATCTCGAACAGCATCGCGGTTCCCTCACCCGTTCCGCCTGTCGTCGTCTGGTAGCGGTCATGCAGGAAGAGACGCGCCATAGCGAACAGCTCTCGCCAAGACCGGTTGGTCCGGTCGATGATGACCTCGTCCCATCGCAGAGCCGGAACCGGAACATCGGCGATGTCGGCGTAAACAAACGCCAGCTCGCGCAGGCGTTTCTGGTTGGCGCTGCGCCGCGAGAGGCGAAACAGGTGAACCACCGCCGCCTTCATGATCCGGTTGAGCGGCGTGTCTTCCGATAGAAGATCGAAACGGCAGGCAAGGCGTGAAGGATTGACCGCATGACGGTGAACTGACGGTTCACGTCGAGCTGGCCACGCAAAGTCGGCAAGTCTTCTTCGCGCCCGACATATCGGCGCGGCATGCCCTTACGCAGAGTTTCGGTCAGCTTGTCGCAAAAGATGCGGATCAAGATTTCCAGGAGCGTTTCGCGCTGCCAGGCGAGATCGGTAATGACACCGAGGTCGATCTTGAGATCAAGCGCCACGGCAAGCATATGCACTAGGCGTTTCCGGATCGCGGCGTTCTCGTGATCGGGTGTTTCACCGGGCGCCACATCGATCTTTGGCAGGATCTCCAAGCTTGCATCGCCCGCTGCCAGAATCCCGACTACGCCGCGGGCACGCAACGCGTTCCTGCCATGCTCGAGCACCCCACTGCCGCCGCGTCCGGCGAAGGCCGATCGGGCCGCAAGCCCCGCCAGGCGGTCGGCATGCTGCACCGCGATCTGACCCTCTGCCTCGCCATAAGCGAGCTTTTCCCACTCACGAACCGTGTAGGCGGGCATCAGGCTGCGAAGTCCGAGAAATCAAAGCTGGTCTTCACGCTCCAACGCCGCTTGTCTCCGCCTAGATCATCATCGGCGAAGCCGGCTGGTGCCGCCAACCGTCTGGATTCGAGGAAACGGGAGCCGTTGGCACCGTCACCATCGCCAAGCACCGCGGCAACCTTTGACCAGTCTTCGTAAAAGTACTCCGCCAGACAGCGGGATGACCTTGTGGCGCATGACGTCATCCAAATCGGCGCGGGTCGTGCAACCGGTGAAGTAAGCATGGCCGATCTGGTGTTCCCGATCGAAAAGATACTCGATCCGCTCGTTGAGGGTGCGCAGAAGCTTGCACAGATCGACCCCGTCGAGATTTGCGGCATCAAGCTGCCGTGCCGCCAGCGCCCGCCGCAGTTCCTCAAGGTCCGGCATCAGCTCGCGGAAAGTGAAGCGGCGGCGCAAGGCGGTATCGAGCAGCGCAATCGAACGGTCCGCAGTGTTCATTGTGCCGATAATGTGCAGGTTGGCCGGCACGCCGAAACTCGTCCCGGAATAGGGAAGCCGAACTCTGACTTCGTTTTCGCAACCGAGCCGCTTGTCAATTTCGAGCAGCGTGATCAGCTCGCCAAAGACTTTGGAGATATTGGCCCGGTTGATCTCGTCGATGATGAGGACATGCGGCCGCGCACTGGCCACCGGCCGCTCGGCATTAGGATCGATCACCACCGATTCCAGCGCATCCCAATCGATCCTGTTCGGATCGAGGCGATAGGCCGACTGACGGCGGAAGTTTCGGGCGTAGAAAGGTGCGCGCTCCGCTCCGTTGTCGTCCCGCCAGATCCATTCAACGCTGCGACGATGCGGATGGAAGTCGGCGTCGGCATCAAAATAATACTCGCCGCTCACGCGTCCGAAGGCGCGATAACTGTCACGGCCGTCGGAGATGACAACATAGTCGCCGACCTGAAGGCCGGACCGAAACGCGAAGAGCATTTCGATATTTGGATCCTTGCCGGATGCATCGGGATCCTTTTGGTCGTTCCACGCCTTTCGGATTTCTTCGAAATCGTCGAACCGCTCGTCCGACCAGTCGATATCACCGCCCCAGCCGAGATGGATCAATCCGCCATCGAGGCCTTCGCGAATTCGGCTTTCCTGGCTACCGCGCTGACCGAGAGCAATCTTGTAGATCGGGCGCGAACGGTCGAGCCGCTTTGCCGGCGCATCGCCTGTGTCGAGTCGTGCCCTCTCGCTGATGATCTTGAATACGCCGGCATGGGGCTTGAGGCTGAAACCGCCGGAAGTGCCGGCGCCCTCGTCGTCACCTTCCTGTTCGCTCCCTGTCGTCGGCCGAAGCCCTTCAACAAAATCCTCATAGGAAAATGACTGGTGGAATGTCACGAACTCGATCCGACCTTCACCAGCAAGGCGGCGATACTCGGTCATCAGGGCATCGCGGTCATGGCGCAAAGGCGCCGCCGCGTTCCCGCCCAAGCAAAGGCGCACCGCCTCCCAAGCCGTGGCGTAGGTTTTCCCGGTTCCCGGCGGGCCGTAGAGGATGAGATTGGTGGCGGTGGGCATTGCGGTCATGGGTTCAAAGGTCATGGGTTCGTGCCCTTCCGCCGAGGCGAGCTTAAAGGTGAAGACGGTGGAACTGCTGGGATTTGGCAGGGTGTGCGTCGGGGGCGGAACCTCCGCGAGTTTCTGGAACTCCTCGCTCCCGAGCGCGCTACAAATTGCCGGATGCCGATCGTGCAGACCGATGTCGCGGCCTAGATCGCCTGCTCGTATGGCAACTTCTGCTTCGCCGTTCTCGCGAGCCAGTTCGATATAGTAGTTTCGCGCGCACAGGCGGATGCGGTCGGCACCTGCGATCAGGTGTTCGTAGCGCTCAGGCGAAGCAACCGGCGCGCCTTCGGCATCGACGATGATGTAGCCCGCATTGTGGAGCTGGGCGGCGGCATCGGACTTTTGCCCCCAGCCTCCGTTGAGTTCTGTTTTGCCGCGCAAAAAGCCGACGACCGGCTTTGAGGGGTAGATCCGGTTGGGCCGGTCGCGTGTCGATCGCACCCAATAGTCGCGCGGCTCGCCGAAGGCGTCGAAAATCGCGGCGTGCTCGCCCGATTGGCGATAGCTATCGTAGGCGTCCATCGCCGCCTCGATCGCCTCGCGCGAAAAGGATGCTGCGTCCTCTTCCTTGTAATTGTGGACGACCCACAGTGCGCCTTGCACATCGATCATGTCGCGTGGCGCCAGCCCCTGAGCCTCGAAAGCGCTGCGGACCGCCTTCATGAAGCGCCATTCGTCACGATAGGTATCCGCCATCGACGAGTGATCGGGGAACCGACTGCCCACAGCTTGCAGCCATAGATCCTGACGTACGGAATGACGGATATAGATGCCCTCGTTGGGGGCGAGATGCAGGAGCAGGAATTCGCCGATCTGACGGGCCGGATCGGGCTTACCGTTTGGGACAGCCGCAATCCAGGCGTTGACAAAGGCCTCCAGTGCCAAGGCGTGACCGTCGGCTGCGCCAAGCGCGGCATCGACGAGCTCGCGCAAGGCGGGCCAGAGCTTTTCACGATCCGCATCACCCTTCGGCGACATCGGCCAATAGGCGCGCCATTGCAGCAGATTGCTTTTGGCGAGCGCAGTGTTTACGGCATCGGCGAGATCCTGATCGGATCCGGGTTGCGCGATCGCTGCCTTGAGCTCGGCTGCAATCTCAAGCTTATAGGTTCGCTCCGCCTCGTCGAAATGCGGATCGGGCCGGTCAAAGCGATCGAGGGCGGGAAAGAAATGGCGAAGGCGCTCGATCCAGCGCGTGATCGCCGCCGGGTTCAGAACCAACGCATCTTCAGAATTTAACAAGGCCCCGAGCAGTCGGCGCAGGGCCTCGGCGTTATCGATCCGAACGACAATGCAATCAGCATCGCCAAAGGACCAGTCGCGGCTGAGAGCGGAATGCCGCCCACCATCCTTCATGCCGCTCTGATAGGACCGCAGCTCGCTGGCAAAGCCGTTCGCCTCGACGCGATCGCGCCACTTTGCATGAAGAAAGATGTTGGCCGGATTCTGCATCTCCCACAGCAGGCGCTCACCTCCGCCAAACTCAAAGGACACCATTTTTTTGGTGACCCCGCCGCCCGGGCGCAGGCCCGAGCCGCGCAGCACGTCGAAAAGCGCCCTGCGCAGCGGTAGGGGGCGCTCGCGTTCATTTTCATCGAGCCGTGCCTCGAAACTCTCCCACATTCAAAAATCTCCAAATTCAGGCAACGCGCACAGCGTATTCACCAGCTGCATCTGCTTCACTGTCTCGCATTTCGCCTCGCGCAGACGCGGCGCGCCGAAGACCAGCGCTAGGGTCAGGATTCATAACCAGAAGATGACGACGGCAGCGAGGGCGATGGCTGAGAGGAAGACCTTGGGGCAGCGGTCGTAGCGTGTGGCCACCCGTCGCCAGTCCTTGAGGCGGGCGAACATGTTCTCGATCGTTGTGGCGTTTTATCGACGCGCGTCGTATTTGATCGTGATCTTGCGGCTTTCCGCGGGGATGCAGGCGTGTATCCCCTTGTCTTTCAAGGCTTCTCGAACCAGTCGGCGTCGTAGCCACGGTCCCCGAGCAGCCGGTCGACGTGAGGCAGGCTGCCCAGCAATGCCCGCGCGCCGATGTAATCGCTGACCTGCCCAGCGGTGACAAACAGGCTGAGCGGGCGTCCTGGCTGTCGCAGATGGCGTGCAGTTTGGTGTTCATGCCGCCCTTTGTGCGACCGATCAGGCGGCCACGCCCCCTTTTTTCAGCCAGGCTGGTCGCGGTACGGTGCGCCTTCAGATAGGTCGCGTCGATCATCACGGTCTTTTCCTCGCCGTGTTCGGCAGCCAGTCCGACCATCATCCGGGCGAAAATCCCTTTCTCGCTCCAACGCTTCCACCGGCTGTAAAGCGTCTTGTGCGGCCCGTAGGCTTCCGGGGCGTCTCGCCAGCGCAAGCCATTGCGATTGATGAAGATAATCCCGCTCAACACCCGCCTGTCGTCGACCCGAGGCTTGCCGTGGGACTTCGGGAAGAAAGGGTCAAGCTTGGCCATCTGCTCGTCGGTCAGCCAGTAAAGGTCGCTCATGTCACCGCTCCGTTTTCCGAGCCGTAAATCACGCAGCGCGCAGAAAATCAATGCATCCTGACCCTAGTCAAAGGAGCATTGGAGATTTTACTCAGGAAGCTCCAGAGGAACTCAGAAGGAGTTCACCAACTGGTGAAGGCTGCAAACGAAGCGCTTGCACGTTTTCCGGATGCTATAGGAGAAATTAGGCACGGAGACATTGGGGACTGCCATATGCTTACACGAACTCGGGGCCTTCCAGCTGCGAGAGACTATTACTACAGGGCCTTGGACATTGCATTACTGATACTTTCGAATAAGGAAATCGTTCTTCAAGGTTCCGAAGGGATCGTGACGCTGAATACTTTCATTATCAACTTTGAAACACTGTTTGAGGAGTACCTTCGTCGGGTCCTTCATGCGCGCCGGCCAGATAGTGTGTTGGTCCAGGACGGCAACAAAGAGGGCAGGAAATCACTGTTTGATGACCGGAAGCAGCCTCCTGCCCGGCCTTGCGATATTGTTATTGCTTGTCCTAAGTCCAAAAAGCGCATCTTTGGCGAAGTGAAGTATAAGGATAAACCAAGTCGCGAAGACATCAATCAGGCAATCACATATGCACTATCCTACAGGACGCGGCAGGCCGGCAATTCTCATTCACCAGAACGAGCCTGGCACAGAAGCGGGTCCACGCATGATAGGAGAGGTAAACGGCATCACGCTAAAGGCTTACGCATTCAACCTCGACAATGATGACCTAGCCAGCGAGGAAGAGCGCTTCGCCCGGTTCATGTTTGAAGAGCTGAACGCATAAGCTCGCTCCGATGGTTTGTCTGGTGACAGGTCAGGTTCGACATCGGTTCCATCTCATGGAACGCCACTGACATCGAAGTGGTCACTGCAGACAGTCGGAAAAACCACTGCATTTCCAGATGGCTTACAAGCTATTCACCAAATCGGCGCAGTCATCAGGTCCGGAGAATATCGGCCCTGAGAGACCGCTTCCGGGCCTCCTGGCAGCGGGGCCGGTGCTCAGCCCCACCCGCATAACCCTCGAAAACAACGGAAAAATCCGGCCGCAGCCGGATGGGGAGAACGCTTTCGCGAGGGCAAGTGGCGGAGAGGAAGGGATTCGAACCCTCGAGACGGTTTCCCGCCTACACACTTTCCAGGCGTGCGCCTTCGACCGCTCGGCCACCTCTCCGCTGGCGGGTATAGTTTGTCGTTGCCGGAAGTTTCAAGGGTCAAATCACCGTTGAAGGCGATTATCGCGAGAGCGGGTCATGCGCCGGCAAACCGAAGTTTCCGTTAACCTTCCGAGGCTTGAGTAATAACATGCGCAGTGTGAGATGCGCGGCCCGGCATTCCACTAGGCCTCCAGATGCAGGTAGATCCGGCGGTTCTGACGGCCCTTCTTTTCGACCTTTCCAAGACGCAGGGCGCCTATTTCGCCGAGGCGCGCCACATGTGTGCCACCGCAGGGCTGCAGGTCGATCGTGTCGGCGCGGCTGCCGATGCGTATGAGACGGATCCGGCCCGCGCCACGCGGCGGCCTGACGGACATTGTCTTGACCAGGCTCGGGTTGGCGTCGAGTTCGGCTTCCGTGATCCATTCCTCGCCGACCTGCGCGTCCGAGGCGACGAGTTCGGACAGCGTCGACTCGATCGCGCCGAGGTTCTCCGGCGCTTCGGGCATGTCGAAATCCAGCCGGCCGCGCGCGGCGCTGATCGAGCCGCCGGTCACCGGGAATGGGACGGCAACCGACAGAAGATGCAGCGCCGTGTGCACCCGCATGTGGCGGTGGCGGCGGCTCCAATCGAGTTCCTGCACGACCTCCTGTCCGATCTGCGGCAACTCGACCGCCTCGGCGGGGACCAGAACGATGGCATCGCCTTCGCCCTTCACGGACGTCGCGACCCTCAACTCACGGCTCGCCCAGGTCAGGGTCCCGCAGTCTCCGGGCTGTCCCCCGCCGGTCGGAAAGAACACGGTCTGGTCGAGAACGATCCCGCCTTCGGGCGTGACCGACTGCACGTGACCCGTGGCGCGCCGCATGTAGGCATCTTCTCGAAAGAGCATGATGGTCATTCGTCAACATCCGCTTCTGGCTTGGACGTTCGAACGATCGGCGCGGCACCGGAATAGTCCGCCGACAGGTTCAGCGTCTCGGGGTTGCGGAACCACAGTTCCCGCTGCGGGAACGGAATCTCGATGCCCGCGGCGGCGAAGCGTTCGGCGATCTGATGGTTCATGTCGGATTTCACGTTCAGCACCCAGTTCACGTCGCGCAGGATCGCGCGGATCTCGAAATTCAGCGCGGAATCGGCAAAACCCTGGAACAGCACGAAAGGCTCGGGGTTCATCAACACCATGGGATGGCCTCGGGCGATCTCGCTGAGGATCTTTTCGACCTTTCGCGTGTCGGTGCCGTAGGCCACGCCGACCGGGACGATGACCCGCCCGACCGTCTTGCCGCGCGTGTAGTTGGTGACGGTACCACTGACCAGGTCGGAGTTCGGCACGATCACGTCGGACCGGTCGAAAGTCTCGATCCGGGTGGAGCGGACGGAGATGGCGCGCACGTAGCCGTGCTGACCGCCCACCTCGATCCAGTCGCCTTCGGAGATCGGACGCTCGATCAGCAGGATGATGCCGGAGACGAAGTTCGACACGATGTTCTGCAGGCCGAAACCGATCCCGAGGGAAAGCGCACCGGCAACATAGCCCAGAACGCTCAGGTCGATCCCGGCCGCGGTGATCGCGATCAGCGCCGCCAGAAACATCCCGACATAGCCGAGACCCGACACGATCGCGTTGCGTCCCCCGACGTCGATGCGCGTCTTGGGCAACACGGAATTCCGGAGCACGGCCTGCAACAGCCGCGTCAGGATGTAACCGATGGCGAAGATCGCGGCGAAGGCGATGAAGTCCGTCGGCGAAATCCGCGCATCGCCGATCTGGAAGCCGCGCAGGAACTCCGCCCAGAGTTCCGTCAGGTCCGCAATCCTGGCGCCCCAGATCAGGGCCAGGAGAGGACCGGCGCAAATCACGAGGATCAAGCCGATGAGAACGGCAAGCAGGCTGTCCCGGGCAGCGCTCCCCTGGCCCGAGACCCAGCCGTAGATGTCGCTGGCGAACCGCTGCAGGGTCATCACGAAACCCAGCAGCGCCATGCTCATGATCATCGGATACAGAATGGCGTTGCCGAAGGCGGCATAGCCGACGGCGGACATCACCGGGGCCACGATGGAGACGAGTTGCGCGAGAAGGCCGGCCCAGCGGACGACGCGTGCAATGCCGTGCCCGACGCTCTGGACCTCAAGTTCGTCGACCTGATCCCTTGGCGTGTAGGTCCGCAGGAGCGATCCGATCCGGTAGAGCACGAAGCTCAACATCACGACGAGCGGGAATGCCATGACCGCTTCGGAGGCGCGCGTAAAGTCGGCGAAGGTATAGAAAAGCTCCACCGCCCCGCGAATGACGATCAGCAGCGCCATGATGCTGACGTAGAACCGCGCCCAGCTGCGTCGGCCGGGCGACATCGAAAAGACCGCTTCCTCGTCGACGCGCGAAAACAATCGTTCCGAGAGCCAGCGGAACCCCAGCAGAAACGTGCCCCACACCGGCACGGCGTTGAGGATCGCCCCTCCGCGCACGCCCACCAGGCCCGTGGCGTAGACCGCTTCGGTCAGTGCGAAGAGGCCGCCCAGGGGCAACGCGATGCGCAGCAGCGAGATGACGAAACCCCAGACGCCCGTTCCGCGCCCGCCGATCGCACGCAAGCGGTTGCCCAGGATCATGGCCCAGGCGCGGCCGCGGGTCAGCAGGATGATGCCCAGAAGCAGGTAGGCTATGGCCAGCGGCGCGTTGTCCCGCGCGTTGCGCAAGAGTGCCTCGTCGCGCAGGATGCGCCGTTCGGTCCAGATGTCCTGCAGTGCCGTGAGAGCCTCTTCCACAGCGGCCGGCCAATGAACCGGGTTGAGGGGCGACGGTCCGAGCGAGAGCAGGCGTTGCGTCTGTCGCTCCCGGATGATGCTGTCGATCTGCCTGATCAGCCCGTCGGCCCGGGTGAACGCTTCCTCCGCAGCCTGCACCTTTCCGAGAAGTTCAGTCAGTTGGCGGTCGAGTTCGTTGCGGCGCTGCGAGATGTCGGCGGCTTCGGTTTCACCGTCCGGAGGCGCCGGGCCCAGCGCCTCGATCTGGTTCCGCAACGTCGCGATGCGTTCGCCATGTGCCTTGCGCGCCGCATCGAATTGCGACCGGAAGCCGACGATCCGATTGCGGAGCGTCTCGAAGACCGTGTTTTCGTCCTCACCGGCGTCTATGGCCTCCTCGGCGCGGGAGGCGACGCTTTCCCACACTTCAAAATCCGGGCCGGTATCCGGCGAGGGACGGGACCAGGCTCCGGGTTCGGGCGGACTCTGGGCATTGCCCGGTACGGGCGCCGCGACGATGAACGCCAGCAGCGTGACCAGAAGGCAGCGGAGAATCTTCACGCCCCTAGATGTCCTCGAACACGCCCGGAATGGACGCGGGTGCTGCGCTCAACCAATCCGGGCACGGCAATCCCTTCTCCTTCAGAAAATCCGGATTGAACAGCTTCGACTGGTACCGCGTGCCGTAGTCGCACAGGATCGTCACGATCGTATGTCCCGGCCCCAACTCCTTCGCCATGCGGATGGCGCCCGCGACGTTGACGCCTGTCGATGCCCCCATCACCAGACCCTCCTGCTTGAGCAGGTCGAAGACAATCGGCAGCGCCTCGCTGTCGGGCACGTTGCAGACGAAATCAGGCGTGAACCCTTCGAGGTTCTTGGTGACGCGCACCTGGCCGATGCCTTCTGCGATCGAACTTCCGTCGGTCGCGATCTCGCCGGTGGTGTAGAAACTGTAAAGGCCGGCGCCGTCGGGATCGACGAGGCCGACCTTCACGCCCTTTGGTTGCAGCGCCTGGGCGACGCCCGCGACCGTGCCGCCGGATCCCGCGGCGCAGATGAACGCATCCACCTTGCCGTCCGTCTGGTCCCAGATCTCGGGCCCGGTGGTTTCGACATGGGCCTGACGATTGGCGACGTTGTCGAACTGGTTGGCCCAGATCACGCCCTTGGATTCGCTCTGGGCCAGTTTCTCGGCCAACCGGCGCGAGTAGTGCACGAAGTTGTTGGGGTTTCGGTAGGGGGCTGCCGGAACCTGCACCAGCTCCGCTCCGGCCAGCCGCAGCATGTCCTTCTTTTCCTGGCTCTGCGTCTCGGGGATGACGATCACGGTCTTGAACCCCATAGAGGCCCCCACCAGCGCGAGCCCGATGCCGGTATTGCCCGCCGTGCCCTCGACGATTGTCCCGCCCGGCGCAAGCTCACCCCGCGCAATGGCGTCGCGAATGATGTAGAGTGCCGCGCGATCCTTCACCGATTGCCCGGGGTTCAGGAACTCCGCCTTGCCGAGGATCTCGCAGCCGGTGTCCTCGCTGGCCTTGCGCAACCGGATCAGCGGGGTGTTACCGACCGCATCGGCGAGGTCTTGGGCAATGCGCATGGCACCGTTCCTTGTTGTGATGCTGGCCCAGACATCTATCGACGCGGCAGCCGGACCTCAAGACGATGCATCGCCTTCGGCGCGCAGTCGAGAGCGATTCCGGGCCAGCCAGTACCCCGCCAGAACCAATGGGGCGACCCGGAACCGATCGCCCTCCAACATCTCGAGAAAACGGTCGAACGACATCACGTGAGACCGGATGTTCTCGCCCTCCGCTTCCACGCCGGACACGCCGTCGCTGCCGTCGGGAAGGTCGGTCAGTCCGATGTAGATGTAGAAGAATTCGGAACTGGCACCCGGACTGGGATAGCATTCCGAGACGGCGATCAGGTCGCGAAGGTGGAGCCCCGCCTCCTCCTCGGCCTCGCGATGCGCGGCCTGCCGGGGCATTTCGCCCGGATCCACGTGACCGGCGACCGGCTCCAGGATCCAGGGGGCCGGATCGGCGCGGCCCACCGGCCCCATCCGCAACTGCTCCACCAGCAGCACGCGATCCCTCACCGGATCGTATGGCAACACGATCGCCGCATCCATTCCCAGAAAAACCGCGCGGCGCTGCGGCGGTGTCATGCCCCCTTCGAAACGCTCGGCCCGCAGCACCAGATCCTCCACCGCGAAGAAATCGGCATAGCCGATCCGGCGGCTTTCGACCTCGAGCCGGCCGTCAAATCCGTTTGCTCCCCCTGCCCGGCCCCGCAGCCGCGATGCGGCCCGCGTCCGGATGGCCGGAAACATGCGCGCGACGTCGGCTGCCGATTTGCTGCCCATCAGCTCCATGACCTCGCGCGCGGCCTCGACGCTCAACGCGCCCCACGCCCGCGCCCAGTCGTCGAGCGACCATTCCGCGCCGGGCGTGCCGACCTCCGGCCCCGGAACATAGACATCCGCCGGACCGGCCGAGGTCGTCACCCGCTCCACCGCGTAGCCGAACCCGCCTTCGTAGAAATCGAGCCGGGCGCGGTCCTCGTCGCCGAGCCCCGAGAGGAGGAGCCCCTCCGCCTGCCCGCCAGTTCCGAGACGGATCATCGGAAAAATATCGTCCTCGACCCAGGTGACCGAGGCCCCGTCGAGCGTCGCCGCCGTGATCTGACCCGCTTCCGGGCTGCGGCCCAGCACGACCTCCAGCAAGGGCGGGAAGCGAAGCGTTCCATAGAGGAACAAGGCCATCAGATCCTCACCGCCAGGTCCGCCACGCAAACTCGGTCAGGAGACCCGAGACGACAGCACCGATCGCCATCGTTCCAAGGATCGGCGCCGTCAGGAGCAGAAGCCCCCATTCCGCCGCAATCTGAAAGATCGCGGCGACCGCCTCGAACGCGTTGTCGTAGCGGTTCTTCATGGCAAGCCGGGTCATCTCGTTGCAGGCTTGGACGAAAAGCGTCCAAAGCACCAGTAGGAAGACCCCCGTGGCGCCGTTCGTGATGGCGGAGGAAACACCCCGCCCGGCGCGCGGTCCCATGGAGATCCAGCCGACCAACAGACCGATCCCGACATTCACCGGGACGAACCAGCCGAAATTCGTCTCTCCGCGTTCGCCGACATAGACCTCCTGCACGAGGCCGGACAGGAAGAACGCGACGGCGGCCAGGCAGATCGCAGCCACAAGTCGCGCGGCATCGGGCATGGGCTCGCATCCTCGTCCTCGCGCAGCCACATGGCCTGTCGATGGTTCACACGGGCCGTTTGATCGTGATCTGCGTCACGTCACAATTCGCACTTTCGAAGGTCGCCGCGCAAGAGGTCAGGTAGAAATTCCACATCCGCCTGAAGCCGTTCGTCGAACCCCATCTCGGCGATCTGGTCCCATTTCTCGTTGAAGGTCTCGTGCCACCGCCGCAGCGTGAGCGAATAGCTTGGGCCGAATTCGATCGACCGTTCGATCGAAAGACCGGCTTTCAGCACCTGTTCCTTGAGGGCGACGGGGCTTGGGAGCATGCCACCGGGGAAGATGTACTTCTGGATGAAGTCCACGCCGCGCTTGTAGACCTCCCACCGGGTGTCGGCCACCGTGATGATCTGGAGCGTCGCATGGCGTCCGGGTTTCAGGCGGTCCCGGACCGTGTCGAAGTAGGTGGGCCAGTATCGCTCCCCCACGGCCTCGAACATCTCGATCGACGCGATGCCGTCGTAATGCCCGCGCTCGTCGCGGTAATCCTGCAGCTTGAAATCGACCTGAGATGGAAAGCCCTGCCTTTTCAATGCGTTGCCGGGCATAGTTGAACTGCTGCTCGCTGATCGTGAGCCCGGTGACCCGCAGCCCGCGTTCCTTTGCGGCGTATTCGGCGAAGCCGCCCCAGCCGCATCCGATCTCGAGGATGTGGTCGCCCGGTTCGGCGCCCATCTGGTCGATCATGGAGGCGTATTTCGCGATCTGCCCCTTCTCGGTGCTCTCCTGCCCCGTCTCGAACAGGGCGGAGGAATAGGTCATCGTGTCGTCGAGCCAGAGCCTGTAGAAGTCGTTGCCCAGATCGTAGTGGTAGGAGATGTTCTTGCGCGCCTGCGCCTTGTGGTTGCGCTGCAGCCAGAAGCGGAATTTCTCGAAGGCGCGCACCAGCGTCTCGCCCGGAAATCCGTCATAGATGTCTTCGTTGCCGGCATGCACGAGGTCCATGAAGGACTGCAGGTCGGGCGTGGACCACCATTCGTCGAGATAGGCATCGCAAAAACCCAGATCCCCCTCGCGGATCAGCCTGGCGAAGATGTCGTCGTTGTGGATATGGACTTCCGCGACGGGGCCGGGATTGCGTCCTTCGGCGCGAAAACAGCGGCCGTCCGGCAGAACGAAATCCACGCGACCGTTGTTCATGTTCCTGGCCATGCGAAAAACATGCGCAAAGTAACGCGGCAGGTCCTTCTGTCCGTCCGTTGTCGTCAGAATCTTCATCGGCGTCCCCGACCTCCCCCAAATTGACGTCCGGTAAGATTAACCCGTTGACGACAGGGGACAAGTCTCGATGCGTCTTACTTGGCGTCGCGGCCCAACGCCTCCACCTCCGCGAGCAATCTGGCGGCACTGTGCGGTGGCCTCGCGCCTCTTCCATCTTCTGATCAATCATTGTGGGAAGATCGCGCGGGCGTAGTGGACCCGGCTCGCGCGCGATCAAGTCCGGTCTCAGAAATCGCGGTTCTCATAGGCGGAGAGGGCCCGTTGGCGCCCCTCTTTCACGGCCACGATCGGTTCGGGGTAGTCGTCATCCGGCGACATCGCCCAACTGCGCGGAATGGCGTCGAAATAGCTCAACGCATCCGGGTGGGGGTTCGACATGCCCTCCGCGATCCAGCGACCGGAATACGCGCGCTCGGGATCGAACTTGTCGAGCTGCGTTTCCGGATTGAACACGCGGAAATAGGGCGTCGCATCCGGACCCGACCCCGCCGACCATTGCCAGCCCAGCGCGTTCTGACGCCGGATCCCAGTCGATCAGGCAGTCCTCGAACCATTTCAGGCCGATCTTCCAGTGGCACATCAGGTGTTTGGTCAGATACGACGCCACGATCATCCGGCCGCGGTTGTGCATCGTGCCGGTCACGTACATCTCGCGCTGCGCCGCATCGACGAAGCGGACGCCGGTCCGGCCACGTTTCCAGGCGATCACCTCGCGGCGGCGCTCGTCCTCGTTCCAGGGAAAGCCGTCCCAATCCTCCCGCCAGTTGGCATGGGTGAGCCGCGGCGTGTGATGCATCAGGTGGTAGGCGAATTCGCGCCAGACCAGTTCCTTGAGGAACGTCTCCGCCCCCTTCGTGCCGTTCTGGAGCGCGCGCAGCGCCGCGTGCCAGCATTGATGCGGGCTGATCTCGCCCAGCGTGAGGTTCTGGCTCAGGCGCGACGTGCCGTCCTGGTCCGGCCGGTCGCGGCTTTGATCGTAGCCGTGGGCGATCTCGTCGATGAAATGGTCCAGCCGGTCACGCGCCGCCTCTTCGCCCAGCTGCACGTAGGGTCGCACGACTTCGGCGCCGCGCCGCATCGCCGCGCCCAGGCTCCAATCCTCCAGGCTGTCGCTCTGCGGCCAACTATCCGGCGCGGGGACCTTGCCCGGCGGCGGCAACGGCGCCTCGACCTCGCGGTCCTTCACCGCGCGCCAGAAGGGCGTGTAGACCTTGTAGTAGCTCCCGCTGCCCGTCTCCACCGTCCAGGGCTCGAACATCAGGTGGCCGCCGAAGCTCTTCGCCTCGATCCCGTCGGATTTCAGGACGGATTTGATTTCGCTGTCGCGCTCCTGCGCCTCCGGGTCGTAGAGCCGCGTCCAGAAGACGCAAGTGGCCCCGGTCGCCCCGATCAGCTCGCGAAGCACCTCGAGCGCCGGACCGCTGCGCAGCACGAGGTCGCTGCCATGCTCCTTCAGGCTCTGCGCGAGCCGCTCCAGCCCCAGCCCCAGCCGCCATTTCGGCGCCGCGCCGAGCCCGTCGACGGACGCATCGCGTATGAAGACCGGGATCACCGGCCCTTCCTTGCAGGCAGCGGCCAGCGCCGGATGATCGCCGAGCCGCAGGTCGCGCCGGAACCAGAGGAGTGTCGGTGATGTCATGGGAGCCCGCTCCAAATCTTGGGTTTCGGCGGCACCTAGCCCGCGGTGCTGTGGATCAAGGCACCGACGATGACCATCTGCGACTTCGGATCAGATCACTTGGTCGAGAGCCGTGATCAGTCGATCAATATCCGCCTCGGACGTGTAGTGGACGAAGCTGAGCCGCAATACGCCCTGAGCGGGGTCAACGCCCATCGCCTCGAGCGGGCGACCGGCATAAAAATCGCCGCCCTCGGCCATGATGCCATGCTTGGCGAGGTCCGCCGCGACGGGTCCGGGCGCCCGGCCAAGGTCCAGAGCCACGGTCGGGGCGCGCACCGTCGCATCTGCCGGGCCGACCAGGCGCAGGTCGTTGCGCGACCTCGCCCAATCGAGCAGCGGCTGGCAGAGCCTCACCTCATGCGCGCGCATCAGATCGTGCGCGCTGGCGCCGCCGTGATGCGCTTCGAGCGCCTCGAGGTAATCGATCATCCCCGCGCAGGCCGCGACCTGCGCATGGTCCGGACCCGCGGGCGTGAAGCGCTTGTAGAGGGTGTCGGCATTGAACTAATGCCCCTGGTTGGGCAGCATTTCGCCCAGAGCGCTGGCGGATCACCATGATGCCCTGGTGCGGCCCGTAGGTCTTGTAGGCGGAGAAGAGGTAGATGTCGCAGCCCAGATCCCCCACGTTCACCAGCCCGTGCGGGGCATAGGACACGCCATCGACGCAGACGAACGCGCCCGCCGCATGCGCGATCGCGGTGATCTCGATCACCGGGTTGATCTCCCCCACCACGTTGGAGCAATGCGGAAAGCAGACAAGCCGCACGGATTCATCCAGCAAGTCGGTGCAGATCGGCGGGGTCGAGATGACCGGTCGCCGGGTCCACCTGCCATTCGCGGACCTCGATCCCGCGCTCGCGCCAGCCGCCGCCAGGGTCCGGAGTTCGCCTCGTGGTCCTGGTTGGTGACGACGATCGCCTCGCCCGGCTGCATCCACTCCGCGAAGGCATGTGCGAGCACGTAGGTGTTCTGCGTGGTCGACGGGCCGAAGCTGACCTCTGCCGGAGCCACGCCGAGCCGTGCCGCCAATCTCGTGCGCGCCTCGTCCATTTCCTCGCCTGCCAGCGCGGCTGGCCTCGTAGGCCGAGTAGGGCTGCACCTTGCGTTGCCGGTAGAACCGCGTCAGCCGGTCGATCACCGGCCCGCAGGCATAACTCCCACCGGCATTCGCAAAGAACGACTGGTCCTGAAGGGAAGGTTCCGAAAAGGCGGGGAACTGGGCTCGGACATACGCGATATCCAGCGACTCAGACATGGGGCAACTCCTCTTGACCGCCTTCCGGCTTCGTACCCCTGCCGCGTCGCATGGAAAAGGCCCCGGCGCAACCGCCGGGGCCCTCCCGTTGATCCGTGTCGGTGCTGTCAGGTGCGCGCGATTTCGGCCTGAAGGCCTTTCCAGATCGCAAAGCACATGACCAGCAGAACCATCGTGAACAGCAGCCCCGTCGAGATCACCATGGATTGCAGGGATGCCAGTCCGCCACCGATCAGCAGCGCGACCGCCACCGCACCTTCGAAGATGCACCAGAACACGCGCTGCGGCAGCGGCGCGTCGACCTTGCCGCCGGCCGTGATCGTGTCGATCACGAGGGAGCCGGAGTCCGACGAGGTCACGAAGAACACGATGACCAGAATGATCCCGATGAAGGAGGTGATTCCCGCCAACGGCAGAGGATCGAGCATCTTGAAGAGCTGCAGTTCCAGTGCCGCTTCCTGCGCGACCGTGTAGCCGTCGGTGACCACCTGATAGATCGCGGTGCCGCCGAAGATCGACATCCACAGCACGCAAACGAAGCTCGGGATCAGCAGCACGCAGATCACGAATTCCCGCACCGTGCGGCCACGGCTGACGCGGGCGATGAACATGCCCACGAACGGGCGACCAGGAGATCCACCACGCCCAGTAGAACGACGTCCAGCCCTGGGAATAGTTCACGTCTTCGCGCCCGAATGGCATCGAAAGCGGAATGAGGTTCTGGGCGTAGGCCACGAGGCTGTCCCAGAAGAAGGTCAGCAGGAAGACCGTCGGTCCCGTGATCAGGACGAAGAGCGCCAGAATGCCCGCGAGCCCCATATTGATCTCCGAAAGCACCTTCACCCCGCCGTCAAGCCCGCGCACGACCGAGATCAGCGCGATGGCCGTGATGCCCGTGATCAACAGCACCTCCGTCGTCGTGCCCAATGGCACACCGAAGAGTTCGTTGAGGCCGGCGCTGGCCTGCGTTGCGCCGAAACCCAGCGACGTCGCAAGGCCGAAGAGTGTGGCAAAGACGGCGATCGTGTCGATGATATGACCCGGCCACCCCCAGACCCGGTCCCCCAGCAGCGGGTAGAAGGCCGACCGAATGGTCAGCGGCAGTCCCTTGTTGAAGCTGAAGAGCGCCAGCGCCAGGGCCACCATCGCATACACGGCCCATGGGTGCAGCCCCCAGTGATAGATGGTCGCCGCCATGCCCAACGCGATGGCTTCTTCCTGATTGCCGGCCGCGGCGCCCAGCGGCGCCCAATCCGTGCGTGCGCCGGTCTCGCCCACGGCGGTGCCGCCCATCGACGAGGAGAAATGGCTCATCGGTTCGGAGACCCCGTAGAACATCAGGCCGATACCCATGCCGGCGGCGAAGAGCATCGCAAACCAGCCTGTGTAACTGTAGTCGGGCGTGGCATCCGCACCGCCCAGTCGCACCTTGCCGACGGGCAGAACGATCAGCAGCAGTGCGAAGACCACGACGATGTTGGCGCCCAGTATGAAGAACCAGTCGAAAGTCTTGGTCGTGAAGTCGAACATCGCCGAGAACACGGCCGTAGCTTGTTCTGGCAGCGCCAGCGTATAGAAGACAAAGGCCACGATGATGCCGCCGGAAACCAGAAACACGGGATTGTGGATGTCCAGTCCGAAAGGTCCGAAACTCGCTTCGATATTGTCCTGACCGATCTGGTAGTCGGTCTCGATGATATCCGACGCGCCTTCCGGCTGCGGGATACCTTGTGATCCTGTCGTTTCGACCATGCGGCCTCCTCATGTCTTTCGAGTATGTCGTCTGGTGCTCGCCTGCTCCCGTGGCGAAATCAGGTGCGGACCAGCATCACCGAGACCCCGGTATGTCCGGCGATCTTCTCGCCATGCGACGCCCAGACATAGTCGGTGATGTTGGGAATATGCGTTTGCATGACGACCAGATCCGCCCCGGTGTCCTTGATCGCCGACAGCAGCGTCTTGTCGAGATCGACGGACGGATCGTGGCTGACTGCGGTGTGACTGGTCGCCTCGATACCGTTCAGTTCGCCTTGCGCCGCGGCAAAACGCGCCAGACGCTCCGAGTATTCTTCCGGATTGTGCCCCAGCTTGCCCGGCGCCGAGCTGGTCACGCCCACATACGTCACGGTCGCCTTCCAGTGTGCGGCGAGATCGGCCGCGCATTTCAACGATGTGTCCAGTTTGTCTTCGTGCGTCAGATCGACGGGCACCATGATATTCGAGTACACGAATGAACCTCCTGTTCTTGGGCAGGACCGACATTGCTCTTGGCTTTCGGTGCGCTGAACGAGGTACAGCGCGTTCTCCCGCGTCGTAACATTCAACCTGATCCCACCGCAGGATGGCGGTCACACCGCAAGGCTAACGGATGGTTGCAGGTAAATGCAAACACCTACATCAATTTATTCCAGAAATCGACCTTTTGCGTCCTTCAGAGCGCCTCGCGGAGCCGTCCTGCGAGCTCCGCGATCTGCTCCCTGTCGCCCATCTGGCCCGGCGGGCGCAGAGCGACACCGTCGTATCGCGGCAGAATATGAAAGTGCAGGTGATAGACCTCCTGCCCGCCCGCGTCCTCGTTGAACTGCTGCAGCGTGATGCCGTCGGCGCCAAGCCCCTCGATCGCGGCGTGACCCACCTTCTGCACGGTGCGCATGCAGGCGGTCAACTGCTCCTGCGACGCGTCGAGCATGTTGCGGCACGGCGTCTTGGGGATGACGAGGCAATGCCCGTCGCTTCGGGGCATGATGTCCATGAAGCACAAGGTGTCTTCATCCTCGAAGACACGCGTCGCCGGAATCTCCTCCCGCAGGATCTTCGCGAAGATGTTCTGATCGTCGTATGTCATTGCGGATACCCCTCAGCCGTTCACGTCGACCACCACGCGTCCCTTGACTTGCCCTTTCAGGATGTCCGCGCCCAGCTGCGGCAGGTCGGAGAGGGTCGCGGGCCGGATCATCGTCTCCAGCTTTTCCATCGGCAGATCCTTGGCGATCCGCGCCCAGGCCCGCACGCGGTTGTCATAGGGCTGCATCACGCTGTCGATGCCCAGAAGGCTGACGCCGCGCAGGATGAAGGGCGTGATCAGCGCACCATCGATCGCGGCCCCGCCGGCGAGGCCGATCGCCGCGACGGACCCGCCATACTTGATCTGCTTCAGCACCCGGCCGAGCATGGCGCCGGCAACCGCATCCACGGCACCTGTCCAGCGCTCGCTTTCCAGCGGTTTCTTCGTGACCTCGGTCAGTTCCTCGCGCGCGACGATCTCCGTAGCGCCGAGGCTCTTGAGGTAATCCGCCTGTTCCGGCCGGCCGGTGACCGCCGCGACGTCGTGGCCAAGCTGCGACAGGATCGCCACCGCCACGGATCCCACGCCGCCCGCAGCACCTGTGACGAGGACCGGTCCGTGACCGGGCTCCAGCCCGTGATCCTCGAGCGCCATCACGGCCAGCATGGCGGTGAAACCCGCCGTGCCGACAGCCATCGCGGACCTGGTGTCGAGCCCCTCGGGCAGCGGCACCAGCCAGTCTGCCTTGACGCGCGCCTTCTGCGTGTATCCGCCCCAATGCGCCTCACCCACGCGCCAACCGGTCAGAACCACCTTGTCGCCCGGCTTGTAGCGGTCGTCGTCCGACGCCTCCACGGTGCCGGCGAAATCGATGCCCGGTACGTGCGGGTACTTGCGCACCAGCCCGGCCCCAGGCCCGATGCAAAGCCCGTCCTTGTAGTTCACGGTCGAGTACTCCACCGCGACCGTCACCTCGGCCTCGGGCAGATCCTCCATCGACAGGTCCTGGACCGAGGCCGCGGTCTTGCCGCTTTCCTCGTCCTTCTCGACCACCAGCGCCTTGAATGTCATCGTCGGAACCCCCTCACTTCTTTGGGTCTCAATATACCTCGGGGAGCGCGAGGGGCTGGCCCCTCGCTCCCCGGCTCACAGCCAGAACTGCTCTCTCACGATTCCGGGCCGATCACCCACCGGCGTCTCGACCACAAGCTCGGTTCCCTCGTCCCAATGGGTCATCCGTACCATGCCGATGCCGACGCCGCAGCCGAAATCCGGACTTATCGCAGCGGAGGAGAGCTGCCCTACCACTTTCGTGCCGGATTTGAGCGGCCAGAGCCTGTCGCAGGGTGGAAGGCTGTCGGTCTCGATCTCGATCGCCCGGATCTGCCGCACCGGCCCTTCCTTCGCCACACGCAAAAGCGCATCGCGGCCCACGCAGCCGATCGCGGTCTGGGTGTTGCAGAACCGCCCCAACCCGCATTCATGCGGTGTGTTCTCTCGCGTCATGTCGTTGCCGTAGCTGAGCAGCCCGGATTCGATGCGTTCGATCAGGTTCGGACACCCCGCGTGCACGTCGAGCGGCTTGCCCGCCTCCATCAGCGCGTTCCAGAGGTCCATGCCGACATCGCTGCCGTCGACATAGATCTCGAACCCGCCCTGCTTGGAATAGCCGGAGCGCGCGATGGCCATCGACCGGCCCTGGAATTCGAACATTCCGAACCGGAAGAATCGGATATCGCGCACCGCGTCGCCGAAAACGGCCGCCACCAGATCGTCGGATTTCGGTCCCTGGACGGCCAGCGGGCTTACGTCGGGCTCGTCGATCAGCACGTCGAGCCGGAAGCCGTAGGCGATCGCCTTGACCCAGAACAGCAGATCGCTGTCGGCGATGGAGATCCACCAGCGGTCGTCGGCGAGCTTCACGCCCACCGGGTCGTTCAGCATGCCGCCGGTCTCGTCCACGATCGGCAGGTAGCAGCACCGCCCCGGCAGCATCCCGCGCAGATCGCGCGGCGTCAGCATCTGCACCAGGCGTCCGGCATCCGGACCGCGCAGCTCCACCTGGCGTTCGCAGGCCACATCCCAGACCTGCACCGCGTCCTTCAGATGCCGGTAATCCTCCTCGACCGACCGGAACATGGTCGGCAGCAGCATGTGGTTGTAGACGGTGTAGGCCTTCACCCCGGCAGCCTCGACTCCCTCGGAAAACGGCGTACGCCGCACCCGGCGTGAGGGAGCGATCAGCGCCATTGCGGAATGTCCTCCGGCATGAACGGCAGGTCGGTGTCCTGCGTCGCGACACCGGCGGCGGTCAGCATCGCGTGAACCTGCCCCCGATGATGGGTCTGGTGATTGAAGAGCTGGATCACGCACAGCGCGTACGGCTTGGACATGTCACGCCCGGACGCGCCGGAATACCACTCCAGATCGCCGTCCAGATCACCTTGCGTGACCGCGGATGCCCAGGCCTCGATACGCGCGTCGAGTTTCGGCCGCCCCGCCATGATCGCGGGCCAGTCATAGGCCTCGCTGGACGCCTTGATCGCGGTATCTGGTCCTGCGCCGCCATCGAACCGCGATATCCAGATCGTGTCGCCCCACATCAGGTGGCTCAGGGTCGACCGGATGCCGCCCCAGAAGGCGCCGCGATCCGCTTCGCGCTCGGACTCGGGCAAATCGTCGGCGACGGCGAACATCCACTGGTTCTGCCAGGCGTTGTAGCGCGCCATCAAGCGGCAGTAGCTGGGGGTGATCATGTGCGACCTGGGCCGGTCCAATGGACCGGGATAATGTCGCCCGACTTGCCTTCGAAGTCCCAGACGCGGCCGTAATCGCGCACCTTGGATTTCAACCCGACCGCCGGATAGATCGTCGACCCCATCCAGTATTGCGTGTTCTCCATGGACACCGGCACCTGGGGATCCTTGCCGGGGATCATCTCGATCTCTCCCTGGATCTTCCGGCCGACAATGATGCGGCGACGGCGCCCGTCCTTCTCGATCACCACCTTCTCTCGCTCGGCGCCGAGAATCTCGGACACAAGGAAATGAAACACACCGGTATTCCCGCCTGCGGCTCCCGACAGGATCTTCAGCATGCCGTCATAGGCCTTGTCGCTGGCCGTTTCGTCGACATAGACGGCGACCTTCCAGTTGCCCTTCGGCCATGCGGCCGGGAATGTCGATCAGCAGGGCCACGTTCAGCCCGGCGAGGCTTTCTCCTTCGAAGTGCCCATCGTCGATCTGCATCGCGAACCACGTCTGACAATAGCCATAGGTCGGCGGGTGCTGGCCCAGCGAGATACCGCAGGGACAGACGACCTCGCAGGAGCAGTTCATGAACAACTCGCCCTTGACCTCCCAATTCGTCGGGCTCATCTGCCGGCGGCCGGGATTGGCCATGCGCTGGTCGATGCGTTGCGAGATCGGCAGACGGTCCGCATCGGGGCGTTTGCGCAGGGCCATGAGTTATCCTTCCATGATCGGCCAGACCGCCAGCCCGATCCCGCCAAGGATCAGCGCGGCACCCGCCGGTTTCGTGACATGCTGCCCGATCTGGGGCAGTTTCTCGATCACCATAAAGAGCGTGGCAAGCCCCATCCACAAGAGGCTCATCATTCCGCCGACAAATCCCAGCGCCATGAAGCCCCAGCAGCAGCCCGCGCAGAACGCTCCCAGCCCGAGCCCCATGCGGATGCCGCCGCCGAAGCCGGTGCGCCAATGTCCGAGGTAATAGACCATGGGCGAATGGCAGACGCCATGGCAGATCTCCTTGGCCCGCGTGAACTGAAAGAGCCCCACGGCGAGCAGGAGCGCGACCGCCAGCCACCTGCTCTGCGGAATGCCCAGCATGTCGATCGCCCCGCCGAAGAGCAGAGCGAGCTGCACTCCGGTGATCCCCACCGCGAAGGCCAGCCAGACGATCGCGTAGCCCGCAATAACGCCCAGCCAGCCCGGGCGGGTCCCATCCGCGCTGACCATCAGGTCTTCGTAGGCCCGGAGGGTCGGCACCAGGGTCGGCAGCATCATCGCGGCCATCATCGCCGCCCACATCCCGAACAGCGGACCGAACTCCGCCATCGGCATCGACATCTCCATGCGCGGGTTCATCGCCGCCATGGCCCGCGCCATGTCGTTCGGCCGTCCGACGAGGTCGAGGCCCATGCCCGTCGCCATCTCGTAGAGCCACCACCACGCCAGCAGGATGATCGCGAAGAAACCCAACCAGAGGATGGAGCGAAAATGCACCGGCATGCGTGTCCCCAGACCGTTCGGTCCAGAAGTGCCAGAGCCCCCCGTGATGCGCAAATCAAAAAGGCCGGTGCTCGGGGATCCGGGGGGCAAGGCCACCGCACCCCTGACAGGATCTCCACATCGCTGAGATCTTGTAAAACTCTCGGCCTTGGACTACTTATTCGGTGTTCTTCGGAACTATGGGCATAAACGCGCTCGTAATAAGCGGATCGGACCCGGGGGCGGTACCCGGCGGCTCCACCAGAAACCCGTCGTTGGGGGGACATGGGGCCGAAACAGGATCGACGAACGTGTAAAGGGGTTAGCTTTGCCTCGGTTGGATACCGCCGTTATCGGTTCAAATTGCATAATTGCCAACGACAATCATGCTCCGGTTGCACTTGCCGCGTAAGCGGTAACGAGACCGAAATCTGAAGCCCTTGTGCCTAGCAGCACAAGGCGGGGTTCGCAGGCACCTGGCAACAGAAGCCTGCACTTTCATCGAAATCGGAATACCGGTCGAAGCGGTCGCGGCAGTGCACGTCGAACGTGTCCTCACCTCCGGGCCAACGTGCCTTCGCGCATGCGGCATCGGCGGCGTCCGGTATCTTCGATTCTTCACGAATGGCCCTTTTTTCTTCCGGCAAATCGCCTATGCTCGCCTCAAGAAAGCCATGAGGATGGCATGAGTGACGGCATCGAATATGGCAACCTGATGCATGAGGCCATGCGTGGTCTCATCAAGAAGGTACTAGCACAGGTTGCGGTTGAGGGCCTTCCGGGCTCGCATCATTTTTTCATAACCTTCGACACATCGCACCCGGACGCGGAACTGGCGGATTGGTTGTCCGACCGGTATCCGACCGAAATGACGGTGGTCATGCAGCACCTCTACGACAACCTGGAGGTGACGGATGACGGTTTTTCCGTGACGCTCAATTTCGGAGACCAGCCGGAGCCGCTCTACATCCCGTACGACGCGATAAAGACCTTCGTCGATCCGTCCGTCGAGTTCGGCCTGCGGTTCGAGCCACACGAGACCAACGAAGACTCCGGCTCCGTGGCCGTCGTCGACCCGGACGAGGCGGCGGCGACGGAAAATTCGAAAAGGGACAAGTCCACTCGATCGAAGGCCGCAGCGGACGTCGTGTCTCTGGACAGTTTCCGCAAGCACTGACCGGTCCGGTTTCCAACGATCCGGGCTTCGCAACACGCGATTCGGGACGCCTTTGTCCGATTGCCATGTTGTTTGAGGCTGGGTAAACCGGCGGCAGGACCCCAAAAGCTCGGAGAGACCCAGCATGGCGCAGACCCGCACCGAAACCGACAGCTTTGGCCCGCTCGAGGTGCCGGCCGACAAGTACTGGGGCGCCCAGACGCAACGGTCGATCATCAATTTTCCGATCGGATGGGAAAGGCAGCCCGTCGCCATCGTGCGCGCGCTCGGCGTGATCAAGAAGGCCTGCGCGATGCAGAACAAGGCGCAGGGCACGCTGGATGCGAAGCTCGCGGACGCCATCATCGAAGCCGCTGGGGAAGTGGTTGATGGTAAGCTCGACGACAATTTCCCGCTGGTGGTCTGGCAGACGGGCTCCGGCACGCAATCCAACATGAACGCCAACGAGGTGATCGCCAACCGCGCCATCGAGATCCTGGGCGGCGAGATTGGGTCCAAATCGCCCGTGCATCCCAACGATCACTGCAACATGGGGCAATCGTCCAACGACACGTTTCCGACTGCGATGCACATCTCGGCCGCGATGACGGCGCACAACGTGCTGCTGCCGGGACTGGAGAAGCTGCACAAGGCGCTGGAGAAGAAGGTCGCCGAGTTCGACGGGATCATCAAGATCGGCCGGACCCACACGCAGGACGCGACCCCGCTGACGCTGAGCCAGGAGTTCTCCGGCTACACACATCAGGTCGCCATGGGAATCCGGCGCGTGAACGACGCGCTCGGCCGGATCTACGAGCTGGCGCAGGGCGGCACGGCCGTGGGCACCGGGCTCAACACCCGAAAGGGGTGGGCCGAGGCGGTCGCGGCCAACATGGCAGAGATCACCGGCCTGCCCTTCGTCACCGCGCCCAACAAGTTCGAGGCGCTGGCCGCGCATGACGCAATGGTGGAGATTTCGGGGGCGCTGAAAACCGTCGCGGCGAGCCTCTTCAAGATCGCGAACGACATCCGCCTGCTGGGCTCCGGCCCCCGTTGCGGGCTGGGCGAGCTGATCCTTCCGGAGAATGAGCCGGGCTCCTCGATCATGCCTGGCAAGGTGAACCCGACGCAGTGCGAGGCGCTGACCCAGGTCTGCGCGCATGTGATGGGCAACGACGCGGCGGTGGGTTTCGCCGGCAGCCAGGGACATTTCGAGCTCAACGTCTACAAGCCGATGATGGCCTACAACGTGCTGCAATCGATGCAGCTTCTCGGCGACGCGTCCTCGGCCTTCACCGACAATCTGATGGACGGGCTGCGCGCGGACGAAGCGCGGATCGACAAGCTGATGCGCGAGTCGTTGATGTTGGTGACGGCACTCGCGCCGGAGATCGGCTACGACAACGCGACCAAGGTGGCCAAGACGGCGCACAAGAACGGCACGACGCTCAAGGAAGAGGCGGTCAAGCTCGGCTTCGTCGACGAGGAGACCTTCGACCGCGTTGTTCGACCCGAGCAGATGATCGGCCCCAAATGAAGGTGGTCAGCCTCAACAAGGCGCGCAAGGCAAAGTTCCGGGCCGACAAGCGCGTGCAGGCCGACGAGAACGCCGCGAAGTTCGGCCGCACCAGGGCGGAGAAGACCGCCGACAAGACGCGCGCCGAGAAGGCGAAGCGCGATCTGGACGGGCACAAGCGCGAGACATGAGCGGCCGGCCGGTCAAGCGGTCCCTGACGCTGCGCGGACACCGGACGTCGGTGTCGCTGGAAGATGCGTTCTGGCAGGCATTTCGCGAAATCGCGCGCGCCGAGGGCAAGGCGATCAACGAACTCGCCGCCGAAATCGACGCGGAGCGCGGGACCGAAGTCGGCCTCGCCTCCGCAATCCGGGTCTTCGTGCTCCAGCGCGTCAAGGCACGCTGACCGCGCCACGTCAGACCGATGCGCGGTGGATCTGGTCGATGTTCGAGCCGATGGCGGCGGCGAATTCGTCCTCCGACATCTGCTTCTGCAACCCTTCAGTCAGCGCCCGGCTGAAGCTGGCGATCATCTTGTCGTTCTGCGCCAGCAGCTTGCAGGCCTCGTCAGTGGAATACCCACCGGACAAGGCCACGACCCGCACGACCCGCGCATGGTCGGCCAGCACATCGTAGAAATTCGGCTCGGACGGAAGCGTCAGTTTAAGCATGACGTCCTGCCCATCGTCGAGACCGTCGAGGTGGCGCAGGATCTCGTCGCGCAGGATTGCCTCGGCCTCCGCTTTGGTCACCGACTTGATGCTGATCTCGGGTTCGATGATCGGTACAAGGCCGGCCGCGACGACCTGCCGGGCCACGTCGAACTGCTGGGCCACATTCGCGGCAATTCCCTCGGCATCGGCCTCGTGGATCACGGACCGCTCCTTGGTACCGAAGACGCCCATGGACTTTGCGCGCGCCAGAATCTGGTCGAGCCCCGGCATCGGTTTCATGAGCTGGCAGCCCTTCTCGGTCTCTTCCAGCCCCTTGTCGATCTTCAAAAACGGCACGATGTGCTTTTCTGACCAAAGGTACTCGGCCACCGGCTTGCCCTCGATCTCCTCGTCCAGCGTCCGCTCGAACAGGATCGCGCCGATCACCTTCTGGGAGGTGAAGTCTGGCGCGAGGATGATCCGCTCCCGCATCTTCTGGATTTCGCCGAACATCTCCGCATCGGACCCGTAATCACCCTCCTGCACGCCATAAAGCGCGAGCGCCTTCGGGGTCGATCCCCCCGACTGGTCAAGCGCGGCAATGAAGCCTTCACCCTGTTCCATCTGCGCCCGCATCTTCGTCTGGTCCGACATCGTCACGATCCTCCGATTCCGATTTTCCAACTCCTTAATCCAAGCCCGCGCACGATGATACCTGTTAGCGGCGGACAAACGGCAGCGGTGTGCCCGATTGATCAAGTGCCGATGAGCCGCGGCCTCAGCCGAGCGTGGCAAGCGCCGGAAACTGCTCAAGCAACCACCAGCTGAAGCTGGTGAAGGCACCGGTCACCAGCGCGAGCCCGACCAGCACCAGCAGCACGCCCATGCACTTTTCGATGATACCCATGTGCCGCTTCAGCCGGTTCATCAGGCCCATCGCGCGCGACATGAACATCGCCGCCAGCAGGAACGGGATGCCCAATCCCCGCAGCATAGACGCCAAGAAGCAACGTGCCGCGCGACACCGAACCCTCGGACGCCGCGATCGTCAGGATGGCGCCGAGTTGCGGCCCGATGCACGGGGTCCAGCCAAACGCAAAGGCGAGACCGAGGATGTAGGCGCCGAAGGAGGAGCCCCCTTGATCTCCGGCATCCAACCGCGCCTCCTGATCGAGGAACGGGATTCGGAAGACAGAAAGGAAATGCAGGCCGAAGATGATGACTACCACGCCAGCGATCTGCGCAAACAGCGTCTGGTTTTGCAGGAAGAATGTACCAAAGGCCGACGCCGTGAACCCGAGGACGAGGAATACCGTGCTCAGTCCGAGAACGAAGAAGACCGCCGAGAGGATCGTCTTGCGCCGCGCGGCGGCATCCGACGACATGTCCCCCACGTTCACGCCGGACATATAAGCCAGATACGGCGGAACGATCGGCAGCACGCAGGGGCTCAAAAAGCTGATGACGCCTGCCAGCAGAGCCACGAACATGCCGGGCAGCAACCCTGCGTCGATGATGTCGATCCCGAACATGTCCCTGACTTATGCCAAGCTGCGGTCGCGGTCACGCAGGAACGGGTCAAATCATTGTGGACAGGTTGAAACATCGCGACTAGTTGCGGTTGGCATGGCGGATGCGGAACTCGATGCGACAGGGATCAAATGCCCGCTGCCCGTGCTGAAGGCGCGAAAACGCCTGAAGTCGCTGGCAGACGGACAGACACTGGCGGTGATGACGGACGACCCGGCGGCGATCGTCGACGTGCCGCATTTTTGCGCGGAAAGCGGTCATGTCCTTGAAGAGAGCGACACGACCTCGACGGTCGCGCGCTGGGTCATCCGCAAAGCCGGTCGATAGATCGGGTTTTCGCTCGTCGGCCCTGCACTGCCGCGGTGCATGAACCCATCGGGATCTTCTGCAATCGAAGCGCGCAGTATTTGCGGCGCGCCTCTTCGATTCGGAAGGATCAAAGATGAAAACGCTCCGCCGAAGAGGCGGAGCGTTTTCTGTCAGCGTAAAGCTGACCCGTTCACTTCGACCCGAGCGACCACCAGCCGCGGCGTTTGGGTTTCGACGGCGCGCTGTTCTCGGCTTCGTTGCCTGCATCCGCCGGCACCGGTTCCGGCTCCGAAGGTGCCGCGGCAGTCTCCTCGTCGGCCGGCGCAGCATCCCGCTTCGGCCGACGCGCGCGCGAAGGACGCGCAGGTTTCTGCTTTTCCTCGGGGACAGCGACGGGGGGTTCCGCGTCTTGTGCAACGTTCTCCGCCGGCTCTGCGGCAGGGGCCGCCTCAACATCGGCGGTTTCAGCCTGCACCGCTTCGGATGACTGTTCGGCTGCGGGCTGACTGTCCTTCTTTCTGGAACGAGGTTTGCGCTTCGGTTTCTTCGGCTTGTCTTCTGCATCGGCCGCGTCGCGCGGAGTATCGGTATTCGCGTCGGCTTCCGTGGCCATTTCCGGATCCTTCTGACTTGGCTCCGGCGCTTCGTCGCTCGAGCGATCGGGCTTCGCATCCTCCTCCCGATCGGAGGAGGAGTCGTCATCGCTTTCCCGGGACTCGGACTGCGCGTCCGACTGACCCGACTCGCCCCCCGAGGATTTCCGCCGCCGCCGGCGCCGACGCCGCCGCTTGGGCTTGCCATCGTCATCCGAAGTCGCGGGAGTGTCCGAAGGAGGGGGAGTTGTTTCCTCGATGTCCTCTTCCGGCTCTTCCTCGTCCAAATCGTCCATGAAGGTCGCATCGGCGGAGATCACGGGCGTCTCGACCAGCGCCACGTTGCGCGTGGCGGTCTTGAACTTCTCCATCGTGAAGTCCGGGCTGACCAGGCTCGGGTCGCCTTCGACCCGTACCGCCATGCCGTAGCGGCCTTCGATCTGCGCCACGTGTTCGCGCTTGGCGTTGATCAGGAAGTTGGCGATCCCGACCGGACAGCGCACGAGAACCTCGCGCGACCGGGCCCGGGTCCCTTCCTCCTCGATCTGGCGCAGGATCGACAGCGCCATGCTGTCGTCCGACCGGATGATGCCGGTTCCGTGGCAGGCCTGGCACGGCTGCGTGGAGGCTTCGAGCATGCCCGGGCGCAGCCGCTGGCGCGACATCTCCATAAGTCCGAAGCCCGAAATCCGGCCGACCTGGATGCGCGCGCGATCCGTCTTGAGCCGTTCCTTCAGGCGCTTCTCGACCGCAGCGTTGTTCTTGCGCTCGTCCATGTCGATGAAGTCGATCACGATCAGCCCTGCGAGGTCACGCAGACGCAACTGGCGCGCCACCTCGTCCGAGGCTTCGAGGTTGGTCTTGAGCGCGGTTTCCTCGATCGAGCCCTCCTTGGTCGCGCGGCCGGAGTTCACGTCGATCGCCACCAGCGCCTCGGTCACGCCGATCACGATGTAACCGCCCGATTTCAGCTGCACGGTCGGGTTGAACATGCCCGCGAGGTAGCTTTCGACCTGATATCGCGCGAAGAGGGGCAGCGAATCCTCGTATCGTTTCACGTTCTTGGCGTGCGACGGCATGATCATCCGCATGAAGTCCTTGGCGATCTTGTAACCGCGGTCGCCCTCGACGAAGACCTCGTCGATCTCTCGATTGTAGAGATCGCGGATCGACCGCTTGATCAGGTCGCCTTCCTCATAGATCTTGGCCGGTGCGATCGATTTCAGCGTCAGTTCGCGGATCTGCTCCCACAGCCGCTGCAGGTATTCGTAGTCGCGCTTGATCTCGGCCTTTGTGCGCTTGGCGCCGGCCGTGCGGACGATCAGCCCGGCGCCGGTCGGCACCTCGATCTCGTTCGCGATTTCCTTGAGCTTCTTGCGGTCGACCGCGTTGGTGATCTTGCGGGAAATCCCGCCGCCCCTTGCGGTGTTGGGCATAAGCACGCAGTAGCGCCCTGCAAGCGACAGATATGTCGTCAGTGCGGCGCCCTTGTTGCCCCGTTCTTCCTTGACCACCTGCACCAGAAGAATCTGGCGGACCTTCACCACTTCCTGGATCTTGTAGCGCCGCGGGCGCGGCTTGCGGGCCGGCCGGATGTCTTCGCTGTCATCCTCGTCGGATACGGATTCGATCGAGTCGTCCTTGGCGCTGGCGTCCTTGCCCGACGTTTCGTCGGCATAACCCTCATCGCCGTTTCCGGTGTCGGATTTACCGCTCGCGGCTGATGGTTGGCGCTTCTCGGACCCGCTATCTGTCTCTGCCTCGGCCCCGGGGCCGCCATCGTCCGCATCCTGCGACGTTTCCGCCGACTCGTCGCTCGCGGGCGTTTCGACCGGAGTGTCCTTGACCGTCTCCATCGGCGAGGACCCCTCGGGCGTGTCCTCCTCCCCGTCGAGATCGATCGTCTCCATCCCCGAAATCCGGTGCGACGAGGCGTCCGTTGCCGTCACCGCATCGCCGTCATCGGCCTTTGCAGCTTTGGACCGACTGCGCGGCTTGCGACGTGACGGTTTGGACTCCTCCTCGTCGTCGCGCGCCCGCATGGCCTCGGCATAGGCCCGCTCCTCTTCCATCAGCGCCTGACGGTCGGCTACGGGGATCTGATAATAGTCCGGATGTATTTCCGAAAAGGCCAGGAAACCGTGCCGGTTGCCCCCGTAATCCACGAAGGCCGCCTGCAGGGACGGTTCGACGCGCGTGACCTTTGCGAGGTAAATATTGCCAGCTAGCTGGCGCTTGTTCTCCGATTCAAAGTCGAATTCCTCGACCTTGTTTCCGTCGACCACCACGACGCGGGTTTCCTCCGCGTGGGTGGCATCGATAAGCATCTTTTTTGCCATGAAAATCCGTTGCAGGCACGCAGAACGTGACGGCCCGGGGGCGCGGCGGATCTGGGTGCGTGGCTTGTCTGTGCGACTTGGGACGCGCGGCAGTATGGACCTTCTCGGCCTGCTGCGGGGATCAACGATGTCCTCACGCGCGTCATCGCGGTTCTTCTCCGAGGCGCGACCCGAAAGATTGCGCCCCCATTATTCGCCTCAGTACCTCGTGGGGCCTGCCGGCATCTCGTGACCCGGGATCGTTCCCCCGGTCCTATCGGTCTGCCCGAACCTGCGGAAGCTCTCCGCAACGGTCGGAAACAGCGAAACTCTCGCGGGACATCACGCTTGATCACGTTGTCCCATTTCCCTTAAATACGGTGTTTGCCTACCCAAACACAATGGGAAAGTTTTTCCCGGAATTGTACGGCAAACGATGCGCAGTACGCGCAGCAAGGTTAACACTGCGTTAAACCCGACGGCTGTCACGGCTCAAGAGCGGCCCGCGCGCGGCGCAAACCAGACCGATCACAGGTAGTCGCCCCGCTGCAGCCCGTACTTGGCCATCTTTTCGTTCAGCGTCCGCCGCGGCAGGCACAATTCATCCATGACGTTGGCAATGGAGCCCTTGTGGCGCCGCATCGTGTTGTCGATCAGCATCCGCTCGAAGGCTTCGACGTATTCCTTCAACGGCTTGCCTTCGGTCGTCATGACCGGCTGCATCTCGTCGTGGTCGGACATCAGCAGCGACGCGATGGTGCCGGACCCGCGGCGTTCCTGCAGCACCGCGCGTTCCGCCACGTTGACGAGTTGGCGCACATTGCCGGGCCATGGAGCCTGCAGCAGTTGCGCCGCCTCCTGCGCCGACACCTTCGGCGCATCACAGCCGTATTCCTCCGCGAACTGCTCCGACAGCCGGGTGAAGAGCGTCAGGATATCCTCTCCGCGCTGCCTGAGCGGGGGCACGGTGATCCTGAGCGCGGCGAGGCGGTAGAACAGGTCCGACCGCAACGCATCCTCGCAGGTCCGCCCTTCGTCCTGCATGTTACAGATCGCCACGATGCGTGTCTCCGCCGGGGTGCCCTGTTCGTTGATCACGCTGAGCAGCTTCGCCTGCAGGCTTTCGCTCAACGCCTCTATGTCCTCGAGCACCAGGGTGCCGCCGCGGGCCTCCTCGATCGCCGGCAGGTTGGAATCCTCCGGCAAGAGCGGTCCGAACAGGCGTTTCGACAGCGCCTCCTCTTCCATCGCGGAGCACGAAATCAGCACGAACTTCTTGCCCGCCCGCGAGCCCACGGCATGCAGGGCGTGGGCGACCATCGTCTTTCCGGTCCCGGTCTCCCCCTCGATCAGGACATGACCGTCCGCCTGGCCCAGGTCCAGTATATCCTCGCGCAGCCGCTCCATGACCGGCGACTGGCCGATCAGCTTCTTCATCAGCTGCCCGCCATCCGACAATTCCTTGCGCAGCGCGCGGTTGTCCATGATGAGCCGCCGCGCGTTGGTCGCGCGTCTTGGCCAGTTCGGTCATGCGGTCGGGATTGAACGGCTTTTCGAGGAAGTCGAACGCCCCGACCCGCATCGCCTCAACTGCCATCGGCACGTCGCCGTGACCGGTGATCATGATGACCGGCAAGGCGCTGTCATTGCCCATCAGCTTCTTGAGGAACTGCATTCCGTCCATGCCCGGCATCTTGATATCGGAAATCACGATACCCGGATAATCGGGCCCCAACATCTTCAGCGCATCCTCGGCGCTGGCGAAAGTTTCGGTGTCATACCCCGACAGGGCGAGCCACTGGCTGATCGATTGCCGCATGTCGGTTTCGTCATCGACGATTGCGATTTTCATGGCTTGAGCCATCGCTCTTACTCCGCTGCCGCAACATCCCCACGGTGCGGCGCGTCGCCAGCCCGCGGGAGCTGCATTTCAAATACCGCACCACCATTCTGCCCGTTGCGTGCGGTCAGTCGCCCGCCCAACTCGTTCACGATGCCCGACGAGATGGCCAGACCGAGCCCCACGCCATCGCCTGGCTGCTTGGTCGTGTAGAAGGGTTCGAACAAGGCATCCTTGTTCTCGATCCCGGGCCCGTTGTCGCGAATGGTCAGCGTCGCTGTTTCTCCTGCCGCCAGGATGATGTCAATCCTCGGCTCGCGTTCGGATTTGGTGGCGTCGATCGCATTGCGCAAGAGGTTGATCATCACCTGTTCGATCCGCAGACGATCCCCGAACACCTCCACCGGCGTCTTGGGGAGGTTTCGGGTGATCTGCACCTTTCGCTGGCGCAGTTGCGGCTCCATCATCGACAGGCTCGAGGCCAGCGCATCCTGCATGTTGACGGCGCTGAACTCCTCCTGCCCCTTGCGCGCATAGGATTTCAACTGCCGCGTGATCGCGCCCATCCGCTCCAGCAGATCGTCGATCCGCACGAAGGCCGACAAGGCCTCCTCCGGCCGGTTGCGCCGCAGCAGGAGCCGGGCGCCGGCAAGATAGGTCTTCATCGCCGCCAGCGGCTGGTTGAGCTCGTGGCTGACCGCTGCCGACATTTCCCCCAGCGCGGCGAGCTTGCTCGACTGCTCGAGCGTCTGCTCGGCCACCGCGAGGTTCTCCTGCACCCGCTTGCGCTCCGCGATTTCCTCGCTGCAGCTGCGCGTTGAGCTGCCGGAGCTCGGCCGACTCCCGCTCGAAGAGCGCAACCCGCAGGGCCGACCGCCGGGACATCGCGTAGAAGGCCAGCGCCAGCAGGATCGCGAAGCCCATGATCTCGAGCGCGAGGACCCCGTTCACCCGTTCGCGGATCGACTCGTAGGTGGTGAACGACATCATGCGCCAACCGCGGAAGGGCACGCGGGTCTCCAGCCGCATCACGGCTTCGCCTTGCAGGTAGGCATCGGCAGGCACGGCCGTCCAATCCGCCGTTGCCCGTATCGCGCGGGTGATCGCGTTCTGGGGCGTGTCGTCGCGCAGCGCCTCTTCCTCGCTCTTACCGCGCCATCTGGGCTCGGTGGCCAGTACCACCGTGCCGGTGCTGTCGGTCACCATGATCGCTTCGGAAATGCCGGCCCAGGCCCGCGCGAACTTCTGCAGGTCGACCTCGACCATGATGACGCCGATCACGTCGCCGCCCGACGTCACGCGCCGGGAATAGACGAAGGCATACCCGCCCGAGTCGCGCTGCTGCGTCGTGAAGATCGTCGTGGCCGACCGGATCGCATCGACGAAATAGGGTTCCGAGCGATGCTGCGTTCCAAGCCGGTTCCGGTCCGTGGCCGCGACGGTGCGCCCGCCGGTGTCGAGAAGCATCAGCGACGCCGCGCCGAGCTCCTCGACGAAGGAGATCAACCGCTGGGTCGATTGCGTGTAATCGGCCGAGTTCAGCGCCGCGATCAGCGTCGGGTCCCGCGCCAGAAGCTGCGGCACGATGCGGTTCTGCCTGAGTTCCGCCATCAGGTTGCCGCTGTTGAGCGCCAGTTGCAGCTCGGCCTCGTTCCGGGTCGAGGCCGTGAACCGGTCCGTCAGAAGCCTGTTCGTGACCCAGACCGTGAGCGCCGCGAGAGCGAGCAGAAGCACAAGTGCCACGCGCATACGCCAGGAGATGGCCCAGCTCTTTGACGGGTCCGATGAACGTATCATGTGGATAAGGTACGCCTGTGCCGGCCGCCGCTCAAGTCATGCCGGCACGAGGGCCGCGACCAATGCGCGAAAGAGCGCCGCTCCATCCGTGCCCCCGTGGCCGATATCCGCCGCACGCTCCGGATGTGGCATCATGCCCAGAACGCGGCGGTTTTCGCTCAGGATGCCCGCGATATCCGCCTTCGCCCCGTTCGGGTTCTCGGTATAGGTGAACGCCACCCGATCCTCACCCGCAAGGCGTGCGATCGTTTCGTCATCGGCGAAATAGTTGCCCTCGTGGTGAGCGATCGGCATCGACAGAACGTCGCCTGCATTGTAGCCGGCGGTAAAGGCACTGTCGGACGTCTCGACCCGCAAGCGGCACGGTCTTGCAGATGTACTTCAGACCCGCATTTCGCAGAAGCGCCCCCGGCAGCAGCCCGGTTTCCGTCAGTATCTGGAACCCGTTGCAAATGCCGATGACATAGCCCGCCGCGCTCCGCATGGGCCTTCAGCGAGCGGCAGATCGGCGATTTGCCCGCGATCGCCCCGCACCGCAGGTAATCGCCATAGGAGAATCCGCCGGGCATGCCGACCATGTCCGTGCCGTCCGGCAGGTCGGTATCCTTGTGCCAGACCATCGAAACTTTGGCGCCAGCCGCCTCGAAGGCGACCGCGAGGTCTCGGTCGCAATTGGAGCCGGGAAACACGAGAACCGCCGCGTGCATCAAAGCATCTCCACCCGGTAGCTTTCGATCACGGTGTTGGCGAGCAGCTTTTCACACATCTGGGCCACCTGCTCCTCGTCCGTCCCGTCCGCCAGATCCAGTTCGATCACCTTGCCCTGACGCACCCCGGTCACGCCATCGAATCCCATCGCCCCCAACGCGTGCCGTACGGCCTCTCCCTGCGGATCCAGAACGCCGGGTTTCAACATCACATGCACACGCGCTTTCATGGTGTCACGGTTCCTTTCATGCCACCTGCTTCACTTGGCCCGACAATTTACCGCCGGAGGCACCCATTTCCCACCATCAGTTGATGAGTGTCGGCTTGCCGAACTGGCCCGCGTTCTTGGGCATCACGCCCAGGCGCCGCGCCACTTCGGTATAGGCGTCGGTGAGCGATCCCAGGTCCCGCCGAAACACGTCCTTGTCGAGCTTCTGGCCGGTCTCGATATCCCAGAGCCTGCAGGAATCCGGACTGATCTCGTCGGCCACCACCAGCCGCATGAAATCGCCGTCATAGACGCGGCCGATCTCGATCTTGAAGTCGACAAGGCGGATTCCGACCGCCAGCATCACACCGCTCAGGAAATCATTGACCCGAAGCGCCAGGCTCAGGACATCGTCCATGTCCTGCTGGCTGGCCCATCCGAAGGCCGCGATGTGCTCCTCGGTCACCAGCGGATCGCCCAATTCGTCGTTCTTGTAGCAGTATTCGACGATCGGTCGCGGCAATTGCATGCCCTCCTCGATCCCCAGCCTTTTGGCCAGCGACCCGGCGGCGTAATTGCGCACGACGATCTCCAAGGGAATGATCTCGCAGGACCGGACCAGCTGCTCGCGCATGTTGAGCCGCCGGATGAAATGGGTGGGCACACCGATCTGGTTCAGACCGGACATGAAGAACTCGGACAGGCGGTTGTTCAACACGCCCTTGCCGTCGATCACGTCCCTTTTCTGTGCGTTGAAGGCCGTTGCATCATCCTTGAAATACTGCACGATCGTTCCCGGTTCCGGACCTTCGTAGAGGATCTTCGCCTTGCCTTCGTAGATTTTCTTCCGCCGTCCCATGGGCGTCCTTTCGCATAGGCTCAGAGGGGCGCGCGTCGCGCGCACCCCCGGTGACCGCTCTCATACGCCATGGCCCTGCCCCTCGCAAGGCGCCACCGCCCCTTGCGTGACCGAGCGTCACGACGCATATGTCCCTATCAGGAACAACATCAGACAGGCGGGGTCCGGATGACAACCTTTGAAGATCGCGAAAACGCATTCGAGAACAAGTTTGCCCATGACGCGGAAATGCAGTTCCGGGCCGAAGCCCGCCGCAACAAGCTCCTGGGGCTTTGGGCCGCAGAGCTTCTCGGAAAGAGCGGCGACGACGCCGATGCCTATGCCAGGGAAGTCATCAAGTCGGACTTCGAGGAAGCGGGCGACGAGGATGTCTATCGCAAGGTGTCCGGTGACTTGGGCGACAAGTCCGACGAAGCCACCATCCGGGCCAAGATGAAGGAACTGATGGTCAAGGCGAAGTCGCAGTTGATGCAGGAAGTCGACTGAGAATTCCCTTAAAACTTTTCGAACTAACCCGCCGGACATCCGCTTCCGGCGGTGAAACTTTGCCCGCGTTCAACACTCGATAAATTTCCTGTCGCTAGGGTCGCTCCAACTGAGCACGGGGTTGGCGACTGGCATGAGTTTGGTTCTGTTGGCAGGTGGGCGCATCATGCGCCACGGGATTCCCTTGGCTTTTCTGTGCGGATGCGCGCTCTTTCTGTGGCCGGTGATCCAATCTCAGGACGCGGAACAACTCGGTCAGGCCTGGCACGCGATCGCGCCGGCGGATTGGATACTGGCGGCCGTTTTTACCGCCATCAGCTTTCTTGCCATCGGTCAGTATGACGTGATCGCGCATCGGCAGCTCGACACCGGACTTCCGGCCGAACAGGCGCGCCAGAGCGGCATCGCCGCGATCGCCCTGTCCCAGACGATCGGTTTCGGCCTCGTCACGGCATCGCTCGTGCGCTGGCGGCTCCTGCGCGGATTCGGGCCGGGTGTCGCAGCCGTGGTGACCATGTTCGTGTCGCTGACCTTCATTGTCGCGATGGTGACACTCACAGCGCTCGCCTGCGTTTTTCTCCCGACACCTCAGTATCTTGCGCGGCTGTCCTTATGTGCCGTCCCGATTGTCCTCGGCCTTCTGTACCTGACCCTACGGCATCCCCGGTTGACCTTGCGCGGTTTTCTGATCGAGCTGCCGGGTGTGCGGGCGACCTTCGCTGCAACCGGTTGGGCCGCACTTGACATGGGGGCGGCGTGCTTTGCGCTCTGGCTGCTCATCCCCGAAATCGCACGCCCGGATCTCCTGGCGTTCCTGCCGGCCTTCTGTCTTGCCCTGTCTGCGGGGCTCCTGTCCGGCACGCCCGCGGGCGTGGGTCCGTTCGAGGTCGTTCTGTTTGCCCTGTGCGCGACGGGAATGCCGGCCGAAACCGACATGGCCGCACTTCTGGTCGCGATCGTGGGGTTCCGCCTCGTCTATTTTGCTCTGCCGGCCTGCCTGGCCGCGATCATGCTGCTGGTTCGCCGGGAGCGGATATCGGTTGAGCGCCGCCCTGGACTGCCCGACCTGCACGACGCGACGCGCGCCGAAACCTGCGTGATCCGGCAGAATGGTGGCCGCATCGAGGAATTGGGCGTGACCCATGCGGGACTCTGGCCGACGGGGCAGGCGCTCGTGGCGATGTACGATCCGTTCGACGCGCCCGGTCCCGGCTTTTTCGACTGCCTGGCGGAGCGTGCGCGTGACCGCAACCGGTTCGCCCTGATCTACAAGGCGGGTGCGGAGACCGCACTGGCCGCGCGCCACGCCGGTTGGGTCTGCCTGCACAGCGCCGATGATGCGATCATCGACACCGCCCGGTTCGACCTCGATACGCCGGAGCGGGCGGGATTGCGGCGCAAGCTGCGCAAGGCGGCCCGGTCCGGCCTGCGGGTCCGCGACATGCAACCCGGTGATCTGACACGGCTCGCCGAGATCGACGGCGAATGGCAGGCCAGCCAGGGGCGCGCGCGGGGTGGGAGCATGGGGCGCTTCTGCGCGAGCTACCTGGCAGCGCAGCGTGTCCTGATCGCAGAGGCCGAAGACCGGGTGGTCGGCTTCGCCAGCTTCCAGGTCTGCAAGCGCGAATGGGCGCTCGACATGATGCGCCACGGTGACGGCGCGCCGGACGGGACGATGCATGCCCTGGTCCACGCGGGCATCGAAGCTGCGACAAGCGCGGGCATGAACCAGGTCAGCCTTGCCGCCGTTCCCGCCTGCCCCGATCCGGCGAGTGCCATCTGGCGCTCCGTCGCCTTCAAGCTCGTCGGCCAGTCCGGCGGTACAGGCCTCCGTCAGTTCAAATCCAGCTTTGCACCGCGGTGGAAACCGCTCTATCTCGCGGCCCCCTCCCGGCTGGCCCTCGGTATCGCGGCGCTCGACGTGGCGCGCGAGGTCTTTTTCCCGTCGGAAATCGGCAGCGGCTCGGTGGGCGACCTCGACCATCGCGTGAACCGGCCTCATGAAGAAGATGAAATTTATGAGGTTGCCTCGAATGCCGCCGCATGACACGCGTGCGCTTCGCGACCCACCCGGAGGCGTCATGGCCAACCTTCTCACGACACTTCTTTCCGACAAGCAGGTCCTGCTGGCCGATGGCGCAACGGGCACCAACCTGTTCAATGCGGGCCTGATGTCCGGGGATGCGCCGGAATTCTGGAACGACAGGCACCCCGAGAAGATCCGCGCGCTCTACCGGGGAGCCATCGACGCCGGGTCGGATCTCTTCCTGACCAATTCCTTCGGCGCCAACGCGTCGCGGCTCAAGCTGCACGGTGCCGCCAAGGACGCGCACCGCCTGTCGCGGATCGCGGCCGAAATCGCACGGGAGCTGGCCGACAGGTCGAGCCGCAGGATCGTGGTCGCGGGATCGGTGGGGCCGACCGGCGAGATCATGCAGCCGGTGGGCAGCCTGTCCCACGCCTCCGCCGTCGAGATGTTCCACGAAACCGCTGACGGCCTCAAGGAAGGCGGCGCCGACGTGGCCTGGCTCGAGACCATCTCCGCCGCCGAGGAATTCCGTGCCGCGGCCGAAGGATTCGCGCTGGCCGGGATCGCCTGGTGCGGCACGATGAGTTTCGACACCGCCGGGCGCACCATGATGGGCGTGACCAGCACCGACATGGTGAAGCTGATCGAGGATCTCCCCAACCCGCCCATCGCCTTTGGTGCCAATTGCGGGACGGGCGCGTCGGATCTGCTGCGAACCGTGCAAGGCTTCGCCGCAGCCAAGCCGTCGCGGCCGATCATCGCCAAAGGCAATGCCGGGATTCCGAAATACGTGGACGGGCACATCCATTACGACGGAACGCCCGAGCTGATGGCGGATTACGCCGTCCTGGCCCGGGACAGCGGCGCGCGGATCATCGGCGGCTGCTGCGGCACGACGCCCGAGCACCTGGCGCAGATGCGGGACGCGCTGGACACGCGGCCACGGGGCGAGATTCCGAGCCTCGATGCGGTCGTCGCCGCACTGGGCGCATTCACGTCTGAGAGCGACGGCACCGGCGATGCCGAAGAACGCGAAGGTGCTGGTCGTTCGACACGTCGCAACCGCCGCCGCAGCCGGACCACCGTCTAAAGGTCCGTCTGAAGTTCAGAGAAGCGACAGTTGCCGGTCGTCCTTCGCGGGCGGCCGGAACAGGTCTCGGCGCAGCGGCTCGGCCGTCTCGCGCAACCCGGATCGTTTCAGCGCCAGGCGAAACCGCGCCTGCACCATTTCGGCGTAGTCGCCCTCGCCCCGCATCCGGTGCCCCCAGCGCGCATCGTAGTCCTTGCCACCATGCATCTCCCGCAGCCGCGCCATGATCCGGGTGGCGCGTCCGGGTTCATGAACGGCGAGCCATTCCTGCCACAGCGCGGAGACTTCGCGCGGAAGGCGCAGCATGATCCAGCTGGCCGAAGTAGCACCCGACCGCGCCCCGGCCGCGAGAATGGATTCAAGCTCGTGATCGGTCAATGCCGGGACCATGGGTGACGCCATGACCCGTACGTCTATGCCGGCCTTCGCCAGTCTCTCGATCACCTGGAGCCGGCGCCGTGGTGTCGGCGCTCGTGGCTCCATCCGCCGCGCCAGATCGGCATCCAGTGTCGTGACCGAAATCCCGACCCGCGCCAGCCCCTGCGCCGCCATCTGCGACAGGATGTCGATATCCCGCTCGATCAACGCGCCCTTGGTCACGACCGCGACCGGATGCCGGGTGTCCGCCAGCACCTCGAGGCAGGCGCGCGTGATCCCCCGATCCCGCTCGATCGGTTGATAGGGATCGGTGTTCGTCCCGATCGCCAGCGTCGCGACCGCGTAGCTTCGCGCCCCGAGTTCCTGCCTGAGTCGCTGCGCGGCGTTCGGGCGCGCGACCAGCCGCGTCTCGAAATCGAGGCCGGGCGACAACCCGAGATAGGCGTGGCTCGGACGTGCAAAGCAGTAGATGCACCCGTGCTCACAGCCGCGATACGGGTTCAGGGACCTGTCGAACGGCAGATCGGGCGAGGTGTTGTAGGTGATGATGCTCCGCGCCTCCTCATCCCTGACTTCGGTCACGATGGAAGGGTCGTTGTCGACATCCCCGCCCCAACCGTCATCGCAACGCTCGTGGGCATGGCGTTCGAATCTGCCGGCCGCATTGCTGTGCGCACCACGGGCCCGGGGTTTGGAGAGAGGACGGCGATCCATGCGGAACACATTAGAACATTAGGGGAACATTAACAACCGACGTTGACGTGTGCTGGGGTCCTGTTAACTTAGATTTCCGGTTGAAAAGGACATAATCGTGAAACGTTTTCTGATGATCGCTGTACTCACGGCCAGTGCCGCAACGGCGCAAGCCGCACCACTCGACATATTCTCGAAGATCTTCGTCTTCGGCGACAGTCTTAGCGACGGCGGCAATGTCGATATCCTGACCGGCGGCGCAGCGCCGGGCCCCGAGTTCCCCGGCAACCAATTCACCGACGGCGACACGTGGGCCACGCAGCTTGGGCTGATGCCCAGTCTGGCAGGAGGAACGAACCACGCGTTCGGTGGCGCCCGCGCCCGCGATGACGCGGCGCTGACGCCCGACGCCGTGGCCCAGATCGTCGGTTTCGCGTTGAGCGGTGCGACCATAGACGACCAATCGCTTGCCACGATGTGGGTCGGAGGAAACGACGTGCGCGACGCCCTGTTCGCGCTCGAGGACAGCACACTCATCGCCGTGAACAGCGGTGCTCAGCAGATCAACGACGCGGCCGATGCATTCTTCTCGAACGGGACAATCCTGGACGAAGCGCTGGACGCTGTTTCCGTCGGCCTCACCTTGCTGACAAACAGCAACCTCAAGAACATCGCGGTCGTCGGTCTGCCCAACTTCGCGAGGGTGCCCGAGCTTCAGGGCATTGCCGCAACGCTCGGTGCGCTGGGTGGAACCGCCCTCGACATCGCAAAGGCTGTCAGCCAGGGCTTCAACGAAAGACTGCTGGCGCAGATCAACGCTCTGCCGAACGGGATTACGGCCAACTACGTGGATATCTTCGGCCTCTTCGAAGACATCGCCGCAGACCCCAGCGCCTTCGGCTTCACAAACATCCAGACGCCCTGCCTGGTCGCATTGCAGACAGGCACAGCGACAGATTGTTCCAGCTTCCTGTACTACGACGCCATTCACCCCACCGAAGCCGCCCACGCGCTGGTCGCGCAACGCTTTACCAGCACCGTGGCGCCTGTGCCGCTGCCGGCGGGCGGACTGTTGCTCCTGGCCGGGCTCGGCGGCCTGGCTCTGCTGCGCAGCCGACAGATTGCAGCGTAAGGCAGTCGATACGCGCTACGCCGACATGGCAACCGTGTCGGTGCCCCGCCGGGCGGCAGATGGTCGCTAGCGCGGCGGGTAATGTCGGAAACATTGCAGTCTCCCAGCGGCAATCTGTCAAAAGCGGGCCATACGGTCCGCGACCACGTCATGCAGGGAATCGTGCGATGTCCGACGACGAAGACGAAATCATCCTCTCCGAACTCGATGACGATGAGCTCGTCCAGCAGATGTTCGACGATCTCTACGATGGCCTCAAGGAAGAGATCGAGGAAGGCGTCCGCATTCTCCTGGATCGCGGCTGGGCACCCTACAAGGTCCTGACCGAGGCACTTGTCGGCGGCATGACCATCGTCGGCAAGGACTTCCGGGACGGCATTCTCTTCGTGCCCGAGGTTCTCCTGGCGGCCAACGCGATGAAGGGCGGCATGGCCATCCTGAAGCCGCTGCTGGCCGAAACCGGCGCCCCCAAGCAGGGCAAGATGGTGATCGGCACGGTCAAGGGCGACATCCACGACATCGGCAAGAACCTCGTCTCCATGATGATGGAAGGCGCGGGGTTCGAGGTGGTCGACCTCGGGATCAACAACCCGGTCGAGAACTACCTCGAGGCGCTGGAGAATGAAAAGCCCGACATCCTCGGAATGTCGGCGCTTTTGACAACTACGATGCCCTACATGAAGGTCGTGATCGACACGATGATCGAACAGGGCCTGCGCGACGATTACATCGTCCTCGTGGGCGGCGCTCCGCTGAACGAGGAGTTCGGCCGGGCGATCGGCGCGGACGCCTATTGCCGAGATGCCGCCGTCGCGGTCGAAACCGCGAAGGATTTCGTGAACCGCAAGCACAACCAGATGGCGTGACCGGAAACTCCCACGATTTCATGACCCCGCCAAGTGCGGGGTCGTTTCGTTTTGCCGGTCGCGTACCTATCTTGAGGTCAAGGGAGGATTACCGATGCCGATCGACAAGCTGGTTCTGATCATCTTCTGCGTCCTTGTCGCCGCAGCCGCGACGATCTGGGTGACGGGCCTCGTCATGGCGGCGCTGAACGTCCCCTGGGGATGGCTCGGTTTCGTCCCGACGGCCCTGGTCGCATATGTCGTCTACCGCGTCATCGCCGAACGTGTCGGCAATGCGGAAGAAGATCACTACGACCGGATGGATCACTGATCATGATGCTTGCGACCACATCCGATGTCGCCGGCCATCGCATCGTCAAGACGCTGGGCATGGCGCGCGGGTCGACCGTGCGGGCCAAGCATATCGGCACCGATCTCGTGGCCGGGCTCAAGAACCTCGTCGGGGGCGAAATGCGCGGTTATTCCTCGCTGATGGCGGGCGCGCGGGAGCAGGCACTCGACCGGATGGTGGAACACGCCCGCGAGATGGGAGCCGATGCAGTCGTCGGACTGCGTTTCGAAACCTCACAGATCATGGGTAGCGCAGCGGAAATCCTGGCCTATGGAACAGCGGTGCGACTTGAGCCTTCCGAGTGACCAGATCCTGACGCACGACGGCCTCGCGCCGACCGGACGGGGCCGCATCCTCCTCATCGCGTGTGGCGCGCTGGCCCGGGAGATCCTCGATCTGAAGGCGCAGAACGGGTGGACGCATATGGACCTGACGTGCCTGCCGGCCAAGCTGCACCTCTACCCGGACAAGATAACGGACGCGGTTCGCGCGTCGGTAGCGGAACATCGTGACCGCTACGACAGGATCTTCGTCGTCTACGCCGATTGCGGCACCGGCGGACAATTGCAGTCTGCCTGCGCCGAGATGGGCGTCGACATGGTCGAAGGCCCGCATTGCTACAGCTTCTTCGAAGGCAACGACCGGTTTGCCGCGCGGGCCGACGAGGACATGACCGCCTTCTTCCTGACGGACTTCCTGGTGCGGCAGTTCGATGCCTTCGTCTGGAAGCCCATGGGTCTCGACCGCCATCCGCAACTGCGCGACATGCTCTTCGGCAACTACACCAAGCTCGTCTACCAGGCGCAGACCGATGACCCGGTCCTGACCGACAAGGCGCGGCACTGTGCCGACCGCCTCGGTCTCGATTTCGAGCGCCGCCACACCGGCTACGGCGATCTCGGCAAGACCCTCGGCAAGCTCTGAACGCGCAATTTCAGGAATTCGGCGAAAGCCCGGACGTTCGTCACGCCGCCTCTGCTGCCACCTTGCGAATACGTTCGATCATGGCGCGCAGGCCGTTGGACCGCTGGGCGGACAAGTGGTCGTTCAACCCCAACCGCCCCATCTCGGCACGCGCATCCACGGCGACCACCTCGCCCACGGGCAACCCGTTGTAGAGCTTGCGCAGCACCGCGATCAGCCCCTGCACGATCATGGCGTCACTTTCGCCGTCGAACCGGAAACTCCCGTCCTCGATCGTCGGGTGCAGCCACACTTGGCTCGCACATCCATCGACCTTCGTCGCCGGCACCTTGAGAGCATCCGGCAGCGGCTCCATCTTCTTGCCCTCGTCGATGACAAAGCGATAGCGGTCTTCCCATTCCTCGAGAAACTCGAAATCCTCGACGACTTCTTCAAAGGCGGCAGTGGCCATTCTCGATCCCTATCCCTGCTACACTTCAGCACCTAGTCACCGGATCGGCTCGGGTCCAGTCCCGGATTGAGGCTTTGCAAGCCTGCGCATGATGGGTTAAGTGCTGAAAAATCAAGTCAAAGGCTCCAGGCAGCATGCGAAAGTCACTCACAGCACTCCTGATCTCGAGCGCACTCCTGACGGCTTGCGGTCAGTCTCGGCCCGCGTCTCAGTCCGCTCCCGTACAGCAGGTCGAGGGCGGAGTGAACCCGCTGATCCCGCAGCGTCGCGGGCTGTTTTCCAGTTCACGGCAAGACGATGTTGAACCCGACCTGACCACGCCAATCACCTCCATAACGGCATTGCAGGTGGATAATGTGCCCGGCGGCGCAATCGTCCGGGCCACCGGCGTCGACCAGATTCAGGGTGCCTTCAACGTCGCATTGGTGGCCACGAACGAAGAGGAACTGCCGGTCGACGGCGTTCTCGCCTACACGTTCGAACGGCAGCGTCCCGCAGGTGCACGCCCGGTCGGTCCGACGCAGACGCGCGAGGTCGTCGTGGCGCGAAAACTTACCGATCAGCAACTGCGCGGCGTCCGCAGCATTCGTGTTCAAGCCGCGCAGAACGCGCTCGCAGTCCGCCGCTGAGCGATCAGAGTTCGACGATCGTCACTGCCTCGTCACGGGCCGACAGCGCGATCCTGCCTTCGCACAGTCGCAGCGCATCCTCGCCAAACACTTCCGCGCGCCATCCCCGCAGCGACGGGAGGTCGCGTTCCCCGGCCGAGATCGCATCGAGTTCCGCCGCCGAGGCGATGAGCCGGGGCGCCACGCCCGAGCTTTCGGTCTTGGCTTTCAGAAGCACCCGCAGGAGATCGGCCAGAGCCGAATTGACCTGCAGCTTGTCGCGGCTCGTGTCGACCTCCGGCAACTGCTCTTTGGGGCAGTTCACTCCGCGATCGACCGCCGCGAGGATGCCATCCGCGATGTCGCCCTTGCGGGCCTCCCGCAGCAGCAAGCGCGAGCGGCCCAACTCCTGGTGGTCCGACGGCTTCAGCGACGCCAGTTCCAGCAGCGCGTCATCCTTGTAAACGCGGTTGCGCGGAATGTTGCGGGTCTGCGCATGTGTTTCTCGAAAGGCCGCCAACTCCCGCACGATCGCGAGGAAGCGTGCCGACGTGGTCCGTGTCTTGATCCGGAGCCACGCCTCCTGCGGCTCCACACGGTAGGTTTCCGGCGTGGTCAGGACTTCAAGCTCTTCCTGCAACCACTTGGCGCGACCGGACTTCTCGAGTTCTTGCGACAGGTATTCGTAGATCTTGCGCAGATGCGTCACGTCCGCCAACGCATAGGTCTTCTGCGCCTCCGACAAGGGCCGGCGTGACCAGTCGGTGAAGCGCGAGGTCTTGTCCAGCTTGGCCTTGGCGATCCGGCGCACCAGCGTCTCATAGCCGACCTGATCGCCGAACCCGCACACCATCGCCGCGACCTGCGTATCGAAGAGCGGTTCAGGAAAGACATCGCCTTCGACGAAGAAGATCTCGAGGTCCTGGCGCGCGGCGTGAAAGACCTTCACCACGGACTGGTCACGGAAGAGCTCGTAAAGCGGCGCCAGCGACAGCGCGTCGGCGAGCGGGTCGACCAGCACGGCATCGGTCTTGCCGTCGCCCGGGAAGGCAAGCTGCACGAGGCAAAGCTTGGCGTAGTACGTCCGCTCGCGCAGGAACTCCGTGTCGATGGTGACGTAGGGGGCCTTGGCGGCTTCGGCGCAGAACTGGGAGAGGTCCTGTGTGGTGGTTATCGTGCGCATCAGCGGTTGTTCTTTTCCGCATTCGTTGTTGATCGGCACAGCCCTAGACCATCATTCCCGCAATTGCCAGCGTTCAGCCGATCAGCACCGGCGTGCGGTCGCCGGCCACGAAACGGGCCAGAACCGCGGGGTAAAGCACGTGCTCCTGCTCCAGCACCCGTGCCGCCAGCGCATCGGGCGTATCACCCGGCATCACCGGCACACGCGCCTGCCCCAGGATCGGGCCGTCGTCCAGTGCAGGCGTGACCTCATGCACCGTGCAGCCATGTTCGGTGTCCCCGGCCGCGAGCGCCCGCGCATGGGTGTCGAGCCCGCGATACTTCGGCAGAAGCGACGGATGAACGTTCAGCATTCGGCCGCTCCAGGGCGTGACGAACCCCGCGGTGAGGACGCGCATGAACCCCGCCAGACAGATCATGTCCGGCGCATGATCCGCCAACGCGCGTGTCAGCTCCGCTTCGAACCCCTCTCGGTCCTCGCCGAAGGGGCGATGGTCGACGACCGCCGTCGCCAGCCCCTGCCCGCGCGCCCACGCGATACCACCGGCGGCTTCGTTGTTGGACAAGATCACGGCGGGTCGGGCGGGGTGATCGCCCACCATGCTGCCCACCAGCGCGCGCATGTTCGATCCGCCGCCGGAGATGAAGATCGCCACGCGTTTCGTCACAGAAGCGTGCCGTGGTAACGCACGCCGACGCCCTCGGTCACCTGCCCGATCCGCGTCACTTCGTGGCCCGCCGCCTCGAAATGCCCACGCGCGGCGTCCTCGAGTTCCGGCGGCACCACGGCAACCATGCCGATCCCGCAATTGAAGGTCTTGAGTATTTCGCCCGCATCCATGCCGCCCTCTTCGGCGAGCCAACGAAACACCGGCGGCAATGTCCAGGTGTCCAGATCGATTTCGGCGCCCAGTCCCTCTGGCATCACCCGCGGCAGGTTTTCCGTCAGCCCCCCGCCCGTGATGTGGGCCAGGCCACGGATGGAGCCGGCCCGGATCGCCGCCACGGCGCCGCGGACATAAAGAGCCGTCGGAGCCAGCAACGCCGCCCCGAGCGTGCCGTCGGACCAGGGACAGGCGGCGTCCCACCCAAGCCCGGATTGTGCCACCAGCTTCCGCACCAGGCTGTAGCCGTTGGAATGCACGCCGCTGGATGCGAGTCCGAGCAGCACCTGCCCCGCTTCGACGCCAGACGGCAGATCCTGTCCCCGCTCCATCGCACCGACCGAAAACCCTGCAAGATCGAAATCGTCGCCGGAATACATGCCCGGCATCTCGGCCGTCTCGCCGCCGATCAATGCGCAACCGGCCGCCTCGCAGCCGCCCGCGATTCCCTCGATCACGCGGGCGGCACTCTCAAGCTCCAGCTTCCCGGTCGCGAAATAATCCAGAAAGAACAGCGGCTCGGCGCCCTGGCAAACGAGATCATTGACACACATGGCGACGAGATCCGTGCCGATCCCGTCCAAATTGCCGGTATCGATCGCGATGCGGAGCTTGGTTCCGACCCCGTCGGTCGCCGCGACAAGCACCGGATCCGTGAAACCGGCGGCCTTCAGGTCGAAGAGCCCGCCGAAACCGCCGAGCCCCGCCATGACGCCGGGACGGTTCGTGCGCTTCGCCGCGGGCTTGATCCGCTCGACCAGGGCATTGCCCGCGTCGATGTCGACACCGGCATCGGCGTAGGTGATCCCGTTTCCGCCCGGCTTCCGCACGCTCATCTTCGGCCCCCGCATGATCTTGGCCGAGGCCCTAACCCATCGCCCGGGCCTGTGCAACGGGCGCCCGCATGTGCCCGCTTGACTGGGCCGCCCGCCCGGAATACGCACACGCGTGGCGGGCCTGTAGCTCAATTGGTTAGAGCAGAGCGCTCATAACGCTTTGGTTGCGGGTTCAAGTCCTGCCGGGCCTACCAGCCGACCCGCCGTACTGCCAAGGCAAGGGTCACCTCAACCTCGCGTATCGATGGTTTTGCGGATTGTTGGAGGAACGGGCGCCGGACCGGTCGACGTTCTCGAAAAACCGGCATGGCCGGATTGCTTGGCCAAGAAGCATGATCGCGCTACTTCCAGCCAATGCGTGTGCTTGCACTTTTCTTCGCTCTCCTGATGACGCCGGTCCTGGCACAGGACACCGATCTGGAACTGGTGCTGCTGGCGGATGCCTCGGGCTCGATCGACGCGCGCGAAATCGCGTTTCAGCGGGAAGGCTACGCACGCGCCATAACCGACCCCGATGTCCTCGCGGCGATCGCGGGGACGGCCTACGGCTCGGTGGCCGTCACCTACGTGGAATGGGCGGCCCATACGGCGGTCGTCGCCCCGTGGACGGTGATCGCGACGGAGGAAGATGCCAAGGCATTCGCAACGGCCATCCTCGCTCCGCCACGGCAGGCCTACGGATCGAACGCGATCGGCGCGGCGCTCCTCGATGCCTTGCGGCTCATCGAGACGAACGAGATTTCGGGATGGCGGCAGGTCATCGATTTCTCCGGCGATTCCGTGCGCAACTACTCGGGCCCCTCGATAGCCTCCGCCCGCGAGACGGTGCTGGCTGCCGGCGTCACGATCAACGCGCTACCGATCCTTCGGCCAGACGATCCCGGCCGTGCGCAAGGCGGGCTCGAGGCGCTTTATGCCGCTCAGATCGCCGGCGGGCCGGGCTCCTTCGTCGTGACGGCGGAGGATCGCGACAGCTTTGCGGAGGCCGTCAGACGCAAGCTGATCCTGGAAATCTCCGCCACGACGCCGGGTGCGCCTCGCATGGCCGTGGCGGACTGACGCGCCGCCAGTTCCCCTAACATTCCGCCGAAGGCTGGAGCTATTGTTTACGTAAGAGAAACCCCGCGCCGCCATACCCACGTCCGGGCAGTCATGGAGAAGGGGCAAAACCTCATGGACACGAACGCGATCGCCGGATCCGTCTTCGCCGCGATGGCCGTCAAGGACACCAGCGATGCGGGAGATGCCGAGGCAGCCACGCGCGAAGAACCGCCCGCGCAAGCGACGCCAACTCTCGCACAGGCCGGATACGGCGAAGCCGCCGGGATTGTCGGAACTGCGGGTTTGGACGATGCCAAGAACGCGCTGGACCTGTTTGCGGGCCAGGGTATCTGACCGGCCCTAGTTCTGGATGGCCTCGAGATAAGCGAGAAGGTCTGCAAGGGGCGCAGAAACGGGCCGATCCACGCCCGCGACATCGACCACGGGACCGGTGCCCATGCCGGACCCGCCGAATTGCGGCATCGCGGCGCTGAAGTCGGGACTGCGGCCATGGCCTTCGACCACACCGACGACGTCTTGTGCGGGGAAAAGGCCTCCGTTTGCAGCCGAGAGCGTGTCGAGAGCTGGCGCTCCATTGGTGCGGGCACCCCGCCCAGCCGCACCGTGACAGCCGGCGCAATTGGCCTGGAACTCCTTCGCGCCACGAGACACATCCGGCTGTTCGGCGGGCGTGTTGCACCCCGCCAGACCCGCGCCTGCCGCGATCAGAAACGCTGTCCGTCCGGCCACTCGACGCGCCGACCCACGCATTCGGTGCCGGATCACTCCTGGATTTCCCGCAGGAACGCGACAAGATCCGCGATGGGCTGGCTGACGAGGATCGGCTGACCGCTGCCGGTCTTCAGCGCCACATTCTGGACACCCTCGAAGAATTCGCCGAACACCGGCATGTCGGAACCGTGGCTGACCAGCGGATCACGGCCATCGATGCGGGTTACCACGCGCGTCACCGGAAATTCGCCGCCATGGCGCTCGGTGAGCGTCGTCAGGTCCGACGGCTGCACAAGAAGGATGGGCGCCATGGGTCCATTGCCCATCGCATCGATCCCGTGACATGTCGCGCAGTTCTCCCGGTAGATCTTGGCACCGGTCGCGACATCCTGCCCCAATACCGGCGTCGCGGCCAAAGCGAGCACGATCAAGCCTGTCATCCGCATGGTACACCTCCAATCGTTGGATTCCATCCTACCGCCGAGCCTGCGCCCCGACCCTGATGCAGATCAAGGAAAACGATCAGCTCCGCTCGCTTGACGCTTGACCACGGGCGGCTAAGGTACGGGTGACCTCAGGGACCGGATATGGACATCAGTACGGCGCAGGCCTTTCTGGACGACAACTTCGCGCCTTGGGTTCTGTCCTTGCAGCCGCGTGTCATGTCGTTGACGGATGACAGCGCGACGCTTGAGATCCCGATCACGCCGGAGATCGCACGGACCGGAAACATCGTGTCCGGCCAGACCCTTGCGACGCTCGCCGACACGGCCATGGTCATCGCCTGTGGTGCCGCCGCCGGAGAGATGATCCCGGTCGGCACCGTGACGCTCGACACGCAGTTCCTGCGGCCTGCCTCGGGCGAGCGCATCGTGGCGTTGGCGGAGGTCACCCGGATGGGCCGCGCGATGGTCTTTGCCCGCGCCACGCTCACGGCGGAACCTGCGGGCAAGGCGGTGGCGCTGGCCACGGCGACCTTCGCCAAGTGATCCGATGATCCTGCGCACGCTGCTTTGCCTTCTTGTTCTTGCCGGTTGTGCGGGTCGTCCGCTGACGGAAACGGAAAAGGCCTTCGCACGGACGATCCACGGGGCGGGCATCGATTTCTCTCATGTGCGGCTGGTGGATGGAGCGCCGACACGCGCCGTCACCTTCCGCCGGCCCGCGCGGCCCCGTACCACCTGCCGCGAGAACATCCTGCCGCCGCCGGAGTCAGATATCGTGACTGCGAAACCCGCGGCGGTCGCGCTCTTCAACCGAGTGCTTTTCGACACGGACTGGTACCTCGACGACTACCTGCCGGATTACCCGGACGAGATCGGGCTGATCGAGGCAATGTTGCTGGCGCACGAATTGACCCATGTCTGGCAATGGCAGAACCGCGCCGTCACCGGATATCACCCGCTGAAGGCCGCGACGGAGCACAACACGAGCGACCCCTACCTCTTCGATCTCGGGCAGGATCCCGGGTTTCTCGATTTCGGCTACGAACAGCAGGGCGCCATCGTGGAGGAATATGTCTGCTGCCGAGCGCTCGACCCGCAGGGCGGCCGCACGACCCGGCTGCATGCGATGATCGGCGCCGTGATGCCGGTCGCGCCCCTGCCGCAATCGCGCGAGCATTCGGTGCGCCTTCCCTGGAACGGTGTGCAACTGCGCGGGATCTGCGACTGACAGGCGCGAACGACGACCCTGCAGCACCTCACGGGCGACAAGTTCCGGTCACTGCGCCTGAATACTTTCGAGATAGGCCAGAAGTGCCGCGAGCGCGCGGGGTGTCGGCGTCAACACACCGTCGACCTCCACGGGCACGAGGTCGCCGCCCAGGCTCGCGCCGAACTCGGGCATGACGCGGTCGGGGTGACTGCCCTGCCGGTAGCCGTCGATCACCGACAGGACCTGCGCGCGGGGGAACGTGCCGCCGTTTCTGGCGGCGATCTGGGTCAGGTCCGGCGGCACCTTGCCGATGCCCAGCGCTTCGGGGCCGGCCCCTTTTGCATCCGCGCCATGACAGGCAGCGCAATTCGAGGCAAAGAGCCGGGCGCCTTCCGACGGCCCCGGCATTTCGGCGGCCGTGCAGGCACCGAGCATCAGCACAGCGCTCAGCGTCAAGCTTCTCATCGTATCTCTCCCCGTCGGACCTGCCCCACCTTGCCCATTTCCATGCACGTCGACATGATCCAGATCAACCCCATTTACGGAGCTTCGCGATGACCCACTACGCCCTGATCATGCTTGCAGCGGGTATCGGCATCCCCACGCTGGCCGCGCTCAACGCAGCCTTGGGCCGTCACATGCACGCACCGGCGGCGGCGGCTCTGGTGCTCTTTGCCGTGGCGCTGGCATGCAGCCTGGTGGTGACGCTGATCACCGGACCGCGGGCCGTCCTGGCGGTGGCTGGCGCACCGAAACACCTGCTGCTGGGCGGCGTTCTGGTCGCGTTCTACGTGATTTCCGTGACCTACATCGCGCCACATTTCGGAGTGGGCAACGCGGTATTCTTCGTTCTTCTGGGACAGTTGATCTCGACCGCGGCGATCGATCATTTCGGGCTCTTCGGCGCGCAGGTGTCGCCGCTGACGCTGACGCGCGCGTCCGGCATCGCTTTGATGGGCCTCGGCGTCTGGATCACGCAGATCGTTTGATCGTGGAGCTTCGTTGATGCCGGCACGGGCGGCGCAGGACTGACCGTCGCTCAAGGCGCGGAAACGTCAATCGGGATGTCCCGCAGCACACCCGCCTCCATCCGCACCACGCGGTCCATCCGGGCGGCGAGCGCGGGGTTGTGGGTGGCCACCAATGCGCTCATCCCGCGTTGACGCACCAGGTCCATGAGCGTTGCAAAGACCTGGTCGGAGGTTTCGGGGTCGAGATTGCCGGTGGGTTCATCGGCCAGCAGAAGCTTCGGCGCATTCGCGAGCGCCCGGCAGAACGCGACGCGCTGCTGCTCTCCACCCGAGAGTGCGGCGGGGCGGTGGGTCGCACGCTCCGCGATGCCGACGCGGGTCAGCAGATCCCGGGCGCAATCCTCGGCCCCTGTCCACGCCACGCCGGCCGCGAGTTGCGGCAGCACCACGTTCTCCAGCGCGGAGAATTCCGGCAGCAGGTGATGAAACTGGTAGATGAAACCCACTGCGTCGCGCCTGGCCGCCGTGCGCGCGGCGTCGTCGCGGGCGCCCATCTCGGCCCCGTCCAGCCACACTTCCCCGGCATCCGGCACGTCGAGCAGGCCCGCGATGTGGAGCAGCGTCGACTTGCCGGCTCCCGAAGGTGCCACGAGCGCGACGACTTCGCCCGGGGCCAGTGTCAGGTCCGCGCCGCGCAGCACCGCGATCTCCGCCGGGGTGCCGCGGTTGTAGCTTTTGGCGATGCCCCGAAGGTCCAGCACCGCCTCACTCATACCGCAGCGCCTCGACCGGATGCATTCGCGCCGCGCGCCGGGCCGGGAACCAGGTCACGACGAAGCTGAGAGCCCAGTGACAACGCCACCGCGGTCAGCACGTCCGCAAGGTGGAGCTGCGCGGGCAGCGCGTAGATCCCGCGGATCGCCGGATCCCAGACGCCTCCGCCCATGGCCCAGTTCATGAAGGAGAAGATCGGATCGATATAGAGCGCGAAAAGGCAGCCCAAAAAAACGCCGAAGACGGTGCCGATCACGCCCGTGAACGCCCCGCAAAGAAAGAAGATGCGCAGCACCGAGCCTTCGGTCAGCCCCATGGTGCGCAGGATGCCGATGTCGCGTCCCTTGTTCTTGACCAGCATGATCAGGCCGGAGACGATGTTCATCGCCGCGATCAGCACCAGGATCGACAGGATCACGAACATCACGTTGTCCTCGACCTCGAGCGCGCGCAGATACCCTCCCGACGCGTCGAGCCAGGTCCAGAGCTGCGCCCCCTCGCCCGCGGCTTCGTACAGGGCGCCCTGCATCGGCCCGATCCGTTCGGGATTGTCCACCATCACCTCGATCTCGCTCGCGCGCCCCTCCAGGTTGAAGAAGGGCTGCGCCTCGACAAGCGGCAGGTAGATCCGCGTGCGGTCGATATCGTAGCGCCCGGCGGTGAAGACGTAGGTGACGGGATAGACGCTGACCCGCGGCTTCACACCGAAGGGCGTGACCGCGCCATCGGGCGAGATCAGTTTCACCTCGTCCCCCACCGTCACGCCGAGGGTGCGCGCGAGTTCCGAGCCGATGGCGAGACCGTCGACGAAATTGGCGATGTCGCCGACATGCTCCTCCGGATTGGCGATGCGCGGGATCGTCAGGAGGTCTTCGGGCCGGATGCCGTAGACCTGCGCACCCGCGTTCGCCCCTTGCGCGTTGGCAAGCACCTCGCCACGAACCAGAGGCGCCGCCCGCGTTACGCCGGGCACGGCGCGCAGCCGGTCGGCCACGGCATCGAAATCGGTGATGGAGCGGTCGAGCTGCCCGCTCTCCGTCACTGCGCCGGCAGTGTAGACGGTTACATGGGCGTTCGAGCCCAGGATCGTGTCCACAAGCTCGACCCGAAACCCCGAGCGCACCGCGAGCGTCGCGATCAGCGCAAAGACGGCGAGTGTGATCCCGAGGAGGCTGATCCAGGTCATGACGCTGACCCCGCCCTCGGCCCGCTTGGCCCGCAGATACCGCCACGCGATCATGAATTCGAAGGCGGCGAAGGGCGCCGGGGCTTTGGCCATCCTGTCCGGATCCTGCTCCTTGGGGCGTCTCGCGCGACGCCCGATTTTCGCGCAAGATGGGCGCAGGCGGCGACAGGGTCAAGCCGATGCGCCGGGCCGGCCGCGATCAAGTCGGCTCACGCCTGCGTCCGGTCAGGAGACGCATCAACCCGAGAAGGACCGAGGCGAGACAGGCGCCGCCAACAAACCCCGCACCGCCAAACACCGCCCCTTCGAGCGTCAGCGGCATGGCCGGCTCGAAATCCTGCCAGGCGGCACGCGCGATCTCGCCGTCCGGCCGCATCATCTCAAGGGGACGCCGGAGAGGTCCGGCGGCACGCATCTCGGCGAGATCGGTGCCGAGCCTAACATAGCGGTCGAGCGTCACGGTCATGTCGGCCCGCCGCCGCTCCACGAAGGGGCTGCCGGTCATCTGTTCCAGCGCCGCCTGCCGCGTCAGGCCCTCGGCCGCGGCGGAGGCGTCGAAATCGGCCACCACCTGCGCCAGCGCGTCCACTGCCCCGCCCAGCCGCTGCATGTATTGCTGCGAGTATTCGGGGACCTGAGACGTGGCCGCCGCACCGGCCAGTCCAGCAGCCATGATCAACGAAAACCGGATCATGCGGACGCGATGCGACGAGCTGCCCGCATCAGAGCCAGGTGTGAAAGGACGCCTCTGCCATCATTTCCATCCGCGCCTTGCTGCGATGGTTGGAATAGATGTCCTGCACCCGCTCGACGGCATCCGTGGGGGTCATTTCCTCGCTCTCGCCGGTGCGGCGCGAGGTCAGTTCCACCACCCCGTTCTTGAGGCCCCGCGGGCCGACGGTGATCCGCCATGGCAAGCCGACGAGGTCCATCGTCGCGAACTTGCCGCCCGCACGCTCGTCCCGGTCATCGTAGAGCGGTTCGAGTCCGGCCTTCACCAGGTCACCATAGATCTTCTCGCAGGCCGCGTCGGCCTCCGCGTCGCCCTGCTTGAGGTTGACGATGCCGCAATGGAACGGCGTCACCCCCTCGGGCCAGATGATGCCCTTGTCGTCGTGGCTGGCCTCGATCACCGCGCCCACCAGCCGGCTCACTCCGATCCCGTGGGAGCCCATGTGCACCGGGACCGCCTTGCCGTCCGGCCCCTGCACCGTCGCGCCCATGGGCTCGGAATACTTGGTGCCGAAATAGAATATCTGCCCAACCTCGATCCCGCGGGCATGGCGCCGACGCGCCTCCGGAACGCGCTCGTGGAACACCGCTTCGTCATGCGTGTCGTCGGTGCGGGCGTAGCGCGACGTGAATTCCTCCAGCACCGCCTGGCACTGCTCCACGCTGTCATAGTCGATCTCGCGGTCGCCGAATTTCAGCTCGGTAATTTCGGCATCGTAGAAGACCTCCGAACTCGCCCGTCTCGGCCAGCACCAGGAACTCGTGTGTGTCGTCTCCGCCGATCGGCCCGCTCTCGGCACGCATCGGGATCGCTTGAAGACCCATGCGCTCGTAGGTGCGCAGGTAGCTCACCAGGTGGCGGTTGTAGGCGTGCATCGCGTCCTCGTAGGTGAGGTCGAAGTTGTAGCCGTCCTTCATCAGGAATTCGCGCCCGCGCATCACGCCGAAGCGCGGGCGCACCTCGTCGCGGAACTTCCACTGGATGTGATAAAGCGTCAGCGGCAGGTCGCGGTAGCTGCCGACGTGGGAGCGGAAGATGTCGGTGATCATCTCCTCGTTCGTCGGCCCGAATAGGCAGGTCGCGGTCGTGGCGGTCGCGGATGCGCAGCATCTCCGGCCCGTAGGCGTCGTAGCGCCCCGATTCCTGCCACAGATCGGCGGGCTGCAGCGTCGGCATCAGCATCGGGATATGGCCCGCGCGGATCTGCTCCTCGTGCACGATCTTCTCGATGTTGCGCAGCACCTTGTACCCCAGCGGCAGCCACGAGTAGATCCCGGCCGCCTGCTGCTTGATCATGCCGGCGCGCAGCATCAGGCGGTGCGAGACGATCTGCGCCTCGGACGGCGTTTCCTTCAGCACGGGCAGGAAGTAGCGGGTCAGGCGCATGACGTGAATTGCCTCATTCTTGGTCGCGGGATGGCTCCTGACTAGGCCAAAGCGATGGCTGCCACAATCCGGGATTACGGATCATTAAGCGATTTGCCTTAAGGCTCGCCGGAACTCAGCCAGAAAGGTCGCGCATGAAACATGATCGGTCCCTGACCCGCCTCTCCAAGTTCGTCAAGCGGTACCGCAAAGCGATGAAGTCCCATGATTTCGACATGGCGGCCAAGGCAGCCGGGCAGATGGTGGCGATGATGCCGAAGGATGCCAACGCATTCGCATGCCGGGCGGAGGCGAACTTCCTGGCCGGGCGGCCTGCCGATGCGGTCGACGACTTCGCGCAGGCGCACCTGCTGGAACCCGAGAAGCTGCAATACCTGCTGCGGTTCGGCGACGCCCTTGCAGCGGCCGGTCGAAACGAGGACGCGCTGGTCTGCTTCAGCCGCGTGCTGGACGTGGACGACACCAATCTCGAGGCGCTTCTGGCCACCGGCCGGTTGCTGGAGGCCCTCGGCCGGCCACGCGAAGCCTCGAGCTACATTCTCAAGGCGGTGACGTTGCATGGGGATTCGGCGAACGCATCGCACGCGGCCGGTCGGTTCATGCACTTCTACGGCAATCGCGAGGACGCGGCGCAGTTCTTTGCCAAGACGATCGTCAACAACCCGTTGCTGCCGCAACCCTATCGCATTCTCGCCAACTACCTGCGCGAGGCCAAGGACTTCACCAGCGCGATCGCGTTCTACGACGGGCTGCTGATGAACATCCCCGGCGATCCCATCGGCATGGCGGAACGCGCACATTGCCTTGCGCATATCAACGACTGGGACGCGCCCGGCTATGCCCAGTTCGATCCCTCGACGCCGGAACAACTGAACACCGGCGCGAGCCCGTTCCAGTATCTGCCGATGGAGGACGATCCGGCGAACCTGCTGCATCGCTGCCAGGTCTATTCGAGGAACACGCTGACCGGAATTTCGGAAAAACCGCTTGGCCCCTATGTGGGACATGACCGGATCCGCATCGGCTATTTCTCCGCGGATTTCCATGACCATGCCACGATGCACCTGTTGGCGGGCGTGCTGGAATCGCATGACCGCAGCCGGTTCGAACTGCACGCCTACTCCTTCGGCCCCGATCACGAGGATCACATGCGGGACCGGGCGCGCGCGGCCGTCGACGGGTTTCACGACATTTCCGGTCTGGACGACTATTCCGCGGCGATGCTGGCGCGGAGCCATGAAATCGACATCGCCGTCGACCTCAAGGGGTTCACGTCCGGCACGCGCATTGGCATCTTCGGTCACCGCACGGCACCCGTGCAAGTGACGTGGCTCGGCTTTCCGGGGAGCACGGGGGCGGAGTGCATGGATGTCATCCTCGCGGACCGGATCGTGATCCCGCCCGAGTTGGAGCAGTATTACAGCGAACGCGTCCTGGCTCTGCCCGAGTGCTACCAGCCGAACGATCAGTCCCGGCCGCTGCCCGATCCGGAGGTCACGCGCGAGTCGCTCGGGCTGCCGGAGAACGCCGTGGTCTTTGCCAGCTTCAACAACGTCTACAAGATCTCGCCCGCGGAATTCGACCTGTGGATGGAGCTCTTGCGCGAGGTCGAAGGGTCCGTGCTGTGGCAGCTGACGGGAGGTGCGGAGTCGTCGGCCAACCTGCGCAAGGCCGCCGAGGCGCGCGGGGTGGATCCCGACCGCATCATCATAGCGCCACGTCTGAAACAGGGGCCGCACCTCTCCCGCCTGGCGCACGCCGACATCTTCCTCGACACGTTCCACTGCAACGCGCACACCACGGCGAGCGATGCGCTCTGGGCCGGGGTGCCGGTCGTGACGATGCCGGGCCAGCAGTTCGCGGCCCGCGTCGCGGCCAGCCTGGTGAGCGCCGCCGGAACCCCCGAGACGATCTGCGACACGCGCGAGGCCTATTACGATTGCGCCTTGCGCCTGGCGCAAGATCCGCTGGCGCGGGCGGAACTGCGGGAACGCCTGATCGCCGGGCGCAAGACCAGCGCGCTCTTTGATACCGAAGGATTCACGCGGCGGCTCGAAGCGGCGTTCCAGTCGCTCTACGACGAGCAGAACTGAAGGCCGAGCCGGCCCCGCGGGTCAACCGAACTTGGGCGGGCGCTTCTGCATCTGCGCGGCGATGACCTCCATCTGGTCGGGCTTCCCTATGAGTTTGGCCTGCTCGCGGCTTTCGGCCATCAGCACGTCGGCTTCCGCGGCGCCGCTTTCGGCGAGCGCGATCAGGCGCTTGGCTGTGCGGATGCCGGAGGGCGACTTCAGCGCGATCCGCCCCGCGAGATCCATCGCGGCGGCCAAGGGATCTTCGGCCAGTTCCGTGACAAGACCCCAGGCCAGCGCCTGGTCCGCGCCCACCGGATCGGCGGTGTAGGTCAGGCGGCGCAGGACGTCGGACCGCACGATCCGGGGCAGCAGGACCATGCCGCCCATATCCGGCACGATGCCCCATTTCATCTCCATCACCGCCATCTGCAGATCCGGGCCGGCGATCCGGATATCGGCACCCAGCGCAAGCTGGCACCCCGCACCGTAGACCGGCCCATGCAGAGCGGCGATCACCGGCACCGGGACGCGGGTCCAGATCATTGCGACCTCCTGCCACTGGTTCGTGGTGCCGTCCCCATGCGTGCGCGGCTCCAGCATCGCGGTGGGATCCTGCCCCGCCATGGCGCCCAGCCCGGCGATGTCGATCCCGGCGCAGAAGGCCCGCCCCTCGCCGGATATGACGCAAGCCCGCGCGTCCGACGCCGCGACCGCCTCGCCGGCCGCAATGATGGCGCCAATCATGGCCTCGTCGACCGCATTCATCTTGTCGGCCCGCGTCAGCCGCACGTGGGCAACGTGATCCACAAAAGTGACGGTGACGCGATCCGGATCGATGTCGGGCATGGTCTGACCTCCTGGCTGTTGCCGCAGCACACCCGATTCCATGGAAACCTGCCAGCCAAACGTGGGGTCATTCCGTTAACCACTTGCGAAGCACCGGCGTGACAAGCCTTGCCAGATCCGGCGCGGCATTGTTCGCGTCGACGACCGACCTATGTGTGCACCACCATGGATCTGCCCGCACCACGTCCCAATCTGCTCTGGACCCTCGCCGGTCTGGCGTCGTTGGGTGTCGGGATCGTGGGCATCGTCCTGCCGCTTCTGCCGACGACACCGCTGGTGCTGTTGTCGGCCTTCTGCTTCGGCAAGGGCTCGCCAAGGCTGCAGGCGTGGATCCACGATCACAGGCATTTCGGGCCTATGATAACCGACTGGCGCGAAACCGGCGCGATCCCCACACGCGGCAAGTGGCTCGCGGTCGTCGCCATGGCTGCCACGTTCGGCATTTCGCTCGCGCTGGGGCTCGCCCCGTGGCTCCTCGCGGTGCAGGCGCTCTGCCTGGGCGGTGCCGCGACCTTCGTGCTGACCCGGCCCAGCTCCTGACTGCGGCTGCTCTTGCCGCTCCCCGGGCGGGGCGGTATCCAAGTCCGCATGACCCAAGCCCGCTTCACTCCGCTCGTCCGATCTCTGCCCGCCGCCGTTCCCTTCGTCGGACCGGAAACCCAGGAGCGAGACCGGGGCATGCCGTTCCGCGCGAGGCTCGGAGCCAACGAGAGCGTCTTCGGCCCCTCACCGGCTGTCCGGGAGGCAATGGCCGCCACGCAGATCTGGAAATACGGCGATGCGCAGAGCTTCGAGTTGCGCCAGGCGCTCTCGCATTTGTTGAACGCGGACATGGAGATGATCCATGTCGGCGAAGGTATCGATGGTCTGCTGGGCGATCTTGTCCGCCTGACTGTGACCGACGGCGACCATGTGGTCACGTCGAGTGGTGCCTATCCGACCTTCAACTACCACGTCTCGGGATTCGCTGGGACGCTCCACAAGGTCCCGTTCGACGCGCAGGATCGGGAGGATATCGGCGCGCTCTTCGCCAAGGCGGCCGAAGTGGATGCCAAGCTCGTCTATCTTTCGAACCCCGACAACCCGATGGGCACCCGTTGGCGCGGAGAGGAGATCGTGGCGTCACTGGCGGATCTGCCGTCCGGGACACTCTTCGTGCTCGACGAGGCCTACCTGGAATGCGCCCCACCGGACACGACACCCGATCTGCCCTGGGACGACCCGCGGCTGATCCGCATGCGCACGTTTTCCAAGGTCTACGGAATGGCGGGCGCCCGGATCGCGCTACGCGCTGGCGCACCCGGAGCTGATCTCGGCCTTCAACAAGGTCCGAAACCATTTCGGCGTAAACCGCGCCGCGCAAGCTGGCGCTTTGGCGGCACTGCAGGACCAGGCGTGGCTCACGCAGGTGCAGGGCCGGATCGACGCCGCCCGCATCCGGATTACGGAGATCGCGCGCGACGCCGGGCTGACCGCCCTGCCCTCCGCCGCGAATTTCGTGGCCATCGACTGCGGACGCGACGGCGAGTTTGCCAAGGCCGTGCTGCAGGGGCTGATCGAGCGCGGCATCTTCGTGCGAATGCCCTTCGCGGAGCCGCAAAATCGCTGCATCCGGGTCAGTTGCGGAAAAGACGCAGACCTGGCCGCCTTTGCCGAGGCCCTGCCCGGCGCGCTGGCGGATGCCCGGTGAGCAAGGATATTTCCGGGACTTCGAGGGCGGTGTTTGTCAAAGGAGTTGTCCGCCGATTTCATGCGGCTTCTCCGGTTTCAGGGACGCTGATTTCGCGTTCTGGGTTGAGCCAGACGGGTCCGGCGGGTTGCCAGTTGCGGGCTTTGCCTGACCGGCGTTCCGGGTTTTGCGCCCGTGCCTTTGCATGGAGACGGGCGCGGCTGGCGAGCGTCGCGACGTCGTGCCCAGCGTGGCGCGCGTTTGGCGTGACGAAGCGGATGGCGCTGTGAAGGTGTTCGCCGTCATACCAGCTCGTGAAGGATTTCACCCACGCCTGCGCATCAGCTTTTGTGGCAAAGCCCTTGGTCGGCCAGTCCGGGCGGTATTTGCAGGTTCGGAACAGGGCTTCGCAGAAGCGGTTGTCGTTGCTGACGCGCGGCCGGCTGCAGGACGCGGTGATACCCAGTTTCTCCATGGTCACCTTCATCGTGGCGCCCTTCATCGGGCTGCCGTTGTCGGCGTGCAGGACCCGCGGGCGCGTGATGCAGCCTTCGGCTTGGACCGCCTGCCGGATCAGCGCCGCCGCCAGCTCCGCGCTCTCGCGCTCATGAACTTCCCAGCCGACGATTTTCCGGCTGAAGATGTCCACGATCAGGTAGAGATGGAAGAACATCCCCGCGACCGGCCCGGGCATCCAGGTGATGTCCCAGGTCCGGACATCGCAGGGCGCGCTGGCCTTGCAGCTGGCGGGAGGGTTTCGTCGGACGGGCGGTCTGGCTCGACCCCGGTGATGCTGCTGCCCCTCTGCGCGCAGGATGCGGTAGAAGCTGGACTCCGACGCCAGATACCGCTCCTGATCGGCCAGCTTCGGCACGATCCGGCTGGGCGGAAGGCTGGCGAATTCCGCTGAATTACAGGCTTCCAGCACGGCGGCGCGTTCCGCCGGGCTCAACTTGTTGCGCGGTTCCGGACGCGGCACGAGGGGACGCTGATCGGGGCGCACCTCTCCGCCCTTGGTCCAGCGCCGCAGGGTGCGGTCGCTGATGTCCAGCTCGGCGCAGGCTTTGGCGCGCCGCGCGCCAGCAGTGACGGCCTCTTCGATCAGCAGCGCGGGCTTTGGCGATGTGGGGTGCTGATCATGCGTCCTCGTCGTCCCCCCAGATCGCCCGAGCCCTTTTTCGCAGAACAAGCAGAGCTGCGGTTTCAGCCAGAGCCTTCTCCTTGCGCGCCAGGTCCCGCTCCAGATCCCTGACCCGCTTCGTCTCTTCCCTGGTCGCCTGGCCGATCCGGGCCGTGCTGCTGCGATCCCGGTCGTTCGCCTGTTCGCATGCAGCCCGCCACGCCGCGATCTGCGCCGGATAGAGCCCGCGCGTGCGGCAATATTCGCCCAGATCGGCCTCGTTCAGCGCCGCTGTTTCCAGCACGGCCGCGAACTTGTCACGCGAGGACCAGCCTTCAGGGCCGGCATCGGCATCGGGCAGAAGCTGACCCTCGCCCGCGCCTCGGCCCGCCACTTGTGCAGCGTCGCCTCGGAAATCCCTTCCTCCCGCGACACCTGCCGAATGGCCATCTTGCTCGGCGGCAGCATCCGCCTCGGCACAGCCGCCTTGCGTTCCGGTGAATATCCCAAGTCATCGTCCTATCCCGCCCGCCTGAAAAGTAGAGGAAAAGCAGAGCAGCGGACAACTTCCCTGACACAGGGGGGGCGGGATCGATTATAGTTCTGACGAGTTCTCGTTGAGTCCTGCGCATGCGTGATCAAGACAGACAACCGGCACCGAACTACACCAATGCCTGCATCGTCATGTTCGGCGTGAACATCACCTGGGTCTTCATGGTGATCTGGGCGATCTGGGGATTGATCCTGGTGATGGTACTGGGCGCGTTCATCAATCACCTGATGACCCGGTTGCAGGAACGTGCGCAGGATCGCGCGGCCGAACAGCGGAGCAATCCACGGGCGCGGATCCGGTCGTAGTGGCCACATTACAAAGTCCATGTAATTAGCTGGAACCATATGCAAAATGTGCAGGTGGTTTGACTCGATGCCACCGCGCCGGCGCGGTTGAGCAGTACTTTAGTCGCCGGCAATTGCCTTCGCCGCCGCCTCCAGCGCTCCATGACCCCGCGGGACGCCCAGCGCGTGCAGGCCAGCCTCGACTCCGCCCAGCAATCCCATGATCATCTGCCCGTTCACGTGGCCCATGTGACCCATCCGGAAGAAATCGTGAATGCGCGGGTCGCCCGGCTCCGCCATGCCGAGTCCGATCCCGAGGGTGAGCGACACCTCCCGTTCCACCCATGCGCGCAACTGCTGCGCCCTGCCTTCGTTGAGCCGCAGCGCCGTCACCGACCGGCTGCGATCCGCCGGATCCGAAACGTTCAATTGCAGCGCGCCACCTTCGGCCCAAACGTCGCACGCGGCCCAGATCGCACGCGCCAGCCGGTCGTGTCGCGCCCAGACCGCCTCCATCCCCTCCTCGAGGATCATGTCCAGCGACTTGCGCAGCCCGAAAAGATGATGTGTCGGCGCCGTGCCGTACCAGTACTGGTAGAAATGTTCGGGCCTGGCGCGCGGGGTCCAGTCCCAGTACCGGCTGACCCGCTTCATGGCGGCCCGCACCCGCGCCGCCCGATCGTTGAAGAAGACGAAACACATGCCCGGCGGCAGCATCAATCCCTTCTGCGAGCCGGTCACCATGACGTCCACGCCCCAGGCGTCCATCTCGAACCGGTCGCAGCCGAGCGATGCCACGCAATCGGCCATCAGAAGCGCGGGATGCCCCGTCCGGTCCAGGATTTCCCGCAGACCCTTGATGTCGTTGCGAACCGAACTCGACGTGTCCACATGCACCGCCAGCAGCGCCTTGAACCGGTGCGCGGTATCCGCAGACAGCGCCTCTTCCACTCGGGCAAGGTCGATCGGGCTTTGTTTGCCGAAATCGAGGATCTCCGTCTCAACCCCCAGCCCCTTGGCGACGTCGGCCCATCCGAGGCCGAACCGGCCGGTCGCGGCGACCAGAGCCGCGTCGCCCTCGCCGAGCACGTTGGCCAGCGACGCCTCCCACGCCGCGTGGCCGTTGCCGATATACATGGCCACGTCGCCACCGGTCTGCGCCACGCGTTTGAGATCCGCCGCCATGCCGGGTGCCGCATCGACCAACGCGCCTTCGTAGATGTTGGGCGCGGCCCGGTGCATCGCCTGAAGAACCTGGTCCGGCACCACCGAAGGTCCTGGAATGGCTAGATATTCGCGTCCGGGCATGCGACTCTCCGAAGGTTGACCGGCGCACCGTAGCCGCAAAGACCGAAACGTCAACGACATCCGGTGTCGGTCTGCGAATAACCGTGCAAACGTGGCGTGCGGCGCCGATGTCTCCGCGCCCGGACGCTTGCCGGCCACGACCGGACGGCCTATGTCTGCGCGACCCGAAACCGCCACAGGCCCGCCATGACCCTGCGTCAGAACCTGCGACACGTGAAGGAGACGCTGCGCGAGTTGGCCGACGACCTCGACGCGCCTGGCGCCCGGCTGCGGGCGTGGCTGCATTTCCTGATCTTCGATCATGGGATCCTGCGATCTGTCTGGAACAACGAAGCCGAAATCGCGCCGGGTGTCTTTCGCGCGAACCACCCGTCGCCGGCGCGCCTCGCGCGGCTTGCCGAACGGGGTACGCGAACGATCCTCAATCTGCGCGGAGCCTCCGATGCCCCGCATTACCGGTTCGAGCGGGACGCCTGCGCCGAACTCGGCCTGACGCTGGTGGATTTCGAAGGGTTGAGTGCACGGAAAGCACCCCGCCGCCGAACGCTGGTCGAATTGCTCGACACGATGCGGCGGATCGAAAAGCCAATGGTGATGCATTGCAAGTCCGGGGCGGACAGATCCTCGCTCGCCGCCGCAATCCATCTTCTGGCAATTGAAGGTGCACCTCTGGCCGAGGTACGTAAACAATTCTCGCCCCTCTTCGTCCACTTCAAGTGGACGAGGACAGGCGTGCTGGACCGGATCCTGGACGCTTACGAGGCTCGGCACGCAGAAACCGGCATCGGTTTCGAGGACTGGCTACGCACGGAATACAGCCCCTACACGATTCAGTCCGGTTTCAACACATCACGTCGATGACGGCCGACGCGGTCTTACAGGATAGCGTGCCGGCAAAACGCAACGCGCTCGAGGCCTACGCGCCGCGCCGCGACCGCGAGCTGACGCAGATGCCGTTTCATATACATGCGCGAAGACCGATAAAAGCCGGACGTTCGGAAGTTGGACACCGGCCGGATCCCGCAAACTCTAGCGGCGATAGCCTTGCGCGAGTCTCTCCGGGCTGGCCCCGGCGCCATAGCGCAAGAGTGTCCAAAGGTTTCGTGCCCCGCGCCGCATCCAGCCCTGCTGGCGATATTTTTCGGCGCTGGTCACCGCCACGACACCCAACGGCCGCAGCCGGCCCCGCAAGGCGCCGGCCAGTGCGACGTCTTCCATGAGCGGCTGATCGGGATAACCGCCCACGGCTTCGTAGAGCGCGCGCGGTAGCAGCAGGCCCTGATCGCCATAGGGCAAGCCGAACATCCGGCTGCGGAGGTTGGCCCACCCGGCAACCAGCCTGCCGCCGTGATCGAATCGCAGCGTGCCCCAGCCCGCGTCGTCGGTGGCCAGGTGGCGCAGAACCGGTTTCGTCCATCCGGTTGCAAGTTGCGTGTCGGCATGGACGACAAGCAGCCAGTCCCCGCGCGCAGCGGCGCAGCCGCGCCGAAGCTGCCCGCCCCGGGATGCCGGACCCGTCACGATCATGGCTCCGATCTCGTCGGCGAACTGCAGCGTTCCGTCGGACGACCCGCCATCGCTCACGATCAGTTCGCGGACGATCCCGACCTCCACTCCCTCCATCAGAGCGGCGGCGCATCCGGGCAACTCGCGCACAGCGTCGAGCGTCGGAATGACGACGGAAATCGGCGCGGGCATGCGGGGCCTCTTTCGTGGCGCGGTAATCCACTATATCTGGACGAAACCCATAACCGGAGCAATCCATGTCCCGAACCCTCCTCCGCATCAGCGGCTCGGACGCAACCGAATTCCTGCAAGGGCTCGTCACGAATGATCTGAAGAGGCTGTCACAGGGTCCGGTCTACGCAGCACTTCTGACGCCGCAGGGAAAATATCTGGCGGATTTCTTCGTCCTTGCGGACGGTGAGGACCTCCTGATCGACGTGGATGGTGATCTGGCACCGGGACTGATGCAGCGTCTCTCCATGTACAAACTGCGTGCCGACGTCGCGATCTCCAAGGAAGACCTGCACCTGCACCGCGGTCTGGGAGAGGCACCGGCGGATGGCTGGACCGACCCGCGCCACCCGGAGATGGGCTGGCGGGCGTGGCGCAAAGAGGCGCAGGCCGAAGATCCCGTGGATTGGGACGCGCGTCGCGTCGCTTACCTGGTGCCGGAAACGGGCGTCGAATTGACCCCGGACAGCTTCATCCTGGAGATGAACTTCGATGCCATGAACGGAGTCGATTTCCGCAAGGGCTGCTACGTCGGGCAGGAGGTGACGGCGCGGATGCGGCACAAGACCCAGCTTCGCAAGGGTCTCGCGCGCGTCCGGGTCAGCGGCCAAGCCGAGCCCGGCGCCGAGATCACTGCCGACGGCAAACCCGCCGGCACATTGTTGACGCGGTCGGGCGACGAGGCGTTGGCCTATCTGCGCTTCGACCGGGCCGAGGGAGAAATGCATTGCGGCTCTGCGCGGGTGGCGCGCAAGCCGTAGCAGCCCGGACGGCAATCCGCCCGAGCCCACCCGCCCCTGTCGTCAACTCACGTTGACGTTCGGTGTCCGGCGGCTGATCAGCGGCATCGGCCAGAAGTACTTGGACATGTGAGGATTGTCCCTCAACACGGCATTCGGTTTGCGCCTGCTGAGCAATGACATCGGCCAGAACGCGCGGGACATGAAGTGCGTGCCCGACATGACAGAGTTGTGCGTCTTGTAAGGCGCCAGTGTGCGCACTCCGAACGCGTCGGACACCCGCCCGCGCCGCCGTTCGTTGCCCCAGGTGGCCCAAAGGCGATGCGTCCGGTCAACCTTCGTGTCGAGGAACATATGTTCCACGGAGTCTTCCTTCAGGTAGACATTCTGGTTTTCCACGCCGGCATCGATGCTGTCGAATTCGTCCAGCGTATCCATCGCATTGCGTGCGGCCCCGAACGGGGTGATGGCTGCGCGGACCACAACCAGCGCGTTGCCCTTGGTCATCTTCTTGGAATACGCAGCCGCCGAATGCTCGGGAACCCGCGCGTCGATCATCGCGGCCTTGGCTCCGGTTCCCTGTTCGATGACGTCTATGGTGTCGTCGCGATGGCTCTGCAGCTTCAGCGCGGTGGCCGCCTGCTCGGCCGTTTTCGTGTCGGCATAAAGACGTGTGACAATCGTCGTCATTTGACCTCTTCCTTCTTCTTCGACCCCGAAAACCTGGTTGAGGCGCGCACGTCGCTCATGCGGGTCAGGGCCGGGATCCCGCATGATGGTCTTTCAGGAAACATATGCTTCCTGTCGATCGGTTCCAGCAGTTTTCCGGCCCAGTCGGTTCTTCAGCGGCCAGACCGCGATCACGGCCAGAATGAGGAACGCCATCTCGAGCGCGAAGACCGGGATGTAGGGCGCTTCCACACCGTGCGCGGCACCGCTTTGGAAGGCGAGAACCGCGTCACGTACAACGCCTGCCACGGCGATCGCGATGCCTGCGCAGGTGGCCTGAACAGCGCCCCAGGCGCCAAGTGCCAGGCCGACCTGCTCGCGCGGCGCATTGCGCATTGTGGCGGTGAGGGTACCATGGCCGAAAAGCCCCGCTCCGAACCCGGCGCCGAGGATCGCGACGGTAAAGAGTTCGACGCTGCTGCTCTGCGCTGCGACGATGATTGCACCAAAGGCCGGAACACCGACGAGTGCGCCGTACCAGGCCATGCGCGTTGGCGAGGCGCCGCGGGCCAGGGTGTAGGAGGCGAGCCAGAAGCCCACGAGCGATCCGCCCGCGAGAACGGCGGTCAGCTTGGTCGTGGCGGCCACCGTCATCCCCAGCACCTGGCCGCCGTAAGGTTCGAGCAGCACGTCCGCCATGCCGAACCCGAACGTGCCGAGCCCGATCACGACCAGCAGGCGCAGTGCATTCGCGCCGGTGATGAACTGGCTCCAGGCATCGCCGAAACTGGGCTTCGGCCGACCGGCACGGGCCCGCTCGCGGTCGCGCGGCTCCTGTTTCCACATCGCAATCCCGTTGAGCAGGATGGTCACCACCGCGGTTCCCTGGATCACCTGGATCAGACGCGCCGGTGTGTAGGGCTCGAGCAGACGCCCGTAGACGAAGGCCGCCGCGATCATTCCCAGAAGCAGCATGACATACATGAGGCCGACCACATTCGGCTGATCCTCCTCGCGGACCAGATCGGTGGCGAGCGCCAGTCCGATCGTCTGTACGGTGTGAACTCCTGCGCCGACCAGCAGGAAGGCAAGTGCGGCCGAACTGATGCCGATCCAGCGCGGCGCGTCCACGGCTTCGCCAAAGCCCGACAGGACCAGCAGCGCGAACGGCATGATGGCAAAGCCGCCGAACTGCAGCATGGTCCCCTTGAAGATGTAAGGTGTGCGCCGCCAGCCAAGGGCAAAGTCGTATGTGTCGGACTTGAAGCCGATCAGTGTGCGGAAGGGGGCGAAGACCAGTGGCAGCGCCAACATGATGCCCACAAGCGAGGCGGGCACCGCAAGCTCCACGATCATCACGCGGTTGAGGGTGCCGACCAGCAGCACCAGTGCCATCCCCACGGTGACCTGAAAGAGCGACAGTCGCAGCAGGCGTCTGAGCGGCAGATCTTCGGTCGCAACCTCGGCGAACGGCAGAAACCGTGGCGCAACCGCCATCAGTTTGCGAGCCACGATGTCGCGCGTGCTGAACACCGGCCGGACCTCCCTGCGCCGAACTGGTTGTCGTAAGACAAGGATGCGGCGGGACAAGAGATGCCCCGCCGATCGGTTTGTCGGGACGGCTAGTCCCTGAGCGGCACGACGGACGCCAACGTCGCGTCGGGCGCCTCGATCACGGCCCAGGCCTTGGTGCCGTCGGGCAGCACGACCTGCAGACGGTCGCCATCGCGCAGTTGCGTTGTCGCACTGGCGTTCTGAACGTCCGTTTCCGTATCGACCGCAGCCATCGCCTCGGCATTGCCGCCTTGGTGATACTCTTCGATCCAGTCGGTGTTCTTGATCAACGCCAGGTGCACCGCAAATGAACTGACGGCCACGCCGGTCAGGAAAAGCGGAATGCCCACGGTCGGATTGACCACGAGCCAAATTTTCGCGTTATTCATGCTTGGCTCCCTCCCTTAACCCAGCCACGGTGTGGCGACTGCAGTCAGCAGATGAGCCACGAGCGCAATCGCGCCAAAGACCCGCGTTCCGTCAATGACGTAACTGTGCAGCTCTTCTGCTTCCTTGAGCGTCAGACCCGTCGGCCAGACCTTTTCTTCATCGGCCATTAGAGATTCTCCTTCGTGCCGTTTCTTCGCCTTCAAATTGAGAATTCACGGCCGCACTCATCGCGAACCCCCGCTCGTGCCCCTGAAGATAAGTCGCGCACTTACCCTTCGGTCAGGACCTGCCGTCAGTTTAACCTGACACATTTCATTGTCAATAAATTCTGACACATACCCGAAAGCACCTGCGACATTGGCGCGCAGTGCCGCGCGACAACCCGCATCGAGAATTCGTCCCGCATCGCAGAGACGATCGACGTTCTCCTTGCCATCCCGCAAGGTCGCGTAAGTTTTGCTGTTGTGTGCTGACGAAGCCCGCGCCGCCGAAGCGATCAGGCGCGCTCGGTGTATTCCATCGTCTCGGTATTGACGATGATGTCCTCGTCGGGACCGACGAACGGCGGTACCATCACGCGCACGCCGTTGTCGAGAATCGCCGGCTTGAACGAGTTCGCCGCAGTCTGGCCCTTCACCACCGGCTCCGTCTCGACGATGCGGCACGTCACCTTCTGTGGCAGCGTCGCGTTCAAGGCCTCGGAGTCGTGGATACTCGACCTGGATCGTCATGCCGTCCTGCAGGAACGGACGTCGTTCGCCAAGAATTTCGGCCGGAAGTTCGATCTGCTCGTAGGTTTCGGAGTCCATGAAAACCAGCGTTCCCGTCGCTTTCATACAGGAATTGCTGGTCCTTCTGTTCGAGCCGTACCCGTTCGACCTTGTCGGCCTAGCGAAACCGCTCGTTGAGCTTGGACCCGTTGCGGAGGTTGCTCATCTCGACCTGCGCAAACGCGCCACCCTTGCCCGGCTTCACGTGATCGACCTTCACCGCAGCCCAGAGACCGCCGTTATGCTCCAGCACGTTGCCGGGGCGGATTTCGTTTCCGTTGATCTTGGGCATGGTGGCCTACCGTGGCGACTGCTTGATTGAGTGTCGCGCGTTGCTATATCACTAAGCGTGCTCGGCGCAAGCCAACCGGAGATGGAAAATCGGGACTGCAAGGTATGCACCAAACGCATATATGCTATGCAGCATTGGGGTATCCGAATCAATCCTGATGCGCCATAAGTGACGTCACGCCAAAAGCCAAGAGCAATAAAAACTTAAGGACAGCGCGATGAAAGATTTCGTTGACGGCACGGCCTTCAACAACGAACAGGGGAACCGCGCCCGCAAACTATTTGCAGCCGTCGTGCTGGCGGCGCTGGACGACGCCATTGCCGATGACAAGAAGTACGGCAACGGACCGGAGCAGATCGCACGTTGGGCGCGCTCGCGCGACGGACGCGAAGTGCTGAGTTGTGCCGGAATCGACCCGAACGAGCGGGTCGTGAACGGCCTGATGGAGTTCGTCGGCAAGGGGGTCCGCACCTCCGTCGCGCTGTCGCGCGAAGAAAGCGAGCGTCGTAACGCCGCTGCCGCGGCCGCCGACGATGAAGCGCGCGCCGCCTGACGTGGCGCCACTTCGAACTTGAAAAAACCGCGCCTGCTGACCAGGCGCGGTTTTTTTTATTCTCGCTGAGCATCGAAACAGTGCACCACTGCCTGCTCCTGTGCCGTCAGTCGAATTCCTTTGTCGCGAGCGCGCGCTGTATCTCGCGCCGCACAAGCTTGCGCACGTTGCGGGTGATGCGCTCTCCCAACTCGCCGCTCAATTCCTGCCGGACGATGTCCGACACCAGATCGCGCAGTTCCGCTTCACCGAGCATGCTTTCGAGCGCTTCGAGTTCAACTGGCCCAGCCCGCGATCCATCAGCCGGTTCCGGATCGTGCTCCGCTTCGGCATGTCCATCGCTGCGATCCTCCGGCTCGAGAACAAGCGGTTCAGTCGAGATCTCCGGACCGGGATCCGAACCGTCGCCGGGCTCGGCCGGTTCGGCTTCCACCAAGTCATCCTGCGCCAGTTGCGCCGCTTCCGGCGCAGGCCCAGGTGCCAAGTCCTCGGCGATTTCCGGCCCTGACGGTTGTGGCGGTCCAATGCCGTCGCTTTCACCTTCGTTGGTCTCAAAGCCGGCGACACTGTGCGTCGCACGCTGCCGATCATCGTCGGCGGCACTGACTGCGCGCTCGGGCGCTTGGGGCGTGACGTCCTCCGAAGCTGTCGGCTCGTCGCCGGTTTGCGTGTGATCGCGGCTGTGTTCCCCGACATCGACCAGCCCCGGCAGACGGGCGGTCTCGTCGAGCCTGAGAATCTCCGTCAGATCCTCGGTGGGTGATGGTATACCGACGTTCGCGACCTCCTGATCCGTCTGCTCGGCACCGTCGCCGTCGTAGGAAAATTCTTCCGGTCCGAACCCGTCACGCGCGCTACCCCCCGCGACGGCGGACGCGTCATCGGCGTCCGCCTGATCGACGGCGTGCTTCGGTTCGGGGCCACTCACACGCAGCGCTGGCGTCAGGATCAATCGGTGTTTTTCGCCGTGCATGCCAGTCGCGACCGGCGGCGCCACGGTGTGGCAATTGACCGAATCTGCCGCGCCGAGCGGACGCCGTTCTTCGGAAACGAGCCGTCGAATGGACGCCAGAACGTCCTCGACCTTTGCGTTGGATACGGAGTCGGACATTGGTTTCTTCTATCTCAGGCCCTTGTTCGAACCTTACTCCGGCTTCACCCTTTGCCACAACAGATAGGAAAAATTGTCACTCTTTTTGGAGCGCCCGCAGCACGCGATCGAGTTTCTTGCCTTGCTTCGACAAGGCTGTCGGGGCCGTTTTCACAAGATCATAATATGCGTTCGGGTCGTATTGCGGTATGCCGAGTCCCAGCGAGGACACCGTCAGCTGCCCCATGGAGGCCAGCACCTGATAGGCGGCGATATACCTGTCCGCCTCTGCCGAAATCCGGGACGCCGCGGCGTTGAGCAAGTCCTGTTCCGCATTGAGCACGTCGAGCGTGGTCCGCGCGCCCAGGGTCGCTTCCTCGCGGACGCCTTCGAACGCGACGCGCGCCGCACGTATACGTTCCTCGGTCGAGTTCGATCTGCGCTGCGGCGACCTGCAACCGCGCATAGGCAACGCCGACGTTTTGCTGGATGTTGTTCTGAACCGTGTGCAGATTGCCGCGCTGTGCATCACGGTTGGCAATCGCCGAGCGCGTCGAAGAGGATATCCCACCACCCTGATAGATCGGGCCGGTGGCCTGAATCCCGATGCTGGAATTTTGTTCGTAGTTGATACTGTCGGAGACGTCCGTATTGCGCACCACGCCTTCCAGCGTCACACGTGGCGCGATCTGACGGCTGGCTATCGCGACGTTGATGTCCGCGGCGGCCACAAGGTGCTGGACCTGTTTGAGGTCCGGGTGATTGCGCACCGCAATCTCCTTGGCACGCGGAATGCTGGCTTCGATACGCGGCAAACGACCCGGGGCGGCAAGATCACCGGGCCGGCGGCCGACGACACTGGTGTATTCTTCCTGCGCCTGCACCAGATCGCCCATCGCAAGCGCCAATTCGCTGCGCGCTTCCGCGAGCCGCGCTTCTGCCTGCGCCACGTCGGTCCGCGTCACTTCGCCAACCTCGAACCGGTCCCGTGCGGCACGCAGTTCCTCCGTGATCAGGCGCAGATTGTTCTGCCGCAACGTGACGTCTTCCGACGCGCGGCGGACGTTGAAATATGCGGACACGGTCCGCTGAAAAACCTGTTGCTCGATTGAGATAAGCTGCTGACGCGCGGCCAGAACCAATTCCTTCGCAGACGATACAGCCAACTGTGATCGACTGTTGTCCCACAAGAGCCAACTCAGATTGATCGCCGCACTCACATCCGTTCCGGACCGGCTGGCCGTGGAGCTGGCCGTTCCCACCGTCCGCGCGTCGACGTTGAAGTTCGTCAGCCCCACCGACCAGTTGATGATCGGCCGAAGTGCTGCGACGGCGGCTGCGACGTCCTCGTCCGCCGCCCGAAGAAGGGCTTGGTTCTGTTCGAGAAGGCCGCTGTGATAGTATGCGCCGATCAGCGCGTCGCGCAGCGTCTCGGCCCGAGTCACGACCGGTGCGCAGATCAACACGACCATAACCATTGCAGTCTTGAAAGCCGTCCGGCCGGATTTCAGCATTGCCTCACCTTTTCCGGCCTTGCGCGGGTCAGAGCGCGAAGGCCGCCTGTATCTCGAACCCGGGCAGGATCGGAGCCCCCGCGTGAAACGCGCGACGCCAGCTGATCTGGCCGTCGATCTTGTAACCGATCCTGACCTCTCCCAAAGCTCCCTCCATGAACAAAGCCGCTATTCGTCCGCCCTCCTTCAATTGCTCCAGAAGGCCGTCCGGAAGGTCGACGACGCCGCCCTGCACCATGATCACGTCGAAAGGAGCGTGCTCTGCCGCACCTTCACTCAGTTCGCCGATCTGCACAATGACATTGTCCGCATTCTGATTTGACAGTGACTCTTGTGCCTCACCTGCCATGTCCGCATCGCTTTCCAGCGCGATGACGGCCTCGGCCATCCGGGCGATCACGGCCGATGAATAGCCATAGGCGCATCCGATATCCAGCACGAGTTCATCGGGTTGGATGTCCGCTGCGTCGAGCATCTTGGAGAGCGTCCGCGGATCCAGGATCACCCGCCCCTCTCCCAATTCGATGTTCTCGCCGACATAGGCCGCCTCGCGCTGACCGGTTGGCACGAATTCCTCCCGCGGAACGGTCAGCATGGCATCTATGATCGGAAACTTCGTCACGTCCGACGGGCGGACCTGCGTATCCACCATAATTGTCCTGCGTGCAGCATACTCGGTCATGCGGCATGGGTCTCCCTGATGTCGGCTGAATTCGGGTTTGACACATATGGACAGCCCCGGCAATCATCCAGCGCCTTCGCCGGACCAAATGCAGACCTTGCGGCACCGTCACAGTTCGGGTAAGCGCATTTTTGCACCACTTGGGGCGAGTTGGCGGAGTGGTTACGCAGCGGATTGCAAATCCGTGTACACCGGTTCGATTCCGGTACTCGCCTCCACCCTATTTTATTGGACTTTTCGGCGTTTTCGGATCTCTTCGGAGGGGCCGGAAAATTGCCGGTTGACAGGCCGGTTTACAGCGCGCGCTGGATTTCCGGCTCCGGCCCGTCCCCTACCCGCACGAAAAAGCCGCGAGGAGTCTTCCTCGCGGCTGCTGTTTTTCGGGGGCGGACACCCGGCCTCACGGGGCCATGCCGAAGGCGTTGAAGAAGCGCAGCGCGGCGGCGTGATCGTGGTGGGACCGGGGGCCGACCTTGACCAGCGTCGCCTCGATCCTCGGCGGGTGCGAGGCATAGGTCACGGGCGGGTAGCCGACCAGGTCGAGACACGCGCGGGCGATCCCGTTGACCGTGGCGGCGTGCCTGTAACGGCCCGGCAGATCCACCATCGGCGTGACCGTCGTCCGCCCCGAGCGGAGCAGGTAGACCTGGCCGTAGAAATCCGCCCGCCGCACGGACGGATCGACGATGTCGCACCAGGCGGCCGCCAGTTTCAGGTCGGCCCGGACCTCGTCCAGGGCGATCATGACAATCCCTCCTTCTTCGCCTTCTCTTCCGCCTTGCGCGCCGCCTTCTTCTTGGCCTTCCGCAGCTTGCGGTGCACCTCGTCCGAGACCTCGAGCGAGTGGTCGATGTCGACGCACCAGTTGAGAAAGGTAGTGACGACGCCGCCGGCATAGTCGTACTGCCTGGGCGACTTCTTCCACTTGGTGCGCCATGCCCGGATTTCCCCGATGACCGCCCGCTCCTGGAACATGGCGAGAGGGTCCTCCCCGAATTCCTCCTCGAAGGGGGTGAGGTACTTCTCGTAGTCGTCCCTCGTCCGCTGCGAGAGCTCGCGGAACTCGGCGGAATCCCGGTAGCGCTGCAGGGCGAAGGCCGTCGACTTGCCGTCCACCTTGGGCGCGCGCTCGTTGCGAAGGTCTCGCATGTCGTCGAACATGGAAAGCTCCTGTCGTGAAGGTGAACGACGCCAGCTTCTTCACTCGAGGCCCCGTGGCCCCTTGCCGCTGCGCGTCACAAAACGCGTGCGGCTGCAAGGGGACCGGGGCCCGGCATTGACCCCGGGAAGATTTCTTCGGCGAGGGCGATCTCCTACGCGCTCGGCATCAGATCCGGCAACCCTTCGCGCGGTCTTCGGCCGGGCTCGGCGCGGGTCGGCGCCGGTCGCGCGGGGTTCGGGCGACGGTTCGGGTGGCTTCGGGGTGGCTTCGGGGGCCTGGTGGAGGGGCTGGTGCTCAGCTGAGAGGTCCCGCCGGGGCCTGCGGCTTGGCAAGCCCCCCTGTCGCGGTCGCGGAGGTGTCTCAGCCTGGGTGCACGTTGCGCCCGGCTCCGGTTCGGCGATTTTCGCGGCGGGCACAGGCGGGCAGCCCCGGCGATACCATGTCGCGCGGGAGATCCCGTACGCCTCCCAGGGCTTCCGGCGGGAGGTGTCGTGCGCGGCGAGGTACTCTTCCCGCGTGACCATTCCCTTTGCGCGGCGGCGATCGGCCCCCCGTTCCAACCGCCGCCGGCCCCTCTCCACCTCGCTGAAAATTTGCTCGAGGTGCAGCGTCCGCGCGAGCACGTCCGACACGCCCAGCAACTCGGCCATGCGCGCGCCCGAATAGTAATACCGCTCCTGCTCGCCCGCGTGTCGCCGCTCCGCCGCGCGGATCACACCCGCGACCTCGGAGTGTGACAGGCCCGGGCAATGGCGGGCGGCGGCGGCTTCGACCTCGGCGGCGAGACCGTCGCCGCGCTGGTGCGTGACGCAGGTAGCGAAGAGATGGAGCCAGGTATTGCGCAGCCCGTCCGGCACCCGTCCGCCCCAATGCACGGCGAGGGTAACCAGGTCCGCTCGCACCTGCCGGAAGCGCGCGGCCGGGGCGAGGCCGCGGGGGCCGCTCGCGGTTGTCTCCCGGCGCTGCGCCTTCGCCGCCTTCCGAGTGGCGAGTTCTGCACGAGTGGGTCGGCCCGCGGCGCGGTAGATCGCATCCGCGAGGGCATCGAAATCATAGCGCTGCAGGGTGCCGTCGAGCACGGTGACCTGTCGGCCGTTCTTCCAATTCGTGGTCTCCGGCAGCCGGAAAAGCCGCGAGGCGTCGCCGCAGGACCGGTCGGCGCCGAAGCCCGAGAACAGGTCGATGAGACACCGCTGCGCGGGCCGCCAGCGGCGTTCGGCGGCGGCGGGCAGTTCGTGAATCAGCCAGAGGACAGCCAGGCCGCGCCCGGTATCGGTGATGACAGAGGGCAGCGGGAGCCAATGATCGCCGACGGCCGTGCGAACCGCCTGCGCGACCTGTTCCGGCCGCGCCCCGCGCCACTGCGGCATCGTGCGGTAATCGAGGTCCAGCGCGAGGACGTTCAGCGCGGCAAGACGCCCGGAGGCGCGGGTACCGCGAAACCTGTGCAGCGTGACTTACGCCGACACGTCGAGCCAGACCGCGGCCGCGACGGGCAACGTATCCGGCCGATATGTCCGCGCGCACCGCGCCTCGGCATCCAGCCGCAGCAGCGTGGCGGAGCCGTAGCGTCCGATGGGTGCAACAGGCGCAAGTAATCATCTGCCCGTATACCTGCGGCGGCCGGGCGCGTGTCGGTGAAAAAGTCGTGGCGCTGCGAGAGGTCCATGGGGAGGACCTACGCCCCTGCAGGAGGCCCTTCTCGGCCTGCTCGGGAGATCGAAGAGCGCAAGCGGGCCGGATCCAGGCACCGGACGCTTCAGGCCGTCAAGAGCCCCTCCTCGCGCTGCTCGACGCCGAGCGTGCCCACGCCGAAAGCGAGGACGCGCCGCACTTCAACATCTGTGGAAGCAACCGCCGGGCGGATACCAAGATCCCTGCAGAGACCCAGCGGATCTACGACTGCCGGGCATACCACGACGAGCGCCGCGAGGGTTTTCCCCTCTTCAATATCTGGGGCGAGCCCTGGCCGAAGCGCGGGCGCCCGAAACGGGTGAACGAAGACCCGGAGACCGAAGCGGCGGCGGCCCGGTCCAAGCCGCAGCAGGATGCGCGGCTGGTGATGGAGGGGAAGGCGAAGGTGTTGTTGGAGAAGGCGTGATATCGTTGAATATACTTGTTGTTCAACGCTCATCGAGATAATCTCAAGCACTGAATGAAGATTTCGAGGGGCGCTATAGCCCCTCTACCGTGAACTCGGGCGCACCTTGCCAGACCAGCTTCCAGCTCGCGCCAGGGCGGACATTCTGGATGATCCCGGGATCAAAGGCGACGAAGCACCGCCCGCCCGAATGCCGGACGGAGGGGTAGATCAGCCCGCGATGCCCCTCTGATCTCAGATCCGCGGCAAGGCGCTGCCCGGCCGGGTAGCCCCGCTCGGGGACCGGATCGAGCGCCGGATGCGCCTGCCCGTGCAGATCCGGGAAATCCCCGATGAAATCCGCCAGCAGTTCCACGTAGCGCGCCTCGTCCTCGTAGCGGCGGATGAAGCCCAACTCGCGGGTCCGGTGAAACCCAACTTCCTGCGCGCTCGTCAGCATATCCCAAGCGCAGTACCACGCGCCGCGCTCGCCGGTGTTGAACCGGTTGCCCGTGGGGCGCGTGTAGGTGAAGGCCGCGTTGATATGGCTCTGCCCGTAGAGGGTCAGGTCGTGCGACCGCCGCGCAAAGGCCAGTTCGCGGCGGTCGAGCGCGGTGCTGCCCTGCGTTTCGGCGATCAGGCGGGCACTGGTCTCGCCTTCGATCTCGGCGAGGATGTCCGCCTCCTCGTCGCTATCCACCAGCCCTCGCAGCACCGGCGGCTTGTGATGGGTCTCGGAAATCAGCCTGACAAGAGCACGGTCTTTGACCGAGGTTATCCTCAAACCCCGCCCCGAAGCGCATCGACATAGTCCCGCACGCGCAAAATCTTGGGCAATCCCCCTCCGATCATCGCGTCCACGGGCCGCGCGCCGTCGAACTCGGGACCCCGGTTGGGCAGCTTCACCCAGTCGCGCGAGATCGGTTCGTTGAAATAGAGCTCGAGCGACTTGTAGAGGCCGATGAGCGCGGAAAGGCGCAGCATCTGGTCGCGCGTCAGAACACCAGCAAACCCGGGCTTCTTGGCCCTTTTCCAAGTGGATCCCGACATATCCGCCAGCGCCGCCGCCTCACGCAGGGTGAGCGACCAAGTGTCCGCGATCCGCGTGAAAGCCTTGAGAGAAACCCCCTGCCGGTCCGGTGCGGGACCTTCAAGAACAAGGTTTTCCATGTGTTTGTGCTCCTTTGTAGCTCGAGGAACAAGATAAGACCATATGACATCGAATGCAAGTTCATATGATCATGCGCGATGCGCCTAGAGTGAGAGGCGGGCCGGGTTTTTCGTCAAGGGTTTGGAGGTCAGGAGAGCGGCAACCGGCCGGCCCCCCCTGTGTACAGGGAAGTTGTCCGCTGCTCTACTTTTCCTCTACTTTTCAGGCGGGCGGGATAGGACGATGACTTGGGATATTCACCGGAACGCAAGGCGGCAGTGCCGATGCCGATGCCGGCCCTGAAGGCTGGTCCTCGCGTGACAAGTTCGCGGCCGTGCTGGAAACAGCGGCGCTGAACGAGGCCGATCTGGGCGAATATTGCCGCTCGCGCGGGCTCTATCCAGCGCAGATCGCGGCGTGGCGGGCTGCATGCGAACAGGCGAACGACCGGGATCGCAGCAGCACGGCCCGGATCGGCCAGGCGACCAGGGAAGAGAAGAAGCGGGTCAGGGATCTGGAGCGGGACCTGGCGCGCAAGGAGAAGGCTCTGGCTGAAACCGCAGCTCTGCTTGTTCTGCGAAAAAGGGCTCGGGCGATCTGGGGGGACGACGAGGACGCATGATCAGCACCCCACATCGCCAAAGCCCGCGCTGCTGATCGAAGAGGCCGTCACTGCTGGCGCGCGGCGCGCCAAAGCCTGCGCCGAGCTGGACATCAGCGACCGCACCCTGCGGCGCTGGACCAAGGGCGGAGAGGTGCGCCCCGATCAGCGTCCCCTCGTGCCGCGTCCGGAACCGCGCAACAAGTTGAGCCCGGCGGAACGCGCCGCCGTGCTGGAAGCCTGTAATTCAGCGGAATTCGCCAGCCTTCCGCCCAGCCGGATCGTGCCGAAGCTGGCCGATCAGGAGCGGTATCTGGCGTCGGAATCCAGCTTCTACCGCATCCTGCGCGCAGAGGGGCAGCAGCATCACCGGGGTCGAGCCAGACCGCCCGTCCGACGCAAACCTCCCGCCAGCTACAAGGCCAGCGCACCCTGCGATGTCCGGACCTGGGACATCACCTGGATGCCCGGGCCGGTCGCGGGGATGTTCTTCCATCTCTACCTGATCGTGGACATCTTCAGCCGGAAAATCGTCGGCTGGGAAGTTCATGAGCGCGAGAGCGCGGAGCTGGCGGCGGCGCCGATCCGGCAGGCGGTCCAAGCCGAAGGCTGCATCACGCGCCCGCGGGTCCTGCACGCCGACAACGGCAGCCCGATGAAGGGCGCCACGATGAAGGTGACCATGGAGAAACTGGGTATCACCGCGTCCTGCAGCCGGCCGCGCGTCAGCAACGACAACCCCTTCTGCGAAGCCCTGTTCCGAACCTGCAAATACCGCCCGGACTGGCCGACCAAGGGCTTTGCCACAAAAGCTGATGCGCAGGCGTGGGTGAAATCCTTCACGCGCTGGTATGACGGCGAACACCTTCACAGCGCCATCCGCTTCGTCACGCCAAATGCGCGCCACGCTGGGCACGACGTCGCGACGCTCGCCAGCCGCGCCAGTCTCCATGCAAAGGCACGGGCGCAAAACCCGGAACGCCGGTCAGGCAAAACCCGCAACTGGCAACCCGCCGGACCCGTCTGGCTCAACCCAGAACGCGAAATCAGCGTCCCTGAAACCAGAGAAGCCGCATGAAATCGGCGGACAACTCCTTTGACAAACACCGTGACCTCGGAGCAGAAAGAAGAGAGCATGAGCAAAATATTGCAGGCAAGGATCATCTCGATAGACGTCAGCTGCGATTGATTGGATATCCACTGTCTTCCGGAAGGCAAGCGCGCGCGGCTGCCGAACACGATTGAAGGTCACGAGCAGGTCGCTCAACTCACAATTGGAGTGGGCGCGCTGGTTGGCTTTGAGGGCTGCGAGGCTCAGAAATCGATCTGGTGGATCGATTTCCCGGGTGGCGCCGGGCAGGAATGGCGATTGTGGTCCACCCTCGACACCGCCGAGATCGCGACCCGGCAATTGCCACCCGCACGGATCAAAGCAATCGCCGCCTGCCCGGGCACACGGGCCAACACGGATCCGATCGACGCGGAACTCATTGCGCGGTTCATGATGTTTCGACCGCAGCTCTCTTGGCCAGCCGTCACAACACGGTCCTGAGAAACTCCGGCGGCCTTCTTCGCGCCGCGGGAAAGCCGCACAAGACTGTCATCACATCCGTCGCCCGCAGACTCGTTACAATCGCAAACGCGCTCTGCAAATCTCGTCTGAAATGGACCAATGAGGCCGCCTGAGAACCACAGACGCTAGAACAGCTCCAGGTCGTTGCCTTTGGGCGCGCGTGCGATCGGTTTGCGCTCTTCGGCCGGGGTCTCCTTGACGAACCGCATGATCACCCGTCCGCTTGCCGGCCAAAATCGCAGGGCGCGGGCGGCCTGACCGCCGACGGAGGAATTGACCAATGTGATGCCTTCCTGCTTGAGGAAGTCGAATGCGAAACGCGCGTTGCGATCACCGATGGCCGTGGGGCAGTCGAGCATCTTGGCACCGCCGAACACCTTGGCCTTCAGGCGCTCGCGCCGTGCCCCCAGCTTGATGAGGCCGTTGATCAGAACTTCCATTTCCGCCACGCCGGCCACGTCGTAGCCGGATCCGTTGCCGATCCGCTCGCCGGCGAGGAGCAGGTGGTTCATTCCTCCGGCGCCGACGGCATCGTCCCAAAGACAACATGACACGCAGGAGCCCAACAGGGTCGAGATGACCGCCTCGGGATCCGCGGATACCGCGAATTGACCCTGGGTGATCAACTGGCTCTTCGGCCGGCCCGAAAGTCCGGAGGCGTGCATCATGTCAATTCACCCTTTTCGGCTCTGGTGTGCTTGCCTGCGTGGCGCGTGATGAACCGCCCGATTTCCGCCGGATCCAGCATCCTTTGCGCAGCACCTGCGGCTTGTGCGGCCTTTGGCATGCCGAAGACGACGCAGCTCTGTTCGTTCTGCGCGAGGGTCAGAACGCCGCGCCTGTGCAAGGCGAGCAACCCTGCGGCGCCGTCATCTCCCATGCCGGTGAGGACCGCCGCCGCTCCCGCGAGACCGGCATCGGCCGCGGAATGGAACAGGTCGTTGACCGATGGACGGTAGACCGCCCGCGCCGATGGTGCGGCGATCCGGCAGGAAATCGGTCCCCCGGGCGGTCGGACGAGATGGGTGGACACGTCCTTGCCAATCGCAAGAACGGCGTGGTTGGACCGCAGCTCCAGCCCGTCGTCGGCCATGGCGAAACGGCGGGCGAAGAGTTCGTTGAGACGCCTGCAGAAGCTGCGCAGAAACTTTTCCGGCATGTGCTGCGCGATCACCACCGGCCACTCCACCCCTTCCAGTTCGGCCAGCACGGTCTCCAGCGCGGCGACCCCGCCCGTGGACGACCCCAGCAGGATGATCGGGCCGGACCAGGCGGCACCTGTTCCCTGCGTCCTGACGGCGGAAAGCTCGGCGGTGCTTCGCTGACCGGCACGGACTCTGGTCTGCGACGCGTGCCAGACCCGGTCGCAGATCTGTCGCGCCAGGTTCGGGTCGAGCGCCGTCCGCGGTTTTTCGATGCAGTCGACCGCGCCCAGCGACAGAGCCTCGACGGCCTCGCGGCTGCCACGCTCGGTCAGGGCCGAAACCATCACCACCGGCATCGGCCGATGGATCATCAGGCGCGACAGGAATTCGAGGCCCGACATGCCCGGCATGTCCACGTCCAGCGTCACGACGTCGATCGGCTGATGGCGGAGAATCTGGCGCGCTTCGTCCGCGTTGCCCGCTTCGGCCGCCACGACCAGTCGGGGGTCGCCATCGAGGACATGACGCAGCCACCGCCGGATGCTGACAAAATCGTCGACGATCGCAACGCGCGCGGGTGCCTTATCTGTCGAGGCCATCGCCATAATCCGCTCCAATCCGCCCAGATGCGCCAACTCGTTCGCCCCTTCCATAGGGTCGCGACACTCAACATTGGTTTAATGGTGGTGAAGTTTCAGAGCCGAGGCGTGCAGTGGTCCCGCGTTGGGCACACCGACCTCGGCGCAGGCTCGAATGCTTCTTCAAAGGTTTGCCCGGTCCCCGGAAGCACCTAGGTAGCATCTTGACCTTCGGACACGGTTTGAGCTTTACACCGCAGGTCCTGGAGCGGAGGTTCGTTGATGAATGCCCATGCCGTCGACCTGCACATGATCTTTTCGCCCGGTTCGGAAAACTACCGTGATCTGCGCGCGGCGTTCGGCCGGTTCACCACCGGTGTGACCATCGTGACCTGTCTTTCCGAAGATGGGCCGGTCGGCATAACGGCCAACAGCTTCTCGTCCATCTCGCTCGAACCGCCTCTGGTGATGTGGGCCGCCGCACGCAACTCCCGCCGCTTTCCGGCCTTCGAGACCGCGATGAACTACGCCATCCACGTGTTGGGTGCGGATCAGCAGCCGCTCTGCGATCGGTTCGCGCAGGACGGGTTCGCCTTGCGGGAGATGGAGCACGCGTTCAACGACCATGGCGTACCGCTGATCGGCGGCTGCCTTGCCCGTTTCGAATGCCGTCAGACGGCAGTGCACGATGCGGGCGATCACGCCATCATTCTTGGCAAGGTCGAGCGTGCCGAACTCCGGTCGGGCGATGCGCTGGCGTTTTTCGGCGGCGGCTTCGTCCGCTTGCCGGCGCCGTGAGCTTGCCGGTCAGGGATCGCTTACCTGGCTTCCCGACCGAAACGCGTGCTCTGCCCCGTCACGCCGTCGCCGGTGCCACCGTCACTGCCACGTCGCTGTCCACGGCAAGAGTTGCCAGAACGTCCCCGCCATTAACGTAGGTGTAGATGTCGAGCGTGTTGCCCGCGGTGTCGGTCACGCTGGTGCCGGTATCGACGAACGCGCCCTCGCTCCCGGAACTCAGCGTCACCGTGTCCGCATTGTCGCCGTAGATCGAGGCGCTCTGCGGCAGTGCGGCACCCAGCAAGGCTTCCAACTCGGCATCCGCCTCGTCCGAAAGCCCGAAGATGTCCTCCAGGGTGAGGGTAAGGCTGTTCGCCGCGCCGTTGTCGACATCCAACGCCTCGACCCCGCTCAGGTCGATCAGCGCAAGGACTTTGGTGTTGATGTCGCCGCCGAACGACACTTCCAGCACATCGCGGCCAGAACCGCCGTTCACGACGTTCCTGAAACCGTCCGCGGGCGCTTCGGCACTCTGAAGCAGGATGCGGTCATCTCCGGCGCCCGCGTGGACATGGTTCAATCCGGAGCCGGTGGAGATCAGATCGTCTCCGCCAAAGCCGAGAATGATGTCGTTGCCCCCATTCCCGGCCAGCACGTCGGCAAAATCGCTGCCGAAAAGGAGGTCGCTCTCGTCGGTGCCATCGAGCGAGAGCGCCGCGGCCTGCTTGCTGAATTGCTGCGATGTGAACAGCTCGATTTCGGCGGTCGACTTGTCGCCATCCAGATCGAATCCGGCCGTGACGGAGATCAGGTTGTCCTCGCCCAGCAGATCGGCCAGTCCGGCGATATCGGCAAGCGCAAGCTTCGTGTCGAGCCCATCGACGGTGAGGCTCGGATGGGAGGCGTCTGCAACCTCCCCCCGATCCACGCCGTCCGCAATCAGCCGGACCGACAGATCCACGAGTTCGGATGAAAAGAGGGGCGAGGCCTCGAGTGCCGCCAGCAAATCCTCGGGACCGCTCAACCTGATGGGATCGGGATCGAGGACCTCGAGTGGCGCCTCGTTCAAGTTCGGGCCTACCCCGAAGGCTTCTATCGAGACCGAGTAACCTTTTTCCCCGCTGTCGGTCAGACGTGAGACAACAAGCTCCCAGGCGTGTCCCGGGGTTTGCCGTCCGAAATCATGTAGAGAAAGTTGATTTCGTCCGCGGGCTGAGCGTCAAAGAAGCTTTCGGCAAAGGACAGGGGCGGTGTCCATTTCGTGCCCCCTTTTGGATAAAGGGCAGGCTCAGCACCGTGGAGATCAGGTTCGGATCGGACAGGTCGAAGGTTGCCGTCGGAGCGGCAGTGCTGGCGAACGGGATGATCTTGACGTCAGCCTGCGTACCGCTGGCCGCGAATTCCGCCCTGAGCGACTCCAACGCTGTTGCCACGGCGTTAATCTGCTGTGCCCACCCATCGACGCCGACGCTTCCCGAACTGTCCATCGCGATGACCAGGTTCAGGTTCTGGCTCGCCGGTTGATTGGTCGTCGCGACGATCTGCCCGGCCGGTCCGACCAGCGGATCGGGAAGAATGCTGACCGACACTTGTCCGCCGTTCGGTACCGCCACCGCTCCGGACTGGACGGACAGCGTCGCACGGGCCATTGTGGTCGCCCCGGACAGATCTGTCACCGCGTAGTCGAAACCGTCCAGCCCGACGAAGCCAGTGTTGGGCGTGTAGGTGAACGTTCCGTCCGCGTTGACGATCACGCTTCCGTTCTGCGGTCCGTTGGCTCCGGTGGCAAAGCTGAGCACGTCGTTGGTGTCGGGGTCCGTGGCGACAAGCGTGCCCGAGATCTGCCCGCTGCCGATCGTTGCAAAAGTAATATTCGACGCGGATGGCGTATCGTTGCCGCCGATGATGGTCACGACGATTTCGGTCGTTGCCGTGGCTCCGCTGGCGTCCGTCACGGTCGTCGTGAAGCTGTCCTTGACCTGCTGGCCCGACTGAAGCGCGTCGGCCGCCGCACCCAGCGCATAGGTCCATGCGCCCCCCGCCGTGATGGAGAAATTGCCATAAGTCCCCGCGGCCGAGCCCGACCATGTCAGCGCGTCGCCCTGGTCGGGATCGGTCGCAACCAACCGACCCGCGACGACCGGCGCGGCATCTTCGAAGGCGACGATTTGCGTCGAGGATGGATCGTTGCCGATGACCGGCGCATCGTTCACCGGAGCCACGGTCACCGACACTGTCTGATTGGCGACGCCGCCCGCCCCGTCGGAGACCCGGATCTCGAAACTGTCGGTGCCCGCGAAATCCGGATCCGGCGTATAGGACCAGGCCCCCGTGGATGTCACCACGACGCTGCCGTTCGATGCCGGCGCACCCAAGCCATAGCTGAGCGACGGGCCGTCGATATCGACCGCGGACGCCGTACCCAGCAAAACGGTATCCTCCTGGCTGCCCAGGTTGGCATCCTGGATGACTGGAAGGTCGTTGACCGGCGTCACGTTGATGGTGACGGAACCCACCGTGCTTTGTCCCGCCGCGTCGGTGACGGTGAAGGTAAACCGGTCGACCCCGTTGAAATTCGCGGCCGGCGCATAGGTGTAACTGCCGTCATTCGCCAAGATGACGGTCCCGTTCGAAGCGCCCGCCAAGAGTGCGTACTGGCCGCGCAGGCTGGTCTCGTTGCTCAACTGGCCCGCGACGGGACCATCCTCGGCATCTTCAAGTGCCGTGCGGAACACGTCGAAATCCGATCCCTGCGGACCTTGCTGAAGGCGCCCCTCGTCGAACGACCCACCGTTCGGATCGTCGGGGACCGCATCTCTCTCGGGCTCCTCGATCGTCTCGGCATCTTCTCCATCGAGGTCGATCTGCTCTTCGCCGTCGCCGGCGTCGTCCTGTTCACCTTCCACGGCGCCATTCCGCGAAATCCCGTCGAGTTCCACATAGCTGCCATCGCGCGCGAAGCGGCCGGCCGCGGACTGGTAGGCCGCGACGGCTTCGGCGATCAGGACATTGTCCGCAGCTTCGTCGGTCGACGTGCGATCGACCTCGCCGGTCAAAGCGTCGTCGGTAGAGATGATCCACTTGGTGTCGATGCTGGTGATCGTCGTGATGAGGCTACCCGACAGATCGAAGAGCTCGACGCGTCCGATCCCGCCGTCCGGATCCCGGGTCAGGGTGACCTCGACGGTCGATACCCCGCCCTGCGTCTGCACGTCCGCCAGAACCGTCGTGCCGCGGATGCCCATCGTGGCCGCGGGCGTGTTCACCTCCATGCCGCCGGACCCCGCGACCTGTCCCGCGATGAAGATGAACCCGCCCTGGACGAGGTTGAACACCGCGGAATTGTCGTTGCCACCCGGGGTGTAGATCAATTCGTCGATCACCATCCGGCTGTCGGAGGAGAGCGTGAAGATTGTCCCGTCGACGAAGGTGATCGAGAGCGAGCTGTCGCCGATCGTCTGGACCACATCGTTCAGGAAGATGCGCGCGCTTTGCGTCAGCGGCTCCGTCGTGCCGTCGCTGCGCTGCACGGAGGCTGAGCCGTCAACGGATTCGACCTGTCCGATCGGAACGGCCCGGTCCGCTGCGCCGGCCTGGGCGTATTGACCGGGCGCTTCCGGGCCGGCTAGCCGTTCCACGACGTGACCCCGCAGCGTGGCACCATCCGGCGTCTGCAGGTCGACCGGCTCCGCCGTGCGGAAGTAATCCACGATCCGGACATCCGTGGCACCCTCGTTGCGCAGGACCAGGTCCGGACCCTCCCGGAGGAACTCCGCTCCGAAGAGCCGTGACGCGTCTTCCACGACGACAGCACCCGAGCCGTCCGCGAACAGCAGGTTCTGGTCTTTTTGGACAGCTCCCGTATCGAGTTCGTTGACGGACATTGTTGTTCCCCGGGACGCTTCCCGTTGCGCAACGATTGCGCTGAGCAACAGATTGTTAGCATTTGCGGCAAATCTCTGTAATCGAATTCACATTGGGCCAAAGAAAGTTCGTGCAATAGGTGTGAGGACACACGCAAGACGGGAACTTCGCTGCAAGTCGGTGCGCCGCAAGGAGAAATTGCCGCACTTGCGCAAGGGGAACAGCCGCACCTCGCAAATCACGAGTAACGATCAAGACATCTTGCGCTTCCTTCGGGCTCTCTGTTTGCTGAGGCGATGGTTTCCTGGATCGCAAAACGGGTCGGGCTGGCGCGCTTGGCGGCGCTGCTGCTGGTCATCTTCGCGATCTACGTCCGATACGAGGACCCGTTTCCCGTTCAAACGCTCCGGAATCTCACCTTCGACCTCTTCCATCAGATCCGTCCACGCGAGCCGGAACCGCTGCCGGTCGTGGTCGTGGACGTGGATGACGAAAGCATCGAGGAGGTCGGGCAATGGCCCTGGCCGCGCACCCGGTTCGCCGACCTCGTCGATGCGGCCACCGCCCAAGGCGCGGTGGCGATCGCGTTCGATATCGTATTCGCCGAACCCGACCGATTGTCCCCCGACCAGATCGCGCAGGACAATCCCGATCTGTCCCAAGGCCTCCGGGACGCCCTGAAATCCCTCCCCGACAATGACCAAAGGCTGGCGGCCGCCTTCGCACGCACGCGGGTTGTCGTCGGACAGACGAGCGTGCGCAGCGGCAGGACCGCGCTGAGCAACACCATCGAAATCGCCGAGGTGCCGCACGCCGTGATCGGGCCGGATCCGCGGCCCTACCTGCTCGCATTTCCGGACCTGATCGCCAATCTGCCCGAACTGGAGGCCGCCGCGGCAGGCCGGGGCGTATTCACCGTCCGGCCCGACCCCGATGGCGTCTACCGGCGCGTGCCGCTGGTGATGAGCCTCGGCGGCGCACTGCGGATGGCGCTGGCGCCCGAGCTCCTGCGCGTGGCGACCGGCGGCCAGCCCTTCGCCGTGCGCAGCAACGAGGCCGGCGTCGACAGCGTCGTCGTCGCGGGCAAGGCCATCCGGACGGCGGGGGACGGCACCGTGCGGCCCTACCTCACGTACTCGCAATCCAACCGGTTCGTTTCCGCAGCCGACCTGCTGGCGGGCCGCGTCGAACCGGGGCGCCTTGACGGCCAGCTGGTTCTGATCGGCACCTCCGCCATCGGGCTGGAGGATTACCGGACCACCCCCCTGGGCGTGCAGATGCCCGGAGTGGAGATCCATGCGCAGCTTCTGGAAAACATCCTCGCGGACACGCTTCTGCTCCGCCCGAACGTCGCCGTCGCGTGGGAGCTGGTGGCGATGTTCGCGATCTGCCTGCTCATAATCATCCTGGCGCCGATCATGAATGCCATGATCCTGATCATCTCGACCCTGATCTTCCTGACGACGCTGGGCTGGGGGTCCTTCATCGCGTTCGCGCAATACCGGCTGCTGATCGACCCCAGCTTCACCATCCTGTCGGGGCTCGCCACGATCATGTTCATGTCCGCCACCAACTACCTGCGCGAGGAGCGCCGGCGGCAGGCGATCCGCGCTGCCTTCGGCCAGTACGTGTCGAAGGACCTCGTGAACGAGATCACCGAGAACACCGACAAGCTGCGGCTGGGCGGGGAGACGCGGGATCTGACCCTGCTCTTCAGCGACGTGCACGGGTTCACCGCCATCGCGGAAGGCTATCGCGACAATCCCGCGGGGCTGACCGCGCTGATGAACCGGTTCCTGAACCTGCTGTCGAAGGCGATCCTCGACCAGGGCGGGACGATCGACAAGTTCATGGGCGATGCGGTCATGGCATTCTGGAACGCCCCCCTCGACCATCGCGACCACCCGCGCGCCGCCTGTGCCGCGGCATTGGCGATGAAACGTGCTGTGGTGGACCTCGACGCGGCGCGCAAGCGAGAGGCGGCCGCGGAGGGGCGCGCGCATCAGCCGATCTTCATCGGAATCGGTATCAACACCGGTTCCTGCGTGGTCGGCAACATGGGGTCGGACAACCGGTTCGATTACACCGCAATGGGTGACCCGGTGAACCTCGCCTCGCGGCTCGAAGGGCAGTCGCGGCACTACGGCACGTCGATCATCGTGGGGTCATCGACCGCAGCCGCCGTTGGAGAGGATTTCGCGCTGCTGGAACTCGATCTCATCCGGGTGAAGGGCAAGTCGCAGCCGGAGCATATCTTCGCGCTGCTGGGCGACAGGGCGCTGCGGCAAAGTGCGGCCTTCGCGGAGATCTCGGCAATCACAGCCCGCATGCACACGGCCTACCGCAACAGGGAGTGGGACTGCGCCCTCGCGGCACTGGCAGAGACGGAACTGGCCGCAAACCGGATCGACCCGCTTCTGATCCATTATTTCAAAAGTCTGCGCGCGCGGATCGAAGACCTGCGCGAACACCCGCCTCCGCCGGACTGGGGCGGGGTCCATGACGCCAGCTCGAAGTGATCAGCTTTCCCGCAATGCTTCGGATCGCATGCGCAGCAGCGGCTGCAAAAGGTAGCTGAGAACCGACCTCCGCCCGGTCTGGATGTCGACCGAGGCCGTCATGCCCGGGCGGATCGGCAGGCTCTGCCCCGCCTGCCCCAGATCGGTGCGATCCGTGCGCACGATCAGCTTGAAGAATTCCTGCCCGTCCGGCTTGCGGATCGTGTCCGCGCCGATCCGCACGACCTCGCCATCCAGCGAACCGAAAACGAGGTAGTCGTAGGCGCTGATCTTCACTGACACCGGATCGCCGGGGCGGATGAAGGCGACGTCGCGCGGCAGGATCTCCACCTCGATCTCGAGGCTGTCGTCGACCGGAACCACCTCCACCAGCGGCGCACCGGGCTCGACGACCGCGCCGATGCTGGTCACGCGGACGGCATTCACGGTCCCGCGCACCGGCGACACCAGCTGCGTCCGCGACACGCGATCCTCCGCCGCACGCAGCGTCTCCCGGACAACCGCCAGCTCCACCCGCAGCCGCGCCAGCCGTTGCCGCGCGGTCAGGACATAGGCCGATTTCGCCAGTTCGATCTGGTTTTCCGCCTCGTCGATGGCCGCGACCAGATTGGGCTCCTGCGCCCGGCTCACCTCGATATCTCCGTCGATTTCCGCCAACCGGGCGCGCAGGCGCAGGAAGTCGATGCGGGGCACCGCGCCCGAACTCGACCAAGCCTTCGGTCAGTTCGACTTCTTCCTGCAGCGGCGCGCGCACCTGTTCCTGCTTCTGCCGCTGGGCGCGCAACTCTCCCAGGGCGGCGCGTTTCTGCGCCAGCTTGTCGCGCAGCACCGCCAGCTCGTTGTCAAGCTGTTCGAACCGCGAGGCGAGCACGTCCATTTCGGCAAGGACCGCCTCCGGCGCGCGGCCTTGCAGGGTCTGCGGAAACTCCGGCGTCCGGTTCAGCGCGACCTCCGCCTGCAACCGCAGTTCCTCCGCTAGCAGGGCGGCTTCCTGCTGCAGCAATTCCCCGCGGTTGGCAGTGGCGGCCGTGTCGTCGATCACCATCAGGACCTGACCGTGATCCACCACGTCGCCTTCGGCCACATCGATGCTGCGCACGATGCCGGGCTCGAGGCTTTGCACGACCTGCACCTGCGCCGAGGGCACCACGCGGCCAGCGCCGCGGGTGACCTCCTCGATCTCGAACGCCCATGCCCAGACCATGAACGCGGCGATGCCGCCGAGCAGCAGAAGCAGCAGCAGCCAGGATCGGCCCTCGCCGCCCTGCAGGCGTGCGCGCGTCGGGTCGTTCAGGAATTCCTCGTCGACTTCGAGCCCGAACATCCCTTACCCCTGCAATTGCTCGGCACGCGCCGCACGCAAACGATCCACCACCAGTTCCCGCGGGCCGTCCAGAACCTTGCGGCCCTGGTCCAGAACGATGAACCTCTGCGCGATATTGGCCAGCGACATGCGGTGCGTGCAGAGGATCAGCGTCGTTCGTCCCTGCCCCAGCTCCTGCAGGCGGGCGATCACGGCGGCCTCCATCTGCTGATCCATGGCGTTGGTCGGCTCGTCCAGGAACAGCACGCACGGTTTACGCAGGATCAGCCTTGCAAGTGCGATCCCCTGCCGCTGCCCGCCCGAGAGGTTGCCACCCTTGTCGCCCAGAAACAGGTGCAGCCCCTTGGGATTGGACGCGACAAAGCCGTCCATCCCGGCGTGGTAGAGCGCGCGGCGGATCTCCTCGTCGCTCGCGTGGGGCGCACCGAGGATCATGTTCTCACGCAGCGTGCCGGTGAAGAGCTCGCTTTCCTGCGTGAGATAGCCGATGCCGGCGCGCAACTCCGCCGGGTCATATTGCGCAAGCCCGTGATCGTCGATCAGGATCGTGCCGCTCTGCGGCTCCAGCAGGCCGTTCATCAGCTTGCCCGTCGTGGTCTTTCCCGATCCCACGCGGCCCAGCAAAGCGATGGTCTCGCCCGGTGCGATTTCGAAGGATACGTCCTTCAGCGCGGGTTGCGGCGCTCCGGAATACTGGAAGCTCACATCCTGGAATCGGATCGCCCCGCGCCGCACCACGAGGTCGCTGTCGCTGCCTCGCGCGCGTTCTCGCGGCATGGCCATCATCTCGTCCAGCGACCGCATCGACCGCAGGGCGTAATGCGCGCGGAAGATCGTCTGCGAGATTGCCGCCAGCGGCGCCAGCACCCGGCCCGCCAGGATGTTCGCGGCAATCAGCGCCCCGACGGTGATCGCGTTCTGCGACACGAGGTACACGCCCCAGACGATGATGCCGACGCTCACCGCCTGCTGCGTCAGCTGGGTGCCATTAGTCGCCAGCGACGACCAGAACCGCGTGCGGCCGCTGATCCGGGAGGAGGCCGCGACCGCGTTCTCCCAGTCGCGCTGCATGACCGGCTCGCCATTGAGGCTCTTGATCGCTTCGATCCCAAGAAGCGATTCCACCAGTACCACATGCCGCTTTGCGGCCAGCTCCTGCGCCTGTGCCGCGCTGCTCCGCAACGGGATCTGGGCGATGAGGGCGAGGCCCAGTACCACCGGGATCGCGACCAGCGGGACCCAGGCGAGCGGGCCCACGACGAAGAACAGCGCGGCGATGAAGACCCCGATGAACATGAGGTCGATCACCGCCACGAAACTCGCCGAGCCCAGGAAATCCTTCGTCGTCTCGAATTCGCGGATCGTGTTTGCCATGCCGGCTGCCCCGCCCTTGCGCGACGACATGCGTGCATTCAACGCCTGGTCGAAAAGCGTCGAGGAAATCCGCAGGTCGACCCGCCGCCCGATCCGCTCCAGCACCGACATGCGCAAGCCCCGAAGGGCGAATTCGAGGAGGATCGCGATCCCAACGCCAGCAGCGAGCGTCCACAGCGTGACGAAGGCCGCGTTGGGGATCACGCGGTCATAGACGTTCATCACGAAGATCGGCAGGGCGAGGTTGAGCAGGTTGAGACACAGGGCCGCCACCAGGATCTGCACCCAGGCGCCCCAGCTTTCCCGGACCGGCTGCCAGAACCAGCTGCGTCTCCCGGGGCCGACGCTCTGCCGCTCGGGGTTCGCGGGACCGCGGGCCGTCGCGTGGGTCTTCGTGACCAGCAGGACCTGATCCACAAGATCCCGGCGCATCTGCGACCGGTCGAGCTCGGTCTTGAGGTTGCCACGCCCCGGGTCGATGAACGTACCCCGTCGGCCCGTCCGATCCAGTTCAGTCATCACCGCCGTCGTGCCGTCCTTGCGGAACACGACGCAGGGCAGAACGCCCGGATCCTGCTTGTGGGGCGGCGTTCGCACCAGACGCGAGCCCAGATCGAAAACCTCCAGCGCGCGCGCGATGTCCTCCGGCGTGCGGAAGGTCTCCTTGGCCGGCATCGCCGTCTGCAGACGCGCCCTGGAGTATCGCCGGCCGTGCGCTTCGGCCAGCCAGGCGATCAGCGACGCGCCCTGCTCCGCTCCGGCCAGGGCCGCATCCGGCGTCGTGGGCAGGCCACCGGTATCGGGTTCAGCGGTCATCCGTCCGGTCGAGTTCGGGGATCACGATCTTGAACACCGATGTCGTGTCGGAGAGCGCGCGGTCCTGAAAATCCGGGATCAGCGCAACATTGGCGCGGCCGACACCGAAATGCTCCGCGAGCCTGCTTTGCGCGGCGAGCAACCGGTACCGGCTGAACGCCAGGCTGGCATCGGCGCTGATCTTCTCGAATTCGACCTGGAACGTCGCGCGCTCCACCTCGAGCACGTCGAGAAGCGTGCGGGCGCCGGCCTCGAACTCCGTGACGAACTGTTCCGTCAGCCGGCGGTTCACGGCCAGTTGCACGTCGAGAAGCCGCGCGCGGTCGAGGTTGGACTGGTGCGCGTACCATGTGCGTTCCGCCAATTCGCGGACTTCGCGAATGGCGAGGTTGCGTTCGGAAATGGCCTTGTTCCGGCGTTCGATCATCGACCGCTCGCGCGCCGACCGGCCGCCCTTGTAGAGGATCCAGTTCATCCGCAGCCCGACGAAGGTGTCGCTGTCAGTTCCGATGATGCCATCGATGTCTTCCCCGTAGCGGATACCCGCGTTGAGCGTGACCCGCGGCTTGCGGTCGGACTCGCTGATGTCGCGGTCGTAACCGGCCTTGTCGATTTCCGCATTGGCGCTCTTCACTCGATAGCTGTTGTCCACCGCGGCGGCGGTCAACTGCTCCAGGCTGCTGACACCGGTCTTCGGCACCGGTACGCTCAGTTGACCGCTACGCTTGCGCCCGACGATACGTGTGTAACGTGCGCCGGCTTCCTGCAGGCGGCGTTCGATGTCGATGATGACAAGCTGCGTTGCGCGGACCCGGTCTTCTGCCAGCAACCGGTCGCTCAAGGGAACCTTCCCGCCTTCGACCAGATCGAAGACCTGCTGCGCGATTGCGCGGTGACGCGCCAGGTTCGTTCGCGCCGACTCGAGCAGCAGCATGTGGCGGTAGAGGTCGATGTAGACCTCGGTCGCGTTGAGGGCCATCGTCTCGGATGCATCGAGCAACCGGAAGATGCTGCTGTCGACCCGCGCGGCGTTGGAATAGACCAGATTGGCGCGACGTGCCCCGTCGAACAGCACCAGTTCCGCATTCAGACCGATTTCCCGCGCGAACATGATCTCGTCATCGTCCACGGCGATCAGGGACGCCGGGTCATCGACACGCTGCGCACCCGCCTCCCCATACAACGACACTTCGGGCTGGAATTCGGATTCCAGTTTCAGCAGATCATAGGCGCTCGCCCGTGCTTCGTCCGAAACGGCCTGAACGGCCGGGTTCGTCGTGACCGCACTGCGCACCGCGTCCTGCAAGCTGTCCGCCAGGCTCGGCAACGGCGCCAGAAAAGCCGATATGACCAATGCGAGTTTCGTGCTGCCAAAAGTCAATTTCGTCATTCCAAACCCGGACCGTCTTGAACTGCAGCCTTGGCACCCAAGCTCCGTTTTCACAGTATATCAATAGCTTACTGTTGCAAGACCTATATCCGGCTTGAACTCAATGGTGCCGTTCAACCGACACATGAGTTCGTGGCACCACAATCCGACGTGCAAATTCTACCTCCGCGTGTCGACGGCGTCATTCGCACCATCTTCCTCATGATCTCAACAGGTCTTCGGCGGCGCGATTGCGGTACAGAAACCAGACAACGGAGGCGACCGAGAGGACCAGCAGCAGGACGGCCACCGGGGAGCGGTAGATCTGGGTCAGATCGCCGCCGGTCAGCGCCAGGGATTGCGCCAGCGAGATCTCGAACCGCGGGCCGAGGAAGAACGCGATGATCAGGATCACCAGCGAGTACCCGAAGCTGGCCAGGAGATAGCCCATCGCCGCAAAGACCAGCATGACCGCCACACCGAAGAGCCCGCCCGACGACATCGCGACACCGACGATGCAGAGCAGCAGCGCGGAGCTGAAGATCACGGATTCCGGCGCGGAAATCACGCGGACCCAGAACCGCAGGCCAAGCTGGCCGATCCAGAGGTTCACGAAATTCGCCATGACCATCGCGCCGAACAGGCCATAGATCAGCCGCCCCTGGTTCTGGAAGAGGAGCGGCCCGGGCTGGATTCCGTGGATCATGAAGGCGCTGATGATCAGCGCGGCCCCGACACTGCCCGGAATGCCGAGTGTCAAAAGCGGGATCAGGTTTGCCCCCATGACCGCGGAATTGGCGGATTCCGAGGCGGCGATGCCGTGGATGTTGCCCTTGCCGAAGCTGCCCGGCGCGCGCGACGCGGCCTTGGTCATGGCGTAGGACATGAAGGCCGCGGCGGTCGACCCGATGCCCGGCAGCGCGCCCATCAGCGTTCCGATGACCGCGCCCCGCAGCATCGTGAAGCGGCAGGACCAGTATTCGGCCCAGCTGACCCGGCTGTCGGCGGGGTCGCCGGTCCCCTGCAGGTCGATGGCCGGGCGCATCTCGCCGCGATTTTCCGACAGGCGGCGGAGGATTTCGGAGATCGCCAGCATTCCGATGGCGACGGAGACCAGCGGCAACCCGTCGTAGAGTTCGAAATAGCCGAAGATCAGGCGCGGGGTGTAGTTCTCCGGATCGCTGCCGATGCAGGCCAGAAGCAGCCCCAGTGCCGCGGAGATGATGCCCTTCACCAGCGACTCCCCGATCAGGCCGGAGAGGACGGAGAAGGCGAAGATCATCAACGCCAGCACCTCGATCGGACCCATGCGCAGGGCGAGGATCGCCAGAGGCGCGGACACGGTGATCAGAACGATGTCGCTGAACGTGTCCCCGGTGACGGAGGAAAAGAGCGCCATCTTGGTCGCCTTCAACGGCTTGCCCGCCAGAGCCATCGGATGGCCGTCCAGCGCCGTCGCGGCGGCGTCGGGCGTTCCGGGCGTGTTGATCAGGATCGCCGGCAAGGCGCCGCCCACCAGCCCCCCCTTGTTGACCCCGACGAGGAACGCGATCGCCGGCAGCGGGTCGAGACCGTAGGTGAAGGGGATCGCGATCGCCATCGCCATGACCGGCCCGATCCCGGGCACGGCGCCGACGAACTGCCCCACGATCACGCCGAAGACGACGAAGGCGAGGTTGAAGACGCTGAAGGCGTCCCCGAGCCCCGCAAGTATCACCGAGAAATCCATCATCCGCGCGACCGTTCAGGGCAAGGGCCGGCCCAGAAGGACCTCGACCAGCAGCCAGATGATCGCGGGCATTCCGGCGACGCCGAACGCGAGCCAGCCGAGCCTGCGCTCGCCGAGAAGCAGCATGACCGCAAGTGCCAGGGGCGGCGCTACCAGCACGAAACCCGCATGGGACATCGCCCAGATCCCGAAACAGAGGAGCGCAAGGAACATCCCCGCCCGAAACGTGTGGCTGGCATCCGTCGCGCGGTGGCCGGTCGGGCGTACAACCAGAAGCGCGCCGCAGCCGGCGATGATCAGGGCAAGCCAGTTGGGCACGGTCTCGGGCCGGATGTTGCCGGTGTCGACATCCTCGATGAAGCTCGGGTTGATCAGAAAGAACATCACCAGCCCGAACAGGAAAAAGAACGTTCCGGACGCGCGATCAGCCGACATCTGCAAAGCTCTCCGATTTGGTGCGGCAGGCCCCGTCATACCGACGAGGCCCCGCGCGTCACTTGCCGAAAAGGACCTTCACGTTCTCAAGCCCCTTCACCATCATCTCGCGGGTGCCGTCCGGACCGAGGTTCTGCGGCTCCGACGTGGCCGCGTTGCGCACGATCTGCGCCATCTCGTCCGTCTGCATCGCCGCATCGATGGCCGCGGTCAGCGCCTCCAACGCCTCCGGAGCGGTACCTGCTGTCGTGGCCAGGAAATAGACCGGCTCGACATAGGCGCCGTAGCCTGCGTCGAGGAAGGTCGGTGCGTCCGGCGCGAAATCGAGCCGTGTCTCGTTGGCCGAGGCGATCACCTTCATCGTTCCGGCTTCGAGATACTGCATCTGCACGCCCGCGCCGAAGCCGACCTGAACCTGTCGGCCGAGGATCAGTTTCATCGACTCGGCACTGCCCGCGGTGGAGACGGTGCTGATGTCCACATCCGACTGCCGGCTGACGATGTCGAGAAGCAGCTTCTGCGGCGGCGCATCGAAGGCGACGGCGATCCCGTCGTTCTCCTTGGCAAACTCCACCATTCCCTCGAGATCGTCGAACGGCGCATCGGCACTGGCAACAAGGGCCAGCTGCGCCTTGGACACGGTGCCGAGGTAGTCGAAGCTGTCGATGTCGAACTGCATCTGCTCCGGCCGGTTCACGAGGTTGACCAGCAGCGGCATGTTCACACCGAGCCCGATGATCTCCCCGCCGGGCGGCATGTTCGCGATGGCGGTGAACATTGCGACGCCACCGCCGCCGGTCTTGTTCTCCGCGATGATATTCCAGCCGGTCTGCTCCTTCATCACTTCGGCGAGCACACGTCCAAGGGAGTCGGTCGATCCCCCCGCAGCGAACCCGATCTGCAGCCGCAGCGCGCCGTCCGGCTCCCAGTCCTGGGCCTGCGCAAGCCCGGTGCAGGCGATTGCAAGCCCCGCGGCCACACCGGCCAAGTATCCTGAAAATCTCATGGTCTCTCCTCCCTCTCCGGTCCGCATTCCCATCTGCCGAACCTCTCACCGGTGTAGCGAGTTCGCATCGTCTTGGCCAGAATTCAGGCTCCCCACCGCTGCGCTGGGCCTTCGCGGCGTGCCCCGCTGTCCGGATGCAACAGGAGATTCACAAGTTCATGATGCGGCGTGACTTTCCGCTTTTCGTGCTATGATCCTGCGCAAGTTGCTGAAAGGTTCGTGCGGAATGAGATTTCTCCGACAGGTCATGCTGTGTGCAGCCGTGATCGTCGCGGCAGGCTATCTGTGGATCCAGTACGTACCGGCGTCGCATCCGGTTCTCGAGCGGTTGGGTGTGGCGGAGCTTCTGGGGATCGAACTGGCCGGCCAGGACAGCACCGATGGCGGCAGAGGGTTCGGCGGCGGGTCGGATCGCGTCATTGTGGGCGAAGTCACCGAACGCACACTCGCCGATCGCGTCCGCTCCATCGGCGATGGCACAGCCCTGCATGCCGTGACCGTGCGCTCCCAGGCGGTTGGCCTGGTCACGGACATTCCTGTGGAAGCCGGTGCAAAGGTCGCCGAAGGCGCAGTCGTCGCCAGGCTGGAGCACGAGGCCGAGACCATCGCTCTGGAGCGCGCGCAGATCGTCCTGGCCGATGCGCGGGACGACGTGGCGCGTTTGCGGCAACTTCAGGGAAACGTGACCGAGGTACGGCTGCGGGAATCCGAGCTCGCGTTGAGAACCGCGGAATTGGAACTGCGGCAGGCGGAGTTCGACCTGGCGCAACGCACGATCAAGGCGCCGATCTCCGGTTGGGTCGGGATCATCGACGTCGAGGTCGGCGATCGCGTGCTGGCGCAGGACGCGCTCGCCACCATCACCGACCGCTCTGCCCTTCTGATCGATTTCCGCGTGCCAGAACGGGTCATAGTGCATCTCGAAACCGGCATGCCGCTGACCGTCACGCCATTGGGCCTGCGCGACACCGAACTCGATGGCGAAATCAGTGCCATCGATACGATCGTCGACCGGGCCAGCCGAACGTTGCGGGTCCAGGCGCGGGTCGAGAACGAGGATGACCGCCTGCGCGCGGGCATGGCGTTCGAGGTGGAATTGAATTTTCCCGGCGAAACGCTTCTGTCGATCGAACCGCTGGCGCTGCAATGGTCGAGCGAAGGTTCCTTCGTCTGGGCCGTGCGCGAAGGCAAATCGGTGCGCGTGCCAGTGGAGATTCGCCAGCGCAACGCCAACAGCATCCTGGTCGATGCCCCGCTGGAACCGGGCGAGCTGATCGTGGTGGAAGGTGTGCAGAACCTGCGCCCCGGCAGCGCGGTCGAAGTCACCAACCCGCCCGACGCCGCCGCGCGCGCGTCCTTGACTCCGACGCGACTGTGATCCCGGCATGAGCGCCGCCCCCACTCCTGTCCGCACGTCCGGAACCGCCCTCTTCGTTCGACGCCCGATCCTCGCTTTCGTGCTCAGCGCGCTGATCGTGCTGGCCGGTCTCGCGGGGCTCTTCGGGGTCGAGATCCGCGAGCTGCCCAATGTCGATCGCCCGGTCGTGACGGTGACCACGGAATTCCCCGGCGCCTCCCCCGAAACCGTCGACCAGGAACTGACGGGGCGGATCGAGGGTGCGGTCGGACGTGTCTCCGGCATCCGCTCGATCTCGTCGAACTCGCGATTCGGCCGCAGCCGCGTGACGCTCGAATTCGAGAGCAGCGTCGACATCGACGTCGCCGCGACGGATGTGCGTGACGCCGTGGCGCGGATCGCGCCGCAACTGCCCGACGAATCCGAAGAACCGAGCATCGTGAAGGCCGACGCCGATGCCAGCCCGGTCATGCGGATCGCCGTGACCTCGTCGGGCCGGTCGCCGCAGGAGCTCACCCAGATCGTGCAGGACCGTGTCGAGGATCGGCTTATCTCCATCGAGGGCGTGGCCGACCTGCAGATCTACGGCGACCGCGAACCGATCTTCCGTGTCGATATCGATCAACTTGCTCTTGCCAGCCGGGGATTGACCCTGGCCGACGTTGCGCGTGCCTTGGGCGACGTCGCGTTCGACGCGCCCGCCGGTGATCTGACCGGGGATCGACAGTCGATCACCGTGCGGACGACCGCCACCGTCTCCACGGCGGAGGCGTTCGAAGCGCTGCAGATCTCGCCCGACATCCAGATGCGCGACGTCGCCCGCGTGACCCTGGGCCCGGCCCCCAACGAGACGATCCTGCGCGCGAACGGCCAGACCGGCCTCGGCATGGGGGTGATCCGTCAGGCCACGTCGAACACGCTAGACATCTCCGAGGCCGTGCGCGGCGTCGTCGCGGAACTGGACGCGTCGCTGCCGGACGACATCAACATTTTCGTCACCTCCGACGACGCGGTCTTCATCCAGGGCTCGATCAACGAGGTCCTGAAGACCCTCGGGATGGCGGTCGCCATCGTCGTCGTCGTGATCTTCGTCTTCCTGCGCAGCGCCAGCGCCACGCTGATCCCGGCGCTGACGCTGCCGGTGGCGTTGATCGGGACGATCGCGGCGATATTCCTGGTCGGGTTTTCGGTCAACATCCTCACCCTGCTGGCGCTGGTCCTGGCCACCGGGATGGTGGTCGACGACGCGATCGTGGTGCTGGAAAACATCGTGCGTCGCCGGGCCGAAGGGATGGGGCCGCGCGCCGCCGCCGTCCTCGGAACGCAGCAGGTCTTCTTCGCCGTCGTGACCACCACCGCGACACTGGCGGCGGTGTTCATTCCGCTCTCCTTCCTGCCCGGACAGGCCGGCGGGCTTTTCCGCGAGTTCGGCTTCACGCTCGCGATGTCGGTCATGCTGTCCTCGGTCGTCGCGCTGACGCTCTGTCCGGTGCTCGCCAGCCGCTTCCTGACCGACCCGCCCAAGGAAGGCGCGCGGGGGCCGATGATCTGGCTCGGAAACCGTCTGGCCGGGATCTACAGGACGACGTTGCAGGCCGCGCTGGCGAACCCGCTCGTGATTCTGCTGGTGGCTGCGCTCTTTTCGGCGACCGCTGTCTTCGTGGCCGGAGACATCCGGCAGGAACTGACCCCGCGCGAAGACCGCGCCGTGGCGCTGCTCCGGCTGACCACGCCGCAGGGCGTCTCCCTCGAATACACCAGCGCCAAGATGCAGGAGATCGAGGATTCGGTTGCCGACCTGCGTGCCTCGGGCGAGATCACGAACGTCTTTGCCATCACCGGCTTTGGTGCCGACAATTCCGGGTTCATGGTCTTCACCCTGTCGAAATGGCACGAGCGCAGCCGCAGCCAGGACGAGATCGTGGGCGACATCAACGCCAAGCTGGGCGGCCTGATCGGCGTGCGCGCCTTCGCGATCCAGCCCAATTCGCTGGGCATTCGCGGCGCCGGGCGGGGCCTCAGTTTCGCGATCACCGGCGACAACTACGCGCAACTGGCCGAGGTATCCGAAGAACTCGTGGCCGAGATGCAGAACGACCCCGCGATGGGCCAGGTGCGGCTGGAATACGAGACCACGCAACCGCAGCTTTTCGTGGAGATCGACCGGCAGCGCGCGTCCGATCTGGGTATCGACATCACCGGCCTGGGCGACGCTCTGCGCGCGGTGCTGAACGGACGCAGCATCGGCTCGGTCTTCATCGAAGATACCAGCTACGACGTGCAACTGCTCTCGACCGCCGATCCGGTCAACGATCCGGGCGATCTGGAGAACATTTTCGTGCAATCCGGCGATGGCCAGATGATCCCGATGGCCAGCTTCGTGACGCTGGAGGAACGCGCCGTGGCTCCGGAACTCGACCGTGAGGGCCAGAAACGGTCTGTGGAAATCGCGGCAAGCCTGTCGCCCGAGATGTCGCTGGGCAATGCGCTGGCCGCCGTGCGCACGCTGGCCGACGGCATCCTCGCCGAGGAAAACCGGCTCGTGCCCCTCGCCGAAGCCGCCACGCTGAACGAGACCAATTCGGGGATGTTCCTGACCTTCGGCTTCGCGATCATCGTCGTGCTCCTGGTGCTGGCGGCGCAGTTCGAAAGCTTCATTTCCGCCATCGTGGTGATGATCACCGTTCCCATCGGCCTCGCCTGCGCCATCTTCGCGCTGGCCTTCACGGGGCTCAGCCTGAACGTCTACAGCCAGATCGGGCTTGTCATGCTGATCGGGATCATGGCGAAGAACGGGATCCTGATCGTGGAATTCGCCAACCAGCTGCGCGACCGTGGACAGGACGTGAGATCGGCGATCCTCGATGCCTGCACAATACGGCTGCGTCCGGTCATGATGACGATGGTCTCGACGGTCTTTGGCGGCGTGCCCCTGATCCTGTCCTCCGGCGCCGGAGCGGAGGCGCGCGAGGCCTTGGGCTGGGTGATCGTCGGCGGTCTCGGCCTCGCGACGCTCTCGACGCTCTACCTCACACCGGTCGCCTACCTTCTGCTGGCCCGTTTCACCAAACCCCGCGCCGAAGAGGAAGCGCGTCTGGTACGCGAGTTGCAGGACGCGCAACCGGTCTGAGCGGACCCAGCCTGGTCCGGATCCGGTTTCGCAATCCCGCTATCAACTTGCGGCGGTGACGGCGCGTTTGGTGAGGACGCCGATGAGGTGCGCGCGGTAGGCCGGCGTGCCGTGCAGGTCTCCGATCATGCCGTCGGCGGAGTGCGACAGTCCGTCGAGGGCGCCGGCGGAGAAGTCCGCGGACAGCTTCTCCTCGGCCTCGTGCCAGCGGAAGACGCCCTCGTTGGAGGCGCCGGTCACAGCCACGCGCACGCCGCCTTCGTACTTCGCCACGAACACGCCCACCAGCGGGAAGCGCGAGGCGGGTTGCGCGAACTTCTGGTAGTTCGACTTGTCCGGCACCGGAAACCGCACCTCGGTGATGATCTCGCCCTCTTCCAGCGCAGTGGTGAACATGCCCTGGAAATAGTCCTGCGCCGCGATCTCGCGGGCATTGGTCACGATGGTCGCCCCGGAGGCCAGCGCCGCCGCCGGGTAGCAGGCCGCGGGGTCGTTGTTGGCGAGGCTGCCGCCGATCGTGCCGCGGTTCCTGACCGCCGGGTCGCCGATGCGCGAGGCGAGATAGGCCAGCGCCGGATAGTCGCCCGCCTCCCGGGCGATGGTCCCGTGCGTCGTCGCCCCGCCGATGCAGAGCGCGCCGTCGTCGCCGCGGCAGACCCCCTGCATCTCGGCGATGCCCAGCAGGCTCACCAGCTTTGACGGGCTCGCCAGCCGCTGCTTCAGCGTCGGGATCAGCGTCTGACCGCCCCCCAGCGCCTGCGCCTCCTCGCTCCCGAGGGCCGCCACCGCATCCGCCACCGTCGTGGGCTTCACGAATTCGAAATCATACATCGTCTCTTGTCCTTCCTCTGTCCCCGCCCGATGCCGATCCCCGGCGTCTTCGGGTCCTGAAATACCTCGGGGAGCGCGAGGGGGTCCCTGTACTTGGGGGCCCCTCGCTCCCGACCCCGCAACCTACACCTGCATCGCCGCCCAGACCCGGGCCGGGCTCAGCGGCATGTCGATATGGGTGACGCCCGTGCGCCCGCCCCGCTGCAGCGCGTCGACGACCGCGTTCACCACTGCCGGCGGCGAGCCGATCGCCCCGGCCTCGCCGCAGCCCTTCACCCCCAGCGGGTTGTGGGTGCAGGGCGTGACCGAGGAGTGATCCACCGAATAGAACGGCAGATCGTCGGCCCGCGGCATCGCGTAATCCATGTAGGAGGCACTCAGAAGCTGGCCGTTCTCGTCATAGACGCAGCCTTCCAGCAGCGCCTGGCCCACCCCTTGGGCGATGCCGCCATGGACCTGGCCATCGACGATCATCGGGTTGATCACGTTGCCGAAATCATCCGCCGCGGCGAACCGCTCGATGGTGACGCGCCCGGTCTCCGGATCGACCTCCACCTCGCAGGCATAGGCGCCGGCGGGATAGGTGAAGTTGCTGGGATCGTAGAACGCCGTCTCCTCCAGCCCCGGCTCGATCTCCTCCAGCGGATAGTTGTGCGGCACATACGCGGCCAGGCACACGTCGCCCCAGGCGACCTGCTTGTCGGTGCCCGCGACGCTGAACGCGCCGTCCTTGAGCTCGATATCCGCCTCGGACGCCTCCAGCAGGTGGGCGGCGATCTTCTTGGTCTTGTTGATGATCTTCTCGGCCGCCCGCACCATCGCCGAGCCCCCCACCGCGATCGAGCGCGAGCCGTAGGTGCCCATGCCCATCGGCGTGTTGGCGGTGTCGCCATGCACGATCTCGACCATGCTCTCATCGATGCCGATCATCTCCGCGATCACCTGCGGGAAAGTGGTCTCGTGCCCCTGCCCGTGGGAGTGCGAGCCGGTCATCACCACGAGGCCGCCGGTGGCGTTGACCCGGACGGTGGCGGATTCGTACAAGCCCGCCCGCGCACCGAGCTGCCCCACCAGGTTCGAGGGCGCGATGCCGCAAGCCTCGATATAGCAGTTGACGCCGAGACCCCGCCACTTGCCGCGCCCCTCGCTCTCCGCCCGCCGCGCCTCGAAGCCGGCAAAATCCGCCATCCGCTCCAGCGCGTCCATCGTGCCGTGATAATCCCCGGTGTCGTATTCCACCGCCACCGGCGTGGCATAGGGAAACTCGGTGATGAAGTTCTGCCGCCGCAGGGCGATCGGATCCACGCCCAGTTCCCGCGCCGCCTTGTCGATCACGCGCTCGAGCTGGTAGGTTGCCTCGGGACGCCCCGCGCCGCGATAGGCGTCGACCGGCACTGTGTTGGTGAAGACCGCCTTCACGTTCACGTAGATCAGCGGCGTGCGGTAGTTCCCCGCCATCAGCGTGCCGTGCAGCCAGGTCGGCACCGAGGGCGCAAACGTGCTCAGATACGCGCCCATGTTGGCCAGCGTGTCGGTCCGGATCGCGGTGAAGTTGTTGTCGCCGTCCAGCGCCAGCTCGATCTTCGTCACGTGGTCGCGGCCGTGCGCGTCCGACATGAACGCCTCCGACCGCGTCGAGGTCCACTTCACCGGCCGCCCGATGGCCTTCGCGGCAAAGGTGCAGAACGCCTCCTCGGCATAGTGGAAGATCTTCGTGCCGAAGCCGCCGCCCACATCCGGGGCCACCACCCGCAGCTTGTGCTCGGGAATGCCCAGCACGAAGGCGCCCATCAGGAGCCGGATCACGTGCGGGTTCTGCGAGGTGGTGTAGAGCGTCGAACTCGCCCGAATGCCGCGCGAAATCGCCCACCGCCACCCGCGGCTCCATCGGGTTCGCGATGAGCCGGTTGTTGACCAGCTCCAGCGTGGTGACATGCGCGGCGCTGGAAAACGCCTCGGCCACCGCGTCCTTGTTCTCCTCCACGAAGCCCCAGTCGTAGCAGAGGTTCGAGGGCAGATCGTCATGCACCTTCGTCGCGCCGTCCTCCAGCGCCTGTCTCATGTCCACGACCGCCGGCAGCTCCGCGATGTCGAGCTCGATCGCCTCGGCCGCGTCGCGCGCCTGCTCGAGGCTCTCGGCCACCACCGCCGCCACGATCTCGCCCACATGCCGCACCTTGCCGGTGGCCAGGATCGGATGCCCGGGCTCGGCCATGGGCTGTCCATGCTTGTCCGTCACCTGCCAGCCGCAGGGCAGACCGCCCACCCCCTCGAAATCGGCGCTGGTGAAGACCTTCACCACCCCCGGCATCGCCGCCGCGGCGGCCGTGTCGAGCGTCGTGATCGTTCCGTGTGCCACGTCCGAGCGCAGGAAATGCACGTAGGCCTGGCCGTGGATGTTGATGTCGTCGGTGTAGTTCCCGGCCCCCGTCAAGAACCGCACGTCCTCGCGCCGCTTCGTCGCGGCCCCTATCCCATGATCCTTGGGCATGTCTTCAAACCTCCCTGAAAATCCTCGCGTGGGCCTGCGCCCACCTGCATGTCCCTGCGTCCGCGTCCCGGACATCCTCGCCCGCTCTCCGACCCGGAGCCGCCCCGGTCCCCGCTTCTTTGGGTCTCCAAATACCTCGGGGGGGAGTCCCGCATCCCATGCGGGACGGGGGCAGCGCCCCCTTGCCTTCTTCTCCTGCGCGCCTATTCCGCCGCGATCGCCTCCACGTCCTGACCCGACGCCGCCAGGATCGCCTTGACGATGTTGTGATACCCCGTGCAGCGGCAGAGATTGCCCTCGAGATACGCCCGAACCTCCCGCTCGCTGGGCTTCGGGTCGTCACCTCGCAGCCCTCGGCTTCCACGTTGCGCGCAGACATCACCTTTCTGACGTCTGGTCTGCACCTGCTGGAAGCCGACGCGGATTCCGAAGAAGAGGATGCGGTGAGCCGTCTCACGGCCCTCACCAACCAGCAGTCCCGCATCCTGCAGCTGATCTGCGAAGGCAAGCCCAACAAGCAGATCGCCTTCAATCTCTCGATCTCCGCCATCAAGGCGAATCTCATAACCATCATGCGCAAGCTTGGCGCGCAGAGCCGCAGGAAGGCCGTCCTGATTGCGCGAAAGGCTTCCTTTGCCGGCATGTCGCAAGAGGCCACCCACTCGGCCCCGCTTCGACAGGTGTCGAGCCTGAGGGAGATGCGCAATGACCCGGACGTTTCTCCAGCCCCGCGCTTTGCGCGGCGGACCCCATCGCCGGAACCATGCACGCGCAGGACGCTCTTCTGCTGCAAAAGCCGCTGGACCTGGTGGATCTGTCGCCATTTTTGCGATCCCACACCCTTGGTTCGGCACCTGATCTCGCTCAAGGGCCAGAAAAGGTCGGGGGTGCGTCATCGCGCCGGTCGAGCTGCAGCCCGCGTCAGACCCGCAGGCCGTTCTTGTCGAAGTAGATCGCGTCGTCATCGGACCAGTCGAGCATCGCCGTGCCGCCCTCTTCGGGGAGTGGCCGGGCGGCTTCCTGCCGGACGGTGATCTGCGTGCCGTCGGGAGCGCGCAGATGCACCAGCGTCTCCGCGCCCAAGGCCTCGGCATAGGCCACCTTTGCCTCCAGCCGGCCGTTCGATCCGAGACGGATATGTTCGGGGCGAATGGCGAGCTGCCGATCCGCCGCGGCGCCGTTGACCAGCGCGGCGTTCAGGAAGTTGGTGGGGGGCGATCCGATGAAACCGGCGACAAACGAGGTCTGTGGATTGGAGTAGACATCGAGCGGTTTGCCGATCTGGTCGGCCTGGCCCGCGTTCATCACGATCATCCGGTCAGCGAGCGTCATCGCCTCGACCTGGTCATGCGTGACATAGAGAGACGTGACGCCAAGCTCTCGTTGCAGGGCCTTGATCTCCAGCCGCATCTGCACGCGCAGCTTGGCGTCGAGGTTCGAGAGCGGCTCGTCGAAGAGGAACACCGCCGGTTTGCGCACGATGGCGCGGCCCATCGCGACGCGCTGGCGCTGGCCGCCGGACAGCTCCCGCGGCTTGCGCTTCAGAAAGGGTTCGATCTGCAACAGCTTTGCCGCCTGCCCCACACGCTCCTGGATCTCCGCCTTGGGCCGCTTCGCGATCTTGAGCCCGTAGGCCATGTTGTCGAACACCGACATGTGCGGGTAAAGCGCGTAGTTCTGGAACACCATGGCGATGTCGCGATCCATCGGCTCTTCGTCGTTCACGCGCCGGCCGTCGATGCGAACCTCTCCGCTCGACACGGTCTCCAGCCCCGCGACCATGCGCAGCAGCGTTGACTTTCCGCAGCCAGAGGGCCCGACGATCACGATGAACTCGCCCTCGTCGATGTCGATGTTCACCCCATGGATCACTTCGGTCTTGCCGAAGGACTTCTTCAGATTGTCGAGCGATACGGTTGCCATCTACTTCTCAACTTCCACCAGACCCCGGACGAAAAGGCGCTGCATCACGATGATGACGACCACCGGCGGCAGCAACGCCAGGATCGAGGTGGCCATGATCAGATGCCACACAGGTGTCTCCTCACCCGCGTTCGCCATGCGCTGGATGCCCATCACCACGGTGTAGAAACTCTCGTCGGTCGTCACAAGCAGCGGCCAGAGATACTGGTTCCAGCCGTAGATGAAGAGAATGACGAAGAGTGCCGCGAGGTTGGTGCGCGATAGCGGCAGCAGGATGTCGAAGAAGAACCGCATCGGGCCGGCGCCGTCCACGCGGGCCGCCTCCGCCAACTCGTCGGGGATCGTCATGAAGAACTGGCGGAACAGGAAGGTGGCGGTCGCCGAGGCAATGAGGGGAATGGAGAGCCCGGCGTAGGAATTCAGCATGCCGAGATGCGCCACGACCTCGTAGGTGGGCAGGATCCGCACCTCCACCGGAAGCATAAGGGTGATGAAGATCGTCCAGAACGCCAGCACCCGGAAGGGAAAGCGGAAATAGACGATGGCGAAGGCCGAGATGATGGAGATCGCGATCTTCCCCAGCGCGATGGCCAGCGCCATGATCGTGGAGTTTGTGAGCATCAGCGCGATGGGCGGAGCGCCGGCGCTCGAGATCCCCTCGCCCAACACCTGGGAGTAGTTTTCCAAAAAGTGTCCGCCGGGCAGAAGCGGGATGCCGGAATTGACGGTACGTTGGTCGTGGGTGGAGGCCACGAACGCCAGCCAGATCGGAAAGACGAAGAGCGCCACGCCGAAGATCAGCACCATGTGCTGGATCGTGTTGAGGAGCGGGCGATTCTCGACCATCAGTATTCCACCCGCCGCTCGATATAGCGGAACTGGATTGCGGTGAGCGCGATCACGATGACCATCAGGATCACCGACTGCGCCGCCGACGACCCGAGGTTCAGCCCTTCGAAGGCGTCGCGCCAGACCTTGTAGACGAGAATGTTGGTCGCGTTGCCGGGGCCCCCGCTGGTGGTGGCATGGATGACGCCGAAGGTGTCGAAGAAGGCATAGACCACGTTGACCACGATCAGGAAGAAGACCGTGGGCGACAGGAGCGGCAGTTGCACCGACCAGAACCGCTTGACTGGCCCTGCCCCGTCGATCGCCGCCGCCTCGATCAGCGATCGCGGGATCGCCTGCAGCCCGGCGAGGAAGAAGAGGAAATTGTAGCTCACCTGCCGCCACGCCGCCGCGATCACGATCAGCGCCATGGCGTCGTTGCCGTCGAGGTAGTGGTTCCAGTCGTAGCCCAGCATGTCCAGCCCGTAGGCCGCGATCCCGATGGTCGGGTTGAAGAGGAACCACCACAGCACGCCCGCCACGGCCGGGGCCACGGCATAAGGCCAGATCAGCAGCGTGCGGTAGGCCGTGGCGCTGCGGATCACCCGGTCGGCCATCACCGCCAGGATCAGCGCGATGCCCATCGAAAGCGTTGCGACGGCGACACTGAAGAAGATCGTGGTGCCGAAGCTCGCGAGGTACTGGTCGTCCTCGAACAGCCGCTCGAAATTCGCCAAGCCCACGAAGCTGGTGTTCAACCCGAACGCATCCTGGCGCAGCACCGACTGGTAGATCGCCTGGCTTGCCGGCCAGAGAAAGAAGATCGCGGTGATGATGATCTGCGGTGCGATCAGCGCATAGGGCAGCCAGCGGTGCCGAAAGGTGATCTTCTTGGGCTGCACGTCGTGGCGTCTCCGAACTTCGAACCCGGCAGGCGGTCGCCGTCGGACGCCGCCTGCCGGAAAGTTCCCGAGGTCTTAGCTGTTGGAGTCCTCGAAGTCACGCAGCAGCTTGTTTCCGCGTTCCTGCGCCTCCTGCAGCGCTTCCGCGGCGGTCTGGTTGCCGGCCCACAGATCTTCCAGCTCCTCGTTGATGATGTCGCGGATCTGCACGAAATTGCCGAAGCGCAGGCCCTTGGAGTTCGGCGTGGGCTCGTTCAGCGACAGTTGCTGGATGGCCGTGTCTGTACCGGGGTTCTCGTCGTAGAATCCCTGTTCGCGGCTCAACTCGTAGGCTTCGGTCGTGATCGGCACATAGCCGGTCGACTGATGCCATTTGGCCTGAACTTCGGGTGAGGAGAGGTATTTGAAGAACGCAGCGACACCGTCGTAGTCTCCTTCGTCGTGCCCTTCGAGCACCCAGAGCGTCGCGCCGCCGATGATCGAATTCTGAGGCTCGTCCCGCACCTCGGTGTTGACCGGCAGCATTGCCTGGCCGAACTCGAACTCCGCCTGCTCCTTGATCCCGGAATAGTAGGCGGAGGAATTCATCCACATCGCGCATTCGCCGGAGACGAAGAGCGGCAGGGAATCACCGCGGCGGCCGCCGTACTTGAACGTTCCCTCCTCCTGGCTGTCGGCGATCCGCTGCAGCAGGTTGGTCAGATCCTCGCTCTCGGCGAACTGAAGCTCGGTGTCGAAGCCGGCAAAACCGTTCTCCTGCGTGCCGATCGGCTGATCATGCCAGGCAAGGTAGTTTTCGACCATGACCCAGGATTGCCAGCCGAAGGAGAAGGCGCAGTCATGGCCGGCCGCCTTCAACTTTTCTGCCGCCTCGAACATCCCGTCCCAGGTGCTCGGCGGCTCGCTGATTCCGGCCTCGTTGAGCAGATCCTTGTTGTACCACAGTACCGGCGTGGAGGAGTTGAAGGGCAGCGACAGCATGTCGCCCTCGGGCGAGGTGTAGTAGCTCTTCACGGCGGGGACGTAGGCGTCCGAGTTCCAGTCGATATCGGCATTCTCCATGACCTGCTGGACCGGGCGTATGGCGCCTTGTGCGGCCATCATGGTGGCGGTTCCGACCTCGAACACCTGCACGATATGAGGCTGCTCGCCCGCGCGGAAGGCGGCGATGGCCGCGGTCATGTTCTCGGTGTAGTTGCCCTTGTAGGTGGCGATGACCTTGTACTCGTCCTGGCTTTCGTTGAAGCCGGCCGCGATCTCTTCGGTCGTCTCCCCGAGCGCGCCGCCCATGGCATGCCAGAACTGGATCTCGGTCTGCGCCCATGCGCCCTGCGCCGATCCCAGCATCGCCGCGACGGCGAGCAGTGACAGAGAATGTTTCATTGATGTCTCCCTCCATTTTGGTCGTTCGCCGTGGCCAGATCCCCGGCATGTCCGTTTCCATTCCCCGTGGCCTACGCCGTGTTCTTATCAGATTTGTGTCAACCGGCGGATCTGTCGGACATGCCCGCATATTCGGTGCATCTCTCGCTTGGGGTCAAGGCTGACATGCGTGAATTTCGGCCACTCCGCAGAGTTTCGGCGAGGTCCCGCGTCAGCCGAACTGCGCCGTCCGGATCGGCAGCGATACCTGCATCAGATCCTCGTCGAACGTCTCGAAGGACTTGTACCAGACCTGCCCGGGCCAATGAAGATCGAGGGCGCGCGTTCGGGGTCGGTATGCGGCGGTGTAGAGCGTCCCGAAGCCCGAGGAGAACGCGGTCGAGTAGAGCGGCGGCTTCAGGAACGCGCCGACGAATCGCTGTTGCGTTTCGGGATGCAACGTCAGCCTTTGCAGCAGGAACCGTTCGCGTTCGACCGTGGCCGTGAACCGGGCGTGGCTCGACCATTCCACGCGCTCTTGATGGTTGGTCGCAACGGGGGTGTGGGTCAGCAGCGTCGGCCGGTCCGGCGTCAGATACGCGGTCAGGAACCGCCGCCGGGCATCGATGACGGTGACGTTGTAGCTCATGTGGCACGGCACGCGTTCGAGGACCTGGCCCGCTTCTTCCGTGGTCTCGCAGGTCTGCAGGATGTAGCGCAGGATCAGCGGCACGCCGAAGCCCACGCCCACCTCCCGCCGACCGCCGAAGGTGAGCGACACGGTCAGCCCCGCATCGTTGATCCCGTCCACCAGGCCGAAGAGGCCGTCGGAGGTGCCGATCACGCCGCGCCCCTGCCATCGGGTCTTCAGCACGACCGCGTCGAACGCGGTGTGGTTGTAATCGTAGTTCCGGACCAGGAGCGGTTCGTCGCCGGGCCAGATCGCCTGGCTGCACCCGGCGAGGTACCGCGGCGGGCAATAGAAGCTGAGGAACCGAGCCTCCGCATCGCCGCCGCCGACCGTCTCGCAGAGCGTTTCGTAAAGGCCGAGCAACTCCGGCATGTAGGTTTTGACCGCGCGGTGGCATTCGAGATACGGGGGACGGCCGGACCGGCCCTCCCGGCTCCACCACGCGAGGTAGGCCGGCCAGTACTCGGCAAAAAGGCCTGCCCATTTCGGCCCGGGTCGGTCTTCGGCGATGGCACGGAAATTCAGGGTCATGTTCATGTGATGGGTCGAAAACCCCGCCGTTGCAAGCGGCAAGACGGAGCGGATGCGTATGGACCGGGCTGCCCGCCGCCATGCGCGTTGCCGGATTTCTGGAGCCAGTCAAAGGAGAGCTTTGCGCCGCGCTCCCTCGCCAAATCGCCCGCCCGCCCTAACGTCTTCCGCATGACCGATTATCTCGAACGCGCTTACCAGCGTTTCAACACCATCATTGCCGGCGTCCTTCTGGTCGGCATTCTCGCTGTCGTCCTCCTGGCCGCCGCCAGCTTCCTGCGGCTGACCGTCGAGACCGTCCTCGGCACGCCGACAACCACCACCTATTCCCAGTTGCAGGCGCTGTTCGACCTGCTTCTCGGCGTTGTGATCGCGCTGGAGCTGGGGCATTCGGTGCATCTGATGGTCACGGGCCAGCGCGGGTTTGCGCAGGTCAGGATCGTGTTGATCATCGGCCTCCTCGCGGTGGTGCGGAAGCTCATCGTGATCGAACTCGACCAGGTGTCCGGCTTCCTGCTCCTCGGCCTCGCCGCGGCCATCGTGGCACTGGGATCTGTCTTCGGCCTGCTCTCGTGGCTCGACAAGAAACAGGGCGTGCCGAAGGACGATCTCGAGGAGAGCGTCTGACACTGCAGGCGCTCTCCTGACGGGCCGGTGGTGTGAATGCGCTCTAAACGGCGCCTTGGCTCGTCCGAGTGTCGCGCCGCCTTACATGATCTTGAACGCAGGCTCCTCGAACGCCTTGGCCGAGGGCAGCGGGCGCGCGGAGTAGGAATTCTTGATGCCGTCGATCCAGCGCTTGGACGCTCGGTCAGCTGGAAGCTCTTGGTCATCGAGCGGCCGCGGGTCACCAGGATGCCCAGATCCGCGCCTTCGTAGCGGTAGTCGCCCACGTCGGAGATCCGCAGGAAGAACGCCTCGTCCTCGTTCTCCACCGCCCGGCGGTGATAGTCGAAGCGGTCGAAGACCACCTGCCCGTCCGCCAGCATCCTGTAGATGCCGCTTGCGGCGCGTCGGTGATGATGTCCACGTTGTCGTCGGTGTGCTTGATGACCATCTGCGACCAGCTGTCGATCATGTCCGGGTCGGCCCAGCGGGCGTTCAGCTCCTCGACGTCGAGCTCGAACGGCTTCTTCGAGAACTCCAGCAGGTGGAACAGGAACAGCGGCGCGTCGGCATGGGCGAAGGCGGCGTGGTTGGTCATCGACGAGGCGCCGGTGATGCGCGGGTTCAGCTCGCCCAGCCAGATGTCGCCGGTTTTCTTGTCGATCAGGAAATCGAGCTCGAAATAGCCGCGATAGCCTTCCTTGCGCAGCTGCTCGCCGAACTTGAAGGTCAGCTCGCGCGCCTGCTGGCGGGCCTTGGGCGGGAAGGCGGTGGCGAAGATCTCGTTGCCGCACCAGCCGCCCCGATAGGGCGTCAGTTCCTTGAAGCCGACGAGTTCGGTCATCAGCGGGCCGACGATGGTGCCCTGCGAGGTGCAGCAGGCCTCGATCGCCGATCCGCGGCAATCGATCCGCTTCATGATCTTGATCTCGCCCTCGCCGACGATCTCGTGCTCGTGCTTGCGGAAATCGGCCTCGGACTTGATGAAGAAGGTGGTGTGGCCGCTGTCGCCGAAGGCCGATTGCAGCACCAGGTCGTGGCCGATGCCGGCCTTCTCGCAGACCTCGCGCAGCTGTTCGTAGCTGCGCACCTCCGACAGGGTGTTCGGCACCGAGGGCACGCCGGCCTTGTTGCCGATGCGCACGGTCTCGATCTTGTTGTCCATGACTGCGCGCAGCTTGGCCTTCGGGAACCAGACCTCGCCGCCCAGTTCCTTGACCAGCTTCTCGGTCTTTTCGTCGAACATCAGGAAGACGAATTTCGGCTTGCCGCCGCGCGACTTGACGTAAGTCGACGACCTCCTTGTGCTGCAGCAGATAGTTGTTGATGTCCTCGATCGACTGGAACTCGTCATGCGGCATTTCGGACGGGCACGAGCACGTTGGGGTGGCGGCCGTCGAAGCAGTCCATGTAGCAGATGTACTTGAAGTTCTTCACCCATTCGTCGAGCCCGAGCAGGTTGAAGTTGGTGGCGGAGACGAAATAGATCGGGTCCTGGTTGGTGTGGAAGTACCGCCGGATCTCCGAGATGTTCTTCAGCGTCTTCTTCGGCATGTCGCTGTCCTCCCTGTCGGCGATGTTATTTCGCGGCCTTCGAGGGCTTCTGATGTGAAGACCCGCAGGCCCAGATCGGGCGCGGTATCCGTGGATTTCGCTGACGTCGAGCGCCCGCATGAAGGTCAGGATCTCGTGGCTGATGACCTGCCCCGGCACGAGGATCGGGAAAGCCGGGCGGATAGGGGATGATGAAGGACGCCGAGACCAGTTCCTCGCCGGCCTCGAGCCTCTCCAGCAGCGATCGTCGAGATCGAGATAGTCGCAATTCTCCTCGTCATAGGCGAGGAAGAAGGCGGATGCGGATGTCGCCCTCGGGCGTGTCGGAATCGTTGCGGAACGCGTCGTGGAAGCGGCTGAAATCGGGCAGCGGCGGGACGTGTTCGACCAGGCTCTGCACGCGTTTCTCGAACGAGCGCTTCTCCATCTTCGAGGCGTCGTCGAGCAGGTCGTCCAGATCGTGCGCGATCCCGACCAGAACCTCGATCAGATAGGCGACCGAGGACCGCGTGGTGCCGATATTGGTCATGAACAGGACGGTGTTGCGCGAGGTCTTGTTGATCTGGATCCCGTGCTTGTCCATCAGGATGTTGGTCTTGAACGTGTCGCCGTCCCAGCCGGTGCCGCCCACGGCGAGCGTGACCTTGGTCGGGTCGAGCACGAACTCGTCGCTGGCTCCAGATGTCCCAGTTGTCGGTCCAGCCCTACTTGGCGTCGTAATAGCTCTCGACCCCGCTTTCGCGGTAGTCCTCCGGGATCATGTCGGCGGCGGTCAGCACCTTGAAGTACTTCTGCAGCAGCGGATGGCTCGAGACCGCGCGGCGCATCGACATCGCGCTCTCGATCTGGCGCTGGACGAATTCGAAGCCTTCGAGCTCGACCTGCCGCCGGCCGACGTCGAGCGAGGCGATGATCTGGTAGTTCGGCGAGGTCGAGGTGTGGGTCATGTAGGCTTCGTGGAACGCCTGCCTCTACCTCGCCCTTGAAGTCCTGGTCGTTGACATGGATCATCGAGCCCTGGCGCAGCGAGGTCAGGGTCTTGTGCGTCGACTGCGTGGCATAGACCCGCACCCGCGCATCCGGCGGCGGGATCAGCCGGGTGTTCAACCAGGTCTCGTCGTCGGCGCCTTCCAGCTCTCCTGCTGCGTCTCCTAGGCCTTAGCGCGTGCTCGGGCTGCAGCAGCGTCGCGCAGCTTGTTGGCGACGCTCATCGCGGTGCGCTGGCGGTAGGTCGGGTTGAAGCGGGCGAAGGCGAACCAGGCCTCGTCCCAGAGGAACACGAGGTCCTTCTTGATCGCGAGGCATTCCTCCATCACCCGCTCGACGTTGTAGACCAGCCCGTCGAAGGTGCAGTTGGTGAGCAGCACCATGCGCACCCGGTCGAGCTTGCCCGCGGCCTTCAGCTTCAGCAGCGTGTGCTTGATCTCGCGTGATCGGCACGGCGCCGTACATCGAGTATTCGTGCAGCGGATAGCTGTCCATGTAGACGACGTTCGCGCCGGCCAGCACCATGCCGTAATGGTGCGACTTGTGGCAGTCGCGGTCGACCAGCACGATGTCGCCGGGTCGCACCAGCGCCTGCACCACGATCTTGTTGCAGGTCGAGGTGCCGTTGGTCGCGAAGAACGTCTGTTTCGAGCCGAAGGCGCGCGCGGCCATGTCCTGCGCCTTCTTGATCGGCCCGCGCGGCTCCAGCAGGCTGTCGAGCCCGCCGGACGTGGCCGAGGTTTCGGCCAGGAAGATGTTGGGGCCGTAGAAGGCGCCCATGTCCTGGATCCAGTGGCGAGCGGCTGATCGATTTGCCGCGGCTGATCGGCATGGCGTGGAAGACGCCGGTCGGCTGCTTGGAATACTCCTTGAGCGCGGTGAAGAACGGCGTCTTGTAGCGGCGGTTGACGCCGCGCAGGATGTTCAGGTGCAGTTCCAGGAAGTCTTCCTGGTTGTAGAACACCCGCCGGCAGCGGCCGAGGTCCATGCCCGGCGATGTCCTCGGCCGAGCGGTCGGTGACGAGGTAGGTGTCCAGTTCCGGCCGCACCTTGGCGATCAGCCGGCAGGCTTCGGGGCCGTATTCGTCGGGCCGCAGCCCGTCGACATCCTCGTCCTCCCTGAGCTGCTTGAGGTATTGCTTCAGGATCGGCAACGGGTTGTGCGATTTCAGCGTCAGGCCGGGCCGGACCACGACCGCCTGCACGTTGTAGTTGAACAGCATGCCCGATCAGCGCGTCTTCGAGGCTCGGCACGACCACCGCCTCGTAGATGAACGGATCCTCCGCGCGGCGCATCCGGTGCAGGTTGCTGCGCAGCAAGCGTTCCTGCTGTTCGGTCACGTTGTCGACGATCAGCACCTCGAAATAGGGCCGGCCAAGCGCGCGGGCCTCGGGCGGCAGCGCGCCTTCGTCCTCGAAATCCTCGGTGTCGATCTCGTCGCTGTCGAGCGGGATGGTGCGCCGGCGATAGGCGCCGGAGGTCAGCGCCCGCGCGACGCGGCGCACCGAATCGCGAGATCCTCGATATTGCGCTGCTCGAGCAGTCTGCGCAGATGATCGAACGCCGTGCGCCCCGGGAAAGGCCCAGTAGACCTCGATCGGGGCCAGAGCGTGAACAGCGTCTCCGCGTTCTGCAGAAGGCGTTTTCCCTGGCGGCCGTCGGTGCCGTGGAGCGAGAGCAACTCGGCGGTTTCGCGCAACGCGCTCCACCGGTCGGCCCGAAGCTGGGTGGCGCTGTAGTAATCGCCGACCGACGGCAGTTTCTGATCCACGAGTTCGGATGGTCATGTTGTCTCCCTCCCTGTCACGCCTGCGGGGTCTGCCCGGTCGAACGTGACGCTATTCCGTGCCTGTCCGCCCCTTGAACATCGGGGTGTCTTCGGCGAAATGGCGCGGCTGTTCCTGGCCAAGTGCTGATCTGGGGTCGGCGGTGCTGACCCCGGCGCGCGAGCCCTTTTGCGGCGTTTCGAGCGCCCCGAGCGTCCACAGATAGCAATCCGCGCCGCTGGTCCGGTCGTAGACCGGGAACTCGGCCTCGCGGTCGCGGAAGCTCTTCAGCACCTGGCCCAGCCCCTTCATGCCGGTCTCGCGCTGGCGGCGGACCATGTCGAGGTCGATCTCGATCGGGAACATGTCCTCCTGCCCGCCGGACTGGTGCAGGACCATTGCCGTCGGATCGACGACCAGCGACTTGCCCACGCCGCCCGCGCCCAGACCGTTGACGTCGAAGACATAGCACTGGAACTGCGCCGCCGTGGCCCGCGCGATGGCGATTTCTGCATCGCGGTCGGTGGTTCCGGTCAGCACCGGAACCAGCAGCACCTCGACCCCCTGGCTGGTCAGCTGCCGCGTGGTTTCCGGGAACCAGATGTCGTAGCAGATCGACAGGCCGAAACGGCCGACCTCCGGCACGTCGAAGACGCAGAATTCCGTGCCCGAGGAAATGCCCTCCTCATAGGGTCGGAACGGAAACATCTTGGAATATTTCGCGACGATCTCGCCCTGCGGGTTGATCACGACGGAGGTGTTGAAGATGCGTCCGTCGGGCATCTTCTCGAACATCGAGCCGGGGATGAGCCAGATGCCGTAGCGGCGCGCGTCCTCCTGGAACTGCGACAGCGTGTCGTTCGGGAACGGCTGCGCATACTGGTCGAGCGGACCGTAGGGCGCCAGCTCGGAGAAGAGGACCATCTGGGTCCATGGGAAACGCGCCATCAGGATCTCGAGGCGATGGCGCATCGCCTCCACGTTGGAGTGCAGGGCGGATACATGCATCTGCACACCGGCAATTGCGAACGGGGTCATTTTGACTTTGGTCTCCTGAAGGAACTAGGAACATTCAGCGCGTGCGGATCGCGGCAACCGAACGGATCAGCGGACGACCAGAACTGCAATCGGTGCGTGGCGCACGACCTTGTCGGCATTTGAGCCTATAAGAAGCGTCTGGAAGTCGCTGGGTGGATGGGACGCCATCACGATCAGGTTGGCCCCGATGTTTTCGGCGATCCGAAGGATGGTTTCGGGTACATGACCGTGCCCTACATGGACCGTGGGCCGGGGTCCATCCTTGAATTCCGCCGCGGCGAAATCCTCCATCTGACCCTTGAGCGACTCCATCGCAGTCTTCTCGAACCCCGGCGGCAGGTAGGACGTCACCATGGCCGCCGCACCCAGATCGTGCACGATACCCAGGAGGTGGATTTCGCCCTCAGGCCCCGCACAGCGCTGTGCCGCGGGAAGTGCCGTCTGCCAGCTTTCGGGGTGGTTCACGTCGATCGGAAGCAGGACCTTGTCGAACATCTTCTCTCTCCTTCTCAGGCGGTCGCCGGTTCGGCGGAACGCGCCCGGCCCCGCTGCAGCATCACCACGGCGCCCAGCAGAAGAAGCGCGGGAATGAACATCCAGTACTTGGAAGGCTGCGACACCGGTTTCATGACCCGCTGGATCGTCTGGTCCCAGTCGAAACCGGCCTCCGCCGCGGGGCTGCCGAAGGCGGCGTTGTCGATGACGACGTCTTCCCCGTTGACGACGTATTCGAGTCCGGACGCGAGCAGCCGATCCTCCCCGGTCTCCCCCTCGCCCACAGGCAGCAACGCCACGAAGGTCACCGGATCGCCCACGGCGTTGAGCCCGCTCACCTCGATGCGGAGGTTCTCACCGACGGCTGTCTCCATCGCGGCGGAGGCGATGTCCGGTGGCGGAACCTGGTCGAACGGGGGTGCGACCATGTCCATCCAGAAGCCGGGCCGGAACAGCGTGAACGCCACGAGCAAGAGCGCGATGGTCTCGTAGAAGCGGTTCCGCGTCAGGAACCAACCCTGCGTCGCCGCCGCGAAGAGCAGCATCGCGGCCGTCGCGACAATGAAGACGAATATGCCCTGCACCCATGTCACGTTGATCAGCAGGAGTTCGGTGTTGAAGATGAAGAGGAACGGCAGCGCCGCCGTCCGAAGGGAGTAGAAGAACGCGACGACCCCGGTGCGGATCGGATCGCCCCCCGACACGGCCGCGGCGGCGAAACTCGCCAGCCCCACGGGCGGCGTCACGTCCGCCATGATGCCGAAATAGAAGACGAAGAGGTGCACCGCGATCAGCGGCACGATCAGCCCGTTCTGCTGGCCCAACTGCACGATGACCGGGGCGAGCAGTGCCGACACGACGATGTAGTTCGCCGTCGTCGGCAGGCCCATGCCGAGGATCAGCGACAGCACCGCCGTCAGCACCAGGATCGCGAGGATGTTTCCGCCCGACAGCACCTCGACCACATCCGCGAGCGCGGAGCCGACGCCGGTCTGGCTGACCGCGCCGACGATGATGCCGGCGGTCGCCGTGGCGATGCCGATGCCGATCATGTTGCGCGCGCCGGCCACGAGACCGTCGAGCAGGTCGATGAAACCTTGTCTGAACGCAGTCCCAACCGCGCCCGCGTTGCGCATGATGGCGAGGATCGGCCGCTGCGTGACCAGGATGAAGATCATGAAGCAGGCGGCCCAGAACGCCGAGAGACCGGGGCTGAGGCGGTCGATCATCAGCGCCCAGATCAGCACGATGACCGGCAGCAGGAAGTGCAGCCCGGACCGGATCGTCGGCCCCGGCAGCGGCAGTTGGGTGACCGGTTCGTTGGGGTCCTGCATTTCCAACGGCTCTTCACGGGCGGAAATGAAGAGCAGCCCGAGATATACCGCCACGAGGAAGGCGAAGACGACATAGAAGGCCGCATCGCCGAAGGCGGGACGGATCCAGCCCATGCCATAGTAGACCCCGAAGCTGAGCGCGCAGATCACCGCGATCGTGAACGCGAGCGACATCAGCCAGGCGACCCAGGGCTTGGGTGCCACGGCGCGCGGCAGGCCCTCCATTCCGGCCTTCATCGCCTCCAGATGTACGATGTAGACCAGCGCGATGTAGGAGATGACGGCGGGGAGGAAGGCATGCTTGACCACGTCGAAGTAGGGAATACCCACATATTCGACCATCAGGAAGGCCGCGGCGCCCATCACGGGCGGCATGATCTGGCCGTTGACGGAACTGGCCACCTCGACCGCGCCGGCCTTCTCGGAGCTGAAGCCCACCCGCTTCATCAGCGGGATGGTGAAGGTGCCGGTGGTGACCACGTTGGCGATCGAGGAGCCGGAGATCAGGCCGGTCATCGCCGAGGAGACCACGGCCGCCTTGGCCGGACCGCCGCGCATGTGGCCCATGAGTGAAAACGCGACCTGAATGAAGTAATTGCCCGCGCCGGCCTTGTCCAAGAGCGAGCCGAAGAGCACGAAGAGGAAGACGAAGGAGGTGGAGACACCCAGGGCGATGCCGAACACGCCTTCGGTCGTGATCCACTGGTGGTTGGCGACGACCGACAGCGACTTCGCGGAGTGCGCAATGATGCCGGGCATGTGGGGGCCGAGGAAGGTGTAGGCGAGGAACACCGTCGCCACGATCATGAGTGCGGGACCAAGCGCCCGCCGCGTAGCCTCGAGCAGGAGCATCAGGCCGATGGAGCTTACCACGAGGTCCTGCGTGATAGGTGCGCCGACCCGCGTCGCGATGCCTTCATACGCGAAAAAGATGTAGAGCGACGAAGCGGCGCCGATAATGGCCATCGCCCATTCCCAGGGCGGAACCCAATCCTTGGGCGAGCCGAGAAGCACGGCCGCGACCACGCCCGCACCGATCAGAAACAGCCACCAGCCGGACGCGTCCGCGCCGGCCCCGAGCCAGAAGAGGAAGGTGAGAAAAACCGGGACGCCGACGCCCAGCGCAAGCTGGAACGGCGTGCGCGCAGCGGGATAGGCGAGAAACGCGAGCACCAGCGCGAAGGCGAGGTGAAAGGACCGCGCCTCGGTATCGTTGAAGACGCCGAAGCCGAGAACGAAGGGAATAGGCGAGGCGATCCAGAGCTGGAACAGGGACCAGGCGAGCGCGACGGCAAGAATGAAGATGCCGACCGGACCCGCGGGCGATCGCCCGCCGGTGTCGGAAGAGGCGACAAGTTCGTCGAGTTCTTCCTGGCTCAGGCCGCCCTTCCCCGCCGCCGCGTTTTCGACAGCCGCGGACTCGAATTGCTTGTCGTCGCTCATGAGAGTGTCCCCGTTTGATCACAGTTGCATCGGCCGCGTTGTTCTTGTTCTGCGGCCTGCACTCCGGGGGCGCGTCGCGCCGAACCCCCGGAACGTTCTTTCGGGCTGGTTATTCCATCCAGCCTTGTTCCTTGTAGTATTTCGCCGCGCCGTCATGCAGCGGTGCCGAGAGTCCGGCCGAGATCATCTCTTCCTGGCTCAGGTTGCTGAAGGCCGGGTGGAGACCCTTGAAGCGGTCGAAGTTCTCGAACACGGCCTTCACGACCTGGTAGACCGTGTCTTCCTCGACATCCGCGGACGAGACGAACGTGGCACGCACGCCGAAGGTCTCGGTGTCGTCCTCGATACCTTCATAGAGCGATGCCGGGATCGTCGCAGGCGCATAGAATGCGTTCTGCTCCATGAGCTGATCGATATAGTCCCCCGTGACATTCACGAAATTCGCATCGCAGGAGGAGAACGCTTCCTGGATCGAGCCGTTCGGATGGCCGACCTGGTAGACGAAGGCATCGATCTTGTTGTCGCAGAGCGCCTGCGCCTGCTCGGTCGCCTTGAGTTCGGAGGCAAGCGCGAAGTCGCTGGCGCTCATGCCCGCGGCTTCCATCACGACGTCCATGGTGGCCCGCTGACCCGAGCCGGGGTTGCCGATATTGACGCGCTTGCCCTTCAGGTCATCGAAATTCTCGATGCCCGCATCGCCGCGCGCAACGACGGTGAATGGCTCGGGGTGCACGGAGAACACGGCGCGCAGGTTGTCCATCGCTCCGCCGTCGGCAAAGCTCTCCTCACCGTTGAGGGCGTAGTACTGCTGGTCGGACTGCGCGACGCCCATCGTCTGGTCGCCCGCCTTGATCGCGTTGATGTTCGCGACCGAACCACCGGTAGAGGGCGCCGTGCACTTCAGATTGTGCTCGGCCGTGCCGCGGTTCACCAGCCGGCAGATCGACTGGCCCACCACGAAATAGACGCCGGTCTGGCCGCCGGTGCCGATGGTGATGAACTTCTCCTGCGCGGCCGCCGTCTGCCCCACAAGGAGCCCTGCGGTCAGCAGCGCGGCTTTGGATAGAACTTTCATGGATCACTCCCTTTTGGTTTCATTCAATGGCAGGTTTCCGTCGGAGACCCGCCTTGTGCATGACCAGCATATGCAGCCTGAACGAGAACGCAAACTTAGAAAGTCGGCGGCGTGCAGGCACTTATGATAGTGCATGTCTCCTTTCCCGGGTTCCTGAAGCGGTGCGGCAGGCGGCTGTCGAAAAGGTACCCTTCGCCTGCAGCCAGCACGCTCACCTGATCGTTCACGGTGATTTCGATGGTTCCGGAGACGATGATTCCCGCCTCCTCGCTTTCGTGCGCCAGCATCGAGGGTCCGGTGTCGGCACCCGGCGGATAGGTTTCGTGAAGGATCTGGAGACTGTGATCGCCTGCATTGCCCAGCTGGCGCAGCGAGACCCGCGCGGCGCTCTCGCCCAGGCCAAGGTCCTGCGGAGAAAGCTCGATGAACTCCTCGGCGCGGTAGAAGTATTTCGGGGTTCCGTTCAGTTCGACCTCGGCGAAGAATTCAGACATCGTCATCGGGATCGCGTCCAGCAACGCCTTGAGCGAGGCGACGGACGGGCTGCTCTTGTTCTGTTCGATCAGCGAAATCGCGCCGCTTGTGAGACCCGCCTTGGATGCGAGGTCACGCTGTGAAAGCTGTCGCGCCGCCCTTACGGCTTTCAGTCTTCCACCCACATCCACGCTTCGGCACCTCAAAGTTGCAGCAGTTGCTTGAAATACTAAGCGGCGCAGCCGTCGCCCGTCAACCGACAAGTAACCGTTTCGGCCTTTCTGCGCGAAAACCGGTTACATCTTGAGCAAAACGGCAGCTGGGTCACCGGCCATCTTGACAATTTTATTAAGCGCTGTATTTAGCGCGCTCATCACCACACCTCATGAAGGCCGGAGTGCGCCATGACCAAATCTACAGCCAGCCCGAGAACCACGCGCAGCAAGGCAAAAGCCGCAAAAGCTCCCGCCAAGCGTGCAAAGCCGGAGAATTCCGCGGCACCGACCGATTCGATTGCCGCAGCGACGACCCGCCGTCCGGTGACGGGATCCAACGCCGATCTGCTGGTCCGCCGCGAGGCGGCCGTGCCGCGTGGCGTCGCTTCCGCCGCGCCGGTTTTCGCGGCTTATGCCGAGAATTCGGAGCTTTGGGACGTCGAAGGCAAGCGCTACATCGATTTCGCCGGCGGCATCGCGGTCCTGAACACCGGCCACCGCCATGCCTCCGTCGTCGCGGCGGCCAAGGCGCAGGAGGATCTCTACACGCACACCTCTTTCCAGGTCGTGCCCTACGAGCCCTATGTCGCGCTGGCCGAAAAGCTGAACGCGCTGGCACCCGGCGATTTCGCCAAGAAGTCGCTGCTGGTGACCACCGGCGCCGAAGCGGTCGAGAACGCCGTGAAGATCGCCCGTGCCCACACGAAGCGCCCCGGGATCATCGCTTTTACCGGCGGCTATCACGGCCGGACGCTGATGACGCTGGGCATGACCGGCAAGATTTCGCCGTACAAGAAGGACGTCGGTCCCTTCCCCGCCGACATCTTCCGCGCCCCCTTCCCGGATGCCCGCACCGGCGTGACGGTCGAGGATGCGCTCAACGCACTCGACACGCTGTTCCTGACCGATGCCGATCCCAGTCGCGATCGCCGCCATCATCCTGGAACCGGTCCTGGGCGAAGGCGGCTATCACCCGGTCCCGGCGGAGATGTGGACCGCGCTGCGCGCCATCTGCGACCGCCACGGGATCCTGCTGATCTCGGACGAGATCCAGGCGGGCTTCGGCCGCACCGGCGCCTGGTTCGCGATCGAGCATTCGGGCGTCGTGCCGGACCTCATCACCGTGGCCAAATCGATGGCCGGCGGCTACCCGATCGCCGGCGTGATCGGCCGTGCCGACGTGATGGACGCGCTGGCGCCGGGCGGGCTCGGCGGCACCTATGGCGGCAACCCGGTCGCCTGTGCCGCAGCGCTGGCGGCGATCGAGGCCATCGACAGCGAAGGGCTGCTCGCCCGCTCCACGGCTCTCGGTGAAACGTTCCGCGCGCGGTTCGCCGACATGGGCGCCCGCACCGCACCTTACCGGATGTGGGACATTCGGGGCCTCGGCGCGATGCTGGCCGTCGAGTTCGTGTCGGATTTCGACACAGCAACGCCCGACGCGGCCTTCACCAAGTCGGTTGTCGCGCATGCGCTGAAACGCGGTCTGATCCTGCTCTCCTGCGGGATGCACGGCAACGCGATCCGCGTCATGGTGCCGTTGACAGCCTCCGACGCGATCATCGAGGAAGGCCTCGCCATCTTCGAGGCCGCCCTTGCGGACGCCGTCGCGGTTGAAATGAAGCTGGCCGCCGAATAACCGGCCAGTTCTACCGAACGAGCCGCGGCGCAATCACTCGCGTCGCGGCTTTTTGCTGCGCGCGCGACATGCACGCCAGGGTTTACGGGCGTCTCGCCCCAACCTATCATCGAACTCTGCCTGCGCCTCAGCCCGCAAGAGAGTTCCCGACATGTCCCACATCTTCGCCCGCCACTGCCATGCCGCCCCGCCGACCGCCGTGGGCGGCGATGGGTGTTACCTGATCGATGAGACCGGCAAGCGGTATCTCGACGGATCGGGCGGTGCCGCGGTCAGCTGTCTCGGCCACGGCGATCCTGCGATCACCGAGGCGATCAAGTCGCAGCTCGACGCGCTCGCCTTCGCGCATACCGGGTTCTTCACCTCCGGCCCCGCGGAAAGGCTGGCGGACCTGCTGATCGAACACGCGCCGGGCGACCTCGACCGCGTCTACCTCGTCTCCGGCGGGTCGGAGGCGACGGAATCCGCGATCAAGCTGGCGCGGCAGTATTGGGTCGAAAAGGGCGAGCCGCAGCGCACACGCCTCATCGCCCGCAAGCAGAGCTACCACGGCAACACGATCGGCGCGCTCAGTGCAGGCGGCAACGAATGGCGGCGCCAGCAATTCGGACCGCTCCTGCTGGACGTGAGCCATATCGACCCCTGCTACGAATACCGCTACCGCTACGAGGACGAGAGCCCGGAGGATTACGGACGCCGCGCCGCGCAAGCGCTCGAAGACGAGATCCATCGGTTGGGGCCGGCCAACGTCATGGCCTTCATGGCGGAAACCGTTGTCGGCGCGACCGCGGGTGCCCTCGCCCCCGCGCCGGGATACTTCAAGCATATCCGCGAGATCTGCGACCGCTACGACGTGCTGCTGATCCTCGACGAGGTGATGTGCGGGATGGGGCGCACCGGCAGCCTTTTCGCCTGCGAGCAGGATGACGTCGCCCCAGACATTCTCTGCATCGCCAAGGGGCTCGGGGCCGGCTACCAGCCGATCGGCGCGATGCTGTGCACGTCCGAGATCTACGAGGCGATCGCCAAGGGATCCGGCTTCTTCCAGCACGGCCACACGTACCTCGGTCACCCCGCTGCGGCCGCGGCCGGGCTCGCCGTCGTCAGCGCGATCCTCGAACGCGACCTCGTTCACCGGGTTCAGGCGCAGGGCAACAAGCTGGCCCGCCGATTGGAGCAGAAGTTCGGGCAACATCCGAATGTCGGCGACATCCGCGGGCGCGGGCTCTTCCGCGGGATCGAGATCGTGGAGGACCGGGGCAGTCAAGGCTCCTTTCGATCCCTCCCGCGGGATCGCCGCGAAGCTCAAGAAGGCCGCGTTTGCCGAGGGTCTGATCTGCTATCCGATGTCGGGCACGATCGACGGGCGGACCGGCGACCATATCCTGCTTGCGCCCCCCTTCATCATCGAGGACGCGCAACTCGACGAATTGACCGACAAGCTCGACCGCGCCTTCAAGGCCGTGATCTGAGCCACGCCGTGCTGCGTACGTGCGGGTGAAGACGCGGCGGTCACGCAAGGGGTCATATCAAGTTCAACATGGTGCGGGTGGAGGGACTTGAACCCCCACGCCTTGCGGCGCCAGAACCTAAATCTGGTGCGTCTACCAATTTCGCCACACCCGCATCGGCGCGTCTGTTAGCAAAGGCTGCGCGAACTGGCGAGCGAAAAATCGGCGCCGGTCCGATCCGGCGGTTGCAGCCGCGCAACAACATGGCAGCGGAAACGCGATCGCCTCAAGATACTCGACGACTTTCGCACACTTCAGGTTAACCTGCCCGCACTTTGAGGCAGAACAATAGCGAGACGCCAATGGAACCGAAAACGGTCGGGCGCGTCGCGGGCGGGCAGTATCGCTCCGAAAACGCGCATGTATTGTGCCACGGGTTTCCCGTGGGTCTACCTGTAACCACAGCCGAGGGCGAGGTCCCGGTCGAATACCTGACCCCCGGTCAGCAAATCCTGACGCGCAACGGCGGCACAGTCGAACTCGCCGAAGTGATCGCCACAACTCAAACGACGCGCGCCATCCGGATCTCTGCCGGCAGCTTTGGCACGTCGCAACCCGCCGAGGACATCGTCCTGCCCGCGGATCAGCCGGTGCTTGTCTGCGACTGGCGGGCCATGGCGCTCTTCGGGCAGAGCCAGGCTGTGACGAGCGCGGGGCAATTGGTGGACGGCGACGAGATCGTGGACATCGGACCGCGCCGGTTGGTCCTGTTCCGACTGGTCTTCGACCGTCCGCGCATCGTGCATGCGGGTGGCCTTCAACTGGGCGCCTCCCCCGGCGCAAGCCTGCCGCATCGGGCGGTGGCCTGACCGGATCAGGATCCGGGCGCCAGCCGGGACAGAACCTTTGGCAATTCCTCGGGCAGGTCTTCCGCGACAAGTCCGGGACCGAAACTGCGTGCGCATTCGACATGCAGCCAGGACGCCGTTTCCGCCGCCGCGAACGGCTCCAGCCCCCGGGCCAGCAGGCCGGTGATGAAGCCTGCGAGCACGTCCCCCGCCCCCGCGGTCGCGAGCCAGGGGGACGCGCGCTCATTTGCGGCAGCATGAACCGATGCGAGGCCACCCGAGCCCGCAACCACCGTGTCCGCGCCCTTGAACAGGATGACGCACCCGGCCCGTGCCGCAGCCTCGCGCGTGGCATCCACCTTGGAATAGGCAGGACCGGTGTCAGCCGGCGATTTCAGCCTTTCGGCAAGGTCCGGGAACAGCCGGGCGAACTCGCCGCCATGTGGGGTCAGGACGCAATTCTCGTGCAGCATCCCGAACAGCACCTCCGGTGCGCGCTGAAACCGGCTGAGCGCGTCACCGTCCAGCACGCAAGGCCGCTTCGTCTCCAGTGCGACGCGGACGAGTTCGGAGGTCACCTGCCCCAGACCGGCCCCCGGACCCAGGCAGATCGCGTTCAGACGCACATCCTCCAGCATTTCGGCCAGCCCGGAGGGTCCATCGAGGCCCGAGAGCATGATCGCCGTGATCTGGGCGGCGGCTTCGGGCAGGGCTCTCAACGGACAGGCCAGCGTGACCAGCCCGGAGCCGATGCGCAACGCACCGCGGGCCGCGAGGCGCGCCGCACCTGTCTTGCCCGGCCCCCCCGATACGATCAGGGCGTGTCCATGGTCGTACTTGTGCCCGGCGCCCGATTTGGAAAAGGCGCGCGTGTCGGGTTCCGCCGTCCGCAGATCCGATGTTCGGGAGGGGCGGAGGCCGATGTCCGCGACGACGACGCGCCCGCGGGACTGCAGCGCCTGCCCCTGAAACAGTCCGGCCTTGGCCCGGTGGAAGGTCACGGTCAGGTCGCCGCAAATCATGTCGTCGGTTTCGGTGTCGTCGGAATGACCGAGGAATTTTCCGCTGTCGGCACAAAATCCGGAAGGAATGTCGACGCAGACGACGTGCATCTCCGGTCGCGACTGGGCCTTCGCGAGCGTCCGCATGACATTGGTCAAACCATCTACCGGCCGGCTGAGGCCAGTCCCGAACAGGGCATCGACGAACAGCGCGGTCTCCGGGTGCGTGTCGACGAATCCCTCAAAATCCGCGTCATGCAAAGCCTGAACGGACCCCTTGTCGCTCCACCTGTCGCAATTGGTCCGGGCGTCCGTGGGCAAGTTCGCCGCATCTCCCAGCAGGAAGAGCTCCACCTGCCAGCCACGGTCCCGCAGCAAACGCGCGACGACGAACCCGTCGCCGCCATTGTTGCCGGGTCCGCAGAGTACCGCGGCACGGTGGTTGCCCTGTGCCGGGTCAGGCCATTCTTCGAAGATCGCCTCGACGACGCCGTGACCCGCGCGCTCCATGAGTTCCAGCCCCGTCACCTCGCCCGAAGCGATCGCTGCGCTTTCGATTTCGCGCATCTGAGCGGCTGTCAAAAGCTCCATCTTGCCCTCCATCAATTCAGTTCTGCATATTTATTGTGCACGATGCCCAAAATTTCGCTAGAGTTCGGGGAATCCTTGGACCCGGACCCCATGAAAAGCCTATCCGATAGACGCCTCCGGCCGGAAGTGGTCTCCCTCCCCCGAAGATCGGCGGTGCGAGGAGGCCTTAGAAGATGAAAAAGATCGAAGCGATCATCAAACCGTTCAAGCTCGACGAGGTCAAGGAAGCGCTACAGGAGGTGGGTATCCAGGGTCTGTCCGTGGTCGAGGTCAAGGGCTTCGGCCGCCAGAAGGGCCATACCGAGCTGTATCGGGGTGCCGAATACGTGGTGGATTTCCTGCCAAAGGTGAAGATCGAGGTCGTGCTCGACGACGACCAGACCGAGGCCGCGATCGAGGCCATCGTCGATGCCGCCAAGACCGAAAAGATCGGCGACGGCAAGATCTTCGTCTCGTCGGTCGAACAGGCCATCCGCATCCGCACCGGCGAGACCGGTTCCGACGCACTCTGAGCCGAAAACAAATACACCCAATTTCAAAGGAACAAGAGGGGAAGACCATGAGCGCAAGCGACATGCTCAAGCTTATTAAGGACGAGGACATCGATTACGTGGACATCCGCTTCACGGATCCGCGCGGGAAGCTGCAGCACGTTACGGTCCTGGCCGATCTGGTGGACGAGGACTTTCTCGAGGAAGGCTTCATGTTCGACGGTTCTTCGATCGCCGGATGGAAATCGATCGAAGCCTCCGACATGAAACTGATGCCGGACACGACTTCGGGCTATATCGATCCGTTCTACGCGGAAAAGACGCTATGTGTGCACTGCTCGGTCGTGGAGCCGGATACGGGCGAGGCTTACGAGCGCGACCCGCGATCGACGGCGGAGAAGGCGGAAGCGTACCTGAAATCGTCGGGCATCGGCGACGTGTCCTACTGGGGTCCCGAAGCGGAATTCTTCCTGTTCGACGACGTGCGTTATTCGAACACCATGCGGAAGGTGTCCTTCGAGGTCGACGCGACCGACGCGGCCTGGAACAGCGACACCGAGTACGAGATGGGCAACATGGGCCACCGTCCCGGCGTGAAGGGCGGGTACTTCCCGGTGAACCCGACGGACGAGGCGATGGACCTGCGCTCCGAGATGCTCTCGACCATGAAACGCATCGGCATGAAGGTCGACAAGCATCACCACGAGGTCGCGTCGTGCCAGCACGAGCTGGGCCTGATCTTCGGCACGCTGACCAAGCAGGCCGACGAGCTTCAGAAATACAAGTACATCATCCACAACGTGGCCGCCGCCTATGGCAAGTCGGCCACCTTCATGCCCAAGCCGATCTATGGCGACAACGGCACCGGCATGCATTGCAACATGTCGATCTGGAAGGACGACAAGCCGCTCTTCGCCGGCGACAAGTATGCCGACCTCAGCCAGGAAGCGCTCTGGTTCATCGGCGGCATCCTGAAGCACGCGAAGGCGCTGAACGCCTTCACCAACCCGTCCACCAATTCCTACAAGCGGCTGATCCCCGGCTTCGAGGCACCGGTTCTGCGCGCCTACTCGGCCCGCAACCGGTCCGGCTGCGTCCGGATCCCATGGACCGAAAGCCCCAAGGCCAAGCGCGTCGAGGCCCGCTTCCCGGATCCGTCGGCGAACCCTTACTTGTGCTTCGCGGCCCTTCTGATGGCCGGCATCGACGGCATCAAGAGCAAGATCGATCCGGGCGAGGCGATGGACAAGAACCTCTACGATCTTCCGGCCGAAGAACTCGCCGGCATCCCGACCGTCTGCGGCTCGCTTCGCGAAGCCATCGACGAGCTGGAGAAGGACATGGACTTCCTGCTGCCGGGCGACGTCTTCACCAAGGACCAGATCGAGGGCTACATCGAGCTCAAGATGGAAGAGATCGAGACCTACGAGCACACGCCGCACCCGGTCGAGTACGGCATGTACTACAGCTGCTGATACAGGCAGACACGGAACGCATCGCGGGCGCCCCCAACCGGGCGCCCGTTTTCGTTGGACCGGCCCAATCCCGAAAGGGTCTTGATTCAAAGGGCTTGGCGTAAGACGCGGGGAGTGGCACACTCGCGAAAATCGATTGCGACAACGGATGTTTCGGACCCATGGCTTTTTCCCTCGGCCGCCTTGCTGCGGCGCTCTCTTTCGCACTTGTCCTGCCCGCTGCCGGCACGTCCGCGACCTGCGGCAATGACGCGTCGGGCTTTGCCGCATGGAAGCAGCAGTTTGCACAGGAGGCGCGCCAGTCGGGCGTGCAGGCGCGCGGGCTGGACGCGCTGGCCGGCGCGCAATATGCCTCCTCGACCATCGCTGCGGACCGGAACCAGAAAAGCTTCCGCTACAGCCTCGACCGTTTCATGGAAGTTCGCGGCGCCAGCACGATCGTGGCCCAGGGTCGCAAGCGCAAGGCGCAGAACCCTGAGTTCTACGCGGCACTCGAGCGGATCTATGGTGTGCCGGCGGGCATCCTTCTGGCCATCCACGGCATGGAAACCGCCTTTGGCGGCTTCATGGGCGACAGTTCCGTCGTCTCGGCCATCGTCACGCTGACCTATGACTGCCGGCGGTCGGATTTCTTCAAACCGCACGCGATCGGCGCGCTGAAGCTTGTGGATCGCGGTGCGATCACCGCATCGACACGCGGCGCAAAACACGGCGAGCTTGGGCACACCCAGTTCCTTCCCGGCAATGCGCTGCAATATGGCGTCGACGGAAACGGCGACGGCCGCGTCGATTTCTACAACGTCACCGACGCGATGGCGTCGACGGCCAATTTCCTGCGCCAGAAGGGATGGCGGCCCGGGGTTGGCTACCAACCGGGGCAGCCGAATTTTGCTGTCATCCAAAGTTGGAACGCAGCCTCAGTCTATCAGCAGGCCATCGCCATCATGGCAGCCCGGATCGATCAGTAAGGCCTGCCACGCTCCGTCGATCCCGCTGATGCGGCATGTAGCTCCAAGAATTTTGCCTCAATCGTTCGAATTCGCCATAATTTTGCCATAATTGCGACCCATCAAAGCCAGATTGAAGCGGCGGTGCCGCGTTCCGTTTCGAGTGATTGGTTATTGAGGTGCGTGATGAAGCCTTTGCCCGTGGCTTCGGCCAGCGCTGCTGAACATGCAGCGGTTTTTGTCTGTTTGGAATTTTCTGAATCTCATCCCGTGCGTGACATTCAGCGCGTGTCGGCCCTGATTGCCGGTGCGCTGAAAGGGATGGGGCAAACGGTCGAGCTCGCGAGTCATTCTGCCGCGAAGAAGTCACGCATCGAGACGTCGGAGTACGTGTTTCGCCTGAACATCGAAGGCGACATGCTGAAAATCCTATTGATGCCCAACGGCGCAGAAGATCGGCGCGGACACGACACGGAGGTGTTGCTCGCACGTCTGGTTCGCATGATCTGTCCGGTGCTCGAGCCGTCCCTGATCTATTGGAACGACACGTGCACTCCGCAAAGAACGGCAGAGTGGCTCGCCACGTTCAAACTGTTGCACACGTGCGGAACGAGTGCACCGAACGGAGCCGCACAGGAAAGACCTGAAGCCGGCACACCCGTGCTGCTCTGGCCGAACCGTCCGCACGATTTTGGCGGCGAACGCGCATGCGGCGGCGCCACTGTCTCGCCTCCCGAACCGCAACGGCACCGTTACGAAACCTGGAACGCCCGCGGGAGCAGCGTCGCGCCGCGGAACCGGTTCGGCCCGGAACCCCTGGCGTGTCGCGCAGGCTCCTGGACGCTCACGGCTGTCACTGCCATCCTCTTCCCGCCTGCCGGTGCGTCCATGGCGGTGCTCAACATCGGCAAGGGGGCCAACCTGCGCCTGAACCTGCACGTGCTGACGCTCACCTTGATCATCCTGTCGCTCCAACAGTCCGGGGCGTTGGCGACCACGCTTCGCATGCTCGGATTCTGAGAGCGCCCGGGGCCGGTCCGGCGCGGACGCATCCGCGCGGCGGACCTCCGTGCTAAAGGGCGTGAGGTACGTTTTCCCGGCGTAGCACCAACGTGTGAATTGCAAAGACGACCCACCGCGTCTCCGGCAATCGCAGTATCGTCTGGCGCTCGGACCGCAGGTACTGCCCCGACGTCTGGCCGGAGCCGTGCCGCCGCGGGTCTTTCACCGATCGCGGATGATGAAGCTCCGGATCCGCGTACCAAAGACGATTGAAACGCCAGACGGGCCGCCCCGGCTGAACGCCATCGAAGAGCCGCTGGACCCGGGTCGCCATGCGCGCGTCATAAGCCGAAACCGGCGCGTGGATGTGCGTGAGGGGGCGTCCGGCCTTCTCGTCCAGCCGCCAGCTTGCCGGAAAGCACAGGACCGCGCCCTTCAACACATGCTCGTCACTGTCCGCATTGTCGAGCAGGCAGAAATCGCATTGAACGAGGCGACCCAGCGTCTCCAGCGGCACATCGCGCCGCACCTCCACGGACCTTCCGTCGGGGCACGCCACCTGTTGATCGCCGATGCGGAACCCGTGTGCGGGAAGCATGGCAAGGACGTCATCCAGCAGCTCCGACGCGGCGGGATATGCCGCGGGCGTCGACCAGCAGACATCGCGGCGCCGCGTCGACAGGAGATCCTCGCGCAGGGCCATCTGCCCGGCATATGCCTCGTCCACCCGCAGCCAGGATCCTTGGACCGGCTGAACGCCCGGCAGCGCACGCAGCTCCTGCATGTCGTTGGGCAGTTCCGTCTGAAACACCGCTTTCATTGCCGTCAGTTAGCCTCGACGCGAGGTTCGTGCAACAGACGCGCCCCGGAACCGCTTCGGCGGAAACGGCAAGTGCCAGTAAACGACACGGCGCGACGTCGCATTCATCGGCGACATCTCCCGGGGACCCGATACATCCTGCCCTCACAAAAGATGGGGCGCTCGTCATGACCACGCATTTTCGCGACCGCAGAAAGATCGACCCGAGCCGCGGTCCGGTATTGGGCGACGGGACACCGAACGACGCCGACCGGATCGAGATCGGCCCGACGCGCCTGGCCTTCGGCGAATGGGAGGCCGCCGGGCTGGTCCTGCCGGATCTCGACGCGATGCGCGACTTCCGCTGGCGACGCCTGACGCAGCATCTGGTCGAGCGTGACTATGGCGGGGTGCTGATGTTCGACCCGCTCAACATCCGATATGCCACCGACACGACCAACATGCAGCTCTGGAACACGCACAACCCGTTCCGCGCGGTTCTGCTCTGCGCGGACGGTCACATGGTGATCTGGGACTACAAGAACGCGCCGTTCCTGTCGTCCTTCAACCCGCGCGTGCGGGAGGTGTTCTCCGGCGCCGACCTTTTCTATTTCGACCGGGGCGACAAGGTGGACGTTGCGGCGGACGTCTTTGCCAATACGGTGCGACAACTTCTGGCGGAACACGCACCGGGCAACACGCGCCTCGCCGTCGACAAGATCATGCTGCACGGTCTCCGCGCGCTCGAAGCGCAAGGCTTCGAGATCATGGAGGGCGAGGAGGTCACGGAGAAGGCGCGGTCGATCAAGGGCCGCGATGAGATCCTCGCCATGCGCTGTGCCGTGCATGCCTGCGAGACCGCCTGCCGTCTGATGGAGGATTTCGCCCGGACGCAGATTCCCGGCGGCGACATTTCCGAAGACGACGTCTGGGCCGTGCTGCATGCGGAGAACATCCGGCGCGGCGGCGAATGGATCGAGACGCGGCTGCTCAGTTCAGGCCCCCGCACCAACCCCTGGTTTCAGGAATGCGGACCTCGCATCGTGCAGCCGAACGAGATCCTGGCCTTCGACACGGACCTCGTCGGCAGCTACGGCATCTGCACCGACATCTCGCGCACGTGGTGGATCGGCGACCGCACACCGCGGCCCGACATGATCGAGGCGATGAAACACGCGGTGGAGCACATCCAGACCAACATGGACATGCTGCGGCCCGGCGTCACGATCCCCGAGCTTGTCGAGAACTGTCACCCGTTGCATGAGAAGTACCAGGCGCAGAAATACGGCTGCTTCATGCATGGCGTCGGGCTCTGCGACGAGTGGCCGCTGGTCAGTTATCCGGACAAGGCGGTGGCGGGCGCGTTCGACTACGCGCTGGAGCCGGGCATGACGCTCTGCGTGGAGGCACTGGTGGGCGAAGTGGGCGGCGATTTCTCCATCAAGCTCGAGGACCAGGTGCTGATCACCGAAACCGGATACGAGAACCTGACCACATACCCCTTCGACCCGGCGCTGATGGGCGCGTGATCCGACCGCGCTGTTGTCGCGCCCACACACGCGCGTGTCGTGGGCGGAAGATGGCTTGGAAATCCGACGCTTGCGTTTCAGTCTCCCGCGCGAGAGGAGAGTGAACCATGCCCACCGAACGCTTCACCTTCACCGGCCATGCCGGTAACGAACTCGCTGCGCGGCTCGACCTGCCGGACGGGCCGCCCTTGGCGACCGCGCTCTTTGCGCATTGCTTCACCTGCGGCAAGGACATCCCGGCGGCGCGGCGCATCTCTGCCCGGTTGAGCCAGCTTGGCATCGCCGTCCTGCGTTTCGACTTTACCGGGCTCGGACATTCGGAGGGTGAGTTCGCCAATACGAGCTTCACAACCAATGTGGGCGATCTGATCTCGGCCTGCAGCGCGCTCTCCGACCGCGGCATGGTGCCCTCGATCCTGATCGGCCACTCGCTGGGCGGTGCCGCGGTGCTGAAAGCCGCCGCCGCCCTGCCGCATGTCAAGGCGGTCGTGACGCTGGGCGCGCCCTTCGATCCCGGTCACGTCATCCACAATTTCGATCACGCGCTGACCGAAATCGAATCCGAAGGCGTGGCGGAGGTGATGCTGGGCGGCCGGCCCATCCGGATCGGCAAGGATTTCGTCGAGGATGTGAGGACCGAGTCGCTGACGCGGTCCATCGCTGACATGAAGGCAGCACTTCTCGTCATGCACGCCCCGCGCGACGAGTTGGTATCCATCGACAATGCCACCGATATCTTCAAGGCGGCGAAGCACCCCAAGAGCTTCGTCACGCTCGACGGGGCCGATCACCTGATCAGCAACGCCGACGACGCGGAATACGTGGCCGAAGTGATCTGCGCATGGGTGCGTCGGTACGTGGATGTCTCGACGCCACCCCCGCCGCAGGATGTCCCCGAAGGGGTTCTCCGGGTGGAGGAAGCGGACCCGAACGGCTTCCTGCAGGACATCCAGGCCGGCAACGGCTATCACCTGCTGGCGGACGAGCCGAAGGCGTTCGGTGGCACGGACAAGGGCCTGAGTCCCTATGGTCTGATCTCCGCCGGGCTGGGTGCCTGCACGTCGATGACGATCCGGATGTACGCGCGGCGCAAGAATTGGCCGCTGGAGCATGTCGCGGTCGAGATTTCGCACGACAAGGTGCACGCGCAGGACGCCGCGCGCGAGGATGGTACCAAGATCGACCGGTTCCGGCGCGTCATCACGCTGACCGGGGATCTGGACGCGGATCAGCGCGCGAAGCTCCTGGAAATCGCGGACAAATGCCCGGTGCACCGCACGCTGGAACGCAGGTCCGAGGTGGACACGGTGCTGGTGCCCGTGGATTGACCCAGATCAAGGCGCACTTCGCACGCTCCGGGCAGTTTCCCGGCAGGTTCAGGGAGCAACGGACATGACAATCTTTAACAAGATGAGCGAAAGCGCGGGCCTCGTGTCGGGCATGGCAAGCCGGCTGGATATCGACATGGCCGACCGGATCGCGGCCAGCCCGGATACCGCCGGCCGCAGCTTTGCCGCGATGGTGCGGCGATGCGCATCCTGCGGCGACCATGCCGCCTGCACGACGTTGCAGGACGAGAACCCGATGCTCGACGCGGCGCCGTCATACTGCATGAACAAGGACGTGCTGCACCGCTAGGCGCGCGTGTATCGCGTCACCATGGTATAGTCCTTGCGCGGGCCGCGGACCTGCCACGTCGCCGTCCAATCGGGCCATGACGCGAAATCGTAGATGACGGTATAGTGGTCGGGATCGCACCAATGTTCGGCCGTCCCGCCCTGGGGCGGAACCGCGTGGAACGGCTGCCCGTCGTCGAAACACACCGCAAGCCCCGCGCGCCAGAGATAGCGCCGGGTCGCGGTGAGCGGTGGCCCACCGTTCAACGACATCTTCCCGACTTCCTCCTGGAGCAGCCCCTCGTGAACCGGCACGAAGCTGGCGTGGCCCATGACGACAGCCCTGTCGCCTCCGGAATGCAGGATCGTCCGCTCGAACCGCCATACGCCCTCGAAATCGGCAAGCGTGCGGCGCGGCAGTGTCGCTGTCGGGCCCATGTCCGGCCTCTCTTGTCCTCGATGCGCGCGCACCCTAAGACGCCCGTGACGATATTTCCACACGCACGCGCAAGGGCCCGCCGCATGATCCCCCGCTATTCCCGCCCCGACATGGTCGCCATCTGGAGCCCGGAGACGAAGTTCCGCATCTGGTTCGAGATCGAGGCCCATGCCTGCGATGCGATGGCGCGGATCGGGATGATCCCGAAGGAGAACGCCGAAGCCGTCTGGAAAGCCAAGGACGTGGAATTCGACGTCGTGCGCATCGACGAGATCGAGGCGGTGACGCGGCACGACGTGATCGCCTTTCTCACCCACCTGTCGGAGATCGTCGGGGCGGACGCGGCGCGCTTCGTCCACCAGGGGATGACGTCGTCGGACGTGCTCGACACCTGCTTCAACGTGCAACTCACCCGCGCCGCCGACATCCTGATCACGGATCTGGAGGCGTTGCTCGCCGCGCTGAAACGGCGCGCCCACGAGCACAAGGACACCGTGCGGATCGGGCGCAGCCACGGCATCCACGCGGAGCCGACGACGATGGGACTGACCTTCGCGCGGTTCTACGCCGAGATGGACCGCAACCTCAGCCGCATGCGCGACGCGCGTGCCGAGGTGGCGACCGGTGCGATTTCCGGCGCGGTCGGCACGTTTGCAAATATCGACCCTGCCGTGGAGGAACATGTTTGCGACATGCTGGGGCTGGTTCCGGAACCGATCTCGACCCAGGTGATCCCGCGCGACCGCCATGCCGCCTTCTTCGCGACCCTCGGCGTGATCGCCTCGTCGATCGAGAATGTCGCGACCGAAATCCGCCACATGCAGCGGACCGAGGTTCTGGAGGGCGAGGAATTCTTCTCCGCCGGTCAGAAGGGCTCCTCGGCCATGCCGCACAAGCGTAACCCGGTCCTGACCGAGAACCTGACCGGGCTTGCGCGGCTGGTGCGCGGCATGGTGATCCCGGCGATGGAGAACGTGGCGCTCTGGCACGAGCGCGACATCTCGCACAGCTCGGTCGAGCGCAACATCGGCCCGGACGCGACCGTGACCCTTGATTTCGCCCTCGTCCGGCTGACGCAGGTCGTGGAGAAACTGGTGATCTATCCCGACAACATGATCGCCAACATGGAGAAGTTCCGCGGCCTAGTGATGTCGCAGCGCGTGCTTCTGGCATTGACGCAAGCCGGGGTCAGCCGCGAGGATGCCTATCGCCTGGTTCAGCGCAACGCGATGAAGGTCTGGGAAGAGGGCAAGGATTTTCAGACGGAACTGCTGGGCGATGCCGATGTCACGTCCGTTCTGACGGCCGAGCAGATCGCGGAAAAGTTCGACCTCGGGTACCATACCAAGCATGTCGACACGATCTTCGCGCGGGTTTTCGGAGAAGATTGACGAGCCGGCGCCTGGCTTCAGCCCTCCGGGATGTCGCTGCCCGACCTTCGGCTGCCCAAATCTCGAGCAACTGCAGATTGCAGTTGCCGGAACAGCAATGAGCGTTTTGAATTTGCATCATGTCGGGCTACTCTCACCACATCCATTCAAGGAGGACCGATCATGACGACCCTCAAAGTGATGACCATCGCTGGAGTTCTGGCGATTGCACCTGGCCTGGCAATGGCCATGTGCGACGATTACAAGAACCAGCAGGCGCAAACCTGCATTGCTGGCACGAGTTGGGATAGCGCCACGCAATCCTGCGTTCCGATTGCCAGCAGCTGAGTGCAATCTGAAGAAACCGCGTGAAGGGCCCGTAATTCGTCCGGGCCCTTTTCATTTGCGGTGCTACCTTGTGCGAAGCTTCATCAACTCTTTGTCGCAGGATACCTTTTTCAGATGCGCATTTCCCTTCTTGCCCTTCTTGTCGTCCTTCCCGGTGTCGCTTTCGCCGCCGGTGGCGGCGACAGTTCTGCGCCCAAGCCGACCGAAACGACGAAGAACTGTTTTCAGGAACGGCAGTGGGATCCCGAAAAGAAGGCATGGGTCCGGTTCTCCGCGCCGGTCAACGGTGTCTGGGACGCCTCGATCCGGAAATGCGTCCGGCCGGACAAGACGTCGCATATGGATCTCGACACGCGCTATCGTGCGGTGCGCGAGTTGGCGCATGCCGGCCGCTACGACGATGCGCAGAAGGTTCTGGCGGCCATGCCTGACCAGAGTGACGACCGCGTGCTGACCTATTGGGGCTTCACCCACCGCAAGATCGGAAATGTCGACGCGGCCATGATGTTCTATGACCGGGCGCTGGAGCGGAATCCCGACAACATGCTGGCCCGCTCCTACCTCGGACAGTGGCTGGTGGAAACCGGCGACATGGACGGCGCGAACGTGCAGATGGCCGAGATCGAGGCGCGCGGCGGAGCCTACACCTGGGCGGGGACGTCGCTGCGCAAGGCGATCTACACGGGCCGGACCTTCAACTACTAGTATTCAGCGAATCTTCATCGTTAACCGACTAGATTGCCTCCAAGTCGCGTGAGGCAGGACATGAATTTTCCGAGTATTCCAGCCGCGCTCCCCGCACCGTCCGGGAGCGCGTCAAAGATCCCCGGTCAGACCGGACCCTTGTCGCGCCGGGCCAAGGCCGCCATCGTGGTGCGCTATCTCATCAACAACGGCGCCGATATCGCGCTCGAGGATCTTCCGGACGATCTGCAGGCCGTTCTGACTCACCAGATGGGCGCGATGCGGTTGGTCGACAAGTCGACGGTCGAACAGGTCATCGCCGAATTCACCGACCAGTTGGAAAGCATCGGGCTCTCCTTTACCGGCGGCATCGCCGGTGCGCTCCAGGCGCTGGATGGACGGATCAGCGCACATACGGCGAAGCGGCTGCGCAAGGAGGCTGGCGTGCGCCAGTCCGGCAATCCTTGGGAGATGATCCGCGGATTGCCGGCCGATCGGCTAAAGCCGGTCTTCGATTCCGAAGGTATCGAGGTCTGCGCGGTGATCCTTTCGAAGCTCGACGTGAAGGTCGCCGCCGAACTTCTCGGCATGATCCCCGGCCCGATCGCGCGGCAGATCACCTACGCCGTGAGCCAGACGACCGCCGTGACCCCGGATGCCGTCGACCGCATCGGGTTGTCGCTGGCCTCGCAGCTCGAGGCGGAGCCGGTGTCCGCCTTCGACAAGGGACCGGTGCAGCGGGTCGGCGCGATCCTCAACAACTCCAACTCGACCACCCGCGAGGACATGCTGGTCGGGTTGGACGAGACCGACCGGCAATTCGCGGCTGAGGTGCGCAAGGCGATCTTCACCTTCGCCAACATCCCGACGCGCGTGGCCGCCCGTGATCTGCCGAATGTCATGCGGCAAGTCGACCAGGGACAGCTCATCACGGCCCTGGCAGCCGCCAACAACAGCGGCCTGGAAAAGGTCTCCGAGTTCATCTTCAGCAACATCTCGGCCCGCCTGGGAGACCAGCTCAAGGAAGAGATCCAGGAGCTCGGCGAGATCAAGGCCGCGGACGGCGAAGCGGCCATGGGCGCGATCATCTCCGTCATCCGCACGATGGAGGCGGAGGGCGAGCTGATCCTGCTGCAGGTCGAGGATGACGAGGAGTAGGCGTGATCGGAGAGTGCGCCCCTATCGGTCTTGAGACAAAAGCTCCCCGGTGATCCCAGTCTTCGCGGGCGCCCCTCTCAACCGCTCTGCTGATCTGCCAGCAATACGGTCGAGACCGGCGTGACCACCACCCGTTGCGCCCGATCCTGCAGCCCCCATACAAGGAGCGCCGATATCGTGTCGGGGCGCATACGGCCGACCATGACGACAGAGCCTTCCTGGCTTGCCTTGAAGGCGGCCTGATCCAGCACCCGCCGGATCAGCAGGGGCGTCTGATCCTGACTGTCGAGATTGCGGTAGAGGGTACGGGACGCGACACCGGATTGAGCCGCGCGCCTTTGCGCGGTGCCGAGCCCGCCTGGCTGCCAGACGATGCCGTGGCCGGTCTCCGCGAGGATGGCGGCGACTTGCGAAGACATCTCGTTGCTGCCCTGCAGGCCCGTCTCCGTGCCTTCGAGGACGCCAACCGCTTGCGGGACACGAGCCAGGCTCGCCGTCAGCGCGACCTCGGTATCGGCGGCCGTCAAATTCGGCAGGCAAATTCACCAGGGCCAGGACCTCGTAACCGGCGGCGCGGTACGCCTCCGCGCGCTCCGCGGCGTCAGGCAGACCGGTATCGACGGCGAAGCTGAGCGGGTAGGGAAAACTGCGCAGCGCCGCGAGACCGATCGTGTCCTCGTCCCGATCCTGGCCGGTATCCATCAGGATGATCGACATCAGCGGATCACCGGCCGTGGTCTCGAACGGCTCCGCATTCTGAACGAGCGCGGGGGGATCCAGCTCCGTCGCTGCTGCGTCATCCTCTGTCTCGCCCTCCGCCGCGTCCTCCACCGGGGCGGCTTGGCCGCCGTCGCGCTGCAGAAGGCTGGTGGCCGGTGTCCCGATGGCCGGCGCGACGCGCCCGGTTCCGCCAGCCGTCGATCCTGCCTGCGGCAGCACGATCTCGCGGGTTCCGCCGGTGTCGGTCACCGCAGCTCCGGCCGGTGGCAACCGTCCGGCAGACGGAGCCGCTTCCGGCTCGGGCGCTTGGGCGCGTGCCGGCGCGGTCGGGGTAGTCGAACTCCCGTCCGGCGACGGAGCGATCAGCGTGTCGCGCTGGCCGGTCGTGTCGCCGGCTTCGGACGGGGCGGCGATGTCGGTCTCGGGTTGCGGTGCAGACTGCACCAGAACCTCGGGCCGCCGGGGCTGATCCGGCGAACTCTGCGCAAGCGGCGCGCCAACGCGCTGCGCAAAGGCGCGATCGGCGCCCGGAACCACCGGACGGTCCTCCTCTGCGGCCTCCGGCACACGCAAGCCGTCGCCGACGGACGGACCCGGACCTGCCCCGGCGACGCCAGACCCCGCCGGGAGCGGTGGATTCGTGACGATGGCGGCCGGATCCTCGCCGGCGGGTGAATCCGGCACGGCCGCCCTGCGGTTCGCGGCAACGGGCGCATCGCCATCGACGGACACCCCGCCGGTCTCCGCCGGCGTGGTGGGCTCGGACACATCGGCGGATGTTTCACCCGCCGTGGGACGGCTGGCCGGACGAACGGCCTCGATATCGAAGTTCGCCTGCCGCTCCACCTCAGGTGCATCCACTACCGCCGGCTTCTGAGGTTTGGATGAAACGCCGCCACCCTGGATCGGGACCGGTCCGGACAATTCCGCGCTGCGGGGCGGAGTGACTCTGGCGGTGCCCAAATCGACGCTGATCTCCGGCGGCGCGGGTGGTCCCACAAGAAACGACGTGACCGCCGCCGCACCGGCCAGCATGGCCGTGCCCACGACAAATCCGCTCAGAAACGCGCGTGCCATCGCCTGCTCTCTCCTGCTCCGACCGCCGGGCTGGCAAGTTGCCCGCCCATGCGGGGCGGCGCGATTTCTCACCCGATCGCTCCGCCATTCATCCAGCCCGAACATCGCCGGCACCCGTGATGCCCTTGACGCCCCCGCCCAAGACTGAACAGTTACAGCCCAGCTATAACCCGTGCACCTCCGGCCTGACCAGAGGGTGCCTGTCGCAAAGGGCCGGATTCATGCTCCTGCTGATCGATAACTACGACAGTTTCACCTACAATCTCGTCCACTACCTGGGCGAATTGGGGGCCGAAGTCGTGGTGCATCGCAACGACGCGCTGGACGTGCAGGCCGCAATGGCGCTGAACCCTGCGGGGATCGTGCTGTCTCCGGGGCCCTGCGATCCGGACCAGGCGGGCATCTGCCTTGCGCTGACCGGAGCCGCGGCCGAGACAGGGACGCCGCTTTTGGGCGTCTGCCTGGGCCACCAGACGATCGGCCAGGCTTTCGGCGGCCGCGTGGTGCGTCATTCGGAGATCGTGCACGGCAAGCTGGGGCAGATGCACCACTCCGGCGCGGGCGTCTTCGCGGGCCTGCCCTCTCCGTTCCCGGCCACGCGCTATCATTCGCTCGTGGTGGCGCGCGAGGGGCTGCCGGAGTGCCTGGAGGTCACGGCGGAACTCGAGGACGGCACGATCATGGGCCTGCGGCACCGCGCGTTGCCGATCCAAGGCGTGCAATTCCACCCGGAATCGATCCGGTCCGAACATGGCCACAAGATGCTGCAGAACTTTCTCGACACCATGAAAGCCCCGGCATGAGCGACGCGCTGAAACCGCTGATCGACGCGGCCGCAAACGGCCCGCTGACCCGTGCGCAGGCGGAGGCCGCCTTCGCGATCCTCTTCGACGGCGAGGCGACGCCGAGCCAGATCGGCGGACTGCTGATGGCGCTGCGGACGCGGGGCGAGACGGTGGACGAATACGCCGCCGCCGCCGCGGTGATGCGCGGCAAGTGCAACAAGGTGCGCGCGCCCGAAGGGGCCATGGACATCGTCGGCACGGGCGGCGACGGCAAGGGCACGCTGAACATCTCCACCGCCACGGCCTTCGTCGTCGCCGGCGCCGGCGTGCCGGTCGCCAAGCACGGCAACCGCAACCTCAGTTCGAAATCGGGCGCGGCCGATGCTCTGACGCAGCTCGGCATCAAGGTCATGGTCGGCCCCAAGGTGGTCGAGGCGGCGCTGGAGGCCGCGGGCATCGGCTTCATGATGGCGCCGATGCATCATCCGGCCATCGCCCATGTCATGCCCACGCGGTCCGAGCTTGGCACGCGGACGATCTTCAACATCCTCGGCCCGCTCACCAACCCCGCGGGGGTCAAGCGCCAACTGACCGGGGCATTTTCGCGCGACCTGATCCGCCCGATGGCCGAAACGCTGGGACAACTGGGCTCGGAGGCGGCCTGGCTGGTCCACGGGTCGGACGGCACAGACGAGCTGACGATCACCGGCGTGAGCTGGGTCGCCGTGCTGGGCGAGGATGGCTCGGTCAGCGACCTGGAACTCCACCCGGAGGATGCGGGGCTGCCGGTGCATCCGTTCGAGGCGATCGTCGGGGGCACGCCCGAAGAGAACGCCCGCGCCTTCAACGCGCTTCTGGATGGGGCGCACACTGCCTACCGCGATGCCGTGCTGCTGAACGCTGCCGCCGCGCTGAAGGTCGCGGGCGTCGAGGATGACCTTCGGCTCGGAGTGGCCCGCGCGGCGGAGGCCATCGACAGTGGTGCCGCACGCGAAAAGATCGCGACGGTGGCGCGGATCACCTCGGCTGCATGAAATTCGACCTGTCGCGGCTGGGCGATTGGGCCGCCCTGCCCTTCTTCACCACGGACCTGCCCGACATCGAAGCCCGGCTGTCCGATGAGACCGTCCCGGTTCTGCCGCCCGGGGACCTGGTGTTCGCCGCTCTGGAACGCTGCCCGCCCGACCGGACGCGCGTCGTGATCCTGGGTCAGGACCCCTACCACACGCCCGGCAAGGCGGACGGGCTGGCCTTTTCGATACCCGACGCGTTCGGGGGGCGTCTGGACAGCCTCGGCAACATCTTCAGGGAATTGCAGGACGATCTGGGCGCGGCGCGCACCCGCACCGATCTGCGGGATTGGGCGGATCAGGGCGTGCTCCTGCTCAACACCAGTCTCACGGTGCCCGCGGGCCAGCCCTGGCGGACACAAGCAGTCTGGGCTGGTCGCGACTTGTCGAGCAGGTGCTGGCGCGCCTCTCCGACCGGCCGCGCGCCTACATCCTCTGGGGCGGCCCCGCGCAGAAGGCCGCGCGCATCGTGGACGGCGCGATGAACCTCAAGATCGAGACGCCGCATCCCTCACCGCTCTCCGCCCATCGCGGATTTTTCGGATCGCGCCCGTTTTCAACCGTCAACCGGTGGCTTAAGGACGAGGGTGAGCAGGAAATCAACTGGACCGCATCGTCATGACCGACACCATCCTGGACAAGATCAAGGCCTACAAGCTGGAGGAGGTCGCCGCCGCGAAGGCCGAGATGCCGCTCGAGGCGATCGAGGCGGCGGCGCGGGCGGCGGATCCGGTCCGGCCCTTCACCAAGGCGGTGCAGCGGGCGTCGCGCGAAGCCTACGGCCTGATCGCCGAGATCAAGAAGGCGAGCCCGTCCAAGGGTCTGATCCGCGCGGATTTCGATCCGGCCATCCTGGCGAAAGCCTATGAAACCGGCGGCGCCACCTGCCTTTCGGTCCTGACCGACACGCCGAGTTTCGAGGGCGCGAAGGAATACCTGAGCCAGGCGCGCGCGGCCTGCGACTTGCCGGTGCTGCGCAAGGATTTCATGTACGACCCCTACCAGGTGGTCGAAGCCCGCGCTCTTGGGTGCCGACTGCATCCTGCTCATCATGGCCTCGCTCGACGATGCGCAGGCGCAGGAGCTGGAGGCCTGTGCCGCCGACTGGAACATGGATTGCCTGATCGAGGTGCACGACGAACAGGAACTTGAGCGCGCCGCCCTGCTGAAAAGCCCACTCATCGGGATCAACAACCGCGACCTGAGGACGTTCGAGACGACGCTTGACACGACACGTCGGCTGGCGCGGCTGGCCCCGCCCGACCGCACCCTGGTGTCCGAAAGCGGGCTGCACACGCCCAAGGATCTCGCCGATCTGGCAATGTACGGCACGCGGATCTTCCTGATCGGTGAAAGCCTGATGCGGCAGGATGACGTCGCCGCCGCGACTCGAGACCTGCTCGCCAATCCGTTGACACCGGGAGGGATGTGACATGGCGCTCACCCATTTCGACGCCAAGGGCGACGCGCAGATGGTCGATGTCAGCGAGAAGGCCGTGACCGACCGGATCGCGGTGGCCCGAAACTGGATCAGGATGCAGCCGGAAACCCTTGAATTGATTAGAAGAAGGCCGCGCCAAGAAGGGCGACGTCGCGGGTGTCGCACGGCTCGCCGGGATCATGGCGGCCAAGAAGACCTCCGATCTCATCCCGCTCTGCCATCCGCTGCCGATCGCGAAGGTGTCGATCGAGATCGAGGTGGACGGCGACCTGCCCGGCCTGCGCCTCAGCGCGACCGTCAAGACCACGGGCCAGACGGGCGTGGAGATGGAGGCGCTGACCGCCGCGTCGGTGGCGGCGCTCACCGTCTATGACATGGTGAAGGCCGTCGACCGGAGCATGGAGATCGGCGGGCTGCATGTCGCGCTGAAGGACGGCGGCAAGTCCGGCCGGCACGAATTCGAGCCCGACGCGACATGATCTCCGTCGCCGAAGCACTGGATCACCTCTTTGCCCTGGTGTCGCCGCTGGAGCCGGAAACCGTTCCCCTGCGCGCCGCTGCCGGGCGTATCCTGGCAACACCGGTGGCGGCGAAACTCACGCAGCCCCCCTTCGCGGCGTCGGCGATGGATGGCTATGCCGTGCGCGCCACCGAGGTCGAGCAGGACGCGCAGTTCAAGGTGATCGGCGAGGCCGCGGCGGGCCACGGCTATTCTGGCCGCGTCGGTCCGGGACAGGCGGTGCGCATTTTCACCGGTGCGCCGCTGCCGGAGGGTACCGATTGCGTCGTCATCCAGGAAGACGTGACCCGTCGCGGCGATCTGATCGCCATCACCGCGGAACGGATCGACACCGGCCATGTCCGGCCCGCGGGCGGAGACTTCAAGAAGGGCGACAATTTTGCCCCGGCCGGTCCGCTCGCGCCCGGAGACATCGCGCTGTTGGCATCGATGAACCACGGCATGCTCTCCGTGCGGCGGCGGCCGGTGGTGGCGCTGATCCCGACGGGGGACGAACTGGTGCAGCCCGGCGAGGATCCCGGGCCCGCACCAGATCATCGCGTCGAACACCTATGGTCTCGCCGCGCTGCTGGAGCAGAACGGCGCCGTGGCGCGCGTGCTGCCGGCAGCGAAGGACACGGCCGACAGCCTGCGCATGGCCTTCGATCTTGCGCGGGGCGCCGACCTGATCGTCACGATCGGCGGCGCGTCGGTGGGCGATCACGACCTGGTCGGGCGAGGTCGCGGAGGAGCTCGGGATGGAGCGCGCGTTCTACAAGATCGCGATGCGGCCCGGCAAACCGCTTGATGGCCGGGCGGCTGCACGGCACGCCGATGGTCGGGCTGCCGGGCAATCCGGTTTCGGCGATGGTCTGCGGCACCGTCTTCCTGCTGCCGATGATGCGCGTGATGCTGGGCCAGGCGGCCGAACCATCCCCCGCGCAAGACGGCGGTGCTGGCGCATGACATCGGTCGCCAACGGGCCGCGGGAGCACTACATGCGTGCGTGTATGGACGGGGACGGACTGCATGTCTTTGACCGTCAGGACAGCTCGCTTCTGCGTGTTCTGAGCGAGGCCACACGCCTTGGCCGTGCGTCCGCCGGACGACGGCGCGCGCGTGGCGGGTGACACGATCGAGTTCATCCCTCTTTGAGGGCGAAAGAGCTGCCGCTGTCGTGCACAGTTGACACAAAACGAGAACACATCTAGAACAAAACCAAACAATGTTCTCGGAGGACACGAGCATGCTGACCAGGAAGCAACTGGATTTGCTGGATTTCATCAACCGGCGCGTGTCACGTGACGGTGTTCCTCCCAGTTTCGACGAAATGAAGGAAGCACTGGACCTCCGCTCGAAATCCGGGATCCACCGGCTGATCACGGCGCTGGAGGAACGCGGGTTCATCCGGCGGCTTGCCCACCGGGCCCGCGCGATCGAGATCGTGAAACTGCCGGAAAACCTGGCAGCGAACGCCAGATCGCCCGCGCCGGGTTCGAGCCGCGCGTGATCGAAGGGGATCGTCCTGACAGCGCACGGTCGCGTGATGCCAGAACCGTCGACGACCTGCACGTCCGGGAACTGCCCATGATGGGGCGCATTGCCGCCGGTGTCCCGATCGAAGCCATCAGCGAGGTGAGCCACACCGTGGCGGTGCCGGCAGCAAATGCTGTCGGGCCGCGGCGATCACTACGCACTCGAGGTCAAGGGCAATTCCATGATCGAAGCCGGGATCAACGATGGCGACGTGGTGGTGATCAAGGAGACCTCGCAAGCCGACAATGGCGATATCGTCGTGGCCCTGATCGAGGACCACGAAGCCACGCTGAAACGCTATCGACGGCACGGCAACACGATCGCGCTCGAGGCGGCGAACCCGGCCTATGAAACCCGCGTGTTTCCGGTGGGCGAGGTGAAGGTTCAGGGACGGCTGGTCGGGCTGATCCGCACGTACTGATCCGCTGGTCCCTCGGGCTCCGTCACAGCGGGCAACGGATCAAGCACCGGCCGGTCGGCCGGCCATTGCGACCACAGCCTGTCGCCTGCGATATCCCGTGCGGTGGTAATGACCACGCTGCCATCCGCCTGCCGCGTGAGCGCCACGGCTCCCGTCGCCCGCAGCGTTTCCGGATCGAGGATCAGGCAGCCGGGTTGGCGTTCGGGCAGTTTTTCGTTCGCGACGAGGATGCCGCCGAGGCAATCGGGCGCCGCCGCCGCGGCGGTCTTGCCGGTCAGGTGCAGGAGATGCCGGGAGGAGAAGGTCGCCGCAGTGACGCGGGTGCGTTCGTCATCCGGCCAGACATCCGTCCACCGCGCATTCGCCTGTTCCTGATCCGCGCCGTCCCCGTCATTCTCCAGCCAATTGTCGGCAACGAAGCCCGATCCCTTTGCCCGGCTGAGCGCGCGGCCGCTGTCGGTCATCACGCCGACGAGACCGCCGGTATCCGCGATCAGAAGGTCGGGCCGCGGCACCGCCGACCAGATCGCGAAGGCCGCCGCCACCGGCACCACGCCGACCCAACGGCCATGTCCGCGCCACAGGATCACGATCAGCGCGCCAAGCGTCAGGCAGGGCAGCACCCATGCGTTGGGACCGATGACAAAGCTGCGCGCGCCTGGCAAGGCGGCGGTCGTTTCCGCCACGAAGAGGATCCAGCGCAGCCCCCAGCCCATGAGGGCAAGCCCGAGCTCCGCCAGACCGATCGGCGCAAGGCAGACCGCCAGACACGGCCGCGGGCACGACCAGCATCCCCATGATCGGCACGCTCAGGATGTTGGCCGGCAGGCCGTAATGCGCGATCGCGTTGAAATGCGCGGCCGCGTAGGGCGCGGTGGCGAGCGCCCGCGACCGCCGATGACATCACCACCGCGGCCACCGGCTTCAGCCAGCGCGGCAGGGACCACGGCGCGTGGCGGATCGCGTTGAACACGGCCACCAGTCCTGCCGTCGCGGCAAAGGACATCTGGAACCCGGGACCCAGCAACGCCTCCGGCCGCAACACCAGAACCACCAGCGCCGCAATCGCGACGGATCGCAGGGAAATCGCCCGGCGGTTGAGCATCACCGCGCACAAGCGCCACGGCGGCCATGATGAAGGCCCGCTCCGTCGCGACGTTGCCGCCGGAAAGTGCCAGGTACCCCGCCCCGGCCAGAAGTGCCACGAATGCCGCGATCGATCGCGTCGGCATGTTGCAGCGCGGCCCAAGGCAACAGGACCAGTCCGAAGCGCAGGACGGCAAAGACGAATCCGGTCAGGAGCCCCATGTGGAGCCCCGAAATCGCCAGAAGGTGTGCGAGGTTGCTGGCCCGCAGCGCATCCAGCGCGCCCTGCCCCATGCCGCTGCGGTCGCCGGCGGTCACCGCCGCGGCGAAGCCGCCGATATCGCCCGGCAGCACGCCGCGAACGTAATCGGAGACCGCCATCCGCACGCGGAACACCGCAAGCTGAAACCCGGCGTCGCCCACGGGTTCCGCCAGCATCAGAGGCACGCGGGTGTAGCCGACGCCGCCCAGTTGATCGAACCAGGAGTGGCGCTGGAAGTCGAAACCGCCTGGCTCGACCGGCCCGCCGGGCGGCGAGATGTGCGCCGTCGTCATGACGCGTGCGCCCGGAACGGGTTCGGGCCCCTCGACCGAATCCCCGTGGAGCGAGATGCGCACCCGTGCGGGTGTCTCGTCCGGCCGGACACGCGCCAGCCGAACCTGATCGAGCGTGACGCGCACCGCATCGGAGGCGGAACGGTCGATGTCGACCACCCGGCCCTCGACCGGACCATAGTAGCGCCAGTCCAGCACCGGGGCCGCAACATCATGCGCGCGCCATCCGGCGACCGCAAACCCGGCAGCGACCAAGGCCGCCGCGGCGAGCAGTATGGACGCCGCAGTGCCCGACAGCCGCCAGGCGGCGAGAACTATCGCGCTTGCAACAACACCCGCCGCCTGCAGCAGGTAAATCGATGGCTCCTGCGCTTGGGCGAAGTAGAGAGCGATTCCCACACCGAGAAAGACCGGCGACCACGGGAAACAGCGTCCCGCGCTGCGCCTGAAGGCACATGCCCAGCCAGATCACGGCCCGCATCGGCTTGCTCCCCTCTCATGCTGTCGGTAGGAATGCGCCGGATACGCTAGCCCAGTCATGGTTAACAAAGGTTGAACTTCCGATGTCCGTCGTTACCCGATTCGCGCCCTCGCCCACCGGGTACCTGCACATCGGCGGCGCGCGCACGGCGCTCTTCAACTGGCTCTATGCCCGCGGTCGCGGCGGGAAGTTTCTGCTGCGGATCGAGGATACGGACCGGGCGCGGTACACACCCGAGGCGCGGCCGCGATCCTGCAGGGGCTGCAATGGCTGGGGCTCGATTAGGACGGGAGCGCCGGTCAGCCAGACACGCCCAGGCCGCACGCCACGCGGAGGTCGCACGTGAGATGCTGGCCGAAGGCCGGGCCTACAAGTGCTTCTCGACCCAGGACGAGATCGCCGCATTTCGTGAGGCGGCACGGGCGGAGGGACGCTCGACCCTCTTCCGGTCGCCCTGGCGCGATGCCGACCCCGAGGACGCATCCGGATGCGCCCTACGTGATCCGGCTCCGCGCGCCTCTGGAAGGGGAAACCGTGATCCGCGACCAGGTTCAGGGCGATGTGACGATCCGCAACGATCAACTGGACGACATGGTGCTCCTGCGGTCGGACGGCTCACCGGTCTACATGCTCGCGGTGGTGGTGGACGACCACGACATGGGCGTGACGCATGTGATCCGCGGCGACGATCACCTGAACAACGCCGCGCGCCAGCAACTGGTCTATGACGCGATGGGCTGGGACGTGCCGGTCTGGGCGCATATCCCGCTCATTCACGGGCCGGACGGCAAGAAACTCTCCAAGCGGCACGGGGCACTGGGCGCGCAGGAATACCAGAAGATGGGCTATCCGCGCGGCGGGAATGCGCAATTACCTCGCCCGGCTGGGATGGAGCCACGGGGACGATGAATTTTTCAACGATGCGCAGGCGCAGGAGTGGTTCGACCTCGACGGGATCGGAAAGTCGCCGGCCCGGTTCGACCTGAAAAAGCTTGAAAACCTGTGCTGGCCAGCACATTGCCGCGGCAGATGACGCTGCACTGCAGCATGAACTGGAGCAATTCCTTGCGGCAACCGACCAAGCCCTGCTGACGCCGGACCAGGCAGAGGGGGTGCAAAAAGCCATGTACTGCCTGAAAGAACGCGCGAAGACCTTCCCGGAGCTCCTTGAAAAAGCGGCGTTTATACTCGCATCCCGCCCGATCGTTCCGGATGAGAAGGCGCGCGCGGCGCTGACCGCCGAAACCCGCGATCTGCTGAAGGAATTGACGCCGCACCTGCAAAAGGCTAACTGGGATCGCAGCGACCTCGAAACAGCCATGAACAGCTTTGCCGAAGCCAGAGAGACCAAATTCGCAAAGCTCGCAGGGCCTCTCCGCGCTGCCCTCGCCGGCAGGGCCGCGACGCCTTCGGTCTACGACATGATGCTTGTTCTCGGACGTGACGAAGCCCTCGCCCGAATCGAAGATGCCGCGCTGCAAACATGATCTCCCGGTTTGAGAGAACATGCTTTAGTGTGGGCGCAGATGTCCGCGACGCAAGCGCCTGATACCAGAGCCGTGTGCCTGCCGGTACCGACGGCCAGCCGATAGGAAGGAACGAAAATGGCAGACACCCAGAACCAGAAGATGGCGACACTGACGCTTGGAGAGGAAAGCTACGAGTTTCCGATCTATTCGCCCACTACCGGGCCGGACGTGATCGACATCCGCAAGCTCTACGGCGAGGCCGGCGTCTTCACCTACGATCCCGGGTTCACCTCGACGGCAGCCTGCGATTCAGACGATCACCTTCATCGACGGCGACAAGGGCGAGCTGCTGCACCGCGGCTACCCGATCGACCAGCTGGCCGGCAATTCCCATTACCTCGAGGTCTGCTACCTGCTGCTCTACGGCGAACTTCCCTCCGCCGCGCAGCTCGAGGATTTCGAGCAGCGCGTGACGCATCACACGATGCTGCACGAGCAGATGACCAATTTCTTCCGCGGGTTCCGCCGCGATGCGCATCCGATGGCCGTCATGGTCGGCGTGGTCGGCGCGATGTCGGCCTTCTATCACGACAGCACCGATATCTCCGATCCGTGGCAGCGCGAGGTCGCGTCGATCCGGCTGATCGCCAAGATGCCGACGATCGCGGCATGGGCCTACAAGTACCACATCGGCCAGCCCTTCGTGTATCCGCGCAACGACCTGGATTACGCGTCGAACTTCCTGCAACATGTGCTTCTCCGTGCCCTGCCGAGGAATACGAGGTCGAACCCGATCCTGAGCCGCGCGATGGACCGGATCTTCACGCTGCACGCCGATCACGAACAGAACGCGTCGACCTCGACCGTTCGGCTGGCGTCGTCCTCGGGCGCCAACCCGTTTGCCTGCATCGCCGCCGGTATCGCCTGTCTCTGGGGTCCGGCACATGGCGGCGCCAACCAGGCCTGCCTGGAAATGCTCAAGGAGATCGGCGAACCGAGCCGGATCCCGGAATTCCTCGCACGGGCCAAGGACAAGAACGATCCGTTCCGCCTGATGGGTTTCGGGCACCGCGTCTACAAGAACTTCGACCCGCGCGCCAAGGTGATGAAGCAATCCGCGGACGAGGTGCTCGACCTCCTGGGCGTCGAGGACAACCCGGTCCTGGCAGACGGCCAAGGAACTGGAGGCCGCCGCGTTGGCGGATGACTACTTCGCGGACAAGAAGCTGTTTCCGAACGTCGATTTCTACTCCGGCATCATCCTGGAGGCGATGGGCTTCCCGACATCGATGTTCACCCCGATCTTCGCGCTCTCGCGCACCGTGGGCTGGATTTCGCAGTGGAAGGAACAGCTCGCCGATCCGCAGATGAAGATCGGCCGCCCGCGCCAGCTCTACCTCGGCGAGACAACGCGGGACTACATCAACATCGAGGATCGCTGAACCAGCGATCCGAAGCAACGAAGGAAGGGAACGCAGACGGTCGCGTTCGGGTTTTTCTTGTCTGGTCGTACGCGGACGCAGTCGCAGCTCAGCGCCCTTCGAACTTCGCGGGACGCTTCTCGGTGAAGGCCAGCACGCCTTCCTTGAAATCGCGTGTGCTGCCACACTGGCCCTGCTCGTGCGCTTCCATCTCCAGCTGGCTTGCCATGCTGTTGTCCCAGCTTGCGCGGATGGTCTTCTTGATCGCGGCATAGGCGGCCGTCGGCCCATCGGCGAGGTGCCGTGCGCGGGCGGCGACATGCGCGGCGAAATCCTCGTCCGGCACCGCTTCCCAGATCAGGCCCCAGTCATCGGCCTGACGCGCGCTGATCCGGTCCGCGAAAAGGGCAGCCCCCATCGCCTTGGCCATGCCCATGCTGCGCGGCATGGTATATGTGCCGCCGGCATCGGGAATGAGCCCGATCTTGGAAAACGCCTGCAGAAAATACGCGCTTTCGGCGGCGATCACGACATCGGCCGTCAGCGCGAGGTTGGCACCCGCACCGGCCGCCGGGCCGTTCACCGCCGCGATGGTCGGGATCGGGCAGTGCACGATGGTCTCGATCATGGGCTGGTACTCGTCGCGCAGCGTACGCTCCAGATCGACATCCGAGGCATTGGCCCGGTCGCCCAGATCCTGCCCGGTGCAAAAGGCGCGTCCCTCGCCGGTCATGACAAGCACCCGCGCCGACTTGGTGGCTGCATCCACGGCATGGGCGATTTCGGCCCGCATCTGGACGTTGAGCGCGTTCATCTTTTCGGGGCGGTTCAGCGTCAGCGTGGCGACCCCGTCGGCAATCTCCAGCCTGATCGTCTCGTAGTCCATGGCAGTTCTCTCCCGGTCGTTTGACCTTAGATACCAAACCGCCAAGGACGCGAAAGAGGGATCGCAGCGTCAGTCGTTGAGAATTTCCTGCAAACGGGCCTTTTCCGCGTCGCTCAGTTCATCCGCCGAAGACTCGCCCCCGGATCTGGAGCGGGTGCGAAGGTAACCCACGGCAATGCCCCCGGCGAGGATCAGCATGGCAGGACCCGCGAGCCACAAGAAGAGCGTGGATCCCGACTTGGGCGGGTCCATCAGGACGAACTCGCCATAGCGGACGAGGAACCAATCCAGAACCTCGGCATCGGAGGCGCCGTCGGCCACCAGCTCCGCGGATCTGGCGCCGCGCGTCCTGTGCCCAGTCGGCATTCGAAGACGCTACCGCTTCGGACTGGCACTTCACGCAGCGGATCTCGGTGTCCAGCGCCTGCGCACGCGCCTCGAGCGCCGGATCGTCCAGCATCTCCGACGGATCCAGCGCGAGCAGCGGCGTGGCGAGCAGCCAGAAGAGAAGAACCAGCCGCTTCATTCCGCGGGTACCGGCTGGGCGCGCATCTTGCGCGCGCCGGCGGCGACCCGGAACCGACGATCGGAGAGAGACAGCAAGCCACCCAGGGCCATCATCCCGCAGCCGAGCCAGATCCAGTTTGTGAGCGGCTTGATATAGGTCCGCACCGCCCAGCCGCCGCCTTCCTGCGGGTCGCCGATCACCACGTACACGTCGCGCGCGAGGTTATAGTCGATCGCGGCCTCGGTCGTGGGCATCTGTGCAACCGGGTACACGCGCTTTTCGGGACGCAGTTGCGATATCTCTCGTCCATCCTCGCGACAGTGTCACGAACCCGGTCGTGGAGAGGTAATTCGGCCCCTCGACGCGCTGCACATCATCGAGCGTCAAGGTGTAGCTTCCGACCTCGAACGGCTCGCCGATCTGCGCCACGCGGAGATTCTCGCTTTGCCAGGCGGTGAGCCCGGCGACGCCCAACATCGTCACGCCGAGCCCGCAATGCGCGACCGTCTTGCCCCAGTCCGCGCGCGGCAACCGGAAGAGCCGCACCACGCTGCCCTTCTGACCGGTGCGCGACCAGAGGTCGATCAGCGCGCCCATGATGATCCAGGCCGCCAGGAAGACGCCCAGCGGCCCCAGCAGGCTGCGCCCAGTCTGCATCGTCCAGACCAGCCCGCCGGCCGCGACGGCCAACACGAAGGCATAGCGCATCCGGTAGATGCTGCGGCCAAGTCGCGCCCGTTTCCACGGCAGGATCGCGCCGACAGGCAGGATCAGCCCGAGCAGCAGCATCAACGGCGGGAACGCCGCGTTGAAGAAGGGCGGCCCGACGCTCAGCTTGCGATCAAAGAACATCTCGGCCACCAGCGGCCACATCGTGCCGACGAAGACGACGAAGCAACTCACCGCCAGAAGCACGTTGTTGGCGATCAGCGCGGTTTCGCGGCTGTCCATGGCAAAGACGCCCTTCGCCTGCATCACGCCGGCGCGCGCCGAGAACAGGATCAGCGCGGCGCCCACGAAGAACGCGAGGATGCCGCAGGATGAACACGCCCGCGTTCGGGATCGTTGGCGAAGGCGTGGACGCTCGTCAGCAGGCCCGAGCGCACGATGAACGTCCCGATCAGCGAGAAGCCGAAGGCGAGGATCGCCAGCAGGATGGTCCAGCTCTTCAGGCTCTCGCGCTTTTCCACGACGATGGCCGAATGCAGCAGCGCCGCCGCCAGCAGCCAGGGCATGAAGCACGCATTCTCGACCGGATCCCAGAACCAGAAGCCGCCCCAGCCCAGCTCGTAATAGGCCCACCAGGAGCCCAAGCGCGATGCCGATGGTCAGGAAGATCCAGGCGGCGAGGGTCCAGGGCCGCACCCAGCGGCCCCATGCCGCGTCGACGCGCCCTTCGATCAATGCGGCCACCGCGAAGGTGAACGTCATCGAAAGCCCGACATAGCCGAGGTAGAGAAACGGCGGATGGAAGGCCAGCCCGGGATCCTGCAGCAAGCGGGTTCAGATCCTGCCCGTCGAACGGCGGCACCGCCAGGCGCAGGAACGGGTTCGACGTGAAGAGGATGAAGGCCAGGAAGGCCACACCGATCGCCGCCTGCACCGCCAAGCACGCGCGCGCGCAGCGTCGGCGGCAGGTTGCCCCCGAACCACGCGGCCATGGCGCCGAACAGCGACAGGATCAGCACCCAGAGCAGCATCGACCCTTCGTGATTGCCCCATGTGCCCGATGATCTTGTAGAGCAGCGGCTTGGCCGAATGGCTGTTCAGCACCACCAGCCGCAAGCTGAAATCACTGACCACGAACGCCCAGGTCAGCGCGGCGAAGGAAAAGCCGATCAACACGAACTGCGCGGTCGCCGCGGGTTCCGCCACAGCCATCCAGCCGCGCGTCAGCGCCTGTACGCACCCCATCATCGGCACGGTCATCTGAACCAGTGCGACGAAGAAGGCGAGGATGAGGGCGAAATGTCCGAGCTCTGTAATCATACCGCTGTTATAGCCGCGGCGTTCGCCTGCGCCAATGAATTCGGAGAAAATGCCGCATCACGTTTGCGCGCTGCGGACTCACGTCGGCAGGCCGGTCAGGCTGCGCCTTGCGCCAGGCCTCCAGGGCCGGATTTGCGTCGGGCTGCACGCTCGCCATCTGCAGCGACGCGTCGGGGCCGGTGTCCGCCACGCCGCAATCGTCGTGACGCAGTTCCCGGATCGCGCGGATGTTCGCCACGACCTGCGGGACGCGGGCGACGGTGGCGACGATCTCGCGCTGAAATTCCTGCGACTTCACCTGGTGGCGCGCGCCGAAATAGAAGCTGACGATCACGCCCAGCAGCCACCAGAGCGGCTCCGGCACCAGCGCGATGCCCTGCATCCGTTCGGCGAACCACAGCGGGTCGACCATCGCCGTGACGAAAAGCCCCAGCGTGCCCAAGCGCCAGCATCGGACGTGGCATGCGGTTGAGCCCGTCCATGAACCGGTCGAACAGCCGCTCTGGCGCTGCATCGCGAATTCCTGCCCCAGCTGCTGCATGCGCCTGGGCCTGCAACTCGGCCGACCGGAGCGATCCGGCCTCGGCATTCTCGCGGAAGACTTCGACCGTTTCCGTCACCGCGTTGCGCCCGCCGCCGAAGAGCAGCCCGAAAAGCCCGTCCATCAACCCCATGCCGCCACCCGTTTCGCAAACTGTGCGTCCGTCATGTGATAGCGCGTGCGCATGAACTCCTCGGCTCGCCTGATCCATCCGCCCTTGCCGCCCGCGCGGGTGCGGGCATACTTGCGGCTGGCCGCGCGCCGGTCGGCGAGGCGAAAATAGTAGTTGCGGCGCGCGATCGCGTAGGCGTCGGCGAGGTACTCGGGTGCGGTTTCGCAGGCCGTCCGAGCCGCTGCGCAGTCTGCGGCCCGATCACGCCGTCGACGCCAGTGTGGCAATCCATCTCGCAAAGTAGCTGCTGCAGGATCTTCACCGCATTGGCGCCGGCGTTCACATACATGTCGAAGACGGATTCGCTGCAGGACTTCCGGCAGGGACTTGATGCCGGGTTTGTCGAAATAATGCCGGATGAAGATGTCGACCGCGTGGTCGCGGGTCAGCTGGCGCACGTCGTCGGGCGTCGATCTGTCCGTCACCGGTCAGATCGAGCCCGAGGCGGCGCATCGTGTGGATCGTGACGCCCCAATTGGTGGCGCCGCCGGGATCGTCCGGATCATTCACGTACCCGCCCTCGCGGCCGACGATCTCTCGTAGCGATCTCGCGTATTGTCGGCATGAGCAGCTCCCCTCCGCCAGGCTTTGCGAACCGGGGATCATATTGCTCTGGCCGGGTTAATCCGGGTTAACGGGAGCGTTCCTAGCTCTCCGGCTCCTGATAGACGCCCTGTTTCTTGAGCGCGTCCACCACTTCCTTGGGCATGTAGGTTTCGTCGTGTTTGGCAAGGATTTCAGTGGCTTGGAAGGTTCCATCGACAAAGCTGCCGGTGCCGACCATGCCCTGATTCTCGGCAAAGAGGTCGGGCAGCACGCCGGTAAAGGTTACCGGAACGGACGCGCCGCCATCGGTCACGGCAAAGCGAATCGTCTCCCCCTGCACCGCGCACCAGCGTGCCTTCCTCGACCAGCCCGCCGATGCGGAATATCTCGCCGGGGCCGGGCGGTTGCTGCCATCACCTCGCTGGGCGAGCGGAAGAAATTGATCCCGTCGCGCATGGCGTAGCCGATCAGCGCGGTCGACACGACCAAGGCCACCGCCGCAAGGGCGATGACCTGGATCCGGCGCTGTTTCTTCAGTGACTTCATCGTTCTGAACAGTTCTGGCTACGGGAAGAGCGGGGCCAGCATCAATCCCTGCGTCTCCGGAAAATCTAACATCAGATTGGCATTCTGCAATGCCTGACCGCTCGAGCCCTTGGTCAGGTTGTCGAGCGCGGCCATCGACGATGGCGCGCCCCGGAATCCGGTCGCCCGCCACGCCGATGTGGCAGAAATTGGACCCGCGCATGTCGTGGGTAGACGGCGCCGGACCCGAAGGGCAGCACGTGCAGGAACGGCTCGTCGGCATAGGCCGCGGTCAGCACGTCATGCACGGCGCGCGGCTCGCCCTTCACATAGACCGTCGCCAGGATGCCGCGATTGGCCGGGATCAGATGCGGTGTGAACTGCACCCGCACGGGCTCGCCCGCGATGGCGGAAAATTCCTGGTCGAACTCGCCCAGATGCCGATGCGTCCCGCCGATGGCATAGGCATTGTAGCCCTCGCTCAACTCCGCATGGAGCAGGTTTTCCTTGAGCGACCGGCCCGCCCCGGACACCGCGCATTTCAGATCGAGGATGATGTCCGTCAGGTCGATGGCCTTCGCCGCGATCAGCGGGCGCAGCGCGAACTGCCCCGTCGCCGCATTGCAGCCGGTGCCTGCGACCAGCCGCGCGCCCCGGATCTCCTCGCGGTAGAACTCGGTCAGGCCGTAAACCGCCTCACCCTGCATCTCCACCGCAGCGTGGTCGTTGCCATACCATGTCTTGTAGTCGGCCGGATCGCGCAGCCGGAAATCCGCGCTCAGATCCACGATCTTCAGCGTCTTCGGCAGCGCGGAAATCACCTCTTGCGACGTCTTGTGCGGAAGAGCGCAAAAGCAGAGGTCGATGCCCTCCCAAGTCGATCTCCTCGATGGTCACCAGTTGCGGCAGGTCGAGATGGCGCAGGAACGGGAAGACCTGCCGCCAACTCCATGCCCGCCTTCGAATTGGCGCCCAGCGCCGCGATCTCCATGACCGCCATGGGTCGAGATCAGCCGGATGAGTTCGGCGCCAGTGTAGCCCGACGCGCCAAGGATTGCGACTTTCTTCGTCATTTTGTTGTCTTCTCAGTTTCTTGCAGATCAATGTTCAGGCAGCGTGAAAAGTGATCTGTCGTCGCAGGAATTGCGTGGCACGGTCACTCACGCGCCGCGGATCGCCAGTGGTCACGAACCCGGCGCAACTGTCCCCCATCATGCCCGGATGACGCTCGAGGTAGTCGGCAAGGCTCGCCGCCACCAGGTCGCCTTGCGAGAACACCTGCACGCCCGCGCCCAGCGCATCCCGGAACACCTGCCGCACCAGCGGATAATGCGTGCAGCCGAGCACCGCCGCATCCGGCTCCGGCATCTTGCGCTTCAGCGCGTCCACATGGCGAGCGCACCAGCGCCTCGGCGAGGATCATGTCACCCTCCTCGATTGCGTCGACAACGCCGCCGCAGGCCTGCGCCTCCACATCGACGCCGATGGCGCGGAACGCCAGTTCCCGCTGGAATGCGCGACTGGATACGGTCGCCGGCGTCGCAAAGAGCGCCACGTGCTTCACCGCCACCTCGCGCGGCGGGGAGTTGTCGCCCCATTGCCGCTCCGTCAGCGCCTCGATCATCGGCACGAACACACCCAGCACGCGTTTGCCGGGCGGCACACCTGCCTCCTGCAGCCGCCGCAGCGCCGCCGCGCTGGCGGTGTTGCACGCGAGGATCACCAGATCGCAGCCCGCCGCCCACATCGCATCGACCGCGGCCCGGGTCAGCGTATGGATATCGTCGGCGGTGCGCACGCCATAAGGCGCATGGGCGCTGTCTGCGTAATAGTAGAGCGGCAGGTCCGGCAGACGCGTCGCCACGGCATCGAGAACCGTCAGCCCGCCCAGGCCGCTATCGAAAATTCCAACCGCCATGTGAGAGGCGCCCTGTCTCAAGCCCGCCGCTACTGCGCGCGATGCCGTTCCTCGAATTCATACCCCAATGCCATGGGGTTCGCCACGTGTGGCCCCAGTCCATACGTCGCTTTTCGGAGGAAATCCATCATCGCCTTGCTGTCGCTCGGCGAGCGGGTCCAGCCTGTCACGACCGATGGGTCGTGCCGATGACGGCCTCCACCGGCGTATCGACCCGCGCGCGGAACTCGTTGATCAGCAGCCCCAGGCGCAGGGTGTTGTGCAGGTGGCTCGCGATCTGGAACAGGCGCGAGGTCGTGCCCTCGAAATAGATCGGCACCACCGTGGCCTGGCTCTTGGCAATCATGCGCGCGGTGAACCCGCGCCACCGCGGGTCGAGTGGTTGCGAAAACGGCCGCGCCGAGGTGGAGACGGTCCCGCCCGGAAAGACGCCGATCGCGCCGCCCCCCGCCAGGTAGTGCAGTGCCTCCTTGCGGGTCTGTATGTTGAGCGCCATCGCCTCCTTGGTATCGTCGAAGGAGATCGGCAATATGATCCGGTTTATGTCGCCGGCCTTGCAGAACACGTTGTTGGCGAGGATCCGGAAATCGCCCCGCAGCGTCGACAGGATGTGCCCCATCATCAGCCCGTCGAGGATGCCGTAGGGGTGGTTCGCGATGAGAACGAGCGGCCCGGTGCGCGGAATGTCGTCGAGGCTGCCGCCGGTGACGTCGAGGCTCAGCCCATAGCGCTCGACCATGACCTGCCAGAAATCACGCCCCGCGGCGACCTCGCCCTCGTAGCCGCGTGCGCGTCGGATCAGCCGCAGCCGCCCGGTGCTGTTTTCCATCAACCGGATCATCGCGCGTCCACTGCGCGTTGCGGCAGAATGCGCATAGGTGATGTCGCGTGCGATGTGGCGCCTCTCCGCCATCGGGCTGCTCCGGCTGGGAATGAAGCCTTATAGTTACCGTGCGCGCTTATGCAAAGACATCGTGACGCCCGTATGACGCCAACCTATTCCGCAGCCCTTGCCAAATCCTTACCGCCCGCGCGGATGGCCGCCAGCAGCTCCTCGCGCCGTTTCTCCGCCTTGGCGGCATTCGCCTCCTTCACCGGACCGAAGCCCCGGATCGTGAGCGGCAGTTCCGCCAGCGCGATGATCGCCTCGCGTGTCTCGGGGCCGAATTTCGGCAGCACTTCGGCCATATCGGCCTCGTACTGCGCGATCAGCGCGCGCTCCATCTTGCGCTCCGAACTGCGGCCGAACACGTCCACGGGTGTGCCACGCATCCACTTGAACCGCGCAAGCAGCGGGAAGAACCGCGCGACCCACGGACCGAATTCGCGCTTCTGCGGGCGCCCGTCGGCACCTTCCTTCGACATGATCGGCGGGGCCAAGTGGTATTTCATCTTGAAATCGCCGTCGAATTCGGTCTCGGCCTTTGCCCGCGTCTCCTTCAGAAGCCGCGCGACTTCGTATTCGTCCTTGTAGGCCAAGAGCTTGTGATACCCCTTCGCGACGGCTTCCTTCAGGCCCGACTCCTCGATCCCATCGACCAGATTGCGATAGCGCTTCGCCAGCCGCTTCGACTGATACTTCGTCAGGTGTTCTGCGCGGAAGGCAATCCGCTCCTCCAGCGATTTCGGCATCGCCACGACCTTGGGCTCGGCCATCGACGCCGCGTCCTCGGGATGCAACGCCGCCCAGCGCCCGATTTCGAAGGCGCGCAGGTTCTTTTCGACCGCGGCCCCGTTCAGCTCGATCGCCGTCCGGATCGAGTCGCCCGAGAGCGGGATCAGCCCCATCTGCCACGCGGCACCAAAGATCATCATGTTGGAGAAGATCGAATCGCCCAAGGCGACCCGCGCCAGTTCGAACGCATCGAAGAGGCACAGCCGATCCTTCACCCGCGCCTGAAGCGCCATCTCCAACCGGTCGAACGGCAAGGCGAATTCCGTGTTGCGGGTGAAATCGCCGGTGATGATCTGGTGGCTGTTCACCACCGCACCCGTGCGCCCGGTGGACGTGAGCCCCAGCGTCTTCGCGCCCGCACTCACCACGAGATCACCGCCGATCAGCGCGTCGGCCTCGCCCGTGGCAACCCGCACCGCGCTGATGTCCGAGGGTTTCTCGGCCAGGCGGCAGTGGATGTGCACCGCGCCGCCCTTCTGGGCCAGCCCCGCCATCTCCATCATCGCCGCGCCCTTGCCGTCGATCTGCGCAGCCTGCGCCAGTACCGCGCCGATGGTCACGACGCCCGTGCCGCCCACGCCCGTGATCACGACATTCCACGTCTTGTCGATGCTCGGCAGTTCCGGGTCCGGCATGTCCGGCAGGCTCAGGTCTGCCGTCGCCTGCTTCTTCAATTGCCCACCTTCGATGGTCACGAAGCTCGGGCAGAAGCCCTTGAGGCAGGAATAATCCTTGTTGCAGCTCGACTGGTCGATCGCGCGCTTTCGGCCCAGCTCGGTCTCCTTCGGCACGATGGAGACGCAGTTCGACTGCACCCCGCAATCGCCGCAGCCTTCGCAGACGTCGGAATTGATGAACACGCGGCGGTCCGGATCCGGGAACTTGCCCCGCTTGCGCCGCCGCCGCTTCTCCGCCGCGCAGGTCTGGATGTAGACGATGACCGACACGCCGCCGATCTTCGCGAATTTCTCCTGAACCTCGGCCAACTCGGCGCGCTCATGGGTCGGCACGCCGGAAGGGAACTTCTTGAGGTCCACGTCCTCCTTCTCGTCATAGACCACCGCGACATGCTCGCAGCCCATCGCGCGCACCTCGTTCACGATGCGGTAAGGGTCGAGACCGCCCTCGTTCATCTGCCCGCCGGTCATCGCGACGGCGTCGTTGTAGAGGATCTTGTACGTGATGTTCGTGCCCGCAGCCAAGGCGGCCCGGATCGCCTGCACGCCGGAATGGTTGTAGGTGCCATCGCCCAGGTTCTGGAACACGTGCTCGCGGTTCGAGAACGGCGCCTCCCCGATCCAGTTCGCGCCCTCGCCGCCCATATGGGTAAAGCCCGTGGTCTCCCGGTCCATCCACTGCACCATGTAGTGGCATCCGATGCCGGCATAGCCGCGCGACCCCTCCGGCAGCTTGGTCGAGGTGTTGTGCGGACAGCCCGAGCAGAAGTACGGCAGCCGCGCCGCAATGTCCTCGGCATTGTCGGCGCGTTTCGCCTCGGCCAACCCTGACAGTCCGGCGCGAATGCCGTCCGTCTCTCGTCCTTCCTCGATCAGGATCTCGCCCAGCTTCTCCGCGATCCAGATGCGGGTCGAGCGAACCGCGGGTCGGGAACAGCTCTTCCCGGTGCATGCCACCGGCGCCGCCCTTGTACCAGCCATAGACCCGACGGCCGCGGCGGTCGTCGAAGATCGCCTCCTTGACCTGCACCTCGATCAGCTTGCGCTTTTCCTCCACGATCACGATCAGGTCGAGATCCTCGGCCCAGTCGTGGAATCCCTTCATGTCGAGCGGGAAGGTCTGGCCAACCTTGTAAAGCGTGATCCCCAGCCGCTCGGCCTCCGCCTCGTCGATGTTCAGAAGTGACATCGCGTGGATCAGGTCGAGCCAGTTCTTGCCCGCCGCGACGAAACCGATCTTCGCGCCCGGCTTGCCCCACATGCGCTTGTCCATCCGGTTGGCGTGCGAAAATTCCTCCGCCGCGAAGCGCTTGGAATCGATCATGCGGGTTTCCTGCGCGTGCGGCGTGTCGCCCAGCCGGATGTTGAGCCCGCCCTCGGGCATGGCAAACTCCGATGGCCGCACGAAATTGTACCGGTCGAGCCCGGCCTCCACGACGGCCGTCGCCTCGATCGTGTCCTTCATCGTCTTGAGCCCGACCCAGAGTCCGGCAAACCGGCTGAGCTGGTAGCCGTACAGCCCGTAATCCAGGATCTCCTGCACGCCTGCGGGAGAGACGATGGGCAGATACGCGTCGATCAGCGCCCATTCCGACTGGTGCAGCACCGTGGACGACTTCACCCGTGTGATCGTCGCCCATCGCCACCAGCACGCCGCCGTTCTTCGACGTCCCGGCCATGTTGGCGTGGCGGAAGACATCGCCGGTGCGGTCCACACCCGGTCCCTTGCCGTACCAGAGCCCGAAGACGCCATCATGTTTGCCCTCGCCGCGCAGCTCCGCCTGTTGCGCGCCCCAAAGCGCGGTCGCCGCCAGATCCTCGTTCAGTCCGGGCTGGAACGTCACGTCCGCCGCGGACAGCAGCTTGCCCGCCCGCGCCATCTGCAGGTCCACCGCCCCCAGAGGCGAGCCACGATAGCCGGTGACAAGACCGGCCGTGTTCAAACCAGCGGCCATGTCGATAGCCTTTTGCATCAGCATCAACCGCACCAGCGCCTGCGTGCCGTTAAGCAAAACCGGGCTTTTCTCCAGGTCGAACCGGTCGTTCAGCGAAATCTTCTGCGTACTCATGTTTGTCGCCTCCCTGCTCAAACAAGTAATGCATCTTACCAGGCAATATAGGTCATAAATACTGACCATACGAGCAAAAACTTGGGGAACACTCGATGTTGCCGCTATCAGTTGCGCAGATTTCGGCTATTAGGGCAGCGGCAAAGGAATTGTTGCGAAATGGATTGGGACAAGCTCAAAATCTTTCACGCGGTGGCTGACGCAGGCAGCCTCACCCATGCCGGTGAGCGGCTCAACCTCAGCCAATCGGCGGTCAGCCGTCAAGTTCGCGCGCTGGAGGAGTCGCTCAACGCGACCCTGTTCCACCGCCACGCGCGGGGGCTGATTCTGACCGAGCAGGGCGAATTGCTCTTCGATGCGACCTCCGCGATGAACCGCCGCCTCGACACTGCCGCCGCGCGCATCCGCGATAGCGAGGAGGAAGTTTTCGGCGAATTGCGTGTGACCACGACCACCGGGTTCGGCTCCATCTGGCTGGCGCCGCGGTTGCAGAAGCTCTACAACCAGTATCCCGAATTGAAGGTCGACCTCATGCTCGAGGAGCGCGTGCTGGACCTCCCCATGCGCGAGGCTGACGTCGCCATCCGCATGAAGGAGCCGAGCCAGGCAGACCTGATCCGCAAGAAGCTGATGACGGTCCGGATGGCGCTCTTCGCGACCGAACCCTACCTGTCGGCGAACGGCATTCCAACCGAACTGGAGGATCTGCGGGACCATCGCCTCATCTGCCAGCGCCCGGATTCGGTTCAGGTCACGGCGGGGCTGAGCCTTGTCCACGAGCTCATGACGTACGACCTGCGGTCGCTTCTCACCGTCAACAACTATTTCGGGGTGTTGCAGGCCGTGCTGCACAACCTCGGGATCGGCGTGCTGCCGGACTATGTCGCACTGGAACACCCGCATCTGCAGTTGGTGCTGCCGGAGACGCAGTCGGCAGAAGTGCCAGTCTTTCTCGCCTACCCCGAAGAACTGCGCCATTCCAAGCGTGTGTCCGCTTTCCGGGACTTCGTTCAGGACGAGATAAAGACCTACAGGTTGCAGGCGCGTGCCCTGAATGGCGTCTGATTGCCGCGAAATCAGGCAAACTGTATCCAAACCTCGCACTGAGCTATGCAGCAAGAGCATATCAGCATTGCCATCGTGCACTCGCATTTCGACTTGAACGAGCCGGTGTTGATGTTAATTCCCGTGTATGACGATGGTCGCTTAGGCGCATCATCTTCATACCTCCCTGTTGGACTTGGCCGAGCCTTGTGCTCGGCCTTTTTTTTGGCGGGCCGCCGATTTATCAGCAAGGTCATCGATGCCGGCAGTAGCGGCCAAGTGTTGGGGGCGACCCACAGGTCCATAAAACGGGGCAGCGGCTTGCGCTAGCAGCACGTGTTCGCCGATTCTTTGCCACTGGTTCAGTTGGCGCGCCGGAGCGTCTGCGTTCTGGGTCAAATGTTTTTGAAATATGTATTGTCTATAAAAATCAAACCTTTGCGGCGGATTTGTCGGGTTTCTCCGTCGATCGATGCAACAGTTTACCCAGATGTCGAGTTGAGTCCGCGACAAAGCAACGAAAGGAGCTTTTCATGCTACGTAACACGATCATCGCAGCAACCTCCGCATTGGCGCTGACTGCGGCGCACGGTGCAACGGCGCAATCAGGTTCGCCCGAGGCATCGACCGGCACAGGGACTGAGGTCGGGTCACAGAAGCAGCTTTGGTACGAAAGCTATCTAGGTACAGGTTCTCCCGAAGTTGGCAACGCCCCGGCACAAGACACGCAGTCGATCGGGATTTCGAACGACGCGTTCAAGGTACTTGCCAATGCAAAAGGCGAGCCAATGATGACCAATGACGGAACGCCGGTCGGTATCATCCAGGAAGTCGACTTCAACGTGCAAGGCAATCCGGAACTCGTGGTCAATGTCAGCGACAGGAACGTGATTGACGCGGACCGGTTGGTGGTCACGGTTCTGCCCAATAACTTCAACTATGCCGGCGACCAATTGATCCTCGACAGTTCGCTCGCCGAACTGAAGCTGAAGGCGCGTGAGAACAGCATCAGCGACAGTGAGGGCCGCGTCGAGGTGACGGTATTTTGACTTAGCCGTCTTCGGATTTGACAACCGAACCAGAGGGTCGCGTGCCAATTGCGCGCGGCCCTTTCCTGCCCGCCCCTCGGCCTTCCGAGCCGCCGGCCCAATACGTCTTCACATCGCCCTTTCCCAGCTTCGATGCCTCGCCTATACGACCGTCGACACTAGAAGGGGACATCTGAGCCGATGCCGGAGCCAGCCATCACGCCCGACCTGATCGCCGCGCACGGGATCAAGCCCGAGGAATATGAGCGGATCCTCGGGATCATCGGTCGGGAGCCGAGTTTCACCGAACTCGGCATATTCTCGGCAATGTGGAACGAGCATTGTTCCTACAAGTCCTCCAAGAAATGGCTGCGCACCCTGCCCACGACCGGTCCCCAGGTGATCTGTGGGCCGGGGGAGAACGCGGGCGTGGTCGATATCGGCGACGGCCAGGCGGTGGTGTTCAAGATGGAGAGCCACAACCACCCTTCCTACATCGAACCCTACCAGGGCGCCGCGACCGGCGTCGGCGGCATCCTGCGCGATGTCTTCACCATGGGCGCGCGGCCGATCGCTTCGATGAATTCGCTCAGCTTCGGAGAGCCCTCCCATCCCAAGACACGGCAACTCGTGCACGGCGTGGTCGAGGGGATCGGCGGATACGGAAATTGCTTCGGCGTGCCTTGCGCGGGGGGAGAGGTCCGCTTCGATCCCGCCTACAACGGCAATTGCCTCGTCAACGCCTTCGCCGCCGGCCTCGCGGATACAGACAAGATCTTCTACTCCGCCGCGTCCGGTGTCGGCATGCCGGTCGTCTACCTCGGGGCCAAGACGGGGCGCGACGGCGTCGGCGGCGCGACCATGGCCAGCGCCGAGTTCGACGACACGATCGAGGAGAAACGCCCCACGGTGCAGGTCGGCGACCCCTTCACCGAAAAACGGCTGATGGAAGCCTGCATGGAGTTGATGGCCACCGGCGCCGTGATCTCGATTCAGGACATGGGGGCGGCCGGTCTCACATGCTCCGCGGTGGAGATGGGGGACAAGGGCGGGCTTGGCGTGCGGCTCGATCTCGAAAAGGTGCCGACGCGCGAAGATGCCATGAGCGCCTACGAGATGATGCTGAGCGAAAGCCAGGAGCGGATGCTGATGGTCCTGAACCCCGACCTCGAACCGCAGGCGCGCGCGGTGTTCGAGAAATGGGATCTCGACTTCGCCATCGTGGGCGAAACGATTGCGGAGGATCGGTTCCTCGTCACGCTGGATGGCGAGGTGAAGGCGGACCTGCCCCTCTCCAAGCTCTCCTCGGAAGCGCCGGAATACGACCGTCCGTGGGAGCCGACGCCGCAGGCCGAGGATTTGCGCGACGTGCCCGGCATCGACCCGATCGACGGACTGAAAGCGCTGATTTCCTCTCCGAACTACGCCGCCAAGCAGTGGGTCTACGAGCAATACGACACGATGGTGATGGCGGACACGAGCCGTACGCCGGGCATCGGAGCCGGGATCATCCGGGTCCACGGCACGGGCAAGGCGCTGGCCTTCACGTCGGACGTCACGCCGCGATATGTCCAAGCCAACCCCGTCGAGGGCGGCAAGCAGGCCGTGGCGGAAGCCTACCGCAACCTGACCGCGGTGGGTGCGAGGCCGCTGGCCGCTACGGACAACCTGAATTTCGGCAACCCGGAAAAACCTGAGATCATGGGTCAGTTCGTGGGCGCGATCGAAGGCATCGGTGCCGCCTGCGCGGCGCTCGACATGCCGATCGTGTCGGGCAACGTATCGCTCTACAACGAGACGGACGGATCGGCGATCCTGCCCACGCCAACCATCGGCGCCGTCGGGCTGATCGACAGCCCCGACGACATCATCGGTACGCAGGTCCGCGCGGGCCATGTCGCCCTGGTCTTGGGGGAAACGCGCGGACATCTGGGCCGCTCCGCCCTCCTGACGGAGGTGTTCAACCGCCACGACGGCGACGCACCGCATGTGGATCTGGAGGCCGAGCGCGCGCATGGCGAGTTCATCCGCGCCAACCGGACGCTCATCGGCGCGTGCACCGACCTGTCGGATGGCGGCCTCGCGCTCGCGGCGTTCGAACTGGCCGAAGCGTCCGGCGTGGGCATCCATCTCTCCAGCGCGGACACCGCCGAACTCTTCGGCGAGGATCAGGCGCGTTACCTGATCGCCTGCAGCTTCGACAAGGCCGAAGCGTTGATGGTCGCGGCCGCGAAGGCCGGCATCGCGATCAACTCGGTCGGTCGCTTCGGCGGCCACACGGTGCGCATGGGCAACTCCGAAGCCCCGCTTGCCGATCTCTCCCGCATCTACCGAACCAGCTTCGCCGCCGCCGTGGCCTGACGGCCGATCCGGGCGCACCGGACGAAACACAAGCCGGTGTCGCGCGCGCCGCAGCGCCGGCATGGAATACCCGCCGCCACATGTCGGGCCAAGAACTCCATCGTCCCCCGATGCCCCGGCTCCCTGTCACCGAACCGCAGAAGCGGCACCCGGCTATCCGCGGTATTTCCTCGAAACTCGTAGACTTCTCAACTTACGTCAACACTTGGACGTCCTTGCCGATTGTGAAGGTCGCATTAAGTATTTACGAAGGTTTTGTGACAATCACTGCCAGAAGGTGCGTTCGAAAGGGTGCGTTGATGAGTACCACGTTTCTGCCTGCTTCGCCAATCGGCCGTACGACGCATTTCGCGCTCGTCTACGCGCCGTGGTTGGGTCTCGCCGTCTGGACCGCCTTGACGGTATTACCGGCTACCAGGCGCGGTTTCATCGACTGGATTTCGATCGACCGTGAAAGCAATCCCGTCGAACTGCTCACCGTATCGGGGTTTCTTGCGGCGGGCGTATTCGGTTTCCTCGCCATGCGCCAGTGGTGGTTCATCCACCGACATCGGGTCGCGGGCGTCGCACTGGCCGGATTCGCCGTTGTCTGCTTCTGCGGGGCGATGGAGGAGATCTCCTGGGGCCAGCACATCCTCGGGTTCGACACGCCGGAGGTGTTGAGCGGGATCAACATGCAGAACGAAGCCAACTTTCACAACCTCGCCGGAATTCATGGCGGCGCCGGCAAGTTGTATCTCGCCTTTGTCGGCGGCGCGGTCTTTATGATGGCGTCGCGGTTTTCGTGGTTCCCGCAGGGAACCTGGACCGCGCTTCACGCTCCGGCCATCCTCTTTCCGCTGACATTCGCGATCTTCATCGCCACCATTCCGAAGCTGATGATCGAGCACGTGACGGTGGTGGAATATGTGCGCGTCTCGATCCGGTGGATGACAGAATACATCGAGTTGATGATCGCGGGTTGGGCAGTAGCCTACGGTTGGGCCGCCTTCAGACGTGCGAAGGCCAATTGAATTCCTTGCGCTGTTCAACCCGGGAAGTTCGCAGCAACCCCGGACCTCGATAACTCACTCCAAATCGGGATCTCGGCACTCCGATGGCAGGGTGAAGGTCCGCGCAACGAGGGCTCAGAGCATCGCCATGAGGCGGGCCTTTTCGCCATGATCGTCCCGTTTGGAAATCACCTCGGCAAGTGCCTCCAGCGATGCGATCGAGTGGCCCGCGCGGAAGCTGTCGACATGGGGCAGCATGGCGGAGATCCCGGTGGCCTTGGGCGCGAAACCGTCCCACCGCAAGAGCGGGTTCAGCCACACAAGTCGGCGCGCGGAGAGGTGAAGCCGCTGCATCTGAGCGGCGAGCGCCATGGGATCGCCGCGGTCCAGCCCGTCGGTGATCAGCAGCACGACCGCGCCCTGCCCCAGAACGCGACGCGACCAGTCGCGGTTGAACGTGGCGAGGCAGTCGCCGATCCGCGTGCCACCTTCCCAGTCCTGCGCCTCCGCCCCCGCCGCCTTGAGCGAGGCGTCGACATCGCGATGGGCAAGGTGCCGGGTGATGTTGGTCAGCCGCGTGCCGAAGGTGAAGGCGTGGACCTTGGACCAACCCTGCACCCTTCGCGTTCGACACCGCGTGCAGGAAATGCAGCACCACGCGGGAATACTGGCTCATCGATCCGGATATGTCGCAGAGCGCCACGAGATTCGGCCACCGGATGCGCCGTTCCTTGAGCGCGATCTGGTGCAACTCTCCCCCCTGCCGCATCGACCGCCGCAACGTGCGGGCCGCATCGACCCGGTGCCCCAGATGGCTCGCCCGCATGCGGCGTGAGGCGATGGGGTCAACCGGCAGGTTCAGCCGCGCGAGCATCCGCTTGGCCGCGGCCATCTCTGCCACCGACATCTGTTCGAAATCGAGCGTCTTGAGCCTTTCCTGCTCCGAGATCGTCATTGACGCGTCGAGTCTCGATTTCGGTGCCCTCGCCCTCCGGCTCCTCGAAATCCTCAGGCGCGTCACCGAGCCCGTCGAGCAATGCCTCCGCCGCCCGTTTTTCGGCGGCCTGCGCCGTCCGGTCCTCCTGCACGCCCCGGATCGCCGGCAACATCATCGACATCATGTGTTCCAGATACCGCGGGTCGCGCCAGTAGAGCCGGAAGACCTGCGCGAAGATCGCGTCGCTGTTCGGGGCGCGACACGAAGCAGGCGTGCAGCGTCCAGTAGAATTCCTGCTTGTCGGAAAACCCCGCGGCCTCCACCGCGCGGATCGCGTCGATCACCCGGCCCGGACCGATCGGCAGCCCGGCCCGGCGCAGCGCCCGGGCGAAATGCGTGATGTTGCCGCGCGAGCTTCGGGTTCTCCGGGAATTTCGATCGGTGCGTATTGAGCCATCAGCGACGGCTGGGGGGCCAGCCCCCACTCCCCCCGAGGTATTTCTGGACCCAAAGACGGGTCATGCTGGCTCGAGGCTGGCGCGCGCCTCGTCCAGCAGCCGTTTCGCCTCCGAGCCCTGCATCTTCTGGATGTCGTCCTGGTATTTCAGGATCGCGCCCAGCGTGTCGGCGATGACCTCGGGCGAGAGGTTGATCACGTCCAGCGCCAACAGGCATTTGGCCCAGTCGATGGTTTCCGCCACGCCGGGCTTCTTGAACAGATCCTCCGTGCGCAGCCGCTGGACGAAGGCCACGACCTCGCGGCGAGAGCGTCTCGGCGGCCTCGGGTGCGCGGGCGTGCAGGATCGACATCTCGCGTTCGAAATTCGGGTAGTCGACCCAGTGATAGAGGCAGCGGCGTTTCAGCGCGTCATGCACCTCGCGCGTGCGGTTGGAGGTCAGGATCACGATGGGCGGTTCGGGCGCCTTGATCGTGCCGAGTTCGGGGATCGTCACCTGGAAGTCGCTGAGCGCCTCCAGCAGGAACGCCTCGAACGGCTCGTCGGTGCGGTCGAGTTCGTCGATCAGCAGCACCGGCGGACCGCCGGGCTCGGGGCGCATCGCCTGCAGGAGCGGCCGCTCGATCAGGATAGTCGTCGCTGAAAAGTTCGGTCTGTCAGCGCGTCGCGGTCCGCGCCGCCGGCGGCCTCGGCCGTGCGGATCGCGACCATCTGCGCCGGAGAAGTTCCATTCGTAGACGGCGCGCGAGGCATCAAGCCCCTCGTAGCATTGCAGCCGGATCAGCCGGCGGCCCAGGCCTGGGGCGATCGCCTTGGCGATCTCGGTCTTGCCGACGCCGGCCTCGCCTTCGAGAAACAGCGGCCGCCCAAGCCGCAGGGCGAGGAACACGACCGTCGCCAGCGTCGCGGCCGCAGATGTACCCCGTCCGGCGCCAATTCCTCTTGCACCGCGTCGATACTGGCAAATCCGGTCATGTATGATCTCCTTGCGGAACAGACTGCATTCCAGCCGTGGGTCGCAAGTCGGTGCCGCGCGATTTGCTTCGAGACCAATGGCCCATAGGAGATTTCTGGCCCGCCGTCGCGCCTCCGCCGCCGCGGTGTCGACTGCCGGGGGTTCCCGGTCGCGCATTGGCTCTTGAGGACGGTCAGGCCCATCTATTGCAATTTGTGCGGCGCGCGCGGACAATGATTGCATCGTTACGCCGAGGTCCGACAGATGCGAGATCACGCCAGCATGTTTGACCGCCCCCTGTCGGGGTTGAGAAGGCGACTGGCGACAACGCGTGGACATGGTTGACGCGACGAACGACGGCTACTTCGAGCAGCTGGGCACTCGGCACTTCTCGGCGATCTTTCAGGAACCGGTCCGACCCTGCTGGTCACCTTCGAGACGCATTCAGGGATCCGGGCGCTGTCCCCGGATGCGCAGCCGGTGGATGGGAGATGGTCAGAGCGCGATCGGCTGGTCGCATCTCGCGCTGGTGAGCCGACGGGGACACTTGGTTCCGTGACGACGCCGTCTACGCCATTTTCGACCGGCTGGTCGACGACGGGTTCTTCGAGGATTTCGACCAGGTTCTCTTCTACGGCGCCGGGTCGTGCGGCTATGCCGCGGCCGCCTTTTCCGTGGCGGCCCCCGGCGCGACGTTCTGGCGATCCGGCCGCAGGCCACGCTGGACCCGCGACATGACCGATTGGGACCGCCGCTTCGTCAAGACGGCGCACCTCCCGATTTCACGTCGACGCTACGGCTATGCGCCGGACATGATCGACGCTGCGACCAGTGCTTCGTGGTTTACGATCCGTAGGTCGCGCTCGATGCGATGCACGCCACGCTGTTCCGGCGCCCAACGCCACGCTGCTCCGGCGCGCCAGGCACGGCACCGCGGCCCGAGGTGGATGATCTCCGACATGGGCTTGCTGCGCCCGCTCCTCGCGCAGCGCGGTGTCCGGGCAACCTGGACCGCGCCGGTTTCCGCGCTGCTCATGCGCGCACGACGCAGCTATCCGCCCCTACCAAAATGAACCGCGCTGCGGCCGCACCGGACGCCGACGCGCGCCAAGGGCTGGCCAGGCAGCTGCGCAGCGGCATGCACCCGGCGCATGCAACCAGCCGGGTTCGGCCGGACCCCGCCGGAGGCTGCGCGAAAAAGACCAATCGGCTAAGCGCCGCCCGTTCCGGCCATGCCTGTAGCGGCAGGCATGAACACCCTGACCTTGCGCCGGCCGGACGACTGGCACCTTCACCTGCGCGATGGCGAGATGCTGCGGCGCGTGCTGCCGCACCCGGCCGCGCATTTCGCCCGCGCCATCATCATGCCGAACCTCGTGCCGCCGGTCGTGACTCGGCGCAGATGCCGCCGCCTATCGCGACCGGATCCTGGCCGCCCTGCCCGCGGGCGCCGATTTCACGCCGCTGATGACGCTCTACCTGACCGAAGAGACCGACCCCGAGGATGTCGCTGCCGGCCATGCCTCCGGGCTGATCACCGCGGTGAAGCTCTATCCCGCCGGGGCCACCACCAATTCCGCCTCCGGCGTGCGCGATTTCGACAAGGTCCGCCGGGTGCTGGAACGGATGGCCGAGATCGGCCTGCCGCTTTGCGTTCATGGCGAGGTGACCGATCCCGACATCGACATTTTCGACCGCGAGGCCGTCTTCATCGACCGCGTGCTGGACCCGATCCGCCGTGCGACCGCGGGCCTGCGGGTGGTGATGGAACATATCACCACCGCCGAGGCCGTCGCCTATGCCGGAGCGCAGGACGACACGTTGGGCGCCACCATCACCGTGCAGCACCTGATGCATCAACCGCAACGCGCATGCTGGTGGGCGGCATCCGGCCGCATTACTATTGCCTGCCGATCCTGAAGCGCGCACCCACCGTGAGGCGCTGCTGCGCGCCGCCACCTCCGGCGCACCCCGCTTCTTTCTGGGAACCGACAGTGCCCCGCATGCGACGCACACGAAGGAAAACGCCTGCGGCTGTGCCGGCTGCTTCACTGCGCCCAACGCGCTGTCCTGCCTCGCCGAGATCTTCGAGGACGCCGATGCGCTCGACCGGCTCGAAGCTTTCACCTCGCTCAACGGGCCCGCCTTCTACGGCCTGCCACCCAACGAGAGCACGATCACGCTCACCCGCGGCGCGCCCGTCGACCTGCCGCACGAGATCGAGACCGGCGCCGGCCAAGTCACCGTGTTCGACCCGGGTCGCCCGCTGCATTGGCAGGTCGCCTGACCCGCCTTCACTTGGCCAGAAAACTCCCGCCGGAGGCAGTCCGGCATCACCACGAAAGCCAGCGCCATGATCCCCAGCACCTTTCCAGACCAAGCCGAGATCGCCCGCCTGACCGCGTCCATGCTGCTCGAGATCGAAGCCGTGCATTTCAACACCGACGACGCCGTTCACGCTGGCCTCGGGCCTTCCCTCACCGACCTATATCGATTGCCGCAAGCTCATCTCCTTCCCGCGCATCCGGTCGACGCTGATGGATTTCCTGACCGTCACGATCATGCGCAGGGCCGGATTCGAGGCATTCGACAACATCGCGGGTGGAGAGACGGCAGGCATTCCCTTCGCCGCACTCGTGGCCGAGCGCATGGCGCTGCCGATGACCTATGTCCGAAAAAAACCCAAGGGCTACGGCCGCAATGCGCGGATCGAAGGCGCCATGACCGAAGGCCAGCGCGTGCTGCTGGTGGAGGATCTGACGACCGATGGCGGATCGAAACTCTCCTTCGTCGACGCGATCCGCGACACCGGCGCCACCTGCGGGCACACGGCGGTGATCTTCTACTACGGCATCTTTCCGGAAACCGAGAAGACACTCTCGGATCACGGCATCGCGCTGCACCATCTCTGTACCTGGTGGGACGTCCTGGCCGAAGCCCGGCGGCGCGAGGCGTTCGATCCGCAGACTCTCGACGAAGTCGAGGCCTTCCTCAAGGCTCCGCGCGCCTGGCAGGAGAGCCACACGCCCGCCTGACGCAGCGACGGGCGCCGTCCTGTGGGTCAAGGACACGAATCTGGGGATGGTTGTCCTGTGGACGGCATGTGGACAAGAGTGATTCTCCGGATCTCCACTTCCAGATATGGTTGTATTGCGCTACACTGATACCAGATATGCGAACCGTTCTGGGTCTGGACAGGGTTACGCACAGGGAAATCCCCAGTCTTTTACGGGCTATCCCAATGCGACGGGCCATGACATTGCTTCGCGCAACGAGTCGGGCGGAACGTCGGGCAGACCTTCGGCAGCCGCACCGGTCACGATAACGAACAACCCAGAAGGGGAGCGGGACAGTGAACGAAATCACGTCATTTCAGGCAGGCGGATCAACCGGGGACGCGGACGACGCGATGCCCCACTCCACCGAGGCGGAGCAGCAGCTTCTGGGCGCGATCCTGACCAACAACGAGATCTACGACCGGGTCGCGGCGATCATCCGGTCCGATCATTTCTACGATCCCGTCCATGCGCGGATCTACGATGTGGCCGCCACCCGGATCGCCAAGAATCAAGCTGGCCTCGCCGGTGACGCTCAAGGCGTTCATGGAAGACGACGAGGGGCTCAAGGAACTGGGCGGGCCGGCCTACCTTGCGCGCCTCGCGGGGGCCGCGATTTCCGGTTTCGCCGTGCGCGAATACGCGCAGATGATCTACGATCTCGCCGTGCGGCGGGACCTGATCCGGCTGGGTCAGGACATCTCGGCCAAGGCTGGCAAGGTCGATGTCGCGTCCGAGCCGAAGGAGCAGATCGTCGAGGCCGAACAGGCGCTCTACCGGCTCGCGGAACAGGGCAAGTCGAACAGCGGGTTCCAGAGTTTCCTGAAAGCGGTGACCGATGCGGTAAACGTCGCCAACGCCGCCTACCAGCGGGACGGCGGCCTCGCCGGCATCTCCACCGGGCTTGTGGATATCGACAAGAAACTCGGCGGATTGCACCCGTCGGACCTGCTGATCCTCGCCGGGCGGCCGTCGATGGGCAAGACGTCGCTCGCCACCAACATCGCCTTCAACATCGCCAAGACCTACCGCAAGGGGCAACTGCCCGATGGCGGCGAAGGCTCGGTGGATGGCGGCGTCGTGGGCTTCTTCAGCCTCGAGATGAGCGCCGAACAACTCGCCGCCCGGATCCTGAGCGAAGCGGCCGAGGTGCCATCCGAACAGATCCGCCGCGGCGACATGACCGAAGGCGAATTCCGCCGCTTCGTCGATGCGGCGAAGGAGCTGGAAGCCTGCCCGCTCTATATCGACGACACGGCGGCACTTCCGATCTCGCAGCTTGCGGCCCGTGCGCGCCGACTCAAGCGGACCCACGGGCTCGACGTGCTGATCGTGGACTACCTGCAGCTTGTCCGGCCGGCCACCGCCAAGGACAGCCGCGTCAACGAGGTTTCCGAGATCACGCAAGGCCTCAAGGCCATCGCCAAGGAACTCGACATCCCCGTCATCGCGCTGTCCCAGCTGTCGCGCCAGGTCGAATAGCGCGAGGACAAGCGCCCGCAGCTTTCGGACCTGCGCGAATCCGGCTCCATCGAGCAGGACGCCGACGTGGTGATGTTCGTCTTTCGCGAGGAATACTATGTCGAGCGCGAAAAGCCGTCCGACGACAATCTCGAGGAAATGGCCAAGTGGCAGGAGCGGATGGAGCGACTGCATGGCCGCGCCGAAATCATCATCGGCAAGCAGCGGCACGGACCCATCGGCTCCGTCGACCTGAGCTTCGAGGGCCGATTCACCCGCTTCGGCAACCTTGCACGACCCGGCTATCTGCCCGACCGCGAGTTCTGAGGGCGCGCGGAATTTCGGCAGCCGCCGGCGAAGGATTGCCGCCTCACCGTTTCCACCGGCAGTTGGCGACGATTTGATTGGACTTTGGGTGACCGGGCAGGCGTGATGAGGTCATGTTACGCGCTTTGGTCACCCTCCTGATCGCAACGCTCGGCCAGATGGCGCCCGCGCAGACTCCGCGCGAGGTCGATCTGGAGTTGTTCCTCGCCGTCGATGTCTCGCGCTCCATGTCGCCGAACGAATTGGAGATCCAGCGCCGGGGCTATGCGGAGGCCTTGAGTTCGGACGAGGTCATTGCCCGGATCACCGGCGGACTGATCGGGGAGATCGCGCTCACTTATGTCGAATGGGCCGGGGTCGGCACGCAGAACATCGTCGTGCCCTGGACCCTGATCGACGGCCCGGACGCGGCGCGCCAGGTCGCGGACAGGATTACCAAGCATTTCGACCCCAGTCTGCGCCGCACGTCGATTTCGGACGCTTTGTCATACGCAAGGGAGTCGATTTCGGCGAACGCATTCAACGGGTTGCGCCGCGTCATCGACATCTCCGGCGATGGGCCGAACAACCACGGCCTGCTGGCGCCAATCGCGCGGGATCTGGCGCTGGCGGACGGGCTGATCATCAACGGCCTGCCGCTGATGACCGAGGACTTCATGTCCGACCGCTGGGGGATCCCGGATCTCGACATCTACTACGAGAACTGCGTCATCGGCGGCCCCGGAGCCTTCGTCCTGCCGGTGCTGAGCTGGGACGCGTTCGAAGCCGCGGTCAAGCGCAAGCTGCTGCTGGAAATCGCCGGTCATACGCCACCAGACCTGCAGCCGCAGGTGCATCGCGCCCAAGGCTACAACTGCAGCATCGGCGAGGAGATCTGGCAACGGAACATGCGTATCTTTTCGGAACCCTGACCGGTCGGGCCTCTTGACGCCCGCGCGGCGCATGGCACAAGGCACGCATGGCAGCAGGGCTTCTGACAATCGATCTCGGCGCACTTGCGCGCAACTGGCGCGATCTCGATGCCTGTTCTTCCGTGGAAACCGGCGCGGTCGTCAAGGGCGATGGGTACGGCCTCGGCGCATCGATCGTCTCCCGCAGACTGGCGCGCGAAGGCGTGCGCAAGTTCTTCGTCGCCATCGCCGAGGAGGGGCGCGTGGTGCGCAGCGCCTTGGGCGAAGGGCCCGAGATCTTTGTCTTTTCCGGGCACATGCCCGGCGACACGCAACTCATTCGCGATCACGGGCTCATCCCGCTCTTGAATTCTGTCGAGCAGGTGGTGCGCCACGTGGAGGCGCTGCCGCAGCATCCGTTCGGCATCCAGCTCGACAGCGGCATGAACCGGCTCGGAATGGAGCCGGCGGAATGGGCCTCGGTGCGCGACATCGTCCTCGGCCAGTCTCCGCGCCTCGTCATGTCGCACCTGGCCTGCGCAGACGAGCAGGACGATCCGATGAACGCGACACAATTGCGCAATTTCAGAGAGATGACCGACGGACTTGATGTTCCGCGCTCACTCGCGGCGACAGGTGGGACCCTGATGGGACCGGCCTACCACTTCGACCTCTGCCGTCCGGGGATCGGCCTTTATGGCGGTCTGCCCTTCGTCGACGCCTCGCCCGTCGTGACGTTGGATCTCCCGGTCATCCAGTGCCGCGACGTCGAACCCGGCGAGACGGTCGGATACGGCGCGACCTGGACAGCACCGCGGCGCAGCCGTATCGCCACCATCGCCGCTGGTTATGCCGACGGCCTGATCCGCGCCATGGGACCGCGGGCCCGCCTCCATTCCGGAGAGATCCCGATTCAGGTCGTCGGGCGCGTGTCGATGGACCTGATCACGGTCGATGTCAGCCCGCTCGATCACGACCCCGAGGCGCTGCAGCTTCTGGGGCTGCACCAGTCGGTGGATACTGTCGGCGCGATGTCCGGCACCATCGGCTACGAGGTGCTGACCTCCCTCGGACAGCGGTACGCGCGCCGTATCGTGGAATGAAGCTTCTCGCCGCCATAGGCGCTTCGGTCCTGCGTCTGCTGGCGGCGATCGGCCGGGTCTCGATCTATGCCGTTGAGACCCTCGGCCACGTGGTCCGCCCGCCCTTCTACGGCCGCGAATTCGCCGTGGCGCTGATGACGATCGGCTGGCTGTCGCTTCCGGTGGTCGGGCTGACCGCGATCTTCACCGGCGGCGCGCTGGCGCTGCAGATCTATGCCGGCGGCGCCCGCTTCAATGCCGAGGCCGTGGTGCCCCAGATCGTCGCCATCGGCATGGTCCGCGAACTCGGTCCCGTGCTGGTGGGGCTGATGATCGCGGCGCGCGTCACATCCTCCATCGCGGCGGAGATCGCGACGATGAAGGTCACCGAACAGATCGACGCGCTGGTGACACTGTCGACCCACCCGATGAAATACCTGACCGTTCCGCGCGTGCTGGCGGCGCTGATCACCGTGCCGCTGCTGGTCGGGGTCGGCGACGTCATCGGCGTCTTCGGTGGCTATGCCGTGGCGACCGGCACGCTGGGATTCAACGCGGCGGCCTATATCCGCAACACGGTCGATTTCCTCGAACCGCTTGACATCATCTCGTCGCTGACCAAGGGCGCCGTCTTCGGCTTCCTCGCGGCACTCATGGGCTGCTATTTCGGGATGAATTCGGGACGCGGAGCGCAAGGCGTCGGCCGCGCCACCAAGGGTTCGGTCGAGGCGGCGGCTGTCCTGATCCTCGCCGCCAACTTCGTGCTGACGGGGGCGTTCTTCTCGCTATGATCTCGCTCCGCGACGTACACAAGAGCTTCGGCACGAACCAAGTCCTCCGCGGCATGTCGCTGGAGGTGCCGCGCGGGACCTCCATGGTCATCATCGGTGGATCGGGCACCGGCAAGTCGGTGGCGTTGAAATGCATCCTGGGCCTCGTCACACCGGATGCGGGTACCATCACCGTCGATGGCAAGCCTGCCGCCAGCGGCGACCACGATGCGTTTCTCGCGCGGTTCGGAATGCTCTTCCAGGGCGGCGCTCTGTTCGATTCGCTGCATGTCTGGGAGAACGTGGCCTTCCGCCTGCTGCGCGGTTCGCTGAAGCGACCAAAGCCCGAAGCGCGGGAGATTGCCCTGGAAAAACTGCACCGCGTCGGGCTCTCCCCGGATGTCGCCGACCGGTTTCCGGCGGAACTCTCGGGCGGGATGCAGAAACGCGTCGGTCTGGCGCGCGCCATCGCGGCCGATCCCGAGATCATCTTCTTCGATGAGCCGACGACCGGTCTCGACCCGATCAAGGCCGGCGTCATCAATGACCTGATCCGCGAAATCGTGACGGAAATGGGTGCCACGGCCATCACCATCACCCACGACATGAGTTCGGTGCGCGCGATTGCGGACAACGTGGCCATGCTGCATGACGGAAAAATCCAGTGGACCGGCCCGGTTGACGAGATGGACGCCGCCCCGGATCCCTACCTGCGGCAGTTCATCTCCGGCGCGGCCGACGGACCGATCGAGGCGCTTCGCTGACATCTCCTCTGATACGGGCCGTATGAGAAAGGTTCCGACGGGAGACTTTTGCGCATGCAGCGCAGACCGTTGGTCATGAAAAAAGGGCGACCGTTCACGGTCGCCCCTACCCCTTTGAAATTCGTCACCGCTTTATCTGTTCCAGCTAGGATCTGGTACTGGTCAACGCTTTCTGCAAAAATCCACCGATAGGAAGGTGGTCACCACGCAGGTGAACACACCGTATCAAATTCGTTAATAATGTTCAAAGCCCAAATGGAAAACACACTGTTGATCGGTTCCGATAACTTGCTGAAATTAAACAATTCCACCTTGGGTGGCGGATATATTTCTGTTGATCAGATCGAGTGTTGCGCAGTCACACGTTGATAGCCGCGCCGCATCGGCCGATCTTGCCCGCAAACGCGCAGTTCGCCGCTCCTTCGACCATCCGTGACCGGCGCAGCGCTTGCGTCTCATCCGGCAGCCGGATAGACAATTAAACGCGTGTTCATTTACCTCGAGACTGCCGCAGGGAGCGCACAGACATGGATTTCTCACTGAGCGAGGAACAGTCAGCCGTCTTCGACATGGCGCGGGATTTCGGACAGGCCGAAATCGCCCCCTACGCCCGGCAGTGGGAGGCCGAGGGCACGATCCCCAAGACGCTCTGGCCGCAGGTCGGCGAATTGGGCTTCGGCGGTCTCTACGTCAGCGAGGCGTCTGGCGGTGCGGGACTCAGCAGGCTCGACGCGACACTGGTCTTCGAGGCGCTGAGCATGGCTTGTCCGTCGGTGGCCGCCTTCCTGTCGATCCACAACATGTGCGCGCGGATGATCGACATGTTCGGAACCGACGAGCTGAAATCGCGGCTTCTTCCGGACGTGCTCAGCCTCAACACCGTCCTCAGCTACTGCCTCACGGAACCCGGCAGCGGATCGGATGCGTCGGCGCTCAAGACCCGCGCGGATCGCACGAACGACGGATACGTGCTCAACGGGACCAAGGCGTTCATCTCCGGCGGCGGGTATTCCGACGCCTATGTCTGCATGGTGCGAACCGGCGACTCGGGACCGAAGGGGATTTCGACCGTCTATGTCGAGGACGGCACGCCCGGGCTCTCCTTCGGCGCGCTCGAGGACAAGATGGGCTGGCGGTCGCAACCGACGGCACAGGTGCAGTTCGACGATTGCCACGTTCCGGCCGGCAACCTGCTGGGCGAGGAAGGCCACGGGTTCCGCTACGCGATGATGGGTCTGGATGGCGGCCGTCTCAACATTGCCGCCTGTTCCCTGGGTGCTGCGCAGACCGCGTTGAACCAGACGCTGGCCTACATGGGCGAACGGAAAGCGTTCGGTCAGCCCATCGACCAGTTCCAGGGCCTGCAATTCCGGTTGGCGGACATGGAGATCGAGCTTGCAGGCCGCGCGCACGTTCCTGCGCCAGGCCGCGTGGAAGCTCGACCAGCAATCGCCGGACGCGACGAAGTTCTGCGCGATGGCCAAGAAGTTCGTCACCGAAGCCGGATCGAAGGTCGTCGACCAGTGCCTGCAGCTTCATGGCGGATACGGCTACCTCGCCGATTACGGGATCGAGAAGCTGGTCCGCGACCTGCGCGTGCACCAGATCCTCGAGGGCACGAACGAGATCATGCGGGTGATCGTCGCCCGCGACATGCTGAAGAACCGATGAGCGACATCTCCATCCGGACCTCCGGCCGCGCCGGCCGGATCACGTTGCAGCGTCCGCAAGCACTGAACGCAATGACCTATGACATGTGCCTGGCCATCGAACGGGCCTTCGACGCGTGGCGCGACGATGACGCGGTCGACCTCGTGGTGCTGGATGCGGAGGGCGACAAGGCGTTCTGCGCGGGGGGCGACATTGCCGCGCTCTACGAAACCGGCACCAAGGGCGATTACTCCTACGGTCAGACATTCTGGGCGGACGAGTACCGGCTGAATGCCAAGATCTTCGCCTATCCCAAGCCGGTGGTGAGCCTGCTCCAGGGGTTCACCATGGGCGGCGGCGTCGGGATCGGCTGTCATGGCACGCACCGGATCGTCGGCGAGACGAGCCAGATCGCCATGCCGGAATGCGGCATCGGGCTGGTGCCGGATGTGGGCGGGTCGCTGATGCTGGCGCTGGCGCCCGGGCGGTTGGGCGAGTATCTCGGCACCACCGGTACGCGCATGGGTCCGGGCGACGCCATTCACGCGGGCTTTGCCGACCGGTTCGTTCCCGAGGCAGACTGGCCCGCGCTGATTGCCGAGCTTGAGCGCACAGGTTCCGTGGCCGCAGTCGACGACGCGAGCCGGGAACCGCCGCAGAGCGACCTGGAAAACGCGCAGCCGGAGATCGACCGGCTTTTCTCCGGCGAAACGCTGAACGACATCGTGACGGACCTGAGGAACGACGGCGGCGCCTTTGCCGAAGAGTGTCTCAAGAGGATGGGACGCGGGGCGCCGCTCTCCATGGCCTGTTCGGTCGAGATCACCCATCGCCTGCGTGGCGAGACGGCCAGCATCGAAAAGGCGCTCGACCTCGAATACCGGTTCACCTACCGAGCAATGGAGCATGGCGACTTCCTCGAAGGCATCCGCGCGCAGATCATTGACAAGGACCGCAATCCCAAGTGGCAATATGCGGAGAGGGACGTGCCGCTTGCGGCGGTGTCCAAGATGCTGCGTCCGCTGGACGAACACGCGCTGAAACTGGGAGGAGACGCGCCATGAAGATCGGGTTCATCGGGCTGGGCAACATGGGCGCGCCCATGGCCGCCAATCTGGCCAAGGCCGGTCACGAGGTCACCGGCTACGACGTCGCCGGGACCACGGCGGAGGGTGTCAAATCCGTCGGCACCAGTGCCGAGGCCGTCGAGGAGGCGGGCACCGTCATCACGATGCTGCCCAACGGGGAGATCCTGCGCAGCGTCGCCGAAGAGATCATCCCGCGCATGTCAAGCGGCGCCCTCTTCATCGACTGCTCCACCGTGGACGTGGAGAGCGCCCGTGACGCTGCGGCACAGGCCGAGACGGCGGGGCTGCTCTTCGTCGATGCGCCGGTGTCGGGCGGAATCGGCGGCGCCGCGGCCGGCACGCTGACCTTCATGGCCGGCGGTAGCGCGGAGGCCTTTGCAAAGGCTGAACCGCTCTTCGAGATCATGGGTCAGAAATCCGTGCATTGCGGGGAGGCCGGCAATGGCCAGGCCGCGAAGATCTGCAACAACATGATCCTCGGCGCCACGATGATCGTCACCTGCGAGGCCTTCGCACTCGCCGACAAGCTGGGGCTCGACCGGCAGGCGATGTTCGACGTGGTCTCGACCTCTTCCGGGTCGAGTTGGTCGATGAACACCTATTGCCCGGCCCCGGGCATCGGTCCGCAGAGCCCAGCGGACAACGGTTACAAGCCCGGTTTCGCGGCTGAATTGATGCTGAAGGACCTCGGGCTCTCGCAGCAGGCGGCCGAGACCGCGGATGCCGACACGCCTTTGGGCCACGCCGCCCTGGACCTCTACCGGACCTTCGTCGAGGAGGAGGATGGGAAAGGGAAGGATTTCTCCGCGATGCTGCCCCGCTTCGAAAAGCGCGGCCGGGGCTGATCAGGCAAAAGGTCTCCGCGTTGTGAATTGACCGCCGCTGACGTTTCGGCAAATATCGAAACGTTTAATGCTGTTGGAGACTGACATGATTACACGGAATGTCGGGAAAATGGATCGCGGGGCCCGGGTCATCCTGGGGCTTGCGCTGATCGCAGGCTATTTCGCCTGTTCGGATGCACCCAATGCTTGGCTCTACCTGCTCGGCGGCGCCATCGGGTTGATGACCGGTGCAATGGGCAGTTGTGCCGTCTACTCGCTGTTTGCGACCTCGACCTGCCGAGCGAGATAGCACGGTCACGCCCAGGATCCGGCAGGGATGCACCGGTCCGCGCATAGGCTCTGCCCGGCGCGGCGTCGGGCGGGGGCTATTCCGCCGCCACTTTCCGCGCGGCAAGCATCGGCTTCAGGTAGCGGCCCGTGTGGCTGCTCGCATTCTCCGCCACCTCTTCGGGCGTCCCGGTCGCCACGATCTCGCCACCGCCATCACCACCTTCAGGGCCGATGTCGATCAGCCAATCGGCGGTCTTGATCACGTCCAGATTGTGCTCGATCACCACGACCGTGTTGCCGCTTTCGACCAGCTCGTGCAGCACCTCCAGCAACTTGCGCACGTCCTCGAAATGGAGACCCGTCGTCGGTTCGTCGAGGATGTAGAGCGTCCGGCCCGTCGATCGTTTCGACAGCTCCTTGGACAGCTTCACCCGCTGTGCCTCGCCACCCGACAGCGTGGTCGCCTGCTGACCGACCTTGATGTAGCCGAGCCCGACCCGCATTAGCGCGTCCATCTTCTCCCGGATAGAGGGCACGGCGGCAAAGAACTCCTGCGCGTCCTCCACCGTCATGTCGAGCACGTCCGCGATGGACTTGCCCTTGAACTTGATCTCCAGCGTCTCGCGGTTGTAGCGCGCGCCCTTGCAGGTCTCGCACTCCACGTAGACGTCCGGCAGGAAGTGCATCTCGATCTTGATGACGCCGTCGCCCTGGCAGGCCTCGCAGCGGCCGCCCTTCACGTTGAAGCTGAACCGCCCCGGCTTGTAGCCCCGCGCCTTCGACTCCGGCAAGCCGGCGAACCAGTCGCGGATCGGGGTGAAGGCGCCGGTATAGGTCGCCGGGTTCGACCGCGGGGTGCGGCCGATCGGGCGCTGGTCGATGTCGATCACCTTGTCGAGGTGCTCGAGCCCCTTGATCGTCTCGCAGGGCGCCGGCGTCTGGCGCGCGCCGTTCAATCGCATGGACGCCGTCTTGAACAGCGTCTCGATCGTCAGGGTCGACTTGCCGCCGCCGGACACGCCGGTCACGCAGAGGAACTTGCCCAGCGGGAACTCCGCATCGACGTTCTTGAGGTTGTTGCCGGTCGCGCCTTTCACCACCAGCTTCTTCTTGTTGCCGGGGCGCCGGGCGTCAGGCACCGGGATTTCCCGCGCACCGCTCAAGTATTGTCCTGTGACGCTGGCCTTGTTGGCCGCGATCTCCGACGGCGTGCCGTGGGCCACGACCTCACCACCATGCACGCCGGCTCCGGGGCCGAGGTCGAAGACGTAATCCGCCTCGCGGATAGCCTCTTCGTCATGCTCGACGACGATGACCGAATTGCCTTGGTCGCGCAGATTCTTGAGCGTGTCGAGCAGACGGTCGTTGTCCCGCTGGTGCAGCCCGATGGAAGGCTCGTCAAGAACGTAAAGCACGCCTGTGAGCCCCGATCCGATCTGCGAGGCGAGGCGGATGCGCTGGCTTTCGCCGCCGCTGAGCGTGCCGCTCGCCCGCGACATGGTCAGATACTGGAGCCCCACGTTGTTCAGGAACCCGAGCCGTTCGCGGATCTCCTTCAGAATGGCCCGCGCGATCTCGTTCTTCTGGGTCGACAGGTGCTCCGGCACGGACTGGCACCAGTCGAACGCCTCGCGGATCGACATCTGCACCACCTGGCCCACATGCAGCCCCGCGATCTTCACCGCCAGCGCTTCCTCCCTCAGGCGGTAGCCGTGCAGGTGCCGCAGGGGCGGTTGTTCTGGTACCGCTCGAACTCCTCGCGGATCCAGCTCGAATCCGTCTCGCGATACCGCCGTTCCATGTTCGGAATCACGCCCTCGAAGACGCGGCTCACCTGGTAGACGCGGCCGCCCTCGTCATAGCGGAACTTGATCTCCTCTTCTCCGGAGCCGTAGAGAAACACCTGCTTCACATGCTCCGGCAGATCCTTCCACCGCGCATTCCGACTGAATTCGTAGTGCTTCGCGATCGCCTCGATCGTCTGCAGGAAGTAGGGCGACTTGCCCTTGCGCCACGGCGCGATCGCCCCGTCGGAGATCTTCAGCGCGGCATCCGGCACGACCAGCTGCGCGTCGAAGAACAGCTCCATCCCGAGGCCGTCGCACTCGGGACAGGCTCCGAAAGGTGCGTTGAAGGAGAAGAGCCTCGGCTCGATTTCGGGGATCGTGAACCCGCTGACCGGACAGGCGAATTTCTCCGAAAAGACCGTGCGCTCCGGCTCGCCCTCGTCCTCCTTGGGCGCGGTCTCGAAGATCGCGATCCCGTCGGCGAGGTCGAGCGCGGTGCGGAAACTGTCGGCAAGCCGGGTTTCCATGCCTTCGCGGACCACGATCCGGTCCACGACGACGTCGATGTCGTGCCGGAACTTCTTGTCCAGCGTCGGCGGATCGTCGAGCTCGTGGAACTGCCCATCCACCTTCACGCGCTGGAACCCCTGCTTGCGCAGCTCCAGGAATTCCTTGCGGTACTCGCCCTTGCGGTCGCGGATGATCGGGGCCAGCAGGTAACCGCGCGTGCCCTCCTCCATCGCCATGAGGCGGTCCACCATGTCCTGCACCTGCTGCGCCTCGATGGGCTTGCCGGTGGCGGGCGAGTAGGGCGTTCCGGCGCGTGCAAAGAGCAACCGGAGATAATCGTAGATCTCGGTCACCGTGCCCACGGTCGAGCGCGGGTTTTTCGATGTCGTCTTCTGCTCGATGGAAATCGCGGGCGACAGGCCGGCAATGTGATCCACATCCGGCTTCTGCATCATGTCGAGGAACTGCCGCGCATAGGCCGACAGCAATTCCACGTAGCGCCGCTGCCCCTCGGCATAGATCGTGTCGAACGCGAGCGATGATTTGCCGGATCCGCTCAACCCGGTAATCACGACGAGTTGGTCCCTGGGGATGTCCACGTCGATCGATTTCAGGTTGTGCTCGCGCGCGCCGCGCACCTCGATGTATTTCAGCTCGGCCATGGCAGCTTTCTTCGGAAGGCTCAATTAACCATGCTACATAAGCCAGCGAGCCCGAGTCTCCAATCCAAAAATCGGAACATAAGCGGAACGGGACGGGGCGTCACCAAAACCGCCGTCTGCGCTCTTGATGTGGCTCTCCGAATTGACCGCCCGATGCGTCGGACCAAGATGAGCCACGTTGCGCAAGCAGCCGAAGTTTCAGTCCGGCGAAAAAATAAACTTCTCGTAAGCCACTGAATTAGAAATATAATTAATGGAGCGCGATCAAATGCGCAAGCAACATTGCGGAGCAATTCATGAAGACATTCACACTTGCGGCGGCGGCTATTCTCGGTCTGTCCGCTCCGGTCACGGCGGCCTCCCTCGGGAACAGCACGGGCTACGCGCTGTCGGGCGATGGCAGCGCGCTGGTTGTCATCGAAAGCCTTGGCATGGCCACCAACCAGACGAGGATCTCCCTGCAGGGCGGCACTTTGGACGCGCTGGCTTATCGTCCGGTCACGGGCGAGCTCTATGGGTATTCGAACGGCCGAGGTGAAAACGACGACGTGGTCTTTCTGATCGACCGAAAGTCCGGGCAACTGAAGGATGTCGGCGCCGTTTTCGACCCGGGCACGGATATCGCGGATTCCGCGACGATCGGCTTCGATTTCAACAACTCGATCGACGCCGCGCGGGTGGTGTCGCGGGACGACGACAACCTCGTGTTCTTTCCGAGCGACTTCAGCGCCGTGGTCCGACAGAACACGGTCAGCGGCTTCACCGATCTGTTCTATGGCGTCGGTGACGTGAACGCAGGCGCGGACCCGATGATCTTCGCCAACGCCTACACCAACGCGGTGAACGGCCGGACATCGAACGCGGGAACCTTCCAGTATGCCCTCGACGCCGGAACCAACTCGCTGGTCAGCCTTGCCAACAACGACGGGATTCTCTCCACGATCGCACAGGTGACACTGGGGGGTTCGGTGCTCGACTTCACCGAGTTGGGCGGGTTCGACATCCTCTCCAAGACAGAAGGCGACAACCTGGCCGTGGCCCTGCTGAACGTGCTGGATCCGACCTCGGCTTCTGGAAGCATGGCCGGACTCTTCGGGATCGACCTGATGACCGGAGAGGCGACCATGTTCGGCTCATTGGGATCCGAGGCGTATCGCGGATTCGCGGCGGAGTTGACACCCGTGCCGGTACCTGCCTCCGCGCTGCTGCTTCTTGCCGGGCTCGGCGGTTTGGCCGGATTGCGCCGGCGCAGCAGAGCCGTCTGAGATTTGCAATGCAGGGCCCGTGTCTATTCTCCGCGCGGGCCCTGTCTCCGTGATTTCCCCGTGGTTCGGTGCGATGATGTGAGTGGCGCAGAACACCAGCACTCAGATATGCATCTCGCCCGACATCAGCACATAGCCACGACCGGTGACCCGGACCCCTTCGATGGCATCGCGTGGCCCCAGCACCTCCACTTCTGCATGTCCCGGGCGGCCCAACCCGTGACCCTGCTCGGCCACGAACCGCGAATGCGGCAGCAGGCCACGCGCCCACAGGTAACTTGCCATCGCGCCCGTGGCGGAGCCGGTAAACGGATCCTCGGCGGGGCTCGGCGGGGCGAGAAGCAGGCGGGAATAGGTGTCGCCGGCCGCGGTCGCACCCTCCTGCACGACGAGAAACGGCTCCATCATGTCCGTGTCGGTCTGTCCGAGCGCCTCGAAGTATGCGGCAAGTCCCGCGGGATCCAGCGCCGCCCGATGCAGCGCGTCCCTTGAAACCAAAGGCGTGATGCAGAACGGCAATCCGGTCGAGACGACCTGTGGTTCGGCCGCAATGTCTCCGGCGGACAGCCCGACGGCGCGCGCCACGACCGCCGGCGACACCTTGCGGCCGAATTTCGGGGCGGACTGCACCATCGAGACTTCGGTTCCCGCGACGGCGACGGGGATCACCCCGGCCAGAGTCTCGAGTTTGAGCGCGCCGTCTGCGATCAATCCGCGGTGGCGCATCGCGGCGACGGTCGCCACGGTGGGATGTCCGGCGAAGGGGATCTCCCGGCTGGCCAGGAAATACCGCACTTGAACATCGGCGACATCCGATGGGCCGGTGAAGGTGCATTCGACCAGAGACGTCTCTCGCACGATCTTCATGCACAGATCGTCGCCGAGATGGGCCGCGTCATGCAGCACCGCGCAGCCGTTGCCACCGAAGGGCGCGTCGGCAAACGCATCGACCCAATCGAATTTGACTCCCATATTGGACCCTCCCAAAAACGCGCGCAATCGGACTCCGGATCAGGATGCCTTACCCCGAGCGGGCTTCGGGCAAAAGCCCAGCCGGCAATTGCCGGGCGACCTGTCGGAAGGCCTCCGCCTCAGTGGTGCAGTGTTGGAAAGCGGGTCGAGACGAAGCGTGCTCGATCTTCGTTCCGGACCGCCGTCCGCTGACGGACGGCGCCCTGGGCAATGAAATGTGACACTTCAAGGAGCGTGTCCGAACCCGCCCCGTTTGGAGATCGGTCAGTGCACGGCCACGGGTTGATAATCGTGCTGCCGGGCAAGGACGAACGCCATGTGCCTGTCGACAACGAGGGCCAATTGCTCGCCATCCGCGGCATGTACCGCGTAAAGCTGCTCGTGACCCTGAACCTGATCGCGCACTTCGCTTGGCAACTCGGAGACCGCGACCGTCTTCACGTATACCGTGCGCCCCTGATCGGCGCCGAAGTCATAAGCTGTTTGCATGGCCTTGTCCTCTATCCTTGTCTGCCCGAATTTATCTGGATTGTCTGAACGACGCTTTCCGGTTCGGAGCGGGTCAGGTCCACGTGCAGCAGACCGTTTTCCAGCTCTGCCCGACCGACATCCACACCTTCCGCAAGCACGAAGCTCCGCTGAAACTGACGCGCCGCGATCCCGCGATGCAGGAACACCCGGCCGTCGTCCTCGTCGCGCTGATGTCCACGGATCACGAGTTGCCGATCTTCCACCGTGATCGCGAGATCGCCCTCGGAAAAACCGGCCACGGCGAGCGTGATGCGGTACGAGTGATCCGAAGTCTGTTCGATGTTGAACGGGGGATATCCGTCGCTGCCCTTGGAGGTGCGTTCCAGCAACCGCTCAAGCTGCTCGAACCCCAACATGTGAGGATAAGAAGCGAGTGTGAGTTTCGTCATGCGACACGTCCTTGTCTCGAAGCGACCGTCATCTGCGGGTCCCTGGATCGGCAACCCTGCGAGGAAGATATGGTCGTTCATCAGCGGTCCGACAAGGTCTAGCCGTGCGGTGGATTGCGATGTATATTCGCGCAACGCCCAGAAAATTGCAGTTGAATCGATGAACGCGCCTTCAGATCTTTCGATGAAAACGGACGACGTTCTCCGGTTGGAACTGGAGGTGTTTCGGCGGGAACACCGCGACCTCGACGACTCGATCCGGGCGTTGCAGGCGACAGGGACGGCGGATCAGTTGACCTTGCAACGCCTGAAGAAAAAGAAGCTGCGGCTGAAGGACCAGATCGCGCAGATCGAAGACCGCCTGACTCCCGACATCATCGCCTGACCGACGCATTGCCAACTCCGGGCGCCTGAGTATAGTTCGCCGTTCCGGGAGCGGGAGGCACGGGTATGACAACCCCACACGTCGGCATCATCATGGGATCGCAGTCGGACTGGGCCACGATGAAGGAGGCCGCCGCTCTGCTGGACGAACTCGGCGTCGCTCATGAGGCGCGCATCGTTTCCGCCCATCGCACGCCCGACCGGCTGTGGGACTACGGCAAGAATGCCGTTGAACGCGGACTGCAGGTCATCATCGCGGGCGCGGGCGGGGCGGCGCATCTTCCGGGCATGATGGCCTCCAAGACGCGGATACCGGTGATCGGTGTTCCCGTGCAGACGCGGGCATTGAGCGGCGTCGACTCGCTGTATTCGATCGTTCAGATGCCCCGCGGCTTCCCGGTTGCGACGATGGCCATCGGGTCGGCCGGTGCGGCCAATGCCGGGTTGCTGGCGGCGGGCATCCTGGCGCTGCAGGACCCAGATCTGGCGGCGCGTCTCGACGACTGGCGCGCGGCGCTTTCGGCCTCCATCCCGGAGCACCCGACAGATGACTGAAGCGCTGACACCGGGCAGCACCATCGGGATCCTGGGCGGCGGGCAGTTGGGCCGGATGCTGTCGGTGGCGGCGGCGCGTCTCGGCTACAAGACGTGCATTTTCGAGCCCGCTGGCGACTGCCCCGCGTCGCATGTCGCGAATTATCATTTCAAGGCGGACTACGAAGATGAGGCAGCGCTCCTCGACTTCGCGGATGCGGTCGACCTCATCACCTACGAGTTCGAGAACATCCCGACTTCGGCGCTCGACGTGCTGGAAGCGCGCCGTCCGATCCGCCCGAGCCGCGAGGCGCTCCGGATCAGCCAGGACCGGCTGACGGAGAAGGATTTTCTCGCCGGGCTCGGGTTGCGCACCGCGCCTTATGCCGACATTGGCGACCAGTCCGCGTTAGAGCAGGCGCTGAAGGACATCGGCACGCCGTCGATTCTGAAGACGCGCCGTTTCGGGTATGACGGCAAGGGGCAGGCGCGCATTTCCTCTGCGGAAGATGCAGCCAGCGCTCTGGATGCGCTGCAAGGTGCGCCCGCCATCCTCGAAGGGTTCGTCGATTTCACGCGCGAAATCTCCGTGATCGCGGCGCGGGGGCTGGACGGTTCCGTCGCCTGTTTCGATCCCGGGGAGAACATGCATCAGGACGGGATTCTGCGCACCACGACCGTTCCGGCGCAGATCACATCATCCCAACGTGCCGATGCGGTTCTGCTGGCGGGACGCATCCTCAACGCGCTCGATTATGTTGGCGTGTTGGGCGTGGAACTCTTCGTGACGTCGGAGGGGCTCGTCGTGAATGAAATCGCGCCCCGCGTGCATAATTCCGGGCATTGGACGCAGAACGGCTGCGCCGTGGATCAGTTCGAGCAGCATGTCCGCGCAGTGGCCGGCTGGCCGTTGGGCGACGGGCGCCGCCACTCGGACGTCCGCATGACCAACCTGATCGGTAATGACATCGACAGCGTTCCAGCACTGGCTGGAGAGCCCGACACCGCGCTCCATCTCTACGGAAAGCGCGACACCAAGGCCGGCCGCAAGATGGGTCACGTCAACCGGATCCTGCGCGGCGACTGACTGCTGCGGCAGCGCCCTCGGTCAGTAATGGATCGTGCGGCCATAGGCGTTGAGCGTCGCCTCGTGCATCATCTCGCTCAGCGTGGGGTGCGGGAAGACGGTTTCCATCAGGTCTTCCTCGGTCGTCTCCAGCTGCCGACCGATGACGTAGCCCTGGATCAGCTCGGTGACTTCGGCACCGATCATGTGGGCGCCTAGCAACTCTCCCGTCTTGGCGTCGAAGATCGTCTTGATCATGCCTTCCTGCTCGCCCAGCGCGATCGCCTTGCCGTTGCCGATGAAGGGGAAGTGACCGACCTTGATGTCGTATCCCTTGTCCTTCGCCTGCGCCTCGGTATAGCCGACGCTCGCCACCTGTGGGTGACAGTAGGTGCAGCCGGCGATGGCCTCGGGCAGGACGGGGTGAACATGTTCGCCCGCGATCATGTCGGCGACCATGACGCCCTCATGGCTCGCCTTGTGCGCGAGCCACGGCGCGCCTGCAACATCGCCGATGGCGTAAAGCCCCTCGACCCCGGTGCGGCAGTACTCGTCGGTGATCACGTGGGTGCGGTCGACCTTCACGCCCAGCTCCTCCAGTCCCAATCCTTCGGTGTTGCCGACAATGCCCACGGCGGAAATCACGGTGTCGAACTCGTGCTTTTCCGTCTTGCCGCCCGCCTCGATATGGGCGGTCACTTTTCCCTTGGCGCGGTCGAGCTTCTTGACCATCGCTTTCTGCAGGATCTTCATGCCCTGTTTCTCGAACGCCTTCTTGGCGAAGGCGGAGATCTCCGCGTCCTCGACCGGCAGAATCCGATCCATCACTTCGACCACGGTCGTGTCGCTGCCCAGCGTGTTGTAGAAACTGGCGAATTCGATGCCGATGGCGCCAGACCCGATCACCAGCAGCTTCTTCGGCATCCGCGGCGGCTTCAGCGCATGCTTGTAGGTCCAGACCAGATCCCCATCCGCCTCGAGCCCCGGCAATTCGCGGGCGCGCGCTCCGGTGGCGAGGATGATGTTCTTCGCCGTCATCTCCTCGGTGCCCTTTTCGGTCTCGACGCTGACCTTGCCCTTGGCGGGGATCGTCGCCTTGCCCATGACGACCGTCACCTTGTTCTTCTTCAGGAGGTGCCCGACCCCGCCCGACAGCTGCCCCGCAACCTTGCGGGACCGGTCCACGACCGCGTCGAGGTCATAGTCGATCTTCTCCGCCTTCAACCCGAATTCCTTGGCCCGGTGCATCAGGTGAAAGACTTCGGAGGACCGCAGCATCGCCTTCGTCGGAATGCATCCCCAATTCAGGCAGATACCCCCCAGATGCTCCCTCTCGACCACGCAGACGCTTGAGCCGTTCTGTGCTGCGCGGATCGCCGCGACATAACCGCCCGGTCCGGCCCCGATCACGATCAGGTCAAAGGATTTCGCCGCCATGTACTGTCCCTTCAAGATCAGGTTCCGGAAATCGGTTCAGCCTTAACCAAGTTTCGGGACCCGTTCAATCGACAGTATGCGAAAGCGGCTGCGGCCCATGCCCGCGATGGAAAGCGCGGAACGCCGTTGCAGTGTGCGCGACTTAACGCTGTCACCTGCGAGTTTACGCCGACGGCGCATGACACCGCCGCAAGGAAAACAGGCGAACCGGCTCGAGCCTTCAGCTCGCCTCTTGAAGTTCGATCTCACGCACGGTTGCGCGATATCCGCCACCGGCAAGAAAAGCCGCTTCGGCACCGGTGGTCGCCCGCCCCAGAGCCGCGTTCCGCGAGGGGAAACGGCCGAACTGTCGGATCACCTCACGATGGGCGCGGGCATGGCGCAGGTAGCTGCCCCCATGCTCAGGCAGCCGTTCGTGCATCAGGCGCACGCAGCGCTCCTGATCGCAGAGATTTTCCGAATGCATCATGGGCATGTAGAACAGAACCCGCGCCGGTTCGGCGATGCGCAGATCCCAGCCCTTGTCCACCGCGGATTTCGCGGCCGCGAGCGCGAGCCGGTCCGATGCGAACGCCTTGGCCGTCCCGCGGAACATGTTCCGCGACAGCTGATCCGCCACGATGACATACGCCAGCGTACCGCTTGGATATGTCAGCCAGAGCGAACAGGCGCCCTGCATGACCTTTGCCCAAGTCTCCTGAAAGTCGTCGCGGATGCGCGCGTCGAACGCCTCATCCTGCCTGAACCACCCCTCCGCCCCGGTTTCATCCAGCCAGAACCCGAGTACCTCTTCCGGACCGATCATGTCCTTCTCCTTTGATCGTCACCCCAAGCAACATGGTTACCATTCCGTTACCGTTGCAAAGCCAGCCGGCCGTGCATAATCACAATTGCCTACATTCCGACACAAAACACTCACGGCATCAGCCGTTTGACGCATCGTCTCGTGACTCCACTAAGGCGAGGTCCTGGACGACTTCAACAGCCACCCTGCTGGATGCGGGCATGATCGGCACGTAAGCGCCGGTCTCCTGGGACGCCACCGCAGGTCGTTGCGTCATCCGGTAGAGCCCGTAGAGCACGAGCGCCGCGAGAAGCAGCGTGACGAACCAGAAGAAGCCGGGAGGGCCGAAGGTTTCCATCGCCCACCCGGTGATCAGCGGACCCGCGATCGCGCCGAGGCCGTTGACGAACACCATGCCTCCCGACGCGCCGGCCATGTCCTCCTGCTCCAGGAAATCGTTGGTATGAGCGATCAGCAGGGAGTAGAGCGGGTTGGACGTGCCCCCCATCACGAAGCCGGCCGCCAGCAGAACCGGAAAACTGTCGCCGAAGAGCGCGCCGATGGTGGTGCCGATGCCGCCCAGGGCCGCGACCACGATGACCAGCCGGCGGCGGTCCACCCGGTCCGAGAACCAGCCGATCGGATACTGGGTGACGATCGCGCCGATGAAGATCGCCGACACGAAGGTCGAGATCTGCACGACGCTCAATCCCGCCTGCGTGCCATAGACGGCGGCCATCCCGAACTGCGCGGCAAAGACGCCGCCCAGGAGGAACATGCCCATGAACCCGAGCGGCGAGACCCTGTAGAGTTGCAGGACGCTCATCGGCTTCGTTCGCTCGAACGCCGGTGTCGGGCTGACGGACAGCAGGATCGGCGTGATCGCGAACGACACGAGGATGGAGGGGATCACGAAGAGCACGTAGCCGGACGGATCGGCCAGCACGAGCATCCCCTGCGCCACGACGATGCCGACCGTTTGCACGATCATGTAGGCCGAAAGCGCCTGACCCCGCGTCTCGTTCGTGGCCGCGTTGTTGAGCCAGCTTTCTGAGGTCACGTAGACGGCCGAGAAACAAAACCCGATCAGCACACGCGCGAAGGTCCAGACCCAGGGATCGGGAAAGACCGGGTAGAGGATCAGGATGGCGGAGATCATCGAGGCCAGCGCGGCAAAGACGCGGACGTGCCCCACCCTTCGGATCAGTTCCGGCGCCATGCGGCTGCCGCCCAGAAAGCCGACGAAGTAGGCCGAGATGACGATCGACATCTCGAGCGTGGAGAAGGATTCGATCTGGCCGCGAATGCCCAGCAGAGTGCCCTGCATCCCGTTGCCGACCTGCAGGAGTCCCATGCCGAAGAGCAGTGCCCAAGCGCTTTGGAGGACCTGGATCATCGTGTCGCCTTCCTGGTCGCCGAGACTGCGGGGCTTCGTTGGATCATCCGGCCGTCGCGCTGCCGGAATCGGCCCTGATCGCGCGCTACATAGACGCTTTCGAGCGGCCGCTGCCAGAGGGAACCAGCAGCGACGCGTCGCCGTACGAGAAAAAGCGGTAATCCCGCCGTATCGCATGTGAGTAGATGTCCATGATACGCTCCCGCCCCATGAGGGCCGAAACCAGCATGAGCAGCGTGGACTTCGGAAGGTGAAAATTCGTTACCAGCGCGTCCGTCGCCCGGAACTCGAATCCGGGGTAGATGAAGATGTCCGTCTCGCCTTCCCACGGCCTCACGCGGCCGGTCTCGCGCGCCGCGGTTTCGATCAGGCGCAGCGCGGTGGTGCCGACGGGGATGATCCGTCCGCCGGCGTCTCGCGTCCGGGCGATCTCGGCGGCGGCCGCCTCGCTGATCCGACCCCATTCCGCGTGCATCCGGTGCGCAGTCACGTCCTCGACCTTCACCGGCAGAAATGTGCCTGCACCCACGTGGAGCGTGACAGTGGTGAACTCAACTCCGCGCTCCCGCAACGCCTCGAGCAGGTCCGCGTCGAAATGGAGCGACGCGGTCGGGGCCGCGACGGCGCCACTCTCACGCGCGAAGACGGACTGGTAATCCGTTCTGTCCTGCGCATCTGCCGCTCGGCGCGCGGCGATGTACGGCGGCAGCGGCATCGCGCCCGCCTCGTTGAGTGCTGCCTGGAATGCCGCGCCCTCCAGATTGAAGCGCAAGAGGGCCTGCCCGTCCTCGATCCGTTCGAGAAAAGCCGCCAGCCCGGCCGCGAACTCCACCGTCTCGCCCAACTGCAGTTTGCGCAGCGGTTTCACCAGCGCCCGCCACCCGCCGTCAGGCTCCGCGGCCAGCAGCGTCGCCTCGATCCGCGCCTCCGCCGTTCCCTGCCCGGTCGCGCGCCGCCTTGTGCCGGTGAGGCGCGCCGGGATGACCTTGGTGTCGTTCAGGATCAACCGGTCGCCGGGCCGCAGGAAGTCCGGCAATTCCGAGACCCGCGCATCCCTTGTCTCGCCATGCTCCGCCACCAGAAGACGGGCCGAGGTTCTGGGCTGCGCCGGCCGCGTCGCGATCCTGTCGTCCGGCAGGTCGTAGTCGAAATCCTCGAGCTTCATGGCCGCGCGCTTAGCGATTGCCGCCCCGCGGGGCAACGGTCGACCGCTCGGACGAGTCGGTCTGCAGGCGCGGCGTGGCCCCTGGCCTCTCCCCGGGTTCGACGGCCACGTCCGGAGGCGGGCTGCGGAAAAGCTCGCGAAAGATCGACGGCGTCAGCGCGGAGAGCGGGTTCACCTGCACCCGCGGCTTCTGCGCCGGGCCGGTCAGGCTGAAATTGAAGCCGATCAATCCCTCCCCCTTGCGCGTCAGCACCGAACCGACACCGTTGATGAGGTAGATCGGCGAGAACACTCCGCGCATGTCGAGCAGCGACTGGTTCACGTCATAGGTTCCGTCCATCGAGAGCCCGATCGACGGCCCCACCGCGCTCGCCTGCGTCAGCGTCACCTGGTCGGGTGTCAGCCGGAAGGCGGCATCCACCTCGGCGAAATGAAGGCCCTGCCCGTTCATCTGCTCGAGCAGCCCGACGACGGAGAGCGCGTTGAAGAGCGCCGCGATCGCCGGGGCGTCCTGGATCCGCGTGTCGCGTATCGAAAGCGAGCCGTTGAACGCGCCGGCCGTGCCCACCGGTTGCAGCACCAGTGACATCTCCCCGCCCCGCGCCTGTTTCAGCAGGCCGGCCGCGGCAAAGACGGCACCGGCATTGTCGGACCGGATGCGGAAGGCGCTGCGCCCGCCTTGCGGCCCCACCTCGCCGGTCACGGCGGCCTCACCGTTGACCTGCCCGCGAAAATTTCCCGTGAGCCCGCCGCTCACGCTGAAATCCCCGCGCAGGCCGGTCAGCGCGATCGTGTCGTTGATCTGCAGCCGGTCCAGCGACAGGGACACCGGACCGGACCGGCCGCCGCCCCCCTTGCCGAACTGCGCGCGCCGCAGGTCGAGCGTGCCCCCGCGCACCTGGATCGCGGGGGGCACGCCCGCGCCGCGCCCGACGAGCCGCACCGGCGCATCGAACCATCCGCCGATCCGCACCCGGTCGAAGCTCGCCGCCTCCAGTCCGCCGGATTTTCGCAGATCCACCCGCCCCAAGGCGCTCAGACCCGGAGCATCGAGTTCCAGACGCTCGATCGTGGCGGGCTGACCCAACGTGCCGGCGACCAGCAACTCACCCGTCTCTCCGCGCGGGAGCGACCACCCGAGCGACGGGATCGACACCCCCAGTCCGGACAGATCGCTGGTCAGTTCGAACCGGGGCGGCGTGTCGAGGTCGAAGTCGAGCTGCAACCGGCCGACACCCTGCCCGTTCACCGTCCCCGGCGGCAAGCCGATCCGGAGCGCCTCCACGGTCTCGGACGAGAGCTGGAGATCTGCCGTGACCTGGCTTTTTCCCTCCAGGCCCGGTCCGAGCGGCTTCGACCATCGGGCAGAGACCGGAATGCCGTCGAACGTGCCGTCGCCAGAAATCTCCAGCCCTTCGTTGGAGGCCACGACGTCGAATCGCGGTGCAGCCAGCCGTCGCCCCGGCGCCAGCACGGTACTGGCGAAGTCCTGCAACTCCCCGCTCGCGTCGAACTCGACCCGATCCGGCTTCAGCCCCTTGATCATCGGAAACGCCAGTTTGACATCCAGGCTTGCGCGCCCCTCCGCGAGCGAGGCCGGCAGATCGGATTTCTTGAGGATGGCCAAAGGCTCCATGTTCAGGAGGGACAGCGCAGCCGTGATCGTGCTGTCGGTGTGCAACCGCGCAATGGCCGGCGCCCCGTCCTTTACCGTCACGTCGGGCACGATGAAGGACGACCCGGCAAGGTCGATGGCGCCTCCCTCGGGCGCCTCGATGCGTCCCTGCTCGACCGTCACCACGAACCTTTCGCGGAACAGCGACGCGACGCCCTTGGCGTCCGTCATCGGCGGCAAGGTCTTGGCGACCTTGGCCGTCGCATCCTCGAACCCGAAGCTGAGGTGGATGTCGGGACGCGTGCCGGCCGGCATGTCCGGCCGCATTCGCAATGCGAATTGAATGTCGCGGACGCGCCCGGCCAGCAGGTTTTTCTCTACCCAGGCGCGCGACTTCGTGACCGCGCCCGGCGGCCAGAGCGCCAGCAGTCGATCCGGCGCAAGCCGCGCCATCCGCCCATCCACGGCCAGCCGCCATCCTTCGGGCCGCGCCTCCAGAGATCCGTCGATCAGCATGGAGTTGCCCTGATCCAGAATGCGCATCTGGCCCACTTCGAGGTGGAAGGGATCGGGTCGGAGCCGGAAATCGACCTCGGCGCCCTCCAGCGCGCGCGGCTCGGGATAAAGCCCGGGCGGGTCGAGCGTGAGGCCGGACAGGCGCAACTGTCCGGTCAACTCCTCGAGTGTGCCCTTTTCCAGCCCTGACAGCCGCGCCCGGCCTTCCAGCTGACCCTTGACCCAGGCGCTGTCGACCGAAAGCTGATCGAAGACCAGCTCGTTGCGCGCCGGATCGAACGTGAAATAGGTGCGTGCGCTTTTGAAGGGCACCGGCCGCGTCTTGCGCGTGGGTTGCAGCACGCCCTCGCCGATCTGCAGCGTGGCGTTGATCGGCGACAACTGGCCGCCCGGCTCGACACCGCCCCGGACCGCACCCGAAATCGGTGCCTGCAGCCCCCCCAGCCAACCGAAAGCCGGGTTGAACACCGCCAGGTCCTCGGCCGGCACGTCCGCGACCGTCATGCCGAATTCGGGCCGCGCGATCGCCGATGCGGCTGGAGTAATTCGCCTCCATCGTCGCCACCTGCGCTCCACCGCCCAGGATAGCGAGATCTGCGGAGAGGTTGAGGTCATTACCCTCCCGCCGAAAGCGAAGCCGCGCGCCATCCACCGTCCACGCCCGCCGCGCCCGCGCATCCTCGAGCCGCAGCGTGACCGCATCGACATCGACCTGGGTCAGAGCGGCCAGTTCGGGTTGCTGGAACAATTCGTCAACCTGATCGACCAAATCGATGAGCGTCGCGGCTTCGCGGACCGACGCCGAACTTTCGTCCGATGCCACGAGGCTGAGCTGACCGTTCCGGTCCCGGCGCAAGGTCGCGAAGATGCCCGACAACGCGACCGTCCTCGGCTGGACCCGTCCGCTGAGCAAGGGCCGCATCGCGAGCGTGGCCTGCAACTCCGTCAGCGCGAGCAGCGGTTGACCCTCGACGGTCTCGATATCGACGTTGCGCAGGCGCACGGTGGGTCGCCAACCCTCATGTACCGTCACTTCCATCTTGCCGAAATTCACGTGCACGCCCGGGGCGTTGCGCTCGAGGCGCGCCTCGATCCGATCCTGCAGCCAGACGGGCGCATCCACGGGCCGGTCGGTGATCCACCACGCCATCCCGCTTGCCAGGCCCCCGACAACCGCGGCCACGATCCCGCAGGCCAGCAGCAGCCTGCGCACAAGCGACCACCGGCGCGGTCGTTCCGCCACTGCCTCTTCCGTGTTCTCTTTTTTCGGCATCGCTTTAATCTCGCAGGCGCTGGCCTAGAATGAGTTGCGCTGCCACCGCCGTTGCGGCACCAGTCATTGCACAAGGAGGGCCCTTAAGATGACCGAAATCCATGAAACCGCCCCTGACTTCACACTGCCCGCAACCGGTGGAGGCTCCGTCACGCTCTCCGAACTGCGCGGCGGGCCCGTGGTTTTGTTCTTCTATCCCCGCGATGATACCTCGGGTTGCACCAAGGAATCGATCGCGTTTTCGGGGCTGAAGGGTGACTTCGACGCGGCCGGTTGCAAGGTCTTCGGCATCTCGAAGGACGGACTGGCCAGCCACGACAAGTTCGCGGCCAAGCATGACCTGACGATGCCCGCTGCTGTCGGACGAGAATGGCGAGGTGTGCGAGGACTATGGCGTCTGGAAGGAAAAGAGCATGTACGGCAAGAAATTCATGGGCATCGAGCGGTCCACTTTCCTGATCGGAGCGGACGGCAAGATCGCGCAGAGCCTGGCGCAAGGTCAAGGTGCCGGGCCACGCCGAAGAGGTGCTGGAGGCCGTGCGCGGCCTGTGACCCGCACGCTGACGCAGATGGCGCTGGAGGTGCTCTCCTGCGCCGATGGACGCGAGAAGACCGCCCTGTCGCATCGCCACGCGAAGACCTGGCGCGATGCCAGGGGGCGCGGCGACACATCCCCATAGGCGAGGCCGAGCCGCCGCAGCATCCCGCACGACCCGCGAAACCCGAGCTTCTCGATCCGCGCGACGTGCCGCGGCGCCGGCCCGGTCCGAGAGGGGCCGGATCGCGCTGCTGCACGCCGTCGCGCATATCGAGCTGAACGCGGTCGACCTGCACTGGGACATCATCGCGCGGTTCGGCCACGTGCCGATGCCGATGGGGTTCTACGACGACTGGGTAAAGTCCGCGGACGAGGAATCAAAGCACTTCAACCTGATCTGCGACTGTCTCGAGGAACTGGGCAGCCACTATGGCGCCTTGCCCGCACATGCCGGCATGTGGCGGGCCGCCGAAGACACGGCCGACGATCTGATGGGCCGGCTGGCCGTCGTGCCCATGGTGCTGGAGGCGCGCGGGCTGGACGTGACTCCGGGCATGATCGAGCTCTTCCGCAAGGCCGGCGCCACGCGTGCGGTCGAAGCGCTGGAGATCGATCTATGCCGAGGAAGTGCACCATGTCGCCTACGGCTCGAAATGGTTTCACTTCCTCTGCGGGCGTGCCGACGCGGATCCCGTGACGGTCTTTCACGACCTCGTGCGGCGCCACTTTCACGGGCAGCTCAAGCCGCCCTTCAACGAGGAAAAGCGCGCAGAAGCTGGTATTCCGCCCGATTTCTACTGGCCGCTGGCAGAAGGCGCGACATCCTGACGCTCCGGCGTTCGGACCTTTCCGGTGACGCACAAGCCGTTGGTCTCGGCGGTTTTTTGCCCATTTGAGCGTATTCTCGCAACAGTTGCAATTGAACGCCCCGGGAGCCTTGCCCGTCCTTTTCGGTGCGCGTATGCAACGGGTCAAGGCGCCTAGTCGAAAAATAATGCGCTGTTTCCGGGATGGAACGAAGGACAGGCCGTTTGCGTACAGCATTGCTCATCAGAACACATGCGCTCTTGGAGCGTTATTTTCCCGAACGCCGGGTGTTTCTGAGATCCGACAACGATACCCGGTTCATCCGGCTGCGACCCGGGACCCAGCTCGTCGGCTTCACCGGCTGTGCCTTGCTGGTGTCATGGGCGATCATCGCCACCGCGATCCTGCTGATGGACAGCATCGGGGCCGGCAACTTCCGCGAACAGGCCAAGCGCGACCAGCAGACCTACCAGGCGCGTCTGAACGACCTGTCGCCGCAACGCGACGAGCGCGCCGACGAGGCGCTGGCGGCGCAGGAGCGCTTCAACGCCGCGCTGGCGCAGATTTCGGTCGATGCAGTCGGAACTGCTGGACTCCGAAACCCGCCGCCGCGAGCTCGAGACCGGGATCGAAGTGATCCAGGCCACGCTGCGCGACACGATGAAGGAACGCGAGACCACGCGAACCGCAACTGGCCACGCTGGAACGGCAGATCGCGGACGGCGATGCCGCGCGCCGCGATCGCGACGTCAAGGGCCGGCGCGCCGATCGATTTCCTGGCCGACGCGCTGGCGCGACACCGCGCCGAGCGTGACAAGGTCATCGCGGATGCGCAGGATGCGCTGTTGCGGGCCGACGAGCTGGCAACATGAAGATCGCGCTGATGGAAGAACAGAACGACCAGATCTTCCGCCAGCTCGAAGAGGCGATGACCGTCTCGGTCGAGCCGCTGGACAAGATGTTCCGCAGCGGCCGGCATGACCACCGACGACATCATCGAGCAGGTGCGCCGCGGCTATTCCGGCCAGGGCGGCCCGCTCACGCCGCTGTCGCTTTTCGACCCGCGGCGAGGAACCCTCAGCCGCGACACGCTGCGCGCCAACCGCATCCTGAACCAGATGGACCGGCTCAACCTCTACCGGATCGCCGCGCAAAAGGCGCCCTTCGCCTCGCCGCTCAAGGATCGCGTTCCGCTTCACGTCGGGCTTTGGCCCCTCGCTGGGGCCGCGCATGCATGCACGGGCACCGATTTCGCCGCCCCCGAACGGCACGCCCGATCTATGCCACGGCCGACGGCGTGGTGACCTATGCAGGCTGGATGTCGGGCTATGGCCGCCTGGTGAAGATCCAGCACGAATTCGGCATCGAGACGCGCTATGCGCACCAGTCGAAAATCCGCGTGAAGGTCGGGCAAAGGGTCTCGCGCGGGGACAGGATCGGTGATATGGGAACATCCGGACGGTCGACCGGCACGCACCTGCACTACGAGGTGCGGGTCGGCGGCAAGGCCGTGAACCCCATGACCTATATCAAGGCTGCAAAAGATGTTTTCTAAGAGCAAGATCAACGAGCCCGGCCCCAAGGCTGATCCGGCAAAACCGACGCAATCCGACCAGCCCAGCGCGATGCCTCGTCCACATCGTCGGCAGCGATTTCAAGGCCAGCTGCCCCCAAGGCCAAGCCGCCCGCCTCGGTCCTGTCGGCCGATCTGCACATCACCGGCAACGTCAAGACCACCGGCGACATCCAGGTCGAAGGCACCGTCGAAGGCGACATCCGCGCCCATCTGCTGACCGATCGGCGAAACCGCCACGATCAAGGGCGAAGTGATCGCCGACGACGTCGTGATCAACGGCCGCATCGTCGGCCGCGTGCGCGGGCTCAAGGTCCGCCTGACCGTCGACCGCCCGGGTCGAAGGCGACATCATCCACAAGACCATCGCGATCGAATCCGGCGCCCATTTCGAAGGCTCCGTGCAGCGTCAGGACGATCCGCTGTCGTCCGGAAGCCCCACCGGCGGCCGGCCGCTTCCGGGCAAATCGAGTTCCGCCCCCACCGCGCAGGCCACCGCATCCAGCGGTGCCAATAGCGCCGCGAATTCCAAGAGCGAAGTCAAGTCGTCCTGACGGCGTCACCGCTTCCTCATCCGGTTGAAGACACGCCGCGGGCCGACCCCGCGGCGCCATTGTTTCAGACGGATTTCTGAGCCCCCGCAAATCCCCGCTTCGTCCTTGTCATCGCCATTCTCGCCTCCGCGCTCGGGTACATCGACGGCACGGTTGTCGCGATCGCGCGGCCCGCCATGCGCGACCAACTTGGCGCCGGACTGGCCGAGGCGCAGTGGATCCACAACGCCTACATGCTGACGCTGCCGGCGCTGATCCTGGAGGCGGTGCCGCCGGCGACAAGTTCGGGCTCGCCCGCGTGCTTGGCATCGGCATCGTCCTCTTCGTCGTGGCCTCGGACTTCTGCGCGATCGCGCCCACACCGCTCTTCCTGATCCTTGCGCGCGGCGTCCATCGGCTCGATGCCGCGATTTATTCGGCGTTGTCGATAATGTTCTTCTTCATGCCGATGAGATTCATCGCCGGATGGGGCGTGTCCGAACTCGCGGCGCCTGCGACCTTCGCCCCGATGGCCGTCTTCATCTCGGTTCTGTCGTCACGGACAGTGCGGCTTGCGGACCGGGTCGGCCCGGCGCCACTCCTCGCGGTCGAAGCATCACGGTTGCCACCGTATATGCCGCTGCTGGCGCCGCTGCAGAACTTCTGGGGCACATCATCCCGGCGATGTGCCTCGTGGGGCTCGGCATGGCATTCGTCGTGGCGCCACTCTCGACGGCCGTGATGTTCTCCGTGGGAGAGGCCAGGTCCGGCGCGGCTACCGGCATCAACAACGCCGTGACCCGGATGGCCGGGCTGATTTCCGCAGCCGCTGCGGGCAGTGTCGTCGCGCTGCTCTGGCCCGCGCCGGGGAGAGGTCAGCTTCGGCCTGAAAAGCGACACTGCCGGGCACGGCACGGCAATGACGGCGGCATTCTCAGGGCTTGCCTACCTTGCGGGAGGCCTAGCTCTTCTATCGGCGATTCTGGCCCTCGGAACCAGAACGCGCCACTGCGCAAGTTGACGAGTTCGGCACCGGTCCGGGTCCGGACCGGAGCCATCTTCCCAAGGATCAGTTCGTCACGGAGACCGACGTCATCACGTCCGGCTGGCCCGCGACAGTTCCCGATTGCCCCTCACCGCGCTTGATCGCGTCGACAACATCCATGCCCTCGGTGACCCGTCCAACGACGGTGTACTGGCCGTTGAGGAAATCCGCCTCGTCGAACATGATGAAGAACTGCGAGTTGGCCGAATTGGGATCCTGGGCCCTGGCCATGCCGACAATCCCGCGTTCGAAGGGAACGTCGGAGAACTCCTCCTCGAGGTCCGGCAGATCGGATCCGCCGGTTCCCGATGGACAGGCCGCCCCGGACACGCCGCAGGCGACGTCGCCGGTCTGCGCCATGAAACCCTCGATCACCCGGTGAAATGCCACGCCGTCATAGGCGCCCTGTTCGGCCAGCGCCGTGATCCGTTCGACGTGGTTCGGTGCCACGTCCTCCAGCAGGTCGATCTGGATCACGCCATTTGCGCCCTCGCCCTCGACAGCGATCTCGAGACCCGTGGCGAACGCGGGGGTTCCCATCAGGAGAAGTGCTGCAAGAACATTACGCATCGGCGGCCACCTTCACGGAGATCATGCGGTCGGGATCGGCCGGCGGCTCGCCGCGCGTGATCGCGTCCACATGCTCCATCCCCTGCACCACCCGGCCATAGACCGTGTACTGCCCGTTGAGGAAATGGTTGTCGGAAAAGTTGATGAAGAACTGCGAATTGGCGCTGTCGGGGCTCGACGACCGCGCCGCCCCCAGCGTTCCGCGGTCGTGCGGCAGCTTGGAGAATTCCGCGGGCAGGTCGGGCTTCTCGGAGCTGCCGGTGCCCGCCATGCGGATGTTGAACCCATTCTCCATGTTGCCGTTGGCGACGTCACCCGTCTGCGCCATGAACCCGTCGATCACACGGTGGAAACAGACATTGTCATAAGCGCCTTCGCGCACCAGTTCCTTCATCCGTTCCACGTGTTTCGGGGCCACGTCGGGCAGCAGTTCGATCACCACCTGCCCCGCGTTCAGTTCCACCAGTATGGTGTTTTCCGGGTCCTTGATTTCGGCCATATGGCGCACTCCTTGTCACGACATTTGCCCTCTCTCCTATGCCGGGTCGCCGCGAATGCCAAGGGAGGCATTGACCGCGGGCGGCGTTCGGGTGAAAGAACGCCGACGGATGCGCAGGGGGATCGGGCATGGGCTGGAAAACGCTGGATGACATGGATCTGGACGGCAAACGGGTGCTGACCCGCGTCGACATCAACGTGCCTCTGGAAGATGGTCGCGTGACCGACGCGACCCGCATCGAGCGCATCAAGCCCACGATCCGCGATATCCGCGCCGCGGGCGGCTCCCCGGTGCTTCTGGCGCATTTCGGTCGGCCCAAGGGCAAGCCGGTGGCGGAGATGTCGCTGAAACAGCTGGTCCCGGCGCTGGAGGAGGCGTTCGGGTGTCCGGTCACTTTCGTCGAACGCCCGTCGCGCGACTGGATCGACGAACAGCCCGGCGATGCCGTGATCCTGGTGGAGAACACGCGCTTCACCCCGATGGAAGAGGCCAACGACCCGCAAATGGCGCATTTCCTCGCCACGCTGGGCGATGTCTACTGCAACGATGCGTTTTCCGCCGCGCACCGCGCCCATGCCTCCACGACGGGCGTGGCGCACCTCCTGCCCGCCTGCGTCGGCCGCTCCATGCAGGCCGAACTCGAGGCGCTCGAGGCCGCGCTCTCGAACCCCACGCGCCCCGTCGTGGCGATCGTGGGCGGCGCCAAGGTCTCCACCAAGCTTGAACTTTTGAGCAACCTTGTGGAGCGAGTCGATACGCTGGTGATCGGCGGCGGCATGGCGAATACTTTCCTCGCCGCACAGGGCATCGACGTCGGCAAATCGCTCGCCGAGCACGACATGACCGGGACCGCGCAGGAGATCATGGAGAAAGCCAAGAAAACCGGCTGCCGCATCCTCCTCCCCGGCGACGTGATCATCGCGCGCGAGTTCAAGGCGGGCGCCGACAGCGACATCGTGGCCGCCGATGCCTGCCCTTCGGATGCGATGATCCTCGATACCGGGCCCAACAGCGTGGCGGAAATCTCGGCGGCCTTCGCCGATGCCAAGACGCTGATCTGGAACGGCCCCCTCGGCGCATTCGAGATTGCTCCCTTCGATGCCGCCACCACCGCCGCGGCCCAGGCCGCCGCTGCATTGACGAGATCCGGCAAGCTCATCTCCGTCGCCGGCGGCGGCGATACCGTGGCCGCGCTCAACAAGGCCGGCGTGGCAGGTGACTTCACTTACATCTCGACCGCGGGTGGCGCGTTCCTCGAGTGGATGGAAGGCAAGACCCTGCCCGGCGTCGCCGCACTTTCGCAATAATCCGGATACCGCCCCCTTTCCCTGAAGGGTGGTTCTGGTCAATATGGCCAGGCTCAACCGACGAAAGAGGATCCGGGCATGGCGGCATACACTCTGATCACCGGCGCATCCGAGGGGCTTGGCGTTGAGTTCGCCCGCCTGGCCGCGAAGGACGGGCGCAACATGATCCTAACCGCGCGATCCCAGCACAAGCTGAACGCGCTGGCCGAAGACCTTCGCGAGGACGGTCTGGACGTCATTGTGATCGCCGCCGACCTCAACGATCCGGCCGACGTCGACCGGCTCTGGTCGGAGGCGGTGGACGGGCGGCATGTCGACGTGCTCGTCAACAATGCCGGGCTGGGCTACAACGGGGCCTTCGCCGATCCGGACGGGTGGGAGCGCGAGCTGACCTCCATGCAGGTCAACATGACGGCGCTGACACGTCTCATGAAACTGGCCGTGCCGCACATGAAGGAGCGAGGCAGCGGGCGGATCCTCAACGTCGCCTCCACGGCCGGCTTCATGCCCGGACCCAACATGGCCGTCTACCACGCGACGAAGGCCTTCGTGCTGTCGCTGTCGGATGCCGTGGCGACGGAGCTGTCCGGGACCGGCGTCACCGTCACGGCGCTCTGCCCCGGGGCGACGGCAACCAATTTCTTCAACGAGGCCGACATGGGCGGCGTACGGCTCCTGAAGTTCGGCGCGCCGATGAAGGCGTTCGACGTGGCCGAGGAAGGCTGGCTCGAGGCGCGGATCGGCAAGCGGATCGTGGTGCCGGGCATGAAGAACAAGATCTCCGCCGTGCTGCCCCGATTCTTTCCCCGCAGCGTCACCTCGCGCATCGCGGGGGTTTTCCTGGCCAAGGGCTGATAACGCATCGAAATCAAGGGATTCACATGGCGAATCGCTTGTGACATACTGATCGAGGCAGCCCGACAAGAGGCGCAGAATTGGCAGAGCAGACCGGATGATCCTCAGGTTCTTTCGCAACGGACGACCGACCCTCGGTCCGCTGGTGTTCTTCACGGTGGCGTTCGCGCTCAACCTCTATTTCACCTTTGCCGCGGTGCAGGGCGATTATGGTCTTTTCCGTCGCGCCGAGATCCGGGCGGAGGCGCGCGATCTGCGCAGCCAGCTGGAGCAGGTCACCGCGGACGTGGCGCGGATGGAGAACCTGACACGGCGGCTCTCCGACGATTACCTCGATATCGACCTTCTGGACGAGCAGGCCCGCTCCGTGCTCGGACTTCTCAGACCCGACGAAATCGTCATCCGCTGAGCAAGACTTTGCGGGTCAGCACCGGCCCGCCGTTTGCGGGTACTATACCCTCGCATTCCGCATTCGGATAGGTTAGGCCATAGTTTAGCACTAAACTATCCGCCCGGGAGGAGGATCCATGGCTGCCCGCAGGACGACCAAGAAGGCCGAGACATCCAACGTGTCGGCAGAGGAACTCAAGGCCTATTACCGTGACATGCTGCTGATCCGCCGGTTCGAGGAGAAGGCCGGACAGCTCTACGGGATGGGCCTGATCGGCGGGTTCTGCCACCTCTATATCGGTCAGGAGGCCGTGGTCGTCGGGCTCGAAGCCGCAGCCGAGGAAGGCGACAAGCGTGTCACCTCCTACCGCGACCACGGACACATGCTGGCCTGCGGAATGGATCCCAACGGCGTGATGGCCGAACTCACCGGGCGCGAGGGCGGCTACTCCAAGGGCAAGGGCGGTTCCATGCACATGTTCAGCCGCGAGAAGCATTTCTATGGCGGCCACGGCATCGTCGCGGCACAGGTGCCGCTGGGCGCGGGGCTCGCCTTCGCCGACAAGTATCTGGAGAACAAGCGCGTCACCTTCACCTATTTCGGCGACGGCGCGGCGAACCAGGGCCAGGTCTACGAAAGCTTCAACATGGCGTCGCTCTGGAAGCTGCCGGTCGTCTTCGTGATCGAGAACAACCAGTACGCCATGGGCACCTCGCAGAAGCGCTCCACCTCCACCGACGACATCCACACCCGCGGCGCGCCCTTCGGCATCCCGGGCGAGATCGTGGACGGAATGGACGTGCTCAAGGTCAAGGAGGCGGGCGAAAAGGCGGTCGCACACTGCCGCGCCGACAAGGGACCCTACATCCTGGAGATCAAGACCTATCGCTACCGCGGCCATTCGATGTCCGACCCGGCGAAATACCGCACCCGCGAAGAAGTCCAGAAGATGCGCGAGGAACGCGACCCGATCGAGGGCGTGCGCCAGATGCTGCTGACAGGCAAGCATGCCAGCGAGGACGACCTGAAGGCGATCGACAAGGAGATCAAGGAGATCGTCAATGCCTCCGCCGAGTTCGCGAAGGACAGCCCGGAGCCCGATCTGAAGGAACTCTGGACCGACATCTACGCCTCCGAGATCCCGCAGGGCGAGGCCGTATGATGCCGCATTTCGAAATTCACGCTGCCGACGTGGAGGGCGCCAAGGCCTTCTATGCGGGCCTCTTCGGGTGGTCTTTCACGCCGATGGAAGGCGCGGAAGAGGTGGGTTATCACCTGATCGACGGCCCCGATATCGGTGAGGGCAAGGATCTGACCGCGGGTCTGATGCTCCGGATGGGTGCGGCCCCCGAACCCGGCAGCCCGATCCGCGGCGGCACCATGACATTCGAGGTCGCGGATTGCGACGCCCGCTATGACTGGGCACTGAAGAACGGCGGGGGCGAGGCGTTGCCGCCGCAGGATTATCCGGGCATCGGCCGCTGCGCCTATGTCGAGGACGGCCACGGCAACGTCGTGGGAATGATCACACCGCAAGGGGACGCTTGAACCATGGCAATCGAGATTCTGATGCCGGCCCTGTCGCCGACCATGGAGGAAGGCACGCTCGCCAAGTGGCTGGTGAAGGAGGGCGACACCGTGTCCTCCGGCGACATCATGGCCGAGATCGAAACCGACAAGGCCACGATGGAATTCGAGGCTGTCGACGAAGGGATCATCGGCAAGATCCTGATCGCGGACGGCACCGAAGGCGTCAAGGTCAACACCCCCATCGCCGTGCTTGTCGAGGAAGGCGAGGATGTGCCTGAGGATGCCGGCAAGTCCGGCGGCGGCTCCAAGCAGAGCAGCGCCTCGGAGAACGGTTCCGATGACGAGGCGGATGAGACAGCCGACAGCGGTGAGCCGGCCGCAGCCTCCCCCGAGGCCGCGCCACAGAGTCCCGAGACGGATTCGAGCCCCGACTGGCCCGCGGATGCGGAGATGAAATCGCAGACCGTGCGCGAGGTCCTGCGCGACGCCATGGCCGAAGAAATGCGCCGGGATGGCGGCGTCTTCGTCATGGGCGAGGAAGTCGCCGAATACCAGGGTGCCTACAAGGTCACGCAAGGGCTGCTGGACGAATTCGGGCCCAAGCGCGTGATCGACACGCCGATCACCGAACACGGGTTCGCCGGCATCGGTGTCGGTGCGGCGTTCGGGGGCTTGCGGCCCATCGTGGAGTTCATGACCTTCAACTTCGCCATGCAGGCGATCGACCAGATCATCAACTCCGCGGCCAAGACGCTCTACATGTCCGGCGGCCAGATGGGCTGCCCCATCGTGTTCCGCGGCCCCAACGGTGCGGCCGCCCGCGTCGGCGCCCAGCACAGCCAGGATTACGCGGCCTGGTACATGCAGGTCCCCGGCCTGCGCGTGGTCATGCCCTATTCGGCGGCCGACTACAAAGGTCTGATGAAGACCGCGATCCGCGATCCGAACCCGGTGATCTTCCTCGAAAACGAAATCCTCTATGGCCGTGCCTCCGACGTGCCGCAGATCGACGATCTGACCATTCCCTTCGGCAAGGCCCGCACTTGGCGCGAGGGTGACGACGTGACGATCGTGAGCTTCGGCATCGGCATGCAGTACGCGCTCGAAGCCGCGGAGAAACTGGCCGAGGACGGGATCAGCGCCGAGGTGATCGACCTGCGCACGCTTCGCCCGATGGACACCGGCGCGATCATCAAGTCGGTGCAGAAAACCAACCGATGCGTCACGGTGGAGGAAGGCTGGCCGCAGCCTTCCGTCGGCAGCTACATCAGCTCCGTGCTGATGCAGCAGGCGTTCGATTACCTCGACGCCCCGGTCATAAATTGCACCGGCAAGGACGTGCCGATGCCCTATGCCGCCAATCTCGAAAAACACGCGCTGGTCACCACCGACGAGGTGATCAAGGCCGTGCGCGACGTCACCTACAGATAAGGAGCGAGGGACATGCCAACCGAAATCCTGATGCCCGCGCTCTCTCCCACGATGGAGGAAGGGACGCTCGCCAAATGGCTGGTCAAGGAGGGTGACAGCGTCTCTTCCGGCGATCTGCTGGCGGAGATCGAAACCGACAAGGCCACGATGGAGTTCGAGGCCGTGGACGAAGGCACGATGGGCAAGATCCTGGTGGAGGCCGGCACCGAGGGCGTCAAGGTCAACACCCCCATCGCCGTGTTGCTGGAGGAAGGCGAGAGCGCCGACGACATTTCCAGCGACACAACCCCGAAAAAGGAGCCCGCCAGTTCCAACGCCGCGCCGGCAACGCCATCGGATCAGACCGCACCCGCGCAAGGCTACGGTCGCGGAGGGACGGACGCGACTCCGGCGGAAGGCGACAAGGACACATCCCATGCCCCGGCCGCTCCCAAGGGCGGCGACGGCAAGCGCATCTTCGCCTCCCCCCTCGCCCGCCGGATCGCCGCGCAGAAGGGGCTCGACCTCGCGCAGATCAAGGGCTCCGGACCCCACGGCCGCATCGTGAAGGCGGATGTGGAGAAGGCCACCGCCGCCGCCCAAGGCCGAAGCCGCCGCCAAACCCGAGGCGGCTGCCGCAGCCCCCGCGCCAGCGCCCGCCGCCGCCGGGCCGTCCGCCGACGCCGTCGCGAAAATGTACGCGGACCGGGAGTATCGAGGAGATCAAGCTCGACGGCATGCGCAAGACCATCGCCGCCCGGCTCACCGAGGCCAAGCAGCAGATCCCGCATTTCTACCTCCGCCGCGACATCCGGATCGACGACCTGCTCTCCTTCCGCGCCGATCTCAACAAGAAGCTGGAGAAGCGGGGCGTGAAGCTCTCCGTCAACGACTTCATCATCAAGGCCTGCGCGCTGGCGCTGCAATCCGTGCCCGCCGCCAACGCGGTCTGGGCCGGCGACCGGGTGCTGCAGCTCAAACCTTCCGACGTGGCGGTGGCCGTCGCGATCGAGGGTGGGCTCTTCACCCCCGTTCTGAAGGACGCGGAAATGAAATCCCTCTCCGCCCTGTCGGCCGAGATGAAGGATCTCGCCGCCCGCGCCCGCGACCGCAAGCTCGCCCCGCACGAATACCAGGGCGGCAGCTTTGCGGTCTCCAACCTCGGAATGTTCGGCATCGACAATTTCGACGCGGTCATCAACCCGCCGCATGGCGGCATCCTCGCTGTCGGCACCGGGGTCAAGAAGCCCGTCGTCGGTCCGGATGGCGAGGTCGACCGTGGCCACGGTCATGTCCGTCACGATGTCGGTCGACCACCGGGTCATCGACGGCGCATTGGGAGCCCAGCTCCTGGCGGCCATCGTCGAAAACCTCGAAAATCCGGTCGCGATGCTCGCCTGACCTGCGCGAAAGTCAGGAATACCGCACCTCGCGGGCCATAGGCGCGGGCGGAGTTTTGGTGTAGTCTGTGCGTGAGAGGTCACATTCCGACAGTTGAAGCGCCGGCGATTTTCGACCTCCCAAGTGATTAAGTCCCGTTGTTTGCGAGTGCCGGCGCTTCCCCCGACGTGAAGAGGAGGAACTCGCGGTGGCCACCCGAACGACAAAGAGCGCCAGCAAGGGCGAAAGTACCGGCACAAAGTCTCGCGGTAGCTCCAAGTCGCCACCCGACCCGATGGACCGCATCGGCGGCCATTGCCACCAACCCGACGTTCCTCGCCGCGAGCTTCCGCCGACCATGGCGCCGGGCCGCGAGAGGCTCATCCGCCTGCACGAGAAGAAATGGGCCAATTACACGGTCCTGCATTACTGCTTTCTCGACGCTCCCTCGCACTGGCGGGGTAGCCAGGACAACAAGGACGCCGTGCGCCGTGCCTTCAAGGAATGGAAGGACGTGCCCATCGGGCTCGACTTCGTGGAGGTGTTCGATCCGGGCGAGGCGGAAATCCGCATCGGCTTCTTCCAGCACCCGACCGCACCGGATGCCGGATCCTGGTCCTTTCTCGGGCGCGATGTGATCGACCTCGTCGGCGACCCCGCCGAGCGTACGATGAATTTCGGCTGGGATCTGACCGACGAATACGGCTACGACACCGCCCTTCACGAGATCGGCCACACGCTCGGATTTCCGCACGAACACCAGAACCCGAATGCCGGCATCGTGTGGGACGAGCCGGCCGTCCTCGATTACTACACGGGCTCGCCCAACTTCTGGACCGAGGAGCAGACCCGCTGGAACGTGCTGCGCAAGCTATCGCAGGCCGAAGTCGAAGGCTCGGACTGGGACCGCGATTCGATCATGCACTACTGGATCCGCAAGGGCCTTGTCCTGCAACCCGAGGACATGCGCGATCAGCACCATTTCCCCGCACCCGGTCTGTCGGAACGGGACCGCGAGACGGTGAAATCCTTTTATCCCGAGGCGGACAAACTCTACCTGCCCGAACTTCGCCCGTTCGAAGCGCACCAGATCCGTATCGCTCCGGGCGAACAGCTCGACTTCGTAGTGGAGCCGGAATACTCCCGCCGCTATACCTTCCAGACCTTCGGCGACCTCGACACGGTCATGGTGCTCTTCGAGGAGATCGATGGCGAGCCGCGCTACGTCGCGGGAGACGACGATTCCGGCTACCGCTACAACGCCAAGATCAACGAGCGCCTGTTCCGGGGCCGCAAGTACATCATCCGCCTGCGGCTTTATTTCGCGGGTGCCACCGGCGAAGGCGCGGTGATGATGTACTGAAAACGCGCTGCTCGTTTTTTCCCGATCCACCGGCCCGAAATTTCTTTTCGGCAGTGTGCCGCAAACGCGTGACAAGAGGCGGCGACTTGCGCATTATTTCCGAAGGCTGCCGTCAGGATGGCGCCGCCGATTACTCTGAACTGAGGCGGAGATTGGAAGTTGATGGCCGGCGGAGGTCGTCTTTCTCTCTACATGTTGCTTGGGATCGCGCTGTTGTTTCCCGCGGTCGCGATCATCCTCGTGCAGGCCTATTACAGTCTCAGCGTCGAGGCGGAGGAAACACGCGGGAAGGCGCTCGCCGCCGCCGACACCCTGATCCTGCTCGCAGATGCACGCGCGACGAGCGATCTGTCGGCGCTGCGCCTGCTCTCGAGATCGAGATATCTGCGCGACGGGGAGGTCGCCGCCGGCGCGCGCCGGGCGCAGGAAGCGGTCGAAATGCTGCCGGGGTGGCGGGCGGTCGTTCTGGCTGACCGCGCGGCGGGGGAGATCCTGTTCGAGGCGACGGCCGAAAGCGTCACGTTTGGCGGCCAAGTCGACACGGATCTGCTTCCCACCTCGCCCGTCCCGCAGATCGGCGATGTCGAGCGTGAAGGCCGCCATTGTCCTTGCGTCCATCTTCATGTCGGCATTCCCCGCAACGACAGCCTCCGCCTGACCGCCATCGTGGATCCTTTGATCTACCAGCAAATCCTGATGCAGCAGTTGCCCGAGGGGTCGGTGGCCGCCATCGTTGATCGGGAGGGCAAGTTCCTGGCCCGCTCGATCGACTATCCCGATCGCGTTGGCACGCCGGCCACGTCCTACGTCCGGGAGGCCGTCGCGCAAGGCGGGCGCGGCATCTACGAGGGGACGACCTATGAAAACCTGACCAACTATACCGCCTATGCCACGTCTGAGGTGACGGGATGGTCCAGTCACGTGGCCATCGACAATTCCCTGCTCGACCGACCGATCCGGAGGGCGAACGCCGTGATCTCTTTCGGGGTCTTCGTGGCGATCGCTGCCGCCCTGTCGCTGTTCTTTCTGGCCGCGCGGGAGATTCTGTCCCGCAAGCAGCGGGAATCGAAGGTGCTGGAACTGCAGAGGGCCGAGGCAGTCGCGCAGTTCACCAGCACCATCGTCCACGATTTCCGGAACGTCGTCACCGCGCTCGGCTCCGGGTTGAGCATGATCAAGCGAAAGACGACCGACGACGCGGTCCTGGAACATGTCGCGCTGATCGAAGGGTCGATCTCGAGAGGCACCCGGCTCGCGAACCAGCTTCTGAGCCTGGCGCACAGCGGCGACAGCGATATCGGCGCGGTCGAGCTGAACGCGACGCTCGACGACATGGCTTACCTGCTCGAACAGGCGGCCGGGCGCGAGGTCGAACTCTCCATCGCCCGGCACACGTGCCCGCTTCACGTCACCGCAAACCGCGACCAGCTCGAACTCGCCCTGCTCAATCTCGTGATCAATGCCAGGGATGCGACACAAGGCAAGGGGCGGATCACGATTTCCGCGACCGACTGCGGCGGGCACGTCGAGATCCGGGTCTCCGATGACGGTCCCGGCGTTCCCGAAAAGATGCGCCAGACCCTCTTCACGCCATTCACGACAAGCAAACCCACCGGAACCGGACTTGGTCTGGCCCAGGTCGCCGGAATGGCGCGCAACGCGGGAGGAGAGGTCCGTTTCGAAGACCGGGGCGGCGCCGGTGCCACCTTCGTGATCTCGCTACCCAAGGCAGACGATGTCTCCGCCGCCGCGACGGCCCCGCCAGATGCTGCGCAATCTGCTCTGGAGTTATGATCAGAGCCGATCCGCCCCCTTCTTTGGGTCGCCAAATACCTCGGGGGAGGCGCTCCGCCAGGAGCGACGGGGGCAGAGCCCCCAAGCACCCTCAAGACAAATCGCGGCCGGAGCAACGCTCACGGCCGCAACCTCCGCATCCTACAATTGATACCCCGGAGTCGATTTCGACAGGTCCGCTTCCTCTTCGGTCATGTCTTCGGAAATGCCCTCGAAGAGTGGCGTCGAGAGGTACCGCTCACCCGTGTCCGGCAGCATGCAGAGGATCACCGACCCCTGCGGCGCGTCCTTGGCGAGCTTCATCGACACGGCGAAGGTCGATCCGCCGGAAATGCCGGTGAAGATCCCCTCCTCCGCGGCCAGTCGGCGAGACCATTCGATCCCTTCCGCGCCCGCGATCGGGATCAGTTCGTCATACAGTGACTTGTCCATCGCCTCCTGCAGAACCCACGGAATGAAATCCGGTGTCCAGCCCTGGATCGGGTGCGGCTCGAAATTCGGGTGGCCTTCGGTCGGCTGATGCTGCTCGTTCCGGGTGTTGACGTAGCCTGAGGCGATGAGCGCCGCGTTGGCAGGCTCCGACAGGATCAACTTGGTATCCGGTCGCTCCGCCCTCAGAACGCGGCCGACGCCGGAGATCGTCCCGCCGGTGCCATAGCCGGAGACGAAGTAATCCAGCCGTTCGCCCTCGAAATCGGCAACGATCTCGCGGCCGGTGGTCGACTCGTGAATGTCGGCGTTGTCCGGCGTCTCGAACTGGGAGGCCAGGAACCAGCCGTTCTGCTCGGCCAGTTCCTTGGCCTTCTGGTACATGCCGAAGCCCTTTGCCGATTTGGGCGTTAGAATGACCTTCGCCCCCAGGAACCGCATCAGCCGCCGACGCTCGACCGAGAAGCTCTCCGCCATCGTCACCACAAGGGGATAGCCTTTCGCCGCACACACCATCGCAAGCCCGATGCCGGTATTGCCGGAGGTCGCCTCCACCACGGTCTGTCCGGGCTTCAGCCGGCCGTCCTGCTCGGCTGCCTCGATGATGCTGAGCGCCAGTCGGTCCTTGACCGACCCCGCGGGATTGAACGCCTCGAACTTCACGTAGATCGTGACGTTTTTCGGCGCGATGCGGTTGATCCGGATCACCGGCGTATCGCCCACCGTGTCCAGAATGCTGTCGTAACGCTTTCCGCGCCCGTTCGTCTGGCGTGTCGCCATGATTACCCCCTTTTCAACTCGGTTCGTTGTTTCCGTTTCAGATAGGAACAGAAGGCGCAAGTTGGCCAGAAGCCCGCGCATAGTTAGGGACGGTATTCCCGATCCTCGCCGGTTTCCAAGACATTCTCCTGCGACCTTGCACGTGGCGACCACTTCGAACGGTCAGAACCGGCCGGTGTAATCGGATTTTTAACGTCTTCCCGCTATTCCGCCCCGGATTGGCAGAATGCCGAACAGCAAAGCAGGGGCTTGAGCCATGCAGTCGCACACCGATTTCAACATCGTGATCGCCAGCCCGCAGGGCTACGAGCATTCAGGTTGCTTCAAGGAAATCGCCGAAACCCTGCAATACGGGCTGGAGGATCTCTCCTACACCGCCCGGATCAGCAGCAACGCCATCGATACGACCGCACGCAATATCCTGCTGGGCGGGAACCTGATGCGACAGGACGACATCGCGCTTGCTGCCGGCCGACACCATAATCTACAACTTCGAACAACTCAGCGACACGTCCCATTGGAACACACCCGCGCAGCGCGCGCTTCTGGGCGGATTCCAGGTCTGGGACTACAGCCAGCGCAACGTTGATTACCTCAAGAGACAGAGCCCGCGATTCGACCCGAAACTCGTGCCGCTGGGGTTCTCCGGCAAACTCAGCCGGATCCAGAAGGCCGATCTGCAGGACATCGACGTGCTGTTCTATGGCAGCGTCAACGGGCGCCGCAGACGGATCCTGGACGACCTCGAGGTGGCGGAACTCAACGTCGTGCAACTCTTCAAGGTCTATGGCGAGCAGCGTGACGCCTACATTGCCCGCGCCAAGATCGTCCTGAACCTGCATTTCTTCGACACGCAGATATTCGAGATCGCCCGCGTGTCCTACCTGCTGGCCAACCGCAAGGCGGTGGTAAGCGAGATCGGACCCGATACCGAGATCGACGGCGATCTCGGCGATGCTCTCGCGTTCGCGAAATACCAGGACCTGGTGCAGACCTGCGTCGATCTGGTGCATGACGATGCCGCGCGCGCGGACCTGGAAGAGGCCGGCTACGCCGCCTTCAGCGCGCGCGAGGAATTCAAGATCCTGGAACCAATTCTCAAAGAGGAGCCTGTCCCGAACATGCAAACCGCTCACGTCACGGCATCACCACTGGCCGAAACCATCCCCGCCAGCCTCAACATCGGCAGCGGGAAGGACTTTCGCCACGACTGCGTCAACCTCGACTACCTCGGCAAGTGGGATCCGGACATCGTTACCGATCTCAGCCGCACCGACCTGATCGGAACGAGCTTCGAGACGGACCGGTTCGGCGCCTTGGAACTGCAGAAGAACATGTTTGACACGATCATCTGCAACGACGTGGTGGAGCATATTCCGGACCTCGTCAGCGCCATGACCAACTGCCTCGACTTGCTCTGCGTCGGCGGCAAGATGAACATCCTGGTCCCCTACGACCTCTCGTTCGGCGCATGGCAGGACCCGACCCATGTGCGGGCCTTCAACGAAAGAAGCTGGCTCTACTACACCGATTGGTACTGGTATCTCGGCTGGTCCGAAGCACGTTTCCACCTTCGCAAGATGGACTTCAACCTCAGCACGGTGGGTCAGACGCTTCTCAAGGGTGGTCTGGATCAGGAAGTGCTGATCCGTGCGCCGCGGGCTGTGGATTCGATGAGCGTGGTGCTGGAAAAGCAGCTTCTGACCGAACAGGAAAAGGACCTGCTGGTGCGCGCCCAGTCGCGCTGACGCGCCTTAAAGAACAAGGCGGCCCGCTTTGCTGGCCGCCTTCCCCACCCGATCAGCCGATCTGCCAGTCCTTGCCCAACATGTGATCCATGTTGATCGATGGCTGGTCGCAGCCCGCCTCGCCCACGATCCGCGCGGGAATTCCGGCCACGGTCTTGCAAGGCGGCACTTCCTCGAGCACCACCGAACCGGCGGCAATCCGCGAACAGTTGCCGACCTTGATGTTGCCCAGCACCTTGGCCCCGGCACCGATCAGCACGCCATTCCCGATCTTGGGGTGGCGATCCTGCTCTTCCTTGCCGGTTCCGCCCAGCGTCACCGAATGCAGCATCGACACGTTGTCGCCCACGACCGCGGTCTCGCCGATCACGATGGAATGCGCGTGGTCGATCATGATACCCTTGCCGATCTTCGCGGCCGGGTGGATGTCGACGCCGTAGATCTCGCTCAACCGCATCTGGAAGAAATAAGCCAGATCGCGCTTGCCGTTCTCGTAGAGCCAGTGCGCCACGCGGTAGCCCTGCATCGCCTGGTATCCCTTGAAGTAGAGCAGCGGCTGCAGCAACCGGTGGCAGGCCGGGTCGCGCTCATAGACCGCCACGAGGTCCGCGCGGGCCGCGTCGATCAATTCGGGCGCGTCCGCATAGGCTTCTTCAGCGATTTCCCGGATGACCACCATCGACATTTCGTTGGAGGCCAGCTTGGCCGCAATCCTGTAGCTCAAGGCGCGCTCGATATTCTTGTGGTGCAGGATGCAGGCGTGGATCAGCCCGCCCATCAGCGGCTCATCGGCAACCGCCTGCCGCGCTTCGGTGGTGATCCGGTCCCAGATGGGATCGACGCTCGCAAGTTTCGGTCGCACGTTCGCCATGGCCTAGCATCCTTTCTTCTGCGTGCCGGAATATGTCAGATAAGCACGAAAAGCCAAATGCAAATCCTTTATGAGGACCATCGCGCTCATGAATGACAACCGCGTGACCAAGTTCCGCGCCTTGATCGAGGCGCGACTGGCGGAGATCGAAGGCGAAGACGCGCTTGGCCGGAGCGGTCAGGCCGTCGTGGAACTCGACCAGCAGTCTGTCGGGCGGCTGAGCCGGATGGACGCGCTGCAGAACCAGGCGATGGCCAAGGCACAGCAGGCGCGGCGCGATGGTGAAGCCACCCGCCTGCGCGCCGCATTGGACCGCATCGCGGAAGGCACCTATGGCGCGTGCGAGGATTGCGGCGAGGACATCCCGGCGGGACGGCTGAAGCTCGATCTTGCCGCCACACGCTGCGTGTCCTGCGCGTCCGGGTGATGCTCGACCAAAGCGCTACGCTTTGCTGCGCGTCTCTTCGAGGCAGGTCAGCACGATCCGCAAACATCCCGCATAATCGGGATCATCGAGCGGCGGTTCGGGCGGGCGGGGGAACCGCATGGCCCAGGCGGCAAGCGATCCGTCGCCGAAATCGGGATGCCGGCGACCGAACCGGCGCCGGTACTTGTCGGCCGCACGCGCTTCGGCGATGGCACGGCGGCAGATCGCCTCACGCTCGGCCGCAGGGCGGGTCAGCAGCATCCGCCCAAGCTGGATCAGGTCACCGTGCAGGACCCGCCGCATCAGAGCATGATGGAGCGCCGCGCATCGAGCCCCGGACCGTAGCGCGCCGATACCTGCGCCACGGTGACCTCAAGGTCTCCGGACGCCCCGTCGCTGGCCTGCGATGCGTTGGTGTAAACCCAGCCGGGCGCGTTCAAGACCACCTCTCGCAGCACCTTTCCGGATTTCCGGATGCGCAACAGGTAGGTTTCCGAATCTTCGCCCAGAGGCACCTCGTTGTCCCACGCGTCCCCTTCGATCCGCGTCCGGCGCACCCAGGATACGACCAGATTGCCATCGACATCGGGCATGATACGCAAGTGCGCGGGCGCGTACGGGCGCAGTCCGTTGCCATCGAATGCGGCTTCGAAATGCCGGTAACTGGGATCGTCAAAGGCATACTTCGCCGGGCCGATGCGGAAATGCTGGGTTATCCGTCGTTGGTTGCTTGCCATGTCGATCTGCGACGGCACCCCGTTCAGCAGGACGAACCATGACCCGGCGGGCCAGGCGTCCGGGACCAGCGCGTCGCTCCCTTGCTGACCTCGCAAACGATCCCCCAACTCGAAAACCTTGTCGCCCACCAAATCGGCGCGCGCAAACTGGAACAGCTCCCAGTTCCCGGGCGTGCCGTCCCCGATCGCCGCCAGGTTCGCACCGGCCAGAATGGCCGCCGTCTCCGCGCTTTCGAGGTGCCCCGCGATCAGCCGGAGCCGCAGCGGGGCGCCGCTGTCCCAGATGCCGGGCGCCGCACGACGCAGCGGGGTTTGCGTCAACCCGATGACGGAGCGCGCGTTCAACACCGAGTTCAGCCCGTAATTGCTGTCCAGCGGCGATTGATACACGGCCACCGGTCCGGGCCAGGCTGCGGAGGTTACCGCGACGTGCGGCGCATGCGGCACCTCGTCCCCGCGCATCAGCGGCAAGTCCAGAAACAGCGGCGTGACCGGCACGGGTGGCACGATCTTCTTGATCGGAACCGGGTCCTCGGCGACACCCGCCGGAACGTAGACCGACGGTTCGATTCGCACGGCCTCGACGATCTGGTGGGGTCCCTGCTCCACCCGATCGATGCGGTAGCGGACGTCGGACACCCCGGACAGCCGCACCACATCGCCGGCACCCACGCGGTAGCGAGAGGGAGGCAGCGCGAAGCGCAGCTTGTCCCGCGCGACCCGCGCCTCGCTCAGCCAGCGTTCCGCGGTCTGACGCCCCTCGCCCCGGGTCAATGACAAGGGTACCTCCGACGACGACACGCTGTGCGTCGCACTGTCGGGCAGAACGGCCTCTTCGGCCAGGATCTCGTAGTCGCCGTCGGCCTGCACGAATTGCAGCCGCACCCGCCCGGACAGCTCGAGTTCCGGGTCGCGCTCCTGCTCGATTAGACCTTCGAGGTCTTCGGCTCGTGCCAGCCAATCCGGGTCCAGTGTCGCGCGAACGCGCCCCTCGCGCATCACGAAGTGCAATGTGCCGTCCCGTTCCACCGCATCGAAACCATACCGCAGCATGAGAGGTTGCAGAGTAGCGCGGGCAGACCCTACATACGCTACCGTATATCCCCGGACGTAGCCGTAGAGTTGAGACGTGTTGACCTGAGTGAGACCCGAACGGGCACAGACTTCCTCAACGACCGAAGCCAGCGGACGCGCGGATGTGCGACCGTTGAGCCAGTGCCCCAGCGCATAGTTGTCGCCATCACTCCAGAGTTGGCGATTGTTGGGAAAATAGGGGTACGGCCGCCCATCCCAGGCCCAGACAAACGCGCGGCTCATGTCGACCATCGGCCCCCCGTAGATGGCCGAAACCGGGTTCTTCGCCGGGTCGGCATAATACGACGTCATGGCCTGCAGGTACTGCATCTGGATGAGGTCGTCCCGCGCGCCGGTGGAGTAATATGGCAGGCTGCTCTCGGAGCTTTTCGGATCGACGAACTTGTTCGGCTGGTTCGTGCCCTTGTCCACCGCCGAGCACCCATATTCTGTGAACCACACGGGTTTCGATTGCGGCACCCAGGCCGTGGGCGTCGCCGACCGTACTCCGCCGACGCGCTCGTGATGCGGATTGAGCCACCAGTTGCGGATGTCCTTGTACCGCCAGACCCACGGTTCGCCATGCGTGCCGTCGGTAATGGGAGTACGGGTCTGCGTGTCGGCGTCCTGGCGGTTGGCGTAATACCAGTCGTAGCCTTCGCCGCCTTCGATATTGCCGCGCAGGTAGTCGAGGCCATAGATCGCTCCCGCATCGGCATCGAGATGATCGCCCCCATCCCGCCAGTCGCTGAGCGGTATGTAATTGTCGATGCCCACGAAGTCGATGTTGGGATCGGCCCAGAGCGGGTCGAGGTGAAAGAAGCGGTCGCCCGACTCCGTCCTGCGGCTGGTAGCCGAAATACTCCGTCCAATCCGCCGCGTAGCCGATCATCGTGCCATGACCGAGGATGGCACGGACATCCGCGGCGAGTTGCTGCAGCTTGTCGACGAAGGGAAAGCTGTTGCCGGCGCCGCGGATCTGGGACACGCCTCGCATCTCCGAGCCGATGCAGTACGCCTCCACTCCGCCGGCCGCCACGCAAAGCGCCGCGTAATGCAGGATGAAGCGCGAAAAACTCCACTCGGGCGGACCGGAGTATTTCACGGTCTCCCCCACGACGGAAAAATGATTGGCCCGTGCGGTTCCGAAGAACTGCGCGATCTGACTGGCGGCGGCGGCTGTTCCATCGCTGGATCCGGCGTGGCCGGGCGCGATGTCGAGCGTGATCCGACCGCGCCACGGCAGATGGGCCTGCTCGATCCCGCCATAGGGATCGGGCAAGAGACTGCCCTGAAGCTGGTCCATCAGGATGAACGGGTAGAACATGACGTCCTTGCCAGAGGCCTGCAGCGCCCGGATCGCCTGGATCACCGAAGCATCGGCCGGCGTTCCGCCATATACCGGTTTGCCTTGGACGAGGGGCATCGTCTCGGCCGAGCTACGCTTGATGCCGGCCACGGACCAAGGCATGTTCTCGCCATCACTCTCGCGTTTCTCGATTTTCGGGCGAACTCGGCACTGACCGCAGCGCAGATCGCCCCCGAACCAGCTTACGATCAGCGACGCGGCACGGGCGTTCGGCAATTCCTCGGTCAGAGCATCCAGCGATACCTGGAAGTCGGGCTTGCCGGCCGGCGTGTTGACATTGGCGCTCCACCGGCTTCCAGGGCCGTTGGTATAGTGCACCGGCGTGGTGGCGAGCGCGTATTCGCCAGTCCCGGGTATGACGGCCACGGCTTCGATCGCGCGGGTCAGGTCGGTCTTGCTGCCAGGCTGTTCCGGCCGCATGACTTCGAAGGTGAATTGCGGCACGCGGTTGCCGAACTGCTCCAGCGGCAGGTTTTCCAGAACGACATAGGCCGTGCCCCGATAGGCGGGGACCGCGCCCGCGCCTTCGACCGCCTCGATCGCCGGGTCGGGAAGCTGATCCCGGGTGCCGTGGTAGACCCGCATGTTCAGATCCCGCGGCGCGACCTCTTCCCCATCGGCCCAGACGCGACCCACCCGCGTGATTTCGCCCTCGCAGAGCGCGAGCGCCAGGCTGACGGTATAGCTGAACTGCGTCGTGCGCGTCTTGGGCGTGCTTGGCGCGCCCTTGCCGCCGCCGCCCGTGACCGTGGTCGTCTCGCTGAAGTCGGACGCCCAGATGATCTGCCCGCCCACGCGCATCCGGCCGTAGATCTGCGGGATCGCCTCACCCTCGCCGGCATTGGACAGCCGGAAACGGTCGACACGGCCAGTCTCCACCGCGCGCGAACCCTGCCCCATGAGGCGCTGATCCAGGACGCGGCCGAGCGTGGCGCCTACGGCGCGGCCCAGGACCGCCGTCGAGAGCCCGGCGACCGTACCCCCAATAGACCCACCCAGAGCAGCTCCGGCTGCAGACAGAACGATAGTCGCCATCAGACCCTCCCGGTCGGAAACTCGAAACGCGCCACGATGCGCCGACGCCACGGCTGGCTGAGCGAGCTTTCGATGACACCGTGCCCGGTATAGGCATGCACGAAGCTGGGGTGTTCGCCGGTCTCCGCCTGGATGCCCAGATGCTTGGCCACGCTGCCGTCGCGTATTCGAAAGAGCAGCACGTCGCCCGCCTCCTCTGCCGCAACATCCTTGGGCGTCAGGTGCCGTGCTGCAGCCTGCCAAAGCCGTTCATCGCCCTGAGGCTCGGACCAGTCGCGGGTATAGGCCGGGACGGTCTCGGGCTCCGCGCCCAGCACCTCGCGCCAGACCCCGCGCAAGAGCCCGAGGCAATCGCATCCCGCACCGCGCCGGGATTGCTGATGAACATAGGGCGTACCGATCCAGCCTCGGGCCGCCGCGACCACATCTTCACTCACCGCCGCGACCCCCCGGTGTTGGCGCCGGTGGATTTCGGCACCGCCATGATCCAGTCTTCACCGGGAACGTCCGGAAATCCCTGAAAATTCATGACATTGGCGAATTTCGTGCGACAGGTCTCGAACCGCTTGTCGCAGCCCGCGGTCAGGCGCACCTGATCTCCAGGCGCCAGCGTCGCCCGCATCGATTCCCAAAGCTCGACCCGACGCCCCGAGGCGGAGACCTGGTCACGCTTGATCGACGCCCAGAGCCCGGCGGCGGCCCCACTTAGAACGTCGAGCCGGCCGCGCTCGAACCAGCCGTCTGCAAAACCCATACCGTCGGACCAGTTCAGCAGGCGCGCTTCCCGTACCGTCTCTACCGTCACCGTCGCCCGAAACCCCGGCGCGTCAAGGTTGACGCGGCATTGCGCATCGCCAAGCACCGCGGTGCAAGGTGTCTGATACACCCGCCCAAGAGGCTGGTTCAATGCATCCGTCAGGCCGCGCAGTTCAGCGGTGAACGCACCGCCGCCCTGCCTGAGTTCTCCGATCGTGCCGCGAAACTGCAGCCAACGCTGCTCCGGGTCGGTCCAGTTGACCAGCCAGGACGTCATCTCCGCACCGTCGAAACGCCCCGCCTCGATATCCGCTTCGGTGATCGAGGCATCGCTGAGGGCGCCGATCGCCTCGGCATTGTCGACGGAAAGCCCGGTGCTTTGGGCCAGGGCCGACGCGGTCAGACCGGAATGCGCCCGAAACTCGATCCCGTCGAAATTCAACGGCCCGTCATGGTCGGTGAAGCCGAAGGTCGCGCCATCGCGCCGCCGAATGGCCCAGGCACGGCAAAGGGTCGTAAAGCCGCTCTGCAGATGCGCTTCGAGCGCTGCCGGAATACCGCTCATGAGACACGCACCTCCACGATGGGGACGTTCGGGACATCACCGGCGCGGAAGCTCGCCACCGACGTCTGGATCTGGTTCGTGTCGAACCGTACCGGCACGTCGAATTCGAACCCTGCCGTTATTGCCGTGCCACTTGCAGGAGCTACCGGGAAGGTGATCGAGCCGGTCGTCGTGTCCACGAAGAAATCGGCACCTTCGGTCAGTTCCGATCCGCCCATGCCGACCCGCACCGTGCCCGCCACCGGTTTGGTGATCGGCCGGACATAGGAAAAATCGCCGCTGACATAGGTTTTCACCAGTTGAAATGTAGTCGTCGACGCGTCGCCTGTTGCAAGCGCCTGGTCGGAAAATCCCAACGGCTGGCTTGCCTTGGCCGATTTGTAGTCGGACCAATCCTTCCAGCGGAACCCGAACATCTGACCACGCCGCGCTTCGAAGAACGCGATCAGCTTCTCGATGTCGTCAAGGCTGCGCATGCCCAGCCCCGCGTCATAGCGCCGGCGCGAGTGCGCCCACGGCGTGTTGCGTTCCTCGAACCCGTTGGCCAACGTGACGACGTCGGTACGGCGCTCCGGTCCGCCGACGGAGCCGAAACTGAGCGATGCGGGAAACCGGACTTCGTGGAAATTCATGTTCCTGTTCCCTCGATCAACTGTTGCGGTCGCTGCGGCCGAGCGCGCGGCTCATCTGCGCGGCAATCTGCCCGCGGGAGCGGTTGAAGCCTTGGACATCCGGCGTGGAGATGTTCATGACGATCGTCGCGCCGCCGCCCGCACCGCGCACGCCCAGCTTGCCGTCGGGACCGCGCGCCAGCGGCATGATCGCCTCCGGCCCCGCCTCCCCCATCAGGCCGGTCCCCCCGCGCATCGGGAAGTAGTTCGGGCCGGAAACGACGCCGCCGCTGGCAAAGGGCACGACGCGGCCCTGGCTGAACGCGGCACCGTCCTCGAACGGGAAAAGGCCATTCGTCAGACCGCCGACACCCTTGGCCAGCAGACCGCCGAAATGGTCGGTCACCGGCCGGATCGCGGCATTGTAGACCGTGTTGACCATCGACTGCGCCACGGTTTCCAGGGCTTGAGACAGCTTCAATCCGTCGAAGACCAACCCGTCAAAGGCTCTGCGCAAACCGCGGCTCATACCCTGCTCCAGCGAAGCCATATCCTTGCCTGTCGCGGCCAGGCTCTCCTGCATGCGCCGCAATTCGGTGTCAAAGCCCGAGACCATGAGCGAGGCCTGCCCAAGGCTGTCGGTCAGGCTGCCGGTCTGGGCTTCGAGATTGTCGATATCGTCTCTGTACTCACTCATAGTCCTGTCCTTGTTCCGTATCCGGGTAAGCCGCCATCAAGGCGTCGAGCCCCTTTCGGTGCATCGGCGCGGCCGCGCCTTCGCCCAGCATCAGCCGCAGTTCCGCAGGTGTCAGGTCCCAGAACTGCTCCGGGCTGAGCCGCAATCCCGCGAGCCCCGCGCGCAAGAGTGCGGGCCAGTCGAACTGCCTCATGTCTTCTCCGGCAGGGTGAAGGCACGCACCAGAAGCTGGGCCGCGACCTGTGCCGCCCGCATCGGGCCGCCGTCGACCTGCCCATGATCGAGGTCCGGCATCGGATCCGCGCGACCGCCCTTCAGCCCGGCGCGCAGGATCGCCAGCACGTCGCGGCTGGAATAGGCGCCGTTTTCGAACCGCTCGACCATCTCGACCAGCGATCCGGTCCGCAGATCCGCCTCAAGCTCTGCGAGCGCGCCAAGTGTCAGCCGCAGGTCATATGACCGGTCGTCGATCACCAGGGCCACATCTCCCCTCCAAGGATTGGTCATCAGAGCGCCGTGAAGTTCAGGACCCCGGCCGACGCGAGGCTCAGCTCGTAGGCGGCTTCCCCGTTGTGGGAGCCGGAATACTCCAGCGCGGTCACCTGGAACGGGCCTTCGACGGTACCGAAATCCGGGATGATGACCTGGAACGCCGGCGTGGCACTGTCGAAGAAGATCTGCCGCGCGCGTTCGTCCGTGGTCGCGTCCTTGAAAACGCCGGACCCGCTGATCGTGGCCGATCGCACGCCCGCGCCGGCCAGCAGTTCCCGCCAACCGCCCTGGCTTTCGAGGCTGGTGACATCCACGCTTTCGGCGTTGAAGCTGATCCGCGTGGCACGCAGCCCCGCAATCGTCTCGAACGATCCGTCCGAGCTCATGTCGACCTTGATCAGAAGGTCCTTTCCGTTCTGTGCGCCCATTGGAGCTCTCCGTTCTCAAAAATCGTTCAGTTGTCTTCGACCCGCGCGCGGAATCGAAGGTCGATCTGCCGGCCCTTGTCGTTGTCGGTGCGCCGTGCGGTCGCCCGGTCAAACCCCAGCGAGACCAAGCGCCCACGGTCGAGCGGCAGGTCCGCGTCGACCAGCACGTCGCAGACGGCAGCAGCCACGGTCTTGGCCGTCGTGAAACCGAAGGCGGATGACATGACCGACACGGTGAACCGGTGTTCGGCCCCTCGTCCGGACTTGTCGGAGGCATCCTTCACGGTCTCCTGACCCAGGCTGACGTAGAGATCCGGCGGATTGCCGCTCGGCAACGCGTCGTAGATCGCGTCGCCGACGAAACCCGTCAGCACCGTATCCGCGGCCAGTGCCTGGAAGACCGCGCTCTGGAGGGCGGGCGCCAGCGCATAACTCATGCCACCACCTCCTCTTCGGCGTAACAGGCCAGGTACATCGCGGTCTCGTCGAGCTCGGTCACGGCCTGGATGTTGAAGATGCGCCCGCCGTCGCGAAACCGCTGCTCGGGCTTAGGCCGCGCAAGGCTGCCCTGCGGCGCACCGCGCACGATGATCTTGTAGGACACCGCGGAAATCGGAGCGCCGCCCTGGGCACGCTCGCGCCCGGCGCGCGGCTTGCACGATGCCCAAAGCTGGCCGAGCGGCGCCCAGGTCGTGGTGTAGCCGCCCGCCCCATCCGGAACCTTCTGCGGATTTTCGAGCGTCAGTCGGCGATTGAGGCGCGGCAGGCTCATCTGGGACCTCCAAAGCCCATGCGGACCGTTCTGTACCGTTCGAGCAAGCTCGAGACGCCGAAGGGCATGCACCCTTCGCTCAGCGTCGTCTCGCTGCGGAATTCGTAGTAGTGAGCCGACAGCATCAGCGTGGCCTGGCGCAGATCGGCGGGCAGATCCTGCCACGCCGGGCCCCACCCGGCACTGAACCGGATATCTACACCGCCGTTCGACGGGATCGACGGCAGCATGGTGCCCAAGGAAACGATGCACGGCTGCTGCACATTGCGCACGAGCCGAAGCCGGCCGAGATCGACCTCAGTTTCCACTCCGGTGCGCGACACCATGGTGACGCGGTTGAGCGTGTTCACCGGGGCAACGGGCAAGGGCTGCGAATCCACCCCCTGCCATTTGGCGAGCGACAAGAGAAACCCGCGCTCGAACAGGATCTTGTTGGTGCGCGCCTCGATCGAGCTCAGCGCGGCACGCAGGAAACTGAGCAGGATCGGATCCTGCGTGGTGTCGTCGCCAAAGCCGGTACCCAGCCGCAAATGCGCCTTGAAGTCGTCAACTGGCAGACTGCTGTCCGGAATAACCGTTTCTTCGATCAACATCATTTTGCATTCTCCGCAGGTATGCCCCGCCTGGCGATGAGGCGGGCACGCGCCGCCCCACGCCGCTCGGACGGAGGGGAGCAGCTAGACGACGCAGGATTGCGACGCGTGCCCTGGACGCGGACCCGGGATTGGCCGAGCCCGCGCCGTGTGTTCAGGCCCTAGCTAAGGCCAAACTTGATCAGCTTGATCGCCGAGAAGTCGCTCACGTCGCCGCCCACGCGCTTGGTCGCGTAGAAGAGCACGTGCGGTTTCGCGCTGAACGGATCGCGCAGCACCCGCAGGTCCGGGCGTTCGGCCACGGTGTACCCGACGCTGAAATCACCGAATGCAATCGAGAAACTGTCGCTTGCGGGATCCGGCATGTCCTCGCAGATCAGCACCGGGTAGCCCATGAGCCGCGCCGGCTCTCCGGCGGCCAGACCGTCGGACCACAGGAAGCGGCCGTCGGCATCCTTCAGCTTGCGGATGTTGCCGGCGGTCTTCGAATTCATGACGAACGTCGCATTGGCGCGATACTGCGCGCCCAGCGCGTAGACGAGGTCGACGATCGGGTCGGCTTCACAAGAGCCGTCCGAACCGGAGGCGACATAGCCCAGCGTGTCCCAGGTCCAGCTGTCGTTTTCGACCTTCGCATGGGTCAGAAAGCCAGTCGGCTTGTCGATACCGTCTCCGGACACGAACGCCGCCGCCTCGGCACGGGAGAATTTGTCCGCGATCCGGCTGGCGAGCCAGCCTTCGATGTCGAATGCCGCATCGTCAAGCAACCGCTGCGACGCCTTCGGCATTGCCGAAAGCTCGTGCAGGGGAATGGTGATACGATCGATCTGCGGCGTTGACGATTTAGCCGCGCTGGAAGTTTCCGTGGCCCAACCCGCCGCCATGTCCGCGTGGTCGACGAGCACATCGAAAGATGTCGCCTCGACATTCACGACCTGTGCCACCGCCCGGATCGAGGCGGTCGAGTTCAGGACGGATTTCACGCTGTCCGCCGTCTGAGGATCGACAAGGTATCCCCCATCGGAATTGACGGCCGTGGAAAGCGCCTTGCCCTCCAGTTCCAGCCCGCGCAGGCCGTCGTCATCACCCGTCCGAAGATAGGAGGTGAAGGCCTTTTGATGCGGCGCATCCAGGTCGGCGGCCGCGCCCAGCGGCGGGCGGCGATAGGTGGCACTCTTTCGGTCCAGCATGGTCATACGCTCATTCTGCTGTTTCAGTTTCATTTCGACATCGGTTTGGAAGTCCTTGAAGTCGGACAGAAAGCCAGTGATGGCCTCGCGAGCCTCTTGCGCCGGAGTCAAACCTCCCCCGGCCGCGGCTTTCACCTCGGTTCTGCTCATGGATCACCCCTTTGCAGTTGTCGGCCCGGGATCAGTCCCGTGCCAGCACACGCCGCGCCCCGTTGAAGGCCGCCGCCAGATCGCGCATCAGTTCCGCCTCGGCCCGATCTTCGGCCTTGCCGGCAACCCGCGCACTGGGAAGCATCGGAAAGGTCACAAGCGACACCTCCCAAAGTTCCAGTTCGGTCAAGAGCCGCTGGCCCTTGTCATTCTTTGTGGATTTCACGGTGCGATAGCCAATCGAGAGACCGTCTATGGCGCCCGCCTCGATCAGCGCAGTGGCCTCGCGGCCCCTTTGCGTGCTCTCCAGGATGCGGCCCTTGACCCACAGGCCGCGGCCATCCTCGGTGACCTCGTCCCACACCCCGATCGGTTGCGATGGATCGTGTTGCCACAGCATCTTCACCTTGCGCCCGTCGCGAGCGAACGTGGCCAGCGAAGCGGCATAGGCTCCCTTGCCCACCACGTCACCCCCACGATCCGCAGCATCGAAAAGGCTGGCATAGCCTTCGATCTTCGCTCCCTCCACGACCTCAAGTTGGGAGCCGAAGCGGACGAATTTGTGCTCAAGTCCAGTATCCATCTCACGTACCTCTTTCTGCTCGTCCGTCATGGCGACATCACGGGCGCGACGGCCAGCAACCCCTGGACAGCTTGTGCCAAGATCACGCCCACAACGCCGTAAACCGCCAACCACAAACGCTTTTCCAGTTTTTCCATTGCCTGCTCCATCCGCTCGAGCCTGTGCTCGATGTTGCGATAATGCACCTCGCTCAGCCGCTCATGCGCCTGCAATCGAAGACCGGGTGCGCATTCGAAACGCTGGTTTTCATTCATCCCCAGGCTCCTCTGTCGCGGGCGGAAGGCCCAGCAGGCGCCTTTTTTCGGCATTGGTCAGAAAATCGGCGGCGTTGACCCGGCTCCATTGCGCGTCACGTTCGGCAGAGAGCGCCGGGACCTGGTCGAGATCGGGTTTCAGCTCGAGATCCTCGCCGGTAAAGCGCGACAACCATGCACCCAGCTGGGCAGCAACCCGGGTCGCCAGCGGCAGAACGGTCAGACGGTAGAACGCCCGGTTCGCCTCCTGATAGTTGGAGTAGGTCGCGTCCCCCTGGATCCCCAACAGCATCGGAGGAACTCCGAACGCCAGTGCAATCTCGCGTGCCGCGGATTCCTTGGTTTTCTGAAATTCCATGTCGGAGGGAGAAAACCCCATCGGTTTCCAATCCAGTCCGCCCTCCAGCAGCATCGGTCGGCCGGCATTGCGCGCACCCTGGTGGTGGGTTTCCATTTCAGAAACCAGCCGATCGTATTGTTCCGGCGACAGACTGCCCTGCCCGTCGCTGCCGGCGTACACGATCGCGCCGGACGGCCTCGCGGCGTTGTCGAGCAGCGATTTGGACCACCGCGACGCGCTGTTATGCACATCAATCGCCATCGCGGCAGCTTGCATGGGCGAGAAGCCGTAATGATCGTCCTGCGGATGAAAGCTGCGAAAGTGACAGATCGGTGTCGGATCAGCGGAGGCATCGAACCGGTGCTTGCGTCCGCCAACCGCGTATTCGAACGCGACGGGCCAACCGTCGACACCCGGCACCACGCTCATGCGGTCGGACCGCAGCACATGGAGTTCTGCCGGATTCCCATCGGATGCGACGGCCTCGACATAGGCGTTCCCGGTCAGCAAAAGCTGGCCGTAGATCGTCTCCATCAGTTCCGCTCTGCCCTGCGCTCCGTTCGGCGCGCGCATCAGGCTGATCAAGGGGTGCGTTTCGAAGCGTTGCTCGGTGTCTTGCAGCAGGAGCGGCAGGGCGCTGGCAGCCTCGGCAATCAGCTTGACCGAGCGGAAGCCGACCGGATTTCCCGAAAATCCCGTGCGGGTCAACGTAACGGTATCACGCGGGCTCCACGCTACCCGACCGCTAGTCTGCCACGCGATCACACGGCCAGCAGCGCTCGCCTTGGTCTCGGGGACCTCCGTCTGCTTTACTCGCCGAAAGAAATCGAATGCCATGTCGGACTGCTCCTTAAAGTCACCGCCGGGGCCGGTTCGCCCTCATGCCTTGGAAGCAGGTTTTCCTATATTCAGGTTAAAACGAAAAAAGGCCACCGAACGCAGCTTGCGAACGGTGGCCATGGAAGAGACGTTAAGGTCGTCGGATGTCAGATGCCGCGCACGGAGGGATTGCGCCACTTCGCGGCCGGGACAATGAGCAGCTCATGCAGGGCCCACACCAACGCATCCACGCGGTCCGGGCTGCCGGAGCCTTCGAAGCCGTGGATGGTCATCTGGACCATCTGGTCTTCGAGCTTGTCGAAGTTGCCGACGTGACGAACCCGCCCTTGCTCATAAAGTGCGCAGACAGGTTCCGCGCGCGCGATCTTGCCGCGAGTCGCCGGACTTCGCGGCAGGATACCATGGGGTCGATCTGGCGAACGACTTCAGCCACCATCTGACCACCCTGGTTCACTTCGGCGACGAGGCGGTCGGCACCATACTGTTCCATGGCGCGGATGGCAGCCTTGGCCCAGTCCGCCGGACTCGCGCCCTGCACCGTGCAGTCGGCCAGCACATACGCCCGCCAATCCTGCGGCGGCCCGTCCAGCGTGGCTCCCGCGACGACGATTCCGCATTCGTCCGATTTCGGGCCGTCGGTGGCGGCGGGATCCAGTGCAACAACGACGCGGTCCAGCCTCGGCGCGGACTTGACCCGTGCGCTTTCCAGCATGGCAGAAGTCCACAGGGCGCCTTCCGCATCGGCCAGCAATACGCCGTCGAGCTCCTGCCGTCCCAGCCGTGTGCCCTCATATCGGGCCCGAACCTCCTCGAGGAACGAAGCCGCCAGGTTCGCGCGATTGGCTTCGGTCTTGGCATGGGTCGACACGGTGGAAGGGCTTTCGAGAAGACGCTTCAGCACTGAAACGTTTCTCGGCGTGGTGGTGACGCACACCCGCGGATCGTCTCCCAGTCGGAGCGCGAACTGCAGCATGTCCCAGGTTTCTTCCGCCTTGGGCCACTTGGCGAGCTCGTCGACCCAGGCGCCGTCGAATTGGGGGCCGCGCAGGCCTTCGGGGTCATGGGCGGAATGGACCGTGGCAATCGCACCGTTGGGCCAGACCAGGCGCTTGCGCCCGGCCTCCCATTGGGGTTTGCGATCTTCGGGCGAGCAGGCCATGATGCCGCTGTCGCCGAATATCATCACTTCACGCACCTGATCGTACGTCTCGCCGATCAGCGCGATGCGGTGTGCCCGACCCGGATCCATTGGCCTTGCGCCTTCGACCTGGGACCGGACCCATTCCGCGCCCGCCCGGGTCTTGCCGGCACCACGGCCGCCCAGGATGACCCAGGTCCGCCAGTCGCCTTCGGGAGGCAACTGGTGGTCGAACGCCCAGAACTCGAAGAGATAGGGGAGAGCGCGAAGCTCTCCCTCATCCAGGCTTTCAAGGAACTCAAGCTGCAGCTTGGCATCCGCGGAGGCGATCCAGCTTGCTCCCGATCGAATACCGCGCGGCTTCAAGGTCGTAGGCAACGCCGCATTGGGCGATGCCGGCTTGTTGTTCTCTGCATTTTCCAAGACGGTTCTCCACTTCAAGGCAGTTGTTGACGCAGCTCCGCTCAGCCGCTTGATGTCGGGGCATGCGGGCCCACTGGGGACCTGCCCGCGTTCAAGTTCCGCGCGCAGGTTGGTCAGTTCGGAAGGAGTCGCTGGACCTCGCCGCGGCTGATGTCCAGCAGTTGCTCCTGACGGGCGATGTCGTGCTCCAGGGTAATCATGGTCATGGTTAGGGCCTCGTTTGGTTCGCAAAGGTCCCCCGACCGACAGACATGAAAAAACCCCGCGAGCCTGTTGGCCCCGGGGTGTTCATCCACATCTCCTAGCGTGCCTGTAGGTATACTCAGGGCCGTTCGGCAAGTCAATTAAAAAGTTGTTAACTATTTGCCATAAGCGTGCGGTATGTAAAGGAAAAATTAACTTCGCCGTACGGTGATAACTGCCCTAACCCTAGGATTACTGGCGCGGTTTGATGTCTTCATCGGAAAGCCCGGCAACGCAGGAACGAGGGCAAAACCTGCCCGCTTCAAATCTTACGGGCCGAGTCTAACCCGCGTCAGTTGTTGGAGCGTTGTTGTTGCGCCTCGATCTCGCGCCAGCGCGCGACATTGGCGTTGTGCTCTTCGAGGGTTTCGGCAAATGCATGTCCGCCGGTCCCGTCCGCGACGAAGAAGGTGTAAGGCGTCTCCGGTGGGTTTGCCGCGGCCTCGAGGCTCGCAAATCCCGGATTTGCAATCGGCGTCGGTGGCAACCCGTCGATCACGTAGGTGTTCCAGGGCGTCTCTTCCCGCAGCTCGCTCTGGCGCAGGCCACGACCCAGGATCCCCTGCCCGCGCGTGACGCCGTAAATGACCGTGGGGTCGGTCTGGAGCCGCATTCCCTGCCGCAGCCTGTTGACGAAGACGCTCGCCACCGTCCCGCGTTCCTCCGGCACCCCGGTTTCCTTTTCGACGATCGAGGCAAGCGTCAGCAGTTCCTCCGGACTTTCGAGGGGGACTTCGGGATCCCGGCTGGCCCATGCCGCACTGATCCGCTCAAGCTGTGCCGTGCGCATCTCTTCCATCAAGGCGGCCCGATCCTCCCCCGGCTGGATTTCGTAACTGTCCGGCGCCAACGCCCCCTCCGGCGGAACGTCCCCGATCTCTCCTTCAAGCACCGAAACGGCGCGGAGACCTTCGACCACCTGCCAACTCGTGACGCCTTCCGCGATCGAAACTGTATACTCCGTTCCGATGTCGGCGCGTGCCGCGGCAAAGGCGTCCGGCACCTCGGGCTCATTCGGTTCGAATTCCGCGGTCGTCTCGAAGGACTGCGTGTCCTCGTCGAGTTCCCGGACCCGCACCAACATGTCGTTCACGCGCACCAGGTAAACCACTTGCGTGCCGCAGGTCGAACGCCCTTCCCCTGTTATCCGCTCGACGATATCCGACATCGACGCGCCGGGCTGGATCAGAAAGGAGCCCGCCTTGAGCAGACTGGTCTTGTCCTCGTACTCCGATCCCAGCCGAAAGACCGTGCCGCTGGATATCGCGCCCCGCTCCTCGAGGTCGCGACTGACGCGCGTCATGGTGCTGCCGCTCTGCACTTGCAGGCAGATGGCGGAGTCCAGCGGACCTTCCGCCGTGTACTGGCCACGCCCCCACAGGATCACGCCACCCAGCAGGAAAAGGCCCACGACCAGAAAACTCACTGCGTTGGAAGCAACATGGCGCCACATGGCCGTCTACACTTTCGCGAAAATCACGCTGGCGTTGGTCCCGCCAAAGCCGAAGGAATTGGACAGCGCAACATTGACCTCGCGCTCGCGTTTCGTGTTGGCGGCCAGATCCACCACCGATTCCATGGCCGGGTTGTCGAGGTTGATCGTCGGCGGGCAGACCTGGTCGCGGATGGACAGTATCGAAAAGACCGCCTCGATCGCGCCCGCCGCACCCAGCAGGTGCCCGGTGGCGGATTTCGTCGAAGACATGGTGATCTTGCGCGCATCGTCCCCCATGAGGCGCTCCACGGCGCCCAATTCGATCACATCCGCCATCGTCGACGTACCGTGTGCATTGATGTAATCCAGATCTCCAGGCTGCAAGCCGGCATTTCGCACGCGGCCCCCATCGACCGCATCGCTCCGTCGCCGTCCTCGGCAGGTGCGGTGATATGATACGCATCCCCGGAAAGCCCGTAGCCTTTCACCTCGGCATAGATCCTGGCGCCGCGGGCCATCGCATGCTCGTACTCCTCCAGCACCACGCAACCCGCGCCTTCCCCCATCACGAAACCGTCGCGGTCGGCATCATAGGGGCGGCTGGCCGCTTGAGGATCGTTCCCGCGTTTCGTGCTCAGGGCCTTGCAGGCGTTGAACCCGGCGATTCCGATCCGGCAGATCGCCGCCTCGGCGCCGCCGGCGACCATGACATCGGCATCGCCATACTGGATCAATCGCGCGGCATCACCGATCGCATGCGCGCCGGTGGAGCAGGCCGTGACGACGGAATGATTTGGCCCTTTGAAGCCGTACTTGATGCTCACCTGTCCGGAAATCAGGTTGATCAGCGCGCCGGGCACGAAGAACGGGCTGACGCGTCGCGGCCCCTTCTCGTGCATCAGAAGGGTCGTGTTGGCGATGGAATTCAGCCCGCCGATTCCGGAGCCCATCAGCACGCCCGTCCGTTCGAGGCTTTCGTCGTCTTCGGGTGTCCAGCCGGCGTCCTCCACCGCCTGTTGGGCCGCCGCGATCCCGAACTGGATGAAGGTGTCGACCTTCCGCTGCTCCTTCGGCTCCATGTAGGTGTCGGGATTGAACGTGCCGTTCGACCCATCACCCCGCGGCACCTCGCACGCATACGTGGTGGCGAGACCGTCGGTATCGAATTGCGTGATGGGGCCGGCACCGGATTGCCCGTCCAGAATGCGGCGCCAGCTCTCCTCGACGCCGTCTGCAAGCGGTGTGACAAGGCCCAGCCCGGTGACAACGACTCTGCGCATGGCGATGCCCCTCTCCCTATCGATTGCCCGCTGACGTTTCTGCCAGCGTGTGTCCGATCGCTCTTACCCCGCGACTGTCCCGGTGAGCAAGTCCGACCCGAAGAAGGTCATGGGACTTTGCCGATTTCGGCGGATTCCCGGTCCGGAGGTTCTGCGGATGCCCCCAAGCTTGGTATAGGGGTCAACTATCTGTTCCGCCGCGCTTCGGGCAACACCTACGACAATCGGCCGGGCGCCGGCGACAATGCATCGAGTTCATCCAGAAAATCCTCCATCATCCGGTGCAGGATGCCTTCCCGGTCATCGGCTTCGGACGCGTTCTTCTTCAAGAGCGCGTTCATTTCCTCAAAGGCCGGCCCGATCGCATCGAAATCGGCTTTCAAGGCATGTCCGCGTTCCTTGGCCTTCCGGACGCGTTCGACCTGCCGGGCGCAGAAGTAGAAGACGAGTTCGAACGCCTCCACGACGTCCAGCCGCACCATGTCCGGCAACGCTTCTTCCGCTTTCGCGGTCACCGCATTTTCGGGCAGCGATCGATCCAGCCTCTCGGCCACGGTGGCAAGCAGCTTCACACGTTCCGAATGAAACTCTTCGCCGGACCAGGCCTGCATGCGGACCGCTTGCAGGGAATTGAACGGAGCCAGAAGCGGCAGGCCCGTGGCGTGAACCTGCAGCAACTTGTCCGCGCCCCGCGCCAGTTCTGCCTCCTTGCACACCCAGTCGGAGTGGCGCGAATCCGTTCCCCATATCACGATCACGAGTGCCGCGGCCTCCAGCTCCGCCAACAAGGTCTGGTCCCATTCCTGCCCGAGATCGATCTGTCGATCCATCCACACGGAAAACCCGCACGACTCCAGCCAACGTCCGATGGTTTCAGCACGGGGTCGATCGGAACTCGCATAACTCAAGAATACGTCCGCCATCACATCCTCCCACAACATGGATTGGATCTTTTGGATAACACCAACCGCGGAAACCGCGAAATCTGATTTGGGCCGGTCACTGTGCGCAAGACGGTGAGGTCGTCAAGGATCACCAGCGATGAAATGGTCGGCACCTCTCGCGCGAAGGTCAGGCAGCCATCGACTGACGTCCCGACCTCCGTCCGACCAGAAGCGTGATGCAGAAGGCAGTTTCGGCGAGAACGGGCAAACCATAGGCCGGAGCGAAGGCGTCGAACAGACCCGGAGCGAAGAACCGCAACCCGCTGCCGGCGAGGTACACGAGACCGGCGGCGCCGATGCCCACTCCTATCAGCCGCGGGAACAGACCCGAGCGCCAGATGAGCACACCTGTGAGCAGGCTGTTGATGCCGAAGAAGACCAGCCCGAGGTCGTATCCGTGCGCATGGAGGTTCAGGAAATGCAACGCCAGCGCATCACTCTGGCTTGGGCTCAAACCGGCAGTATCAGCCCCGCCCGAGATCAGGAGCCAGGCGGCCTGCAGGTTCAAGAGGTTCGCCGCGATGATCACCGACTGGATCAACCGGAACACCATCGCGCCGAGCGCGAGGATCGGAGCTGCCGGCCGGAAAATGATATAGAGCAGGATCGCCAGCGCGGCATCCGCAGCCGCCATCACGATGTCGGCCGCGATGGCGAGCCTGAAGGACCCGGACGCGCCGCGGATGGCATCGGCCGTCGCCGGGGCGCTGCCGAAATCGACCAGCGGACCGCGCAGAAGAACCTCCGCGCTGATTCCGCAGACGATGATTGCCAGGTAGAGCAGGCCGGCGAGGCGCAACGTGCTTGGTTCGGGATGGGTGATGTGGGCCATGTGCGACACCGCCTTTCATTCTACAGCAGGACATGTGGACGGGCAGATCTCAACACGCTCACCCGATCCGAGCAGTTCTTCAAATCGAGCCGTCAAAATGCGGCGCGCAAGCGGCTTGGTGGAGCATCTGCACCAGATGGTAGATGCCGAACACCGGCAGCCCGGTGCGAGCCTGCGCCGCCGCCGCGTAGGGTTGCAGGTTCGTGCATTCGAAGATGATGGCACCGATGTAGGGCACGTCACGTTTCAATTCGGCGCACAGATCCACGACCTCATCCGTCACGCCGTCCACGTCCAGCACGTGTTCACCGCCGAGGATGGCGGACTTGAAACAGGAAGAATTCTCCATCCCGCGGACATGCACCGGCCAGGCGGGATCGATACCGCAGACCGACAGGTGCCGGTCGGACAACTCCCCGGAATGTGCGGTGATCACGCCGATCGGGCGCCCCGCCACCATCTGCCGGACCAGCGGGACCAGAAACAGGCTCGACGTCATGACCGGCACCGACACCGCCGCAGACAGTTCTTCCTGTACGACCGTCAGAAACCCGCAACTGGTGGTGATCGCCTTCACCCCGCGAGCCTCGAGGGCGCGCGCTCCGTCGATGAACGCTGGCAGCAACGCGCGGGCCTCCTCCGCCGTCGCAACGATCCGGTCCGTCGTCGCCCCCTTCACCGTCTGGAACCGAACCGGAAACGGAAAGGTCCGCGCATTTCCGATGTCTCCGTGGATCCGTGGGAACTGCGTGTCGAGCATCAGGATGCCGACCGACTCATGGGCCGTTTGATCATCCTTCGCAAAGATGCCCATGTCGCGCGTGATCGATCTCCTATCCACTGAGGACGCCGGGCAACCACAACGCCAATTGCGGGAACATGACGAGGAAGACGATGAAGACGCACATCACCAGAAACATCGGGAATGACGCCCGCGCGATGAAGCCCATGTCCCGCCCCGTCATGCCCTGCAACACGAAGAGGTTGAACCCGATCGGCGGCGTGATCTGCGCCATCTCGACCACGATCATCACGAAGACGCCGAACCACAGCATGTCAAAGCCCGCTGGCGCGACCATCGGCTCGATCACCGCCATCGTGAGAACGATGGACGACAGCCCGTCGAGAAAGCAGCCCAGGATGATGTAGAAGATCGTGAGGATCAGGATCAGCATCAGCGGTGACGGATCCCAGGCAGTGATCCCCTCCGCCAAAGCCTCTCGGAATTCCGGTGAAGCCCATGGCCAGCGACAGAAACCCGCGCCCATCAGGATCAGCATGATCATCGCCGAGGTGCGGACCGACGCCCAGATGCTCTCCGGCACGTCTCGTCCAGGTGAGCGCCGCCCTGAAATCCCGAAAGGATGAACGCGCCGAGGACGCCCAGGACGGCGGCCTCGGTCGCGGTGGCCACCCCGGGTAGATCGACCCGATGACCGCACGATCAGGCACAGCACCGGCAGCAGGTCCAGCAGACGCCGGGCAAGATTGGGCACCTCCACCGTGAGGTCCGGCTTGATCCTCGTCCTTGTTGAGCGGTCGCCCAGACGGCGACATACACCATGAAAAGCAGCGCGAGGCACAGTCCGGCAGGATCTCCGGCGATGAACAGCTTGGCGATCGAATTCGTTGACCGTGACGCCGAAGATGATCATCGAGATCGAGGGCGGGATCAGCAGGCCCAGCGTGCCCGCACCCGGCCACGTGCCGATGATCATGCGCTCGGGATAATTCCGGCGGCGGAGTTCCGGGATCGACATCTTGCCGACCGTCGCGACCGTGGCCGCCGACGACCCGGAGATCGCCGCGAACACCGCCGATGCCGCCGATATTGACGTGCAGCAGGCGACCCGGGCAGCCCCTTCAGGAACGGCGCCAGGCCGCGAAAGAGGGTTTCGCTCAGCTTCGTCCGGTACAGGATCTCGCCCATCCAGATGAAGAGCGGCAGCGCGGTCAGCGTCCAGGACGATTGCTCGCCCCAGATCGTGACGGCCATCGAGTCGCCGATGGGTGCGGAGGTGAAGAGTGCCATGCCGACGATCGCGGTCGCCAGGAGCGCGGCCCCGACCCAGACACCCAGGCCCAGCAGGAGGAACAGCGTCGAGAGGAAGATGACGATGGACAAGGTCTCGCTCATACCTCCCCCGGCCCTTCTGCGGTCTCGGGATTGACGGCCTCGTAGTCGAACACCGCCTGGATCAGCGTGTGGATGACGGCGACCGCCAGCAGCCAGGCACCGACGGCGACCGGCGTCTGCGGGATCCAGAGCAGGATGGCGTCGGCGCCCTGGCTCCGCTCCTGAAAGTCCCAGCTGTCATAGGTGAGCCGCGTCATGTACCAGGCCACGAAAACCGCGACCGCGGACATGAAGCCGAGGCAGAAGATCTCCATCCGGCGTCGTGCCTGGCCGCGAAAGTTCTGCACGAGAAGCTGAACCCGGATATGGCCGTTCGAGCGGAAGGTGTAGGCCAGCGCCATGAAGGTCGAGGTGGCCATGACATAGCCCGCCACGTCGGCGGCTCCGCCGGCATAGAGGCTCAGAAGGCGGGCGGAGATGCTGTAGAGGATCAGCAGGCACAGAAGAATGAGAAGCAGCCCGGCGAGAAAGCCGGCGATCCTGTAGACGACGTCGAGCGCGTTGGACAGTGACCTGAACATGCGGACCCCCCGTGTTGCGGTTGATTGCGGGGCGGCGGCCGGGGTTCGACCGCCGCCGATCCAGGTGTCCGCTACTTGGCGGCTTCGAATGCGTCGAGCGCGGCCTGCCCCTGCTCGCCGGCGCGTTCAAGCCATGCTTCGCGCAATTCCGCGCCGACGGCCGCGAAGGCGGCCTGCATATCCGGGTTCAGAGTGCTGACGGTCATGCCGTTCTCCTCGAATTGCTCGACATACCAGCCATCGAGTTCCTCGGCTTTGGCCCAGCACGTCTCTTCCGCGTTGGCGGCGGCTGTCGTGACGACCTCCCTGGTGGCGTCGTCGAGCCCGGACCACGCGTCTTCGTTCACGATCACCATGTTGCGGGGCAGCCATGCCTTCACGTCATAGTAGTAGTCGACATGCTCCCACAGCTTGCGGTCATAGCCAGTGGCGCCGGACGAGATCATCGACTGCGCCACGCCCGTGGCAAAGGCCTGTGCCAGTTCGGCGGCCTCGATGGTGGTCGGGACCATGCCGAGGCTGTCGGCGAATTTCGACGTCGTGGCGTTGTAGGCCCGGAATTTCATGCCCTCGATGTCTTCCGGCGTCTCGGCTGCCGTGACCGAGTAGAATCCCTGGGCGGCCATGGGCAGGAATAGAGCAGCTTGACCCGACCCCGCTCCAGCGACTCTTCCAGCATCGGCTTCGTCGCTTCGTAGAGCGTCCTGGCCTCTGCAAAGCTGGTCGCGAGGAACGGCACCGAGTTGATTTCGTAGATCGGGTCGTCATTGCCCAGCGCAGAGATCAGCCGTTCGCCGATCGGGATCAGTCCGCGACGCACCGCGTTGAAGATCTCGTCGCCGGAGAACAGCGAGCCACTGGGATGAGTCACCACCTCCAGGTCCGAATTCTCGGTGACCTCCGCGGCGAACTCCGCCGCGATTTCGGAATGGTAATTGGTCGCGGAATAGGCCAGCGCCATGTCCCACTTTTCGGCATGGGCCGTTCCGGCAAGAGCGACGGCGGCCGTTGCGGACAGTGTCAGTCGAGTTGAGTGTCATCTTGGTCTCCTCGTTGGTGTCGTCGTTTCTCTTTCTTACATCATCATCGGATGAACCGGGACGTCGAAAAGGCGGCGATGGCACTTTTGCGCGCCTTTCACTCGATGCGGACAGAACCCGCGCAGTGCGCGGACAGAGCGGGCAATTATCGCCTACCGGTTACACTCAAGAGAGGTCGATGCTGGGTGACGCGAGATCACAAGAACAAAATATAACGCTTTTACAATACTTTATGACGATGATCGACCCCGTTTACCGACGTTCAAATGGAGCTTTGACTTCCGTTTGCGAAGGATCGGAACGAGGCCATTCGGTTTGCCGCACGCCCGCCTATTGCCTCATCCGGGCAGTTACCGTCCGATGCGTAATCTCCCTGCCGGTTGTTGCGTCGACCAGAACGGGTGCGATCGACGCGCCGGTCTCGCGCGAAACCAGGGTAACGGACGGCTCGTCCGGTGGCGGGACATGCGCATTTGCCCATTCGATCAGGGACACAAGCACCGGGTAGAGCGCCTTCCCGCGGTCGGTCAGGCGGTACTCGTGCCGCAGTGGTCGTTTCTGGTAGGGCTCGCGGCGCAACACGCCGGCCGCCTCCAGTTTGCGCAGCCGGTCGGCCAGGACGTGACGCGTGATGCCGAGCCGCTCCTGGATCTGCTCGAACCGGCGGACGCCCAGGAAGCAGTCGCGCAGCACCAGCATGGTCCAGCGGTCGCCGATCACCGAAAGGCCGCGCGCGACGGGGCAGGCTTCGTTTTTCAAGTCGTTCCATTTCATGCACCCACTGTAGCAGGGATTGACAGGTTCCAAAAGGGAACTTACCAAGAGAAAGTTCCAAAACAGAATGCACCTGACGCGTTCCATGTTCCACGGGGTCGGAAGAAATCAGAGATGGGCAAACAGTTGAAGGATGCAGGCAGGATGCGGACGTCTGGTGCGCGCCACCCCCTCCACCCGAGGTCGACGGCGTGAGTTCTGCCACTCCAATTCCCGCCGCAATCCCTCTAACGGATGCCGCAGCAAGCGCGCGGGCATCGCGTACGCGCCTCCTGCTCGAAGCCCCCATCGCACCGACCCTCGCGCGGCTGGCAGCGCCCAACGTGCTCGCGATGTTTGTGCAGGCCGTGCAGAGTATCTCCGAGGCCTATTTCGCCAGCCTGCTCGGCGTCACGGCACTGGCAGGGCTGGCGCTGGTGTTTCCGCTGGTGATGCTGACACAGATGCTCTCGGCGGGCGCCATCGGCGGGGCGATCTCGGCCTCCGTCGCCCGGGCCCTCGGGGGTGCGGATGTCGCGCGGGCCGCGACGCTGGCGGTCGCGGCCGGACTCATCGCGGTGGGCTTCGCGCTGATCATGGCGCTGCTGGTCGGGGTTTTCGGGACGCCGTTCTTCACGCTGCTCGGCGGCGGGTCGGAGACTGTTGCGGCGGCGGCGCGTTACGCACTGGTGTTCTTCCCGGGCTGCGTGGCGATCTGGCTCTGCAACGCCTCGCTCAGCGTGATCCGGGGCACCGGCGACATGCAGTTGCCCGCATTCCTGCTGCTGCTCGTCTCGGTGGTCTCCATCCCGCTCTCGGGCGGGTTCGCGCTTGGCTGGGGGCCGCTGCCCGCGCTCGGGATGGCCGGTCTGGCGCTCGGGCCGGTGGCGGCCTTCGCCGTCGGCGCGCAGCGTCGCGATCGCCTACCTCGCCTTGGGTCGGACGGGCCTCGCCTTCCGGGGCGCGATCGGGCGCCTCGACGGCGGCATGTTCCGCGACATCCTGAGCGTGGGCGCGTTGGCCGCCATCAACACGGTGCTGACGACCGCGACGATCATCATGATGACGGGCCTGGTCGGCCGCTTCGGCGAAGGGGCGCTTGCGGGTTACGGCCTTGGCGCCCGGCTGGAGTTCCTGATGATCCCGGTGATCTTCGGCATCGGTGCCGCGATGACGGCCATGGTCGGCGCCAATATCGGCGCGGGCCGGGTCGACCGCGCGCTGCGGGTGGCCTGGACCGGCTCCTGCGCGGCGGCCGGCATCGTGGGTAGCATCGGCCTGCTGCTGGCGGTGTTTCCGGACCTCTGGCTGGGCATGTTCCTCGAGCCTTCGAACACCGCAGCACTGGAGGCCGGGCGCAGCTACTTCCGCCTCGTCGCGCCCTTCTATGCCTTCTTCGGGCTGGGCCTCGCGCTTTATTTCGCGTCGCAGGGAGCGGGCCGCATGACGTGGCCGGTGATCAGCAGCCTCAGCCGCATGGCCGTTGCACTGGGAGGTGCGCTGATCCTCACGAGATACACGGATCTGGGGGTCGACGGCGTGTTCGCCGCGATCGGAATTGCCATGCTGGTCTACGGGCTGGTCATCGCGCTGGCGATCCGGCGCGGCGGCTGGAGAAGGGAGAAACCGTGACTGCACTCTATCTCGAGGATTTCGAGGTGGGACAGACGTTCACTTCGGACCGGATGACGGTGACCGAAGAGGAGATCATCGCGTTCGCAACCCGCTTCGACCCGCAGCCGTTCCACCTCGACCCGGAGGCGGCCAAGAGCACATTCTTTGGTGGCCTGGCGGCCAGCGGCTGGCACACCGCGGCGCTGACGATGCGGTTGCTGGTCGGCGGAGAGATGACCCCGGCGGGCGGCATCATCGGCGCGGGGTTCGAACAGCTCACCTGGCCCCGGCCGGTCCGACCCGGTGACACGCTTCACGTCGTCTCGGAGGTACTGGAGGTACGACCATCCCGATCCCGCCCGACGCAGGGCAGGATCAAGGTGCGCAGCAGAACGCTGAACCAGAACGACGATGTGGTTCAGGACTTGGTGGGCAGCCTTGTCGTCATGGCTCGACCCGCAGGCGCCGCCTGACATGTGCTCTACGGGGTAATCCGATAGTCAGAGCTCTTTCGGCACCACCAGTCGGCCACGCTACCGCCCGCTCCGGTTGACCTTGTCCCGAACACTGCCTGCCATTCTCACAACCGCTTGCAAGAAAGTTGCAACGTCAAAGCGGATACCAAGTCCTATTCGCGAGAATTGTGGGTTTTTCCAATGGGATATTATGGTGGGTGATGAGAGACTCGAACTCCCGACATCTTCGGTGTAAACGAAGCGCTCTACCAACTGAGCTAATCACCCTGAACTGCGCGGCGTCTTACTCCGTGGTGGCCGCGATGCGCAAGTCCTATTGGCGTCGCGGATGAACGGCATCCAGTGCAACAACTCGCCCAGCCCGGCCATGTCTTGTTCCTGCCCGGTCGCAGGTCGGCTTCCGTCGATCGTCTGATACAGCAAGGAGACACGGATCATGGTCGAACCTGCACTGTCGCCGAGATTGGTCCGTTGGCCATTCTTGGCGGCTGCGGTGGCATCGGGCGCGCCTTGACGAATGCAGCGGCGCGGATTGGTTACGACTGCGTGGTGCTCGACCTGCCGGTTTCCATCGAAGCGCACCCGCCGCACTGCCCGTCGGTCGCGGTGGACGCGACATCGGAGAGCAGCGTCGCTGCCGCTGCGGATCAGTTGCCCCGGCCGCTCGCGGGGTTCGTGACCCTCGCCGGCTTCATGTCGGAGAACCGAACCGTAGCGGAGACTGAACCGGAGATCTGGCGCGAGGTGCTGGACGGCAACCTCACCGCCACATTCCTCGCGGCGCGTGCCTTTGCGCCCAAAATCGAGGATGGAGGCGCGCTGGTGCTGACCGGGTCCGGGCTCGGCCACAACGCGCGGCCCGGCTACGGTCCTTACGCGATTTCCAAGGCCGGCATTGCGGCGCTGACGCGGCAACTCGCTCTCGAACTGGCCCCTGGGGTGCGGGTGAACTGCGTAGCGCCCTCGGCTGTCGATACGGCGTTCCTGCGCGGCGGCACCGGGCGGTCGGACGAAGATCAGCCCGTAGAACTCGACCTCGCGGCCTATGCCAGGGCGATTCCCCTTGGACGCATCGCGGAGCCGGAGGACGTGGTGGGCCCGATCCTGTTCCTGCTCTCCGGGGCCTCGCGATACATGACCGGACAGGTGCTCCATGTGAACGGCGGCGCGTACATGCCGTGATCTACCGCCCCGGCAGCCACGTCGCCAGCGGCGGGAACATGATCAGCAGCGCGACCAGCACCAGCGAACAGAAGATGAAGGGCATCGCCGCCCCGTAGATCTGGCGCATCGTTGTTTCCGGCGGTGCCACCCCCTTCATCACGAAGAGCAGCAGGCCGAAGGGCGGCGTGGTGAAGCTGATCTCCAACGCCAGCAGCATGATCAGCGCGAACCAGATAAGGTCGAATCCGAGGCTTTCGGCCAGAGGGAAAAAGATCGGCACGGTGAGCAGCATCATCGAGATCTGCTCCATGAACATGCCCAGGATCAGCAGCACGCCGAACATCACCAGCAGCATCGCGAGAGGCGCCAGATCGAAGCTCGTGGCCCAGTCGATCAGGCCGCGAGGAGGCGCCGGAAAACGCCAGAAGCTGGCTGAACGTGGCCGATCCGAAGACGATGAGGTAGGCCATCAGCGTCACCCGCAATGCGCCCCGGATCGACGCCCGCAGCGCCTCTGACGTCAGGCAGCGGAAAAGCGCGGCCAGCAAGATCACGCCCAGCGCCCCGAAAGCGGCGGCCTCCGACGGCGTGACGATGCCGTAGATCATCATGAAGACGATCCCGACCATCAAGCCGATCATCGGCACCACGTCGCGCACCAGCAGCAGGAGCTTGCGCGCCAGCGTCATCGGATCCACGTCGTAGGCCGGCGCCGCGTCCGGATCGCCGCCAGGTCTGGAACCGGATCATCGCGATATAGAGCGCCGCCAGCACCAGCCCCGGAATCACGCCCGCGATCAGCAGCGCGCCCACGTCGATCCGCGCCAATGTGGCGAGCAGCACGGCGAGCGCCGAGGGCGGGATGATGATCGCGAGCCCGCCGGTGCCGAGGATCGGCCCGACGGACATGTGGGTCTTGTAGCCGCGCTGTGTTCATCTCCGGCACCATCAGCGAGCCCAGAAGCGCGGTCGAGCCCATCGAGGACCCGGACAGCGTGGAAAAGCCGGTGCCGCCCAGAACGGTGACATAGGAGAGCCGCCCCGGGACTTTGCCCAGCAGCCGGTCGATGGCGTTGAACATCCGCTCGCCCAGCCCGGTGTGAAAGAAGATCTCGCCCATCAGCAGGAACAGCGGGATCGGCACCAGCGCAAAGGTGGTCAGCGCGCCCCAGCCGTTGTTCAGAAGCTGCACGATGCCCCGCTCGCCGCCCATGAAGATCCAGGCGCCAACGATGTTGGCCGCGAGGAACGCCAGCGCCACGGGCATGCCGAGCGCCATCAGGAAGACGATCGATCCCAGCAGCAGCGCAAGCGCCTCGTACCACTCCATTATTCGTGGATCCCCGCCTCGCCCGAGTGCATGATCTCCGGACCGAACACGAACCGGGCGAATTCGACCGCCATCAGCCCGAAGCTGAGCGGGAAGGTCGACCGTCAGCAGCCAGCGCGGAAAGAAATAGGCGCGCACGTCAAAATCGTTGCGCGCGATGTTGGTCAGCATCAGCTCGGTGCCCTTCCAGGCCAGGAGCACGCAGACCGCGACGCAGAGCGTCGCGACGACCCGGCTGACGCACGATCCGCGGGGTGTCCGGCAGGGCAGAGGTCACAAGCTCGATATGCACATGCCCGCGTTCCGCGCACGAGCCAGGGCGCGCCCAGCATGGTGAGGTACAAGAAGCCCGTATTCGGCGGAGGTGAAGAGCCAGGCGAAGGGCTGCATCCCGGCGTTGCGCATGACGACGGAGACGACGACGGACGACCATCAGCCAGACCAGGAACGCACCCGCGACGGCGGCCATGGCGTCGATCAGGAATCTGTAGGCACGGGTCGAGGACGATCATGGACGCTCCGGGTGGGTCGCGGAGGCAGCCCGATGCCGCGCCCGTGTCGCTCGTCAGCCGTCAGTCCATCGACGGATCGTAGAACAGCTCGATCAGCGCGGTCGTAATTGCCGGCGCCCTGCGGGCGTCTCCTCCATCAGCCCCTTCATCCGGTCCCACGTCTGTCTGCCGGGCGGCGGCGAGGTAGTTGGCCGCGCGCCTCGCCCTTCGAGCGCCACGACCTGTCATGCCCGTTCGTCTCGAGCGCGGCGAGCTGCTCCTTCGCCAACTCGCGCCAAGTTCCTCGGCGCTGTGCGCTCTCGTGCTCGATCGCCGACGTCCTGAAGATCTGTCCGCGCCTCCTCCGACAGCTCATTCCAGCGGTCGAGGTTCACGATCACGCCGAGATCGGTGGAAAAGAAGCACGGGTCGATCCGGTAGTTCAGGAAATCGTCCCATTTCAGGTCGATCAGGCCGATCTGCGTCCAGCCCGTCGCGTCGACCACGCCACGCTCCAGACCCGGCGTAGACGTCGGTCGTCGGCAGGTCGATCACCTGCGCGCCGAGATAGTCGGTGAAGAAGGCGTTGTAGACCGGGTTGCCGCGCAGCTTGAGCCCGATCGACGTCAGGTTGCCCGTCATCGTCCAATGTGCGGCTCGTTCACCGTCCAGAGGTTGTAGCAGACGCCCGATATCGAACCAGCCGAGGTATTTCACCCCCATCTTCTCCTGGTGGATCTGGTCGATCAGCTCGATCCCGCCATTCTCGCGCGCCTCGATCGCCGGTGATGTTCGACGCGACGAGCGCGTCCTTCTCCGGCAGCGCGCCGGCATAGAACGAGCCGGGCGTGTAGACCATGTCGACCACGCCGTCGCGCACCGCGTCGGGCTGCTGGAACATGCCGATCGCCTCGGGTCCGCCGCGGACCTCGATCTGCACCACGCCCTCGCCGGCGTTCGTTCACCTTGTCGACGAACTCGAGGAAGCTCTTGGTGTAGATCAGCGTTTCCGGGAAGGCGTGTACCGCGGTCAGCGTCTCCTGCGCATATGCCGTTGAGGCGGAAATCGCGCCGGCAGCGATGGTTCCGATCATCAGGTGTTTCATCTTCGTTCTCCCTCTTGCTTTGGACGGCCTGTCGCCGCCTTTTGGTGCGCCTTCGTCGAAGGCGTCATTCCGATGCGGGCCAGGCCCAAGCCGCGCCCGCGCGTCTTTTCTTGGCAAATTCCGCCGATCGCATCGGCGTGTTGGTGCGTCAGGTCGATATCGTCCCAGCCGTTCCTCAGTTTCATGCGCCAGCACGGCATCAAGCGTGAAGCTCCGCCTCGCGTTCGCCGAACCGCAAGTCATCTTGTCCAAGTCCACTTCGAGTTCTTCGGGCTGCGTAAGGTGGGCCGCGAGCGCGTCGAACGTCGCCGCGTCGATCACGCGCCGGCAAGAGGCCGTTGTTGACGGCGTTGCCGGCGAAGATGTCGCCGAAGCTGGGCGCGAGAACGGCGCGAATCCCGAAATCGGCCAGTGCATAGACCGCCGCCTCCCGCGAGGAGCCGCAGCCGAAATTGCGCCCGGCGATCAGGATGGACGGGTTGGCAGTGTTCAACGGATGTGACCTCTGCGTCCCATCCACTTCGAACCGGAAGTCATGCAGCAGGATACTGGCCATAGCCCTCCGACCGCGGCGTCGACATGAAGCGCGCCGGGATCAGCTGGTCGGTGTCGATGCCTTCGTCGGCCAGCAGGACCGCGCGGCCTGTATGGTGCGTCCAGCCGGTCATGCGACACGGCGGCCTTCGAGCAACGGGCGCACGTCGGTCAGGCGCCCCGTTCACAGCCGCCGCCGCGACCATCGCAGGCGACATCAGGTGCGTGCGAGCGCCCCCGCCCCTGCCGGCCGCGGAAGTTGCGGTTGGTGGTGGAGGCGCAGCGATTGCCCGGCGGCACGATGTCCCCGTTCATGCCCACGCACATCGAACAGCCCGACGCCGACCCATTCGAGCCCGGCTTCGGTGAAGATCCGATCGAGCCCCTCTTCCTCGGCCTGCCGCTTCACCGCCATCGACCCCGGCGCGACCAGCCCCGGCACTTTCGCCCGGCGCCCGGCCAGCACGGCGGCGGCGGCGCGCAGATCCTCGATCCGCCCGTTCGTGCAGGAGCCGATGAAGACCTGATCCACCGGCGTGCCTTCCAGCGGCCGCCCGGGCTCAAGGCCCATGTAGTCGAGCGCGTCCCGGATATGCGCCGCACGCGAGGGCTCCGCGCGCGCCGGATCGGGCACCGTCCGGGTGATCGGGCAGCGCATCTTCCGGCGACGTGCCCCAGGTGACGATCGGCGCGATTTCGCGCCGCGTCCAATGTCACCTCGCGGTCGAACTCCGCGCCCTCGTCGGTGGCAAGCGCGCGCCAGTCCTCGACCGCGCGCGTCCCAGGCCGCGCCCTTCGGCGCGAAGGTGCGGCCTTCGAGATAGGCGAAGGTCGTCTCGTCCGGCGCGACCATGCCGCAGCGCGCACCGCCCTCGATCGACAGGTTGCAGAGCGTCAGCCGCCCCTCCATCGACAGGCCCCGCACCACCGCGCCGGCGTATTCGATCGCGTGGCCCGCGCGCCCCGTCCGCGCCGAGCTTCGCGATCCAGGCGAGCGCCACATCCTTCGCGCCGACACCGGGACCGAGGCGTCCATCGACGACGATCCGCATGGGTTTCGGCCTGACCTGCCAGACGGCTCTGCGTGGCCAGCACATGCGCCACCTCGGTCGCGCCGATGCCGAAGGCCAGCGCCCCGAACGCGCCATGGGTCGAGGTATGGCTGTCGCCGCAGTTCGACCAGCAGCCCGGGCAAGGTCAGCCCCTGCTCCGGCCCGATCACATGCACGATGCCCTGCCGCGGGTCATCGAGGCCGAAAGGCAGATGCCGTGCCGCTCGGTGTTCTCGCGCAGCGTGTCCATCATCCCGGCAATCTGCGGCTCGATGGCCCGCGATCGCCGCGTCGGGGCGTAGTGATCGGCGACGGCGAACGTCAGGTCCGGGTGCGCCACCGGCAGATTCCGGTCGGTCGAGCTTGCGGAAGGCGTGGTGCGAACCTTCATGCACCAGGTGCCGGTCGACCCAGAGGAGCGACGCGCCATCCTCGCGCGCGGATCACTTCGTGCGCGTCCCATAGCTTGTCGAACAGCGTGCGTGGGACGCTCATTGCGCATCGCCCTCCTGCCGCGCGCCGATCACCGGTTCCCAGTGGCGCGCACCGCCCTCGCCCACGCGCGACAGGTTCATCTCCAGCCGGAAGAGATCGGGACGATAAAGCGCCGGAGAGGTACTCCACGCCCCGCCCGCTTGCGTCCCGAACCACGCGCCGCAGCGCCAGCAGAGCCGATCCCACGGACACGCCCAGCGCATCCGCGACGTCCGGCGCCGCAAGTGTGGCGGTCACCGATTGCGAGGCGGAATGAACCGACACGCCGCTCCGCTCCAGCAGGCTGAAGAGCGGGGTCGTGGCCAGGTCGGCCTCGGAATAGCTGCGCGCGATGTCATCCGGCACATGGGTCGTAAGGTGCGAGAACGGCGTGTCCTCCACCAGGCGCACCCGCACGGCTGTCTGCACTTGCTTCGGGCCAGCGAGCCCTAGTGCCGTGGCAACGCCGTCCGGCGCAGGGCCGTAGGAAAACGACAGCAGACGGGCCGTAGTCTCCTGCCCCATTTGCACGATCTGTGGGATCAGTGTGGCCATGTCCGCGGAAATCGGCGCTTCGTCGCCCGTGCCGGTCACGATCGACCCCGCGCCGACACGCTTTTCGATCAGGCCGTCCGCGGCCAGAGAGTCGAGCGCACGGCGCACCGTCACACGCGACACGCCATGGCTCTCCGCAAGCCTCTGCTCGCCCGGCAGGGACGCGCCCGGTATGATTCGCCCCGACACGATCTCGCCCCTGAGCAGCAAATAGACTCGCCGTGCCTTGCCACCCTCCGGCAGAAGTCTGGTATCGTGTTCACCCAAGAGCATGTCTCCACATCACCCGGCAGGTTAGATGCGGTCCGAAACTTTTCAAGTTCTTTCGGCAAAAGCCGACGGAATTTTTGGCCTTGTGTAAAACAGAAGCTGTCCTAAAAATCATACAGGTTGAAGAAAGGGAGCACGGATGCCGATCGTCGAGGCTCATCTGATCGAAGGCTACGGGTCCGAAACGAAGGCGCGCCTTGGCCGTTCGCTGACCGACGCCGTCCGGCAGGTCGTTCCCGCACCGCCAGAGGCAATCACGGTAATGATCCACGACGTCGCACCGGAGAATTACTTCCGCGGCGGCGTACCGCGAACGCCTGCTCCGGCCCTGCCCGACCCGGTGACCCTGGTGAGGGAATTCCTCGCCGCGATGGAGGCGCGGGATCTGGACCGCGCGCGCGGCTTCCTCGCCGACGGCTTCACGATGCACTTCCCGGCCCAGGCGCCGATGCACAGCCTGGAAGACCTCGTGTCAATGGTCGAAGCCGCGATACCGCTTTGTCCGCAAGAGCTATGACGGGTTCGACGTCGCCGCGACCGACGCGGCCACCGTCGTCTACGCCTTCGGGACTCTGTCGGGTCGAATGGCCCGACGGCACCGCATTCGAGGGCATCCGCTTCATCGACCGGTTCGAGATCGTGGACGGCAGATTCACCCGGCAGGACGTCTGGAACGACATGGCCGAAGCAAGGTTCGAAGGGGGGCGCGCGCCTGATGGCCGAGATCGACCCGATCACACTCGCCGTTCTGGCCGGCCGGATGGAACAGATCGCCGACGAGATGGACGCGACGCTGTTCCGGTCGGCCTTCAACCCGATCATCGCGGAGGCGCATGACGCCTCGCACGGGATCTACCATGCGGAAACCGGCGACACGCTGGTTCAGGGCAAGTCCGGCCTGCCGATCTTCGTCGGCGTCATGGCCTTTGCTGTGCGGCGGTGATCGAGAAGGCGAACGCGACGGGCGGGCCGGCGGATGGCGACATCTGGATCTTCAACGACGCGCATCTGGGCGGCACGCACCTGTCGGACATGCGCCTGGTGCGGCCCTATTTCCGCGATGGGAAGCTGTTCTGCTGGCTCGCCTCGGTCGGGCACTGGCACGATGTGGGCGGCGCGGTGCCCGGCAACTACAACCCCGGCGCGACGGACGCGTTTCAGGAAGCCTTCGTGCTGCCGCCGGTGAGGCTGGCCCGCGCGGGCGAGATCCAGCAGGACGTCGATCGACATCCTGCTGCGCAACACGCGGCTGCCACAATCGGCGCGCGGCGATCTGAACGGGCAGCTCGGCGCGCTGGACCTGGGCGTGAAGCGGCTCGACGCTCTGCATCGGCGAATACGGGGACGAAACGATCCGCACAGCGCTGGATGCGCTCTCCGACCGGGCGGAGGCGCTGATGCGCGCCGAATTGACAGCTCTGCCCGACGGGCGTTGGGAGGCGGAGGACTTCCTCGACAATGACGGCATCACCGACGAGGCGCTGCCGATCCGTGTGGCGCTGGAGATCGAGGGGCGACCGCCTGCGGCTCGACTTCACCGGCACTGCGGAGGCGACAGCAGGTCCGGTCAACATCGCCCTGCCGACCGCGATCGCGGCCGCCTATGTGGCGATCAAGCACGTCTTTCCGCAGCTTCCCGCCAATGCCGGTGTCATGCGGCCGATCGATATCACTGTCCCCGAGGGATCGCTTCTGGCGGCCGAGTTTCCTGCGCCCACGGGCGGCTATACCGAAACCATCCTGCGGATGATCGACGTCATCTTTTCCGCCGTCGCGCAGGCGGCGCCGGAGCGGGTCGTCGCCCATGCCTATGGCACGATCAACGCGCTCTCCATCGCGGGCAGGCGCTCGAAGGGCCGCGCACCGTGGGTCATGTTCTCCTTCTACGGCGGCGGTCACGGCGGGTCGTCCGAAACGCGACGGGCTCAACCACGGCAACGCGCCGATTTCCACCGCGACGATCCCGCCGATGGAGATCCTCGAGGCGGCCTACCCGGTCATGTTCCGGCAATGGGCGCTGCGTCCCGACAGCGCCGGCGCGGGGCGTCATCGCGGCGGGCTGGGGGCCGTCTACGAGATCGAATTGCTGGAGGAGTGGGCCGAGGCGTTCCTCTTCGGTGAACGTGGCCGGTTCCCACCGCAGGGCGTGGCGGGCGGAGGACCCGCGGCGCTCAATCATTTCGAATGGGAGCAGGCGGACGGCTGGCATGCGCCGCCGCTCGCGTCGAAGATGCGCGGGATGCGGCTGACGCGCGGGCAGTCGGTGCGGCTCGAAACGCCGGGCGGCGGCGGTTACGGCCCGGCATCTGAACGAAGCCCCGCCGCGGTAGCACGCGACGTGGCGCTGGGATACCTGACTCCCGACAAGGCCACCGCGGATTACGGCCCGGCCTGGCAGGAGACCAAAGCATGAAGGTCGTGGGCGTCGATGTCGGCGGCACCTTTACGGATGTCTTCGTGCTCGACGAGGCGACGGGCACCGCACAGGTCGGCAAGGTCGCCGACAACACGGCCCGATCAGTCGGGCGGATTCCTGACCGGCATCCAAAGTTGCGTGACTGACCTCTCGGACCTCTCCGTCGTTGTGCACGGCACCACCGCCGGCACCAACGCGCTGCTGGAGCGCAAGGGCGCCAAGGCCGGGGTCATCACGACCGAAGGTTTGCGCGACGTGCTGGAGATGCGTCGCCGCGACCGGCCACGGACCTGGGGCCTGCGCGGTGATTTCATGCCGATCGTGCCGCGCGACCGGCGCCTCGAAGTGCCAGAGCGGGTTCTGGCTGACGGAACCATCCGCCGCGAGGTCGATCTTGAGGCAGTGCGCGCAGCCGCAACCACGCTGCTGGACCAGGGCTGCGCGTCGGTCGCGATCCTGTTCGCCAACGCTTACGTGAACCCCGAAAACGAGGCGAAGGCGGCGGAGGCCGTCCGTGCGATCTGGCCCAACGCCCATGTGACCGCCTCGCACGAGATCCTGCCGGAGATCCGCGAGTTCGAGCGCTTCTCCACCACGGCGCTCAACGCCTACCTGCAGCCGGAAGTCGCGGGATATCTGGACAGGCTGGAAGCCGCTCTCAAGGACGGCGGGTTCGACGGCGAATTCCTGATCGTGCAGTCCAACGGCGGTGTCATGGGCGTGGAGACGGCCTGTCGCCGGCCCGTGCGCACGGCGCTCTCCGGTCCCGCGGCCGGTGTGATTGCGGCGGCGCATATCGCGACCACGGCTGGGTACGATAACGTCATGACCGGCGACATGGGCGGCACCTCCTTCGACGTGGCGCTGATCGCCGGTGGCCAGTCCGTGCCAGTCGCCGCAGACCAGTATCGATTTCGGCCTCGTCATCCGCCAGCCGATGATCGAGATCGCGACGATCGGCGCGGGCGGCGGCTCCATCGCCTGGGTCGACGCGGGCGGTCTGCTGAACATCGGTCCCGAAAGCGCAGGCTCCGACCCCGGCCCGGTCGCCTATGGCCGCGGCAATGACCGCCCCACAGTGACCGACGCGAACATCGTCCTGGGCCGCATCGATGCCGAAAGCCCGATCGGCGGGCAGCGGCCGCCTGGATGTCGACGCCGCGCGCGAGGCAATCGCCGAACATGTGGGCAAGCCGCTCGACCTGGCTCCGGAAGCGGCGGCGGAGGCAGTCCTGACGGTCGCCAATTCGCGCATGGCCGGCGCGATCCGACTGGTGTCGATCGAACGCGGCTTCGACCCGGCGCGCTTCGTGTTCCTGCCCTTCGGCGGCGGCGGCGCGCTGCACGCCTGCGCGCTGATGGCGCGACGTCGGGCTCGGCCGGGCCATCGTGCCGCGCTATCCGGGCGTGACCTCCGCCTTGGGCTGCGTGATCGCCGACATGCGCCACGACTTCGTGCAAACCGTCAACACCGGCCTCGCAGATGCCGACCCCAACGCGCTCGCGGCGTTGATCCAGGATCACCACGACGCCGGCAACCGCCTGCTGGACGCCGCCCGATCCACCTTCGACGCGCGCGAGATCGCGGTGGAACTCGACATGGCCTATGCCGGCCAGACCCATACCGTCGCCGTTCCGCTCGCCATCCGCGCCGACGACACCCGGATCGAGCCGCCGACGCGCGACGAGATCGCGGAGGCATTCGACGCCCCGTATCGCGCCAGCTTCGGCCGGCTGCTCGAGGGCGGCGTGCGGCGGATCGTGAACCTGCGCACCGCCATCACCGGCCGGCGTCCCAAGTTCGACCTCACCGCGCTGGCACCGGACCAAGGCGGCAGCGTCGAGGCGGCGCTGACCGGCACCCGCCAGGTACATTTCGCGCGGCGACTGGACCGACACGCCCATCTATGACCGCCTCGCCCTGCCCGTCGGCGCACGCATCGCAGGCCCGGCCATCCTCGCGCAGCCCGACACCACGATCCTGGTCGAGCCCGGATATGTGGGCGAGGTCGACAGGTTCGGCAACGTCCTCATCACCGCGGAGGCGACATGACCGACTTCGATCCCGAACGCACGGCACTTCTGACCATCGACCTGCAGAACGATTTCCTGCACCCCGAAGGCGCCTATGGCCGCGCAGGCCAGGCAGCGGAGGCCATCGCGGCGCTGCCCGCCCGGATCGCACCACTGGCGGAGGCTGTGCGCGCGCGGGGCGGCACCTACATCTCGGCACAGTTCACGCTGGTGCCCGGCCCGGGGGCGAACCGCTCATCGCGCCGCATCTGAAGAAGCTGCGGCCGTTCCTCGGCAAAGGCGATTTCGCGCCGGGCGCATGGGGCCACGGGCTCGTCGATGACCTTGCGCCGGCGGATTACACGATCGAGAAGGTCGCCTATTCCGCCTTCTACCAGACGCGGCTCGAATACGTGATGCGGGCGCTCCGTATCGACACGCATGATCGTCGGCGGCATCGTCACCAATGGCGGCGTGGCGTCAGCACGTTGCGCGACGCGCATCTGCGGGACATCGAGACCATCATGCTCACCGACGGCTGCGCGGCCTTCGACGACGACGGTACACGAGGCCACGCTGATCTCGCTTGCGCACGGTCACGCAGCAGATGACCTGCGCCGAGGCGTTCGACATGATCGGCGCGGGCTCATGAGCCTCGCCGCCCGCCTCCATAAGGAGCGTATCCTCGTCGCGCCGGGCGTCTACGACGCGCTGACCGCCACGCTTGCGACGGACGCGGGGTTCGAGGCGCTGTATCTCTCCGGCGCCGCGGTCGCCTATACCCGGCTGGGCCGGCCCGATATCGGCCTGACCTCGCTCACGGAGATGGCCGACACGATGGCGCTGATCCGCGACCGCACCGACCTGCCGGTGATCATCGACGCCGACAACGGCTTCGGCAACGCGCTGAACGCCCAGCGCACCATGCGGGTCTACGAACGCGCCGGCGCCTCCGCGCTGCAGATCGAGGACCAGAGCTATCCCAAGCGCTGCGGGCACCTCGTCGGAAAAGTCGCTGATCCCCGCGGCCGAGATGGCGGGCAAGATCGCGGCCATGGCGGACGCGCGCGCCTGCGCCGAGACGCTGATCATCGCGCGGACCGACGCCATCGCCGTCGAGGGGCTGCAAGCGGCACTCGACCGGGCCGAAAGCTACCTCGAGGCCGGCGCGGACGTGCTCTTCGTCGAGGCGCCGCGCTCGGCGGAGGAGACTGGCCCGGATCACAGCCACCTTCGCCGACCGCGTGCCGCTGCTGGCGAACATGGTCGAAGGCGGCGCGACGCCGATCCGGAGTGCGATCGATCTGGAGGCGGCTGGGCTTTTCCATCGTCATCTTCCCCGGCGGCATCGTGCGGGCGCTGGCGCGAACGGCGCAGGAGTACTACGCCAGCCTGGCGGAGCATGGCTCCAACCGGCCGTTCGCCGACCGGATGTTCGATTTCGACGGCCTCAACGACGTGATCGGCACGCGCCGAGATGCTGGCCGCCGGCAAACGCTACGACGCCGGCTGATGGCCGGGATTGCGCCTCCTCCTGAGACCTTCGCGGCGGAGGTCGAAACGCTGATCATCGGCGCCGGCGCCTGCGGGATGGTCGCGGCCCTTGCCGCGCAGGATGCGGGTCAGGAGGTGGTCGTGCTGGAGCGGGACGCCGTGCCCTCCGGCTCCACCGCGCTCTCCGCCGGATTGATCCCTGCGGCGGGCACGCGTTTCCAAAGGGCCGCCGGCATCGAGGACGACCCCGCCAAGTTTCGCCGACGACATCCAGCGCAAGGCGCAGGGGGAGAACGACGCCGCACTTGTGGGTCGCCTGGCCGCCGCCGCGGCCGAGACCGTCGAATGGCTGGCGGACCGGCACGGACTGCCGTTCTCGCTGGTATCGGACTTCGACTATCCCGGCCATTCCCGGCGGCGGATGCACGGCCTGCCGTCCCGCTCGGGCCGCGAGTTGATCGACCGGTTACGGACCGCTTGCGAGGCGAGCCAGATCCCCACTCTCTGCGACGCCGCCGTGACGACCCTGTTCGTGTCCGGCGATCGGATCGCGGGTGTTGAGTATGCCCGACCCGACGGTACGGCCGAACAGATCGGCTGCCGCAAGCTCGTGCTCGCGTGCAACGGGTTCGGCGGCAACCGCGCCCGCGTGGTCCGGCACATGCCTGATATCGCGGAGGCTCTCTGGTTCGGCCATGACGGCAACCGCGGCGAGGCGCTGGACTGGGGCGAGGCGCTCGGCGCCGCCGTGCAGCACCTGGGCGCGTATCAGGGGCACGGGAATGTCGCGCATCCGCACGGCATCCTGATCACCTGGGCCACGATCACCGAGGGCGGTGTGCAGGTGAACCGCGACGGCCAGCGGTTCTGGAACGAGGCGCAGGGCTATTCCGAAGCGGCCCGCGCGGTTCTTGCGCAGGAGGGCGGCACGGCTGTAACGATCTTCGACGACCGCATCGCCGGCATCGCCCGCCAGTTCGCCGATTTCCGAGAGGCGGAAGCGCAGGGTGCGATCCGGAAGGCCGATACGCTCGAAGAATTGGCTGCCACGCTCGGCCTGCCCCCGGATGCCGTGGCACGAACCATCCGGGACATTCCCCTCGGCGGCACCGATGCATTCGGCCGGACATTCGCCGACACGCCGCTGTCACCGCCCTATTGCGGGGTTCAGGTCACGGGCGCGCTCTTCCACACGCAAGGCGGTCTGGTGACGGCAGCGGACGCGCGGGTGCTGAAAACCGACGGCACGCCGTTTCCGAACCTGCACGCGGCCGGCGGTGCGGCATCTGGCGTCTCCGGCGCGGCCGACACCGGCTATCTCTCCGGCAATGGTCTCCTGTCTGCGGTCGTCCTCGGACGCCTTGCCGGGTCTGCGCAGATCTGAAAGATCTCACCGGTCACAGATCTGACGTCACGCGTTCCAGCGAACCGTTCCGAACCCGGCAGCGTCGTATCCGCCCGAAGCTTTGGCACGGTCCTGAAACGCCGCCGTTCCGCAGAAGCTCAAAAACCGTTGCAACGGCGCGTCGAACCAGGCCTTGCGGTCGACCAGCAAGGCGAACTCCTCCTCCACGATCGGCAGGAATTCCAGGCCATAGGCGCGCGCCACCGCCTCGAGGCCGAAGGCCACGTCCGCCTCGCCCCGGCGCACGGTTTCGACCGCCTCGTCCTCGGTTCGCGCCACGCTCGACATCGCCACGCGCGAGAGGTCCAATCCTTCCGCCGCCGCCAGATCGCGGAGGAGCCTGTGGGTTCCGGAACTCTCCTGGCGCGGCACCAAACGCAGCCCGGCGATGTCCGCCAGCCCGTCGAGGCGCGGTCCGTCCTTGCGAAACACGAGACCGCGCGCGCGTGTCGCGAAATCTACGAGCACGGCGTTCCTGTCGCCAACGGCCGCGGCAGCCGCCGGCACGTTCCATTCACCCGACCCGGCATCGCGCACATGCAGACCACAGAGCACGCCTCCACCCTGCACGAACCGCTCCAGCCCATCGAGCGATCCGTCGAAATAGGTGGCGAGCCCGGACCCGGACTGGCGGATCGCCCAGTCGAGCAGCGGGTCATGGCTGCCCAGCACGATCGCCGGGCGAGGCCGGTCTTCGGCGCGACCGCCGGATTTGGCATCCTCGATCCACTGCCGGATCTCGGCGACGGGAAAGAGAAGCTTGCCGGTCGCCCGGGAACAGGGCACCTGCCCCGACGCCGCGAGGTCATAGATCTTGCGTTCCTTCAGCCGCAGAAGCTCCGCCAATTCCTTGACCGTCAGGAATTCGTTCTCGGGAAAGGCAAGGTCGGTCATGTCATCCGGCTTCGAACTACGCGGCACGTCGCGACCGCCACGCAAAGAGTATCAGGCATCCGGCGCGTTGGGAAAGAAGAGCTGCTGATCGTCGACCTTGTAGGCGGCGATCGCGTCCTGCCCCGCATCCGACAAGAGCCAATCGGCAAAGGTCTGCGCCGCATCCAGCTTCGCGCTCGGGCAGGCCTCCGGGTTCACCGGGATCACGCCGTACTGGTTGAACATGATCCGCGTCTCCCTCCACCTGAATCTCGTAATCCTGCTTGTTCGAGAAGCTGATCCAGGTGGCGCGGTCAGTCATGACATAGGCGCCCATGCCGATGCCCGCGTTCAACGTCGCGCCCATGCCGGAGCCGGTCTCGCGATACCACTGACCTGACGCGGCCGTCGGATCGACGCCGGTGTCGGACCAGAGCGCCATCTCCTTCTTGTGGGTGCCGGACTCGTCACCCCGCGACGCAAAGAGCGCGCCTGTCTCGGCGATCTGCTCCAGCGCGCCCTGAGCATCGTCCATGCCACCCACGCCTGCCGGATCGTCCTCGGGTCCGACGATGACGAAGTCGTTGTACATCAGGTCCGTGCGCTGCGTGCCATAGCCGTCGGCGACGAACTGTTCCTCGGCCGGCTTGGCGTGGACCAGCAGAACGTCGCCGTCGCAATTCCGCGCGTTGCGGATCGCCTGCCCCGTCCCGACGGCGACCACGTTGACCTGAATGCCGGACTTCTCCTCGAACATCGGCAGCAGGTAGTCATAGAGCCCCGAGTTCGCAGTCGAGGTCGTGGATTGCACGATGATGGACTGGTCCTGCGCGACGGCCGTGCCCGAGATGACGATTGCAACCGCGGCAGCGCTCACTGTACGTCTGATCATGGCCGGTCTCTCCCGTGTTCGTTCAATGGTCAGACGACGATCCTGCCGTTCAGGTAGTCCCGCGCCGCTTCGCATCGCGGTTCAGGGAAAAAGTCGGCGGCGCTTGCGTGCTCGGCCACGCGACCGCGATGCAGGAACACGACGTCGTCGGCCATGCGCCGCGCCTGGCCGGGATCGTGGGTCACGAAGATGATGCGGACGCCCCGGCGGCACGCATCGTCGACGATCCGTTCGATCGCGATCACCGACGCCGGATCGAGGCTGGCGGTAGGTTCGTCGAGCAGCAGCACCTCGGGCTCGGTGGCCAGCGCACGCGCCAGCGCAAGGCGCTGCGCTTCACCGCCCGACAGAAGCCGCGCGGGCTGATGCGCCTTGTGCGCCAGGCCCACATGGTCGAGCCACGCGTCGCGACGGCCGCGGTCCTTGCCCCGCGCCCGCAGGACGAAGTCCATGTTCGCGGCGACCGACCGGCGCAGCAGAACGGGCTTCTGGAACACCAGCGCCTGCCGCGACGTCACGTCCGCCGGCGCCTGACCGCCCCAGTCGATCCGCCCGGCTGCCGGCGCGATCAGCCCGTGCAGCAGCTTCAGGAGCAGGCTCTTGCCCGACCCGTTGGGGCCCATCACCACCGTGCAGCCGATGGGCCCAAGGTCGAGCGTCAGGCCATCGAGCACAGTCGCTTGCCCGAACCGCAGCACCACGTCCCGCACCGACAGCGGCAGGATCGCCGGAGCTTCTTCCCCGGCATGAAACCGGGTGGTGGGCCAGGCGGCGACATCAGACATAGGCCTGCCTCGCCGCACTCAGCCGCAGCGTCTGCACCGCCGCATTCACGCCCAGCGAGAGCGCCAGCAGGATCAGACCCAGCGCGAGCGCCAGGCCCAGATCGCCCTTGGAGGTCTCGAGCGCGATCGCCGTCGTCATCACCCGCGTCAGGTGGTCGATGTTGCCGCCAACGATGATCACCGCCCCAACTTCGGCGACGGCTCGTCCGAACCCGGCCAGCCCGACGGTCATCAGCGAATAGCGCGCATCCCAAAGCAGCGCCTGCATCGACTGCCAGCGCGTCAGGCAGAGCGAACGGAACTGCTCGGCATATTCGGCGTGCAGATCCTCCAGGACCTGCCGTGACAGCGCCGCCACGATGGGCGCGATCAGGATCGTCTGCGCGATGATCATGGCCGTCGGCGTGTAGAGCAACCCCAGAAAGCCCAGCGGACCCGAACGCGACAGGTGCAGGTACACGAGCAGGCCCACGACGACCGGAGGCAATCCCATCAGCGCGTTCATCACGACCAGCACGAAGTTCCGCCCGGCAAACCGGCTGATCGCGACCAGCGCCCCGATCGGCAGACCGATGAGACAGGCGGCGATCGTGGCCGTCAGACTGACCCGCAGCGACAGTGCGACGATTTCCAGAAGATCCGGATCACCCGCGAGAACCAATTGCAGCGCGATCGTGAATGCCTCTCCCATGTTCTGCAAAATTTCCCCAGCGCTGGAAAAAACACTATAGGTGACAATAATCTGCATCTGGCGAAAACTTCAAGGGTGCAGTTGGGTGGCGAACGGATAGGATCGGGACAAGGCCGGACACCGAGGTGAGGACCGCGGACATGACGATGCAATACGAGCAGACGATCCGAATCGAACGAGGCGCGGGTGGACCTGCCACCGCCCGGCGATGCGCAGCTGCGCTTCATCGGGCGGATCCGGACCCCTTTCGCCGATCGCGACTCCTGCCCGCGCCAGGGCCGCATCGATGGCCCCGAATGCCGGCTCGTTCTCGAGCCGGTCTGGGAGGCGTCGCTTGCCGGCCTCGAAGATTACGCGTTCATCGAGGTTCTCTATTGGCTCGACCGCAGCCGCCGCGATCTCGCCACGCAAAGCCCGAAGGATGACGGGCTGACGGTCGGCACCTTCGCCCTGCGATCCCCGGTCCGACCGAACCCGATCGGAACATCGCTGGTGAAGCTGGAGCGGATCGAGGGCGCGGAGGTCGTGGTGCGAGGCCTCGACTGCATCGACGGAACGCCGCTGATCGACATCAAGCCGGACCGCTGCGCCTTTTCCCCCAAGGCGCCGCCCAAATCGGCCGACTGGTAGCGAAACGCAGCCTGATAAGCCGACCCAGATCCTTACCCGAATCCGTCAAAGCTGGACAATCCGGGCTCATGCATTACGGCTAGGCACGACACTGAAGATCAAAGGAGCACAACATGGCAAACGTCGCATTTCTGGGCCTTGGGGTGATGGGCTACCCGATGGCGGGCCATCTTGCGAAGGCGGGGCATGACGTCACGGTCTACAACCGCACCGCGGCCAAATCCGAGGCATGGGTGGCCGAACATGGCGGAAAGTCGGCCCCGACCCCGCGGGAGGCGGCGACGGGCGCGGAATTCGTGATGGCCTGCGTCGGAAATGACGACGATCTGCGTGCGATTTGTTCTGGCGAGGACGGTGCGCTGGCCGGGATGGGCGACGGCACGGTCTTCGTCGACCACACGACCGTGTCGGCGATGGTCACGCGCGAGCTTTACGCCGTGGCGCAGGAGGCCGGCATCGGGTACGTGGACGCCCCGGTCTCGGGCGGTCAGGCGGGGGCCGAGAACGGGCAGCTCGTGGTGATGTGCGGCGGCGATTCCGATGTATATGACCGCGCGGAGCCGGTGATCGACGCCTATGCCAAGCTCTGCAAGCGGCTGGGAGAGAGCGGCGCGGGGCAGCTCACGAAGATGGTCAACCAGATCTGCATCGCGGGGCTGGTACAGGGTCTGAGCGAGGGGCTGCATTTCGCCGAAAAGGCCGGGCTCGACGGGCGCGCCGTGGTCGACGTGATTGGCGGCGGGGCCGCGGGCAGCTGGCAGATGGTCAACCGCTTCGAGACGATGCTGGATGACGAATTCGAGCACGGGTTCGCGGTGAACTGGATGCGCAAGGACCTGGGGATCTGCCTGAAGACGGCGGACGAGAATGGGGCCAGCCTGCCGGTCACGGCGCTGGTCGATCAGTTCTACAAGGACGTGCAGAACCTGGGCGGCGGGCGCTGGGATACCTCGAGCCTGATCCGGCGGCTGAGGGCGCTGGAGGGCTGATCCCGGGGCGAAGTGCTCCGAAAATGAGGGTCACGTCTTTGAGTTGTTACGGTATCGCTGGCACCTTCTGCACGCTCACCCTCATCGATGCAAAGTCCCAGAGTGGCGCCGCCGGGCCAGCGCCGACCCGCGGGAGGCCGCGGCGGAATTTGGGCTACGTCGCTTAGTGGCAGCAACGTACATGGGAGGGTTGGGCTCTGCGCTGACGTCGAAAAAGCGGCAGCCCGGGGGGCGGGCCGCCGCTGGCCCGGCGGCGCTGTGCGCCTTGTTCCGCGGCGGAGCACGTTCGTGCGTGGCCTCGGTTGAAGCCGGGAAACGTGAGCTGAAGGCTCGCGGCCAGTCCGTCAGGCGAGACTAGGCAGCCAGAGCACGATTCCCGGGAACGCCACCAGCAGCGCGATCGTCACCGCGTCGGCGACGAAGAAAGGCGTCACGCCGCGGAAGACGTCCTGCACCGACAGATCGTCGCGCACCCCGGCCACGACGAAGCAATTGAGCCCGATGGGCGGCGTGATGAGACAGAACTCCGCCATCTTCACCACCAGGATACCGAACCAGATCGCGCACATCGGTCCCCGACATGCCGAAGGCGCTGTCGGCGGCCGAGACCATCTCGCCCCCGTTGAGCGCCATGACGGCCGGATAGACCACGGGCAGCGTCAGGAGCAGCATCCCGATCGCGTCCATGAACATGCCGAGCACAGCGTAGGCCAGCAGGATGCAGATCAGGATCAGGATCGGCGCCATCTCCAGCGACGGTGATCCAGTCGGCAAATGCGCGCGGGCAGCTCGCGCGAAGCCCAGAAAGCGGACATAGATCAGCACGCCCCAGATGATCGTGAAGATCATCACGGTGAGCTTTGCCGTTTCCAGCAGCGCCGATTTCAACTCCTTCCAGCGCATCCCCCGCCAGAGCGCCATGACGAAGACGATGAAGGCGCCCACCGCACCGCCTTCGGTCGGTGTGCCCCAGGCGTCGCCGAACGGGTTGTAGACGAAGAAGATGATGATCACGACGACGGCGACGATGGGCAGCGCGGGCGGCAGCGAGGCGAAGCGCTCGCGCCAGGTGAAGCCGGAGACCGGCGGCCCGAACCGACTTGAAGATCACGGCGATGCCGATGATCAGCACCGCATAGACGATCGCGGAAAAGGCGCCCGGAATGAAGCCGGCGAGCAGCAGCTTGCCGACGTCCTGCTCCACGATGATCGCGTAGATCACGAGGATCGCCGAGGGCGGGATCAGCGAGGCGAGCGTGCCGCCCGCGGCCACGACACCGGCCGCGAATTGCTTGTTGTAGCCGATCTTGAGCATCTCGGGGATGGCGATGCGGGCGAACACCGCGGCCGTCGCGACCGACGCGCCCGAGACGGCGGCGAAGCCGGCCGTGGCGAAGACGGTGGAGACGGCGAGCCCGCCCGGCACCCAGCGCGATCCAGCGTTTGGCCGCCTCGAAGAGCGCGGTGGTAAGCCCCGCGTAATAGGCGAGATAGCCGATCAGGATGAAGGTCGGGATGAGGCTGCAGGACGTGGCTGGCGACCTTGGAATGCGGCATCAGGCCGGCGATGCGCGACGGCGATTTCCAGCGCCTTGCCGAACCGCGCGGGGTCGTAGTCGAACCCGTTCCAGACGCAGCCAGACCAGCCCGACGAAGCCGGCAAGGCCCGCGGCGAAGGCTACGCGCATGCCCAGCACGACAAGCACGAGCATGCCCGCCGATGACCCAGATCCCGATGTCGATGGGCTCCATCAATCGGACCTCTTCCAGCATCTCGGCCTCGGCCCGCGCCTGTTCCGCGACGGAGAGGTTCAGCGGCACCGCCACCGGGTTTTCAAGCCCGAGCACCAGGGCGCGGCCGTAGCCCCAGAGCTGCAGCAGCAGGCGCAGCGCGAGCACCGCAAAGGCGACCGGCACGACCAGCTTCGACGGCCAGATCGGCATGCCGATGTCGATGGAACTGTCGCGCGAACACCAGGGCCGGGCGCAGTCGAAGGAGCGGTCGAAATGCGTCCCACGCGCCCCAGGTCGAGCGCCACGATCAGCACCAGCATCAGCAGGACGGAAATGAATTCGAAGAGCCACAGAGTGCGCCCGCGGAGCGCGCTCACCAGCATGTCCATGCGGATATGCGTGCCGTCGCGGGCCACGTAGGACACGCCCATGATCGCGATGAGCGGCATCAACTGCTCGATCAGTCGATATACCCCAGCAGCGGCGAGGCGAAGAACTTGCGCCCGCCGACCGAGTAGACGGCCATGAACATCAGCGAAAAGATCGCGATACCGCTCAGGAGCGCGCAGAACCGCTCAACCGGCAGAAGCACCCTGTCCAACCGGCTGAGCAGGCTGCGAATCCTCGAGCACCGCGGCGGATCCTGCCATGTCCCTCCCCGTTTCTTGGTGTCGTTCGTCGGGCCGCCCGGTTCAGGCGGCCCGGAGACCCCGGGTTCGTCCCCGGGGCGCACCGTTGATGCGGAGAGGTGCGCGCGTCACACCGCGCCTCCCCCTGATTCGGGTGTCAGCTTCCGCCGCGCTTTTCCTCGAGCGTCGTCACCACGAGATCATAGAGCTCCTGGCCCGGCAGCCCCTGCGCTTCCATGTCCTCGATCCACTGCTCGCGGATCGGGTCGGCAGCCTGCGAGCGGAACTCGGCGAGCTCCTCGTCGGAGATCTCCACCTTCTCGACCTCCTTCTCGGCCAGGACCTCGTCCCAGCGCTTCAGGAGTTCGCCGTAGTTGGCAAGGTAGTAGTCGATCGCCTCGGGCACCGAGCTGTCCAGCGCCTCGCGTTCCTCGTCCGACAGCGCTTTCATAGGCGTCGATGTTGACCACCACCGGGCAGTTCACGGTGCCGGGGTTCAGGTTGGCGGTCCACCAGTCGGCCTGGTTGATCGTGCCGAAGCTCAGATGCGCATGCTGCGCGAAGGCGACCGTGTCGACGACGCCCGATTCCATCGCCTGGTACGCTTCGCTCGAGGTCACAGAGGTCGGAACGGCACCCACGGCCTTGAACGCCTCGCCGAGACCGCCGGTCGCGCGCACGCGCATGCCCTCGAATTCGGACAGCTCGTCGCGCGGCTCGCCCGTGCCCACGATGTTGTATTGCGGCATCGGCGAGGTCATCAGCAGCTTGGCGTTCCACTGCGCCATCTCCTCCTGCGCCGCAGGATGGTTGTAGACGGCGTGGCTGACGGCCACCTCCTCGTCGAGGTTGCTGACCCCGAGGAACGGCAGCTCCAGCACGGTGATCACGCGGTTCTTGTCGGGGTGGTAGCCCGCGCAGAATTGCGCCATCTCGAAGGCGCCGATGGAGATGCCGTCGAGGTTCTCGGTGTTCTTCGACAACCCGCCATAGCTGACGTTCATGGTGAACTCGCCGTTCGTCTTCTCGGCGACCAGCTCGGCCAGCTTCTCGATATGTTCGGTGAAGGCACGGCGCTTGCCCCAGACCGAGACGTTCCATTCCGTGGCCATAGCCTCGGACGCGAATGCGAAACTCATGGCGCCGGCAACGGCACCAAGTGCAACCCTTTTCATGTAAGTTCTCCCTGTTGCGCAGACCCTCGAAAGGCCCGCTTGCCATCAAGGGTAGCCCAGCACCGTCTGAGTTCCAAGCGTTGACGCGTCCGTGATTCTGGGCGGCATCATAAATGCGGCAGAGTGCCCGGACGCGGTGTGCGACGGGGGCGGCGGCGAATGCCCCATCGCTCCGGCCGCTCGAGCCCCGTCTTTTCAGTCGGGCGCGGTTGTTGTTGACTCTCAATTCCATGAATTAAGGGCATTTAATCACCTTCAGAAGGCAATACTTTACAAGTCCTTCCAACTTTTCGAACAAAGTTTACAGAGAAGCCTCCGGTTTTCCCGCAACTTGTTTCCTTCCCTTCAGCATCGGTTATGATCGCTCAAGATGTTGGCGGGGGCGGCAAAGCATCCCCTGCGTTACTGGACCGATCGAGGGAGGATTCCGATGTCCCAGACATATTCCCCGCCAAGCGGGATGACAGCCAATGCGCATGTGGATGCGGCCAAATACGAGGAGATGTACGCCGCCTCGATTTCCGACCCGGCGAAGTTCTGGAAGGAACAGGCCAAGCGCATCGACTGGATCACGGGGCCGAGCAAGATCAAGAACGTCAGCTTCGATCTCGGAAACGTGTCGATCAAATGGTACGAGGATGGCGTCCTGAACGTCTCCGCCAACTGCATCGACCGGCATCTGGAGACCCGCGGGGACCAGACGGCGATCATCTTCGAACCGGACGATCCGAAGGAGGACGCCCGGCACATCACCTACCGCGAACTGCACCGGGAGACCTGTCGGTTCGCGAACGTGCTGAAGAACCTCGGCGTCAAGAAGGGCGACCGCGTGGTGATCTACCTGCCGATGATCCCGGAAGCCGCCTATGCCATGCTGGCCTGCGCGCGGATCGGGGCGATCCACTCGATCGTCTTCGCGGGGTTTTCGCCCGATGCCTTGGGCGCGCGCGTGAACGGGTGTGACGCGAAGGTGGTGATCACCAGCGACGGGGCGCCGCGGGGCGGACGCACGACCAATCTCAAGGACAACGTGAACAAGGCGCTGCTGCACAGCAACAAGGACGTCACCTGCCTGATTGTCCGCCGCACCGGCCAGCAGGTCGCGATGCGCAGCGATCTCGACATCTGGTATCACGACGCGATCGAGGACGTGTCCGACGATTGCCCGCCGGAGCCGGTGGGGGCGGAAGATCCGCTTTTCATCCTCTACACGTCGGGCTCTACAGGCCAGCCCAAGGGAGTCGTGCACACCACGGGCGGGTACCTCGTCTATGCGGCGATGACGCACGAGATCACCTTCGACTACCACGAGGGCGACGTCTACTGGTGCACGGCGGACGTCGGCTGGGTCACCGGCCACAGCTACATCGTCTATGGCCCGCTGGCCAACGGCGCCATCACGCTGATGTTCGAGGGGGTGCCGACATATCCGGACGCCTCGCGCTTCTGGCAGGTCTGCGAGAAGCACAAGGTGAACCAGTTCTACACCGCACCGACCGCAATCCGGGCGCTGATGGGTCAGGGCAACGAATTCGTGGAGAAGTGCGACCTCTCCTCGCTGAAACTGCTGGGCACCGTGGGTGAGCCGATCAACCCGGAGGCCTGGGACTGGTACTACAACGTCGTCGGCAAGGGGAACTGCCCCATCGTCGACACCTGGTGGCAGACAGAAACCGGCGGCCACCTGATCACGCCGCTGCCCGGCGCGCATGACACCAAGCCCGGTGCCGCGCAGAAACCCTTCTTCGGCGTGCACCCGGTCGTGCTCGACCCGACCTCCGGAGAGGAGATCGAAGGCAATGGCGTCGAGGGCGTGCTCTGCATCAAGGACAGCTGGCCCGGCCAGATGCGCACCGTGTGGGGCGACCACAAGCGCTTCGAAAAGACCTACTTCGCAGACTACAAGGGCTACTACTTCACTGGCGACGGGTGCCGCCGCGACGAGGACGGGGACTACTGGATCACCGGCCGCGTCGATGACGTCATCAACGTCTCAGGCCACCGGATGGGCACGGCCGAGGTTGAGAGCGCCCTGGTCGCGCACGAGAAGGTGGCGGAGGCAGCCGTGGTGGGCTACCCGCACAAGATCAAGGGTCAGGGCATCTACTGCTATGTCACGCTGATGTCGGGCCAGGACCCGAGCGACGAGCTGAAGACCGAATTGCGCAACTGGGTGCGCCAGGAAATCGGCCCGATCGCCAGTCCCGATCTGATCCAGTGGGCGCCGGGTCTTCCGAAGACCCGGTCGGGCAAGATCATGCGCCGCATCCTGCGCAAGATCGCCGAAAACGACCACGGCACGCTTGGCGATACTTCGACGCTTGCCGATCCGAGCGTCGTGGACGACCTGATCGACAACCGCATGAACCGATGATTCCCGGTCCGGCCGGCCGGGCTTCCCGGTCCGGCCGGAACGCGGGAAAGTCCACGATCTCAACATATTCGCTGATCCCGAATTGCGGCTCTGCCACAAACACATGCGTTGACCGATGCGTTCACCTTTCCTAACATTCCCGTCATAGTCGTGTCGCCGCGCTTTTTCTGACCCTCGGCGGCGCACCCCGCGCATTTCGGGTTCATGGAAAACAAAGCCGATTTTAGACCACTGATTGATGAGGTGCGGCGCAGCGAAAGCGTCACGTGTCCGGCATTCTTGTGCCGTCTTGCCCTGATCCTCTGCGGTTGCCTGATCGGTTGGCTGGTGCTTGGCCTCGACATATTGCCCTATTGGCTCACAGCCTACTACGGCGCGGTGTTCGTGGAGAAGTTCCTGCTTCTGCAATACCCGCAGGCGGCAACGCGCGGATTCGTCGTCGCCGTTTCGATCGTCAGCTTCCTGATTTCCTGCGCATTCTTCGCCCTTCCGGTGTACCTCTGGTTCCTGCCGGGAGACATCTGGAAGTTCGCATCGACCGTCTTGCTGGTCACGGGATGTCTGAACATCCATCAGCTCAGATCGCGGGTCCTTCCCGTCACGCTGGCTTACTTCGTCCCCATGGGTGCCGCGTTCTTCATCATCGCCACGGACTTCTGGTCGACCCCTGGGGCAGCTGGTCCGTTCTGGGCGGCACTTGCGCTCGCCTCGCTCGTCGCGGGCTATTTCGGGCTGTGCATCTTCGAAGCGCAGAGGGCGAACACCCGCGATCTGCGGACGCGCACGCATCTCCTCCGATCGCAGAAAGTCGAGGCGCTCGAAGCGCTCGCGACAGGGATCTCGCAGGAATTCCGGACCGCGTTGAGCATTGTCCAGGGAAACCTGGAACTGCTGCAGGAACGGCCGAACGAGACCGACCGCCAGGCCTGCATCCGCGACGCCATGGCAGGGGTCCGCACAGGGTCGCAGCTCAGTTCGCAATTGGAACTGTATGCGCGGCCGACCCAGGCATCGGTGTCGACGGTCGATCCGCTCAGGGTCGTCGAAAACGTCCACCGGATGGCCCGTCACGTCCTGCCGCGCACGATCAAGCTTCACGTTCAGACGCCCAGCACCATGGACCAGTTGCATCTGGACGAAAGCGCGTTGCAGGCGGTGTTGCTCAACCTGATCGTGTACGCCCGCGATGCTGCTGGCGGAACCGGCCTGCTCTCCCTCGAAACCTACGTGACGGAGCAGGAACGTGCGCATGGACAGCCACGAAACGGAGCCACGGTCGTGTTCGAAGTCAGCGAAACCGGGTCCGACACGACGCCGGATGTCGTGGTTAGACTGGACGATCCCGAATACGGATCCGCGTCCGACCACCAGCGCAATGGCCTGACCCTCGCCACGGCGCGCGGTTTCGCGGAACGATCGGGCGGCGAGTTCAACATTCGGTACGGTCGGGAACGCGGCACGCGAATGTGTCTCCATCTGCCAGCTTGACGGGAAACCCGGACGTTTTCCCGCGACCGATCGGCAGCGCACGCTGCGCTTAATCTCCATGCAGGCAATATGATATACTCTACCTGTCATGTCGGGATGGTTGACCAGTATCGTCGGTGCGCTCGCGGTTTTCGGAACTGCGGTCCATGCAGATTGGGACGAGGACCTGACCAAGACCTTCGCGTATTGCGCAGGGAGGCTTTCTGCCGAAGTGCAGCATGCCTGGCTCATGGGCCGGTCGGAGGCAGAGCACCTCGAAGCTCTGCGCGACGCCACGCTCGCGCTCCTCGGTTCCATCGTGGACGATCCGGACACCGGCACGGTGCTCAACCTGCGCATTCTCGCCAAACAGGCCCATTCCGACTTGCTGCGCGACGCGACGTTCCATCCGCAGCGGCACATGGCCGAGCGCGCGCGACGCCTGGCCGAGTTGCGCATCAGCGCCTGCACCTCCTTCCTTCTCGGCTGAAACACATGCGCTGACGCGACGAATCGAAGTGCCCGGCCGCGCATACCCGTCGAACCCGTTTTGCGCGAAATATAGGCAAGTCGCGCCACTTCGCCCAAAAAACGTACAATTCGGTTGTCAGGCACCCTGCGCACCCCTGGCATCAGTTCACGTTTGCAGCCTGCTCCACGCTACTGGGGACGCTCCGATGTGACGCAGCATCGAGGCAGCGGCGGCCGTGACAGTCGCATCATGTACCGCCGCGGATCGCAACGACAACTGCGTGGGGGAGTATGTTCAGAGTGCGAGCGCATCTCGAACCTTTCCGCGCACGGCGCACGAAGGAAGGACCATTCATGCCCAAATCACATTTCAAGAACACGTTGGCGGCTGCCCTGCTGACCACCACACTGCCGTCACTGGCGCTGGCCCAACAGGAATGCCCGATCAAGGTCGGCGTGCTGCATTCGCTGTCCGGCACCATGGCGATCTCCGAGACGACGCTGAAAGACACCATGCTGATGCTGATCGAGCAGCAGAACGAAGCCGGCGGCGTGCTGGGCTGCCAGCTCGAGGCGGTCGTGGTCGACCCGGCCTCCGACTGGCCGCTCTTTGCCGAAAAGGCGCGCGAACTGCTGACCGTGCACGACGTCGACGTGATCTTCGGCAACTGGACCTCGTGTCGCCGCAAGTCCGTGCTGCCGGTGATCGAAGAACTGAACGGCCTGCTGTTCTACCCGGTGCAGTACGAGGGCGAGGAAAGCTCCAAGAACGTGTTCTACACCGGCGCCGCGCCGAACCAGCAGGCGATCCCGGCGACCGACTACTTCCTCGACGAACTGGGCGTCGAGAAATTCGCGCTGCTCGGCACCGACTATGTCTATCCGCGCACGACGAACAACATCCTCGAAGCCTACCTGAAGTCGAAAGGCATCGCGGAAGAGGACATCTTCGTCAACTACACGCCCTTCGGCCATTCCGACTGGTCCAAGATCGTGGCGGACGTCGTGGCGCTGGGCGCCGACGGCAAGCAGGTCGGCGTGATCTCCACCATCAACGGCGACGCCAACATCGGCTTCTACAAGGAACTCGCCGCAGCAGGCGTCTCGGCGGACGACATTCCCGTCGTGGCCTTCTCGGTGGGCGAGGAGGAGCTCTCCGGCCTCGACACCTCGAACCTCGTCGGCCACCTCGCCGCGTGGAACTACTTCCTGTCCGCCGACACCGACACCAACGCCGACTTCATCGCCGCGTGGAAGGAACGCATCGGCGAGGACCGCGTGACCAACGACCCGATGGAAGCGCATTACATCGGCTTCAACATGTGGGTGAACGCGGTCGAAGCGGCCGGCACCACCGATGTCGACGCCGTGCGCGAGGCGATGTACGGCCAGGAATTCCCGAACCTGACCGGCGGCACGGCCGTGATGCTGCCGAACCACCACCTGGCCAAGCCGGTGCTGATCGGCGAGATCCAGGCGGACGGCCAGTTCGACATCATCTGCCAAGACCGACGAGGTGCCGGGCGACGCCTGGACCGACTTCCTGCCGGAATCCGCGGTGCTGACGTCGGATTGGAAGGATCTCGACTGCGGCATGTACAACACCGAGACCGAGACCTGCGTGCAGATCAAGTCGAACTACTGATCCGCACCACACCAGACTGTCGGAGGCGGCCCGCGGGTTGCCTCCGGTCCGGGCCAACTTGGATTTCATACACATGATCCGGCTTTTCCGCGCCTTCCTTGCCGCTACTCTCTGTCTGGGCGGCGGCGCTTTCGCGCAGGACGCGGATGCGCCGATCCAGCGCCTGCTGCAGGAACAGGGCGACCTGATCTCCGAAAGCTCGCGCCGCACCATCGGCCCGGCCATCGACGCACTCGCGGCGAGCGGTCTGCCCGCGGCGCAGGAGGTGCTGGAACGCTGGCAGGACAAGGAACTCTGGCGCGACGAGGACGACCGGCCTCTTCGTCCTCGCCGAGGAGATCGACCGCGACACGATCCGCATGCTTCGACCCCGCCGACGGGACCGAGATCGGCGAGGTGCCCGACGACGGCTGGGAGCAGCTGAAGCCGAATTCCGGCATCCGCGGCATGATCGGCGCGGCGCTGGTGCAGTTCCAGCTCTCCGATCCGGACCCGGCCAACCGGCGCACCGCGCTCAACGCCATCGAACGCGATCCGGAGCCGTCGCACCTGACTGCGCTCCGCGGTGCCATCGACGACGAAACCGACCCGGCGATCAAGGCCCGCAAGGAGCGGCTGGAACGGCTGCTCACCATCCGCTACGGTGCGACCGATGCCGACCGGATCGCCGCCATCCACAGCTTTTCCGGCGATCTGGGCGTCGATCTCCGCGCCACGCTGACCCCGCTGACCGCGACGCGGATCGAGACGGCCGAGACCCTTCCCCAGAGCGAAGACATCGCCAAAGAGCTGACACCGGGCACCGATGCGCTGTCCGAACGCGACGCCTACCAGATGCTCGTCGACGCCGGCCTGCGCGACCGCCTTCGTCAGCCGCGACCAGCGGCGCGCTGCGCTGCTCGACAATATCGACGACGGCGAGGTCGGCGGCATCGAGGTCGCCGCACTGGACACGCAGACCACACGCGACGCCGCCTATGCCGCGCTTGTCGCCGCGGGGCTCACTGTGCCAGCGCCCACCGATGCCGAATTCGCGCAGGCGCTGGCAGGACAACGTCTTCTTCGCCCGCTTCACCGGAGCCCCCGCCCAGGTCGCGCAGGCCGCAATGGACGCACTTCAGGCGATCGAGGCGCGGCTGGCGATCAATCAGGCTTTCGACCTGGTCCTCGACGCGCTGTCGCTGGCCTCGATCTATTTCCTCGCCGCCATCGGGCTTGCCATCACCTTCGGCGTGATGCGGCGTCATCAACATGGCGCATGGCGAGTTCATCATGATGGGCGCCTATACCGGCTATCGTCGTGCAGCAGATCGTGCCCAACTACACGGTCTCGATCCTCGTCGCCCTGCCGCTCGCCTTCGCCGTCACCTTCGCCGCCGGCGTCGCGATGGAGCGGCTGGTGATCCGCCACCTCTACACCGCCCGCTGGAGACGCTGCTGGCGACCTTCGGCATCTCCATCGCGCTGCAGCAGCTCGCCAAGAACATCTTCGGCACCCAGGCGCGGCCGCTGACCTCGCCGGACTGGCTCGACGGCGCGCTGGTGTTCAACGACGTCGTTTCGATCAGCTACATCCGCATCGCGATCTTCGTGCTCGCGCTGGTCTTCCTCGCGCTCTTCCTCTTCATCATGAACCGCACCCGGCTCGGGCTGGAGGTCCGCGCGGTGACCCAGAACCCGCGGATGGCGGCCTCGATGGGGATCAACCCCGACCGGATCAACATGCTGACCTTCGGCCTCGGCTCCGGCATCGCGGGGATCGCGGGCGTCGCCATCGGGCTTTACGCCAAGGTCACCTCCGAGACTGGGCGCCGACTACATCGTGCAGAGCTTCATGACCGTGGTCGTCGGCGGCGTCGGCAACATCTGGGGCACGCTGCTGGGCGCCACGCTGATCGGGTTCCTGCAGAAGGGGATCGAGTGGCTTCAACCCGTCGAACACGCTGGCGGCGCAGACCTACATGATCCTCTTCATCATCCTCTTCATCCAGTTCCGGCCGCGCGGCATCATCGCGCTCAAGGGCCGGGCGGCGGAGGCTTGAGAGATGGCCGACATCGCACTCCCCACCCGCTCCCGCCGCGCCTTCGTGCTCCGCCACCCCTCGGTGCTGATCTTCATCGCCTGCCTCGCGCTCTTCACCCTCGCCGTCACCGTGCTCTCCGAAGGCTTCGGGATCGGCGTGATCTCCACCAGCTTCGTCAAGACCCTGGGCAAGACGCTCTGCCTCTGCCTCGTCGCGCTGGCGATGGATCTGGTCTGGGGCTATTGCGGCATCCTCTCGCTCGGCCACTTGGCGTTCTTCGGGCTCGGCGGCTACGCGATCGGCATGTGGCTGATGTACGCCCGGACCGAGATCATCGTGGCGGGCCTCGCTCGCGAATGCCGCACTTCCCGCCGACGCCCGCAGGAGATCCGCGACGCCATCGCCAGCCAGATCTTCGGCGTCGTCGGCGGGTCGGAGTTCCCGCCGATCTGGGCCTTCGCCGCATTCGCTGCCCCTGCAACTTGCTCGCTGGTCGTGCTGGTGCCCGGGCTGCTGGCGCTGGTCTTCGGCTGGCTCGCCTTCCGCAGCCGCGTCACCGGGGTCTACCTCTCGATCCTGACGCAGGCGATGACGCTGGCGCTGTCGCTCTACCTGTTCCAGAACGACAGCGGCCTGCGCGGCAACAACGGGCTGTCGGGCCTGCAGAACCTGCCCGGCCTTGGCGACGTGCCGCAATCCATGCGTCTCGATGTGGTTCTTCTGGGCCTCGGCACTGGCGCTCGGCGCTGGGCTACCTGCTCTGCGCCTGGGTCGTCTCGGGCAAGTTCGGCTCGGTCATCCGCGGCATCCGCGACGACGAGGCGCGGGTGCGCTTCCTCGGCTACTCGGTCGAGGGCTACAAGCTGTTCGTCTTCACGCTGACGGCGGTGATCGCGGGCATCGCCGGCGCGCTCTACTATCCGCAGGCCGGCATCATCAACCCGGCCGAGATCGCGCCCATCGCCTCGATCTACCTTGCCGTCTGGGTCGCCATCGGCGGGCGCGGCCGGCTCTACGGCGCGGTGATCGGCGCGGCCTTCGTCTCGCTGCTCTCCACCTGGTTCACCGGCGGGCAGGCGCCGGACCTGAACCTCGGGTTCTACACCGATCAACTGGGTCGACTGGTGGCTGGTCCTGCTGGGCCTCGCCTTCGTCCTGGTCACGCTGTTCGCGCCCAAGGGCATCGGCGGGCTGTTCGACCTGATCACCGAACGCCGTCACCCGGACCGCCACGGCGCCGACCTCGGCCCCGACCAGGGCGCCCTGCGCGAAAGGGAGGCGGACGAATGAGCACGCTTCTCGAAGTCTCCGGCGTCTCGGTCTCCTTCGACGGGTTCAAGGCGATCAACAACCTGTCCTTCCAGATCGGCCGAGCGCGAGCTGCGCGCGGTGATCGGCCCGAACGGCGCCGGCAAGACCACCTTCATGGACATCGTCACCGGCAAGACCCGGCCCGACGAGGGGCGCGTGTCCTGGGGCGAGAAGAACGTCTCGCTCCTGCAAGATGTCCGAGGCGCAGATCGCGCAGGCGGGCATCGGCCGCAAGTTCCAGCGCCCGACGGTGTTCGAGGACCAGACGCGTCGCCGACAACCTGATGATGGCGCTGAAGAAAGGACCGCGGCCCGTTCGCCGTGCTGTTCTACCGCCCGGCGCGCGCGGACCACGCGCGGGTCGCCGAACTGGCCGAGGAGATCGGGCTCGACGGACGCAGCTGCACCGCAAGTCGGGCGAGCTCAGCCACGGCCAGAAGCAATGGCTGGAGATCGGCATGCTGCTGGCGCAGGAACCGCGGCTGCTGCTGGTCGACGAGCCGGCCGCCGGCATGACCCCGGCGGAGCGCGAACACACCACCGACCTGCTGGTGGAGGCGGCGAAGACCCGCGCGGTGGTCGTGGTCGAGCATGACATGGAATTCGTCCGCCGGCTGGACTGCAAGGTGACGGTGCTGCACGAAGGCTCGGTGCTGGCCGAGGGCTCGCTCGACCACGTCACCGCGAACGAGCAGGTGATCGAGGTCTATCTGGGCCGCTGACTCTGCTTCGAAGGATCCGACCATGCTGGAGCTCGAGGGCATCACCCTGCACTACGGCGGCATCGCAGATCCTGCACGGCATCGACCTGAGCGCGCGAACAGGGCAAGGTCACCTGCGTCATGGGCACCAACGGCGTCGGCAAGACGTCCCTGCTGAAGGCGATCTCGGGCACGCATCCGCGCTCGGGCGGCAGCTACCGCTCGACGGCGAGGAGTCGGCCGTGCCTCGGCACACTGGCTGGCCCAGCGCGGCGTCGGCCTATGTGCCGCAGGGGCGCGACATCTTTCCGCTGCTGACGGTGCGCGAGAACCTGGAGACCGGCTTCGCCTGCCTGCCGCGGCGGAGCACGGCAGGTTCCCGGACGAGATCTTCGAGCTGTTCCCGGTCCTGAAGGAGTTCCTGCGCCGCCGCGGCGGCGACCTCTCCGGCGGGCAGCAGCAGCAGCTCGCCATCGCCCGCGCGCTGATCACCAAGCCGAAGCTCCTGCTGCTCGACGAGCCGACCGAGGGCATCCAGCCCAACATCATCCAGCAGATCGGCCGGGTGATCTGCCTACCTGCGCGACGAGGGCGACATGGCCATCGTGCTGGTCGAGCAGTATTTCGACTTCGCCTACGATCTCGGCGACGAATTTCTGGTCATGGAACGCGGCGCCGAACGGCTGCGCGGCAAGAAGGGCAGCGTCGAGCGTGCCGCGTTGTTGCAGGGGGTCTCGGTCTGATCGGCGGCCGGACTTCGAGCGCGGGCACCCGTCACCACCCGTGGGCGGGCTCCGATCGGGGGCTTTGCCCCCGGCGCGGACGCGCCTCCCCCCAAGGTATTTCGAGACCCAAAGAACGGGGACCGTTTCTCTCAGGCGTCGAGCGGGTGGAAGCAGGCGGCGAGAGATCTCCCGGGCGGGCCATCGAGTTGCGGCACCTCGGCGCGGCAGCGGTCGGTGGCACGGGGGCAGCGGGCGGCGAAGGCGCATCCGGGGGGCGGGTTGAGCGGATCGGGCAATTCGGTGCCCTTGGCCTCGGGCGGCTCCAAGGGTCGACCGACCACGGGCGCGCTGCCGGCGAGCAGGTTGGTATAGGGGTGGCGGGGACGCTGGAAAATTTCCTCGGCGGGACCGAGTTCCACCACGGAGCCGAAATAGAGCACGGCGATACGGTCCGATACCGCCTCCACCACCGCCAGATCGTGGCTGATGAAGAGATAGGTGAGATCGAACTCCCGTTTCAGATCGGCAAGCAGGTTCAGCACCTGCGCCTGCACCGACACATCCAGCGCGGAGACCGGCTCGTCGAGGATCAGGATCTTCGCCTGGGCCGCCAATGCCCGGGCAATGCCGATCCGCTGCGCCTGCCCGCCGGAGAATTCGTGCGGGTAGCGGTCGAGGAACTCCTCGCGCAGGTTCACGCTGTCGAAGATCTCGGCGATGCGTCTGGCCCGCTGCTCCCGCCGCATCCCGTGCAGGCGTTTCAGCGGCGCCTCCATGATCTGCCGGATGGTCTTGCGCGGGTTGAGCGAGGATATCGGATCCTGGAACACGTACTGGATGCGCTTGCCGAAGAGCGCGGGGTCGGCATTGTCCAGCGCCGCGCCGTCGATCTCGATCGTGCCGGTTGTCGGTTCCAGCAGACCCACCAGCATCCGCGCGAGCGTGGACTTCCCGCAGCCGGATTCGCCGACGATGCCCAGTGTCTCGCCATGTTCGACGGTGAGCGTGATCGGGTGCACCGCCTTGACCGAACCCTTGGAGGATCCCAGCAGCGTACGGCCCACGGGGAAGGTCTTCGACAGGTCGGACAGGTGCAGCGCGGCGGTCATTCGGCGGCCTTTTCGAGCGGAGTGACGGGATGAATGCAGCGCACGGCGCGGTCGCCGGAGCCTTCCAGCGCGATTTCGCCGGTCCTGCAGTCGGGTTGCGCCTTGTGGCAGCGGTCGGCGAAGGCGCAGCCTTCGGGCAGCTTGTCGACAGCGGGTGGCAGGCCCGGGATCGCCTCCAGCCGCCTCTTGCCCGCACCCAGTTCCGGCACGCAGGCCATCAGCCGCGCAGTATAGGGATGGGCGGGCCTGTCGAGAATGTCCTGGGTCGGCCCCTCCTCCACGATCCGGCCCGCGTACATCACCGCGACGCGGTCGCAGAGTTGGCCGACGACGCCGAAATCATGGGTGATGAAGATGATGGCCAGCCCGCGGGAGCGCCGGAGGTCGTCGAGCAGCGCCAGGATCTGCGCCTGCACGGTCACGTCGAGCGCGGTGGTGGGTTCGTCCGCGATGATGACTTCGGGATCGTTGGCCATCGCCATGGCAATACCGACGCGCTGCCGCATGCCGCCCGACATTTCATGCGGGTAGTCGCTGATCCGCTGTTCGGGATTGGGGATCCGCACCGATTTCAGGAGGTCTATGGCCTTCTCGCGCCCCTCCGCCCGGCCGATGGCCCGGTGGCTGCGGATCGCCTCGATCAATTGTTCGCCGACGCGGTAGAGCGGGTGCAGCGTCGCCTGCGGATCCTGGAAGATGTAGGCCACGTTGCGCCCGCGCAGCTTGCGCAATTCCCGGTAGGGCGCTCCGATCAGGTCGCGGCCCTCGTAGCGGACCGCACCCCCGGTGATCACACCCGGCGGAGAGGCGACAAGGCCCATGACGCTGAGAGCGGTGACGGATTTGCCCGACCCGCTTTCGCCGATGATACCGAGACATTCGCCGGGCTTGACGCTGAGGCTGACGCCACCCACTGCGCGGTAGGTGCGGTTCTTGACATGGAACTGCGTCTCGAGGTCCTGGAGTTCGAGGATCCCGTCGGTCGCCGGCTCCGGCACCGGGTCCTTGCGCCGCACCATCGTGGCGGCCATCGGCCGGGACAGCGCGCCCGACTTGAGCCGCGGGTCGAGCGCGTCGCGCACACCGTCGCCGAGCAGGTTGATCGACATCACGATGATCAGGATCATCGCGCCCGGCACGATGGAGGTGTGCGGGTTGGTGATGAGCGCCGACCGCGCCTCCCCCAGCATGGAGCCCAGATCGGCCTGCGGCGGCTGCGAGCCCAGACCGAGAAACGACAGCCCGGCGGTCTCCAGGATCATCCAGCCAATCGTCGTCGACATGGCGATGACGATCACGGGGATGACGTTGGGCAGGATCTCCGACAGGATGATGCGCGTGTTCGACAGCCCCGCCAACCGCGCGGCGTCGACGAATTCCTTGTGCGCGATGCCCACCGTGATGCCGCGGATGTTCCGGGCGAAGAACGGCACGTTGACGGCGGCCACCGCGATCAGCGCGTTCATCAGGCCGGGCCCGAGCGCGGCCACGATGGCAAGCGCGAGCAGGATGTAGGGAAACGCCATCAGCATGTCGACGCCGCGCATGATGATGTTGTCGGTGCGCCCGCCGTAATAGCCCGCGATGATCCCGATGGCGGCCCCCAGCGTGGCGGCGATGATGGCGGCAGCGAAGCCCACCGCGAGGCTCAGGCGTGTGCCCCACAGCAGCCGCGACAGCAGATCCCGGCCCAGGTGATCGGTGCCCAGCAGCGCGCCTTCGGAGAGCGGCGGCTGGAATCTGTCGGCGGTGCTCGTCACGTCCGGGTTGTCGAGCGGCAGAAGCGGCGTGATCAGCGCCAGCACCACCACGACGGAGAGCACGATGCCACCGGCGAGCGCCATGCGGTTGCGCGCGAGGAGGACCAGAAACGCCTTCATGTCTTGATCCTCGGGTCGAGCAGGCTCTGCGCCACGTCGACCGCGATGTTGAAGAGCACGTAGCAGGCCGCGACGAAGACCACGCCGCCCTGCACCAGCAGGATGTCGCGCTGCAGGATCGCGTCGACCAGCATGCGGCCGACGCCCGGCCACTGGAACACGATCTCGATATAGACTGCACCCGACAGCACGAAGCCGGCCTGGATGCCCAGCACCGGAATGATCGACACCATCGCGGCCTTCAGCGCGTGGCGCCAGATCACGCCGCGCTCATGCACACCCTTGGCGCGTGCGGTGCGGATGAAGTCCTGACGCAGCACCTCCAGCATGGCCGAGCGGGAGAGACGCGCGATGACGCCGGTTGCGACGACGGAGAGCGCGAGAGCCGGCAGTGTCAGGTGCCGGATCAGCGCCCAGAGGTCGCGGTCACCATAGATCGGCCACATGCCCGAGACCGGAAACCAGCGCAGGTTCACCGAGAAGAGCAGGATCATCATCATGCCGAGGAAGAAGGACGGGATGGAGATGCCGAGCAGCACCGCGAAGGTGATTGCCTTGTCCGCCGTGCCGTACTGGTTGGCGGCGGAGATGACGCCAGCGATGACGCCCAGAATGGAGCAGAGGACGAAGGACGTGCCGGCGAGGATCAGCGTGCCGTTGAACCGCTCCAGAACCTCGTCGATCACGGGGCGGTTCAGGGCGAAGCTCTGCCCGAAATCCCCCGTGAGCATGTTGCCGAGCCAGATGAAGTACTGCTGCACCAGCGGCTTGTCGAGCCCGAGGTCGCGGTTCAGCCGCTCCACATTCTCCGGCGTGGCGTAGCTGCCGAGGATCGCGGTCGCCGGATCACCGGGGATCATCGCCATGATCAGGAACACGATCACCGTGATGCCCAGAAGCACCGGGATCGCCGAGACGAGGCGTTTCAGGATGTAACCGGTCATGACAGCTCCCAATCAGGTGGTGCGTCCGACTGTTGTTCCGGGCATTTCGCGTCGGCCCCGGGGGGTCCGGGGGGCGGCGCCCCCCGGCGGATCGGACCGGGCCCTGCCCGGTCCGAACTCCTTCAGTTCTTCACCACGTCATCCAGCAGCAGGAAGAACGAGGGCTCGAGCTCGAAATTCTCGACACGGTCGCTCGTGACCGCGTTCTGCTTCCAGTTGGCGACGAAGACCCAGGGCGCGTCCTCCTGCACGATTGTCTGCATCTCCTTGTAGAGTTCCGCACGCTCGTTCTGGTCGGTCGCCACGCGGGCGGCCTCCAGCAGCTCGTCGACCTTCGGGTTGGAATAGTAGCCGGAGTTGAAACCACCCTGATCGGGCATGGCGGCACTGCGCAACGCGAGATAGGGAAGCGTGTCGGGATCGTTCGTCATCCACGCCATCTCCGCCATGTCGGCCTTGCCCTCGAGCCCCGGGTTCACCTCGCCCAGAAACGTGTTCCACTCGTAGGTCTCGATCTTCACATCGAAGCCCACGGCCTCCAGATCCGCCTGGATCGCCGTGCCCATGGAAATCGGATCGAGCATGCCCGAGCCGCCCTCGGTCACGAAGAAGGTCAACTCCGCGCCTTCGGCGCCCGCTTCCGCGATCAGCGCCTTGGCCTTCTCCGGATCATAGGGATAGGGCTCGAGATCATCGTTGTGCGCCCAGGCGAAGGCAGGCGGCGTCGGGCCGGCAGCAACTTGCGCGGTGCCCTCCAGCACGTCGTCCACGATCGCGGACTTGTTGACGGCGTAGTTCGCGGCCTGCCGGACGCGGACATCCGAAAACGGCCCCTCCTTGGCATTCAGGATCAGGAACCACACATGCGGGCCGGCCTGTTCGACGATCCTGTAGTCGTCGCCCTGGAATTCCGACAGCGACACCGGCGGCACCTCGACCATCAGGTCGATGCCGCCCGCCAGCATCTCTGCCGTGCGGGTGTTGGCATCTGTGATCGGGCGGAAGACGACCGCCTGCAATGGCGGCGCGCCGTCCCAGTAATCGGGGTTGGCCTCCAGGATCACCGCCTCGTTCGACCGCCATTCGGCGAATTTGAACGGCCCCGTGCCGGAAGGGTTGCGCCCGAACTCCGCACCGCGCTCCTCCACTGCCGCCTGACTGACGATAAGGCCGGGGGTGTAGGCGAGGTTGGACAGCAACGGCGCGTAGGGCTCGTTGAGCGTCATCCGGACAGTGAGATCATCGACGACCTCGGTGGACTGGATCGCACCAACCATGAAGCTCAGCGGAAACGGTCCGGTGTCGTAGAACGGGTGCGACTCGTCGAGCATCCGATCGAAGTTGAACTTCACCGCTTCGGCGTTCAGCGGGCTGCCATCGTGGAAGGTCACGCCCTCGCGCAGCTTGAAGGTGTAGACCGTGCCGTCCTCGCTGATGTCCCAACTTTCCGCAAGCGCCGGTTCGATCTCCAGCGTGCCCGATTTGTAGCGGACGAGGCCATCATACATGTTGAACACGATCCGGAAATCGTTGACCGCAGTGACAGTGTCGGGGTCGAGCGACTTGGGCTCCGCGATCTGGCCGACGATCAGGACGCCGGGCGGCGTCTGCGCCTGTGCATCGGTTATGGTGCCGACCGACAGGGCGAGCGCGGTCCCGGCGGCCAGCACTCCGCGACGGGTGAGTTTCAAGAGCGACATGCGAGTTCCCTCCACTGTGACAGCTGTCTTTTATTTATCATGATAAATTGCATCAGGCCAAATCCTCATGATAAATACAACCCCGCGATGACGAAAAGGTGCAAGCGTGACGCTCTCGATCCTGGCATTCGATGAAAAAACAAGCGCTTATGGCGGAGCAGCGATGACAGGCAGTCTGTGCGTCGGCGGCTGGGTCCTGCGTGGGGACCCCGAATCGGGCATGTCCGCCTCCCAAGGATCTTTGCCCAGTACGTTGTGGGGCTCCGGAGTGCTCGCGCTGATGAAGACCGGTCGCACTGCGCAAGATGCGGTCGAAGCGGTGACCTCGGCCGATAGGGGCCGCGCGCAGCGACAGCTCGCCGCGCTGGATCCAAACGGCGGCACCGGCCACTTCACCGGCCGCGACAGCGTTCCCACGGCCGATGCCCGTACCGCGCGGAACGTCGTGGTCTCAGGCAACATGCTCGCGAGCGACGCGGTGCTCGACGCCTGTCTCGACGGCTTCCTGACCTGCGACGGCGATCTGGCCCATCGCCTGCTCTTCGCGCTCGACCGGGCGGCGGGATCCGGTGGGGACAGTCGCGGGCTGCTCTCGGCCGCGCTGCTGGTGGTTCGTCGGAATGCGGCGCCGCTCACTCTGCGGATCGACCATTCCGAAACGCCGCTGGCAGATCTCCGGGAGTTGCATCGGCTGGCGACGACCGGGCTCTATGCCGAGTGGGTCAGGATGGTTCCGACGCTCGACGCGCCGGATCGTAGCACGCCGCCAGACTCCCTGTCGGCCGATATCGAAGCGGATGCGCCTTCACTCGGCGAATAGCTTCTTCATCACCACGGCCTCATGTTCCTCCATCATTTCGCGCGCCATTTCCATGTGGCTGCGCATGATGTTGCGTGCGCTCTGCGCATCTCCCCGCTCCAGGGCCGCGACAAGATCGGACTGATGGGTCCGCCCACGTTCCCACAGCGCGCGGTTGAGCTCGGTATAGAGCCGCTTGTAGACGGTCAGATCGCTCAGCATCTGCGCCATGAAGCCGATGAAGAAGCCCAGCATCTCGTTCTGCGCGAACTCGGCGAGCTGGGCGTGGAATTTCAGGGACTGGACATGCTGGCGCCGTTCTTCCTCGGCATCCTGAGCGGGATTTTCGTATTCCGCCATGATGGCGCGGAGGTTCCCGATCTGCTCGTCGGTCAGCCGCCCGGCGAGGGAGGCCGCGAGCTCCGGCTCCAGCGCGATACGCACCTGGTAGATATCCGCGATCGTGATGTTGCGGAAATAGAAGTAGTTGCCGAGCAATGCGTGCGCGCGTGCCCGCCGCACCTCGCCCACGAAACTGCCGCCGCCGGGGCCGGTCTTGGTCGCGACCAGACCCTGCGCCTGCAACAGGCGCATCGCCTCGCGGATCGTGCCCTTGGACATGCCGAAGCGCGCGATCATCTCCGCTTCCCCCGGCAGGCGGTCGCCGGGTTGCAGCCGCTGTTCCATCACCCAGTCCTTGATCGCGTCGGCGACCCGCTCGGGTCGCGACTTGCGCGGGCCGGTTGGGGTGACGGCGTCGGTCGGCGGCATGGGGCTGGGTCGGTTCCTGCTGGTCTTGGGCGCTTGCGTGCCGAAGATTTAGACCAATTTATCATGATGAATGCAACTGCTGGCCTGGAACCGCACCGGAATCTCAGGCGAGGACGAGGGAGAGCACGACCCAGCCGGCGGTTTCCGACATGAGCTGCGCGGCCCCCAGGACGTCGCCGGTCTGGCCCCCGATCCGTCGCCGCGCCTGCCATCCCACGCAGGCGGTTACAAGGAGAACTACCGCAGCGACAGCGATGCCTGCCACACCCAGCGGAAGCAGGAACAGGCCGCTTGTCACGGCCCCGACCGCCACGGCAGATGGGTGTCGTCCGCGCGCCTGCACCCCAAGCCCTTCCGCGCGCGCTGGCGGCAGCCGGTCGAGCAGCAAGACCATGGCGAAGCGGCTGACCGTAGCAATCGCGACGAACGCCGCAAAGCCGGCGCCGGCCCCCACCTGTGCAAGCGAGGCAACCCACAGGCCAAGCGTCACGATCAGAGCAAGCACCCCATAGCTTCCGATACGGCTGTCGCGCATGATCTCCAAGCGATGCGCCGGCTCGCGCCCACCGCCGATCCCGTCCGCATAATCCGCAAGCCCGTCGTGATGCAGCCCGCCGGTGACCAGCACCGACACGCCCATCGCCGCGACCGCTGCCAGCATCGCGTCCGCACCCGAGGCAAGCGCGCCGGCATGCACGCCCCACACGATCGCGCCGACCGGCAGCCCGACCAGCGCAAACGCCCATTGCGTGCGGGCCAGCCCGGGAACCGGGTCGCCGACGCGTCCCGCCGGCAACCGGGTCAGCAGCATCAACGCGACCTGAAATTCCTTCAGCCGCGCCGCGAGGGCTGTCATGCCTCGGCGACCCCGGCCTCGGCGAAGGTGGCCATGCCGTTGTGGCATTCCAGCGCCGCACGCAGCACGCCCAGAGCCACGGCCGCGCCGGAGCCCTCGCCCAGCGCCATGTCCAGCGACAAGACCGGACGCTTGCCCATCGCATCGAGGAGAAGCGCGTGACCAGGCTCGGCGCTCACGTGACCGACGAGGCAGTGATCGAGCAGCGAAGGATCGGCATCGTGCAGCGGCACTGTCGCGGCGGTGCAGATGTAGCCGTCGAGGATCACCGGGATCGACAACGCACGCGCCTGCAGCACCGCGCCACAAATCGCCGCCTGCTCGCGCCCGCCGAGTGCGGCGAGCATCGCAAGGCCGCGTGCCTCCGCATGCCGGGTGACACCCGCCGCCACGACGCGGGCCTTCAGCGCCCGGCCATCCGCGTCCGACCCGGTGCCGCGCCCGACCCAGAGTGCCGCCTCGCCGCCAAAGCCCGCGCAGGCAAGTGCTGCCGCGACCGTGGAATTGCCGATGCCCATCTCGCCGAGGATCAGCACCTGCGCCTCTGCATCGACCGCCTCGGCCCCGCGCCGCATGGCGTCCAGTGTCTCGGCCTCCGTCATCGCGGCCGCTTCGGTGAAATCGCGGGTCGGTGTCTCCAGATCCAGTGCCACCACCGACAAATCCGCCCCGGCGATCCGGCAAAGCTGGTTGATCGCGGCACCGCCGGCAGCGAAGTTCGCGACCATCTGCGCGGTCACCTCCTGCGGAAACGGGTTCACCCCCTGCGCACAGATCCCGTGATTGCCGGCGAAGACCAGCGCCTGCGCCTTGGCGATCTCGGGTCGCGTGGTGCGTTGCCAGCCGGCCATGAAGATTGCAAGCTCCTCGAGACGCCCCAGCGATCCCGGCGGCTTCGTCAGGCTGTCCTGCCGCGCGCGCGCCGCCGCGGCCGCCTGCGTATCCGCCACGGGCAAGCCGCCGCCAAGTGCGCCGACCTCCCGGAGACTTGCGACTTCAGAAAGAATGGTCATTCGGCTTCACCTTCATCGGGCAGCCCGCGACGCAGAGCCACACCGTATCCGCCACCTCCGCCACGGTCTGGTTGAGCCAGCCCGCCGCATCGCGGAACTCGCGCGCAAGCCGGTTTTCGGGCACGATCCCTGCGCCCACCTCGTTGGTGACAACAACTACGGGTGCGGACTGCGTGGCCAGCAGGCTGGCGAGGTCGGACCCGGCGGCCCGCCAATCTGCCTCGTCCAGCATCAGGTTGCTGAGCCAGAGCGTCAGGCAATCCACCAGCCGCGGGACGTCTCCGTCACTGTCCTTCAGCGCACTCGCCAGATCCCGGGGCGCATGGATATCGGACCAGGCGGTCCCGCGGCGGGCACGGTGGGCGGCGATCCGTGCGCTCATCTCCTCGTCCTTCGCCTCGGCCGTCGCGATGTAGATCGCGCGGCCCGATGGCTTCAGCGCAAGGCGCTCGGCAAAGGCCGATTTGCCCGACCGCGCCCCGCCTGTGATCAGTATCGACTTTTCCATGGCGCCGTGAAAAAGCAGGTTTGCCGGGGAATGAAAAGCGCGAAACAGGGTCGATGTCAGCTTTGCAGTCAGAAGGAGCGCAATTGGTCCTGATCCGGCATGCGCCGCTGGCCGAACCGGGCATCCTGGTCGGACGGACGGACCTGCCGGCGCGGATCGATCCGGCAGCGATTGCCCCGCTTTCCTCCTATGTTGCCGGTGTCACGCAAATCGTGACCAGCCCTGCTCTCCGCTGCCGCCAGACGGCCCGCGCCCTCTGGCCCAACCGGGCGGAGTTCGACGCGGACCTGCGGCTTTGGGAACAGGATTTCGGAGACCACGACGGGTGCGCCTATGCCGAGCTTCCCGATCTCGGCGTTCTCGGCAACGCCGAGCTGGCCGCGCACCGGCCGCCGGGCGGGGAGAGCTTCGACGACCTCTGCGACCGGACGCACCCCGCCCTTTGCGCCCATGCCGAGCGTGTGCATGCATCGGAGAGCCCAGTCGCCCTCGTTGTACATGCCGGCGTGATCCGGGCGGCACTGGCGCTGGTTCTTGGGACCCGGCCGCCGGCGCTGAGCTTCGAGGTCGCTCCGCTTTCGGTCACGCGCCTGAGGGTCGGCGCGCAGGGGCCGTTCTCGGTGATCGACGCCGGCCGGGTTCTGACGTGATTACACGCGAATGCGTCGTGCCCGGCCATTTCGGAGAATGGCTGCAGGGCCGACTGGGACCCGACGGCCCGGTTGTCCTCGTCACGCTGCCGTGCCCGGCGCTGACCGTTCGCGCCACCTCGGGCGCGGGCGCCATATCTCCGCAAGTTTTCAGCCCTGCCCGATTGCGGCAATTTCTTCGGCGCCTCGATCTGCCCGCCGACACACTGCCCGCCATCTCCTGCGCGATGCCCCCCGGCGCGGGTGCGGGCGCTTCGACCGCGACGCTGGTCGCCTTGGCACGGTGGATCGGGTTCGACGGACCGCCCGAGGACCTCGCCCGCGCCTGCCTCGCAACCGAAGGCGCCACCGACCCGTTGATGTGGCCGGCGCCGGACCGGCTGCTGTGGGCGTCACGCGAGGCAAGGATCATCCGCCGCCTGACCGCGCCGCCGGCGGCGGAGATCGTCGGCGGCTTCTGGGGCGACCCCGTCGCGACCGATCCGGCCGATTGCGCCTTCGAGGACATCACGGATCTGGTGGAGGCCTGGACCGCGGCCGTGGACGGCAGAGACCTGCACCGCATCGCGAGGCTGGCGAGCCTCTCCAGCGATCGCTGCACCGCGCTGCGCGGTCCAATAGACCCGATGCCCGACCTCGCCCGTGACCTGCGCGCAATCGGATATGTCCGCGCACATACGGGCTCCGCGCGCGGATTGATCTTTGCGCCCGGAACCGTAACGGCCGGCTGGCAGGAGGCAATGCGCGAAGCCGGGCTGACCGGCCTCTTGCGGTTCCGCACGGGCGTCACCGCATGAGTCTCGCCGCGATGATGCTCACCGCACTCCTCATCGACGCGGCAGTGGGCTGGCCGCAGGCGCTGCATGCGCGGATCGGCCATCCGGTGACGTGGACGGGCACTTTGATCTCGGCCTGCGAGCGGCGGCTGAACAGGGGTGACAGGCCGCGCCGCCTCGCCACCGGCACGCTCACGGTGGTTATCGTCCTGATCGCCGCGATGCTGCCCGCCGCGGCACTTCAGGCTCTGCTGCCCGACGGCCTTGCCGGCATGATCGTCGGCGGAGTCCTGGCGTGGCCCCTGATCGCGGCGCGTTCGCTCCACGATCACGTCCTGGCCGTCGCGGCGCCGCTTCAAGACGGCGACACGGACAACGCACGCGCCGCCGTCGCGATGATCGTTGGCCGCGATCCGAACCGGCTCGACCCGCCGGGACTCGCGCGGGCCGCGACGGAGAGCCTCGCCGAGAACACCTCCGACGGGATCGTCGCGCCGATCTTCTGGGGCGTCGTGGCGGGGCTGCCGGGGATCGCCGCCTACAAGGCGATCAACACGATGGATTCCATGATCGGCCATCGCAACGAGCGCTACGGGGCGTTCGGCAAACCAGCGGCGCGACTCGACGATCTGGTGAACTGGGTGCCGGCGCGCCTCACGGCACTGTTGTTCTTGCTGGCCCGGCCCGCGCGGTTCCATGCGGCATGGCAGGTCGTGCGACGCGACGCCGGGTTGCACCGGTCGCTCAATGCCGGCTGGCCGGAGGCCGCGATGGCCGGCGCGCTGGGTGTGCGTCTCTCCGGACCTCGTCACTACGGCGAGCGCGTGGCTGACGAGCCCTGGGTGAACGGCGAGGCACCCGATCCGACACCCCATGACCTGATGCGCGCCCTGACGCACTACCGCCTAAGCATGGGTCTGCTTGGGCTTGCGCTCGGCGGTCTTGCGCTGCTCTAACGCGCCCATGACGGAGCTGGCTCCACGACCCGCACGCGACCACGGCGGCAACCTGAACGACGCCATGCGCCGCTTCGGCGGCGTGCGCGCGGACTGGATCGACCTCTCGACCGGCATCAATCCGGTGTCCTACCCGATCCCTCCGCTTTCGAGCGAGGCTTGGACCGCCCTGCCCTCGGTGACCGCCACGGCCAGGCTGTGCGACATCGCGCGCCGCGCCTATGGCGCGCAGGCTCGGGTCGTCGCCACGGCCGGGGCGCAGGCGGCCATCCAGGTCTATCCCCGTCTCGCCCCTGTCCGCTTGGCGCGCGTGCTGGGTCCGACCTACAACGAGCACGCGGCGACCCTGCGCTCGGCCGGCTGGCGGACGGAAGACGTCGAAACGCCGGAGCATCTGGCCGGCGCCGATCTTGCCGTCGTGGTCAACCCGAACAACCCGGACGGGCGCCGGTTCGAGCCGCACGCGCTTGTGGACCTGGCGCGCAGCGTCGGGCTGCTGATCGTCGATGAAAGCTTCGCCGATGCCGAGCCTGCCCTGTCGCTTGCCCCCTGTCTGGAGGCGGAAAGCGGCAACATCGTCGTCCTCCGCTCCTTCGGCAAATTCTACGGGCTCGCCGGCCTCCGGCTTGGGTTTGCCATCGCTTGCGAGCCGCTGGCGGCGCGAATCGCGGACCTCGCGGGGCCGTGGCCGGTCTCCGGTCCTGCCATCGAGATCGCCTCTGTCGCGCTGGCCGATACGGATTGGCAACGCGATACGACGCAGCGGCTCGACCAGGATGCTGCACGACTCGACGCATTGGCAGCGGACGCGGGTTGGCGCCTCGTGGGCGGCACGGCGCTCTTCCGGACCTACGACACCGGCGATGCACGCGCGGCGCAGGAAAAACTGGCCGGTCATAGCATCTGGAGCCGCATCTTCCCCTATTCCGACAGCTGGATCCGGCTGGGTCTGGCGGGGCCGGAGCGAGACTGGTCGCGGCTCGAATCGACGCTGACGGGGTCCGGTTGATCCGCCGTGCTACCCGGCCAAAGCCAACAGACCCGCGACATCCAGGTGTGTTTCGAGATGTGCGGCCAGCGAATCGAGCGTCGCCTCGACCATGTCGCCATAGGCGAGATCCGAAGCCTCCAGCCCCAAGCCGCCGAGCCACGCGCGCCGGAACGCATCATCGGAAAACATGCCGTGCAGGTAACTGCCCGCGACGCGCCCGTCCCGCGACACCGCACCTTCGGGCGTGCCATCCACATGGGCAAATGGGCGCGAACGGTCGGCGCCCTCGGATCGGCCGATATGGATCTCGTAGCCGGAGAATCCGGTGCCCGTGGCCGCGTGTTTCGCCTGCACCTCGCGCAGGCTCTTGTCTCCGCCCATCTCCGTGCGGATGTCGAGCAGACCCAAGCCTTGCGTCTCCCCGGCCGGGCCCTCGATCCCCTGCGGATCGGCCACCACGCGGCCCAGCATCTGGTAGCCGCCGCAAATCCCGAGGATCCGCCCACCCCGCCGGTAATGCGCGATGAGATCGATATCCCAGCCCTGCGCGCGCAGGAAATCCAGATCCCCGCGCGTCGATTTCGACCCGGGGATGATGACCAGGTCCGAATCCGCCGGAATCGCCTGACCCGGCGCCAGCATGGTCACGCGCACGCCCGGCTCCTGTGTCAGCGGGTCCATGTCGTCGAAATTTGCGATCCGGGAGAGGCGCAGGCAAACGATGTGCAGCCCTTCTGTTCGGGGCCGGGAGGCGATATCCAGCGCATCTTCGGCTGGCAGCCGCCACGCGTCGGAAAACCAAGGCAGAACGCCGTACCCGCGCCAGCCAGTCCGCGCCTCGATGAGCCTGTACCCGTCGTCGAACAGTTGAGCATCGCCGCGAAACTTGTTGATAAGAAACCCCTTTACTCTCGCCGCGTCGCCCGGATCCATGACCGCCTGCGTGCCCACGATCTGCGCGATCACCCCGCCGCGGTCGATATCGCCGCAGAGGAGCACGGGCACCTCGGCGGCTTCGGCAAAGCCCATATTGGCGATGTCGCCTGTACGCAGATTTACCTCCGCCGGACTGCCGGCGCCTTCGACGATGACGAGGTCATACTGCGCCTTCAGCCGCTCGAAGCTCTCCAGAACGGACGCGAGCAACGTCGGCTTCAGCTTCGCATAGTCCCGTGCCTTCGCCGTGGTCAGCCGCCGGCCATGGACCACCACCTGCGCGCCCACATCCGTCTCCGGCTTCAACAGAACCGGGTTCATGTCTGTATGCGGCGCCAGCCCGCAGGCCCGTGCCTGCAACGCCTGCGCCCGTCCGATCTCTCCCCCGTCCGCGGTGACGGCGGCGTTGTTCGACATGTTCTGCGGCTTGAACGGCGCCACCGACAGCCCCCGCCGCAGCGCCGCCCGGCAGAGGCCGGCGACCAGCATGGACTTGCCCACGTTGGAGCCTGTGCCCTGGATCATCAGCGCGCGGGTCAGGAGCCTGTCTCTTCAAAGCGGCACCGGTCGAGCAGCGCACCGGGCCCGGAGTCACGCGCGTAGCGCGCCGGGCCAGCGGCGGCCCGTTCCGGCGGGTTGCCGCTTTGTCGACGCCAGCGCGGAGCTTCAGCGGAGGATGGACTTGGCTGCCATAAAGTCTGGTAGCGGCAAGATCCCGGCGGCAACCCACGGGCCGCCGCTGGCCCTCCATCGCGGATGTGATCGCAACGGAGCAGAGTGCAGCCGTGCCAAGGCATTCTCTCAAAACTCCACGCCCTTCTGCGCCTTCACCCCATCGCGGAACGGGTGCTTGACCAGCGTCATCTCCGTCACGAGATCCGCCGCCTCGATCAATTCCGGCTTCGCGTTGCGACCCGTCAGGCAGACATGGGTCATGAACGGCTTCTCGTGCAGCAGGAACTCAACCACCTCGTCGATGTCGAGATAATCGTAGCGCAGCGCGATGTTGATCTCGTCCAGCAGCACGAACTGCACCGCCTCGTCCCGGATCAACTCCTTGGCCTGCTCCCAGCCCGCGCGTGCGGCTGCGATGTCGCGTTCGCGGTCCTGCACCTCCCAGGTGAAGCCCTCGCCGGACACCACGAACCGGCATTCCTCCGCGAACCGCTCCCGCAGGAACTCCTTCTCGCCCGTGCTCCAGGTTCCCTTGATGAACTGCACCACGGCGCAGGGCATCCCGTGCGCGATGCAGCGCATGATCATCCCGAATCCGGCGGAGGATTTGCCCTTCCCCGCACCGGTATGGACCATGATCAGACCCTTTTCCTCGGTCTTGGTCTCCATCATCCGGTCGCGCGCGGCCTTGATCTTCTTCATCTTCTCGGCGTGGCGCGCGTTCACGTCCTCGGTGGTGGGCTCGGTCATGCTGGTCCCCGTGCTTGACAATCCTCGGCGATGTGGCGCATCTGGCATCTTGCTGGTGCCTGTGTAAACAGGTGAAAAGGGAATGCGCAGCCGACCCGTTCGGTGAGCCGCAGCCGCCCCCGCGACCGTGACCGGAGAGGTCGTCCATCTCGCCACTGGCCCGACCGGGCCGGGAAGGCCGGATCGACCGAGGGCTCGATGGCCCGAATCCGCAAGCCGGGAGACCTGCCAGCGCGAGACGAATGAAACCGGACGGGGTGTTCCGGTGTCGGGAGAGCGCCGAGAGGCGCACGCCCCGCCATCTGGCCCGCGTCCCATGATCCGATTGGGACGGCGAAGACATGGACGACTTGGGCGCGCCAGTTTTGCCCACCACCGAGCTTCTGATCTGCGTCAAGTGCCGGCGCGGGCAGGAGATCCCGGAAGACGCGCGGCGTCCCGGCCAGCGGCTCTACGACGAAGTGACCGCGGGCGAGATCCCGCAAGGGGTTCGCGTGCGCGCCGTCGAATGCCTGCAGAATTGCGACCATGGCTGCTCGGTGGCGCTGCGCGGCGGCAATCGCTGGGCCTATGTCTACGGAAATCTCGACGAAGCGTCGCATCCGGGCATGCTGCTCGAAGGTGCCGCGCTCTATCACGAAACGACGGACGGGCTGATTCCGTGGCGCCAGCGCCCGGAGCATTTCAAGCGCAACTGCATCGCCCGCATCCCGCCACTGGAGGACCCGAATGAATGATGCCATGACCGACCTTGCGAAACTGCCCGTGACCGTGATCACCGGGTTCCTGGGCTCCGGCAAGACCACGCTGATCCGGCACCTGATGCAAAACCCGGGCGGTCGACGGTTGGCAGTCGTGGTCAACGAGTTCGGCGACGTGGGCGTCGATGGCGAGATCCTGAAAGGCTGCGCGATCCCCGACTGCCCGGCAGAGAACATCATGGAACTCGCCAACGGCTGCATCTGCTGCACCGTCGCCGACGATTTCATCCCGACGATCGAGGCGCTGATGGCGCTCGATCCGCGGCCCGACCACATCCTGATCGAAACCTCCGGGCTCGCGCTGCCGAAGCCGCTGCTCAAGGCCTTCGACTGGCCCGACATCCGCTCGAAGATCACCGTGGACGGGGTGATCGCGCTGGCCGATGCCGAAGCCGTGGCAGCGGGCCGGTTCGCGCCCGACGTGGCGCGCGTGGACGCGCAGCGGCTGGCCGATGACAGCATCGACCACGAAACCCCGCTGTCTGAGGTGTTCGAGGACCAGATCTCCTGCGCCGATATCATCCTGCTCACGAAACCCGATCTCGCCGGCCCCGAAGGCGTGGCGAAGGCCCGCGCGATCATCGCCGCAGAGACCCCGCGCCCGCTGCCGGTGATCGAAGTGGCCGAGGGCGTGGTCGACCCGCGCGTGATCCTGGGGCTGGAGGCGGCGGCGGAAGACGACATGGACGCCCGCCCCTCGCACCATGACGGCGCCGACGACCACGAGCATGACGATTTCGACTCGATCGTTGTCGACATCCCCGAGCTTGCCGACCCCGCGCATCTCGTCCGGCGCGATCGAGGCGCTGGCCAACGAGCACAACATCCTGCGGATCAAGGGCTACGCCGCCGTCGCGGGCAAGCCGATGCGGCTGCTGGTGCAGGCCGTGGGCGCGCGCGTGCGGCACCAATACGACCGCCCATGGAACCCCGGTGAGCCGCGCAGGGGCCAGCTGGTCGTGATCGCCGAGCACGACGACATCCGGCCCGACATCATCCGCGCCGCACTCAGGCCCGCACATACGGAGGCCGCCGAGTAGCCGCCCATGCATGTCGTCTTCCGCGAAAGCCACGGGCTCGAAGAGACCGAGACGCCGACCGACCTGGGGCAGAGCCCCGCGGACCTGGTGGTGCTCTCCTTCTCCGACAGCGACCTCGGCGCCTTCGCCGAAGGATGGCATCGCGGCGGCGGACCGGAGGGCCGGCTGCCGACGCTGCGGCTGGCCAACCTTGTCGCGCTGAAACACCCGCTCTCTGTCGATACCTACCTCGAACAGACGCTGGCGGGCGCGAAGGGTATCCTGATCCGGCTGATCGGCGGGGTGCCCTACTGGTCCTATGGTCTGCAGTCAGGTCAAGGCGCTGGCGCAGGCACGCGGCATCGCGCTGGCGGTTTTGCCCGCCGATGGCCGATCCGACAAGCGGCTCGACGATTTCGCCACCCTGCCCGTCTCCACCCTGCGCCGGCTCCAGCATCTCTGCGACACTGGCGGGATCGTCGCGGCCCAGGCGGCGCTGGCGCAGATGGCGCTGGCCGCGGGGCTCTATGCCGGGCCGGTGCCGGGATCGAAGGTGATCCCGATGGTGGGCGCATGGACCCCCGAGGACGGCGTCGCCTGTCCGGTGCTGGCGCAACGATCCGAGATACGGCCGCTGATCCTGATCACCTTCTACCGCTCCTACCTCGTCTCCGCAGACCTTGCGCCTATCAGCGCGCTTTTCGAGTCGTTTCGCGTCCGCGGGTATGACGTCCTGGGGCTTTTCGCGCCGTCGCTCAAGGCTGCTGAACCTGCCGCGTGGCTGCGCCGACAGATCGCATATCTGCGCCCCGCGGCGATCGTCAACGCCACCGCCTTCAGCGGAAAGGGTGATGACGGCCGATCGCCGCTCGATGCGGGCGGCGTACCGGTCTTTCAGGTCGCCCTTGCCACCTCTACGCGCAACGCCTGGGCCGAGGCCGAGCGCGGACTGTCCCCCGCCGACCTCGCGATGCACGTGGTGCTTCCGGAGGTGGACGGGCGTATCTTCGGCGGTGTTGCCTCGCTTCAAGGAGCCGGGCGCGCGTGACCGGCATCTGGAATTCTCCCGCTTCGCCCACCGACCGGCGCCCGACCGCGTGGCGGCCATCGCCGACCGCGTTCACGGCTGGCTGCGGCTCGCCGCAACACCCGCGCGGGAACGACATGTGACGCTCGTGCTCTCCACCTACCCCGGCAAGGATTGGAACATGGGCCACGCGGTGGGGCTCGACGCGCCCGCCTCCGCCCACGCGATCCTCGAGGACCTGCGGAACGCGGGCTATGACGTTTCCGAAACCGGGCATGATTTGTCGCACGCCATGCTCTCCCGCAATGTCCGCTGGCCGCTCGACGCCTACCGCGCGGCGCTGGCCAAGTTGCCCGACACGCTGCGCAACGATCTGGAAACGGCCTGGGGCGCTCCGGAGACGGACCCGGATGTCGAGGACGGCGCCTTCCGCTTCGCCGCATTGTGGCGGGGCAAGTCTCTCATCGCGCTCCAACCGGAACGTGGCATGTCGGAGGACCGCGCCGACGGCTACCACGACCTCTCCCGCACCCCCCGCCACGCCTACGTCGCCTTCTACCTCTGGCTGCAGATGCGGACCGACGCGATGGTCCATATCGGCGCACACGGCACGCTGGAATGGCTGCCTGGGAAATCCGTGGCGCTGTCCGGGACCTGCTGGCCCGAGGTTCTGGTGGGCGACCTGCCGGTGATCTACCCCTTCATCGTCAACGATCCCGGGGAGGCCGCGCAGGCCAAGCGCCGCATCGGCGCCGTCACGCTGGGCCACATCCCGCCGCCCCTGCGCCAGTCCGGCACGCCGGAGCGGCTGGCCCGGCTCGAGGCGCTGCTCGACGAGTTTTCCAACGCCGACGGTCTCGACCCGCGCCGCCGCGACCGGCTGCAGGGCGATATCCGCGCTGAGGCGCAGAGCCTCGGGGTGGAGCACGATCTGGGCCTCGACCGCGCCGCCTGCCCGGCGGAGGCGATCACGCGCATCGACCGTTTCGTCTGCGACGTGAAGGACAGCCAGTTCGGCGACGGGCTGCATGTCTGGGGCCGTCCGGTCGCCGCTCCAACCGCCTTCGAGACTGCCACCTCCACCACCGCAGAGCGTCAATCCCTGCTCGACGCGCTCGACGGCCGCAGGATCGAGGCGGGGCCGTCGGGCTCGCCATATCGCGGGCGGACGGACGTGCTACCGACCGGGCGCAACATCTACACCACCGATCCGCGGTCGGTGCCCACCCGCTCCGCCTACGCGCAGGGCGTGAAGCTCGCCGGCGAGTTGGTCCGGCGGCACCTGCAGGACGAGGGCGACTGGCCACGCGGGTTGATCGTCGACCTCTGGGGCTCCGCCACGATGCGCACCGCGGGCGAGGAGTTCGCCATGGCGCTGCACTTGCTGGGCGTGCGGCCGGTGTGGGACGAGGGCTCCGAGCGCGTGTCGGGGATCGAGGTGCTGCCGATCACCGATCTCGACCGGCCGCGGATCGACGTCACCCTGCGGGTGTCCGGGCTCTTTCGTGACGTCTTCCCGACGCTCTCGGTGCTCTTCGGGCAGGCGATCCGGGCGCTGGCGGAGCGCGACGAAGCGCCGGACTGGAACCCCTATGCCGGGCGCGCCGACCTCGCCCGCGTCTACGGACCCGCGCCGGGCAGCTTTGGCTTGGGCATGGGCCACGCGGTCGAGGATTACAGCGCCGAGGGCCGCCAGCGGGCGGGCGAGGCGTGGCTGAAGGCCAGTGCCTGGGCGCTCGACGGAGGCGAGGCGACCCGCGACGAGGCCGGGCTTCGGGACCGGGTGTCGCGGGCCGACAGCTTCGTGCACCTGCAGGACCTGCCGGAGACGGACCTGCTGCTCGCCGCCGATTACGCCGCGCACGAGGCCGGGTTTGCGGCAGCGCAGGCAGTGACGGGGGGCCGGCGCGGCGCTCTATCATCTCGACAACACCGACCCGGCGCGCCCCCGGGCGCGGGCGTTGCCCGAGGAGATCGCGCGCGTCGTGCAGGGTCGCGCCGCGAACCAAGGCTGGATCGCGGGGATGCGGCGGCATGGCTTCCGGGGGGCGGCGGAGATCGCGGCGACGCTCGACCACATGGCGGCCTTCGCGCATCTGGCGGGGGCTGTCAGCCCACATCTCTTCGATCTCTATCACGACGCGACGCTAGGGGATGCGGAGACGGAGGCCTTCCTGCGAGATGCCAATCCCGGAGCGCACGCGGCGATGCAGGCGCGGTTTGCCGAACTTCTGGAGGCCGGGCTGTGGCAGACCCGGCGGAATTCGATCCGGGCCAATCTCGAGGCGCAGGCATGACCGCGGCCGTCAAGGGCTGGTGCCCGGGCGCCTACCGGCCGATGATGTCGGGCGACGGGCTGGTGGTGCGGATCCGCCCACGACTGGCTAGGCTAGAGCGCGATCATGTCCTCGCCCTTTGCGATCTGGCGCAGCGGTACGGGAGCGGAATTCATCGATCTCACGAACCGGGCGAACCTCCAGATCCGGGGCGTGGACGAGGCGGATCACGAAAGCCTGCTTCAGGGACTGGCAGAATTGGACCTGCTCGATGCCGATCCGGCGATGGAAGGTCGTCGGAACATCCTGGTCGCGCCGTTCTGGACAGAAGGCGACCTCACGTGCCGGTTGGCGACCGCGCTGGCCGGGATGCTTGCCAAATTACCTGACCTGCCGGCGAAATTCGGGTTTGCGGTCGATTGCGGACCGGCGCCGCTGCTCTCCGCCGCGTCCGCCGACATCCGCATCGAACGCGGCGCCCATGGCCTGATCCTGCGACTGGACGGCTCGCCGTTTGGCCGCCCCGTCACCGAACCGGACGTCCCGGATGCCGTGCTCGAGATGGCCGCTTGGTTCGCGGAACACCGGACGTTCACCCATCGCCGCATGGCGCGGGTCGTGGCATACAACACGCCGCCGGTGGAGTGGACCGTCGAACAGCCCCTGTCTGTCGCAGCTCTGCCGACCGTCGGCCCGCATCCCATGGGTGCTCTGCTCGGCGCGGCTTTCGGACAGATCGACGCCGGCGCGCTCGCCCGGATCGTCCGGACCACCGGCGCGACGGCGCTACGGGTGACGCCCTGGCGACTCTTTCTGCTGGAACGGGCGGGCGCACGGGACGATCCGGCGTTCGTGACGCAGGCAGACGACCCGCTCCTTGCCACGGATGCCTGCCCCGGGGCGCCGCTCTGTCCCCAGGCCACGGTCGAAACCCGGGCATTGGCGCGTGACCTGGCGCCGCGCTTCGGCGGCGGCTTGCACGTCTCCGGCTGTGCCAAGGGTTGCGCCCGGCCCCGGTCCGCGGCGACCACGCTGGTGGGTCGGAACGGACGATTTGACCTTGTGGAGAACGGGTGCGCGTGGGATGCCCCGCTGCGGTCCGGGCTCTTGCCCGAGGACATTTCGGACGAGATTCTGACTGGGGCGGGCTGACCGACGATGGGGTACCGATACGAAAAGGACGGCGCGGCGATCTACCGGCAGTCTTTCGCCACGATCCGGGCGGAGGCCGACCTGGCGCGCTTCAACCCGGACGAGGAACGCATCGCCGTCCGCATGATCCACGCCGCCGGCATGGTCGGGCTGGAGCGGCACATCCGCATCGCCCCCGGTTTCGCAGAGACGGCCCGGCTGGCGCTGGAGGCCGGTGCGCCGATCCTCTGCGATGCGCGCATGGTGAGCGAAGGCGTGACCCGCGCACGGCTGCCTGTGCAGAACGAGGTGATTTGCACCCTTCAGGATGAGCGCGTGCGCGAGATGGCGGCGGAGATGGGGAACACCCGCTCGGCCGCCGCACTGGAGCTGTGGCGTCCGCATCTGAACGGCGCGCTGGTGGCGATCGGAAACGCGCCGACCGCGCTCTTTCACCTGCTGAACATGCTGGAGGATCCGGACTGCCCCCGGCCCGCCGCGATCATCGGCTGCCCGGTGGGCTTCGTCGGCGCGGCCGAAAGCAAGGACGCGCTCTGGAACGACCAGCCCGCGCCCTGCTGCATCGTGGAGGGGCGGCTCGGCGGCAGCGCCATCACGGTCGCCGCCATCAACGCGATCGCGAGCCGGGCCGAATGACCGGAACGATCTACGGTTTGGGCCTGGGCCCCGGCGATCCGGACCTGATGACCGTGCGCGCCGACCGGCTGCTGCGCGGGGCGCGGCACGTGGCGTTTTTCCGCAAGGCCGGGCGTGCGGGTCAGGCGCGGCAGATCGTCGACGGAAAGATCCCCTGCGATGCCACCGAGTTGCCGATGGAGTATCCGGTGACGACGGAGATCCCGCTCAGCGACCCGCGCTACAACTGCATCCTGTCGGAGTTCTATACCGGCTGCACCGACCGGCTGCGCGCGCTGGCGGAGGCGGGCGAGGATGTCGTCGTGCTGTGCGAAGGCGATCCGTTCTTTTACGGCTCCTTCATGCATCTCCATTCACGCCTTCAGGGACAGGTGCCGGTGGAGGTCGTGCCGGCGATCACCGGCATGTCGGCGGCCTGGACCGCGACCGGCCAGCCGGTGACCTGGGGCGACGACGTGCTGACCGTGCTGATGGCGACCCTGCCGGAGGCGGAGCTGGCCCGACGGATGGCCGACACCGACGCGCTGGTGGTGATGAAGATCGGGCGGAACCTCGACAAGGTGCGCGGCGCGCTGCAGGCGGCGGGCAAGTACGAGGCCGCGTGGTTGGTGGAATACGCCGCGATGCCGAAGCAGACGGTGCAGCGGCTGGCGGACTTCTGCGACGGCGGAAGGATTGCGCCCTACTTCTCCATCATCGTGGTGCATGGTCACGGGCGGCGGCCGTGAGCGGATGGCTCGCCATCGCGGGGCTCGGACCTGGAGACGAAGCGCTGGTGACGCCGCAGGTTGCCGACGCCTTGGCGCAGGCAACGGACGTCGTGGGATATGTGCCTTACGTCGCGCGGGTGGCGGATCGGACGGGGCTGGTGAAACATGCGTCCGACAACAGGTTGGAGTTGGAGCGGTCCCGAAACGCCCTGGAAATGGCGGCGGAAGGGCGGCGCGTGGTGGTCGTATCCTCCGGCGATCCTGGGGTCTTCGCGATGGCCTCGGCGGTGTTCGAGACGGTCGAAGTCGGACCTCCTGAGTGGCGCGACCTCGACATCCGCGTGCTGCCGGGGATAACCGCGATGCTGGCGGCGGCAGCCCGGGCCGGCGCGCCGCTGGGGCATGATTTCTGCGCGATCAATCTGAGCGACAACCTCAAGCCCTGGGCGGTGATCGAGAAACGCCTGCGCCTGGCGGTGGAAGCGGATTTCGCGATGGCGTTCTACAACCCGCGTTCGAAATCGCGGCCGGAGGGGTTCGATGCGCACGCTGGAGGTGCTGAACGCTGCATGTGCCGATGACCGCCCGGTGATCTTCGCCCGCGCGGTGACGACCCCCGACGAGGAGATCCGCGTCGTGCCGTTGCCTGACGCACGCCCCGAGATGGCGGACATGCGCACGATGGTGATCGTGGGTTCCTCTGCCACGCGGCTCATCCATCGCGCTGGCGCGCCATGGGTCTATACGCCCAGGTCGGCGCCAGCATGAGCGATCCACTCCATCACATTGTCCAGTTCATGGGTCTCGCGCCGGGCAGGCGGCGCGGGGCGGTCGATCATCAGAACCGGCAGGCCGAGGTCACGCGCCGCGACGATCTTGGCCACCGCCGCCGACCCGCCCGCGTTCTTCGACACGACGATGTCGATGCTGTGGTGCTCGAGGAGCTTCCGGTCGTTTTCCACCGCGAAGGGGCCGCGATCCACAACCACGTAATGATGTGGAAAGGGCGGCGCGTCCAGCGGCGGATCGACCAGGCGCAAGAGGTAGAAATGCTGCGGGTTGGCGGCGAAGTCCGGCAGGTGCATCCGCCCTACGGCGAGCATGATCCGCTTCGCCGGGCCTTGGAGTGCGGCCACCGCGCCCGCGATATCGGGCACCTGGCGCCAGTCGTCGCCGGGTTCCGGCTCCCACTGCGCGCGGGTGAGGGCGATGAGCGGGATACCGGCCTCGGCGCAGGCAGCGACAGCATTGGCGCTCATCTGCGCGGCGAAGGGGTGGGTCGCGTCGACGACATGGGTGATCGCGTTCTCGCGCAGGAAGCGGGTGAGCCCCGACACGCCGCCGAATCCGCCCACCCGCTGCGGCAGGGGCTGTCGCACCGGGCGGTTCACGCGGCCGGCGAAGGAGATCGTGCCTGCGATTCCGGCCTCCGCCACCCGCTGGCAGAGTGCGGTGGCTTCCGTGGTGCCACCGAGCACGAGCAGGTTGGGCGACATGGCTGAGGCTCCGTGGCTGACGATCATCGGTCTGGGCGAGGATGGACCGGACGGGTTGCCGCCTGCAAGCCTTACGGAATTGCAGCGTGCCGACACCGTCATGGCCCCCGCGCGGCACCTGTCGCTGTTGCCCGACCTGGATGCGGATCGGATCGAATGGCCGGTGCCATTCGCGGATGGCGTGCCCAGGCTCCTCGAGATGCGGGGCCGGCGTGTCGTGGTCCTGGCGTCCGGCGATCCGTTCTGGTTCGGTGCAGGTTCCGTATTGGCCCGGCACCTCAAGCCCGCCGAATGGCGCGCGCTGCCCGGGCCCTCCACGTTTTCGCTCGCCGCCGCCCAATTGGGCTGGCCACTGGAAACGACGGCCTGTCTGGGGCTGCACGCGGCCCCCGTGGAGCGCCTGCGCCCGCACCTTGCGCCTGGTGTGCGTGCGATCCTGCTGCTGCGAGACGGGGCCGCGGTGGAGATATTGGCCGGGTTTCTCAGAAACGCGGGATTCGGCGACAGCACGCTGACGGTGATGGAAGCCCTGGGCGGACCGCGCGAACGAGTTCGGGTGGTCACGGCTTCGGACGAGATACCGGGCGATATCGCGCATCCGGTTTGCATGGGTGTGACCGTGGCCGGTGATGGTGCGGTCCTTCCGATGTCGTCGGGGCGCCCGGATGACTGGTTCGAGAGCGACGGCCAGATCACCAGACGCCCCGTGCGCGCCCTGACGCTTTCGGCGCTCGCCCCTCGGCCGTTCGAGCACCTGTGGGACATCGGCGGGGGATCCGGGTCGATCGCGATCGAATGGCTGCTCTGCGATCCGACGCTTAGCGCGGTGTCCATAGAGGCGCGCGCCGACCGGGCGGACCGGATCCGCGCCAATGCCGACCGTCTGGGTGTCGAGCGGCTGCAGATCCTTACCGGACGCGCGCCGGAAGCGCTGGAGGATCTTGCCGCGCCCACTGCCGTGTTCGTCGGAGGCGGGCTCGACGCAGAGCTGCTCGAATGGTTGACCGCGAACCTCCCGCCTGGAACGCGATTTGTCGCCAACGCTGTGACGCTGGAGACGGAGGCGCTGCTCGTGCAGGCGCAATCGCGCCATGGTGGGGACCTGATGCGCATCGAACTCGCCGAGGCGACGGCACTGGGCGCCCGGCGCGGTTGGAAGGCGAACTACCCGATCGTGCAATGGAGCGTGACGCTGTGATCGTGGCCGGGTTCGGATTCCGCACCGCCGCGCGCGCCGAAAGCCTGCAGGACGCGCTGAACCGCGCCGATGCTCCGGCCCGTCCGGACCTGCTTGCCACGGCTGCGGACAAGGCCGGGACGGAGGTCTTCCGCGGTTTTGCGCGCGCAGTGGATCTGCCAGTTTGGCCGGTCGCGGCCGCAGATCTGTCCCGGCAGGTCACCGCATCGCAGTCCGCCGCGTCGCGCGCCGCGCGCGACACCGGGTCGGTGGCAGAGGCCGCCGCATTGGCCGCCGCGGGCCCCGGCGCGCGCCTTCTGGGTCCGCGCGTGGTCTCCGGCGACCGCATGGCGACCTGCGCGCTGGCACAAGGAGAGGGTACATGACCGTTCACTTCATCGGCGCCGGTCCCGGCGCGCCGGACCTGCTGACGCTGCGCGGACGGGACCTGATCGCCGCGTGCCCGGTCTGCCTCTATGCCGGGTCGCTGGTGCCCGAAGCAGTTCTGGAGCACTGCCCGCCGGGCGCGCGGATCATCAACACCGCCCCGCATGGACCTTGACGCGATCATCGCCGAGATCAAATCCGCGCCACGCCGCAGGGCTGGACGTGGCGCGGCTGCATTCCGGCGATCTGTCGGTCTGGTCGGCGATGGGCGAGCAATTGCGGCGCCTGCGGGTCGAGGGCATCCCGGTGACGGTGACGCCGGGCGTTCCGTCCTTTTCCGCCGCCGCTGCCGCGCTCGGGGCCGAACTGACCCTGCCGGGGCGTTGCGCAGTCGGTGGTGCTGACCCGAACGCCCGGGCGCGCCTCGTCGATGCCCGAGGGCGAGACGCTGGCCAATTTCGCCGCCACCGGCGCCACGCTGGCCATCCATCTGTCGATCCAGAACCTGGAGACGGTGGTCGCGGATCTTGTACCCGCATACGGGTCCGACTGCCCGGTTGCCGTGGTCTACCGCGCCAGCTGGCCGGACGAGCGCATCATTCGCGGGAGCTCTCGGGGACATCGCCGGGCAGGTTGACGCGGAGATATCACGCACGGCGCTGATCCTCGTCGGGCCGGCGCTGAAGGCGGAGGGTTTCGACGAAAGCTGCCTTTATTCAGCGGGTTACGACCGCCGGTACCGGCCGCAAAGCGCTTCAAGCCCCTGGGCCGGATGGAGCGCCGAGGATGACTGAGCCACCCGGACTTCTGGTCTCGGCGCCCGCCTCCGGCACCGGCAAGACGACGGTGATGCTGGGACTGCTGCGCGCCTTGGCGGATGACGGGCTGCGGGTGCAGCCGTTCAAGTCGGGACCGGATTACATCGATCCGGCGTTCCATCTCGCGGCCTGCGGGCGCGCGTCTTTCAACCTCGACACCTGGGCGATGGGCCGCGCGACCTGCTGAACGCCATCTCGGCCCAGGCGGCCGGGGCCGACATCTGCGTCGCCGAAGGGTCCATGGGGCTCTTCGACGGCGTCGCGACGCGGGGGCAGAGCGGCTTCGGCAGCAGCGCGGAAACGGCGCGGCGGATGGGATGGCCGGTGGTGCTGGTGCTGGACGTGGGCGGGCAGGCGCAATCCGCGGCGGCAACGGCGCTCGGGTTTCGCAAACTACGACCCGGAGTTGCCGTTCGCCGGCGTGATCCTGAACCGCGTCGCATCGCCCCGGCACGAACGGCTGACGCGGCTGGGCATGGACCGGGCCGGGTTGAAGGTGCTGGGCGCCCTGCCCCGGCGCGGCGACCTGACCCTGCCGGAGCGGCACCTGGGCCTGATCCAGGCCGTCGAGCATCCCGATCTGGACGCGGCGATTGCCGGATACGCCGATTTCCTGCGCGAGCATGTGGACCTCGACGCGCGTGACGTCCGCGGCGCGAGGTCTGCCCTTGCGCACTGCGACGAACCTGCCGCCGCCCGCCGGCGCAGCGGATCGCGATCGCGCGGGATGCCGCGTTCTCCTTCACCTACCCGCACCTGCTCGAAGGCTGGCGCGCGGCGGGGGCGGAGATCCTGCCCTTCTCGCCGCTGGCGGACGAGGCGCCGGATCCGCGCGCCGATCTGGTCTGGCTGCCGGGCGGCTATCCGGAGCTCCACGCCGGGCGGTTGGCTGCGGCGGACACGTTCCGCGCCGGATTGCACCGGCACGCCGAGACCCGGCCCGTGCACGGCGAATGCGGCGGCTACATGGCGCTTGGGCGAGGCGCTGATCGACAAGGAGGGCATACGGCACCGCATGGCGGGGCTGCTGGGCCTGGTGACGAGCTACGAGACGCGCAAGTTCCACCTCGGCTACCGCCGCGCCGTGCTGCAAGCCGCCCTGCCCGGCCATGCGCCCGGCACCGCGCTGCGCGGGCACGAGTTTCATTATTCCACAATCCTGGAACAGCCGGACGCACCGCTGGCGCGAGGTCGCCGACGCGGACGGCAATCCGGTGCCGGAAACCGGCTCGCGCCGCGGGCCATGTCAGCGGCACGTTCTTTCACCTGATCACGGCAGAGGAACCATGACCGGCTTCGTCAGCTTCGTCGGCTCCGGTCCCGGCGATCCGGAGCTCCTGACGCTGAAGGCGGTCGACCGGCTGAAGCGCGCGGATGCGGTGCTGTTCGACGATCTCTCCGTCGGGGCCGATCCTGGCCCATGCCCGGACCGGGCGCGGATCTCGTCGGCGTCGGCAAGCGCGCCGGGCGGCCTCGCCCCGGCAGCACCATGTCAGCCGGCTGCTGGTCGACTACGCGCAGTCGAACCAGCGGGTGGTGCGGCTGAAATCCGGCGACGGCGGGCTTTCGGGCGGCTGGAGGAGGAGTTGGTGGCCCTGCGCGCGGCCGGCATCCCCTTCGAGATCGTGCCCGGCGTCCCCTCGGCCTGCGCGGCGGCGGCGGCGGCGGGAATCCCGCTGACCCGCCGGCTGACCGCGCGGCGGGTGCAGTTCGTCACCGGGCACGACGTGACGGGGCAGCTGCCGGAGGACATCAACCTCGCCGCGCTGGCCGATCCGGGCGCCGCGACGGTGGTCTTCATGGGCAAGCGCACCTTTCCGCGCCTGCTCGCGGCGCTCACGGCGCGCGGGCTGCCGCCGGACACGCCCGCCATTCTCGCCGAGGGGATCAGCGGCCCGGATCAGAGGATCGAGCGCACCACCGTCGCGGCCCTCGCCCAACGGCTGGAGCGCGAGGTGGGGGACAAGCCGGCGCTGATCCTCTACGGGCCGCTGGCCGAGTTCTGATTGTCGCTTTTTATGCTTGTCCGGCGGCCGAGTTGTGAGATAGTCGACGGATACGGTGTCACGGCTTCGTGACTGAAAAGGGAACCGGGTGAAAGGCCCGGACTGCCCCCGCAACTGTGAGCGGAGAGTGTGACCGGAAGACCACTGGCCGGTTGGCTGGGAAGGGCCGGAGCGCATCGACCCGCAAGTCAGGAGACCTGCCGTAGCGAACGCCACAGCCGTCCGCGGACGGATCCAGGCTGCCGGAGGGGCAGCGAGACAGGAAAGGATTCTTCATGCATATCGAACCCGGTGTCGTCGACGGAGCCAAGATGGCCTTCGCCTATGCGACCGCCGCCGGTGCGGCCGGCTATACCGCGAAACTGGCGCTGGCCGATCTGGGCCGCAGCAACCCGGTTTCGTTCGCGGCGCGTACGGGTCTCGCCGCAGTCGGCACGTTCATCTTCTTCCAGGTATTGCCGCATTTCCCTGCGGGGATCTCAGAGGTGCACTTCATCCTCGGCACAACTCTGTTCCTTTTGATGGGGGCTGCACCCGCGGCGCTGGGTCTCGCGCTCGGGCTCTTGCTTCAGGGCATGCTCTTTGCCCCCACTGACCTGCCGATGTTCTTCGTGAACGTCACCACGTTGTTGGTCCCGCTCTTTGCCATCTCGGCGCTGGCGGAGCGGATCATTCCGCGCAAGACGGCCTATGTCGATCTGGATTACGGACAGGTGCTGAAGCTGTCCGCCATGTACCAGGGCGGCGTCGTCGCCTGGGTGGCGTTCTGGGCCTTCTACGGCCAAGGCGTGGGTGCAGAGACGTTCCAGTCGGTCTGGACCTTCGGCGCCGCGTACATGCTGGTCGTCCTGATCGAGCCTGCTCGCCGACCTCGCGGTGCTTGCGGGCGCCAAGGCTTGGCGCGGATCCTCCGCCACCGCACTTCTCGAGCGGCGCCTCTACACCGCCGCATGATCCGACCAAACGACAGGCCCGGCCCCGACACAACCGGGGCCGGGCTTTTTCGTGCAAAGGGCACGTCCCTTGATCCAAGATCTCTGGCTCATCGGTATCGGCACCGGCAGTCCGTCGCACCTCACGCTGGAAGGCCGCGACGCGCTGCGCGAGGCGGCAGTGATCCTGCTGCCGCGCAAGGGCGAGGACAAGGGCGACCTGGCCCGGATCCGGCAGCGCATCATCGACGAGAGCGGGAGCAAGGCGCGGGTTCTCGGGTTCGACTATCCGGTGCGCGACCCGGATCTGCCCTATCTCGAGCGTGTCGAACACTGGCACGACGAGATCGCGCGGCGCTGGCAGGACGCGCTGGCGGAGGAGCACGCGACGGGACCGGTAGCCCTGCTGGTCTGGGGCGATCCCGCGCTTTACGACAGCACCATCCGGATCGCGGCGCGGCTGACCCCCCCGCCGCGGCTGCGCGTCCTGCCCGGCATCACCGCGCTGCAGGCGCTGACGGCGGCGCACGCCATCCCGCTCAATACGGTGAACGGACCGGTGCTGATCACCACGGGCCGACGTTTGCGGGACGAAGGCTGGCCGGAACGCGCGGACTCCGTTGCCGTGATGCTCGATGGCGAGGCGAGCTTCCAGACGCTCGATACAACCGGCCTGCAAATCTGGTGGGGCGCCTTTCTGGGGATGGAAGAACAGATCCTCGACCGGGGCCCGCTAAGGGAAGCGGGACCGCGCATCGTGGCGACGCGCGCGGCGGCCCGGGCGCGGCATGGCTGGCTGATGGATACCTACCTTCTGCGACGCACCGATCAGGGAGAATAGCCGTTCGCGCCATGAGAGACACCACGTCTGGTCCGGCGTCGGAACGGCCCGCTCCACCCCTGAAGAAGCGGTCTGCCTCCGTCTCGCCCATGGCCGCAAATCAGCACCCTGACCGCGTTGGTGTCGGATCCGGAACGGCTGAGACCGACCAGCATGACCGGAGGTCACGAAAGGGCGATACGAAACGCGGGCCCGGGGCGGCAGGCTGGAGACCCGCCGTCACAAGCCCGCGTTGATCTGCGCCAATCGCGCCAGGACGCGTTCGAGCCCGGCAGAGGTTTCGGGGTCGTCGACGGTGGAGATCAGGTCCCCGATATCGGACATCGTGGAGTTGAGTTTCCACTTGCTCGGACCGTCCCGGGCGATCTCGATCACCAGCTCGTTCGCGAGGACGGCATCGCCGGCGCGGAAGGCAGCGCCCAGCAACGTGGGCCGGGTCCATGCATCGTCCTCGCCGCGCGCGATGGCCCGCTTGCAGGCCGCGACGACCAGGTGATCGATCATGTTCGCACGTTCCGCGTCGCCCTTACTGCCCCGCGCCAGCAGCAGCGGCGGCACGTTCCCGGAACAGTAATACTCGTTGAAATCCAGCATCATGCCGCGATCGTAGGCATCGAGCGCATCCTCGAGGAATCGTTCCTCGTTCAGCGACGGAAACTCCGACCCACCCTCGAGCCGGGCGGCACGGGCGGCGCGCCACAGGCGCTTGTACCGGCCGCCGATGATCCCCAGCCGCTCCGGCGTCGCACCACGAAGCTCGATCAGCCGCTCCATGTAGGTGATCGCCTTGGTATGGTCGCCGGTGTGGCTCAACGCCAGAAGGCGCTGCTCCTCGATGAAGGGCAGATCGCGGATCGTGGGATCGAGCTCTTCGATGAACTGCAGAAGCGCCGCCCAATCCTCGAGCTGGTCGCGGATATGGGTGAGCAGTTCGACCACCGCATGGGGCAGCTTCAGCGCCGGCGACCCTTTCAGCGACTCCATCTTTTCCCGAATCTGCTCCTTGCGCTTGTCCTTGTCCGGCTCCAGCCGGATCGCGCGCAGATCGGCCTGAAACGCGCTCAGACGCTCGGCTTCGCGGCGAAACACGGTCTGATCAGCTTCGGACCAACCCTTTTTGGTCGCGTCGACATACTCGTACCACGGGGACTTCGACGATTTCAGGTTCCTGATCGCGTCGACGACCGAATTGCGGATGGCGTCCGCATCCGCATCCGGCACCCTTCCGTCCTTCAGTGCATATCGGACCATCGTGAATTGCTGTATGTCGAAAAGCTGGCGCGACCAGTCGGCGCCAAAAAGGATGCAGCCCGTGTCGCGGGCCGCGTGGCGCAGACCCACCTCGTAGTAGACGTTGCCGTTCTGAAGGCTCACGTCGGCGAGGACCAGATCGGCATAGGCGAGCCGTTCGACCATGTCCTTGACGATCACCGACCCGGTATCGAAATCGGCGCGCACCGGGGTGTAACCGGCTTCCTCGATCGCCGGCCGATACGCCTTGTCCCAAAGCGCGTCGAAATCCACATCGCTCGGCGCGCCGTCCTCGGCGCCCACGACGCGCTTCACGTTGAACGGCATCGCGATGAAGCAGACCGGCCGCAAACCGTCATCATTCGTCATCGGCTCTCTCCCCCGGTTCGCTCTGTGAACTCGTCCCGCCGGCGCTCGAAGAAGATCTTCTGCTCCTCGGCGATGATCTCCTCGAGGCGGGTGATGTAGAGCAGCCGTGCCTCATCCTCCGCACCGCCATAAGGCTCCGCGCCGTTCACGAAGAGCCGCCACTCGCGTTTCATCCGTTCGGAGGCAAGACGGTACTGCGGCCAGGTCTCGCCGTAGCGGAAGATCCGCTGGAATCCCTGGAAGATGGCGACGAGCGCGCCCAGAAACGACGCGACTATCACGGTCCAATGCGCCGTGACGCCCGGTTTGAGGATAGGCAGAACCGCGATGATCGCACCGAAGGAAATGATCAGCATGTCGATGCTTTGCGCGCGAAACTTGAAGAGGGAGGCCTTCGCGTCGTACCAGTCCTGCTGATCGTCGAATTCCGGCAACGCGTGGGCGAATGTCATCCGCGCCGCGCGTCTGTCATCGTCATCCGCGCGCGTCATGTGAGAAAAATCGTGCCCGGTCTAGCGCCATCATCCGGCGCAGGCATCCAAATCCTGTCGGGGTTGAACATGCGATCCTCCGTCCCGAAAACTGCGGGACATTCCGGTCCCGCCCAATCGATAGCACGGCGGGGACCATACGGCAGGTGTTTTTGGCACGGCATGCATTTGGGGACTGGAACGGCACCAGCCGTAGCAAAGGGAAGTGCGGCGCGGACTGGGACCGGCAGCGCTTACCCTTCACTTCCGGCGTCGCGGACGTGCAAGGACGTGGACACCTCGATCTGGGCATCGAGGCGGCGTGAATCGGAGAGCGCCCGTTCGTAATCGGCCTCGGTCGTGATCTTGTAGTTCAGCTCGGAACCCGGAACGAGTTGCACGGCCAGGCCGGCTTCGCGCGCCACCGCGACATCGTCCGCGCCGCTGCCGTCATGGGTCTGGTGGGCGTGCTTGATCTTGTCGAAGAGGAACCCTTGCGGTGTCTGGGCGCGCCAAAGATCATCGCGCGGCACCGGTTCCTGCGCGGCGCCATTCTCCGACCGCCACAATGCATCGACGACCGGAAGCGCTGCGCACGCTCCCTCCGAGGTCCGCAATGCAGCAATGACGTCCTCGATCACGCGGCGCGGAACGAACGGACGCGCGGCATCGTGGATCAGGACTGCCACGGGTTCATGGCGATCCAGGCTTTCCAGTCCGCGCCGCACGGAGACGGCTCGCGATGCGCCCCCGGTGACCGGTGCCATCACCCTCTCGTCCCGCAGGTCGCGCAGCGCGACGGCGCAGCGATCCTCATCGTCGGCATGGATCACCGGTACCACCCAGCGCACGGCATCGACGCCCAGAAAGGCCTCGACCGAACGCGTAAGCGCACAGCGTGCACCGATCGGAAGATACTGTTTGGGCACTTCTGACCCCAGCCGGCGCCCCCGTCCTGCCGCGACGATGACCACCGCGACTGTCATGGGGCGCTTCGCCCGCAAGCCGTGCGTCGGGCGTTAGCGCGTAATTCACACCGCCACGGCAAACAAGAATGGAGCAGTGTCCTGCTCCATACTCCACCGTATGCAGGCGCGCGGTCGATCACTCCATGCCCAAGGCTTGCTTGTACATCTCGAGGATGGCTTCCTGTTCCGCCACCTCGTCCTTGTCCTTCTTTCGAAGACTGACGAGGGCACGCATCGCGCGCTGGTCGTAGCCGCGCGACTTGCTTTCCGCATAGACCTCCTTGATCTGGTCCATGATGTCCTTCTTCTCTGCCTCGAGCCGCTCGATCCGTTCTACGAATTGACGCAGCTCATCCGAGGTAACGCGATAACTGTCGGGCTGCTGCGACTCGATGACGGCGTCTTCCATGGTGTCGGCTCCTTGGCTTCATTGGGACCAATTGCGTATCCGCGTGCGCCGGCCGCCGCAACCCACTAGCGCGCGGAGACGTAGCGAAGCGTTGATGAAATCGAGGGGACTTGCCCCGGCGCGCGCAACCGACTAACCGGCCTCCATGGAAACCGGCGCAGTCTCGCTCCACGATATTCTGGTTTGGTCAGGTTCGGCCGTGACACTTGCCGGCCTCGCGGTGCTGATCTGGTGCATTCTGCGCGTCGCCCGGATCCGGAAAAGCGGGCTCGAGGAAAACGCGCTGCGCGATGCGCTGCAGCGGATCGTCCCCATCAATCTCGGCGCCCTGTTGCTGTCCGTTATGGGGCTGATGCTGGTCGTGATCGGAATCGTCCTGAGCTGATCGCGGGCACCTCCACAGGGCTTTTCGCGGCAGAATCAAAATTCACGTGTCGCCATCACGTCGCGCAGGCCGTTCGCCATGCAAGGCTCAGATGGGCAGGTTGTCGAATTGAGCTTCGATCGCCTCTTCGAGAAGCAGTTCGTGAAGGTTGCGGAGGCGCGCGGGAACTGCGGTTCCCGCCTGCTCCAACTCCTGAAGGACTTGTCCAAGTTCGGGCTGCAGCTTCAGCCGGGTCTCTGAAGAGGCCTGCCTGATTTGAAGAGCCAGTTGATCGGCATGTGATACCAAGGGCGCACTGTGATACATTTTCATTTCCTCCCTTAATCGCCATGCAGACTTGTGCTTGATTGATCGCCGTGTCTGCATGCCGCCACTATGCGACTTAGGTATGAGTTCGCCAACGAAAATCTCAACCTTCGGTCGCACAAAACCGATGTGGGCAACACATTGCCGCTCTTCAAACGGTGCGTGCTTCAAAAGCGGGCGATTGCTGGACAGCGCGGCAGAGACTTGTTAACGAGTGTTAAATGGATCTTCGTAAAATTACCGAGAATTATTTCGTGTCTCCGCAGCTCGAAACGGCAGACATGCCGGCCGTTGCCGCCTCCGGAATTGTGGCCGTGATCTGCAACCGGCCGGATGAGGAAGTCCCGGTCACCCATCAGGCGGCCGCCATGCGACGGGCCGCCGAAACAGCGGGTCTCACGTTCCATGTCCTGCCGCTGACGCACCTGACCTTCACGCCGGAAACGGTGGGCCGACAGCGGGCGGTCATGGACATGGTCAAGGGACCGGTGCTGGCCTATTGCGCATCGGGGACACGATCGACGATCGCGTGGGCGCTCGGCCAGGCGGGAGAGATGAGCGTGGACGAAATCCTGTCGACGGCGCGCGATGCGGGCTACGACCTGTCGACCGTCCGTCCGTCGTTGGAAAACGCCGCCGCGGCCCGGCCCTGACGGATTTTCTGAAGAGGGGCTTTCTCCGGCCCAGGTCGCGACGGTTCTTCGACCCGGTCGGTCAGCCCTGATTGGCCATCGGAAAATCGGGTAGGTCCGGAAGATCCGGCAAGTCGGGCAAGTCGCCAGCTTCGCCGCCCGACATGTCGGGCAGATCCGGCAAGTCCGGGAGATCCGGCAGATCGGGCAGGTCCGACAAACCGTGCGTGTCCCCCGGCAGGTCCGGCAACTCCGGTAGATCGGCAAGTCCGGGAAAATCGTCCATGGGCAGATCCGGAAAATCGCCGCCGCCGTGGCGGTCCTCGTGGCCGTCCCCATGGCCGTCCATGTCACTGAACTCCATCGCGCGCGGCTCCGGCTGAGAACGGCGATGCGGCGCGGTCATCGGCTGCAGTCCCAACCCGCCAGCAGATGCCGCCTCGTGCGTGCCGGAGCCCTTCTGCTGCGGCGAAATCTCGAGACGAACCGCCCGGTACCCGTCGATCTGGCCCAACTTGCCACTGGTCACCTTGCGACCCGCGATCGTGAGCACTTCGGCATTGTCCATCACACCGGGCGGCAGCGGTATCTCGTCGCCCGGATACAGGTCGGCAAGCTGCGAGAACGGCATGCGGATCCGGCAGAGCGCCACCCGCAACTGCGCGTTGAGCGACATCACCAGCGGCTCGAGCGTCGTCGCCGGCGGTTCAGCGTCATCCGCATCGGCTTTCGGAGCGTCCGCCGCTGCGTCGACCACCGGCAGGATCAGATCGATCTTGCCCTGCCGCGTGCCGTTGGCGACGTCGACCGTGATCGAGAAATGCACGTAATCCGATGCCTCCAGCGCCATCTGGAGCAGGCGCGGAGTTGCCATCTCGGCACCGAATCGCAGGCCCGACAGCATCTGCATGTGCGAGGTGATGTCCGGCAGCGGCCCGGCCCGTTCGAAAAGCTTGTCGAGCAGCGGCGCGACGAGCGCGGCATCCGTGCGGGTGGGTTTGCGCAGTGGCGCGTTTTCCCGCAATTCGCTGACGCGGCCCATCGTCACTTGCTGCACGATCGCACCCGCCAGTGCTGAATCGATCAGCGCCGCACCGGGCCCGCGCCCCGGCGAATTAAGCAGGATCATCAGTGTCGTGTCTTCGAGAGCCTTCAGAACGGGCTCGGCCGGCCCACGTGACTCCGTCAGACCGATGGCCGCGAGGGCGAGTCCCATCTCGTCCTCTGCCACCTTGGCAAGCGTTATGCGCAAGGCCCGCGCTGCGGTCATCGCGCGCGCCTGGAACTGTTCCTGGCCCCTTTGCGCCTTGCGCCTCAGGACCGAAGTTGCTGTGTTTTCACTCATATCCGCTGCCACGGTCTGACTTCCCCTCGACCTCCCGTCTATCGGCGGATGGTTACGATTGCCTTACCTCGCGGACATTCTGTCTCATTGCTCTCTTCATTGGGCGGCCATCGCCCGGGCCCGGGGCAGCGTCACGCGAAACCCGGTCCCGCCGGTGTCCGGCAGGTAGCGGATCTCGCCGCCAAGACGCTCCATGATCTCCGAGCAGATCGCGAGGCCCAAGCCGGCACCGGTCCCGTCGCTGTCGCCAAGCCGCGAGAATTTCTCGAAAATCAGGTCGCGATCCTGTTCCGGAATCCCGGCCCCGTTGTCGATGAAATCGACAAATGTCCGGTCCGGCCCCGCGCGCACTTCGATCCGCAATTCGGGCTCTTCCGCGGCGCAGTATTTCTGGGCATTCGATACGAGGTTGATGAAGACCTGCGTCAAACGGTCCAGGTCTGTCTCCAGCTGGACCTGCTCCGCCGCGCGGTCCCGATGCACCGTCAGCGCGGCGGTGCCATAGGGTTGCGCCGCCTGCACCGCCCGGTCGAGCAGGGAGGACAGCACCCCCTCCTGCGAATTCAGCGTCACCTGCCCGTTCTCCAGCACGCTGAGATCCAGAAGATCGTCGAGCAGCCGCGTCAGCCGGATCGCCTCGTCGTGGATGATCGAGGCGTATCGGCGCTGCTCGGCCGGATCGAGGCCTTCGGTATCCCGCAGGATCTCGGAAAACGCACGGATCGAGGTCATCGGGGTGCGCAACTCATGGCTGATCTGGCTCAGGAACGCGTCCTTCTGGACGGACAGCTGGGTGAGCTTGGTGTTGGCCTGTTTCAGCTTGCGCGCGGTCCGGCTGAGTTCTGCGGATTTGGCCTCGAGCTGGCTGGAGTATTCGAGGATCTGCGCGAATTCGTCGGCCACCGCCATAAGGTCCTGCACGGTGATCCCCGGCCCGCCGGTGATCTGGCTGACCATCGCGTGCGCGGTGGCGGCGCCGACGGACGCGGCCAGCTCGCGTTCCAGACGCTGCAGGAAGGCCGGCGTCGGTTCCGCCAGCCGTCCTGATGATCCCTGCCGCCGGGCCTCGTCGCGAAAGAGCGACCGCGCCTCCTCCGGCCCGAGGATCCGCTGCGCCATGATCAGCAGATCCTCGCTTTCGGCGGCGGCCGCGGACCAGCCCTGCGCGGCCGCGGACCGGTCGAAGACGTTGACCATCTGCGCGCCCTGCAATCGCTCCATCGGGTGCGGAAAGGTGAAGATCGACACGATCCACATGGCCAGGAAGTTGAGCGACAGGCTCCACCAGATCGCGTGCACCATCGGGTCGAACCCTTCGAATCCGAAAAGCGCCTGGGGCCGCAACGCCTCGATACCCCAAGGACCTTGAGCCAGGATCTGCGCGCTCAGCGCGCCATCCTGCCCGAAGGACGGCAGCAGCATGGTCCAGGCCCAGACGACGAAGCCGACGATAAGACCGGTGAGCGCGCCGACCCGCGTGGCCCCGCGCCAGAAGATGCCCAGCAGCATCGCCGGCAGGAACTGCGCCACGCCGGCAAAGGATATGAGGCCGATCGCGGCCAGGGCCGCGCTGCCGCCCGAAATCCGGTAGTAGAGATAGCCAAGCCCGACGATCACCCCGACCGACGCCCGCCGCGACAGCATCACCACATGGCGCACGTCGCCCGACACCGACGCGCCGTCGCCCTTGAACGCGAGCCAGATCGGCATGACCACGTGGTTCGACACCATCGTCGCCAGCGCGAGGCTCGCCACGATCACCATGGAGGTCGCCGAGGAAAAGCCGCCGAGAAAGGCCAGCACCGCCAGCGTGTCGGCTCCTTGGGTCAGCGGCAGGGTCAGGACGTAGAGGTCCGGGTTCGCATCGGGAATGAGGTCGAGCCCCATCACCGCGATCGGCACGACGAAGAGGCTCATCAGCATCAGGTAGAGCGGAAAGAGCCAGGCCGCGAGTTCCAGCTGCCGGTCATCGTCGTTCTCGACCACCAGCACCTGGAACATCCGCGGCAGGCAGAGAAACGCCGCGGCGGCCAGAAAGGTCAGCGCGGCCCACCGCCCCCGATCGACGTTCCACTGGCCGAGGTCCGAGGCGTCGACCCGCGCCATCATGTCGCCGAGCCCGCCCGCCAACCCCCAGATCACGAAGACACCTACGGCAAGCAGCGCCACCAGCTTCACCACGGCCTCGATGGCGATGGCGATGACGATGCCATGCTGGCGTTCGTTCGCATTGAGGCTGCGGGTGCCGAAGAGCAGCGTGAAGATCACCAGGCCGAAGGCGATCCAGAATGCGGCGGCCCCCTTTTCGAGCGGCTCGGCGGTACCATCGAAATCGGCGAAGACAGCGAGCGACAGCGTCACCGACTGCAATTGCAGCGCGATGTACGGCGTGACCCCGATCACCGCCACGGCCGTGACGCAGATCGCCAGAAGGTTGGACTTGCCGAAGCGCGAGGAGATCAGGTCGGCGATGGAGGTCACCCGCTGCGTGCGTCCGATCCGCACGAGCTTGCGCAGGATCCACCACCAGCCGATCATGACGAGGCTTGGCCCGAGGTAGATCGTCACGAACTCCATGCCCGACCGCGCGGCATAGCCGACCGCCCCATAGAACGTCCAGGCGGTGCAGTAGATCGACAGGGAGAGCGTGTAGACGATCGGCGCGCGGAACCAGCTTCGCTTGCCCCGGAACGCGGCGCGCTCCGCTGCGAAGGCCACGATGAACAGGAAGGTCACATAGGCCAGGCAGATCAGCACGAGCGTGTTGAGCGAGGTCATGGGTCCGAGGCCTCGCCTGCGCCATCCTGTCCAGGCGCGCTGTGGCTTTCGTCGGGACGTTCGGAGCGCCGCGTGCTCCGGATCAATGCCGCGGACATGACGATCAACACCAGCCAGGCCCCGAAGACATAGTAGAGCGCCGCCGACATCGCACGCGGGGCATCGTCCTCCCCGCCCGGCCAGAACACGGGGAGCAGGAACAGCCATGCTCCCGCAAACGGCAGTGATTTCAGCGCGTCGACGAGCCGGCGGCGTCGATAGCTCCGCTTTTCCAGAAAGACGCCGGTTTCCGGATGGTCGGGCATCGCCTAGCCCGCAGCCAGATCACGCACCGCATCCAGGACTTCGGAATTGGAGAACGGCTTGGTCATGAACCGGTTCACGCCCGCCTGGGTCGCAAGGTCCCGGTCCTGTTCCTGCCCGCGCGCGGTCAGCATCAGCACCGGCAGATTGGCGAAGTCCGGATCCCGGCGCACCTCGCGCAGAATGTCGAGCCCGTTCTTGCCCGGCAGCATCAAATCGAGGATCACCAGATCCGGCAGCCGCTCGCGGATCCGCGCAAAGGCCGTTCCCCCGTCGGCATGCGCTTCGACATGCCAGCCGTCCCGCGTCAGCAGGAACCGGATGGCCTCAATGATGTTGGCTTCGTCTTCAACAAGCAGAACATGCTTTCCCATGTTGCCGCGTCTCCCCCCTTGCATGTGTCTGGCCGTGGACGTTCCCCGCGTCCTTTCGAGCCGAAGGCCGAACCTTCCGTGGCGAAATGATCGAACTTTTTGAACGGCCTGTCAAAACATCAGATGCTGTCCTGCAGGACGGACGGTTCCCGACGACCGGGACACCCGCTGCGCGGGCAGATCCGGCAGGACGCGCCCACCGTCAGTTCGGCCTCGCCCGGGGCATCGGACGGCATCATCAGCATCCCCGACCGCACCAGCGGCGGCATGTTGTAGACCGTCGCCCCCACGGTTTCGGCAGCGGCGTAGCACTCGAACTTCACCTGCCGCCGGCCCAGTTGCACAACCTGCTTGCGGATGATCGTGCCGGGCTGCGACAGCGCCATGAAGAGCGGCCAGAGCGGACAGGACGCGCCGAACCGCGGCAGGGTGAACCCGGGCAGCGCCTTGCGCAGCAGGAGGCTGCCGGACCGGTCGCACATCACGTACCCCGCGCCCAACTCCGGCAGGCAGGCCATCCGTCGCATCACCACGGCCACCGGCACGTCGAGGTCGCGCGCCAGACGGACCGGATCGCGGCTGGCCCCGTCCTTGAGCGCCATTTGCAGCCGGCCGAGCGAAAGAAGCGCCGCATCCGCCACGTAGCCGTCGAGGACCGGTCCGAGAATGGCGCGCGCCGCCGCGCTCAGACGGGTCTCGGCCAACAGCTCGGACGGTTGGGCCGTGCCGTCTTCGAGTGCGCCGAAGCTGTAGTCGTTCTCGGAGAGAAACGCGTCCACCTCCTCCTGCGGGAGTTGCGTGTCCTCGGACCCGGTATGGCCCTGTTCGAGATAGCCGCCAGCGCGCGGCTGCTTTCAGCCAGCCGCGCGCTGTCCTCGTTGATGTTCGCGTGAAAGCGGTTCAACCACTCCCGCTCCAGCTGATCGGTTTCGGCGAGGATCGATGCGGTGGACCGGATCGAGGCTGCGGTCGACAGGACCTCGTGTACCGACGCCGCGAGGGCGGGATCGTGCGTCAGCCGGTCGTTCAGCCCGTCGACGGTCTGCTCCAGCTGGCCGACCCGCGCGTGGGTTGCGGCAAGGAGCCGGGCCCATCCGGGAAAACGCCCCGCGAACTCCTCGATCCGGTCCAGCTCCACACCCTGCACAGCGGCATCCGCTTCGGCCTCGCGCAGCGCGCCGATCAGCGCCGCTTCCGCGCCTTCAGTCAGAAGCGCGCTCTCCACACCCAGCACTTCGGCGATCCGAAGCAGCAGCTTGCCGCCGATTCTGCGGCGGTTATGCTCGATAAGGTTGAGGTACGAGGCGGAGATTCCGATCTGCCGTGCGAGGTCGGCCTGACGCAGACCGCTGATCTGCCGGCGCTCCCGGATCCGGCTTCCGGTCAATCCTTCGGATACCATGGCACACCTCCCCTGCATTGTGCCGCGAATTCAACGTCTTTCTGCGCCGCAACATAAGTCACTTTACAGAATGCCGTTGGCGCCTGTGCAGTTATTTACAAAATAATACTGTCACTCAAGGGGCTTATTGCGAAATTTTCGACAACCCTGCGATAAGCGCTTTGCACCAATGTGTGCGCTTGACTGAACGGAGATTCGGTCAGGCCAGAACCAAATGGGAGGATTTCATGACAAAATCGAACCTCACACGTCGTGGGTTGCTCAAAACCGGCGTGGCGACCGGCTCGGTGCTGGCGATGCCGACGATCTTCACGGCCTCGTCCGCACATGCCTTTACCAACGAGCCCACCGGCTCGACCGTGACGCTGGGCTTCAACGTGCCCCAGACGGGCTCCTACGCCGACGAAGGCGCCGACGAGTTGCGCGCGTTCGAACTGGCAGTGGAGCATCTGAACGGAGAAGGCGACGGCGGCATGCTGCCCACCTTCTCGTCCAAGGTGCTCGACGGCACCGGCATCCTCGGCCGCAAAGTCGAGTATGTCACCGGCGACACGCAGACCAACTCCGACGCGGCACGCGCCTCCGCCCGGTCGATGATCGAGAAGGACGGCGCGATCATGATCTCCGGCGGGTCCTCCTCGGGTGTGGCGATTGCCGTGCAAGGCCTGTGCCAGGACGCCGGCATCATCTTCATGGCCGGTCTCACCCACTCGAACGACACCACCGGCAAGGACAAACGCGCGAACGGCTTCCGTCATTTCTTCAATACCGAAATGTCGGGCCGCGCACTCGCCCCGATCCTCGAGGCGAATTATGGCACCGACCGCAAGGCCTACCACCTGACCGCCGACTACACCTGGGGCTGGAGCCAGGAAAAGTCGATGCGCACCTACACCGAGGCGCTTGGCTGGGAAACCGTGGCCACCGTGCTCACGCCGGTCGGCGCGGGGGATTATCTCGGCCTACATCACCCCGGTTCTGCAGTCCGGCGCCGATGTACTGGTCCTGAACCATTATGGCGGCGACATGGTCAACTCGCTGACCCAGGCCGTGCAGTTCGGCCTGCGGGACGCCCAGGCGAATGGCAAGGACTTCGCCATTGTCGTGCCGCTTTACTCGGAGCTCATGGCGCGCGGTGCAGGCGCCAACATCAAGGGCATCTTCGGTTCACAAAACTGGGACTGGAAACTGGAGAACGAAAAGGGCGCGCGCTACGCGGGTACCAATGCGTTGGTGCAGTCATTCGGCAACAAGTTCGGCTTCCCGCCATCGCAGGCGGCGCAGACCTGCTACGTGCAGACCCTGCTTTACGCCGACGCCGTGACCCGCGCGAACTCGTTCAACCCCTGTGCCGTGGGCGAAGCTCTCGAAGGGTTCGAGTTCGACGGCCTTGGCAACGGCCCCACGCTCTACCGCGCCGAAGATCACCAGTGCTTCAAGGACGTCGTCGTGGTGAAGGGCAAGGAGAATCCCGAGAACGAGTTCGACCTCGTGGAGATCGTCGAAGTGACGCCGCGCGACAAGGTCACCTACCCGGTCGATCACCCCGACTTCGCAGGCGGATCGCTGGGCTCCTGCAACCCCGGCGCCTGATACGGGCCTCCGAAACCACGCCCCGCGCCCGGACATCGGGCGCGGGGTACCGGCACTTGCCAGCCTGACCCTGGGCTTCGCATTCGAAAGGTCCCGCTCATGGAAGCCTTAATTCTCCAGATCCTGAACGGGCTCGACAAGGGGTCCGCCTATGCGCTGATCGCACTTGGACTGACGCTGATCTTCGGCACGCTCGGCGTGGTCAACTTCGCCCATGGCGCCCTCTTCATGATCGGCGCCTTTTGCGCCGTGACGCTCAACAAGCTGCTGACGCTGTCGCACACGGTCATCGACGAGACGCGCACGGACTTCCTCGGCAACCCGGCAAAGGTCGACGTGCCCTATATCAACGACTGGTTCGGCGAAGCTGTCGGTGCTGCGATCATCGACTGGTCTGTTCCGCTCGCGATCCTGGTCGCGATTCCGGTGATGATTCTCGTCGGCGTCATCATTGAACGCGGGCTCATCAAGCACTTCTACCGCCGTCCACATGCCGACCAGATCCTCGTCACCTTCGGCCTCGCCATCGTTTTGCAGGAGATCATCAAGGCATTCTACGGCGCCAACCCGATCCCGATGCCCGCCCCGGAAGTGTTCCGCGGCAGCTTCGATTTCGGCGTGCTGCTGGGCTTCGATCCCTACCAGATCGTCTATCCCTACTGGCGGCTGATCTACTTCTTCTTCGCCATGGTCATCATCGGTGCGGTCTTCGCCTTCCTGCAGTTCACGACCTTCGGCATGGTTGTCCGGGCCGGCATGGCCGACCGCGAGACCGTCGGCCTTCTTGGCATCGACATCGACCGGCGGTTCACCATCATGTTCGGCATCGCAGCCGCCGTCGCGGGCCTGGCGGGCGTCATGTACACGCCGATCAACTCGCCCAATTATCACATGGGGATGGACTTCCTCGTCCTCAGTTTCGTGGTCGTCGTCGTGGGCGGCATGGGGTCGCTGCCGGGCGCGGTGCTGGCAGGCTTCCTGCTCGGCATCCTGCAAAGCTTCGCATCGATAAACGCGGTGATCGAGACCATTCCCGGCATCAACCAGGTCGTCATCTACCTCGTTGCGATCATCATATTGCTGACGCGTCCGCGGGGCCTCATGGGCCGCAAGGGCGTGATGGAGGAGTAGGCCCATGTTCGGATTGACTGCAAAAGACACGGCCCTCTTCCTGATCGTCACGGTCATGGTGGTCTTCGCGCCGATCATCCTGAACCCGTTTCCGACGGAGTCGGGCCTGGCGCAGTTCAACGCAGGCTACCCGGACCTGATGCAGCGGTTCCTGATCTTCGGGATCTTCGCCATCGGCTTCAACATCCTCTTCGGGCTCACCGGCTATCTCAGCTTCGGGCACGCCGCGTTCCTCGGCGCGGGCTCCTATGCCGGCGTCTGGATGTTCAAGCTTTTGGGCATGAATGTCATACCGGCGATCGTGATGTCGACCGCCGTGGCCGGCATCTTCGCGCTGCTCATCGGTTTTATCAGCCTGCGGCGGTCGGGGATCTACTTCTCGATCCTGACGCTGGCCTTCGCCCAGATGTCCTTCGCGCTGGCCTATTCCGTTCTGACCCCGATCACCAACGGCGAAACCGGCTTGCAGCTTTCGCTCAACGACCCGCGCATCCTGGGCCAGGCCCGGGCCGAGGACGGCTCGCTGCCGGTGCCGAACTTCTTCGGGCTGGAGATGCGCGACGGGTTCGATCTGGTTGTCAGCGGATGGAGCTTCACCTTCAACGTCGGCTACTACCTCTGCGCGGTGGTGATGCTGATCTGTTTCTACATCGCGATCCGCATCTTCCGCTCGCCCTTCGGCATGATGCTGCGCGCCGTGAAATCGAACCAGCAGCGGATGAACTACACCGGGCTCAACACGCGGCCTTACACGCTGTCGGCCTTCGTGATCTCGGGCATGTTCGCGGGCCTCGCGGGCGGGCTGATGGTGTCGATGGATCCGCTGGCGGGCGCCGAACGGATGCAATGGACGCGGTCGGGCGAGGTCGTGCTGATGACGATCCTCGGCGGCGCGGGCACGCTGATCGGACCCGTTCTGGGCGCGGGCCTGATCAAATATTTCGAGAACATCTTCTCCAAGATCAACGACAACGTGCTGCATGGATGGTTCGCCTTCATGCCTGACGGTCTGGAAGATTTCATCGTCGCCGTCGTCCACCCCTTCGTGGGCAAGGGCTGGCACCTGACATTGGGCATCATCTTCATGCTGGTCGTGATCTTCCTGCCCGGGGGTCTTGTCGAAGGCGGTCAGCGCATCGGTCGCCTGTTCCGCCGCAGGAAAAAGGCCGAGGACCAGGACAAGACCGCCTCGACCGAGCCTGCGGAATAGGGAGCGAAACCGATGGGCATCCTCGAAGTCAAGAACGTGGGCAAACGCTTCGGCGGGCTCCAGGCGTTGTCGAACGTGAACCTGAGCGTGGCGGAAAACACCGTGCACGCGATCATCGGACCGAACGGCGCGGGCAAGTCTACCCTGCTCAACTGTTTCGTCGGCAAGCTGATCCCCGACACCGGCTCGGTCAGCTTCGACGGACAATCGGTGCTGGGCCGCAAGCCGTTCGAGATCAACCAGATGGGCATTTCGCGCGTGTTCCAGACGCCCGAGATATTCGGCGACCTGACCGTTCTGGAAAACATGATGATCCCCTGCTTTGCGCGCCGCGACGGGTCGTTCGGGCTGAAACCGCTGCAAAGCCTGATGAAGCAGACCGACATCATCGAGCAGGCCGAACATGCCCTCGACGACATGGGGCTTGCCGAGAAGCGTCACATGCATTCGGCGTCGATGTCGCGCGGAGACAAGCGGCGGCTGGAGATCGCGATGTGCCTCAGCCAGAATCCGCGCCTGCTGCTGCTGGACGAACCCACGGCGGGCATGTCGCGCGCCGACACCAACAGCACGATCGACCTGCTAAAGCGGATCAAGCAGGAACGCGACATCACCATCGCGATCATCGAACATGACATGCACGTGGTCTTCAGCCTCGCCGAGCGGATCACGGTTCTGGCCCAGGGCACGCCGCTGGTCGAGGACACGCCGGAAAACATCAAGGGTCACCCGAAGGTGCGCGAAGCGTATCTGGGCGAAACTCAGGCCGCCTAAAGGAGCCGCGCCATGAACGTGAAACCGGATTTTTCCAAGCACGGGAACAAGGCGGAAACGGCCCCGGCGTTCCTCTCGGTCTGGGACGTGCACGCGTATTACGGCGAGAGTTACATCGTTCAGGGCGTGAGCTTCAACGTGCATGAGGGCGAGATCCTGGCGCTGCTGGGGCGCAACGGTGCGGGCAAGACCTCGACACTGCGATCCATTGCGCGGATCGGGTCGCCTCTGGTCACGCATGGCGAAATCTGGCTCGACCACCAGCCTCTGCACAAGATGACTTCCTATCAGGCGAGCCAGGCCGGTCTCGGCCTCGTGCCCGAGGATCGCCGCATCATCTCCGGCCTGACCGTCGAGGAAAATCTGAAGCTCGCGCAGATAGCACCACCGGTCGGCTGGTCGATCGACCGTCTGTACGAACTCTTCCCCCGGCTGGGCGAACGTCAGCACCAGGAGGGCACGACGCTCTCGGGTGGCGAACAACAGATGCTCGCCATCGCGCGGGCGCTGGCGCGCGACATCAAGGTGCTGCTGCTCGACGAGCCTTACGAAGGCCTGGCGCCGGTCATCGTCGACGAGATCGAAAAGACGCTTGCCGTGATAAAGGAACAGGGCATCACGACGGTCATCGTGGAGCAGAATGCCGTCCGCGCCCTGCAACTCGCGGATCGGGCCATCATACTCGATACGGGTGGCATCGTGTTCGACGGCACCGCAAGCGAAGTTCTCGACGACGCGGAGTTGCGTTCGGAATACCTGGCGATCTGAAGTGCCGGCGCGTTAGGCACGCCGCGCACCGCGAAACGAATCCGCAGGACACGTCGTCTTCGACATCAGTGCAGCCGACGCGGTCCCCGTGCGGGCGACGCCATCGCCTGTCGGAGGATCGACGAAGCCCGCACCGTCGCACGGCAAGTCAACGCCAAACCAACTCAATCCTCATGAAAAGCGAAGATCCGCCGATTTCAATGTCGGATCTGGTAGTTCCAGCCGACAATCATGCCGCGAAATCGCCATCCATGCAGTGAACACTGGCGACCAACAGCCTGAAACTGTTGAAAATATCATAACAATTAATCAGGTGGTCAAAAATTCGTTTAAAAAAATCGGAAAATATGGCATGTATTGCCCACGCTGTCGGGGGAAGGTGAAACGAGATCAAACGGGCTTCGAGCCAGGAGATCGAGATGCACTTCAATCGGCAAACTGCGTGGTGCGGGTCACCTGACCCGGCCTGTATTTGTAATGGGTAACGAGTATAGAGGGAAGGGGACAGCGGCGGCCAAGTCGCCCATCTGCGGTGCATAGGATTATATGCCCACAGCCCCGATCATTTTGCCGATCAATGCAACCACTTGTTGGTAAGTTGGCATTGGCAGCAAGATTTCAATCGAAGCTGCGGGCGCGTCCGGTTTGTTCCAGACGCGCCCGCAATTCCGTTTTCAGCACCTTGCCGTAATTGTTCTTCGGCAGGTCGTCGACATGAACATAGGCCTTGGGTCGCTTGAAGCGCGCGATATTCTCGACGCAGAGGCGGTCGAGGTCTTCATCGCTCGCGTCACCCACGATGAAGGCCACGACCTCTTCCCCCCATTCAGGGTGCGCCCGGCCAACCACGGACGCCTCGACCACCCCGGGATGCGTGAGCAGGACCTCTTCGACCTCGCGCGGGTAGATATTGGTTCCGCCCGAAATGATCAGATCCTTGGACCGGTCCCGCATCGTGACATATCCATCCGCGTCCATGACGCCCATGTCGCCGGTCATCAGCCAGCCGTTCAACAAGGCCTTCGCGGTCGCCCCTGGGTTCTGCCAGTAGCCCGGCATCACGGCGTCGCCGCGGACCATGATCTCTCCGTGCGTGCCGAAAGGTTGCACCCTGCCCTTCGCATCGCCGATGACGACTTCGACGGCGGATTGCGCGCGACCCACCGACCCGAGCCTGTCGCGCCAGCGCGGATGCGTCCGGTCGGCCACGTCCTGTCGCGACAGCGCGGTTATCCCCATCGGGCATTCGCCCTGGCCATAGATCTGCACGAAGATCGGACCAAAATGATCGACCGCCTCGATGAGGTCGGCGTTGTACATCGGCCCGCCGCCATAGACGATCGTGCGCAGCCCCTCGCCTTTGCGCTCTGCGGCTTCGGCGGCACCGGTCAAACGCTTGATCATGGTCGGCGCTGCGAACATCTGGACGGATCCGAAATGCTCCGCCAGATCCAGGATCTCGACCGGATCGAAGCCTCCCGACGGAGGACAGACATGGGCGCAACCGGCGCGCACGTGCACCATGTTGTAGATCCCCGCGCCGTGGCTCAGTGGAGCCGCATACAGTGCCGCGTCCTCGGCTCTCACCGCGTCGACGTCGATCTGGTAGCTGAGCGACATGGTCATCAGCATCCGGTGCGTGATCATCACCCCCTTGGGCTTGCCGGTCGTTCCGGAGGTGTAGAAGAGCCACGCCAGATCGTCCGCCGCGCGCTGGACTACCCCTGACAGCGGCTCCTGCTCCAGCATCGCGCGGTATCCGTCCCCGCCGGTATCGCACACTGGTATCCGCACGCCCGCCTCCGCCAGCGCCGCCGTCAGGTCGGGCGTGGCGAAAACCAGCGAGGCCGCGGAATTGTCGAGGATGAACGCGGCCTCGCGCCCGTGCAGCTTGGCGTTGATCGGGACCACCACCGCCCCCGCGTACCACGTCCCATAGAACGCGATCAGATAGTCCGGGCAGTTCTTCATGAAGATTGCCACCCGGTCGCCGGGCCGGATGCCGATGCTCCGCAGCGCGCCCGCGATCATCAGCGCATGTTCGTGAAAGCGGCCGTATTCAGCGATCAGATCGCGGCCGAGAAAAAGCGCGGGACGCGACGGATCTGCCCGGGCCGTCCGTTCAAGCCAGGTTGCGATGTTCATCGTCATACTCCTTGCGCCTGTGATCTAGACACAGCAGGCGGCCGCGTTAAAGCCGCCTTTTAACTGGAACGGGCTTGGCCTATAACCTCCGCTCAAGGTATGGCCTGCGCCGGAACGACAGGCCTGTGAACCATCGAGGACTGGATGACCGACAAGACCCATGACGCCGACGTGGCCTTCATCAGCGCCCTGGCGGAGCTTCTGTGCGACAACGACCTCGCCGAGTTGCAGGTCAAGCGCGACTACGGCGACGGCGGCAGTCTGAACGTCCGCGTAAGCCGGAAAATGAACCAGCTTGTCACCCAGGTCACCGCCGCACCGCCATCGCAGGCGCAGCACGGTTCGGAGCGGGAGGCGCATTACGCGGCCCAGACCAACGCCGGGTCGGGCGATCCGGCCGATCATCCCGGTGCCGTGACATCGCCCATGGTGGGCACGGTCTACATGCAGGCCGAACCGGGCTCTCCTCCGTTCATCAACGTGGGCATGCAGGTGTCCGAAGGCGACACGCTGCTGATCGTCGAGGCGATGAAGACCATGAACCACATTCCCGCCCCCCGCGCCGGCAAGATCGCCCGCATCCTTGTCGATGATGGCGCGGCCGTCGAATACGGTGCGCCGTTGGTCATCCTCGAGTAAGGGTCCCGGAATGTTCAACAAGATCCTGATCGCGAACCGCGGTGAAATCGCGCTCCGCGTGATCCGGGCGGCGCGCGAGATGGGGATCGGCAGCGTCGCGGTCCACTCCACGGCGGATTCCGATGCCATGCATGTGCGCATGGCGGACGAGGCCGTGTGTATCGGCCCTCCCCCCTCGTCCAGCAGCTATCTCAGCTTTCCAGCGATCATCTCGGCCTGCGAGATCACCGGTGCGGACGCGATTCATCCCGGCTACGGGTTCCTGTCCGAAAACGCGAATTTCGTGCAGATCGTCGAGGATCACGACCTGATTTTCATCGGACCCAAGGCGGAACATATCCGCATCATGGGCGACAAGATCACCGCCAAGGACACGATGCGCAAACTGGGCGTGCCCTGCGTGCCCGGCTCCGACGGCGGCGTGCCCGATCTCAAGACGGCACAGGAGCTGGCCGCCGAGATGGGGTACCCGGTCATCGTCAAGGCGACGGCGGGCGGCGGCGGACGCGGCATGAAGGTGGCGCGCAACGATGCCGAGATGGGCCATGCCTTCCAGACAGCCCGGGCCGAGGCGAAATCGGCGTTCGGCAATGACGAGGTCTACATCGAGAAGTATCTCGAACGACCGCGGCATATAGAAATCCAGGTCTTCGGCGACGGCAAGGGCAATGCGGTTCACCTCGGGGAGCGTGACTGTTCCCTCCAGCGCCGCCACCAGAAGGTGTTCGAGGAAGCCCCCGGCCCCACGATCACGGCGGAGGAGCGGGCGCGCATCGGTGATGTCTGCGCCGACGCCGTCGCACGGATCAACTATGCGGGCGCAGGCACGATCGAATTCCTCTACGAGGATGGCGAGTTCCATTTCATCGAGATGAACACGCGCCTGCAGGTCGAGCATCCGGTGACCGAAAGCATCTTCGGCGTCGATCTCGTGCGCGAGCAGATCAGGGTCGCCGAAGGACTGCCGATGTCCTTCACGCAAGACGACCTCGCCATCAACGGTCACGCGATCGAGGTGCGCATCAACGCCGAGACCTTTCCGGGGTTTTCGCCCCGGCCCGGAAAGATCACGGCCTACCACGCGCCGGGCGGCCTTGGCGTGCGGATGGATTCGGCCCTCTATCACGGCTATTCCATCCCGCCCTATTACGATAGCCTGATCGGCAAGCTGATCGTCCACGGCCGCGACCGGCCCGAGGCGCTGGCGCGGCTGGGCCGCGCATTGGGTGAGTTGATCGTCGATGGCGTGGAAACCACGGTTCCGCTCTTTCACGCGCTGCTGCAGGAGCCCGACGTGCTGAGCGGCAACTACAACATCCACTGGCTGGAGCGGTGGCTGGAGAAGCTGGAAGAGACCTGAGCCATGAAGGATGATCCCGGCGACCCCGCGCTGACACCGGACCTCCTCCTGCACGGTTACTCCATCGGCATCTTCCCCATGGCCGAACATCGTGACGACACGGAGGTGTTCTGGGTCGATCCGCGGCGGCGCGGCGTGCTGCCGCTCGACCGGTTCCACATCTCGCGATCCCTGCAGAGGCGCATGCGCAAAGCCGATGTTTCGGTGACGCTGAACTCGGACTTCGACCGCGTTCTCGCCGCGTGCGCAGACCGGACAGAGACCTGGATCAACGACGAGATCTCAAATCTCTACATGGCGTTGAACCGGCAAAACCGGGCGCATTCGCTCGAAGTGTGGTACGGCACGAACCTGGCCGGGGGCGTGTATGGCGTGACCATGGGGGCGGCGTTCTTCGGCGAGAGCATGTTTTCGCATGCACGTGACGGATCGAAGATCGCGCTCGCCTGCCTGACCGCACATTTGCGCGATTGCGGTTTCACGCTCTTCGACACGCAATTCGTCACCCCGCATCTTCTGTCACTGGGCGCGGTGGAAATTCCCCGCGCGACCTATCACCAGCAACTCCAAGATGCATTGGCGCGCCGGGCGAACATCCACGCACGGCCGGTGCCGCAGCCTCAGGACGTGATGCAGCGAATGACCCAGATATCATAGCGGGGATGGTCCATCGCGCTCAGCGCCGGCGAACTGGCGATCATCCAGCCTTCGAACACCGGCTCGTCGCGCCCGCTCTCAATGATCTGCAGCCCGGCAAAGGCGTCGCCCGCCCTGTTCCCGGCCGGGTATCGGCATTCCGACAGCGCGATATCGAGCGGCCCGAAACGCGCCACACCCCCGCTCTTGATCTCGAAATCGGTCGTGCGGCCGGAGAGCTTGTCGAGAGCGCGCAGAACGGCGCCCGGCGCGCGGCTGGTCTGTTGCTGCGCCATCGCGGGCGCTGCCAGCAGGACCAGTATCAGAAATGCGCGGATCATTCGGCCTCACCGCTCACGAATTTCAGGAGCAGCGACACCAGGCTTACCGCGCCCTGGGTATCCACGATCTCGTCGCCTGCCTCGAAGAAGAACGGCGATCCGCCCGGCACGATTTCCACGAAATTTCCGCCCAGCAGCCCTTCGGAGGAGACCACGATCGCGCTGTCGTCGGGAATCGCGACGGTACCCTCGACCGTGACCACGGTGTCCGCGCGATAGGTCTCAGGGTTCAGCGTCACCTGCTCCACCGTGCCGACCTTGACGCCGGCCAGCCGCACGTCGCTGCCGACCCCGATCCCTTCGAGACTGCGGAAGGAGGCGTTCAGCGTGTAACGGCCGTCGTTGCCCGCGGAAAATCCGGCGATCTGACCGGCATAGACCGCGAAACCGATCGCCGCGGCCAGGACCGCGCCGCCGACCAGCACCTCTGTCGTGTTCTCAGCCATGGAGATTCAACCGTCCGGTGGGGCCTTCGTTCACTCGGGCGACCAGGCCTCGTAATCCGCACGGTCCGCCGGTTTCTCACGCCGGATCGACCCCGCCGGGGCATAGGCGAGCGCAGTACCCGTCAGGTTCTCCTGATGCGGCTTTTCCCAAACCTTGTGCGGCAGTGGCGTTTCGGATGGCGGCGTATCCCAGGTCCGGTGCAGCCATCCATGCCACTCGGGGCTGACCCGGCTCGCCTCGGCCTCGCCGTTGAAGATGACCCATCGCCTGGCGTCGTCGGCGGTGCGATAGTAGATGTTGCCCTGGTCGTCTTCGCCCACCTTGACACCCTTGCGCCATGTCCAAAGCTGGGTGTTGAGCGTCTGCCCGTTCCACCATGTCGCTGCGCGCAGGAGCGTGTTGAGGATACCCATCGAAGCCTCCGAAGCCTTTGGACCGATATGACCGATTTCACCTGCCCCGTCCAGTGGACAGAAGGTCACTCAACCGGGCAGCAGAGCCGTCACCTCGATCTCGATCCGGTATTTCGGGTCGATCAGACCGCATTCGATCATCGTCGCCGCGGGCGGTTCGGCGCCGAAGGTCTCACGCAGGATCGGCCAGCAGGGCTCGAATTCCGCCCGGTCGGGCAGCATGTAGGTCACGCGCACGACGTTGCCGAACCCGCACCCCGCCTGTTCCAGCGCCCGCCCGATATTCGCCAGCGCGTCCCGGCACTGTTCCTCGATCGTCTCGCCCTGTCCGACGGTGCCGGCGACATGGACGAAGCCGCCCGCGACGACCGCGCGGCAATAGCCGACTCTTGCTCTCGAACTCGCCCCCGGACGAAATCCGTCTGATCATACAAGCACCTCACTCATTCTGCGAGCGCTAAAGCAAGGCCCGACGGGACGGCGGGTGGGGCGGCTTTCGCGCCCTCAGGCGCGGAACAGCGCATCCGCGTCCCGACACGAAAAAGGCGCGCGAACCCGCACGCCTTTCACAAGAACTCGATCCGATCCACGTCAGCCGGCCGACGCTTCTTCCTTGTCCTTGTCCGCATGGATCATCAGCGGCGCCGCTTCCGAGGTCACCGCCTCCTCGTTGACGACCACCTCGGTCACGCTGTCCATGCCCGGGCAGTTCGAACATCGTGTCGAGCAGGATATCCTCCAGGATCGAACGCAGACCGCGGGCCCCGGTCTTGCGCGCAATGGCGCGCTTGGCGATCGCCTGCAGCGCATCGTCGGTGAAGGTGAGCTGCGTATCCTCCATTTCGAACAGGCGCTGGTATTGCTTGACCAGCGCGTTCTTCGGCTGCGTCAGGATCGTGACCAGCGCCTCCTCGTCCAGATCCTCGAGCGTCGCCAGAACCGGCAGACGGCCGACGAATTCCGGGATGAGGCCGAATTTCAGCAGATCCTCCGGCTCGAGATCCATGAAGATCTCGCCCACGCCGCGCGACTCCGCGTCGCGCACATCCGCACCGAAACCCATGGCCGATCCCTTGCCGCGCTGCGCGATGATCCGGTCGAGACCGGCAAACGCGCCGCCGCAGATGAAGAGGATGTTGGTCGTGTCCACCTGCAGGAATTCCTGCTGCGGATGCTTGCGCCCGCCCTGCGGCGGAACCGAGGCGACGGTGCCTTCCATCAGCTTCAGCAGCGCCTGCTGCACGCCCTCGCCCGACACGTCGCGGGTGATCGACGGATTTTCGGACTTGCGCGTGATCTTGTCGACCTCGTCGATATAGACGATGCCGCGCTGCGCCCGCTCGACGTTGTATTCGGAGGATTGCAGCAGCTTCAGGATGATGTTCTCCACATCCTCGCCGACATAACCCGCCTCGGTCAGCGTGGTCGCGTCGGCCATCGTGAACGGCACGTCGAGAATCCGCGCCAGCGTCTGCGCCAGCAGCGTCTTGCCGCAGCCCGTCGGGCCGATCAGCAGGATGTTGGATTTCGCCAGTTCGATATCGCCGCCCTTCTGGGCGTGGTTCAGCCGCTTGTAGTGGTTGTGCACGGCGACCGACAGCACGCGCTTGGCCATCGCCTGGCCGATCACGTAGTCGTCCAGCACGTCGCAGATGTCCTTCGGCGTCGGCACACCGTCGGTCGATTTCAGCCCCGAGGCCTTCGTCTCCTCCCGGATGATGTCCATGCACAGCTCGACGCATTCATCGCAGATGAACACGGTCGGCCCGGCAATCAGCTTGCGCACCTCGTGCTGGCTCTTGCCACAAAAGCTGCAGTAGAGCGTGTTCTTGCTGTCGCCGCTGGAATTGTTCGCCATCTCACCCTTTCAGGCCCGTCGTCTGCTCCAGGCTATCCTCCGAACGGCCCCGCCGTGCCGCTGCACCTCTGCCCCCACGCGCCTTCAGCTTAGGGCAGGGCCGTGGGCTCACAATCGCAAATTTGCGCCGCGTGCGCAGCGCCGTGACTGCGGTCGTTACGGCGTCAGGATCTTCGCGTCTTGCTCGCGGTTTTCGACGATCTCGTCGATCAGGCCCCATTCCTTGCGCCTCCTCGGGCGACATGAAGTTGTCGCGCTCCAGCGCCTGTTCGCACCTTTTCGAGGCTCTGCCCGGTGTGGCTTGCACGTAGATGTCGTTCAGCCGCTTCTTCAGCTTCTGGGTCTCCTCGGCGTGGATCATGATGTCCGTCGCCTGGCCCTGGTAGCCGCCCGAAGGCTGGTGCACCATGATCCGGCTGTTGGGCAGCGAGAACCGCATGCCCTTGGCGCCCGCGGTCAGCAGCAGCGACCCCATCGAGGCCGCCTGCCCGATCACCAGCGTGGAGACCTTCGGCTTGATGTACTGCATCGTGTCGTAGATCGACAGACCGCTCGTCACCACGCCGCCGGGGCTGTTGATGTACATCGAGATTTCCTTGGACGGGTTCTCCGCCTCGAGGTGCAGAAGCTGCGCCACGATCAGGATGGACATGCCGTCATGCACCGGGCCGCTGACGAAGATGATCCGCTCCTTGAGCAGGCGCGAGAAGATGTCATAGGCCCGCTCGCCGCGGCTGGTCTGCTCGACCACCATGGGCACGAGGGTATTCATGTAGGTTTCTGTAGGGATCGTGTCATGTCGCCTGCCTCTATCTGTCGTTGGGGGCACCATCGCCCGAACGGCTTGCCAGAGTCTTAGTGACGGCCAAAAGGCAGCCGCAAGGGGGGCATCCGGCCGGTTCCAGACCGCCGCCGGCATCGCGCATCGGTGTAGCTCGATCCCCGTCCCTGCCAGCTAGATCGCGCGCGATGTATCGCGGAGGACGACGATCATGGACGCGCTGGAGCAGTTTCCGCCGGACCGCGCGACGCGGTCTCGCCCGCCTCGCAGTTCGCCCGCAGGCGGGCAAGGATTACGCGGTCGCGCCGCAACTACGATCCTCGGCCCCGGGCAGCACACGCGCATGTCTCGACAGCTCTCGCCCTATATCCGTCACCGGCTCGTGACCGAGGAGGAGGTGCTGCAGGCCGATCTCGACCGCCACGCGCGGCGACCGGCAGAAGTTCGTGCAGGAGGTCTTCTGGCGCACCTACTGAAGGGTTGGCTGGAAATGCGGCCCGCGCGTCTGGGACGACTACCGAGCCGACCTGCGCCGCGCGCTGGGACGACGTCCAGACGCAAGGCGGGCCTGCGCCGACGCTGGGAGGCGGCATGCCGCGGCCAGACCGGCATCGACTGCTTCGACGCCTGGGCGCAGGAGCTGCGCAGAGACCGGCTACCTGCACAACCACGCGCGGATGTGGTTCGCCTCGATCTGGATCTTCACGCTGCGAGCTGCCGCTGGCAGCTCGGGCGCGGATTTCTTCCTGCGGCATCTGCTGGACGGCGATCCGGCCTCGAACACGCTCGGATGGCGCTGGGTCGGCGGGCTCCAGACCCGCGGCAAGACCTACCTCGCCCGGCCCTCCAATATCGCCAGGTACACCGAAGGCCGGTTCAAGCCCACGAACCTCGCGCCCGAGGCACCGCCGCTGGACGCCCCCGAAGCGCCGCCGCGCCGCCCGATCCCGGAGGCCGGCACGCCCGATCCGTCGCTGCGAACCGGGTTTCTGGTACACACGCGACGATTTGTCGCCCGGATACGCGGTGTCGGGATCCGCACCGGCTTCGGTCGCCGTGCTGCGGGCCGAACGCGGGCTCAGCCCGTTGCACGTTGCGCCGCATCTGTCGGCGTTTCTTGATGCAGCGGTCGAGGACTGCACCACGCGCCACGGGTTTGCCCGGACCTGATCGCGACCGACAGCGTCCAGATCGCCGAATGGGCGCGCGCGCAGGGCCTGGACAGATCGTGACCCCTTACGCGCCGGTCGGTCCGGTCGCGGCCCTGCTCGACAGGATCGAAGCGGACACCGGCTTGCCCGTGATCCGGGTTCGCCGGGCATACGACACCGCCGCGTGGCCACACGCGACGCATGGTTTCTTCCGTTTCAAGGACAAGATCCCCAACTCGTGTCGAACCTGAAGGGACGGCACGGCAAGACGAGACGGCGGCAAACGCCCTGACGTCTTGCCGAAATCAGAACCTTCGGCCTTCGCGAAGAGCCGAAAAGCGAACGTCGCCTGATCGTTCTTTGCACGCCTGAATCGGACCCGACAGTCAGGCATGTTGCACGGGACACGAAATCGGCCTATGATTTCTCGATCCGTCGCCCTCCTCCCGACCGGCACTGGCGAAAAGACTTCATGAATGCCTTTGCCCTGGCGAGGTCGGAACGCAGATTGCATAAGCTTCGGAGGCACACGATGTCTGCATTCTCTTTCATGCTCGGTGGTGCCCGTCTGGCGGCACTGCTGGTTTTCGGAGCGATCATGCCCGCGCACGCAAACGAAACCGGAGTTCTTGAGCCAAAAGACGCTGCAGGACGCCGTCGCCGCGCATGAGCCGCCGCGTGTCGAATACATCAAGGACAAGCCGATCCTGGCCTGGTCCCTGACCAGTGACCGGATCGAGGACCTCCCCGAAACGATCCGCGATGCGCTGGGATCGGTGGACGAGACAAACTACACCAGCGACTACCTGGCCGAGAACATCGGCTCGGTCATCGCGTTGCAGATGACATCGGACGGACCGACTTCTTCGTCATCGGAAAGCCGACGTTCGAGACGCGACTACTCCGTCGTCCCGATCGAAGACCTTTTGGAGAAGAACGCCGAGGCGGTCGAAAGACTGGACATGGCGCCGGAGGTCAAGGCTCTCTTCGAGGCGCGCGATCCATCCATCACCGCCGTGCTGAAATCCGAGCCGGTCGAGATGATCCGCATGTCGGAGATCGGTTTTCCAGAGGACAGCGCCGCCACCATCGCAGCACCCTGGGGCGAACAGACGAAGCCCGCCGGCCAGGAGGGGTTCCTGGTCTTCGACTCGGAACAGAAACAGTATTATCTCGTCAATCAGGACGAGGACGGCAATCCGCTGAGCTACGTACCGGCCGACTGAGACCGGTTGCGATCGAATTCGACACGGCCGCGTCGCCGCCATCGTCGAATGGGCGGTGTCACACGCCCAGGTATCGGTCCGCGATGTCCGGCGTCAGCGCATCGAACCGGCCGGCCCAGACGCTGGCCCCGCGTTCGAGGATCACGGCACGGTCTGCGACGTGCGACAATTCCTTCAGCGACTTGTCCACCACGACGATCGATAGCCCGGTTTCCGCCTTGAGCCGCGCGATCGCCGACCAGATTTCCTGCCGCACGACCGGAGCCAACCCCTCCGTCGCCTCGTCGAGGATCAGGAGCTTCGGATTGGTCATCAGCGCGCGTCCGATCGCCAGCATCTGCTGTTCCCCGCCCGAGAGCGTGGACGCCATCTGTCCCCGCCGCTCCCCGAGCCTCACGAAGAACTCGTAGATGCGCGTCTCCGTCCAGTGACCCGGGCGCGACGCGGCCACCAGGTTCTCGAGCACAGTCAGGTTCGGAAAGCACCGGCGACCCTCCGGTACCAGCCCGATCCCCTGCCGGGCGGCCTTGTAGGGCGGCATCGGGCCCAGGTCGATGCCGGCGAGGTTTACGCGCCCCGCACTGTGGCGCAAAAGCCGGCAGATCACCTTGATGGTCGACGACTTGCCCATCCCGTTGCGCCCCATCAGCGCCAGAACCTCGCCTTCGCCGAGCGCCAGATCCACCCCGAACAGCGCCTGCACCGGCCCGTAGCTGGCCTGAACCCCCTGCAGCGACAGGAAATCGCTCATACCGCGTCCTCCTCGCCCAGGTAGGCTTCGCGCACTTGCGGGTCGGCGCGGATTTCCTCCGCGGTTCCGGTGGCGATGATCTGGCCGTAGACCAGAACGCTGATCCGGTCGGCGAGGCGAAAGACCGCGTCCATGTCATGCTCGATCAGCAGGATCGGCGCCTGGTCGGCGCAACTCGTCCAGAAACGACGTCATCCGGTGCGAGCCCGTCCGCGCCCAAGCCCCGCCATCGGCTCGTCCATCAGGAACGCCTTGGGCCGCAGCGTCAGCGCCACGGCGACCTCCAGCAGCCGGCGTTCGCCATGCGACATCTCGCCGGTGCGTCGCCGCGCGCTTCTCGGCCAGCCCGACCCGCTCCAGCGCCTCCTCCGCCGCGCCAACCAGCGGACTTGTCGGACATGACCGGGCGCAGAAACCGCATCGCGCCGCCGCGCCGACCCAGCGCGCCCAGCACGGCGTTCTGCAGCACCGTGTGTTCCATCGCGAGGCTCGAGATCTGGAAGGTGCGCCCGAGCCCTGCCCGCGCGCGCTGCGGCGTGCTCCAATGGGTGATGTCCTGGCCCGCGAAGAAGATCCGGCCGGCATCGGGGCGCAACCCGCCCATGATCTGCTTGATCAGCGTCGACTTCCCCGCGCCGTTCGGTCCGATCAGCGCATGGATCTCCCCCGGCAGCAGCGTCAGCGACACGTCATCTGTCGCCTTGAGCGCGCCGAAGGACTTGCGACAGGCCGCGAGTTTCGAGCAGCGCGTCAGTCATGCGCGACCTCGCGCCCCGCCAGCGTGCCGATCAGCCCGCCGCGCACGAAAAGCACGACGAGGAGCAGCAGCGCGCCCACGTAGATCTGCCAGTACTCCGTCACCCCCGAAAGCTGGTGTTCGAGCAGGATGAAGAGCGCGGCCCCCGCCACGGGGCCGAAAAGCCGCCCGACACCGCCGAGGATGATGAAGACCATGATCTCGCCGGATGTCTGCCAGCTGAACATCGTCGGGCTGACAGAAACGGTTGAGATCGGCAAAAAGCGCACCGGCGAGCCCCGTAATCGCGCCGGAGATGACGAAGGCCACGAGCCGCAGGCGGTAAGGCGCTAGCCCCACCGTCTCCACCCGCTCCGCGTTCTGACGGGCGGCGGCCAGCGCCAGTCCGAACGGGCTGCGCGCGATGCGCCCCGCCAGCCACAGCACCACCGACAGCACCGCAAAGCAGATGCCGAAGAACTGGATCGGGACCAGCGTGTTCAGGCCCGGGAAAGCCGTTGCGGACATAGATCGACAGCCCGTCCTCGCCGCCATAGGCCGGCCAGGAGATCGCGAAGTAGTAGAGCATCTGCCCGAAGGCGAGCGTGATCATGATGAAGTAGACGCCGCGTGGTGCGCAGCGACAGCGCGCCGATGGCAGTGGCGGCAAGCGCCGAGGCGATGATCGCGACGAGCCAGATCACCGGCATGGATTTCGTGCCCTCGATCAGGAACGGCACCTCCATCAGCGGCGTGAAGCTTTGCGCGTGGCTGGCGAGGATGCCCATCGCATAGCCGCCGATGCCGAAGAACGCCGCGTGGCCGAGGCTGACCAGCCCGCCGAGACCCAGCGCGATGTTCAGGCCCACCGCGGCGAGCGCCAGGATCGCGACCTTGGTGGCGAGCGTGATGATGAAGGGCTCGTCCCAGGCCAACGCGAGCCCGGCGGTGACCGGCAGCATCAGGAAGAGCGCCGCGTTGATCAGCCAGTTCCGCGCGTCATGTCATGCCCGCCGAACAGGCCGGTGGGCCGGAACAGCAAGCACGCACGCCATCAGGATGTAGATCGACATCGACGCCAGCGCGGACCCCACCGAGGTTCGCGGAGGACGGATCGATGAAGAGCCGGAACAAGGCCGGCAGCAGCACGCCGCCCAGCGTGTCCGTGAGCCCCACCAGCAGCGCGCCGACCAGCGCGCCCTTGATCGAGCCGATGCCGCCGATCACGATCACCACGAAGGCCAGGATCAGCACCGGCTCCCCCATGCCGACCTGCACCGACTGGATCGCGCCGACCAGCGCGCCGGCCAGCCCGGCAAGCGCGGCGCCCAGCGCGAAGACCAGCGTGTAGAGCTGCGAGATGTCGATGCCCAGCGCCGCGATCATCTCGCGGTCGCTTTCGCCCGCGCGGATCTGGATGCCGATGCGGGTGCGCGAGATCAGCCAGAAGAGCCCCGCCGCCACGGCCAGCCCCGCGAGGATGATGACCAGCCGGTAGAGCGGATACTGGATGCCGCCCGGCAGGGTCACGGGGCCGGAGAGCACCGCAGGCATGTCGAGATAGAGCGGAAAGGAGCCGAAGATCCACCGCGTCCCTTCGGAGAAGATCAGGATCAGCGCGAAGGTCGCCAGCACCTGGTCGAGGTGATCGCGGTCATAGAGCCTGCGGATCACGGTCAGCTCCACCATCGCCCCCGCCGCCGCCGCGGCCGCCAGCGCCGCGACCAGCGCCAGCAGGAACTGCCCGTCGCGGCCGCCACCGCGGCCGCCGCGAACGCCCCCACCATGTAGAGCGACCCATGCGCGAGATTGATCAGCCCCATCACGCCGAAGATCAGCGTCAGGCCGGCGGCCATCAGGAACAGCATCACGCCGAACTGCAGCCCGTTCAGGATCTGCTCGATGAGGAGGAGAGTGGACATGCGCGCTCCGTGGTCCCGGCCGCTGCGCCGGGACCTCATGGCAGTCAGGGTGGCCCCGGCTCAGGACCGGGGCTGCACCGGATCACATGTTGCACTCGGACGCCGTAGGCGTCCCGGTGGTCTTCCATCGCCACGCCGAGAACGCTGGTTGGTCACCACGTCGCCTTCCTTGACCACTTCCCGCATGTAGATGTCCTGGATCGGGTGGTGGTTCGGCGCGAATTCGAAGTCGCCACGGACCGACTGGAAATCCGCCTCCTCCAGCGCCGCGCGGAAGGCATCGGCATCGCTCGACGTCGGCCTTCTCGATGGCCGAGGCCAGCAGAAGCGCGGTGTCATAGCCCTGCGCCGCGTAAAGCGACGGCAACCGGCCATACTCCGCCTGGAACGCCTCCACGAACTCCGCATTGGCCGGTTGTCGAGATCCTTGGACCAGTGCGAGGTGTTCTTCACGCCCAGCGCCGCGTCCCCGATCGCGCCCAAAATGCCCTGGTCGAAGCTGAACGCGGGGCCCATCACCGGCTTGTCGGCGCCCGACCCCGCATATTGCTTCATGAACGAAATCCCCATGCCGCCCGGCAGGAAGTAGTAGACGAGATCCGCGTCGGCGGCCTTGATCTGCGCGATCTCGGCGGCGTAGTCGGTCTGGCCGAGCTGGGTGTAGACCTCCTCGGCCACGTCGCCTTCGTAGAAGCGCTTGAAGCCCGCGATCATGTCCTTGCCCGGCGGGGTAGTTCGGCGCCATCAGGAACACCTTGCTCGACCCCGTTTTCGGTGGCCCAGGCGCCTGCGGCCTCGTTGAAGGCGTCGTTCTGCCAGCTCGACGTTGAAATAGTTCTCGTGGCATCCCGCCCCGGCCAGCTGCGACGGCCCGGCATTGGGCGAGAGATAGAACTTGCCCTGCGCGGTGACCGCCGGCACGACGGCCATGGCGAGGTTCGACCAGATGATCCCGGTCAGCACGTCGACCTGCTCCGACTGGACCATCTTGTCGGCCAGTTGCACCGCGATTTCCGGCTTCTGCTGGTCATCCTCGACGACCGTCTCGATCGCTGTCGTTGCCCTTCACGGCCAGCATGAAGCCGTCGCGCACGTCGATGCCGAGGCCCGCACCGCCGCCCGACAGCGTGGTGATCATGCCGACCTTGACCTTGCCCTCCTGGGCCAGGCCCATGGTGGCCGTCGCAGTCAGACCAACTGCGCATACCAAGGATCTGAATTTCATGGTTTTCTCCCTTTGGTTGTTTGGGCCTGTGCCCTTGTTCTGATGGCCATATCAGACGCGCATCACCGGTCCCGCGTCAACCCGATCCTGTGATCCGGCGCCCTTTTTCGGGCCGAAAAGGAACCACACTTCGCCAGGCGCGCGACGGGTTCGGCTCAGATCTCGCCGCCCGAAACCGACAGGGCGTGCCCGTTCACCATCGATGCGCCGGGCGAGGCGAGGAAGGCCACCGCGGCGACGACCTCATCGACGGTGATCATCCGGCGCATGGGATTTCGCGAGGTAATGCGCGCGGCGGCTTCTTCCGCCGACACGTTGAACTTCTTCATCACGTTCGCGACCGCGCTGTCCGCCATGTCGGTATCGACGAAGCCGGGGCAGACCGCATTGCATGTCACGCCCATGCGCGCGCTTTCATGGGCGACCGCCCGGACGAACCCGATCACGCCGTGCTTGGAGGCCACGTAGGGCGACAGGTTCGGCCCACCCTGCAGCCCGGCGGTGGACGCGACCGCGATCAGCCGTCCGCCCGCACTCATCCCCTTCAGCGCTTCGCGGAAGGTCAGAAAGACGCCGGTGAGGTTGATGCGCATCAGCCGCTCCCACTCTTCCAGCGTGCAGTCGGTCAGCTTCGACCGCCGTGCCGACGCCCGCGTTCGCCACCACGACGTCGAACGGTTGCTCGAAGAGCGCCACCACCTGTGCCTCGTCCGACACGTCGGCGGTGCGGCAGGTCATGCCGCGCCCGTCATCGGTCTCGGCCAGTGCGTCGGCGCGGCGCCCGGTGATCGTGACCTCCGCGCCCTCCTCCGAGAAATGCCGGGCTATTCCGCGGCCGATGCCGGATCCCCCGCCTGTCACCAGAATTCGTGTCATGTCGCCCTCTCCCTTGGTCTGACGCGCGCCTCGATTGCTCTTCCAAACGTATCTTCGGAGCTCGGAACACGCCAGTCGCAAGCGACACGTCGGTGTCGTCATGATTGCAGCGCGTGCAGCCCGCCGGCCTGTTGCACCCCCGATTACGGGCAGCGGGAAGCAGGCGAATCGACCGCAAATGCGTGGCCAAAACGCGCTCGATACGTTACCCGGGGATGATGCGATACCTCGAAAATCCATTCCGACGCGACGGGGTCGATTGTCCCGGTCTCGACGACGTGCCCTATCCCAGCACAGAATTCGAAGCTGTCAGCGCGCTTCTGGACCGATGTCCGCGCGCCGGACAGACCCCCCTGATATCCGCGCCGGAACTGGCCAGCACCCTGGGTGTCGGCGAGATCCGCATCAAGGACGAGCGCAACCGGATGGGCGCCGGCAGCTTCAAGGCCCTGGGCGCGGCTTACGTGATCGCGTGCGACCATGGTGCCGGAACCGCCCGCGGCCGGACCTACGTCACCGCCAGCGCCGGGAACCACGGCATTTCGGTGGCGGCGGGCGCCGCGGCCTTCGGGGCGCGATCCGAAATTCACCTGTCGCAATCGGTGCCGGAAGGGTTCGCCGCGCGGCTCGAAGCTCTGGGCGCGACCATTGTCCGATCCGGCGAGACCTATGAACAGAGCATGACAGCCGCCGCGCGCGCCGCGGAGGCCGAAGGGAGGGTTCTGCTCTCCGACAGCTCCTGGCCCGGCTATACCGAACGGCCGCACCGGCTGATGGAGGGCTATACCGTCCTCATGGCGGAAGTCTTCGATCAGATGGAGACGCCGGCCACCCACGTCTTTCTGCAGGCCGGTGTCGGCGGATTGGCCGCTGCTGCCGCGGCCATGATCCGGGACGTCTGGGGCGATGCACCGCGCATCGTCGTCGTCGAGCCGGCGCTGGCCCCCGCGCTGATCGCCTCGGTGGAGGCGGGCAAGCCGGTCGTCACGGAAGGCGGCGTGTCCGCGATGGGGCGGCTCGACTGCAAGGAGCCGTCGCTCATCGCGCTCAAGGGGCTGACTCGTGACGCCGACATCTTCATGACGATATCCGAGGGCGAAGGCGCTGACGGAGACAGGCTGGCGCGCGAGGCGGGACTGCCCTCCACGCCCTCGGGGGCTGCCGGCATCGCGGGTCTGGCGGCTGCAATGACGGCGGCGGCGGATTTCGGCCTCGGCCCGGACGCGCGGGTCCTGGCGATCCTCAGCGAAGAGGCCACCGGGTGACGGGTCCGGCGCCGCGCGGATTTCCTGCCTCGGAATTCCGCGACCGCGTGGCCCGCGCGCACGCAATGATGGCAGAGGCCGGGCTCGACGCGCTGTTCCTGACGACGGAACCGGAGATCCGCTACTTCACCGGGTTTCTCACGCGTTTCTGGGAAAGTCCGACGCGGCCCTGGATGGTCGTCGTGCCAGTCAGCGGCGATCCGGTGGCTGTCATCCCGTCGATCGGCGCACATCTGATGGGGCAGACGTGGCTGTCGGACATCCGCACCTGGCGCGCCCCGGATTACGCCGATGACGGGATCGGACTCGCGTCCGAAACGCTGCGCGAGGTCGTTCCCGAAACCGGGCGGATCGGTGTTCCCAGCGGGATCGAAAGCCACCTGCGCCTGCCTTTGGAAAGCTGGCAGCGCCTGCAAGGGGCGGTCGGGGAACGCCGGTTCGTCGGTGACGCCGGCATTCTGCGCCGCCTGCGCATGGTGAAGTCCGAAAGCGAGATCGCGAAGATCCGGACAGCCTGCGCCATCGCTGACCGCGCCTTTGCCCGCGTGCCGGAGATCGCGAGGCCGGGCGTGCCGCTGAGCGAAGTCTTTCGCCGGTTCCAGATCCTGGCGCTCGAGGAAGGCGCCGACTGGGTCGCCTACCTCGCCGGTGGAGCGGGACCCGGAGGTTATGGCGACGTGATCTCCCCCGCCACGGACGCACCGCTGCGCGCGGGCGACGTGCTGATGCTCGATTGCGGGTTGGTGCATGACGGGTACTACTGCGATTTCGACCGGAATTTCGCCATCGGGCACGCGGCGAAGGACACCGAGGCGGCCTATTCGCGGCTGCTCGAGGCCAGCGACGCGGGTTTTGCCGCGGCACGTCCCGGGATCACGGCGGCCGATCTCTTTCACACCATGGACGGCATCCTGACGGGCGGGCGCGGCGGCGGAGAGAACGGCAGACTTGGTCACGGTCTCGGCATGCAGCTGACCGAATGGCCGTCGCTGATCCCGGCGGATGACACCGAACTGGTTTCCGGAACTGTGCTGACGCTGGAACCGGGCATCGGCATTGCCGAGGGACGGATGCTGGTGCACGAGGAAGACATCGTCATCACCGAGGCGGGCGCGGAGTATCTCTCCACCCCGGCACCGCGAAAGATGCCGGTGCTGGAGGGCCCGTCGTGACATCCTTTTCCTATGTCATGCTCGAGGACACGCGGCCGAAGCTGGGATTGGTTGTCCTGCAGGCCGAAGAGACGATCGAGGACGAGTTGCGCCGCATCCTGCCCGACGCGGTCAGCATGAACGTCTCGCGCGTGCCGTCGGGCGCGCAACTCAATCCCGAAACGCTGGGGGCGATGGAGATGCACCTGGCCCAGGCGGCGGGCCTCTTTCCTCAAGGCAAGCTCTTCGATGTCGCTGCCTATGCCTGTACCTCGGCCACGGCCCAGCTCGGGCAGGCGCGGGTGGCCGAGTTGATCCGCGCCGGAACGCGGGCGCATCACGTGACCGAACCGGTATCGGCCCTCATCGCCGCCTGCAAGGCCGGCAACATCCGCCGCCTCGCGTTCCTGTCGCCCTATATCGAAAGCGTGTCGGCGCGACTGCGCAGCGTGCTGGCGGGACACGGCATCGACATACCGGTTTTCGGCTCCTTCAACGAGGAGAGCGAGCGGCGGGTGGCCCTCATAGATCCGCCCTCGTTGATGAGCGCCGCGCGCAGCCTGATGCAAGACACGCAGGTGGACGGATTTTTCTGTTCCTGCACGAACGTGAAGATGTTCCCGGTCATTCCGGAACTGCAGCGGGAATTCGGCGTGCCGATCCTCTCCAGCAACCTCGTCCTCGGCTGGCACATGCTGCACCTGGCCGGTGCCCTTCCGGAAGGCGTTCAAGCGTGGGACATGCTGGCGCCCGAAGCGGCTTGCCGGAGCGCGGTGACGGATATATTCTGAAAGACGAATATAGGGAGTCTACCATGCAGATCACACGCCGCCGCCTCATCCAAACGGCCGCAGCGGTCCCGATGGCAGGCAGCATTCCGGGACCGAGCCTTGCGCAAGTCACCTTGGGTTCCGCCTCCCTGACAACGGTCAGTGACGGGCATCTCGTCCTGCCGGGAAGCTTCATCTTCGGACCGATGCCACAGGACGAATTGCAGGTGGTTCTGGAGAGTTTCGACCTCTCCGCCGACCAGCTGGAACCGGAATGCAACCTCGCGCTTTATCGCGACGGGACGAACACGGTGCTCTTCGATATCGGCTCGGGCCCGGATTTCATGCCGACGGCGGGGACGCTGCTGGACAATCTCGATGCCGCGGGGGTTGCGCCCGAGGAGGTGACCCACGTGATCTTCACCCATGCCCATCCCGACCATATCTGGGGTGCGTTGGATTTGTTCGACGAGATCCCGCTGCCGAATGCGGCCTTCCTGATGGGCCGGACCGAATGGGACTACTGGTGGAACCCAGAAACCATCGAGTTCGATCGATGAAGCGCGTCTGGTGTTCGCCGTCGGGGCGAAACGCCGGATGGTGGCGCTGGAGGATCGCACCGAACTTTTCGACGCCGGCGACGAGGTCCTGCCGGGCATCGCCGCGATGGCGAGCTTCGGTCACACGCCCGGGCACATGTCCTTCGAACTCCGCAACGGCTCCGCGACGGCCATGATCATCGGCGACGCGATCAACAACCACCACGTCGCCTTTGCCCGCCCCGACTGGCCGAGTGGCGCCGACCAGGATCAGGAGGTGGCGGCCAGCACACGCGCGTCCCTTCTGGACCGGCTCGCGTCGGAGCAGATGCTGGCCATCGGCTTCCATCTGCCGAACGGCGGCATGGGCCGCGTCGAGCGGAGCGAGGGCGCCTACCGCTTCGTACAGGATTGACGCGCGGCGACCTTCCGGCGGCTTGCACCATTCCGCCAGCCGGAAGCGCTTCTGGTGCCGCGGCAGATCATCAACCCGTCAGCCGAACATGTCCGCCGTGATGCCCGCATACCAGCCTTCGGATTCCTCATAAGTCGCCTTGCGCGTCGCGGCATCCTCGCCGGTCTGGCTGACGAAGCTGGAGACCGAAGCGATCTTCTCCTCCGTAGGCTCGTAAGCCGCGCCCACCTTCACGCCATCGTTCTCGGCAATGAGCGACCAGCAGGTGTTCGAGTATTTCGCCGGGAACACCTTGGATCCGGTCAGCGCACCGCGTACCGCGTTTGCGCAGACCTTGGCCTGGCTGTTGGCGGAGAAGCCCGACTTTGGCATGTCGCCCTGCTGGCTGGAATCGCCAAGGACATGAATGTCCGGGTCAGCCTTCGACGACATGTCGACGGCATTGACCGGCGCCCAGTCGCCATCCGTCACGCCGGCCAGATCCGCGATGCGGCCGGCCTTCTGCGCGGGGATCACGTTGCAGACATCGGCCTGGATCACCTCGCCGTCGATGTCGACGGTCATCGCGACGGGATCTACGGTCGTGTTCTCACCGCCGAAATCCGGGCCGATGCGTTCGATCATGCCGCCGTAATGCTTCTGCCAGCCTTCCTCGAAGAGCGCCTGCTTGGAGTAGGACTCCTTCGGGTCCGCGATGATGATCTTGGCCGTCGGATTGTTGGCCTTGAGCCAATGCGCCACCATCGAGATCCGCTCGTACGGACCCGGCGGGCAGCGGAAGGGATTGGGCGGGGCCACCATGACGTAATTCCCGCCTTCCGGCATCGCGCGAAGTTGGGCGCGCAGCAATTCCGACTGCGACCCGCCCTTGTAGGCATGGGGCATCGCGTTCTGCGCCGACAGATCCCAGCCCGGAACCGCACCTTCGACGAAATCGATGCCGGGGCTGAGGATCAGCTTGTCGTAGGGCAGGCTGTCGCCGCCGGCGAGGCTGACGGTCTTGGCGTCGCGGTCCACGCCCACGGCCCAGTCGTGCACCACGTTGATGCCGTAGTCCGCGGCCAGCGTGCCATAGGTATGCCCAAGGTCGGAAATCTCCTTGAAGCCGCCGATGTAGAGATTTGAGAAGAAACAAGTAAAATAGGTGCGCGTCGGCTCTATCAGCGTGACGTTGACGCCGCCGTCGCTGTCCTTGGCGATATATCGGGCGGCCGTGGCGCCCCCCGCTCCGCCGCCGATCACCACGACCCGCGGGACGCCGTTCGCCTGGCCCCAGACCGTGGGCGCCGCCAGCACGGCCGAAGCCGCGGCCGTCGTCCCGATGAAATGCCTTCTGTCGATCTTCATGTCATGTCCTCCCTTGGCATCGCTGGCATCATTGTTCGATGTTCGCGAAATACGCCGCCAGCGCAGCGATGTCCTCATCTCCCAGTCGCCCGGCGATCATCTGCATCACCGGATGCTCCCGCTCCTTCGTCTTGTAGGCGTGCATGGTGATCACGAAATCCTCCTCCGGCCAGTGAACGATAGACGGGATCCCTTGATTCCCGCCATCCGACTGATGACAGGTCACGCATTCGCTTGCGAGATATTCGCCGTATTCAGGATCACCCTCCAGCGCGAGGATTGCCGGGTCGAGACCAGTGTCGCTGGCCAGGACAGTCGGATCCGCTTCGACGATGTGGGCAGGGCCGGCGGCGGGGCTGGCGGAGAACGGACGGAGGAAAACGACCTTTTCGAAAGCCTCGGGATCGCCCGACTGCGCCGGAGCCGGCGCCGCCAACGCCATGACGAGAAAGGCTGCGGAAGCAGGGCGCACCCGCTACTCCCCAGCCGCTTTCAGGTAGGCCGCAACCGCCTCCAGTTCCGCGTCCTGCTTTAGCCCGGCAAACGACATCCTTGTCCCCTTCATGTAATCGCGCGGCTCGGAGAGGAATGCAGTCATGGACTCCTCGTCCCAGACCCGGCCTGAGGCCGCGGCGTCCATGAACGCGCCGGAATACCGAAACCCTTCGACACCGCCGATCGTCCGACCGAAGACATCGTTCAGGTGCGGGCCGGTCTTGTTCTCGGCACCCTCGCCGATCTCGTGGCAGGCCTTGCACTTGCGAAAGACCTTCTCGCCTTCCTCGACCAGTTCAAGATCGAGCGCAGCCTCCTCAGTCACGTCGCGCCCCGCCCTCGGCTCGACAACGGCTGCATCTGCCGCATCATCCTCGGGGGTCACGTCCAGCACGGTCGCGCGCATCGTGATCTCCACGCTCTCCTTGCATTTCTCCATGCAGGGCTCGCCGCGCCAGATCGGGTATTCCGTCTCCGGCCGGTCGTCGACGATGAAGCCGTCGGCGTTGGGCATCTCGACATCCATGAAGTTCTCGTGGCTCAGTACGAAATCATCGTCCACGAGATCGTTGGAATAGAGGATATAGGCGGTGATGGCATAGACCTCGTCCGTCTGCCAGCGTCTGCGCGGCGCCGAAGGGCATCGAGCGGTGGACGTAATCCCAGACGGTCGACAGATAGGGCCAGTAGGAGCCCACGGTCTTCACCGGATCCTTGTTGGTCGAGCGTGCCGATCGCCGCCGGCCAGCTCGGGCCAGTTGCCCAGCCCTTCGGCGAAATCGCCGTGGCAGGCGGCGCATTTCTCGACGAAGAGCCTCTCGCCGGTCTGCCACGTCGCCGCGACCCGTCAGGCAGACCCGTGCCGTCGGGATGCACGTCCAGGTTCCAGGCGGCGATTTCCTCGGGCAGCGCCGGGCGGCCGAGACCGTAGCGCATCCGCCAGAGCGGGAGATGCCGCGATCAGACACGACCGGCACGCGACAGTTTCAAGAAACTTCGACATTTTCCGCCTCCCCGTTCGGCTTGACCCACCAGGTCTGGATGCAGTTGTTGTGGTAGACCGAGTTCTCGCCCGCGCACCTCGCGCAGCTGCGCCTTGGTCGGCTGGACATAGCCGGTCTCGTCCATGGCGCGGGACTGCAGCAGCATCTCCTCGCCGTTCCATGTCGTATCGAGGTAGAACCGCGTCAGCGCCTTGTCGTCGCCCTGCGTGGCCGAGCCGCGCGGTTTCCCAGGTCTTGCCGCCATCCTTCGAGACATCGACGCGGGTGATCGCGCCCGTGCCCCGACCAGGCCAGCCCGGTGATGACCAGCGGCCCGTGCCCGTGGGTGATCGGCGACTGCGGGCTGGGCGAGGTGATGACCGATTTCGCATCCATCACCCAGGTCCATTTGCGCGCGGTGCCGTCGGCCAGCATGTCGGTGTATTTCGAGGTCTCCTCGCGGCTTTCGACGGGGCTGTCCGTCACCTCGATCCGGCGCAGCCACTTGACCCACATGTTGCCTTCCCAGCCCGGCACGACCAGGCGCACCGGATAGCCGTGTTCCTTGCGCAGCGCCTCGCCATTGGCCTTGAAGGCGACGAGCACGTCGTCCAGCGCCTTTTCCATCGGGATCGAGCGGCCGTTGGACGAGGCATCGGCGCCCTTCGACGTAGACCCACTTGCCTCCAGATCGCCCGCGGCGTCCAGCCCGGCCTCCTCCAGCAGGGTCCGCAGCGGCACGCCGGAATATTCCATGTTGTGGATCATGCCATGGGTGAACTGCGCGCCGTTGAGCTGCGCGCCCGCCCATTCCATGCCGGTATTGGCCGCGCATTCGCAGAAATAGACGTGGTTTTCGCGCGGAAAGCGTTCGAGGTCGGCATAGGTGAAGACCAGCGGCTGATCGACCATGCCGTTGATCATCAGCCGGTAGTCTTCCTTGCGCAGTTCGATGGCGCCGGAATGGTGCCGCTCGAAGGCGCAGCCCTGCGGCGTGATCGTGCCGTCGAGCGCGTGGATCGGCGTGAAGTTGATCGAGCTGATCGTGATCGGCGGTCAGCCAGTCCACGTTGCGGCGGATCACGTCGCTCTTCGAACTCGGATCGGCAGGCCGTAGGGCGTCGCGTCGACGCCGTCGCCGGTGTAGCTGCGCCCAGTCCTGCACCTCGGTGATCAGCGGGTCGGGCGTCTCGCGCCCGCGCCGCGCCGGCCGCGACGGTCCCGACGGCCGCCGCGGCGCTGCCGCGCAGGAACGGCGCGTCTGGAGTGGGGTTTGAAGGTGAAACTCATCTGTGGATGTCTCCTTCTTCGGCGTCAGGCGCCGACGACGTCGACGCTGTCGTTCTCGCGCGACGCGTCACCGTGCCCAGCTTGCGGATGTGGCTTTCGACCACGTCCCAGATCGGCGGGCCTTCGGTGCCCTCGTTGACGCTCGCCCAGCCCGCGACGACGTAGTTGCGCGCGGGGTCGATCGGCTCGCCGGTCTTCAGCAGGGTCATGTCGCTGATCCGCTCGCCCTGCGGCTTGGTCACGTCGATCCGGTAGCCCAGGCCGCCGGTGCGCACCATGTCGCCGCCCTGCTGGTAATAGGGATCGGGGTTGAAGATGTTGTCGGCCACGTCCTCCAGCACGATCTTGCAGGAACTCGCCGGTCATCTCGGTGCGGTAGGCCTCTGGGTAGGTCATCGAGGTGACGTTCCAGATATCCTCGCGCGTGATGTCCTGCCCGGCAGGATCAGCGACGGCCCCCAGCGCACGCCGGGCGACAGCGCGATCTCGGCATCGCGCTCGGACAGCAGCGCGTCGCAGATCAGGTCGTCCCAGGTGCCGTTGAAATTGCCGCGGCGGTAGAGCAGCGCTGTCGCGTCTGGCCGATCACCTCGGTCAGCTGCGTCCTCGTAGGGCGCGCGCTGCTCGTCGATCAGCGCGGTCATCTCGGCGTCCGGCTCGATCACGTCCGAGAAGATCGGGATCAGCTTGTGCCGGAACCCCATCATCCGCCCGTCGCGCACGTCGAGGTCGACGCGGCGTGACGAACTTGCCGTTGGACCCGGAGGCGACGATGATCGTGTCGCCCACCAGCACCGGCTCGGGCAGCGCGTCATGGGTGTGGCCCGACAGGATCACGTCGATGCCGCGTCACCACGCCGGCCATCTTCTTGTCGACGTCGAAACCGTTGTGGCTGAGCAGGACGACCAGTTCGGCACCCTGCGGCGCGCACCTCGTCCACCATCTCCTGCATGTGCTCGTCGCGGATGCCGAAGGAGTATTCCGGGAACATCCAGCCGGGATTGGCGATCGGCATGTAGGGGAAGGCCTGCCCGATCACGGCGATCTTGACGCCGCCACGTTCGAAGATCTCGTAGGGCTTGAAGAGCTCGGCGGGCTCGTCCCATTCGGCGTCGAAGATGTTCTGGCCGAGCGCCGCGAAGGGCAGCCCCTCGACGATCTCGTTCACCCGGTCCGGACCCGAGCGTGAATTCCCAGTGGAAGGTCATCGCGTCGGGCTTGAGCGCGTTCATCACGTTGACCATGTCCTGCCCCGCCGTCTGGTAGCAGGTGTAGGAGCCGTGCCAGGTGTCGCCGCCGTCGAGCAGCAGCGCATCGGGCCGGTCGGCGCGGATCGCGTTGATCACGGTCGCCACCCGGTCGAGCCCGCCGACGCGGCCATAGGCCGCGGGCCAGCGCGGTGAAATCGCCTGAGGTCAGCGCGTAATGCGCGGGCGAGCCGTCCTCGATCCCGTAGAGCCTGCGGAATTCGGCGCCGGTGATGTGCGGCACCTCGCCCCGGTTCGTCGCCGACCCCGATATTGACCGAGGGTTCGCGGAAATAGATCGGCTTGAGCTGCGCATGGATGTCGGTGACGTGGATCAGCGAGACGTTGCCGAAGGTGTCGAACTGCAGGAGCTGGTCCTGCGTCAGCTGCTGCTGCGCGGCCAGCCGGGCCCAGTTGCCGAAGCCCGAAGCGCCCAGAAGCGCGGAGGCCGCCATGCCGACCTGCAGAAAATCACGCCGCGAGATCATTGTGTCCGCCTTCCTTCGATTCATATGCGCATGTTTGAATTCATACGGTGACGAAAAGGCCCCGCGCCGCACTCCGGCGACGGGGCCTCGTCAGATCAGTTGCGGACGGCCGGACCCTCGACGCCACAGCCCGTTGCCGCGCGAGGCGACATAGAGCTCCAGCGCCACGAACTCCGGGCTGCCGGGCTTGAAGGTCTCGCGCCCGGGTGTCGCGGATGCAGCCCTTGAAGCGGTCATGCACCGAGTTCAGCTTCGTGTTCTTCAGCCGGTAGGCCGGAAAGCCGTTGATCTGGCCCTGGCTCAGGTGGTCGGCGCGGATCATGTTGCCGTAATTGTCCTCGTGGCAATTGGCGCAGGACAGTTCCAGCTGGCCGTAGCGGGTGTAGTAGATCTCCTTGCCCTGCTCCCACGTGGACTGCGCCGGGCCGTCGATCGCCACGTTCACGGGCATGCCGCGCGACACCGCCGAGAGCAGCGCCGTCATGTTGACCATGTCGCCGCAGGTGTAGCCCCAGGGCTCTGCGCCCATGCGGCTTTCGCGGCAGGCGTTGATCTGCATCTCCAGCGTGCGGACTTCGCCGGCTTCCTCGTTCCACTTCGGATAGACGGCGCGCACGCCGGCCATGCGTCGTCGGGCTCGTCGTGGCAGGAGGCGCAGGACTTGCCCTCCGTCCCCTCCGGCCGTGTCCCAGGTCTCGATCGCCGGCATCGACGAAGATCATGGCCGGGTTGTCGAAATCGTCCATCTCCATCGCCTGGGTATCGTCCGTCGCGGAACCGCCAGCCGGAATAGATCGTGTCGACGCTCTTCCATGTGCTCGGGCGCGGCGGTCTCGGTCACGATCTCGATCTCGCCGTTGATGATCAGGCTGTCGTCGTCCGGGGCCCGCCGAGGCGCTCGCGGCGAGCCCGGCCGTCGCCAGAACGGCCAGAATGCGGGTGAGTTTGTTGTTCTTCACGTTGTCCTCCCTTTCCAGCCCGATGTCAGGCGACCTCGATCTTCTCGGCCGTCCTCGTAGACCGAGCCGTCGTCGTCGTACCACGTGAACTTGAACTCCCCGGCTTCCGGCACCGCCGCCTGGAATTCGAAATACGGGTTCGTCGAAATCGCCGGCTCCATCGTCACGTCGATCACGTTCTCGCCGTTGAAGTCGCAGGTGAAGCGGTTGATGATCGACCGCGGGATCATGTTGCCGTCGTCGTCCTTGCGCTGACCGCTTTCCATCTGGTGGCTGATCAGCGTCTTGATCGTGATCGTCTCGCCGGCCGCGGCCGAACTGGGGACCTTCACGCGGGGTTTCACACCTTGTGCCATGTTGCTCTCTCCTCCTGCCTCAGCCGCCGCAGCCGCCGATGGTGACCTTGACCGCCGCTTGCGCCTTCGAGAAGGAACCGTCGTCCATCTTGGCGATGGCGATCACGTTCTGCGTCCCCGCCAGGCGGATCCGCGTCGAAGCGGCACCGCGTCGGCGTTCAGCGGGCCGAACTTGAAAGTCGCGACGCCGCGGCGTCGGGTTGCCAGTCGGCCAAGAGCACGATCGCCGACAGCACCGGGGGCCGCGACCTCGATCGGCACGGTGTTGCCGTTCTCCGCGATCTCCGGCGCGTTCAGCGTCGACGCCGCCCTCGCCCACTTCGGCACCGCCGGTGAACGCGGCGATCGCATCGTCCGTCGCCGAGGCGAAGGCAGGCAGGCTGCCCAGCCCCGTCGCCAGAAAGGCGCCCGAGCCGAGCACCATCATGTTGCGCCGTGTCAGATCCATTGTCGTTCTCCTGTTCGCTGTCACTCTTCGAGCGTCATCAGATAGGCCACCACGTCCTCGACCTCCTGCGCGGTCAGAAGCGGCTGAACCTCGCCCTCGAGGGGCTTGCCGGTGTATTCGTCGCCGAGCCGGATGAACCCTTCGGTCTTGTAGAAGGACGGCATCATCGAGCTCGGGGAACATGATCTTGGCGTTGGCAACGATCCCGCGCAGTTCCGCCTCGCTCCAGCGATCCGCGGCCCCGTCCAGCGGCGGCCCGATCTCGCCATGGAATGGCACGTGGCTGAGCGCGCTCACCTGGTGGCAGGCGACGCAATTGCCCGCGCCCTTGTTCATGATCTCCGCGCCCGAGTCCGGATCGCCGGGTGTTCCGCTCAGCGACGTCTCCACCGCTCCATCCTCGAAGACGACATCCGTCGGTGCGGTCACGTCCGCTGCGCCCGATGTCGCCATGGCCGCGGCGAGGGCCGCTCCAGTCAACACTGTCCTCATGTTTCCTCCCTTGGCTCCTGACCTGAACACTACGGTACACGATGCGATTCACGCAACAACAAATTCAGCTAAATGAATTTATTGATGCAATCGTCTGGCCGTCAGTTCAGTCGGTGAAGCCGTCGTCGCGTTCCTGGATCCGGCGTGCGTGATATCGCTGGAAGTCCTCTTCGGAGATGTCTTCGTACCTCTTCTCCACCACCCACGTCAGAGGTCCAGCGTGGTTCCGCGGCTGAATGCACCGGGCATCGCGGCAACGGCGGCCTGTGCCGCAGTCATGTCTTCACCCACCTCTTCGGGCATGAACATCAACGTGGGCGTGAACAGGATGCCCCATTTGCGCGCCATTTCTTTCTCCGGCAGTACCTCGCCGTCGAAATCGGTCACTTCGGTCTCGCCGTGCATGTTCAACTGCACCACGAAGTAGTTCTCCTCGATCATCCGGGTGACCTCGGGATCTGGAAACACCTCCTCGTGCATCTTGGTGCAATAGACGCAGCCGCGCTGTTCGAACATCAGCAGCAACCGCTTGCCTTCCGCATTGGCCTCGGCCAGATCCTCGGACAGGTCCTTGAACGTGTCCCGCATCCATGCCGCCTTGTGCAGCCCGTCGTCGCCGAGCTCCGCCGCCATCGCGGGGACTGCCAGCAGCGCGGCAAGTACCATGATCATCAGTCGTTTCATCATTTCCTCCCTGAGAAATTTCACCCCATGGTCGCGAACCATGGAAAGACGTCCAGCATCCATTGCGCAATGATGTTGATCGAGTTCGTGGCGATCAGCACGCCAAACGTGATCAGCAGCACACCCATCAGCTTTCTCGATCAGGCCCAGATGCTTGCGGAAGCCGCGCATCCAGCGCATGAACGGGCCGATGAAGAGCGCCGCCACGACGAAGGGCGCCGTCATGCCGACCCCATAGACGAAAGAGCAGTCCGGCGCCCTGCCCGGCCGTCTCCTGCCCCGCCGCGGTGAAGAGGATCGCCGCCAGCACCGGCCCCACGCAGGGCGTCCAGCCGAAGGCGAACGCCAGCCCGATCACGAAGGCACCCAGCAGAGACAGGTTTTCCGTGCTTCCGGCCTCCGCGCGGAACTGCCGGTAGAGCAGTCCGATCCGGATCACGCCCAGGAAATGCAGTCCCATCGCGATGATGAGCGCCGCCGCAACCCAGCGCAGCAGGTCGAAATAGTCGCGCACCATCTGACCGAAGATCGTGGCGCTGGCCCCGAGAGCCACGAAGACGGTGGTCACGCCCAGCGCGAACATCACCGACGCGAAAAACGCGCGCTGCCGCACCGCGGGCGTGACCTGCGCCTCGGCAGAGATCTGGTTCATGCCGACCCCGGCGAGGTAGCTCAGGTAGAACGGCACGATCGGCAGAATGCAGGGCGACAGAAAGGACAGCAGCCCCGCCAGAAACGCACCATAGAGCGTGACGTCAAACATGTCCGACAGCGCCTCGCGTTCTTGAAGAATTCATATATTTGATTATGATTGACGGAAGCGTTCGTCAATCGGAGTCGTGCACGTGCGATTTGCTTTCATCCTGCCGATGCTTCTGGTGTTTGCGTCGCTCACCCGTGCGGACACGCGTCTGCTGATGGCCGAAGAGCCGGGCTGCATGTGGTGCCAGCGCTGGAACGAGGAGATCGCGCAGATCTACCCCAAGACCGTGGAGGGGCGCGCGGCGCCGCTCGAACGCTTCGACATTCGCGCCGGCGCGCCGGATGGCGTCACGCTGGACGGGGCCGTGCGCTTTACGCCGACCTTCATCCTCGTGCGGGACGGGCAGGAGCAGGGCCGCATCGAAGGATATCCGGGCGAGGATTTTTTCTGGGGCCTGCTCGGCCAACTCATGGACCGAGCGCAGATCGAACGACCCGAATCCGGATGAGACGATGAGCTTCGACGCAGACATGCAACAGCACACGACCGACGGCACCGGATCATCGCTGCCGGTGTTCAGCCCGGACATGTGCCGGGAAGACATGGAAAAGATGATGCGCAACGCGCAGGAGGCGTCGAATTTCCTCAAGGCGATCAGCCACGAGGGCCGCCTGATGATCCTGTGCCACCTCGCCTCGGGCGAGAAATCCGTCACCGAACTGGAGGAGCTGCTGTCGGCCCGACAGGCCGCGGTGTCGCAACAACTGTCGCGCTTGCGGCTCGAAGGGCTGGTGTCCCCGCGCCGCGACGGCAAGGCGATCTTCTACAGCCTGGCCGACGCTCGGGCCCGGCAGGTCATCGAACTGGTGTATGGTCTTTTCTGTGGCAACGACTGACCCGCAACACGGTCCGTTGTCAGGGCGGTGGAGGACGCCCGGATGCTGGACACATTGGGAGAAGCCAACACGGTCGCGCTGATCGGCCTGGCCGGCGGCATCCTGCTCGGGCTCGCGGCGCGGGTCGGCAGGTTCTGCACGCTGGGCGCGATCGAGGATCTGATCTACGGCGCCGACGATCGGCGCATGCGCATGTGGGCTCTCGCCATCGGCACCGCGATCATCGGCACGCATCTCGCCATCGGCGCCGGTCTCGTCGACGCAGCCGAAACGCCGTACCTGCGCCAATCCTGGTCGCCGGTCGCAAGTATCCTGGGCGGACTCCTGTTTGGCTATGGCATGGCGCTTACCGGCAGTTGCGGATACGGCGCGCTGGCGCGTCTGGGCGGCGGTGATTTGCGGTCGTTCGTGATCGTGCTGGTGATCGGGCTTTCGGCCTATGTCGTGATGTCCGGGCCGCTGGCGCACCTGCGGATCTGGCTCTTTCCGATCACGCCCGCCGGGGGAAGCGCGCAGGGGTTCGGCGGCCTGACACGCGCCTGGCTCGGATGGTCGCCTGCGCTGACCGGCACAGTCATCGGTGGGGCGACCATCGCACTGGCGCTGGCGAAGGCCGATATGCGCCGGTCGCCCGGGCACGTGATCTGGGGCGTCGCCGTCGGTATCGCCGTGGTCTCCGGCTGGCTCGGGACGTCTTGGGCCGCGCAGTACGGTTTTGACGGCACGCCGGTCGAGTCGCATACCTTCGCGGCACCGGTGGGCGAGACGCTGCTCTACCTGATGACCGCGTCGGGCAGCACGCTCTCCTTCGGGATCGGCTCGGTCGCGGGGGTCGTGATCGGCGCCGCCATCGGGTCGTGGTCGGGGGGCCAGTTCCGCTGGGAAGCCTGCGAGGATCCGCGCGAACTCAGGCGCCAGATCCTGGGCGCGGCGCTGATGGGACCGGGCGCGGTGATCGCCATGGGCTGCACCGTCGGCCAGGGCATCTCCGCCTTCTCCGTCCTAGCGTTCAGTGCGCCGGTGACCTTTGCCGCCATCGCCGCGGGCGCGGCCTTTGGGCTGCGTCAGCTGATCTCCGGCTTCGAACCCGCAGAATAAGTCGCCACCTCGCGGGTTGCCCGAACCGCGCAAACTGTGCACGGTCCACCGCGACGTGTCCGGTGCTGTGCCGCCTGACCCCGTCACAGGATCGGCGGAGGAGTGTTCCGGATGGCAGCATACATCGTTGTTCTGGGCGTGTTCGTGGCCGACGCCTCCTTTCGCGCGGACCGGCAACCGCGCATCGGCGAGACGATCCTCGGCACGAGCTTCGCGCTCGGCCCTGGCGGCAAGGGGTCGAACCAGGCGGTCGCCGCCGCGCGCGCCGGAGGCCGGACCCACTTCATCACACGGCTGGGACGGGATACGTTCGCGGACCTCGCCTTCGACACCTGGCGCGCGGCGGGCGTCACACCGGAAGTCACGCAAGCCGAGGACGGGCAGACCGGAGCCGCCGGCATCTTCATCGACGCGGCGAGCGGCGACAACGCGATCGTCATCTGCCCGGGCGAAGCGGCGCGGATTTCCCCCGCCGACCTCGATGCCCGGTCGGACCTGATCGCGAGCGCCGCGATCTTCATGACGCAGCTGGAACAGCCCGTGGATGCCGCGATCCGCGGGCTCGAAATTGCCAAGGCGGGCGGCGCGGTCACGATCCTGAACCCTGCACCCGCAACCAAGCTGCCGCCGGAGATCTTCGCGCTCTGCGACTATGTCACGCCGAACGAATCCGAGGCCGCGACCCTGACCGGGATCGACGTGCGCGACATCGACAGCGCCGGAGAGGCTGCGCGCGCCCTGATCGACCTTGGCGCGGGTTGCGCGATCATCACGCTCGGCGAAAAAGGAGCGCTCCTGGCCACGGCGGCGGGTCTGCAGCACGTGTCGGCCTTCTACGCCGGACCTGTGGTCGAAACCACCGGCGCGGGCGACGCGTTCAACGGCGGGTTTGCGGTCGGTCTCTGCGAAGGCCTCCCGCCCGTCGACGCGGTGCGCTTCGGTGCCGCGACAGCCGCGATCTCCGTCACACGGCCGGGAACCGCGCCCTCGATGCCCCAACGAGCCGAGATCGATGCGCTGGTCGGCGGCTGACACCAAGACGGCACGGCAGATGGCAGACAACGGCGCGTTCTGCACAAAGCGATTGCAAATGCGCCGCTTCGATCAATAATTAGGCGACCACGCCTGCATCACGGGGCGGAACACCACTGTCGGTGTGGGCACTCGGCCATTCCTCGGGCCACTGTGCTGTCGTGGATCTCTCGGGGGGCAGAGCGTGACATCATCGCCATTGTTCGACGAAATGTGGGGTCATGACGAGACGTTGCGGGATCCCTACCGCGGCTTCTGCTCGTGGTTCGATCAGGAAGACCCGGCCCGCCTTCGCGCCAAGCAGCGCGAGGCGGAGGACCTGTTCCGGCTGACCGGCATCACCTTCAACGTCTACGGCCGGGCGGAAGCGGAAGAGCGGCTGATCCCCTTCGACATCATCCCCCGCATCATCTCAGGCTCCGAATGGTACCGGCTGTCGCGCGGGATCGAACAGCGCGTGCGCGCGATCAACGCGTTCCTCCACGACATCTACCACAAGCAGGAGATCATCAAGGCCGGCCGCCTGCCCGAGGAGATGGTCGCGAAGAACGACGCCTTCCTGCCGCAGATGATCGGCGTGGAACCGCCGGGCGGCGTCTACACCCACATCGTCGGCATCGACCTCGTGCGCACCGGCCCGGGACGAGTTCTACGTGCTCGAGGACAATGCCCGCACGCCCTCGGGCGTCAGCTACATGCTGGAGAACCGCGAGACGATGCTGCAGATGTTCCCGGAGCTCTTCTCGCAGAACCGGGTGCGCGCGGTCCAGAGCTACCCGGCCGACCTGCGCCGCTCGCTGGCGACCAGCGCGCCCCGCCGCGGCAACGGGTCAGCCGGTCGTGGCGGTGCTGACGCCGGGGATCCACAACTCGGCCTATTTCGAGCACGCCTTCCTGGCCGACCAGATGGGCGCCGAGCTGGTCGAGGGCCACGACCTGCGGGTCGTCGACGGGCGCGTCGCGATGCGCACGATCGCGCGGCTACACGCCGATCGACGTGCTCTACCGCCGCGTCGACGACGATTTCCTGGACCCGCTGACCTTCAACCCCGAGAGCCATGCTGGGCGTGCCGGGCATCATGGACGTCTACCGCGCGGGCGGCATCACCATCGCCAACGCGCCGGGCACCGGCATCGCCGACGACAAGGCGATCTACTCCTACATGCCCGACATCGTCGAATTCTACACCGGCGAGCGGCCGCTCCTGCAGAACGTGCCGACCTGGCGCTGCTCGGAACCGGACGCGCTGGCCTATGTGCTCGACAATCTCGAGGAACTGGTGGTCAAGGAGGTCCACGGCTCCGGCGGCTACGGGATGCTGGTCGGCCCTGCGGCCACAAGGAAGGACATCGCCGAGTTCCGCAAGAAGCTGAAGGCACGGCCGGGCAACTACATCGCGCAGCCGACGCTGGCGCTCTCGACCGTGCCCGATCTTCACCCGCGCCGGACTGGCCCCGCGCCACGTCGACCTGCGCCCCTTCGTGCTGGTCAGCCCGGACGGAATCGCAGATCACGCCCGGCGGGCTGACCCGCGTGGCGCTGAAGAAGGGCTCGCTCGTCGTCAACTCGTCCCAGGGCGGCGGCACCAAGGACACCTGGGTGCTGGAGGACTGACGCGGATGCTGGGCAAGACGGCCAACGGGCTCTTCTGGATGTTCCGCTACCTCGAACGGGCCGAGAACACCGCCCGCCTGATCGAGGCCGGCCTGCGCATCGCGCTCACGCGGCTGGGCGAGAGCGACAGCGAATGGCGGTCGGTCCTGCAGATCGGCCGGCGTGCTGGGCCGGCGTTCGCAGCAGGACCACGACACGGTGACACGGGACACCGCCGTGCGACTTGGCTTCTGCGGATCGCGCAAGAATCCGTCCTCCGTCCTTTCGTGCATCGAGGCGGCCCGCCAGAATGCGCGCATGGTGCGCACCGCGATCACGGGCGAGGTCTGGGAAGCGATCAACGCTACCTACATGAGCACGCGCGAGATGCTGGCGCGCCAGGTGTCGGAACGCGACCTGCCCGGCGTCCTGGGCGCGATCCGCCAGCACACCGCGCTGGTGCGCGGCATGACGCACGGCACCATGCTGCGCAACGACATCTACGATTTCGCCCGCATCGGCACCTTCCTCGAACGCGGCCGACAACACCGCCCGCATCCTCGACGTGAAATACTACGTGCTGCTGCCCTCGGCGCGGTCGGTCGGCAGCGCGCTCGACAACGTGCAGTGGGAGACGATCCTGCGCTCGGTCTCCGCCCGCGGCGGCTTTCGCATGGAATATGGCGCCGAAGCGGGACCCATGGACATCACCTACTATCTGATCCTCGACAAGCGGATGCCCCGGTCGCTCGTCTTCTGCTCGTCCAAGCTGCGGGACAACCTGCGCTACCTCGACGCGGGACAACTGCGCCCGACGGAGTCGCTCAAGAAGGTGGATCTGCTCTTGCGCAAATACCTGTCGCACGAGGTCGAAGCGATCTTTGAATTCGGTCTGCATGAGTTCATACAGGAGATCATCGGACATCTCGCCGACCTCGCCCGTCAGATCGAAATCGACTTCCGGTTCTATGAATGATGCCATGCGCCTGAAAATCCGCCACGCCACGCATTACCGGTTCGATGGGCCGGTGCATTCCGGTCTGCAGCAGATCCGCAAGACGCCCGAAGACGTCGCAGGTGCAGACCATCCTCGACTGGCGGACGGAGGTGACGGGCGGCAAGAAGGAACTGACCTTCGAGGATCACCACCGCAACGTGACCGAGCTCATCAGCCTCGATCGCGACACCACCGAGATCACCGTGACCAGCCAGGGCGAGGTGGAACTGCTGAACGTCTCCGGCGTGGTCGGACCGCATCTGGGGCCGGCGCCGCTGTGGCTGTATCTGCGGCAGACGTCGCGGACGGCCGCGAAATCTGGGGTGAAGGCGATGATGCGCAAGATTGCCGCAGGCGAAAAACTCGACCGAGATGCACGCGCTGTCCCAGCAGATCCACGAAACCGTTGCCTACGAGGTCGGGTCTTCCGAGCCGACCTGGAGTGCCGAGGAATCGCCTCGAGGCCGGGCGCGGCGTGTGCCAGGATCACACGCATATCTTCCTGTCCTGCGCGCGAGAGATGGGTGTGCCCGCGCGCTATGTCTCGGGCTACCTGATGCTGGACGACGTGATCGCGCAGCAGGCCATGCACGCCTGGGCCGAGGCGTTTGTCGACGGGCTGGGTTGGGTCGGCTTCGACGTTTCCAACGCAATTTCTCCCGATATGCGCTATGTCCGAGTTGCAACCGGGCTGGACTACTCGGATGCCGCGCCTGTATCCGGGACGCGGACCGGTGGCCAGGGCGAGATGCTGGAAGTCCGGATCGACGTGGCGCAGCAATGAAGGACAGGCATGACCTATTGCGTGGGAATGGTTCTCGACGCCGGGCTCGTCTTCGTGTCGGACACGCGCACGAATGCCGGGCTCGACAATATCTCCACCTTCAAGAAGATGGCGATCTGGGAAGAGCCGGGCAAATTGGTCCTGACGCTGATGTCGGCCGGCAACCTCGCCACGACGCAGGCTGTCGTCAGCCTTCTCGATGAACGCCGCAAGTCGCCCAGCGATCGCAAGCCGGCGCTCCTGAATGTTCCGTCCGTCTTCCAGGCGGCGCGCATGGTGGCCGATACGCTGCGCGAGGTGATCGGCAAGCATCGCGACAATGGTCAGAAGGCCGACAGCGCCTTTCGCGCGACCCTGATCCTCGGCGGGCAGGTCGCCGGCAGCGCGCCGCGCCTGTTCCTGATCTATCCGGAGGGAAACTTCATCGAGGCCGGCGACGACACGCCGTTCTTCCAGATCGGAGAGACCAAGTACGGCCGGCCGATCCTCGTGCGCGCCTACGATCGGCAGATGTCGTTCGAGAAGGCGATGAAACTGCTGCTGGTGAGTTTCGATTCCACGGTCAAGGCCAACCTGACGGTGGGAGCGCCCTTCGATTTCCATTTCTACGAGGCCGACAGCCTGAAGTGCGGCCCGCGCGGACGTATCGAGATCGACGACCCCTATTTCCTCTCCGTGTCCAAAGACTGGGGAGACGCGCTGAAGGATGCTCTGGACAGCCTGCCCGAATTCCGACTGGCGGATGACTGACGCGACAGGGCGCGGGGCGATCGCGGGTCGCGCATCGAGGGCGCGCTGAATGAAGATCGTCGTTTTTACCGATCTCGACGGCACGCTTCTCGATCACGAGAGCTATTCCTTTCAGGCCGCCGAACCCGCACTGGCTGAACTGAAGCGGCTGGACGTCCCGCTGATCCTGGCCAGCAGCAAGACGGCGGCGGAAATCGCACAGCTGCACGCCGCACTGCACCTGGGGACGACGCCCGCGATCGTTGAGAACGGCGCGGGGCTTTATGAACCGGGCGCCGCGGACGGGAACGACGCCACCCAGTACGACCATCTGCGCCGGGCGCTCCGCGAGTTGCCGTCGCGCTTGGGCAACCGGTTCAGAGGCTTTGGCGACATGGATTCGCATGAGATCGCCCGTCTGACCGGTCTTGCCGAGGATGCCGCAGCCCTGGCCCGGCAGCGATGCTTTTCCGAGCCGGGCGTCTGGACCGGCACCGAGAGCGAACGCGCGCCATTTCTCGACGCGTTGGCGGATCACGGCATCAGCGCGCGGCGCGGCGGTCGGTTTCTGACGCTGTCCCACGGCAAGACGAAGGCCGACGCCATGCGCGACCTGGTTCGGCCGGTTCCACGCCGAATTCACGATCGCCCTGGGGGACGCGCCCAACGACGCGGAGATGCTCGCGGTCGCCGATATCGGCGTGATTGTCCGCAACGACCATGCGCCCCCCATGCCGACGCTGACAACCGAACCGGACGGCCGCATCCGGCGCACCTCCGAGCCCGGGCCACAGGGTTGGAACACCGCGGTTCTTCAACTACTGAATGAATTCAACGGGGCATAGGGGCAGCGATCATGGCGGACTTCCATCAGAACGGCAACATCGCCCAGTTCCACAATCTCCGAATCCGCCCGGTCAACGAGATCGAATACGATCTGGAGACCTTCTCGCAATCGCGAAAGATCTCTCTGATCCTGCCGTCGCTCTATTCCGAACTCGACCGGGCCGGCGCTGCGCGGAATCCTCGACGAACTGTCGCAGGCGCCCGGTACCTGCACCGGATCATCATCGGGCTGGACCGGGCGGACGAGACGGAGTTCCGCAAGGCGCGGGACTTCTTCTCGCGCCTGCCGCAGGACCATGTCGTGCTCTGGAACGACGGGCCGCGGATGCGGCGGATTTCGACGATACGCTCGACGAGACTGGGACTGGCCCCGCACGAACGGGGCAAGGGCAAGAACGTCTGGACCTGCATGGGCTACCTGATCGCCTGCGCGCGACACGTCGGTGATGGCGATTCATGACTGCGACATCATCACCTACAGGCGCGAAATGCTGTCGCGGCTGCTCTATCCGGTTGCCAATCCGAATTTCTCCTACCAACTGTCGAAGGGCTACTACGCCGCGGATCGGCGAGAAAGCCTTCAACGGGCGCGTTTCGCGCCTGCTGGTGAGCCCGCTGCTCATCGCGCTGAAGAAGGTGGTCGGGGACCGCGACTACATCGATTATCCTGCGCAGCTTCCGCTACCCGCTTTCGGGCGAGTTCGCCTTGCGGACGGCCATGCTGCCCGATCTGCGGATCCCCTCCGACTGGGGGCTGGAGATCGGCGTCCTGTCGGAAGCCTGGCGCAATCTCGGCGCCGCAATGCCGTCTGCCAGGTCGAGATCGCGGATGCCTATGACCACAAGCACCAGAGCGTCAGCCGCGAGGAGGCCGGCACCGGGCTCAACCGCATGTCGACCGACATCTGCAAGGCGATCTTTCGCAAGCTGGCCGCCGAAGGCACGGTGTTCACCGGCGAACACCTTCCGCACGCTGAAGGCCACCTATTACCGCCGCGCGCTGGACCTGCTGGAGGTCTACTACAACGACGCGCGTCATGAACGGGCTGAAGATCGACCGGCACGAGGAGGAGCGGACGATCGAGCTTTTCGCCGAAAACATCATGCGCGCCGGCACACGTTCCTCGACAACCCGAACGAGACGCCGTTCATCCCGAACTGGAACCGCGTCCATGCCGCCGACCCGACGCTGCTGGCCCGGCTGAAAGCGACTGTTGCGGACGATGCCGCGCAGTTCGAGTCCCTGCCCTTCGACGCGTGACAGTCGGAGGCACAGGCCACGTAAACGGCCGTATTGCGTGCGCTACGAACCTGTCGAATTAGAGATCCAGCGGCACTGGTACGGGCCGAAGGGGATCATGGTCAGGTCCGGGCCGATCCGTTCGCCGGACAGCAGATCCTGCCAGTCCTGATCCTCGATCAGGTTGAGCGCATCGGCGGGATCTCCAACGGCTCCTCGCTGACGTTGTGCAGCGCGAAGATCGACTGCTGCCGGTCGAGCGCCTGGCGCCAGATCCCGAACACACGCTCGTCCGCGGTCAGTGTGAACTGCGTCGCGTTGGGATGAAACGCGGGCTGGCGCGCGCGGATCCGCAGGCGTTCGGACAGGGCGGCGATGACCCGCGCCTGGTTCGTGGTCGGATCGGCCAGTCGTTCCTGCAGCTCGCTGTAGTCCCAGCGATGCCGGTTGATCGCCCGGTTCATGCCGCGCCGGCGACCGCCTCGAGGTCGTTGGGCGTGGCCAGCAGGGCATGGATGTAGAAGGCGGGGATGCCCTCCAGCGACATCACGATCGTCTGCGAGGCGACGAAGCGGTCGATGTGATGCGCCGTCTCGCCCGCAAACGTCGCGGCGCAGGGCGGGAAAGAACGCGCTGTTGAGTTCGTAGACCGACTGCCCGCCATCCGGCAGCGCGCGCATCGATACCAGCCCGCCTTGCGCCTGCACGGTCTCGATCATCTTGACGATCCTCGGGCTCGGGCAGCAGGCCCTCGACCGGGCGCATCCCGATCCCGTCATGGCTGGCCGTGAAGTTGAGGTAGACGCAACCCAGCGGCGCCGGCGGCATCGCGGCCTGCCACATGTCGCAGGTACTTCGCCGAGCCCGACAGCATCGCGTGCAGGATCAGCGGCGGCAGCGGAAAGTTGTAGATCGCGTGCGCCTCGTTGCGCTGCCCGAAATAGCTCAGGTTCTCCGCCTTGGGCACGTTGGTTTCGGTCAGCAGGATCATGGTTTCGGTGTCGAAATCCGCCAGCACCCGCATCAGCTGGATGATCGCATGGGTCTGCGGCATGTGGATCGATGGGGTGCCGACCTCCTTCCACAGGAACGCCACCGCATCGAGACGGATGATCCGCACGCCGCTGTCCACGTGCAGCCGCATGATGCGCAGGACCTCCAGCAGCACCTCGGGGTTGGAGAAATCGAGGTCGATCTGGTCGTGGCTGAAGGTGCACCAGACGTGGCGCTTGCCCATCGCGGTGTCGACCTCCTGCAGCAGCGGCGTGGTGCGCGGCCGCACGACCGCGGTCAGATCGTCGTCCGGCGAGGCCTCGAAGAAGAACCTGTCATAGGGCTCCTGCCCTTGCCGGTAGGCGTTGAACCACGCGCCCTGGCTGGAAACGTGGTTCAGCACCAGGTCCGACATCAGCAGAAACGACTCGCCGATCCGCTCGATATCCGGCCAGTCCCCCAGCGCGGGATCGACCTTCAGAAAGTCGGTGACCGCGAAGCCGTCGTCGGAGGTGTAGGGAAAGAACGGCAGGATATGCACCCCGTTGATCACCCCCTGCATGTGCTCCAGCAGGAAATCCCGAAGCAGGTCCAGCGGCTTGTGCATCCCGTCCACGATCGAGTTGCCGTAGGTGATCATCAGCGCGTCCTGCTGGGACCAGAGCGCGTTGCCCGGCATTCGCGGACGTTTGCGCGGCTGCACGCCCTCCGGCCAGAACGCGGCAATCACCGCGTCGGTCAGCGCGCGCGTGTCCTCGTTCGGGTAGATCCGACGCAGGATGTCGGACAGCCGTTCATTGAGTACGCGTGCCATGTCTACTGCTGTATCTCGCCGATCCCTTGACCGATCATGCAAATGCCGCTGGGGCATTTCAATTCCGCGCGGGGCCTTGGGACGCGGAAACTGCCCAATTGCTGATCGCGTGCCCAAAAATGTCACATGCAACCGGGACTAGATCCTGCGTCGCAGCCGCAGGAGATTCGACTGACAGGAGCAAATGACGAACAGGATCAGCACACCCCCTGCATCCCGGATTCGGTACATATCCCGGCCAGTACGCCCCGGACGGAATGACATTGACAGGGGATGGAGCCGTGGAGAAGGCTGTCGGCATGACAGGATCGGGGGACGAGTTGGAGTTCGGTGAGGCAGGACCTCGGCGTGTTGAAACACCGCTGTTTCGTGGCGTCGCTCGGAACCGGGCAAGTGCTGCACTCGACGGGTCAAACATCAGGAACGATTTGATCGCCACATCCAAGACACCGCGCGGCGGGGTGTCGTGCCTTGAGCAATGGCCGCGCCGCGCGCTGGCACGTCTGCCCGCCGGAACCGCGACATGATCGGGGTCATGCGCGGATACGTCCGGGTGGTCGAGGCGGTGAACTACCGGATCGGCCGGGTGATGATGTACGGCATCTTCGTGATGATGGGGATCCTGCTCTGGTCCTCGATCTCGAAGACCTTCTTTCTGCCGACGCTCTGGACGCTGGAGATGGCGCAGTTCGCGATGGTCGCCTATTACATCCTCGGCGGCCCCTACTCGATCCAGCTCGGCTCGAACGTGCGGATGGACCTGTTCTATCGCGCTGGAGCGCCGCGAAGAAGGCGTGGGTCGATGCCTGCACCGTTCTCTTCCTGATCTTCTACCTCGGCGTCCTGCTTTATGGCGGGCTGGGCTCGACGGCCTATTCGCTGGGCTATTTGGGCTCCGACCCGCTCGCCTTCTTCGGCGGGCTCCTGACGGGCAGCGAAGAGATCGGGCGGCTTGAACGCTCCTCGACCGCGTGGCGGCCCTTCATCTGGCCGGTCAAGTCGCTGATGCTCGCTCGGCATCTTCCTGATGCTGCTGCAGGCCTGCCGAACTCTTCAAGGACATCGCGCGGATCCAGGGTCACGAGATCGGGACCGCCCGCGCATGATGCCTACGAGCTGATCGCCATGCTGCATGTTCGCCACGATGATGCTGATGCTGCTGACCGGGCAGCGGGTCTTCGGCGCCATCGGCTTCGTGGCGGCCGTGGTCGCGCCTGCTGCTCTGGGGCACCGGCGGGCAGGACATCCCGTTCTCGGCGGCGATGAAGCTGATGAAATGGTATCCGCTGCTGACCCTGCCGATGTTCATCTTCATGGGCTACGTGCTGTGCGAAAGCCGGATCGCCGACGACCTCTACCGCATGTTCCACGTCTGGATGGGCCGGTGCGCGGCGGGCTCGCCATCGGCACGATCGGGCTGATGGTGCTGATCTCGGCGATGAACGGGCTGTCGGTCGCGGGCATGGCGATCGGCGCCACCATCGCGCTGCCGGAACTGCTGCAGCGCGGCTACGACAAGCGGATGGTGACGGGCGTGATCCAGGCGGGCTCGTCGCTCGGCATCCTGGTGCCGCCCTCGGTGGTGCTGGTGCTCTACGCGATGATCGCGCGCCAGCCGGTGGGGCAGCTCTGGCTGGCCGGCGTGGTGCCGGGGCTGATGATGGCGGGCATGTTCATCCTCTACATCTGGATCCGCTGCCGGATGCAGCCCGCATCTCGGCCCGTGCTGATGCAAGGACGAACGCGACGTTCCGCGGGCCGAAAAGTTGCGCCTGCTGCGGCGCGGGGCTGCTGCCGCTGGTGATCTTCGCCGTGATGATGGTGCCCTTCGTCAACGGCTGGACCTCGCTCGTCGAAAGCTCGGCCATCGGCGCGCTGGCGGCGCTGCTCGCCGCGGTGCTCAAGGGGCGCATGACGCGGGCGATCTTCGAGAATCCGTGCACGAACAGACGCTGGGCATCTCCTGCATGTTCATGTGGATCATCCTGGCCGCGCTCGGCTTCGGCGCGATCTTCGACGGGCTGGGCGCGGTCAAGGCGATCGAGGGGCTGTTCACCGAAACGCTGGGCCTGGGCCCCTGGGTGATCCTGATCCTGATGCAGCTCAGCTTCATCATCATGGGCACGTTCCTCGACGACACCGCGATGCTGGTGATCGTCGCGCCGCTCTACGTGCCGCTGGTGGGGGCGCTGGGGTTCGACCTGATCTGGTACGGCGTGCTCTACACGATCACCACGCAGATCGCCTACATGACGCCGCCCTTCGGCTATAACCTGTTCCTGATGCGCGCGATGGCCCCGCCGGAGATCGGGCTGCGCGACATCTACCGCTCGATCTTGCCCTTCGTGCTGCGTCATGATCGTGGCGCTGGTGATCGTGATGGCTTTCCGCAGATCGCGCTCTGGCTGCCGGACTATGTCTATGGCAAATGATCCGGCATGACTTCGCAAACCCGGCCCATCGAGGTCGGGACAAACAACAGCCAACGACAACAGAGGAGAAACTGATGACCACAAGACGCAATTTCCTGAAGACCGCCGCCTTGGGCGCCGCGGCCACGCCGCTCGCCGCCCCCGCGATCGCGCAATCGACGATCAACTGGCGGATGCAGACCTATGCCGGGCCGGCGCTGGCCGAGCACGTGATCGACCCGGCCATCGAGATGTTCAACAAGATCGCCGGCGACCGGATGCAGATCGAGCTCTTCTACGCCGACCAGCTCGTGCCCACGGGCGAGCTTTTCCGGGCGATGCAGCGCGGCACCATCGACGCGGTGCAGTCGGACGACGATTCCATGGCCTCGCCCACGGAGGTGCGCGTCTTCGGCGGCTACTTCCCGTTCGGCTCGCGGTATTCGCTCGACGTGCCGGTGCTGTTCAACCAGTACGGGCTGAACGAGATCTGGGACGAGGAATACTCCACGGTCGGCGTCAAGCACATCTCCGCCGGCGCCTGGGATCCCTGCCATTTCGCCACGAAGGACCCGATCCGGTCGCTGGCCGACCTGGAGGGCAAGCGGATCTTCACCTTCCCCACCGCGGGCCGGTTCCTGGCGCAGTTCGGCGTCGTGCCGGTCACCCTGCCCTGGGAGGATATCGAGGTCGCGGTGCAGACCGGCGAGCTCGACGGCATCGCCTGGTCGGGCATCACCGAGGATTACACGGTCGGCTGGGCCGACGTCACCAACTACTTCCTGACCAACAACATCTCGGGCGCCTGGATCGGGCATTTCTTCGCCAACATGGAGCGGTGGAACGAACTGCCCGAAGATCTGCAGACGCTGTTCCAGGTCTGCTGCGAGCAGTCGCACTACTACCGCCAGCACTGGTACTGGGGCGGCGAGGCCGACCTGCGCGTGAACGGCACCAAGATGGAGCTGACCTCGATCCCCGATGCCGAATGGGACCAGGTGGAAACCGCCGCGCAGGAGTTCTGGGACGAGATCGCCGCGGAGTCGGAAACCAAGGCGCAGGTCGTGGAGATCTTCAAGCAGTACAATGCCGACATGCAGAAGGCCGGCCGGCCCTACCGGTACAACAGCTGAACCATTTGCGGGGTGGGGTTGGCTCCACCTCGCATCCCCCGGATGACCGACATGACGACCGATCCCCCGTTCTTCGACATCATCGAACGCCGCCGCAGCACACGCAAGTTCGAGCCGGGCCGCGCCGTCGAACGGTCCGTGCTGGACCGTATCGTGAATTGTGGCCGCTGGGCGCCGTCGGGAGCCAACACGCAGTGCTGGGACTTCATCGTCGTGGACGACCCGGAGGTGCGCGAGGAGGTCCGGCAGATCTTCCTGCGGCAGGCGCAGCGGCTGCGCGACCATGCCAAGGGGTTTCCGGCCGTTTCGAAGAACTATCTCGAGCACACGGTCGCGATCATCCTGGTGCTGGGAGATCCACGCTGGAAGGTCTGCTTTCCCCAGCCCACGACGCCGGAATACGAGGCCGAATACCTCGACAACAACGAGGCGATCTTGCTGGCCTCGCTCGGTGCGGCGATCCAGAACATCCAGCTCGGCGTGACCGCCTGCGGGCTGACCTCGGCCTGGCTCTCGGGCGGCGGCGAGGACGAGACCAATGCGGAACTCGCGGCCTGCCTCGGCTATCCGGACTGGATGAAGGCCTATGGTACGATCCCCATCGGCTACCCGGTGGCGAGCCAGGACCGCCGTTATCGCCGCCCGCTGGACCAGGTGCGCCACTGGAACCGGTACGACGCCTGCGAAGTACCGCCCGCACGCGCAGGTCGACATCTACGAAAGCACGCTGCGCCCGTTCATCATGTACCGCGACACAGAACGGCTCGAAGATTGGCCGGATGCGGACGAGAAGCTGGGCGACTGGAAGCCGCAATTCACGACCGCCACACCCAATCCGGGCGGCACGCTGGAGCGCGAGGCGGATTTTTCCAGACCACGCACGATCGGGCGCGCCACCAAGGCCCGCAATCGAGACAATTCCTGAGGACACGGATGACATTTGAAGAGCTGAAGTCGCAGATCGCGACGGGAGAGATCGACACGGTGCTGACCTGCACCATCGACATGCAGGGGCGGCTGATGGGCAAGCGCTTCCATGCCGAGGCGTTCCTCGACATGGCCGAAGGCGAAACCCATTGCTGCAACTACCTGCTGGCGACCGACATCGAGATGGCGACACCCGAAGGCTACGCATCGACGAGTTGGCAGAAAGGGTACGGCGACTATGTCTCTGAAACCCGATCTCACCACGCTGCGCCCGGTTCCCTGGCTCGAGGGCACGGCGATGGTGCTCTGCGACATTCTCGACCACCACGCGCACGAGCCGGTCCCCCACGCCCCGCGCGAGATGCTCAAGCGCCAGATCGCGCGGGCGGAGGCGATGGGTCTGACCCCGATCATGGCGACGGAGCTGGAATTTTTCCTTTTCCGCGGCACCCATGACGAGATCGCGCGGTCCGGGTTCGGGCTGGAGACGATCTCGCACTACAACGAGGATTACCACATCTTCCAGACCTCCAAGGAAGAGCCGATCATGCGACCGATCCGCAATCACCTGCGCGCGATGGGCGTGCCCGTCGAAGGCTCCAAGGGCGAGGCCGAGGCGGGCCAGGAAGAGCTCAACATTCGCTACGCCGACGCGCTGGCGACGGCGGATCACCACACCATCGCAAAGCACGCGGTGAAGGAGATCGCGCATCAGAACGGCGCCGCGGCGAGCTTCATGGCGAAATGGGATAATGCCAAGGTCGGCAGTGCCGCGCATGTGCACCAATCTCTATGGCGGGAAGGTGCCAATGCATTCCACGATCCGGACCGGCCGTTGGGGAAATCCGAGCTGATGGATCACTACCTTGCCGGGCTGCTGACATACGCCGCCGAATGCACGTATTTCATGGCCCCCTACATCAACAGCTACAAGCGCTTTTCCCGCGGCACCTTCGCGCCCACGCAGACGGTATGGTCGGTCGACAACCGCACCGCGGCCTTCCGGCTCTGCGGTGACGGGACGAAGGCGGTGCGCGTCGAATGCCGCACGCCGGGGGCGGACATGAACCCCTATCTCACTCTGGCGGCGATGCTTGCGGCCGGCCTCAAGGGCATCGAAGAGAAACTGACCCTGCCGAAGCCGTTCTCGGGGGATGCCTACGAGAACGACGAAGACCGCCAGATCCCGCGCACGCTTCGGGACGCGCGCGAGGCGCTTCTGGGCTCGGACATGCTGCGCGAGGCGCTGGGGGATGATGTCGTCACGCATTACGCCCGCGCCGCGGAGGTGGAGATCGAGGAGTTCAACCGCGCCGTGACCGATTACGAGATCGCCCGCGGATTCGAGAGGGCCTGACGATGACGGATGCAGAGCGGATCCAGGCGGTCGTCGACCGGTATCTCGCCGCCTATGTCGCGCAGGATGCCGCCGGTGCGCCGACCTCTACGACGAGAACGCGGTCCTGCTCACGCCGTGGTCCGCACCGGTGCATGGCCCGGCGGCCATCGCGCAAACCCACGAGGCATGGTTCGTCGAGCGCGAGACGAACAAGACGTTCGAGATCGCCGATCTTGTGGCCGGGGACAAGATCGCCGTCTGTCTGCTGCACTTCTCCGCGGATGTGCCCGATCCGGACGGCAATAGGAGGAAGGCCGAAGGCACCAGCCTCAACACCCTCATCCGGCAGCGGGATGGCGGCTGGAAACTGCTTCACACGAGCCTGAACATGCTCGACGACGCGTCGATGGAGACCGACTGATGAGCCCGACGTTGTTGATCAGCATCTCGCCGATCGAGAAGGTGACGACATGAACCTGACCGCCAACTGGTCCTATCCCACGGCCATCCGGTTCGGCGCCGGCCGGATCAGCGAGATTGCGGAGGCCTGTGGCGCCGCGGGCATCGCGAAGCCGCTGCTGGTGACCGACCGCGGGCTGGCCGGGCTGCAGATCACGCACCAAACGCTGGATCTGATGGAGAATGCGGGCCTCGGCCGCGCCATGTTTGCGGAGGTCGATCCGAACCCGAACGAGGAGAACCTCGCCGCCGGCATCGACGCGTTCAAGGCCGGCGGGCATGACGGCGTGATCGCCTTTGGCGGCGGATCGGGGCTGGACCTGGCCAAGATGGTGGCCTTCATGGCAGACCAGACCCGGCCGGTCTGGGATTTCGAGGATATCGGGGATTGGTGGACGCGCGCCGACGCCGACGCGATCCACCCGATCGTCGCGGTGCCCGACCACCGCCGGAACCGGCTCGGAGGTGGGACGCGCCAGCGTGCTGACGAATGTGCAGACCCATGCGAAGAAGATCATCTTCCACCCCAAGGTGCTGCCCTCGGTCGTGATTTGCGACCCGGAACTGACCGTCGGCATGCCGCCCGCGATCACGGCGGGCACCGGCATGGACGCCTTCGCACATTGCCTCGAGGCCTTCTGCTCCCCGCATTACCACCCGATGAGCCAGGGGATCGCGCTCGAGGGTATGCGCCTGGTCAAGGAATTCCTGCCGCGCGCATTCCACAACCGGACGACCTCGAGGCGCGGGCGCAGATGATGTCGGCGGCGCTGATGGGCGCCACGGCATTCCAGAAGGGTCTGGGAGCGATCCACGCCGTGAGCCACCCGATCGGCGCGCTTTACAACACGCATCACGGCACCACCAACGCGGTCGTCATGCAGGACGTGCTGCGGTTCAATCGTGCGGCGATCGAGGACAGGTTGGCGCTGGCCGGCGGGTACCTGGGGATCGCGGGCGGCTTCGACGCATTCTGCGACTTCGTCGGCGCGCTCAACGCGCAACTCGGCATTCCGGCAAGTCTCAAGGCCATGGGCATCGACGCCCCGGATATCGACGCTATCCTGGAAGGCGCGGTGACCGACCCGAGTTGTGGCGGCAACCCCGTGCCACTCGACAAGACCAATCTGCGAGCTCTGATCGAAAGCCTCTTCTAGGCCGACGGAGCTGAACTGCCGCGCCGAATTGCGACGGGGCTTCGTGCTGCATCGCGGCGATGGAAAGGGTGTCCGTGGTGATTCATCGACCCGGATCGGCACGCCGCGCGGCACATCGAAAGCATCATGATGTGCATCATGGGGCGTTTTCCGACTGCCCAAATCCTGTGCATTTCCACAGTGCGGAATACATCCGAAAGTCGCATTTTGACTTCTCAAGATACTGTTCGTAATGTATTATTTCAGATCTCAAATCGGTTCATGATGTTTTTGAGAAATGTTCCCGAGGGGGGTTGAATTGTGACCGCAACCTCGCATCATAAGCTCACACAACCAATTCGAGTGACTGGTTCCGTGATTTGACTGATCGGGATCGAGCGCAGAAAGAAGCGGCGTCGAAGCCGCGCTGTGGCCGCCGACGTGAGGGACGCGCCGCAACGTAAAAGACAAACATTCGTCTCATCGCTCGCCCGATATGGGTGCAGGGAGGCGTAACACAACGGGCGACACGTCTGTCGGCTCGACGAAAGGGTATTGACCATGGCTGAGACAACGGCATCACGCGCGCACCTGAACGAGAACGCCGACCTGCAGATGACCGAACAGGTCTACGGCGACGACCCGCTGGCGCGACCGCGAGACCGATCACTACCGCAAGGAATACGTGATGTCGTTCGTCGAGAAGTGGGACGAACTGATCGACTGGCGGGGGCCGTGCCGACAGCGAGGGCCAGTTCTTCATCGACATCCTGCGCGCCCGCGGCAAGGAACGCGTGCTGGACGTGGCCTGCGGCACCGGCTTCCACTCCGTCCGGCTGACCGAGGCCGGCTTCGACGTGACCGCCGCGGACGGCTCGGCCGCGATGCTGGCCAAGGCGTTCGAAAACGCGCAAGGCCGCGGACTGATCCTCAAGACCGTGCAGGCCGACTGGCGCTGGCTCAACCGCGACATCAACGGCAAGTACGACGCGATCATCTGCCTGGGCAATTCCTTCACGCACCTGCACGAGGAGAAGGACCGCCGCCGGGCGCTGGCCGAATTCTATGCCGCGCTGAAGCATGACGGCATCCTGATCCTCGACCAGCGCAACTACGACGCGATGCTGGATCACGGCTTTTCGCACGAAGCACAAGTATTACTACTGCGGCGACAAGGTGACGGCCGAGCCCGAGCATATCGACGAGGGCCTGTGCCGGATGCAAGTACAGCTTTCCCGGACGGCTCGGAATACACGCTGAACATGTGCCCGATCCGCAAGAACTACGTGCGCCGCCTGATGACGGAGGCCGGGTTCGAGCGGGTCCGCACCTATGGCGACTTCCAGGAGACCTATGCCGAGGACGAGCCCGATTTCTTCATCCACGTGGCCGAGAAGTCCGCCGCTGCATCTGGTGCGCTGGGGCGGCACCCGCGATGACGGCGAGCGCCGATATCCGCGACGTCACCGAGGATTATTACGACAGCGACGACGCCGACACGTTCTATTCCACCATCTGGGGCGGCGAGGACCTGCATATCGGCATCTACGACGACGACCGAGGAACATCCGCGACGGCGAGCGACCTGACCATCGCCGCGATGATCGACCGTCTGCCCGCGCTGAACGACAGACTCCCGGGTGCTCGACATTGGCGCCGGCTACGGCGGCGCGATGCGGCGACTGGTGGAGAAGACCGGCTGCGACGCGGTGTGTCTGAACCTCTCCGAGACCCAGAACGACCTACAACCTGCAGAAGGTGCGGCAGGCGAAACTGGCCGACAAGATCACCGTGAAGCATGGCGTGTTCGAGGACGTTCCCGCCGAGAACGGCAGCTTCGACGTGGTCTGGAGCCAGGACGCGTTCCTGCACTCCGACCAGCGCGACAAGGTCATGGCCGAGGCGTTCCGCGTCCTGAAGCCCGGCGGGACGCTGATCTTCACCGATCCGATGCAGGCCGACGACGTGCCCGAAGGCGTGCTGCAGCCCGTCTATGACCGGCTTCAGCTCAACAGCCTCGGGTCGCCGCGCTTCTACCGCGAGGCGGCCGAGGCGCTCGGCTTCGAGCACGCTGGACCAGGACGACATGACCCACCAGCTGCGCACCCATTACGCGCGGGTGCGCGAGGAGCTGCTGGCAAACTACGACAAGCTGCGCGATGCGGGCGCGTCGCCGAGTATCTCGACAAGATGGCCGTCGGGCTCGAGAACTGGGTCAAGGCGGCCGATGCCGGGCACCTCGCCTGGGGCATCCAGATCTTCCGCAAGCCTGCCTGATCGGGCGAACGTGGCGGGCGGCACATTTCCGGTGCCGTCTTCCGCGCGCAAACTACATATCCGAAGAACGATGCGAACGGAGAGTGCCATGGCCGGGCCCAGCACCGACACGGGATTGTCGATATCCTTCGAGCTTTTCCCACCCAAGACCGAAGTAGGACTGCGCAAGCTGGAACGCAGCGTGGACCTGATGGCGCACGCGGCCCCGGAGTATTTCTCCGTCACCTACGGGGCGGGCGGGACGACCCGCGAGGGCACGCCCAAGTCGTCGACATGGTGATGGCGCGCACCGGCCTTCCCGTCGCGCATCACCTGACCTGTGTCGGGGCGAGCCGGGCGGAGATCGACGCCCAGGCCCGCAGGATCCGCGACCGCGGCATTCGGCGCATCGTCGCCCTGCGCGGCGACATTCCCGGCGGCGAAGAGCTGGCCGAGGATGGCTACAACAATGCCGCCGAGCTGGTCGAAGGGCTGATGAGGGTCGCCGATTTCGACATCTCCGTCGCCGCCTATCCCGAAATGCATCCCGAGGCCGCCTCGGCGCAGGCCGATCTCGACCACCTCAAGCGCAAGATCGACGCCGGGCGCGCAACGTGCGATCACGCAGTATGTCTTCGACACCGACGGTCCTGCGGTTCATCGACCAGGCCCGCGCGGCGGGTATCGATGCCCCCATCGTGCCCGGTATCATGCCGGTCGCGAACTTTCGCCAGTCTGAAACGGTTCTCCGAACGGTGCGGTGCCGTCGATTCCCGACTGGATCGCCGGCATGTTCGAAGGCCTCGACGAGGACGCCGCGACATGCGCGATATGGTGGCGACCAGCGTGGCCGTGGAACAGTGCCGGCGGCTGGCGGTCGAAGGACTGACCGCAGTTCCATATCTACACGCTGAACAAGCGCCGAAGTGAGCCTCGCGATCTGCCGGGCGCTGGGTCTGCCGATACAGACCGCGAAAGAAGGACGCAGCCTGAAGGATGGCCATGACCGAAAGATCAGACATAACCGAGGCCGCCGGCGAGCGGATCCTCGTCCTCGACGGCGCCATGGGCACCATGATCCAGCAGGAAAAGCCGGACGAAGCGACCTATCGCGGAGAGCGGTTCGCGCGATCACGCCCAGGATGTTGGCGGCAACAACGAGCTGCTGAGCCTGACGCAGCCGGACATGATCCGCGGCATCCACGATGCCGTTCCTGGAGGCCGGCGCGGACATCCTCTGCACCAACACTTTCGGCGCCAACCGATCAGCCAGGCCGACTACGGCATGGAGGATCTGTCGTGCCGAGATGAACGTCGAAAGCGTGACGCTCGCCCGCGAGGCGGCCGAGCCGATGCGACGCCGGACCGGCCGCGCTGGGTGGCGGGCGCCATCGGGCCGACGAACCGGACCGCCAGCATCAGCCCCGACGTGAACGATCCCGGCTTCCGCAACATCACCTTCGACGAGCTTGCCGAAGCCTATCGGCGAGGCGGCGCGCGGGCTGATCGAGGGCGGCTGCCGATCTCATCCTGGTCGAGACGATCTTCGACACGCTCAACGCCAAGGCCGCGATCTACGCGATCGAAAGCTTGCGCGACGAAGGGCTGGAGGTGCCGCCGTGATGATCTCCGGGCACCATCACCGACCGCTCCGGGCGCACGCTGACCGGCCAGACGCCCGAGGCGTTCTGGGCCTCGATGAGCCATGCGCGCCCCTTCTCCATCGGCCTGAACTGCGCGCTGGGCGCCGGCGAGATGCGCCAGCATGTGCGCACACTGTCCGAAGTCGCCGACACCCGCGTCAGCGCCTATCCCAACGCCGGCCTGCCGAACGAGATGGGCGGCTATGACGAGACGCCGGATGAGACCGCAAGCACATCGGCGAATGGGCCGAATGCGGGTCTCGTGAACATCGTCGGCGGCTGCTGCGGCACCACGCCCGACCACATCCGCGCCATCGCGCAGGCCGTGGAGGGCAAGGCGCCGCGCAAGGTCCCGCCGAAGGTGCGGCACATGCGCCTGTGCGGGCTCGAGATGTTCGAGGTCAGGGGCCGGACGCGCGAAGCGAGGGGAGCGCCGCATGACCGGCACCGCGAATTTCATCAATATCGGCGAACGGACAAACGTCACCGGCTCGGCCAAGTTCAAGAAGCTGATCATGGAGGGCGATTATGCCGCCGCGCTCGACGTCGCCCGCAGCCAGGTCGAGAACGGCGCCCAGATCATCGACGTCAACATGGACGAGGGCCTGCTCGACTGCGAGCGAGGCGATGACCACCTTCCTCAACCTCATCGCGTCGGAGCCGGATATCAGCCGCGTCCCGGTCATGATCGACAGCTCCAAGTTCGAGGTGATCGAGGCCGGGCTGAAATGCATCCAGGGCCGCGCGGTCGTCAACTCGATCTCGCTCAAGGAGGGCGAGGAGGCGTTCCTGGAACAGGCCCGCATCGTCCGCCGCTATGGCGCCGCCGTGGTCGTCATGGCCTTCGACGAGAGCGGCCAGGCCGAGACCGCGCAGCACAAGTTCGACATCTGCAAGCGGTCCTATGACCTGCTGACGACAAGGCCGGGTTCGACCCGTGGGACATCATCTTCGATCCCAACATCTTCGCCGTCGCCACCGGCATCGAGGAGCACAACGATTACGCCAACGCCTTCTTCGAGGCGACGCGCATGATCAAGGAGGCGATGCCGGACTGCCCATGTCTCGGGCGGGCTCTCGCAACGTCTCCTTCAGCTTCCGCGGCAACAACGCCGGTGCGCGAGGCGATGCATTCGGCGTTCCTCTATCACGCGATCCCGCTGGGGCTCGACATGGCGATCGTCAACGCCGGGCAGATCACCGTCTATGACGACATCCCCGACGAGCTGCGCGAGCACGTCGAGGACGTGCTGCTGAACCGCCGCGACGACGCGACGGAACGGCTGCTGGAGATCGCCGACAAGTACAAGGGATCGGGCGAGGCGACGAAGAAGGAAGACCCGAAATGGCGCGAGCAGCCGGTCGAGAAGCGGCTGGAGCATGCGCTGGTGCACGGCATCACCGATTACGTCGATCGAGGATACCGAGGAATGCCGCCGGCAGGCCGACAAGCCGCTTGACGTGATCGAGGGGCCGCTGATGGACGGCATGAACGTCGTGGGCGACCTGTTCGGCGCGGGCAAGATGTTCCTGCCGCAGGTGGTCAAATCCGCCCGCGTGATGAAGACCGCCGTCGGCCATCTGCTCCCCTACATGGAGGAGGAGAAGAAGCAGCAGGGCGACACGTCGGCCAAGGGCAAGGTGCTGATGGCGACCGTGAAGGGCGATGTGCACGACATCGGCAAGAACATCGTGGGCGTCGTGCTGCAGTGCAACAACTACGACGTCGTCGACCTGGGCGTGATGGTGCCCGACCGAGGACATCCTCGCGAACGCGCGAAAGAGGAAAAGGCCGACATCATCGGCCTTTCCGGCCTCATCACGCCCGTCGCTCGACCGCATGGTCGACGTGGCCGCCGAGATGAAGCGGCAGGGCTTCGACCCTGCCGCTGCTGATCGGCGGGGCCACGACCTCGAAGAAGCACACCGCGCTGAAGATCGCGCCGGAATACGAGCATGGGGTGCTGCATGTGGAGGACGCCTCCAAGGCGGTCGGCGTGGTGTCGAACCTGCTGTCGAAGACTGCGCGGCCGGCGCCTACCTTGCCGGACATCGCGCGCGGGATCAGGAAAAGATGCGCGAGGCCGGTCGCGCAGAAGACCGGCGACCGACGACCGTCCGATCGACCGAGGCGCGCGCCAACGCGCTTCGACGGCGGCTGGGACAGCTACACTCCGCCCGCGCCGAGAAGCCGGGTCTGCACGGTGATCGACGACATGACGTGCGCGAGCTGCGTGCCCTACATCGACTGGGCTCCGTTCTTCTGCACCTGGGAGATGCGCGGCGACCTTCCCGCAGATCCTCGACGATCCGACAGAAGGGCGAAACGGCGCGCGAGCTCTACGAAACGGCGCTAGGCGATGCTCGATCGCGATCGTCAGACGAGAACTGGTTCGACCCGCGCGGCGTGGTGGGCCTGTGGCCCGCCAATTCGCGACGGCGACGACATCGTCGTCTGGGCGGACGAGACACGCGGAACAGGAAGCCGCGCGGCTTCCGATGCTGCGCCAGCAGGGCAGAAATCGGGCGACCGGGCGCATCATGTGCCTGGCCGATTTCGTGGCGCCCGTCGGCACGCGCCGACTGGGTCGGCGGCTTCGCCGTGACCGCGGGGCCCGAGGTCGCACGACGATCGCCGAGCGCTTCAAGGCCGAGGGCAACGACTACGACTCGATCCTGGTGCAGGCGCTGGGCGACCGGCTGGCCGAAGCCTTCGCCGAGGCGCTGCACGCGCGCGTGCGCCGCGTCGCTCTGGGGCTATGCGGCGGACGAGGACGCTGACAACGAGGACCTGATCGCACGAGCGCTATCGCGGCATCCGCCCGGCGCGCGGGCTACCCGGCATGCCCCGACCACACCGAGAAGCGCACGCTCTTCGACCTGCTGTCGATGCCGAGGAGCACACCGGCACTCACGCTCACCGAAAGCTTCGCGATGTGGCCGGCCTCGGCGGTGTCGGGCCTCTATTTCGCGCATCCCGAGGCCGGCCTATTTCGGCGTCGGCCGGATCGGCCGCGACCAGGTCGCCGACTATGCCGCGCCGCAAGGGCATGGAGCGTGGGCGAGATCGAAACATGGCTCGCGCCCAGCCTCGGCATACACGCCGCGAGCGGCGGCCGGGACAACCGCAAGATCGCCTGACCGGCACGCCGACCGAGATCGCCTCATCGCGCACGGAACACGCAAGGAGAGACAGCGAACATGAGCCGACAAGATCCTGGCTGTTCACCAGTGAATCGGTGTCCGAAGGCCACCCCGACAAGGTCTGCGACCGGATTTCGGATGCGGTTCTCGATGCCTATCTCGCGGCCGACCCCGAGGATGCGCGCGTCGCCTGCGAGACGCTGGCCACGACCGACCACGTGACGATCGCGGGCGAGGTGCGCGGACCGCGACAGCGTGCTGCAAGGAGGTCGAGGGGATCGCGCGCGATGCGATCAAGGATATCGGCTATGACCAGCTCGGCTTCTCCTGGGAAACTGCGAGGTGGTGAACCGCCTGCACGCCCAGTCGAGCGACATCGCGATGGGCGTCGACGAGGGCGAAAAGGGCGAGGAAGGCGCAGGCGACCAGGGCATCATGTTCGGCTATGCCTGCAACGAGACCGAGGAATTGATGCCGGCGCCGATCCAGTTCGCGCACCGCATCCTGCGCCTGATGGCCGAGGACCGCAAATCCGGGCGACAGCCGGTCTTCGGCCCCGATGCGAAAAGCCAGGTGACGCTGGCCTATCGAGACGGCAAGCCGGTCGGCAGTGGACACCGTCGTCGTCTCGACCCAGCACAAGGAAGGCCATACCCGCGACGATATCCGCGCACTGGTGCAAGCCCTACGTGAAGGCCGCGTTTCCCGACGGCTGGACGCTTGCCAGACGACAAGCTGATCGTGAACCCCACGGGTCAGTTCATTATCGGCGGGCCCGACGGCGACGCTGGCCTGACGGGCCGCAAGATCATCGTCGACACCTATGGCGGCGCGGCCCCGCATGGCGGCGGCGCGTTTTCCGGCAAGGATCCGACCAAGGTCGACCGCTCGGCCGCCTATGCCGCGCGCTATCTCGCCAAGAACGTCGTGGCGGCCGGACTGGCCGACAAGTGCCAGATCCAGCTCGCCTATGCCATCGGCGTGCCCGAGCCGGTCGCGGTCTATGTCGACACGCTGGGCACCGGCCGCGTCGACGAGGACAAGCTGGGCGCGACCCTGCGCGAGATGATGCCGCTGACCCCGCGCGGCATCCGCGACGCATCTGGACCTGCTGAAGCCGATCTATGCCCGCACCGCGGCCTATGGCCATTTCGGCCGCGCGGCCGACGAGGATGGCGGCTTCACCTGGGAGCGCACGGACATCGCCGAAGGATCTCGCCAGCGCATTCGGCGCACAAGATGGCCGCGGAATAGAACCGGACGCGGACTGAGACAGGAGACAGACTAACGGGAAAGACTGACATGAACAAGCCAGAAAAGATCGAGAACGGAGACTACGCGATCCGCGACATCGCCCTTGCCGGCTACGGCCGCAAGGAGCTGGACATCGCGGAGACGGAGATGCCGGGGCTGATGGCGCTTCGGGAGGAGTATGGCGAGAAGCAGCCGCTGAAGGGCGCGCGGATTGCCGGGTCGCTGCACATGACGATCCAGACCGCGGTGCTGATCGAGACGCTGGTGGAGCTGGGTGCCGAGGTGCGCTGGGCGTCCTGCAACATCTTCTCGACCCAGGATCACGCGGCCGCGGCGATCGCCGAGGGCGGCACGCCGGTCTTCGCGGTGAAGGGCGAGAGCCTCGAGGAATACTGGTCCTATACCGACCGGATCTTCCGGTTTCCGGAGGGCGGCGCCAACCTGATCCTCGACGATGGCGGCGATGCCACGCTCTACATCCTGATGGGCGCGCGGGTCGAGGAGGGCGAGGACGACCTGATCGCCGTGCCGACGAGCGAGGAGGAGGAGTATCTCTTCGCGCAGATCAAGAAGCGCATCGCCGAGACCCCGGGCTGGTTCGTGAAGCAGCGGCACATGATCAAGGGCGTCTCCGAGGAGACCACGACCGGCGTGCACCGGCTCTACAAGATGATGGAGAAGGGCCACCTGCCCTTCCCGGCGATCAACGTGAATGATTCCGTGACCAAGTCGAAATTCGACAACAAGTACGGCTGCAAGGAAAGCCTGGTCGACGGCATCCGGCGCGCCACCGACACGATGATGGCGGGCAAGGTCGCGCTGGTCTGCGGCTATGGCGACGTCGGCAAGGGCTCGGCGGCGAGCCTCAGCGGCGCGGGCGCGCGGGTGAAGGTGACCGAAGTCGACCCGATCTGCGCGCTGCAGGCGGCGATGGACGGGTTCGAGGTGGTGCTGCTGGAGGACGTGCTGGGCACGGCCGACATCTTCATCACCACCACCGGCAACAAGGACGTGATCCGCATCGAGCACATGCGCGAGATGAAGGACATGGCGATCGTCGGCAATATCGGGCATTTCGACAACGAGATCCAGGTGGCGGCGCTCAAGAACCACAAGTGGACCAACATCAAGGAACAGGTCGACATGATCGAGATGCCCTCGGGCAACCGGATCATCCTGCTCTCCGAGGGGCGCCTGTTGAACCTCGGCAACGCCACCGGGCACCCGAGCTTCGTGATGTCAGCGCGTCCTTCACCAACCAGGTGCTGGCGCAGATCGAGCTCTGGACCAAGGGCGAGGAGTACGACAACAAGGTCTATATCCTGCCCAAGCATCTCGACGAGAAGGTCGCCCGCCTGCACCTCGGCCGCATCGGCGTCCGGCTCACGCAGCTCGACCCCGATCAGGCAGCTTACATCGGGGTGAGCCCCGACGGCCCCTTCAAGCCGGAGCATTACAGGTATTGAAGCACGCAGGCTCGGCCCCGCAACCGTGGGGCCGGGTTGTCGGCAAGGCGTTGCGATCGGACGGCATCTCCGACAGGATTCCAAAGTAGCTTGGGCCTCCAACGATCGTGGGGCCAGAGCTGCCCCAGGGTTGCCTTCGATCGCCTCCGAAATCGGTGCCGTCTCACACGCGGTTCCACACATTCCTGCAACCGCGGAACGGGTCAAGAAGCAGGACTCCTCCCCAAAAACCGATTGTGAAATTTTCCTGATCTGCGCTAGGTCTGGCGGATGGACGAGGGAAAGGCATCGGCGCAAAGAAACGATGCCATTTGTTGTCGACAGGAACAGACAAGGGCAATCAAGAGCTTACGGGCGCTTGAAATTGCCGATCGGGGTTCACTCGACGGCAGGGTTGTGTATGTCTAGGGAAATGAACGAGGGGCACAACCTATGTCGCTGTTTCTGATCGTCGCGCTTCCGTTTCTGGGAGCGCTGCTGCCGGGTCTCATGATCAAGGCAGGGCGGCAGAGTTGCGCGCTGACGACCTTTTCCGTGACCCTCCTGGCCCTGATCGGACTTTTTACACACCTGCCCGAGGTCGCCGCCGGACTCCCGGTGACGTCGCGGCTTGAGTGGATCCCGGAACTGGGGCTGAATGCCAATTTCTTCGTCGACGGGCTCGGGTTCTTCTTTGCCAGCCTCATTCTCGGCATCGGACTGCTGATCATCGCCTATGCGCGCTACTACCTCTCGCGCGAGGACAACATGGGGCAGTTCTATACCTACCTGCTGCTCTTCCAGGGCGCGATGGTGGGGATCGTTCTGTGCGACAACATCCTGATGTTGCTGGTATTTTGGGAGCTGACGTCGCTGTCGTCCTTCCTGCTGATCGGCTATTGGAAACATCTGCCCGAGGGCCGGCAGGGCGCGCGAATGGCACTTGCGGTGACCGGCATGGGCGGGCTCGCCCTGATCGGTGGCATGCTGATCCTGGGCCAGATCGCGGGCAGCTACGACCTGACCGACATCCTCCAGAACCGGGAGGCGATCCAGGCCTCGCCGCTCTACATGCCCGCGCTGATCCTGATCCTGCTGGGGTGTTTCACCAAGTCGGCGCAGTTTCCGTTCCATTTCTGGCTGCCGCACGCGATGGCAGCCCCCACGCCGGTCTCCGCCTATCTGCACAGCGCGACCATGGTGAAGGCGGGCATCTTCCTCATGGCGCGGCTCTGGCCAGTGCTGTCGGGGACGGACGCCTGGTTCATCATCGTCACCACGGCGGGGCTCATCACCATGGTGCTGGGCGCGGTGATCGCGCTCTTCAAGAACGATCTGAAGGCGTTGCTGGCGTTCTCCACGGTCTCTCACCTGGGGCTCATCACCATGCTGCTGGGGACCGGCACGCCGTTCGGCGCAATGGCCGCAGTGTTCCACATCCTGAACCACGCGACGTTCAAATGCGCGCTCTTCATGTCCGCAGGCATCGTCGATCACGAGACGCACACGCGCGACATCCCGAGTCTCGGCGGCTTGCGGAAACTGATGCCGATCACCTTCGTGATCGTCACCATCGGGTCCCTGTCGATGGCGGGCGTCCCGCTCTTCAACGGGTTCCTCTCCAAGGAGATGATGCTGGAGGAGACGACGCACACGACGCTCTTCGACAGCCCGTGGCTGGTGCCGGTGCTGGCCACGATCGGCGCGCTTTTCTCTGCTGCCTATTCCTTCCGCTTGATCAGCCACGTGTTCCTGGGTCCCGTTCGGGACGACTACCCATCGCATCCGCACGATCCGGGTGTCGGGATGTGGTGGCCGCCGGCGCTGCTGGTTGCGATGGTGATCGCAATCGGGGTGGCACCGTTCCTGGCCGAGCCGCTCGTCCGCATGGTAACCGAAGCGGTGATCGGCGGAACGGCGGAGATGCCACATGCGCATCTGAAGATCTGGCATGGGGTCACGCCCGCGCTCTGGATGTCGGTGATCGCGGTCGTGGGCGGCCTCGTGCTGCTGGCGCTGTACCGGCCGCTTGCCTGGCTCTGGAACGCCACGCCGCGCCCGGAGGCCAAGGTCATCTTCGAATGGATCGTGGATTTGCTCGCCGCGCTGGCGGGCCGTCTGACCTATGGGCTGCACAACGGCGCCCTCACCCGGTACGCCGCCATCTTCACCGTCACCGTCGTCGCCGTCGGGGGTCACGCCTGGTTCACCGGGAGCATCGCGCCGCCGACACGTGAAATGCTTCCGGCGCAGATCGTTCCCATCGTCGGCTGGCTCCTCCTCGTCGTGGCGACGGCGCTTCTGCTCTACTATCACCGCAATCGCCTTTTGGCGCTCGTGCTGATGGGCGTGGTCGGGCTGGTCGTGTCGATCGGGTTCGCCTATCTCAGTGCGCCCGATCTCGCCTTGACGCAGCTTTCGGTCGAGGTCGTGACGATCATCCTGCTGCTCCTCGCCCTGAATTTCCTGCCGCGGGAGACCCCGATCGAAAGCGGCATGGCCCGGAGATTGCGGGACGGCGCGATTTCCGTGGTTGCGGGTCTGGGCGCGGGCGCACTGATCTACAGCGTCATGGTCCGCGAATTCTCCAGCGGCACGATCTCGGCCTACCACCTGGAGAACTCCTACAAGGGCGGCGGCGGCACCAATGTCGTCAACGTGATCCTCGTCGACTTCCGCGGCTTCGACACCTTTGGCGAGATCATCGTGCTCGGGATCGCCGCGCTCATCATCTACGCCATCACCGAGGCGCTTCTGTCGAGTTCGGTGCGGGCGCGGCTGATCAACCGGCCGCAGGATGACGTGGCCGGCGATGCGCATCCGATGATGATGGTGGTCGTGACCCGCGTCATCATGCCGGTCGTGCTTCTGGTGGGCATCTACATCTTCCTGCGCGGCCACAACGAGCCCGGCGGCGGCTTCATCGCGGGGCTCGTCGTCGCCATCGCCGTGGTGATGCAGTACATGGCGTCCGGTTTTGCCTGGGCCGCCTCGCGCCAGCGCTACCCGTATCACACGATCATCGGGACCGGCGTGCTGATCGCCGGCCTGACCGGGATCGGATCCTGGTTCTTCGGATACGAGTTCCTGACTTCGGATTTCGGATATTTCCGCATTCCTCCCTTCCAGGAGTTCGAGCTGGCGACCGCGATGGGCTTCGACCTCGGCGTGTTCCTCTGCGTCGTCGGGGCGGTGATGCTGTCGCTGGAAAGCTTCTCCCGGCTGGCGCGGCGGTCCGGCGACGAGGTCAGCGCACACGCGATGGATATCGACCCGTCCCGTGAAGGTGACGGCTCCGCAGGAGGGGTGCTTTGAGATGGAAATGATTGTGGCCAGTGTCGTGGGCATCCTGACCGCAGCCGGAGTCTACCTCGTGTTGCGGTTGCGGACGTTTCCCGTGATCATCGGCACCGCGCTCCTGAGCTACGCCGTGAACGTGTTCCTCTTTGCCAGCGGACGGCTGGCTGTGAACAAGCCGCCGATCCTGCGGGACGGTGTGGAACTCTATACCGACCCGTTGCCGCAGGCGCTGGTTCTGACCGCGATCGTGATTTCCTTCGGCATGACGGCCGTCGTCGTGATGGTGGCATTGGGGGCGTTCCTCAGCTCCGAAGACGACCACATCGATGACCAGCCTGCCGAGACGCCGGAAAACGAAGGCGCGGCATCATGAGCCACTGGATCGTCCTGCCCGTCGTCCTGCCGGCCATGCTGGCGGCGGTGATGGTGCTCACCATGCGCTACCAGCTGCTCCTGCAGCGCGTATTCGGGCTGGCCGGGGCGGTCGCTCTTTTTGGCGTCGCGCTGGGGCTGGTCGCCTACACCTGGGACGGGACGATCTTGCTCTATCAGCTCGGCAACTGGGCGGCTCCGTTCGGGATCGTTCTGGTCGCGGACCGGCTGTCGACCATGTTCGTGCTTCTCACGTCAATCCTGTCCATCTTCGTGCTGCTCTATGCCATCGGGTCCGGATGGGATCAGCGCGGCCGCAACTTCCATCCGCTCTTCCAGTTCCAGCTCATGGGCATCTGCGGCGCGTTCCTGACCGGTGACGCGTTCAACCTCTTCGTCTTCTTCGAGGTGCTGCTGATCGCCTCCTACGGGCTGATGATCCATTCGGGCGGATCGCAGCGGTTCCGCGTCGGCGTGCAATACGTGGTCTTCAACCTGCTCGGCTCCACGCTGTTCCTCTTTGCGCTGGGAACGATCTATGCGGAGACCGGAACGCTCAACATGGCCGATATCGCGCAGCGGCTTGCGATGGCGTCGGAGGATCAGAGTGCGGGCCTTCGGGTCGCCTCCGTGCTGATGCTGATGGTCTTCGCGGTCAAGGCCGCGATCCTGCCGCTGCATTTCTGGCTGCCCGCCGCCTACTCCCTCGCGCCCGCCCCCGTCGCCGCGCTCTTCGCGATCATGACCAAGGTCGGCGCCTACGCGATCATCCGCTTCTACACGATTGTCTTCCCCCCCGACCTCGCGCTGACCCAGGGGCTCTTCGACACGTGGCTGCTGCCGGCGGCACTCCTGACCCTGGCCCTGGGCATGATCGGCGTGCTGGGGGCGCGAAGTCTCGACCGGCTGGTCGCCTTCGCGGTGATCGGGTCGATGGGGATGCTGATGTCGGCGGTCTCGGTCTTCACGCCCAAGGGGATCGCCGCCGCGCTCTATTATGCCGTGCATTCGACCCTGGCCACCGCCACGCTCTTCCTGCTGGTGGACGTGGTGCGGGACCGGCGCGTGGGCGCGGGTGTCACCTTCGCGCTGGCCCCACCCTTTCCGGGTGCACCGCTCGTGGCCGCGTTCTTCTTTGCCGCGGCCATCGCCATGGCGGGCCTGCCACCGCTCTCGGGCTTCGTGGGCAAGCTGCTGATCCTCGATGCCGCCGCAGGCGACCCGCGCGCGCCCTGGGTCTGGGCCGTCATCCTCACTCGAGCCTCGTGGCGGTCGTCGGGTTCGCGCGCGCCGGAAGCACGATTTTCTGGAAGGCGCATGCCGAGGTTCCCGAAGATGACGGGTCGGCCGGGTCCGCGACCACGCGCCCGGACATGACGTCACCCGCCCTGCCGATCGTATCCATCGGCGGCCTGCTGGCGCTGCTCGTCGCGGCCACGGTGTTTGCCGGCCCGTTGCAGCGCCACATGACCGCGACGGCGGATCAGCTCTTTTCGCCGGAGCCCTACATCTCCATCGTCCTGCAGACACCGGGCAAGAAGATCGAATACGGTGCCCATGGGGAAGATGACGGGGATGATCATGGCGATGCCGGGGACGCCGATCATGACGACGGGCATGCCGGCGAGGACACGGACGCAACCCATTCCGGTGGAACAGTTTCCGGCGAGGATCACTGACATGGCCCGAGACTTCACGCGCCGCATCTTTCCGCACCCGCAACTCACCTTGCTGCTGACAATCGTGTGGTGCCTGCTCAACAACACGGCGAGCCCCGGAATGATCGTCTTCGGGCTGATCCTGGGGATCCTCGTTCCAATGCTGACGGCGGCCTACTGGCCGGATCGTCCGACCCTGCAGAAGCCGTTCAAGATGTTCAGCTACGCTTTGATCGTGATCTGGGACATCATCCTCGCCAATATCGGCGTGGCCCGCATCGTGCTCTTCAAGTCGAACGACTCCATGAGCCCCAACTGGGTCACCATTCCGCTCGACCTGCGGACGCCCGAGGCGATCGCGATGCTGGCCGGAACGATCACCCTCACGCCCGGCACCGTCTCCGCGGATCTCTCCGACCAAGGTCACGCGCTGCTGGTTCACGCACTCGACGCACCGGATCCGGACGCGGTGCGGGATGAAATCAAGGATCGCTATGAACGTCGACTGAAGGAGATTTTTGAATGATCCTTTACGCGCTATACTTTGCCTTCGTCGCTGTTGGCCTGTCGCAGATCCTGGCGATGTGGCGTCTGATCACCGGGCCGGGGATCGGCGACCGTGTTCTGGCACTGGACACGATCTCCATCAACGCCGTGGCGCTGATCGTGCTCTTCGGGATCGCCACCGGCACCCAGATGTATTTCGAGGCCGCGCTCCTCATCGCGATGTTCGGGTTCGTATCCACCGTCGCCTATGCTCGCTTCGTTCTGCGTCGGGACGTGATCGAATGAACATGGCAATCGAAATCGCCGTGTCTGCCGCCTTGGTGGTCGGGGCCGTCTTCACGCTGGTGGGATCTTACGGGCTGGTCAAGCTCAACAGTCCGATGTCGCGGCTGCATGCGCCCACCAAGGCCGGAACGCTGGGGGTCGGCAGCATCCTGCTCGCGTCGATCATCCACAGTTTCGCCGATGGCAAGGGATCGCTGCACGAGTTGCTGATCATGGCATTCCTGTTCGTGACCGCTCCGATCTCCGCGCATTTCATCGCCAAGGTCGCGATCCACCGCGGCCGGATCGTTCAGGACCTGCCCTCCCCGGGCGAAGACAGCAATTGGGCCACCAAAGCCGTCGTCCCACCGGACAGCGGGTCCTGAAGTCGGCGCCTGATCAATCGTCCATGAACGGCGCGAGCAACGAAACCCAGTCCAGTGAATGGGGAGCGGAATCCAAACGATTGCGCAGTCAGAACACGTCGCCTGACGCGACGTTATCCGCTGTTCCCGGGGGGCGACGACCATTTGCCACTGTAAGTTGTTGCGCCGAATTGGCATGCGGTGCCTCGGCCGGGAATCGGCCGGACACAAATTTACATGATGAATTGCTCAGAACTTCTGATCACGCTGAATGCGATCGGCCGCCTGCTTGCGCAAGGCGACATGGATCGCTTGACTGACTATTTCGATTGTCCGCTGCCGCTATATGTCGGAAACAGGTTCATCCTCTTCAATTCGCGCCAAAAGATGACGGAAGCACTGGGCATCTACCATCTCGCGGCAATGCGCAGCGGTGTATGCCGGTTCGCCCCGCAAATCCTGAAGGTGGAGGATTTGACCGCACGGCGTTGCCTCGCCGTGATCAGATGGCATCATCTGCGGAAGGACGGCTCCTTACATGCGTCGAGCACCGTGCGCTATGTCTGCCGACGCGGCGCCGTCAGCGGGAACACGTCCGTGGAGCTCATGGAATACATCGGGCCGGGGCCGCCGCATCTTGAGGACATGCTGCACGCGGTCGTCAGCAGCTGAGGCCCGGTTGTCTCGGGTTGTCGCGCCGTCGGGCTTGGCATAGCACTGTGCCAACAGGTTCAGAGGGAGACAGACCATGACCGATCCGCAAGGTCCGAAATACGGCTTCGACACGCTGCAGATCCATGCCGGAAGCCGGCCGGATCCGGCCACCGGGTCGCGGCAGACCCCGATCTACCAGACCACCTCCTATGTCTTCCGGGATGCCGAGCACGCCGCCGCGCTCTTCAACCTCCAGGAGGTGGGGTACATCTACTCCCGCCTCACCAACCCTACCGTCGCCGTCCTGCAGGAACGCATCGCCACGCTCGAGGGCGGCGTGGGCGCCGTCTGCTGTTCGTCGGGCCATGCCGCGCAGATCCTGGCACTGTTCCCGCTGATGGGACCGGGCAAGAACATCGTCATCTCGACGAGGCTCTATGGCGGAACCGTCACGCAGATGAGCCAGACGATCAAACGCTTCGGCTGGTCGGCGACCTTCGTCGATACCGACGACCTGGACGCTGTGAAGGCGGCGATCGACGACGACACCCGCGCGATCTTTTGCGAATCCATCGCCAACCCGGGCGGCTACGTCACCGACCTCGACGCGATGGCCGAGATCGCCGACGCGGCCGAGATCCCGCTGATCGTGGACAACACATCGGCCACGCCGTATCTCTGCCGCCCGATCGAACACGGCGCGACGCTGGTGGTGAATTCGACCACGAAGTACCTGACCGGCAACGGCACCGTCACCGGCGGCTGCGTCGTCGATTCAGGGAAATTCGACTGGTCCGCCAACGACAAGTTCCCGTCGCTCTCGCAACCCGAGCCCGCCTATCACGGGTTGAAATTCCACGAGACCTTCGGGCCGCTCGCCTTCACCTTCCACGGCATCGCGATCGGGCTGCGCGATCTCGGCATGACGATGAACCCGCAGGCCGCGCATTACACGCTAATGGGGATCGAAACGCTGAGCTTGCGCATGGACCGGCATTGCGAGAACGCGATCAAGGTCGCGGAGTGGCTGGAGAAAGACGACCGGGTCGAGTACGTCACCTATGCCGGCCTGAAATCCTCGCCCTATTTCGATCGCGTGGCCAAGATCTGTCCGCGGGGGGCGGGCGGGCTTTTCACCTTCGCGGTCAAGGGCGGCTACGACGCCTGCGTGAAGCTGGTGAATTCGCTGGAGATCTTCAGCCATGTGGCGAATCTGGGCGACACGCGGTCCCTGGTGATCCACTCCGCCTCCACCACGCACCGGCAGTTGACGGAGGACCAGCAACGCGCCGCCGGTGCCGCACCGGAGGTCGTGCGGATCTCCATCGGCATCGAGGATGCGGACGATCTGATCGCCGATCTCGACCAGGCGCTTTCAAAGGCCGTGAACTGATTTTCCAGCGCGTGGGATCGCGCTTGTGCACACGCAGCGGGCCGGATGATCCCGGCCCGCTTCTGCTTTAAATTTCGTCGGAAATGTCTTAACTTGTCGAGCAACACTTCGATTGAGCCCCGCAACGATCGGGACACAAGAGCGGACCATGAAAGCCAATTTCGCGCTGACGCTGTCCTTCACCGGGATCCGGCTGCTGCACCGCGCTGCAGGTGGCTGGCGCCGTGTCGGAGACGTGGCACTCGACGACCCGAATCTTGACCGCGCGCTGAGCGCGTTGCGCAAGACGGCGCTGGCATTGGAACCCGCAGGATTGCGGACCAAGCTGGTGATTCCCGCAACCCAGATCAAATACCTGACGATCGACACCGAAGGCGTGCCGGAGGATCGTTTGCACGGCGCAGCCAAGGCGGCCCTGCAAGGCGAAACACCTTACGCGGTCGAGGAGCTTGTCTTCGATCTCTCACCCGACGGCCCCAAGACGCATATCGCGGCCGTCGCGCGCGAGACACTGGCCGAAGCGGAGGCCTTCGCGGTCGAGCACCGGTTCGTCCCGATCAGTTGTGTTGCGATCCCCGATGCCGAGGCATTCCTGGGCGAGCCGTTCTTCGGCGCCACGGATCATGCGGCCGACATGCTGGGACCGGATTCCAGTGTGGAGCCCGACGGCGTTGCGGTCGTCGAACTGGATACGCAGGAATGGCCGGAAGGCCCGGTCGTGACCGTCGAAGATGATGCGCCCGTCGCGGTCGACGATCCGCGGGCGGCCGAGCCGACCGGTGCCGCGATGGACGGAGAGGCGGAGGAACCGGATCTCCAACCGGTTCAGTTCGACCAGAAACCTTCCGACGCACCGGAGCCGCGGAGGAATTCCGAAACGGCAGGGTCTCTCCTGCCGGAGCAAGACCCGAGCGATGACGACGCTGCACCCACAGGCGTCGGCTTTGCCTCCCGCCGTCGACCGGATTCCCGCGCTGCGCCGAAACTGGGCGGCGTGACGCGGCGGTTCGAACCCGGTCAGGTCCAGAAGCCCGCAAAAGCGACGCCAAGCCCGGAGCAGGACCCCCCAAGCGCGCAGTCGGAGGTGTCGACGACCGCAGCGGCGACGATGGACGATGACGTTCCCAATCCCCCGCCCGCCGTTCTGGCCGCCTTCCTGAGCGCGCGCAGGGCAGAGGCGACAAGACAGAAAGACACCGCAAAGGCCGCGGATGTGGCGGCGCCCACGACCGACCGGGCGCCGACGGGTCCGGTCGAGGAGGCGGGACCGGAAGAGGGATCCGACGCCGTCGATGGCCCGCCGACGGATTTCGCCGCGACGCAGGAGCGTCCCGAGATCCGCCCCGTGCGCGTCCCGCAACCAAAGTCCGAACGGCAGCGCATGACAGTCTTCGGTGCGCGGCAGCCCGAAGCGGACGGGGCGGCCGTCGTGGGCGGAAAACCGCGTTACCTCGGGCTGATCCTGACCGCCATGCTTCTGATCTTCCTTGCGGGCGTGGCCGCCTGGGCCGCCGTGTTCGCCGAGGACGGTCTGTCCCGCTTCTTCGCGCCGCGGCAGCCCGAAGCGCCCGTGACCGCCGAGGAACGCGCGCCCGAGGCAGAGGTCGACACGACCCGCGATGCGCAAATTGTCGTGCCGGAAGAACCTGCGGCACCCGAGGAGGTGCAGACCGCAGCACTCGACACAGATCTGCCCCCTGAAACGCTTACCGAAGTCTCACCCGAAGTCCTGGCGGAACCGGCCCCGCCGCCGGTCTTCGATCCTGCCGAGGCCGAAGCGCAATATGCCGTGACCGGTATCTGGACGGTGCCGCCGAACGTTCCCGAAGCACCGGGGCTCGTGACCCTCGACGATCTCTACATGACCTCGATCGATCCGGCCAACCTGTCCTTCGACGCGGTGGCCCTGACCCCCGAGGATGCGTTGCGGAGCGATCGCGCCCCGCTCTCGCCGGCCAACCCTGCCCCGGCGGGGACCGAATTCGACTTGGATGACAAGGGTCTGGTAGTTCCGACTCCGGATGGCGCGATGTCTCCGGATGGCATCCTCGTTCATTCGGGCCCGCCGCCGTCGGTGCCGCCCGCGACCCCGGAACGCATCGAAGACGCGCCCGAAGAGGTCGATGCCGCAGCGAGGCGGGAGTTGTCCGGGTTTCGACCCAAGGGGCGTCCCGACGACCTCGTCGAAAGCACCGAGCGGCAGAGGCTGGGCGGTCTGAGCCGGTCGGAACTTGCCGCGTATCGCCCCGAATTGCGCCCCGACACAGTCAAGAAGGCCGCAGAAGAGGACGAAACCCCCACGGCCCAGGCGGTGGCCAGTTCGCTGAAGCCTTCGAATTCGTCCCGGAAATTTCGAGCAGATCGTGGCGCGCGCCCAACGGCAGAACCTCAGCCCCAGCACCAAAGAGGAACCGACGCAGGAGGCGGCGGCAACCACCGCTCCCCGCAGCGTCGCGCCCAGCATCCCGTCCCGCAGTTCGGTGACCCAGGAGGCGACCGTGCGCAATGCGATCAACCTGAGCCGGATCAACCTGATGGGCGTCTATGGCAGCCCCTCGAACCGCCGCGCGCTGATCCGTCTGTCCAACGGCCGCTACAAGAAGGTCAAGGTCGGCGACCGGATCGATGGAGGCCGCGTGTCGGCCATCGGCGACAGCGAACTGAGCTACGTCAAGGGAAACCGGAGCATCGTTCTGAAGATGCCGCGCACCTGACCCTCCGGACCGGACCGGACGAGACGCTCCGCGAGGGATTTTCAGTTCGGAACGAGGGGGCTTTGCCCCCTCGCGCTCCCCCAAGGTACTTGAAGATCCAAAGAAGGTGGGACCGAATATCGTGCGGGCCGCCGGCCGCGCCGCGTGGCCGCGCGCTCAGCTTGCCGCTTGGTCGTCGTATTCGCCAGCGGCGATTTCTTCGGCTTCGATGCTTTCGAACAGCGCCTTGAAGTTGCCTTCGCCGAAGCCATCATCGCCCTTGCGCTCAATGAACTCGAAGAAGATCGGGCCGATCACCGTCTTGGAGAAGATCTGCAGCAGGATGCGCGTCTCGCCGCCATCTACGACGCCTTCGCCGTCGATCAGGATGCCGTGCTTCTTCATCCGGTCCACGGGTTCATCGTGGCCCGTCACCCGGTCGAAGGACAGGTCGTAATAGGTCTCCGGCGGCCCGGGCATGAATTTCAGGCCATTGTCGCCGATCGCGTCAGTCGCGTCGTAGATGTTCTCGCGCACCCACCGCGATGTGCTGGATCCCTTCGCCATTGTATTTCTTGAGGTAGTTCACGATCTGCCCGGTCTCGCCCCGATCCTCGTTGATCGGGATGCGGATACGGCCGCAGGGCGACGTCAGCGCGCGAGAAAAGAGCCCGGTGAGCTTGCCCTCGATGTCGAAGAACCGGATCTCGCGGAAATTGAAGAGGTCGCCGTAGAACCGGAACCACGTGTCCATGTTGCCCTTGAAGACGTTGTGGGTCAGGTGATCGAGATAGTAGAACCCGACGCCCTCGGGCTTCGACTCGCCGTATCCAGTCGAATTCCCAATTATAGGGCGAGGTGTCGTAATAGCTGGTCGATGAAATAGATCAGGCTGCCGCCGATGCCCTTGATCGCGGGCACGTCCATGGCCTTGCCCGGACCCTCGTACTGCCTCGGCGCCCTTTTCGACGGCATGCTTCAGCGCGTGTTCGCGCATCCACCACGCGCCAGCCCATCGACGGCGCGCAGGGCCCGTGCTCCTCGACGAACCGCGCGGCGAAGCTGTCGGGCTCGGCGTTGAGCACATAGGTGATGTCGCCCTGCTGCCAAAGCTCGACCTCTTGCGTCTTGTGGTTGGCGACATGGGCATAGCCCATCTTGCGTGAACAGACTCGCGCAGCGCCTGCGGTTCGGGATGGGCGAATTCGACGAACTCGAACCCGTCGGTGCCGGCGGGGTTTTCTTCGGTGATCGTGGCTTTCGGTGCGTCGTGCGGGAACGGTCCCATGGCGGTCTCCTTCTCCGTACATGGTGGTTAAGGCGAAGATATGCGCAAGCATGATGCGAAATATGCGCAAAATTGCGGCGGGATCCTCGAATGGATGCGGTCCATGAACGCAATTCGCGGCCAGCATGCCGATTCCAAGCGCATGACGGAATGCGCATCATGCTCGACAAAATCGACACCGCGCTTCTGCTCGGCGCTGCAGCAGAACGCCCACCTGACCGCGCAGGAATTGGGCGACGATCTGAACCTGTCGCCCAGCCAGGCCGGACGGCGGCGCCAGCGGCTGGAGGCGGAGGGTTATCGTCAGCGCTACGTCCGCGCGGCTCGACGCCGAGAAGCTGGGACTGCGGGTGCAGGCTTCGTGCAGGTGCACCTGGCTCCAGCACGGGCCCGAGAATTCCGCGAGCTTCGCGCGGCTGATCCGGACCCGGGCCGAAATCATCGAGCGCCTGGACCATGACCGGCGACGCCGATTACCTGCTGCGGGTGTTCTGCGAGGATCTGCCGGCCCTCAATCGGCTGATCCACGAGGTGCTTTTGCCGCATCCGGCCGTCGCGCGGGTGCAAAGCCAGATCGTGATGGAGCAGTTAAAACACGACGCCCCTTGCCGACCTGAGCCTGATCGCATTCCAAGGGCAGGCTTCGCACATGCATCCATCCCGGCACAGCCATCAACCAAGGCAGATAGGACCAGCAGAGAAAAATGGACAGTTTCCTTTTTCAGGCTTCGATCTACCTGGCCGCCGCGGTGATCGCGGTGCCGATCGCGGCGCGGCTGGGTCTGGGCTCGGTGCTGGGCTACCTGCGGCAGGGATCCTGATCGGGCCGGTGCTGGGGCTGGTGGGCACCGAGACGGAGGATCTGCAGCATTTCGCCGAGTTCGGCGTGGTGATGATGCTGTTCCTGATCGGGCTGGAGCTGGAACCGCGCGCGCTCTGGGACATGCGCCACCGGCTGCTCGGGCTGGGCGGGCTGCAGGTCGTTCTGACCGCCGCTGGCGCTGATGGGCGTCGCGATGGCCTATGGTCAGCCCTGGGAGGTCGCGCTGGCCGATCGGGCTGATCCTGTCGCTGTCCTCGACGGCGATCGTGCTGCAGACGCTGACCGAAAAGGGCCTGATGCAGACCGCGGCGGGCGCTCGGTCTTTCTCGGTGCTGCTGACGCAGGACATCGCGGTGATCCCGATGCTGGCTTTCCTGCCGCTGCTGGCGTCACGCTGCCGGCGCGGATTCCCGAGGACGGATCGATCCAGCGCGCCAGCGAACCGGCCGCGGCGCACGGCGCCGGCGGTCATGGCGAATGGCGAGTCACGACCCAGCCTGAGCCTGGTCGACGGGCTGCCCGCCTGGGGCGTCACGCTGGTGACGATCGGCGCGATCGGCCGCGATCATCCTCGCCGGCATCTATCTGACGCGGCCGGTCTTCCGCTTCATCCACGCGCGCGAGCTGCGCGAGATGTACACGGCGCTGGCGCTGCTGATCGTCGTCGGCATCGCCTTCCTGATGATGCTGGTCGGCCTCTCGCCCGCGCTCGGCACCTTCCTGGCGGGCGTGGTGCTGGCCAACAGCGAGTTCCGGCACGAGCTCGAAACCGACCTCGAGCCGTTCAAGGGCCTGCTTGCTGGGCCTTTTCTTCATCACCGTCGGGCGCGGGCATCAACTTCGCGCTGCTGTTCGGCGAACCGCTGGACCATCCTGGCGATGGCGCTTTCGGTGATTCTCGTGAAAGGGCTCGATCCTCTGTGGTCTTGGCCGGCTGCTTCAAGCTTCACGGGCGGGATCAATGGCTCTTCGCGCTGGCGCTGGCGCAGGCGGGCGAATTCGGCTTCGTGCTGGTCAGCTTCTTCGCGTGCAGACGGGCGTGATGCCGAGGACCTCGGCCGAGACGCTGTTGCTGGTCATCGCGCTGTCGATGCTGATCACGCCGCTGCTCTTCATCCTCTACGATATTCAGTCACGCAAGCGCGATCGGATGCCGCCGTGCACCGTGAGGCCGGACGAGATCGACGAAGCAGGAGCCGTCATCATCGCAGGCATCGGCCGGTTCGGGCAGATCGTGAACCGGCTGGTCGCAGGCGTCGGGCTTCAAGCACGGTCGTGCTGGACCACGACCTCGAAGACGATCGCAGCTGATGCGGAGCTTCGGCTTCAAGGCGTTCTTCGGCGATCCCGACCCGGCCGGATACTCCTGCGCGCGGCGGGCCTGCGCGAGGCGCAGGTGCTGGTCGTGGCGCTCGACGATCCAGGACGCGGCAGTACAAGCTGGTGCAGCTATGCGCGGCAGCAGCGGCCCGACCTGCACATCGTCGCCCGCGCCCGTGACCGGACGCATGTCTACGCGCCTCTACCAGGCGGGCGCCGACGACATCGTGCGCGAGATGTTCGACAGCTCGCTGCGCGCCGGGCGCTATGTGCTGGAGAATATGGGCCTGACCGATTTCGAGGCGGCACGAAGCGCGAGACGGTCTTCTACGAGCATGACCGGCATGACGTGTGCGCGAACTGGCCGAACTCTGGCGGCCCGACGTCCCGCCGGCCAGAAGAACCCGGCCTATGTCGAGCGCGCCCAGGAGCTGCAACAAGGAGCTCGAAACCGCCTTGGCTACGCCGCGACGACAGGAGCGACACGGCCGAGCCGCGGGCCTGAAATCGTGCATCGCGCTAACGGTTGCAACGACAGAAAAAACCGCGCCCTCACGGGGCGCGGTGTTTCCGGATCTGAGACGTGGTAGGATCAGGCGCGCGCGGCTAACCAGCACCTCGTCCACCTGCTGCGCGCACGCCCTTCGATCCATCACCGCCAACGGCGGCCACTTCGCGGGTCAGACGCTCCAGCGCGGCTTCGTAGAGCTGACGCTCGGAATAGCTCTGTTCGCGCTGATCGTCGCTGCGATGCAGGTCGCGCACGACCTCGGCGATCGCGATCAGGTCGCCCGAATTGATCTTCTGTTCGTATTCCTGCGCCCGGCGCGACCACATGGCCCGCTTGACCTTGGCCTTGCCCTTGAGCGTCTTCATCGCCTGGGTGACCACATCCGGCGTGCGAAAGCGCACGCATCCCAATCTCGGTCGCCTTGTGCGTGGGAACGCGAAGCGTCATCTTGTCCTTCTCAAACGAGATGACGAACAGCTCCAGCGCAATGCCGGCGACTTCCTGCTCTTCGATGGACACGATCTGACCCACACCATGCGCGGGATAGACGACGTATTCGTTCGGGCGGAATTCGAGTTTCTTCGACTTTGCTCATTCAGTATGCTTCCTTTGCAGCGGACACCCTGAACGCGCAGCGACAGTGAACCTGATCGGCGGAAGACCGAGTGTTCGGCCCGAAAACACTCATGCGCTAGAAAACCACACCGTCGAGGCGAGCAGCACTGCATGTGGAATAGTCCGGGTCATACGTCTCATTTGTGTAACATAGCATAACAAAAAAAATCGGATTTCTGAAAGCGCGCGCAGTCAGAAGGGCGTTAATCTTCTGAACATGCGAACATCGACGGCTTTCGCGCAGCGCAGCGCGGTATTCGGCCGCAAGACCGGCGCGAACCGGGATCGTCAGCCGCCTTCGCCCGGTGCTTCGGAGAAATACTTCTCCAGCTTGCCGGGCTTTCGCCGTCGCGCTCTTCGGCGTCGGGGAGCGGATCCTTCTTGGTGATGATGACCGGCCACAGTCTCGGAGTATTTGCGGTTGAACTCGACCCATTTCTCCATGTCCGGCTCGGTGTCGGGCCGGATCGCATCGGCCGGGCATTCGGGCTCGCACACGCCGCAATCGATGCATTCGTCGGGGTGGATCACCAGCATGTTCTCGCCTTCGTAGAAACAGTCCACCGGGACAGACTTCCACGCAGTCGGTGTATTTGCAGGCGATGCAGTTGTCGTTGACGATATAGGTCATGGGCCTTCTCGTTTGTCGCGTTACGGGTGCAGCTAGACCAGCGGGCCGCGATCATTCAAGGTGGGCACCCGGGAAAGATCGAGACTGCCGCGATCCCGCTGGTCGGGCGACCTTTTCCCTCGAATTGCGGGTTTTCCGAGGAATGTCTTTCTCATCATGAGGCTGGGGCGGATCGAGGTCCGTGTAAAGCGTCTGCGCCTCGGGTGCCGGACCGCGGCGCGTGCCCAGCGCTTCGATCGCGGATCACGCGAATGTGCTCGGCCTTGGCAAAGGTCAGCACATCGCCGGGCGCGACCGCGCTGCGCGGGCTTGTGCCGATCTTGCTGCCGTTCACGCCGGACATGCCGCCCGCTCACACTCGGCGGCGGCAAGCGTCCGGGTCTTGAAGAACCGCGCGTGCCACAGCCACTTGTCCACCCGCAGTTTAGCGGCCGCGCGGGTCCGTCAAGCCCTACTTGTTCTGTCCTTGAGCCCCATCGAGCGGCGGCAAACGGGTTGTCGGGGTCGATCGGCTTTTCCTTCCTCGGCGGGCGCGCCTGAATTGCGCCTCTCTCGTCCGGCTTGCCGCCCTTGCCTTTGGCGGCCCCCTTGTCGCGGCGGCTTCTTGCCACCCCGGGGTTGCCGCGCGCCTCCTGCCCTTCCGGCCGGCCAGCGCCTCTCCGCCGGTTGGCCCGCGCGGCCCACGTGAACGTGTAGAAGACCTCGATCTCCGGCTCTTCCGCGCCATCGGCCGGCATGCCCGGTGCACGTTCGGTTTCGGCTCATCTCGGGAATGTCGGCGGGGACTTCGTGAACTTCGGCAGGTTCGGCCGTGATCGGTGCCACGCCTTCGGCGGGGGATCCGGCTCGGGCGCGGGTCCGCTTCGGCTTCGGCGGCTGCCGGCGCATCCAGCAGCGGCTCGTCCGGAGCAGGCGCTCCGACAGCGGCTCTTCCAGCAGTCGTCCATCAGCGGCTCTTCGGGGGCGGCTCGTCCGGGACAGGCTCCGCCATGTCGGCAGGCGTTCCGGCTTCGGGCGGCGTGGCCGGCTCCGCTTCGGCTGACGACCGCATCCACCGGCTTCACCTTCGCACGCTCGGCCCGTTCCGCCTTGTAACCCAGCCCTGCATCAGGTCGGCGAACTGTTCCAGCGTCATGCCGGTGATCGACAGCATGTCCGGCTTCGCCTCGAACCCGCCGCGGCTGTCCTCGGTCCGCAGCATGTCGGCCAGACGCTCCAGCATGTCGATGCGGATGGCGCGTACGCCCGCCTGCGGTATCCCGACATGGTATCGGCCCCGGCAGGCGCACTGGCATCGACCGGGATCGTCACCAGCCCGGGCGGCGGCGCTCTCGGGAAACTCCTGCAGGCCCTTGGACAGCGACCAGAGCACCAGCCGCAGCCGGGTCGGCGCGGGTTTCAAAAGCAGCGGCATGAAAATCGTGAACTGGCCGAATCGCACGCCGTGCTTGCGCAGCATGCCCGCGCATCCTGGTCCAGCGCCTTCACCTCGTCGGCCACCTGCGCGCGCGGCAGAATGCCGAACCCTTCGACCATCCGGAAGGCAAAACCGCGCGCCAGTCCCGCGAGCGTCTCGTCGCGCTGCAGGTTGATCAGGGCTCGAACAGCGCGGCGATGCTTGCGGTCGATGAAATGCTGCAGCCGTCGCTGCACCTTTTCGGCCACCTCCGGCCCGGCCACGTCGTCGACGAACGCCTCCGACCCGCGGCTTGAGCGGTTCGGATCCGGCGACCAGCTTGCCCACGGCGGCCGAGCCCCACATCAGCCCGCCCTGTTCGGTGAAGTCGATCTCGGTCTCCGGCGCGTTGTAGAAGCGGTCGGCCCGCAGATGGAAATGCGGCGCCAGCGCCTGCAACGAAGCCGACTTGATCGTCTTGGCTTCGGCACCCGCGGCGGCTTTGTCCTGGCGTGAACCGGAATCCGTCCAGCCTGCCCACGAATTCTCCCTCTACGGTCACTTCACCGGTATCATTTACTTCGGCCACCATGGCCTCCTTCTGGCCTCAGCCGGCGGAGCAGGACGGATGTCCGCCGGTCCACAAATCTTTGCATCAGGCGCTCGTGCAGCGCGTCCGACAACCTGTCTTCTACCGCGCGGGTCTCCTCACGCCAATGAGAATTCGTCGCTCGTCCATCCCTTCCTCTGTGCCACGTAGGTCCAGGTGCGGATATATGCCAGCCGCTTGGCGATCGCATCGATATCCCCCATCGGATTCGTCGATTCGCTTAACCTGCCGCGCGAGCCAGTCGTTCGGGACCCGCCCGTGTTCGTGCAGGTGGCCGAAAATCGCTTCGAGCAGACCTGCGTGTTCGTTGTGCGAGATGCCGCGGAAATCGGGGATCCGGCACACGTCCCAGAGCAGCCGGACGGCCGGGCCGGACGTCGCGCGTGCGACGACTTCGGCGGACTGCGAGAGGGACTTGAGGGCCAGAAGATCGTCGGCGTCCCGGGCCCGCACCAGCATCTCGTGATCCGGCTGTTCTTCGAGCGAGGCGATCAGCCGCTCGATGGTGCCGTATTGCAGGTCCGAATTGCGCCAGATCAGCTTTTTCAGCGGGGCGAAGCGGTGATCCATGATCGCCTGCGCCACGCCGTCATCCAGCGGCGGCGCATCGCCCGTGACCCCGAAGGTGCCGTCGCGCTGTCCGCGCCCCGCCCGACCGGCGATCTGCGCCAGCTCGTTCGGCGCCAGTGGCCGCATCCGCCGGCCGTCGAACTTCGACAGAGCCGAAAAGGCCACGTGATGCACGTCGAGATTCAGCCCCATGCCGATGGCGTCCGTGGCCACGAGGTAGTCGACCTCACCCGCCTGGTACATCTCGACCTGCGCATTGCGGGTGCGCGGACTGAGCGCCCCCATGACGACCGCGGCTCCACCCTTCTGGCGGCGCAGAAGCTCGCCCATGGCATAGACGCTGTCGACCGAAAACCCGACGACGGCGCTGCGGGCGGGCATGCGGCTCGTCTTCTTCGACCCGGTATAGAGCAGCGTCGACATCCGCTCCCGGCGCATGAAATGCGCCTCCGGCACCAGTTCCGCGATGGTACCGCGCATGGTGTCGGAGCCCAGAAACAGCGTTTCGTGCAACCCGCGCGCGCGCAACAGGCGGTCGGTGAAGACGTGGCCCCGCTCCGGGTCGGCGCAAAGCTGTATCTCGTCCACCGCCAGGAAATCGCATCCCATGCCCTCCGGCATCGCCTCGACCGTGCAGACCCAGTACTGCGTCCGAGGCGGCACGATCCGCTCCTCGCCGGTGATCAGCGCCACCACGGAGGGTCCGCGCAGGCTGACGATCGTGTCGTAGACTTCGCGGGCCAGAAGACGCAGCGGAAGACCGATCACGCCGGTCCTGTGGCCCAGCATGCGGTCGATCGCGTAGGTCGTCTTTCCGGTATTCGTCGGCCCCAGCACGGCCACGACTTGGGTGTACTGGTTCACCCTTGCCCCCTCTTGGTCAGAGTGTGTGGCCGAATCCTTCGACCTTCAGCGCTTCCAACGCCTGCTTGGCCTGTTCGTGATGCGGATTCAAGCTGAGGACCTGGCGAAAGGCCGCCTCTGCGCGCCTGGTGTCTTCGAACTGCTGGAACATCACCCCGAGCCCGAAGAGCGCGGAGTAGTGGTCCGGGTTCAGTGCCAGGACATGGCCCAGAGCATCCAGTGTCGGACCATAGAGTTCCGCCTCGAAATAGGCGCGCGCCAGACCGTGCCAGCCCTCCGCGAAATCGGGGGCATGGTCGGTCAGGGCGGTGAAATGCTCTATAGCGGCCTCGAGATCATCCTCTTCCAGCGCTTCCCGACCCCGGCGCAGCAACAGATCCATGGACGCGGACCCGGACCGCGACCACTGCGCGGTTATCTGCTGATCCAACCGCCTCGCCTCGTCCGGAGTCGCCGTCTGCAGGGATTGCAGCAATTCGTCGACGGTCGGCTGCGCGATTGCCGGTGCCGCCGCTCCGATCAGGATGAGACTTGCCGTAACGGCAGACTGGAACAGGTTGCGTATCGTGCCCATAACCAGAATGTAACATTACCTGCCGATAATTCCAGAACGGACGGCACACACAATCTGGCGAAAGGGCACAGGTGCGATGAGCGAAGTTTTGAACCAGGCAGTCGAGGCGTTGAACGCGAAGCTGGGCGACGCCGATTTCAGCGGCACCGCCAAGTTCGTGATCAAGGGCGAAGGGGCGGTGATGGTCGATTCGAACGGCGCGCGCGCGGCGGACGAACCGGCAGACGTGACGCTCACTGCTGATGCCGACACGTTCCAGGGCATCATGTCCGGCGACACGAACCCCACGTCGGCCTTCATGACCGGCAAGCTCCAGGTCTCCGGCGACATGGGCCTCGCGATGAAGCTGGCCTCGCAGATGTCCTGAGCCCGAAGACGCATGCATACGGATCTGAGCGAGGCACCGCTCTTCACGGATATCTCGCCGGGACCTGTGGACGGGACCGCCCGCTGGATGGTGACGTCGGACGGCGTCCGGGTGCGCGTCGCCGCCTGGGGCCGGGGTGGCGATCGCGGTACAGTGCTGCTGTTTCCCGGTCGCACCGAATATGTCGAAAAATACGGACAATCCGCAACCGAGCTTGCGTCTCGCGGTTTCGCGACCGTGGCCATCGACTGGCGCGGGCAGGGTCTTGCAGATCGCCTGGTCGGCGATCCGCTGGTCGGTTATGTGCGGCGGTTCTCCGATTACCAGAAAGACGTGGCCGCCATGCTGCGTGCGGCCAAGTCGCTTCACCTGCCCCGCCCCTGGTACCTGCTCGCGCATTCCATGGGCGGCTGCATCGGGCTGCGATCGCTGCTGGACGGGCTGCCGGTGCGGGCCGCGACCTTCACGGGGCCGATGTGGGGGATCCGGATCGCCCCGCACTTGCGCCCGATGGCGTGGATGTTGGGCCGTGTCATGCCGCGCATCGGCCACGGGGAGCGGCTGCCGCCGGGCACCCGTCGGGAGCCTTACGTGCTGAGCGATCCATTCGACGACAACATGCTGACGAATGATCCCGAGATGTACGACATGATGCGGGATCAGGTGTCGGCGCATCCCGGCCTCGCGTTGGGCGGTCCGAGTTATGTCTGGCTGCATCAGGCGCTGCAGGAATGCGCGGATCTGGCCGCCCAGCCGTCGCCGTCGCTGCCCTGCCTCGCCTTTCTCGGCTCGAACGAGCGGATTGTCGATGTCGCCGCGGTGAAAGGTCGGATGGCGCAGTGGCCCGGCGGCCGGTTGGAGATGATCGACGGTGGCGAGCACGAGGTTCTGATGGAGATCCCGGAGGTGCGCACGCGGATCTTCGACGGCATGGCAGCGCATTTCGCCGCCGCCGCCTGATGGCTTCGGCTGGGCAAGCGCCGACCATCTGCTAGGTTCGGTGACATGGCACGCGACGCGCTTCTCAGTTTCCGCCCGGAAGGGATCTATTGCGACCGGGGCGCGTTCTACATCGACCCCTGGCGCCCTGTCGCGCGCGCATTGATCACTCATGGACACGCCGACCACGCCCGCTCGGGCATGGGGCAGTATCTCTGCACCGACATCGCGGCACCGGTCATGCGGCACAGGCTGGGCGATATTTCCCTGGAAACAGTCGCTTACGGCGAGGTCCGCGAGATCGGCGGAGTTCGGGTCAGCTTTCACCCCGCCGGCCACGTGCCCGGATCCGCGCAGATCCGTGTCGAGCATCGGGGCGAGGTCTGGGTCGTCTCCGGCGACTACAAGACCGAGGATGACGGGCTTTCGACACCGTTCGAGCCCTTGCGCTGCCATCACTTCATCACTGAAAGCACGTTCGGCCTGCCCGTCTTCCGCTGGCAGCCGCAGGCGGACATCGCGGCTCAGATCAACGACTGGTGGCGCACTTGCGCGGCCGAGGGCAAGGTGGCGATGCTGGGCGCTTATTCGCTGGGCAAGGCGCAACGGTTGCTGAGCCTGCTCGAGGATCACGGACCGATCCTGACCCACGGCGCCGTCGAGGGTACCAATGCAGTCCTGCGGGCGCAGGGCATCGCCCTGCCCGACACCATCCAGGTCACGCCCGACATGCGGGCCAAGGATTACCCCGGTGCGGTGGTGCTGGCGCCACCTTCCGCGTTGGGCTCCACCTGGGCCCGGCGGTTCGGCCCGCGGGAAACCGGGTTTGCCTCGGGCTGGATGGCGCTGCGCGGGATCCGGCGCCGGCGCGCGGGCGATCGCGGCTTTGTCGTGTCAGACCATGCGGATTGGGCCGGCCTGCTTCGGACGATCCATGACACGGGCGCGGAACACATATACGTGACACATGGTTACACCGAGATATTCGCGCGGTACCTCAATACGAAAGGCTGGACAGCCAGTGTCGTGAAGACCGAGTTCGGCGAGGATGAAGAGGAGGCGGCATGAGGGATTTCGCCGCGCTCTTCACCCGCATCGATCAGAGCAACAAGACCACGGTCAAGGTCGCGGCGTTGGCCGAGTTCCTGAACAAGGCGTCGGATGACGACCGGCTTTGGACGGTCGCGCTCTTCTCCGGACGGCGGCCGAAACGTGCCATCACCACGACGCGGCTGCGCGAATGGGCGGCGGAACGTGCGGGCTTGCCGCTCTGGCTGTTCGAGGAATCCTATCCCATCGTCGGCGATCTGGCTGAAACGATCGCGTTGATCCTGCCACCGCCCGACACGTCCTCCGACCGCGGATTGACTCATTGGATCAGAACCTTGCGCGCCTTGGCTGATGTGGACGAGCCGGTCCGCAAGGCCCGCATCACCGAAGCCTGGAACGAACTCGACACTACGCAGCGATTTCTGTTCAACAAGCTGCTGACCGGCGGGTTTCGCATCGGGATCAGCCAGAAACTGATGACCCGTGCCCTGGCGCAGGCGACGGACAAGCCCGAACCGGAGCTGGCCCACCGGCTGATGGGCAACTGGTCCCCGGACAGCACGACATGGCACGACCTGATCGAGGCCGAGGATGCCAGTGCGGACGCCTCCCGCCCCTACCCGTTCTACCTGGCTTACGGGTTGGAGGATCCCCCCGGGAGCCTGGGCGATCCATCGGACTGGCATGCGGAGTGGAAGTGGGATGGCATTCGCGGGCAGCTGATCCTGCGCGACGGCCAGCACTTCACCTGGTCCCGGGGCGAAGAGTTGATGACGGACCGGTTTCCCGAACTGGCCCGCGCCATCGATTTCGTGCCCTCCGGCACCGTGCTCGATGGGGAGATCCTGGCTTGGCAAGGCGCGCCCATGCCCTTCAACGCGCTGCAGAAGCGGATCGGGCGCAAGACCGTCCCGAAGACGCTGCTGCGCGACGCGCCCGTGATCCTCTATGTCTACGACCTGCTGGAGTGGAAGGGAGAGGACTGGCGCGACCGGCCTTTCGCCGAGCGGCGCGCGCAGTTGGAGGCGCTCACCGCCGATCTGCCGGACGACGCGCCGCTGCGCCTCTCACCCCGGGTCGATTTCGACGACTGGGCCGAATTGGCAGAGACCCGAGTGGAAGCCCGCGACCATCAGGCCGAGGGGCTGATGCTGAAACGCAAGGCGTCGCCCTATCTGAGCGGTCGCAAGAAGGGTGACTGGTGGAAGTGGAAACTCGATCCGCTGACCATCGACGCGGTGATGATCTATGCGCAGCAAGGAAGCGGGCGGCGGGCAAATCTCTTTACCGACTTCACGTTCGCCGTCTGGTCCGGCAACGAGCTCGTGCCCTTCACCAAAGCCTATTCCGGCCTGACGGACGGCGAATTTCGCGAGATCACCGCCTGGGTCCGCAGGAACACGCAGCAACGTTTCGGCCCCGTGCGGCAGGTCACCCCGACCCATGTCTTCGAGATCGCGTTCGAGGGCATCCACGAAAGCCCGCGCCACAAGTCCGGTGTTGCCCTGCGCTTTCCGCGCATGGCGCGCTGGCGCAAGGACAAGCCGGTGCAGGAGGCCAACAGCCTCGACGACCTCAAGGATATGCTCGCCGTCTACGGATAGTTCCGAGAGATGGAACAGGGCGGTACCGCGGCCGGCAAGTTACCGAACCGCGAGGCCAATCGTTCAGCCGCAGGTGCCTTCCAGCCCGACGAGACCGTCGCCGACACCGGTCACCGTGATCGTGCAGGTCTGGTCGCCGCTGGTGACGTCGACGCTGTCACCCGCGGCAATCGTCTGCACGTTCACACCGTTGACGGCGATCCGCGCGGCACTGCGATCGTCGGCCAGCCCCGACACGAAGACACGCAGCCCCTCGGCAAGCTGAACCGTCTGACCCGCGCGGAACCCCTCCTCGGGCGCCGCGGGGATATCTGCCGGCGCGCCTTCCGCCGCCTTGGCCTCGCCACCGGATGCGCCACCCGATACGCCACCGCAATCGGAGTTCAGCGTGGCCGAGGACGCCTCGACCGCCGTCAGCGCAACGGAGCAGTCGGACCCGTCGACGCTGGCCGTGACAGCCTCGCCCACGGCAATCGAAGACAGCTCACCGTTGACGCTGATCCGTGCCATGCCGCCATCGGCGTCGATCCGCGACACGAAGGCGCGCACCGCCCCATCGGCGAAATGGACCGTCTCGCCGACACTGGCGGACATGCCCTTGCCTTCGCTGGCGGCCGCGACATCGGCCGACGCCGACTGTGCTTCGGCGCTTTCGGTCGGCGACGCGGCGCCTCCACCAGACGACAAACCGCCGAGCGCGGCGCGAAGATCCGCGGAACTCTCGCGCGCGCTTTGTTGCACCGCGTCGATCTGCGCCCCGAGGCTATCCCTCATCTCGCCGAGTTGCGCCCGCACCGCCTCGGAGATGTCCCGCGTTGCCGAGGAACTGTCCGAGAGGCTGGTTTCCAGCGCGCCGACCCGCTCGGCCAACACGAGGATCACGTCCTCGGTCGCTGCCGCGCCGTCTCCCGCGCTTGCCTGCGCGCGCTCCATCGCGTTCGCAACCGCATCGTTGATCTTGTCGGTCACCATCGACCCACCGATCGCGACCCCTATGAAAATGCCTGCTACAACCCCGCCAAGCCCGAAAATGATCGGTGGATTCGACATGTCCCTATCCCTCCTAGTCAGAATGTCCCTTATCGCAAAGCCGGCCGATCGCCGTCCCCGCCCGAGCTTACCGGATTCTCGCGACGCGCCTACCTGTTTTCTTCGCCCGGCTTTTTCCCCGCGGTTTCGTTTCCCATGCTCCCCCCGCAAGCAGCCCGGGGTCGTGCAATCGCGATCGGTTGCCCCGAGGCATCGCAGGCCTTACCTGTGGCGCAGCGTAACACAAGGTGACCGAACTCATGATTCAACTCCCCTTCCCCGTCCGCGATGCCAACAGCACGTCAGGCGACCGCAACCTCGGCGACCTGCCGGAGTGGAACCTGGATGATCTCTATTCCGGCCAGGACGCGCCGGAGCTGAAACGGGACCTGGATTGGCTGGAGGAGGCGTGCCGCTCCTTCGCGACGGATTACGAGGGGGAACTGGCCGGGCTCGACGCCGCACAACTGCTGGAGTGCACGAAGCGTTACGAGGCGATCAACCGGACCGCAGGGCGCATCATGTCCTACGCCTACCTGCGCTACTCCCAGCAGACCACCGACAGCGGGCGCACCAAGTTCCTGTCCGATTGCCAGGAAAAGATCACCACCTACACCACTCCGCTCGTGTTCTTCACGCTGGAGCTGAACCGGCTCGAAGACGACCACCTCGACTCGCGCTTCGCCGCCAGCGACGAGTTGGCCCGGTACAGGCCTGTCTTCGATCGCGTCCGCAAGATGAAGCCGTTCCAGCTGTCGGACGAGATGGAGAGATTCCTGCACGACCTCGGCGTGGTCGGTGACGCATGGGAGCGGCTCTTCGACGAGACCATCGCCGGGCTGAGCTTCGAGGTGGAGGGCGACACGCTCGGCATCGAGGAGACGCTGGACCTGCTGACCGAACAGGAACGCCCGAAACGCGAGGCCGCGGCACGCGAACTGGCCCGCGTGTTCCAGTCCAACATCCGGACCTTCGCTCGCGTGCACAACACGCAGACCAAGGAAAAGGAAGTCCTGGACCGCTGGCGCGGCATGCCCACGCCGCAGACCGGGCGGCACCTGTCGAACGACGTCGAACCTGAAGTGGTCGAGGCGTTGCGCAATGCCGTGGTTGCAGCCTATCCCCGAATCTCACACCGGTACTATGAGTTGAAGCGGGGTTGGCTCGGGCTCGACCGGATGCAGATCTGGGACCGCAACGCCCCTCTGCCGATGGAGGACAAGCGGATCGTGGCATGGGACGAGGCCGAGCGCCTGGTGAAGGATGCCTATGCCTCGTTCGACCCACGGCTCTCGGACCTGGCGGAGCCGTTTTTCCGCAAGGGCTGGATCGACGCCGGCGTGCGTCCGGGCAAGGCGCCGGGGGCCTTCGCGCATCCCACGGTGACCGACGTGCACCCCTACGTGATGCTCAACTACCTCGGCAAGCCACGGGACGTGATGACGCTCGCCCATGAACTCGGGCATGGCGTGCACCAGGTCCTGGCCGCCGACCAGGGCGAGATGCTGTCCTCCACGCCGCTGACCCTGGCCGAAACCGCGAGCGTCTTCGGCGAGATGCTGACCTTCCGCAAGATGCTCGACACCGCCGAGACGCAAGCCCAGCGCAAGGTGCTGCTGGCCGGCAAGGTGGGCGACATGATCAACACAGTCGTGCGCCAGATCGCGTTCTACGATTTCGAGTGCAAGCTGCACGACGCGCGGCGGGGCGGCGAGCTGACCTCCGACGATATCGGTGAACTGTGGATGTCCGTCCAGGGCGAAAGCCTCGGGCCCGCCTTCGACTTCATGGACGGCTACGAGACCTTCTGGGCCTACATCCCGCACTTCGTGCACTCGCCCTTCTATGTCTACGCCTATGCCTTCGGCGACGGGCTCGTGAACGCGCTTTATGCGGTCTACGAAGAGGGCGAACCGGGCTTTCAGGACAAGTATTTCGATATGCTGAAGGCCGGCGGGTCGAAGCACCACAAGGAGCTGCTGTTGCCCTTCGGTCTCGATGCCAGCGACCCGGCGTTCTGGGACAAGGGCCTGGGCATGATCGAAGGCTTCATCGACGAACTGGAAGCGATGGAGAACTGAGCAATGATGGATGGCCTGCGGCAACACGATGAGGTCCGCGAAGCCCAACCAGCGGCCGCCAACGCCGTAAACATTGACGCGTGAACTGCCATGCCAAAGACCGAACGCATCCCGCCACGCACCCGATCCCCGATGAACCGCAACCAGCGTGACCGAAAGGACTGGCGCGGCCGCCTTGCGCGCATGCGACTCGGCATCCGGCGACGGGTGCCCCCCGGCTGGAGGCTGGTCGTTGGCATACTCTTGATCCTCGGAGGGCTCCTCGGATTTCTGCCGATCCTCGGATTCTGGATGATCCCGCTGGGCGTGGTGGTGGCCGCGCTCGACGTGAAGCCGCTGATGCGCCGCTGGCGCGCGCGCAGGGAGTAGGACGCCAACGGCTCGCCGAGCTCTCACGCAGATCGGCCTTATCGGCAATTCGAGTGGCGGGCGCCTCCGAGCGGCCTGGCCACGGCCTCGCCATCGGGCACCGTTCGCCTCAATCCAGTTCCGTCCATGGCCACGGCTTCACGTGGCTCGCTCCGGTCTGGAACCGTGCCGCCTTCGCCAGCCAGACGCCGAGGTCGGTGCCGAAATCGGCCAGCCTTTCGTTCGGCTCGCCCGAATTCACCAGCATGATCACGACCTGGATGACCGTCGCCACCGTCAGGACCGTCGACGCGATCGACAGCATCACCCAGATCAGGATCATGTAGAGAAGCCGGACCAACAGCCCGTCCTTCTGCGCTTTTGGCTGTTCTCCGTGGATCCGTCCGTCGAGCCGTTCTTCCTTGTCCGCCATTCCCTTCCCCCCTATTTTTTATCGCGCCCCGCCGCCGCGAAGACCGCGTCGATCATTGTCTGTGTGCCCCTCGCATCCTCCAGTGTCCACGGATAGGCGGCGCCCTCTCGGAGATGAGAACCAAAGGTCTCAACCTGCAAAACATAATGATTCGCACCCGGGAACCGCTCCACGGTCCGACTCATTCCACGGCTCAGTTCCACGCGGGCTTCGCCGAAGACATTCGCATTGAAGGGCGCGGTGAGCTTCAGCACTCCCTCGCGGCCGATGAACGTCATTTCCTGATGCGGATGCATCCGCATGGAATTGACCCAATGCGCGGAATATCCGGGAAACCGGGCCGAGACACGGGCAAAGACGTCCACACCGTTCTCGAAATCAATATCCGCATGCGTGATCTCCTCCGGTTCCTGCCCGGTCAGCCAGCGGGTGCAACCAAAGGTATAGACGCCGATATCCGGGATTCCGCCGCCTCCCGTCTCGACCCGGTTCCGGATGTTGTCGCCTTGGGCGCTGTTGTCGTAACCAAATTGACCGTCGACATGCAGAAGCTCGCCGATCGCACCGTCTTCGTAAAGCGCCTTCGCCCGCTGCCACTGCGGATGGTGCACGATCATGTAGCCTTCGGTGGCGAACAGGCCCGAGCCGTCCCGCGCCGAGATCAGATCGTCGATGTCGGCGACATTCATCGCGACAGGCTTTTCGCAGAGCACGTGCTTTCCCGCGTCCATCGCCTTCAGCGTCCATTCGACATGCAGGTGGTTGGGCAGCGGAATGTACACGGCCTCGATGTCCGGGTCCGCCAGCAACGCATCGTAGCTGTCATGGATCCGCAGGTCCGGCACCAGGGCGCGGAACGGCGCCGCCTTCAGCGGGTTCGATGTCGCCAGGCCCGCCAGTCGCGCGCCGTTCGCCGCGTGAATGGCAGGCCCCATGTGGTCGCGCGCGAATTGCGACGCCCCGAGAATCCCCCAGTTGATCACGTCATGCATGTCGAAGTCCCCTCCGCCGGTCATGACCAGCCTTCTTTGGGTCCGAAATACCTCGGGTGCGCCGCTGCGAAAGAGCGGCGTGGGGCAGAGCCTCCCTCGGGACAGAAAAACGCCCGGAACTAGCGGCTCCGGGCGTTTTCAGGTCTGATCTTCACGCGCTGGCGAGCATGCCCTTTTCCCGGGCCAGGTCGCGCATCTTCTTCTGCAGTTTCTCGAACGCCCGCACCTCGATCTGGCGAATACGCTCGCGGCTGACATCGTATTGGCCGCTGAGCTCCTCCAGCGTGACGGCTGATCGGCCAGGCGCCGCTGGGTCAGGATGTCCTTTTCGCGGTCGTTCAGCACTTCCATCGCCTCGGCCAGCATCTCGCGGCGCGCTTCCAGCTCGTCGCGCTCCTCGTAGTCGGTGGCCTGATCGGCGTCTTCATCCTCCAGCCAGTCCTGCCATTGCATCGTGCCCTCGCCCTCGGAGCCGACCGTGGCATTGAGCGACGCGTCGCCGCCCGACATCCGCCGGTTCATCGAGATGACCTCGTCCTCGGTCACGCCCAGATCGTGTCGCGATCTGCTTGACGTTTTCGGGGCGCAGATCGCCTTCCTCCAGCGCGCCGATCTTGGCCTTGGCCTTGCGCAGGTTGAAGAACAGCTTCTTCTGCGCCGACGTCGTGCCCAGCTTGACCAGGCTCCACGACCGCAGGATGTATTCCTGGATCGATGGCGCGGATCCACCACATCGCATAGGTCGCGAGGCGAAAGCCCTTTTCCGGGTCGAACCGCTTCACCGCCTGCATCAGGCCCACATTGGCCTCGGAGATCACCTCGGCCTGCGGCAGCCCGTAGCCGCGATAGCCCATGGCGATCTTGGCCGCGAGGCGCAGATGCGACGTCACCATCCGGTGCGCGGCTTCGGTGTCCTGTTCCTCGACCCAGCGCTTGGCCAGCATGTATTCCTCTTCCGGCTCCAGCAGCGGAAACTTGCGGATTTCCTGCATATACCGGTTCAGACCGCCTTCGGGCGTCGGCGCGGGGAGATTTGCATAATTGGCCATGGTTCGTGTCCCTCCCATGTTACAGAGCTTTAACATTCATATGGGGGCCGCGCGATCACCGTTGCAAGCCTTACCTTGGAGTTAACGGCACTATTGAGCTTCAAAACCGGTAAACGTCCATGCACAACGTCTGTGCGCTCACGCAACTGTGCTGTGCGTATTTCAGGACCTGAGCGCATTCAGACACACTCCGCAAATGTCGTCGGCGCCAAGGGCGCCTCGAACCGCATGTCTTCGCCGGTCACCGGGTGGTCGAAGCCCAGACTCGGCGGCATGCAGCGCCTGCCGCGGGAACTCTGCGACACGGCCTCGCGGCGACTTCGGGCGACAGCGCGCCCGCGGCAAGCTTGCGCCGGCCGCCATAGACCGGATCGCCGACCAGACCGTGGCCCGACATGCGCCAGATGCACGCGGATCTGATGCGTGCGCCCCGTTTCCAGCCAACATTCCATCAGCGCCAGAACCGGCGGCGTGCCGAAACGTTCCAGCGCGCGGGCGCGGGTCACCGCGTGGCGTCCGCCCTCGAAGACGACCGCCTGCCGCTGCCGGTCGGTCCTGTGACGCGCCAGTTGCGTCGTCATCTTGAGCATGCCGCCAGGCTCGAAGCTGACGCCCCGGATCCCGCGCAGCCGCGGATCGGCCGCATCCGGCACCCCGTGACACAGCGCCAGATAGTAGCCGCTCGACGGTATGCGCGGCGAACTGCGCGGCCAGGCCATGATGCGCCGCGTCGGATTTCGCCACCACCAGCAGGCCGGAGGTATCCTTGTCGATCCGGTGCACGATGCCGGGGCGCTTCACCCCGCCGACGCCGGACAGCGCGTCGCCGCAATGCGCCATGAGCGCGTTGACCAGCGTCCCCGACGGCGAGCCGGGCGCGGGATGCACGACCATGCCCGCGGGCTTGTTGACGACGATCAGCGTCGTCATCCTCGAACACGATGTCCAGCGGCATCTCCTCGGCGGCGATATGGCTTTCGACCGGCCTGCGCCGACCGTGATCTCGACCTCGGTCCCCGGCCGTCACCCGCGCCTTGGGATCCGTGACCACCTCGCCGTCGACCGTCACGTCGCCCGCGGCGATCAGCCGGGCGAGCCGCGTGCGCGACAGCGCCGCCTCCTCTGGCACATCGCGCGCCAGCGCCTTATCAAGGCGCGGCGGCGGTGCGTCCGCCGATCGTGAAACTGACGGGCATGGGCAAATGGACGATCTCCCTCCCGAACCGGAGAACCTGAGGTTCCTGCGCCGTCTCGTCACCGTGCTGACCGTCACGATGATCGCGGGCATTTCTGCAATTGTCGGGCTTCTCCTTATCCGGTTCGCGGGCGAGACCCCAGCCCAAACCGTGCCTCTCCTGCCGGACCAGATCACCCTTCCGGAGGGTCAGACCGCCACCGCCGTCACGGCCGGGAAGGCTGGTACGCCATCGTCACCGACGCGCAGGAAATCCTGATCTTCGACCGGGAGAGCGGCGCGTTGCGCCAGCGCGTCCAGATCGAGGCGGAGTGACGCGTCCGATCAGCGCGCGGCCTCGGCAGCACTCAACTCCTCCTCGAGCGCCTGCGCACTCGATGCCCGCGGCTTGGTGAACCCGCTGACCAGCGCATAGGCGGCGGGCGTCAGGAAAAGCGTGAAGACAGCCGCCATGCCCAGCCCACCGACGATGACCCAGCCGATGGAAGCGCGCGCCTCCGCCCCCGGCCCCGTGCCGAGGATCAGCGGCAACCCTGCCAGCACCGTGCAGATCAGCGTCATCGTGATCGGGCGCAAGCGGGCGAGCGCGCGCCTCGTAGGCCGCGTCCATCACCGATTTCCCCTCGTCGCGGAGCTGATTGGCGAACTCCACCAGCAGGATGCCGTTCTTGGCCATGACGCCGATCAGCATCAGCACCCCGATCTGGCTGAAGATGTTGATCGTCGTCCCGGTCAGCAGCAGCGCGTAGATCGCCGCGCAGACGCCGAACGGCACCGTCGTCATCACGACCAGCGCGCTGGTGAGGCTCTCGAACTGCGCCAGCAGCACGAGAAACACGACCAGCAGCGCAATGACATAGGTCGCGGCCAGCGCGGTGGAGGTTTCGTCCAGGGACGCCGCCTCGCCCAGAAAGATCAGGCCGATTCCCTCGGGCAATTCCTCTTGCGACAGCGCGCGAACGTCGTCGATCGCCTCGCGCAAAGTCACTTCGGGCGCGACGGAGGCGTCGATCTCGATCGCGCGGCGC
>CAVRIG010000022.1:0-5401 GCA_963721175.1 uncultured Alphaproteobacteria bacterium | reverse complement strand
GAAACGGGTCGTCGAAGATCCTCGAGCTAGCCTTCCTGATCTCGCCCGCGACATCTGCCGCATGCTGCTCAAGACTATGCGCCGGACCTGCCCATCGCCGAGATCCTCGCACAGATCGACGTCTGGGTGCAGGCGCTCGTCATGGCCGGGCCCGGGTATGCGGTGAGGCGGGCTGGACGGGGCGGAGCGCCGCTCAGGGAGACCATAGCGCGGAACGCCAACCACCACGCCGAAGACCTGCGGGCCGTCGTCGAGGACATCCGCTTTGGCGGGGCGACCAGCTTGCGCGCAATCGCCGGTGAGATGAACGCCCGTGGCATCCTCACGCGGCGCGGCGGCTGCTGGCACGTCTCCACGGTGATGAACTTGCTAAAGAGATTGGAGGCCGAGCCATGTTAGGCCGCGGCCCCCAAGGTCAGTTTGAGCCCTGAACGATCTATGCTGCACCACCATCGACTGCAGGAAAGCCGACTGACTGGGCATCCGAGCGAAACTCTCGGATGACGAGCCGGAGACTTATTGCCGTCTTTCCCGCAAGGTCGGCAAGCCTGAGAGGCTACGCCAGCGACGTCACTCTGTCGTTTCGAAGTCCGGCAGCGTGAAGGTCTTGTCGAAGAACGCTTGCTCGCGGGGCGTAGAGGCGGAAGTAGACGAACCAGCCATCGTCGCCGACCGTCTTGAGGTGGTTGCTCTCCATCCCCTCGGGCGCGTCCGCGCCGACATAGAGGTCGACCTAGCCGTCCTCGTTGTACTGCAACTGGTCCATCCGGCTGTCGAGGCTGACGTCCGAGATCTCGGTGCCCCCGTTGTCGTAGGGGCGCCGGGTGTTCTCGCTGTAGAGCGTCAGTGACCAGAACTGCCCGACCGGCACGTCGGCCGGGACGCGCAGGACGTAGTTGCGGTCGGCGCGCAGCAGGTCGCCGTCGCTGTCGCGCTTGGTGGTCATGTAGACCTGTCCCGCGCCCGGGGTCGGGTTCAGCATCCCCTTGGTCGAGGTGACGGCCTCGTAGTACCACGTCCCGCGCTGGTCGATCTGCTGGATGTGTCCGTTTCCTGTTCGGTCTGAAAGTCGAAGCTCTTGTACCAGCTCGTCCCGTCCCAATAGGGCTCGACGTAGCGCGGATTGACCTGAAGGTTGCGCAGCATCAGCTCGCCCATCGCCGCACCCTTTTTCAGAATCTCCTGCTGGCGATCGCTCGGTGCGAAGTCTTCGCCCTTTACGATACCGAGAGGTTCCAGCATCCCCATCCAGGGCTTGTCGATCTCGCGCACCGGCTCCTCGTTGATGATGGCGGCCAGCGTCTCCCAGTAGGCGAGGCCGCGCGGCGCCGTCGCGCTCCACTCCACATCCTTGCCCCGGATGAAATTGCTGGGCCCGATGTCGCCGCCGACCGGACCCATCTCGTACTCCGAGGTGAAGGTGTCATAGTAGGTGGGGTCGGTGTCGAGAATGCGCAGACCGATGAGGATGTTGTTGGTCGCGCTCTGAAAGACGTTGACGCCGTCCTCCTCGTACTGGGACGGGTCGCCTTCGGGACCGACGACGATGTAGGTCGCGCCCTTGACCCTGATCGGGACCGGTCAGGCCGAGATCGAAGAGGGGGCGCTGCCAGAAGTCGAGCACACCGCCCGCGGTCTGCCCGGCGGGATAGTTGATCTGGATCGGCCCGTCGGACAGATCACTGAAGTTGAAGATGTAGGGCGTCGTCAGATTGCCGGTGACGATGCCGCGCTTTTCCTTGAGCGACTTGAGGACCACGAAGTCGGTCGGGTTCTCCACGCCATAGGCCTCTGCCTCGGCGTCGCGCCACGTCGCTATCGAGACCAGCGGCGTGGACCAGATGTAGGCCTGGCGGCACGCTGGTAGTCCATCTCGTCGAACAGCCGCTGCGACGCCTCGTCGTCGAAGTAGCTGTCCTGCAGTTCGATCGTTCCGACCGGTGTGTCGATCACCTCGTCGCCCTGCAGTGTCGCTTCGTCGAGGGGAACCGCGTCCTGCGCGGTTGCGGGATGCAGCGCTCCCATCCCGAGCAGGGCGAGGATGGCCAGTTCAGCAGGTCTCATTCGATGTCTCCGTAGGGGTCGTGAATGCGCGGGATGCTTGCTCGTCGGCTTTCGGAACGTCAACGCTCGCTCGGATGTCTGAGCAAGCGCGGCAACTCGTCGCGCACTCTGTCATGCTCGGGGAAGGTCCGCTTTGTCCGCCCTACAAACCTCCACGCAAGCCGGCGAAGGTCGGCGTTGCGGCGGATTCTGTTGAATAAGGCGGCTCGAAGCTTGCCTGCGGAGGGCCGTCAGCAAGGACGCCGGTTGTTCTTACGCGGGCATTGGTTTCATCTTCGCGAGTTTGCGGAGGTTCTGGACGGTTGCCGCGAGGTGGAACTCGTCCTTGGCGCCGTTTGGTCCCCTGAGGCGGAGGCGGTCGAGGCCGATGATGCGCTTGAGGTGGGCGAACAGCATCTCGACCTTCTTCCTGGCGTAGCTCGACGCGACATAGGCGTCGGTCCTGGCAATGTCCCTGGCCTTTTGGCGAGCGTTCTCGTGCCGCGATCGGGAGATCCTCCGGGTGGTCTGGTTGGGCGTGCATCGGGGCTTCAGCGCGCAGGCGGCGCAATCCTGTTTCCGGGCGAAGTACTTCTTGAAGCCGTCCTTGCCGAACTCTGGTCGGCCTTCCGAGATGTTCCGCCAGTACGGCTTCAGCGCCCGCCCGCCGGGGCATCGATATTCGTCGGCCGCATGATCGTAGACGAAGTCCGTGGCGGGGAACGCGCCGTCCTTGCGTTCGGATTTGTCGAAGACCGGGATGTGCGGCTCGATGCCTTGCTCTTCGACGAGCCAGCCGAGCATGTCGGCCGAACCGTAGCCGGTATCCGCCACCAGCATCTCGGGGTGAAGCGCGAAACGGTCTCGGGTTCGGGCCAGCATGTTGCGCACCGCGCCGGTTTCAGCCTGCCGGATCGGTGCGTCCGTCGGGAAATCGATCCACTGGATCGATTTCTGATCCTCCGAACCTTCGACGTCCACGATGATCGCATGGTCCAGATCGACCAGATAATTGGTGCTGTAGGCGAAGAAGGGTCTGTCGCCGTTCGCGCTGGTCAGCCGTGCGGCGGGATCAGAGGGCGAGATCGCCTTCGGCTTCACCCGCGTCGCGGCCCCGAAGGCGGCATCGTCGAGCGTGTCGAGGTATTCCTGGGTCGCCCGGTTTGCCGCATCCGCCGCAGACCACTCCGTGAAGCCCACCTTGGTATAGCGGCTGGCATCGGCCTTGATGAGCGAGGCGTCAGCCCCGAAGCTCGCGCCGCCTACGAGACCCTCGGCAATGCAGCGCGCGAGCACATCCTCGAACAGATGCCGGAACAGGTTGCTCTCGCGGAACCGCCCGTGCCGGTTCTTGGAAAAGGTCGAGTGATCGGGCACGCCGTCGCCCAGGTCGAGGCGACAGAACCAGCGATACGCCAGGTTCAGATGAACCTCCTCGCAGAGCCGGCGCTCGGAACGGATGCCGAAGCAGTAGCCGATGAGCAGCATCCGGATCATCAACCCGGGATCGACCGAAGGGCGGCCCGTCGAACTGTAGAACGGTGCCAGGCGGCGGCGCATGTCGCCCAGATCGATGAACCGGTCGATCGACCTCAGCAGATGATCCGCCGGAACATGGTCCTCGATCGAGAACTCGTAGAACAGCGACCCCTGCGCCACCTGCCTCGGCCCCATCATCGCCGCTGCCCTCCCATCCCTCTGGGGGAGAAGTGAATCAGCCTCCCACGCACCGCTCAAGCGGTGTTTCTCAACACAATCCGCAGGAAGCGTCACCGCCGCGCCTTCGGCGAATGAGCAGCGCCGACGTCGCGCAGCTCTTACCTACCGGCTCTTCGCCGGCCGCCATCCCGCGCCTGTGCCTCGGCCTCATCGCAGAACCAGCGCTCGCCGTGTGCCGTGTTGATCTGGGTCCGGCTGTACCAGCGGGACCACGGAGCGTGGTAGATGCGCTCGCCGCTTCGGCTGATGTTGCCCTTGATCGGGCATCCGTCCGGTGCCTCGGCTACGGCTCGGCTCCAGCCATCCTCGCGGTAGTCCCACGGCGCCTGGGTCGGCGCCTGCCAGACGCCCAGCGCGGCGGCCTTCGCTGTCGCCTCTGCGTCAGCATAGTCGGTGCTGTAGCGGATGAACGCCCAGGCGAGGCCCTCGTCAACGAGTGTCCGTGCAATGTCGACGCCGCGCGCGTAGCAGCGCGAGACGACGCGGTCGTAGCGTCGACCTCGATACCCTCGCAGGTTACCTCGTCTTTGCCGACGAGTTCGCGTAAGTTCACGCTGTTTGCGAGAAACTGAGACGAGTTCGAAATCCGTCTGACAGCACCTTCCTGATCTCCTGGGTCAACCCGGACAAGTCTCTCGCAGGCAAGGGATTCGACGATTACATGTTCGAAGGCCCCCTCGAGGCCATCGACGTGATCCGCGACATCACCAAAGCGAAAGACGTGAACGTGGCAGGCTACTGCATCGGCGGCACGCTCGTGGCCACGATGCTCGCCTACCTCGCGGCCAAGGGCGAAAAGCCCGTGCATTCCGCGACGCTGATGGCCTGCATGACAGACTTCTCGGAACCCGGCGATCTCGGCGTGTTCATCGATGACGGTCAGCTCGAGACGCTGCGCCGTGCGGTGGAGAAACGCGGGTATCACTCCGGCGAGGAGATGGCCGCGGTCTTCTCGCTGATGCGCGCGAACGACCTGATCTGGGGACACGTGGTCAACAACTACCTGCTGGGCAGCGATCGGTTGCCCTTCGACATGGTCTACTGGTTCCAGGATTTCGACCCGGCTGCCTGCCAAGATGGTGCTGTGGTATCTCGAGACCTACTACCACAAGAACCTGCTGCGCGAACCGGGTGCGGTGAAGATGGGCGGTGTCGGGCTCGACCTCGGCAAGATCGACGTGCCTGTCTACTTTCTCTCCGCCGAGGAAGACCACATCTGTCCGTGGGCCTCGACATATGCCGGCGCGCAGAATTTCGGCGGCGAGAAGGTCTTCGTGCTTGGCGGCTCCGGCCACAATGCCGGCGTGGTGAACCCGCCGAACAAGGTGAAATACGGCTACCGCACCAATGACGAAATTGGAGCCGATGCAATCGACTGGTATGATGGGTCAATGCGACACGAGGGCTCGTGGTGGCCGCACTGGAACGACTGGCTCATCTCTCTGAACGCGGCGGAGCCCATCGCGGCGCCGAAGATGGGTTCACGTCGATACGGCCAAATTGAACCCGCTCCCGGCCGCTATGTTTTGGTCAAATGACGCGGGAATGACACGGGCGATCAGCAAAGGCCGGCCGGGCGGGTCGCGCCCGGCCGGACCGCGCTGGAGCCTCGACGAGTTCCGCCGCAGCGCATCTCAGC